>NZ_ANAC01000021.1 GCF_000341225.1 Nocardiopsis alba DSM 43377
CTCGCCCTGGGACTCCTCGGGCGTGGTCGCCCCTCCGGTCGGGGTGGTTCCGTTCGCCGGCACACCGGCGGCCGCTCCGGCGATCATCCCGCCGCGACGACGGCCCCAGTTCTGCGCCTTGAGGTAGGCGACGGGCGGGAGGACCGCCGCGCTCTTGCCCAAGGCCTGGCTCTGGGCGGCGTCGTTGACGATCCGCGAGGTGAAGCTGTTCGCGTTGACCGAGGAGAAGAGGTAGGCGAAGGTCTTGCGGTAGATGAAGAGCGCCAGGGTGAACAGGGCCAGCAGGATCATCTGTAGCCCCCACCCGATGGGTGTCGACATGACGATGCCGTAGCTCATGACCAGCAGGGCGATCAGCAGCACCACGAAGATCTGTTTGAGCAGGAAGCCCACCATCAGCTCCACCCAACGCAGCAGGACCATACGCCCATAGCCCGGGTGGATCCCGATGAGCAGGAAGATCGGGGAGAGCATGAAGAGCAGCATGAAGCCGATCTTCAAGACGATGAGGGCGACCGAACCCGCCAGGATCAGACCTCCTGCGAAGATGGACGCGAAGAGAGCGAGAGTGGCGACTCCGATCCGACTTCCTGAATCCTCACCAGAGAAAAGAGGATAGACACTCGGGTAGTTTTCCTGAATGTCAGAAGCAATACCCTCGTAAGCTTCTTGTTTTTCTGTGACCAAGGCTGCAGCATCAATGTCACCGTCTTCGATCTGCTGCTGCTCTATCCTGCTGATGGCTTGGGCCGCCATGAGATCTTCCGCATGCATCTCAGCAGCATTGATAGCCATATTATCGTTGCCGAATTGACCCGACATCCACGGTTGGCAGACCAGGCTCGACCACATCATGTCCGCGTTACGACGTACCTGGAAGTCGGCCTCCGACTCCCAGTCCGCGCGTTCGGGTGGCTCGGCCCCGGCCGGGCAGACCCCCGACCCTCCTCCGTAGGGGACCTGTCCGACCGCGCTGGTCACCAGCTGGGTCCCCGAGTTCACGAGGGTGCTGCCCAGCCCCATGACCTGGGCGGGGTTGATGAGGATCCACATGCCCAGCGCGGTGGCCGCGACCATCCACACGCTGGACTCGATGGTGAGCGTCATCCGCTTGCGGATGAGCCCGTACCAGCCGAGCCAGATGGCACCCAGGATGACGATGGTGGGGATCAGTGGCCGCCAGACGCCTTCTCGGAGGGCGACCACGACGTTCTCGACCGTCTCGGTGAAGCTGGCGAGCAGCCCGTCGGAGGTGGCGGCCTGGTAGACGGTGATGGTGGACTGGTTGATGGTCTTGGACAGGTCCCAGGCGGAGTTGGCGATCGTCGCCTGGGCACCGTTGGCCATCCCGTCCACACAGGATTCGGTGATCATGTGCCATTGGGTGCCGGCCGTGCCGTACTGGCCGTACATGCTGGCGTCGGGGGGAAGCCCGTCGGGTGAGCCCTCGATGGCGGACTGGGACTGGGGAGGCACCAGGAGCCCGTCGGAGCCGCTTCCCGCGGATTCGGGGAGGGGCGCCGGCTGCCCCGGGCACAGGGGGTTGGCGGTGGCCCCGCTCAGCGGCAGCAGGATGAAGCCGCTCAGCATCAGGAACGTCATCAGGAGGCGTCGCCATCCCCGCCGGTGGACGTGCTGATGCGTCATCTGCTGAGCTCCTGCGTCGTGTGTTCGTCCGGGGTGATGGCAGACCACGAGGCCTCACGCCGCACACGCCGGCACGCCTCCAGGCGCACGACCGCACGGCCACAAGGCCCCCGCATGTCTTTACCCCATCCTCTATGGTGCTCCATCACCGGGCTCGTGGATGGGTTCAACTCGATGAGATTTCCGATTCGTACCCTCACGGGGGCCAGACGCACAGGTACGAATGCGACCTTTCATGATGTTTCCCCAGGTAGAGACCTTGAAAGGACATCCGGAACTCCCAAAAACCGCGAGGCCACAATTTGCTGACCAGACGGGGACTATGAGGGGCGTCACACCACCTTTCGTAGTGAAAAGTGGACACAAGGCCACCAATCGGACTGGAACCCGGTTCCTTTCACGGCTTCCGAGACGGCCGCAGCCCTGATTGCCGCCGGCCCGAAACACGCCGCCCCGTAGGCGAAGGAGGCTTTCGCACCAGGGGGAGCCATGACCCCTCGAGCCCCGAGGGGCCGCTCCGCTCACGCCCCCGCGCAGAACGCCCCGGGGAGGCTCCCCATCGAGTCAGGGGCGGATCGGGGCCGTAGCGGCCCCGGCGACATCGGCGATCGCCCTTTCGACCCTCCTCAGCGCGACACCGCGCTCCTCGTCGGTCATCCGGACCGGCTTGTGGGTGACCACGGGGTCGAGGACCTCGTAGCCGACGAACTCGAGCATGCCTCGACGGATATGGAACAGGAAGTCGTCCATCGGGCCGAAGGCGCCGTCCGGCTCGAAGGCCTCGGCGGAGCCTCCGGTCGTGAGCAGCAGCATCGCGCGTCTTCCGGCGAGGGCGGCGTCTTCGAAGAACCCGTGTTCGCCGCCGAACACCCCGCCCATCACGAAGACCCGGTCCACCCAGCCCTTGAGGACGGCGGGCATCGAGAACCACCACATCGGGAACGACAGGACGAGCAGGTCGGCGGCGAGCAGGCGTTGGAGGTGGGCTTCGACCTCGCGGTCGAGGGTGCCCTCCCGGACCGCGCGCACCTGTTCGGCCTGCGGTTTGAAACGGTCCTCGGTGGACGCGAACTGTTCACGCCGGAGGACCGGCGCCCATCCTTCGGCGTAGAGGTCGAGCACGTCGACGTGGTATCCCGCGCCGTTCAGAGTTCGCGCCGCGGTGGCCATCTGAGCGGCACTGAAGGAGTGCGGCTCGGGGTGGGCGTGGACGATGAGGGCCGTGGGGACGCCACCGAAGGTCGACATGATCGAATCATATCGACATATTTCGATGCGTCAATCAGATATCGGTTCCGATCGCCCGCGCCACCTGGGCCAGCCGTTCGTCATCACGCCGGTAGTGCGTCCACTTGCCCACCCGGGTGGGATGCACGAGACCGGCGCGCTCCAAGGTGCTCATGTAGCTGGAGACGGTCGACTGGGCGAGCCCCGACTTCTCCTGGATGTGCGTGACGCACACGCCCACCGACAGACGATCCGCGATCGGCTCGTACTCGCCGAAGTGCTCCTCCGGGTCCTTCAGCCATCGCATGATCCGCAGACGCGCCGGGTTGCCGAGGGCCTTGAACACCTCGATCAGGTCGTTCGACTCCGGATCCACCGCCACGGACATACGCCACCTTTCCCACCGGCCGACTCGACGCACCACGATATCCGGACGCTCGAACCCGGCGGTGGGGTCGGGAGCCCGTCGTCGCGTGTGGTGTCGGGAGAAGGCCCGGGAGGCCGATGGGGAGGGATGCGAGGCGAGGGGAACACGGTCGGGCCCGCTCATGCGAAGGCGAGGGCGCGAAGGCCCCCGTGCGGTTCCTCGCGCCCTCGTCCCGAGGTCCGCCGACGTCTCCATGCGCCCCGGGACGGCCACCCGGCCCGGCCGTCCTGGAGGAACCGGACGACGCGCGTCCGTTCACGTTCCCCCTCCGAACCGGTGGACCGTCCCTGAGTACACATGAGAACGCCCGTTCTCACACCGCGAGACTATGCCGCGGGCACGGAGCTTTTCAAGTGGAGTACGCGAGACCCGCCACGGTCTCCGCCGCCCACTTCGGCTCCCTCTGCACCTCTCGGACAGTCGAAGGGCGGACCGCGAACCCGGCCACCCGGCCGCCCGGTCACCGAGGACTACGATGAAGAACGGACATTCTCCTGGATGGGCGAGAAGATGCCGGATATGGACACCGTCACGGACGACCGCGCGCAGGTGCTGGACGCCGCCGACTCCCTGTTCTACGACCATGGGATCCAGGCGGTGGGCATGGACCGCATACGGGATACCGCCCGGGTTCCGCTCAAACGGCTCTACAGGGTCTTCCCGTCCAAGGCCGAACTGGTCGAGGCCTACCTGCGCAGACGGGACGTCCGGGCCCGCGAGGCCTTACGCGCCCACACCGACCGGTACGCCGTCCCCGAGGAACGTGTCCTGGCGGTCTTCGACTGGCTGCACGGTTGGTACTCCCTGCCCGAGTTCCGCGGTTGCCCCTTCAGCAACGCCTTCGGGGAGCTGGGCCGTGACTCCGAGCCGGTCGCCCGGGCCGTACGCGACCACATGACCGCCGTTCGAGACCACCTGTACACGCTGGCGGCGGAGACGACGGCCCCCGACCCGGGTTCGCTGGCCCGTCAACTGCACAACCTGGTCGCCGGGGCGACGATGCTGGCGGCGATCCACGACACGCCCGAGTCCGCCCTCCACGCCCGGGAGAGCGCCCGGATCCTCCTGGACGCGCTGCCCACGCGTTCCGGCTGATCCCCCCGATCACCGCGGCCCGAGAGAACCGGAGCCTCCCGTGCCGTCATCGGACGGAGAGCACCGATCCCCCGTCTCTCCCTCGGAGGTGTCCGCGAGCATGTCCCCTTCGTCTCCCCGATCCCCCGGCCCCGCCACGAAGAGCCGCTCCCTCTCGTTCCTCGATACCTCGCCGTTCGCGGCGACGGCGATCCTGGCGTTCCTTCTCCCACCGATCGTCGTGGTCGGCGCGATCCCCCTGTTCCTCGTCTCCCTCTTCGTCGGGGTGTTCGTCTTCCAGGTCGACTCCTACGCCTCGACCGCGGTCTTCACCGTTCTGGCCGGCGTCGGCCTGGTGGGTCTCGCCTTCCCGCTCCACCGGTTCCTGCGACGGGTGGGCCTGCCACGGCCCCGGGCCCTCGTCTGCCTGCTGTACCTGGCGATGGCGCTGCCCGCGATCCAACTCCCCTTGTCGATGTTCCTCTCCGATACCGGAGCGGGGGCGTTCCTCGGCGCCATCGGCCCGGAGGCGGAGGGGGTCCCGTGGATCATCGGCGCCTACCTGCACCTGGCCGTGCTGTGCGCGGTCCTGTTCCTGTGCGAGCGCCGTCGACGTTCCCGTGACTGGCTCCCCTCCGACGCCGGGTCCGTCCCCGACGAGGACGTACGGCGTACCGACCGCCGGGTGATCCTTCGAACCTCGGCGGCGCTGGCGGCGACCTTCCTGATCACCGGGGCCGTCACCGCCGGGATCGCCGAGCGGAGCACCCTCGACCGAGTGGCCGAGGACGCGGCCGGGCTCGGTGATCACACCCGGCCACTCGTCGTCCTGGACGGCCCCGGCTGGAGGCCGTGGCATGTGCGTTCCCACGGCGACCGGGAGGAGCTCCGGATCGCCTACATGAACGACGATCGGGAGGTCGTGGAGGTCCACACCATGCCCTTCGAGACGGTCGAGGAGGGGTTCGTCGAGGAGCGATCGATCGAGGCTCCGGGGCTCTCCGAGCGGGAGGCCCGGGTCGCCTTCGACGTTCTCCCCGGCTTCGTTCCGGAAGGCGACTCCCTGTTCGTCGAACTCCCCGGGACCGACCGCGTCGTGGCCCTGTATCCGGGTATCGACGGCCGGCACGGCCTTCTTCAGGGGACGGCCCGTTTCGACGTGACCGGAGAGGAGCTGCTGGAGCTGGTCGGGCACCTGCGTCTCCTCGACCCGGGGGACACCGAGGCGGTGCGCGAGCTCGCCCTCCAGGCACGTACGGCGCGGTGACCCCGGACGGTTCCGACCCGCTCGGCGACCTCTCCGGCACCCTGAGGGCACCGGCGTTCCACGAGCTCGTGAACGCCGTCTCCGAGCGCCCGAAACACCGGTACGGAGGTCTGACCACTATCGGTCACCTGCGGTAAAGCCCCGAGGCAGGGCGACCTCCCCCGGTTTACAGTGGTGTTCCGGTTCCGACCGATCCACGAAACGGCGGTCCCCTCTCCCGCGCGTGGTGGTGCGCGTTCACTCCCGCGAAGGCAGTCCCGCGCGCCGGCCCGCACCGCCAGAAGGGAGGCCGTTCGGATGCCCCCGCCCGAACACACGACGGTCGGCCGCTACGAGCTTCGTGAACGGCTGGGCGTAGGCGGAATGGGCACGGTGTGGCGTGCCTGGGACCCCGCCCTCCAACGGGACGTCGCGGTCAAGGAGGTCCTGCTCCCCGACGGCATGAGCGAGGAGGACCGGATCGAGGCGCACGCCCGCACCATGCGCGAGGCCCGGGCGACCGCCCGGATCAGCCATACCGCGGTGGTCACCGTCCACGACGTGCTCGAGCACGAGTCGAGCCCGTGGATCGTGATGGAGCTGCTCAGCGGTTCCTCCTCGCAACAGCACATCGACGCCCACGGGACGATGCGGGTGGAACGGGTCGAGAAGGCTGCGCGGGCGTTGTTGGGCGGTCTGCACGCCGCCCACGCCGCGGGCGTGACGCACCGTGACGTCAAACCCGCCAACATCATGTTCACCGAGGACGAGCGGACGGTGCTGACCGACTTCGGCATCGCCAACGTCGACGGGAGCGCCGCGCTCACGCAGACCGGGGTGTACATCGGTTCGCCCGAGTACATGGCCCCGGAACGGTTCGAGGGGGAACGGGCCCTGCCGGCCTCGGACCTGTGGAGCCTGGGCGTGACGCTGTACTCGCTGTTGGAGGGGCGTTCCCCCTTCAAACGGGACAGCATCACGGGCATGATCAGCGCGGTGTTGACGTCGCCGGTGCCACCTCGTCTGTCCCGGAACGAGGCGGCGGGGTCCCCTCGGAGCGCGGCCCTGCGGGCGCTGATCGAGGCTCTGTTGACCCGGGATGCGGCGGCCCGGCCCACCCCGTCGGCCGCTCTGGAGCTGTTGGATCGCGTACGTCCGGAGACCCTGGAGAACGTGCCGATCCGTAGGGGCGCGCCGCCGGGTGGTGCGCCCTACGGTGGCGTGACGGCCCGGGGCACGGGGCCGCGCGGGGTTCCGGTGCCGCGTCCCCCGGCGGGCGGGGTTCCGACACGGCACGTCCCGCTTCCTGGCACGCCGCCTAGAGGCGTCCCGGTGGAGGGGGTCCCCGAGCCGCGCCGCCCCGTCTCCGGCACTCCCCCGGGCGGGGTCCCCGCGGGAGGGAGACCGATGTCCCCGCCACGTCCCGCCCCTCCGCCCGCCGGGGCGGTGACACCCGGCCGAGGTACGCCCGTTCCCGGTGGAAGCGGTCGGCCTTCCGGAGCCCCCGGCCCCGCACCCCGTCGTCCCACTCCCCCGGCGGGGACCCCCGTACCGCGCCCCTCCCCTCCGGGGGCCTCTCCCGGTGGTGTTCCTGTCGAAGGGCCCGCGTCGAAGGTCGTGAGTATGCCGACGGAGGCCGCCCGGGGGTTCCTCGACGGTGTCGGTTACAGCGTCTCCCCTTCCGAGGGTCGGTCGAAGGGGGAGAGATCGGCCTCCTCGCTCGCCGTCACGGTGATGTGGGGGATCAACGCCGTGGCGTTCTCGGTCCTCGCCGTCCTGGGTCCCTCGCTCGGTGCCGGAACCGGATGGGCCGGTGCCGTGCTCGCGGCCTCGGCCGGACTGTCGTCGGCCGGTGCCGCGATCGGGCCGGCCGTTCGCCACCGGGCCGCGTTCCCGGTGGGGCTGCTCGCTCTGCTCCTGAGCGGCGCGGCTCTGGGATGGGGCGTGTTCACCGGGGAGGGCGCCGGTCCCCTGGTGGCGCACGCGCTCTTGACGGCGCACGCCCTGGCCGCCTGCGGGCTCCTGTTCGTCTCGCGGGGGCCGCGCTAGGACCGGGCCCTCGACCGCCGGCCCGCACCCTCCGGCCCCGTCCCCGGAAGCCCGTCGACGTCGCCCGCGCCCGGGTGGAAGGTCACACCGCGGCGGGCTCGACCCGGTCGAGCCCCGTGGCGGCGGCGTGGACCCGGGCCACGCTCTCGTCACGGATCCGTCGGGCCGCTTCGGCCGTGTCCGCCAGCTCGACGACCTCCGGCGGTTCGGCGCGGAGCAGCGACGCCTCCGCCCGCAGCTCCGCGTATTCGGTGAGCGCCCCCACGGCCTCCTCGCACTGTTCCCACTCCAGATGGGCGGCGACCGCCTCCTCCACCAGCCGTCCATAGGCGACGATCCGCGCGACCCGTGACCGGATATGGCCCTCGATGGCGTCCAGATGCTCGCGTTGAGGGCGCAACGCCTCTCTGACCCGCTCCGAGGTGGCCCGTTGCCATCGCAGAAGGTGGTCGCGGCGCAGCTCTCTCCGACGGGCGAGGAGGGAGGCGATCCGCCATTCCTGGTCGCGCAGGACCACCAGGCCGCGGGCGGTGTCCAGGGGGTCCTCTCCGCCGAACTCCGCCCGGGCGTCGGCCACGAGGTCGAGGGTCCGCTGGACCTCGACCAGCGCGTCGTGGTCGACCGGGTCGATGTCCTCGGGGAACAGGACCCGGCCTCGAAGGTCGATCGTGCCCCGTCTCCCCTCCTCGCCGACGAGGACGTCCACGGAGACCGTCCCGACCAGGAGCGCGAGGAGCGCCGCGGGGGCCGCGACCAGGAGCTCCGGGTCCACCGACCCGAACAGCCACAGGGGCGTGATCGCCAAGGCCCCGAGACCGGCCAGGCCACAGATCCATCGGGCCCCGCGTGTCAGATCGGGGTGAAGGATCGGGGTGAGGGCGTACGCGGCCAGAAGGAGCACGATCCCCGGGCGGCCTCCGGCCACGACCAGGACGGTGGTCAGGATGCCCACCAGCCAGGACATGCGCTCCCATGCCTCGCGCAGACGTCGAAGCCGGTCGTGGACCTTCGCCGTTCGGGCGGGATCGTCGTCCTCGGTGGTGGTCCCGCGGTGGAAGCGGTGCGGTGCGATCGCCGCCGCCCGGAGCAGGTCCTCGCGGACGTCCTCAGGCAGGGCGGGGTCGACGACGGTACGCGGCCGGATGACGTCCTCACTCATGGGGGTCCCTTGTGAGTGGTGGGGGTCTGTCGGACGGTGTCCCGAACGCCGAGGCGCGTTCGGGACACGAAGGTCGATACCCCTCTAGATCCCCATCAGCGGCGCGCGCTACTCCCCACGGCCGTTAGTGGACACCATCTCGGCGGGCCGCTCCCGGGTGGGGTTGGTGTCCAGCCAGCGCAGCAGAGATTCGGAGACCAGGTCGACGCCGATCCTGCCGGTGCGGCCGTCCAGGTCCCGGAAGAGGCATTCGCCGTTGCCGAGGTTGCGCAGGACCGCCATGTGGTCCTCGTTCGGTTCCACGCCGAGCAGGTCCATCACGCTGCCCACCTCGTGCGCCTCGCTGGAGCGGAAGGCGAACACCGAGGACAGACAGTTGGTGACCTGCTCGTTGAGCATGTCACCCGCGTTCTGGGAGACGAGGATGAGCGCGGTGTTGCGGGAACGGCCCATGCGGGAGACCTCGGGGACGAGCTTGGCCCCCTCGGGCGTGGAGGTGACCGCCCAGGCCTCATCGAGGAAGATCGCCTTGGGCAGGCGACGGTCCAGACCGTTCATGAGGCGGCGGGCGAACTGGGAGACCAGGTAGAGCAGGGCCACGGACAGGCGCTGTTCGTAGGAGTAGTCGTCGCGGTCGACCCCGGAATCGGGCAGGGTGAGCCCGCCGAGGGTGAAGACGGTGGTCCATCCCTCGGTATCGATGCGTGCCTCGCCCTGGGGGTCGAAGCACAGGGAGGCCAGACGCATCTCCGCCATCGACCCGAGCACCGCGCCGAGGTTGCGCGAGGCGGCGTCGTCGGAGGCGGTGAGGTGGTCGACGACCTTGGCCAGGGAGGGCCGGGGCTGGTTGGCGACGGTGGCCACGGCCTGGATCATCGCGGACTCGCGCTCCTCGCTCATGCGGGGCAGGAGCAGACGCAGGGTCTCGGTGGCCATGGTCTTCTTGGCCGCCAGGTCGTCGCCGAACGCGAAGGGGTCGAGCAGGCCTGGCTGGGCCGAACCCAGCGACATGACGCGCGCCTTGCGTCCCCGGTGCTTGAGCAGTTCGACGAGGGACTCGGCGTCGCCCTTGGGGTCGATGGCGGCGACGGTGACCCCGCGCAGGGCGAGCTGATAGATCATCAGCAGCGCCAGGGTCGTCTTGCCGCCACCGGGCTCACCGGTGATGGCGATGGCGGTGGGACGGTTGCGCGCGGCGGCCACCATGGGGTCGAAGTGGACGATGGAGCGCGCCCGTCCGACGGTCTCACCGACGTAGGGGCCCACCCAGCCGCCGCCCTGCCGGTCGGTGCGGTCTCCGACCTCGACGGTGGCGGTGGGCATGCCGCCCGCGATGGTGCGCAGCGGCTGACGTTGCGCGTAGGCGTTGAGTCGGATCTTGTCTCCGGGCAGCGACTCGTTGAACAGGGAGAGCTGGTCGCCGGTGGAGTTGATGACGTCGATGCCGATGTCGCGGTAGTGCTCCATGACCGCCTCGACCTGCTGGACGAGGAGGCGTTCGGTGGGCGCGGAGACCATGAGCCGGTGCCAGCCGTAGACGAACGGCAGGCGTTCCTTGGTGATGCCGTGTTCCAGCATGCGGGCGGCGTCGATCTGCTCGGCCAGGGCGATGGGCGCCTCCACTCCGGCCTCGCGGATGTGGGCGTCCATGTCCCGCGCGTGCGCGAGTTTGCGCCCCACGTCCTTGGAGGCCTTCGCGGGCGGGATGAGCTTCATGCGCAGGGAGAGCTCGACCGGGAAGGGCAGCGCGTCGGCGTGGTGCAGCCACGGTTCCCCGTCGGGGAAGGGCATCAGGTCGGGGAATCGGGCGAAGGAGAGGAAGGAGACGTGGGTGGAGCCGGAGGGTTGTTCGAGTCTGAGCATGGAACGCCCGTTGTGGACCACCCCGTCGACGAGCGCCTCGATCTCTCCCCGCCCCCAGGTGCGGCGGCCGGCGGCCGAGGGGCGGATCTCCTCGGAGGTGCCGGTGACGGAGTGTCGGACGAGCCAGGCGATCTCATCGGAGGTGGCGTGGCGGGCGTGCAGGGAGCTGGCGGCCAGGGCCCGGCCCAGACGTTCGGACTGGTCGGTCCAGCGGGCGAGCTCCTTGTCGTCGACCGCGTCGTCGTTGATGCCGAGGACCTGTTCGGTGCGCTGGTAGGCGCCGAAGATCTGGGAGAACAGACCGAGGCCGCCACCGGCGTTGCGCATGCCCAGCCGCACCCCGAGGTAGACCTCCTTGGTCCAGAAGTCCTTGGCCCATACGTGCCGGTACATCTCGTCGAGGTAGTCGTACCAGCCGGGTCCGGAGTCGGCGGTGGCGTCCAGTTCGGTGGCCCACTGGGCGGCCGGATAGGTGCGGTGGGCGACCCTCAGGTGCACCTCGGCGTCGTTCATCCGGATGGCGGCGAGGGCGATCGTGATGTTGGTGGCGAGCGCCTGCCGTTCCTCGGGCGTGGTGAACTCGTAGGAGACGGTGGGCAGTCGGAAGTAGGCCCAGGCCTCGGTGTCGCTGAAGAGCACACGGTCGTCGAAGTAGCGGACCGCGAGGCGGGTCGCCCCACGGGTCCCCCTGGTGCCGGTCATCTCGTGTCGCCTTGCCCTTCTGGTCGCGTCGCGGCTGAGCGTGCCAGTCCATAGTGGAGCATGCGGCCCGAGGCGCAGAAGCAAACGGGGTTACGGCACGCCGGAAACCCGATCGTGGTGGGTCCGGGTGGGCACGCGACATCCGGACGCGCGCCCACCCGGACCCTCCCTCGTCAGCAGGCGGTGTCGAGGGTGCCGTTCAGGGAGGACTTCTCCGTGGAGGTGATGGTGAGGTCGTAGCGGTGCTTCACGTCGATCCAGGACTTCACGTAGTCACAGTGGACGGAGGTGTTGGTCGGCATCCACTCCGAGGGGTCCTTGTCCCCCTTGGCGCCGTTGCTGGACGGGGTGGCCAGCCACAGCTGGGAGGACTCCACGTCGTTGGCGAAGTCGGCGCGCTCGGAGGTGGACCAGTCGGCGGCCCCGGTCTTCCAGGCCTCGCTCAGCGGCACCAGGTGGTCGACGCTGATGTCGCCGGGGACGTCCTCGACCCACTCGTCGTCGAAGGCGCTCCACCAGCTTCCGGAGGTGGGCTGGCACCTGGAGTCGGTGACCACGTCGTGGCCGTCACGCTGGAGCACCACCTGTCGAGCGGTGCAGGGGCTCTCCACCACGTTCCAGTGGGGGAAGAGGCTTCGGTCGTAACCGTCCTGGGGGCCCTTGGGGGCGACGGTGAGGGAGTCCAGCTGGGTCCTGGCCTCGGACTCCGAGGGGATGTTCGGGGGCAGGGTGTGGTCGGCGGCGGCGGGGGCGGACCATCCGATGACCACGGCCATCGCGGCGGCCGAGACCGCGGCGATGCCGCGCGAGAGCGCACGGGGGAGGGTGGACACGTTATCTCTCCTCTTGAGCGGGTCGAGGAAAAGTGGACGCACCTACTGTGCGGTAATCGAGCCCTCGACACCAGACCCCGTCAGGAGAATTCCGCGTGAAATACACGGAGCGGGTGGGACTGGAGCGCAAAACGGGAGCTCGTCGGTTTGAACCATGCAGCACACCAGATTCGTGTGAAACAGGTCACATGGAAACCGGGGACTCGGGCATCTCGGGGAGAGGGTCGACGGCGACAACCGGACGACCTGGGACGATGACCCCGGGTCAGCGGATTCGTCACCCTGGGCGATTCGACGCAGGTAAGCCCTGGGACGGCCTCACCAACCTCACGCAAACCCGAGAACAACGGTCCTTTGATTTACGTTTTCCGCCCATATAGTATGTCAGTAATACCCCGAGGACCTTCCGGTAAACAAACGGACGTTCGAGCCTCGAATATGCCCTCCCGTCGGATTTGTTAGGTTCACCTGTCGTAGGAGAGAACCCGATTCGAGAGGAGCGACCCTCACCGAGGGGAACGGCATGACTCTGCAAATGGATCTTCCGACCGCGGACGAGTACCCGACCCGTAAGGCCCCGGAGCCCGCGCTGCTCTACCGTCAGGACCCCACGGTCTGGAGCGGTGACGCGACGGGCCCCTTCACCGCCGAGGAACTGAGCGACTATGGTCGCCGCGGCTACACACAGGTCGCGTCGATGGTCGACGCTCAGGAGGTCGAGCGGTACCGGGCCGAACTCAAACGCCTCAGTGACGACCGCGCGCTCCGCAAGGACGAGCGGATCGTCGTGGAACCCACCTCCGACGAGGTCCGTTCCGTCTTCGAGGTGCACAAGATCAGCGAGGTCTTCTCCGACCTCGTCAACGATCCCCGACTGGTCGACCGTGCCCGTCAGATCCTCGGATCCGACGTGTACGTGCACCAGAGCCGGGTGAACTACAAGCCCGGTTTCGGCGGAGGCTCGTTCTACTGGCACTCCGACTTCGAGACCTGGCACGCCGAGGACGGCATGCCGCGTATGCGCGCGGTCAGCTTCTCGGTGGCCCTGACCGACAACTACACCCACAACGGCGCTCTGATGATCATGCCGGGCTCGCACAAGACGTTCGTCTCGTGCGTCGGCGAGACTCCGGAGGACCACTACCGGTCCTCGCTCAAGAGCCAGCACGTGGGCACCCCGGACCAGGCGTCGCTGGCCCTGCTGGCCGAACGGCACGGCATCGACGTCCTCACCGGTTCGGCCGGCGACGTGACCGTCTTCGACTCCAACTGCATGCACGGATCCGGGGGCAACATCACGCCCTTCCCGCGATCCAACGTGTTCATCGTGTACAACAGCGTGGAGAACGCCTGCGACAAACCCTTCAGCGCGAGCTCGGCTCGCCCGGGTTTCCTCGCGTCCTCCGACACCACTCCGGCCGGTCGTTAGCATCCGGCCACAGGCACTCGTAGGGCCCCGGACGCGCGAACGTGGGAGAGACGTCCCGCGCGTACCGAAGCGGCCGACCGACCCCGGCACGGACACCACGGGTTCGACGCCTCGAGCGGGCCGGAAACGAACGCCTCGGGGCGTGTGAGAGCTCCACACGCCCCGCGACCGAGAACCACCGAGGGCCCGCCCCGATCCGGGGCGGGCCCTCGGGCCGTGTACCGACCTCAGTGCCGGGGCGTCGAGATCAACGAGTTGACCAGGACCCCGCCCAGGGCCCCGTGGGCCCTCTTGGTCGCGGGGCGCAACGCGCCCACGTCGATCTTCGTGTACGAGGAGCCCAGGTGGTCGTCCCACGGAATGCGCACGATCGCGCGGCAGCGGCCTCGGGCCACCCGCTCGGCGGCGTCGACGTCCCGCAGGCTGCGCTTGCTCACCCCGTTGACCACGAGCACCGAGTTGGCGCGAAGCGCGGAGTATCCGTTGCCGTCCAACCACTCGAAGGTCATGGACACGGCGCGCTCGGCGTCGGCGCTGGCCGGCGCGACCAGCACCAGGCCGTCCGCGACCGGCAGGGCCCGCGCCACACCGGTGGCGGCCGGGTCCAGCAACGTCAGACCGTAGAAACCGCCGAGCAGTTCGGCGAGCTGACCGTAGTCGCGGTCGTCCAGGGTCTGGACGTAGGGATCGTCGAGGGTCTGGACGACCTCCAGCCCGGTCACGGCGCGCCCCGCGTAGGAACGCATCCGCTCGTACTCGTCGATCCCGTCGGCGTTGGCCAGCAGGGCCGTGAGCGTCTCCGGCGCCTGGGCCCCGACCCGTCGGGACAGTCCGTTGGGGCCCGGGTTGACGTCGACCGCGACCACCCTGTCGTCGCGGTGCGCCGCGAGGGTGTGGCCGAGCATCAGCGCGGTCACCGACTGTCCGGCGCCACCGGTGCATCCGAGGACCACCAGGGCCCGGGGTCGGTCGAGGGGTGCGCGGAGCCGTTCGATGTCGCCCTCGGGCAGGTCCGAGCGCATCGGCGCCGCGCCGCCGGTGACGACCCTCGCCAACCGGCGCCATCCCCGGGTGGCCCCGGAGTCGCCCGCGGCCTCGGCGGCGGGTTCGGCCGGTTCGGGGTCGACCCGGCGCGCGGTGCCGCCTCCGGGGGTGTCCCCCAGGCCATCGTGTTCTCCGGTGCCGTGGTCGAGCTCCAGCTCCTGGGAGGGGGACTCCTCCCGATCGGCCGTCTCCTCGCGCGCCTCCCTCGTCTCCTGTGCGGTGCGGGGCGCGGGCGGCTCGGGCTCCTCTCCGGGCACGGTCTGTCCGAAGAGTCGGCCGATCCTGCGGGCGTTCTGGGCGACCTTGTGGAAGACCCCGTCGTGGGGATCGTGCGGGCCGAAGGACTCCCGGTCCTCCGAGGTGTCCGAGGGGTCGGGCTCCGTGCGCCGGCCGTCCTCCTCGACGGTCTCCTTCGTGATCCCCGGTTCGGAGGCGATGGCCGGCTCGGCGGCTCCGTCGGCCCGACGGCGGGCGCGCAGGGCGGCCTCCTCGGCCTCGGCCAGTTCGTCCTCGGTCGGGCGGAGGGCGGCGGCCGCGTTCTCCTTCGAACGGAGACCTTCGACCTTTCGGGGCCTCTCGGGGGCGGGTCGTTCGACGCGCTCCCGGTTCGTTCCCTCGACCGCGGCGCTGCGCTCCGTGGAGTCGGCCGCGTCCACGGTCCCGGTCGCGCCGGCCCGGACCCGGGGTTCCGGTTCCCGTCGCACCTCCACGAAGCTGACCAGCTCACCCGTACCGTGATCCAGCTGGGTCGCGGGCTTGGCCGTCTCCTCGCCCCCCTTCGTCGGTGTCCCGGTGGAAGGGGCGGTCCGCGGTTCCACGTCCGTCCGGGGTTCGGGGTCCTTCTCCAGGACCGTCTCCGGCTCCGGGGCGGGTTCGGGCGCCTCGGTGGCGACGGCCTCGACGGCCTCGGGGGCCGGTTCGGGCTTCGGGGCGGGGACGGGGGCGTCCGTCCTCTCCGGTCGACCGTTCTCCCCTTCGGTCCCCCGCTCTCTCGTCTCCGGTTCCGGAGCGGGCTCGGGTTTCGGCTCGGGCTCCCGTCGCACCTCCACGAAGCTGACCAGCTCACCCGTACCGTGATCCAGCTGGGTCGCGGGCTTGGTCTCCTCCTCGGGGTCCTCCGTCCGAGGCTCGTCGGCGGACGCCTCCCGCTCGCCGCTCTCCTCCCGCAGTTCCTCCGCCGGGATGACGGGGTTGTCGCGGTCTCCGACCTTCGGCTGGTCGGGGTGACGGCGCTTGCCGTCGTCGAACCACTCCGCGTCGTCGGTCGGTTCGTTCTCCCGCTCGTGCGCGGGAACGACGTCGGCGAACTTGGGGCGGGGCGGCGCCGGGGTGTCGGCCTGGATCAGGTGGCGATCGAGCACGGACATGTGCTCGTCCCACTCGGAGTCGTGTCCGGTCCGCCCCTCACCCTCCGGTTCCCGTCCCGTTCCGCTCCTGTCGGCGGTCTCGGTCCGGGCCTCGCCGAGGCCGTCGGTGGCGTGCGAGGCCTGCGGTCCGGCCGCGGTCCGGCCGATCCGTCCGGCTTCCGCGGGGGTAGGCTCCTCCCGCTCCGGGGTGGTGGACGCCGGTGGAAGCCATGGAGCCGGGGAGACGTCGCGGGCCGCTGAGGGCCTGCCCGTGGCCTCGGCGTAGCGCGCGGCGTAGTCGGACAGGTCGGGGTAGCCGCCCGCTTCGGAAGAGGGGTCGCTCGACGCGCCCTCCCGATCGGCGCCGTCCGGGTCGAGGGACCAGGGGGCGGCGTGCGGCCGCCCCTTCGGCCCGGCGGGCCCGTCCACGGGGTCGGTGTCCTCGGTGGCGGGCAGGGCCGTACCCCGCGCGCGTATCGGGGGTTCGGCGGGACGGACCCGTTCGCGGACCGGTTCCCGTTCGACCGTGTCGGCCACCCGTGTGTCGTCGGTGACGTCGACCGGACCGGTCTCGCGCTCCCGGCGGTCGGCCAGGTCCTTGGCGACCCGGATGCCCTGGGCGCGTCCGCGCAGACGACGGGCGGCGGTCGACTCCGAACGACTCTCGGTCGGCTCGGGCGCGGCCATGATCTCTTCGGCGCGACGCCGATCCTCGGAACGCTCGGCGGCCGATCGGACCGCCGAGGCGAGTTCATCGGTGCTCATGGCGCCGGTGTCGGATTCGGCGTAGGCGCTCTTGGAGGACAGACCGATCGGTGTCTCACCGGAGGAGGCGCGCAGTCGGGCGAGCCACTCGTCGCGGTCGCGTCGTTCGTCCTCCTCGGTGGCGTGGACGGGCTCGTCGAAGACATCTCCCTCGATGTTCGAGCCCTCCCCACCGACACGATCCCGAGCGTCGTCCTCGGGTTTCTCCCGGGCCTCGCCGTCACCACCGCCACCGGTGTTCAGGGCGAAGCCGAAGTAGTTGAGTACGCGGCGGCCGACCCCGGGACGGGCGCCGTCGTCGCTTTCGCGGGCCTCTACGGCGGCCATCGCGACGTGGGTGTCCCCGAGGCCCTCCGTGGTCTCCCGCGTACCCTCAGTGTCCTCCTTGGCCGGCGCTCCGGCGGTGACCGGAACCCGCGTGTCGGGGGCCTCGACCGTCTTCTCCGGTTCGGTGAGCCGGTCGCCGGGGTCGGGGAGCGGCTCGACCTCCCTCGCGGCGGGCTCGGGGGCGGCCACCCCGCGCAGCGGCGGCGCCGCCTCCCCGACGGCGCGCGGATCGCGTTCGACCTCGCTCGGGGCGGTGGATTCGATGGAGGCCTCTTCGGAGACCTCGATCTCCTCCGTCTCGGCGGCCTCTTGGTCGCGGCGTGCGCCCCGGGGCAGGGGAAGCGGCCCGGCGGCGGGGTCGCGGTGCCACACACGCACCGCCACACGCACCTCCGAGGGCTCGTACTCCGGGGCGAGCCTGGTGTACACGCGCGCCTCGGTGAGGAAACGCGCCTGTGAGATGAGCAGCTCCGTGAGGCGCTTGCCCTCGATCACCGGCCGGGTCGCCAGCACGGTGATCACCCCCGGTGGCACGACCCACAGCACCAGGTGCCAGCCGTTGCCGAACTCGAAGGGGGCGTTGACGATGCTCAGCAGCACCACCCAGAGCGCGAAGACCCCCAGCGCGACACCGAAGGTGCCGACCGGGAGCGGCATGGGCAGCCGGAAATCGTAGAGCTTGTAGAGCCTCTTCTCGATACGCCAGATGTTGGTGTACGTGGGCAGATCCACGGTCTCCGGCCTCCCTCGCCTATTCCGTCGGTACGCCCATCGCTCGGGCGAGCGCCACCGCGATGACCTCGATGATGCCGGGGACGTAGAAGACGATCCCGATGAAGATCGCCAGGATCAGGAACTGCGCGAACCGTGTGATCTCCCTGGTGAACAGGAAGAAGATCGCGACGATGGACACGATGACGAGGAAGAGCGGCCCGAAGAAGCCTCGCAGGAAGTCCGCGAGTCCACCGGTGTCGGGGGCGTTCTCCGTCGTTCCCGGGGTGGCGTCGGCCGCCAGGTGGAGGAGGTCCGTGCCACCGATGGCCGTCATGGCGTCGGCGGTCGAGGACAACAGGGGGAGCATGTCAGGCGCCTCCCTCCGGTGTCGTTTCTGGTGTGCGCATGGTTCTTCTCGTCTCCTTGCCTACAGGCCCCGTCACCCGCCGAACGAGTGCGGGGCTCCCTGGATGTCACGCACGTACCACTCACTGCCCGAGTCGACGACCGTGACCAGGTAGTTCTGCACCATCTGTCCCGTGTTCCCGCCGTCTCCGGCCGTGTCGCCGGAGGGGAGGGACCAGACCACGGTGGCGGCCACCTGTCGTACGTCATCATCCCCGGTCGAGGACTGGGATGGCACCGCGATATCGGACAGTTCGTGAAATTCCAGGGTGTCCGCCGGAAGTGGGGTGATCGAGACCCCCGGTTCCACGTAGCGGTCCAGGTGTCCGGCCTCCTCCGCGTAGACCTCGAAGAAGCCCGAGAGGGTGTCCCTCAACTGTTCGGCGGCCTGGGAGTCGGTGTCGTAGGAGACGCCCTCCGGCAGGCTCGCCTGCGCCGGGGCGGCGAGCAGCGCGGGAGGACCGGAGAGCACCAGGGCGTCGCCATCGCTGTAGACGGGCACCTGGAGGCTCATGGGTTCGCCGTTGACGTCGGCTCGGACCACGACGAGGGCGTTGTGGTCGTCGAGGACGTCGACGGCGACGACGGTGAGGTTCTCCCCGGTGAGACCGTCGGCCGGCACGTTGAGGGAGCCGACCTCGCCCTCGGGCACGAAGGAGACCAGCGCCGACTGCCGGGCCTCGAGGTCGGAGGTGTCGAGGTAGGTGTCGGCGAAACGCAGCGCGAACGCGGCCGCGGGGGCTTCGGGGAACGCGGGGGCCTCGGTCGTCTCGGTGTCGGCGGACGAGGAGGAGGGGAGGGAGAAACCGTTGCGGATGGGGAACCAGATGCCGTTGAAGATGACGACGATGATGAACGCCCAGAGGAGGACGCGCCCCACGCCGACCCACCAGCGTCCGCCCGCGCCCGCCTTGGGCCTGCGGGGACGCGGAGCGTCGAGATCGTGGTCGTCGTCGGCCCGGTCACGCACCGCGGTGTCGCGCCGCGACGTCTTGACCATCCCCGCCTCCTGCACATAGTGACGCGCCGGCGCTTTCGCCGGCGCCCGTACATCATCGCGCCGTCACCGACGCTTCCGCCATGCCTTGTCTACCCCATCCCTATAGTGAGGCATTGTGAGGGTTGGGAGTGGCCAGGGCGAGTCGGTGTTTCACCACCAAGGCCACATTGCACCACCGAAGGAAGCACACAAAAAGGTCAGAGCATGGCAATACACCACCGAACCTGCTCTAGTGATGTGCGCTTCAGTGCATTTCCGACCAGACCGTAAAGGGATTAGTCACCTTCTGGAGAGCCAGATCTGTCCCCACCGGCCGGAAAACCACCGTCCGGATGTCACCAAGAGCCCTTCCGGAACACCGACCTCCCTCGACACGACCGGGCGGGATACGGAGAACCCGGGCGACCCCACGTCTCCATGACGCGTCCGATCGGACGAACGCCCAGGCCAGAACGGGGGACCGCTGTCTATGATGTCCGGATGATCCCTGATCGGCCCCTTCCCCGGGCACTGCTCGCGCTGTTCGCCCTCATCTGCCTCGTCCACCTGTGGATCCAGGTGTTCGGCCCCGAGAGCTGGTCACGTCCCACTCAGGTCGCCCTCATGCCCGCCCTGGCCCTCGTCCTGGTCGCCGCCGCCGGTCGCCCGCTCGGCCGCCTGCTCGGACTCACGGTGGTCGCCCTGGTCTTCTCCTGGCTCGGGGACACCGCCCCGGGCCTCGCCTCCGGCGACACCGCGTTCCTGTTGATGGTGGGTTTCTTCCTCATCGCGCAGGTCGTGTACGTGGTGGCCTTCTGGAGGTACCGGGCCGAGAGCGTCCTGTACCGACGGCGTCTCCTCCTCGTCCCCTACGTGGGTTACGTGGCGGCGCTCGTCTGGATCTGCGCGCCGAACACCGGCCCCCTGCTCGTCCCTGTGCTGCTCTACGGACTGCTCTTGGGCCTGATGGCGATCCTGTCCACCGGGCTGGGACCGTGGGTGGCCGCCGGCGGGGCCCTCTTCCTGATCTCGGACTCGCTGATCGCTCTGAACGCCTTCGCCCCCGGCCTCGACCTGCCCCAGCGCGACCTCCTGGTGATGAGCACCTACATCGCCGCCCAGACGCTCATCGTCCTGGGACTGCTCCGGCTCGAACGCGCCCCGGAGCCCCGGATCACCTCGAACGTCTGAGCGTGCTCGTCCCCTCCGGCCGTTCCGGGCCCGGAGGGGAGGCCGACGGGTCACTCCAGGACGGCGGTGGCCTCCACTTCGACGAGGATCTCGGGGCGGTACAGGCCCTCGACCCCGATGAGCGAGGCGGGCGGCAGCGGGCGGGGCAGCCCGATCTCCTCGGCGACGCGTTCGATGCCCGCCATGAGCTCCTCGACCCTCTCGTCGTTCCGGTTCGTGACGTAGAACGTGAGGCGCACGACGTCGGCGAAGCCGGCGCCCGCGCCCGCCAGTCCGGTCGCGGTCTCCCGCAGGGCCGAGGCGACCTGCCCGGCGAAGTCCTCGCGCTCTCCCTCGCGCGCGACCTGACCGGCCACGTGCACGTGACGGGTGCCGGTCGCGACGGCGACGTGGTGGTAGAGGGTCTCCCCCATCATGCCCTCGGGGGTGAACAGCGCCACGGCCATGTGCTTCTCCTTCTCGCTTCGGTGCTCAGGTATACGATTGATACCTGCTATCCGAAGGACACTTCAACGAGACCAGGTACCGTGCGCGAAACCTCCTCCACCCCTCCCGAACACGTCGAGATCGCCAGACCCCATCGCGAGCTGCTCGACCAGGTCCTCGACAAATGGTCGCTCCAGGTACTGAACGAGCTCTGCGAACGCCCCTCGCGCTTCAACGAACTGCGCCGTGCGATCCCCGCGGTGACCCAGAAGTCCCTGACCGCGACCCTCCGCCGCCTGGAGCGCAACGGGATCGTCGAGCGCACCGTGACGAGCACGCGGCCGGTGGCGGTCGAGTACGACATCACCCCGCTCGGCAAGACGATCCGAGAGCCGATCGACGCGCTCCTCGGCTGGGCCCACGAGAACATGGCGGACATCGAACGGGCGCGCGCCCGGTTCGACGAGGAGGGGTGAACCCGCCCTCCGTCCCGCCCGGGTGACCGGGGGATCCGCGGGAACGGGTACCCCCCACCCCTATCCGACGGAAACCCCGACGAGGCACCCGCTCCCCACACGCCGCCCCTCGAAGAGCGACCCTCACCCGCACGTTCCCGGCCACTCCCCCACCACCACTCCGACTCCCCGATCATGGGGATCACCTCTTGCAAATATACCCCCCAGGGGTATATGTTCATGGTCATCGCCCCGAGAACGGGACGGCACCGACAGGACCAGAGCATCGGGAGTCACCATGCGGAACCACACCGGCCACGACACGACCGCCCACACGCACCACGCCGACCACGGCGACCACTCGACCCACGCCGCCCCCGGCGGCCTCTCCGTCTCGGAGAACGGCCACACCCTCGAGTTCGACTCCACGATTTTCGACGCCGGCACCCGGACGGTCACCTTCCGGGTGATCGGCCCCGACGGGCGGCCGGTGACCGAGTACGTCCCCGAGCACGAGAAGGAACTGCACCTCATCGCCGTCCGCCGCGACACCTCCGGGTTCCAGCATGTGCACCCGGTGATGGACGAGAAGGGCACCTGGAGCGTCGAGGTCGCCCTGGAACCCGGCGACTGGAGATTCTTCGCCGACGTCCACCCCGCCGGTCACGACGGGACCATGACCCTGGGGATCGACGTCTCCGTCGCCGGACACTACGAGCCTCGTCCGCTCCCCGCGATCGATCGGGTCGCCCGGATCGGCGACCACACCGTCACCCTCGACGGCGAACTCGTCGCAGGGCAGGCCCGCGAGCTGACGCTCACCGTCGCCCGCGACGGTGAACCCGTCACCGACCTCCAGCCCTACCTCGCCGCCTATGGACACCTGGTGGCGCTGCGCGTCGGCGACCTGGGCTACCTCCACGTCCACCCCGAAGGCGCCCCCGGCGACGGCGTCACCGCGCCGGGCCCGGAGATCACCTTCATGGCGGTCGCCCCGTCCGACGGCGTCTACCGCCTCTACCTGGACTTCCTGCACGACGGGGTCGTCCGCACCACCGAGTTCACGGTCCGGACCACCGCGACCGTTCCCGGGCCGGACGCCGCGCACTCCCACGAGGGGCACCACGACGCCCACGCCCACCACTGAGCCGACGTCCCGACATCCGAAGGGCCACGATCATGACCCGCCTGAACCGACTCACACCCGAGACGGCGGTCGGCGCCTCACGCGACCTCCTGACCGACCTGGTCTCCCGTCATGGCCGCGTCGGAGACATGGTCTCCACCATGGCGCACTCGCCGGCCGTTCTCGGCGGCTACCTCCAGCTCGGCCGCGCCATGCGACGGGCCCGGCTCGACCGCCGGATCTCCGAACGGATCTCGATCGCCGTCCAGACCCACCAGGGCTGCGCCCTCTGCCTCGACGCCCACATCGACGCCGCCCGCTCCCTGGGGCTGGACGAGGAAGAGATCGAGCGCGCCCGGGCCGGCACCTCGGCCGACCCCGCGATCGCCGCGATCATCGCCCTCGCCCTCCAGGTCCACCGCGAACCGTCCTCCATCACCGACGAACGGATCGTCGAGTTGAGGGAGCACGGCTACAGCGACCGGGAGATCGCCGACGTCGTCGGTGTCGTCTCCCTGAACGTCCTCACCGGCGCCTTCAACCTGCTCGCCGGCCTCTCACCGGCCACCACCGACGGTGTGTAGCCGTACTCCGGCCCCGTGTCGAGGGGCGCGGCCCCGCCCGCGAGACCGCGCCCCTCCACGTCGGCCTGGAAGGAAACGTCATGCGTCTGTTCACCATTCGCGACTATCGCTACCTGTTCAGCGCCCAGGTGATCGCCCTGTTCGGCACCGGGCTGACGACGGTCGCCCTCGGACTGCTCGCCTACGAGCTCGCCGGCCCGCGCGCCGGTGCCGTCCTCGGCACCGCACTGACCATCAAGATGGTCATGTACGTGGTCATCGCGCCCTTCGCGGCCGCGTACGCCGACCGGCTCCCCAGAAGAGGGTTCCTGGTCCTCCTCGATCTCCTGCGCGCCGGGGTGGTCCTGGCGTTGCCGTTCGTCACCGAGATCTGGCACATCTACGTTCTGATCGCCCTGCTGCAGGCCTCGTCGGCGGCGTTCACCCCGACGTTCCAGGCGGTCATCCCCGACATCGTCACCGACAAGGCCGCCTACACGCGGGCCCTGTCCGCCTCGCAGGTCGCCTACACCATGGAGAGTCTGCTCAGCCCGGTCCTGGCCGCGGTCGCCCTGCTCTTCATGGGCTTCGACCTGCTGTTCGTCGGCACCTCCGTCGGGTTCGCCGTCTCCGCTCTGCTCGTCCTGGCGACCCGCATCCCGAACGCCCGCCCCAGCGCCCACAGCGGGGTCCGGGAGAAGCTGGTCGCGGGGATCGGGACCTTCGTCCGAACCCCGAGGCTGCGCGGCGTCATGGCGCTCAACATGGTGGTCGCGGCGGCCGGTTCGATCGTCGTCGTCAACACCGTCAACCACGTACGTGACCGGCTCGGCGGTTCCCAGTCGGACGTCGCCTGGATGTTGGCCGTCTCCGGTCTCGGAACGCTGCTGGCCGCCCTCGTCCTGCCCCGCCTCCTCGACCGGATCGCCGAACGCACCGTCATGGTGACCGGCGCCGGGGTCCTCGTGGCCGGAACACTCGGCGCCCTGGTCCTCGTCGCCGTACCCGCGGCCGGATGGGCCGGCACCGCGATCGTCTGGGGCGTGATCGGCGTCGGAACGGCCCTGGTCGTCACCCCGACCGGCAAGGTCCTGCGGGCGTCCGTCCCGCCGAACCGGATACCCGAGGTCTTCGCCGCCCAGTTCTCTCTGTCGCACCTGGCCTGGCTGGTCACCTACCCCGTCGCCGGCCGGCTCGGAACCGCGGCCGGGCTCGCCCCCGCCTGGACCGTCCTCGCCGTCCTGGCCGCCGCCGGAGCCGTCGGAGCCCTCCTACTGTGGCCGCGCCGCGACGTGGACGGACCCGCGGACGAGATGGAGTCCGCCGAGTCCGTGTCCCCTTCGGAGACCACCGGCCGGAGGTACGGGCCCGCGGCCTGACGGTACGGAGGGCCCCTGCGATGAGAGGGGCGGACCGCGATGAGCGGACCGCCCCTCGAAACCGCTTCGGGGCGGGCGGGTCAGTCGATGAAGCCGACCGGCAGGGCGCCGTCCACGGCGTCGCGAACGTCGGCGGCCGCCGAGGCGCCGAGGCCCCCGTAGAGCTCCACGATCCCCACTCCGTGCTCCCGGGCCTCCCTGACCCGTTCGATCAGTGCCTCCCGGTCGGCGACCCCGGCGACCACGACCCCCTCGTGCCGGGCCAGGGGTGTGGAGACCGTCGACCCGTACAGGAACAGCGCTCCCCCGGCCTCCCCGGCCTCGAAGGAGGCCTTGTAGGCGGCCACCTGTTCGAGTGATTCGAATCCGTACCGGTTCACCCTCACCTCCACACCGCCACCGATCACCTCGATGACCCGCGCGGCGTCGTCGACGCCGACACCGCCGCAGAGCTCGACACGATCGGCGTCGCGTGCGGCGTTCGCCGCCCTCTTCACCAGGTCGGCGAGTTCGACCCCCTCGATGATCACGTCACCGTCGTCGACGATGACACCCGGCTCTCCTTCGAACAGAACATGTGTCGTCATGTCCGACCGAACATCCCCGGTGCCGGCGGGATTCCTCGGAGATCCGGTGCGGGAATAACCTTCGGCCCCTCACCGGACCGTCCCACGGGATCGATGGCCACAATCGGCCGCCACCGCGCGGACTCGTTCCGGCTCGGACGCTTATCCGCACGCTATGATCGCGACGACGGGTGAGGATGAACCCCTGATTCCCCATGCCTTCGGCCTCGAATACGCACGATGAGCCGACCGCCTCCCCTCTCATGAATCAGCGGAACCGGACACCCCATGTCGACAGGGTGAAACACACACGCCGTGCCACCTGTCGAGACATACCCCCGTTTCAGCACGGAAAGGAAGCGCGCCCGAGCGCGCCCCCGCATGAAGACCAGTAAGAGGATTCTCGCCCCCATAAGCCTGATCTCCGTCGCGGGGATCGTTCTGACCGGATGTTCCTCCGGCCCGGACGGTGTATACGATTTCACCCGGTCCGAATATCTCGAACCCGCCCCCTCGGTCGGAATCGACATCCCCGACGGGCTTCGTGAGGCCGCCGGGGCCGACGCCGAGGGACTGCTGGTCTCCTCCGCCATCGCCGGCTCCCGCGAACTGGAGGGATCGCAGTACTGCGCCATCGACATCGGGATCTCCTACACCGACGACAAGGCCTTCGAAACGCTCACGGCGCCCGTTTACGGCGAGGACGAGGCGGCCGCGGAGGTTCGAGAGGACATTCGATATCTGTCGAGTGCCGTAGCGCCGGAGGCGACCGAGGACCTCGACACGATCAAGGAGGACTTCCTCGAGAACACCCGGGAAGGGCTGCAGTACGAGATCGACTCCTCGCGCGATGAGGACGTCCGTGAGATGAGCATCGAGGAATACCTCGAGAGCGAGGAATACGACAGCCGAGTGGAGGAGTACTCCCTCGACGGGGTGGACTTCCCCCGTTCCGTCGAAGAGTTGGCGGCCACGGCCGTCTGGGCCCATTACCACTCGTGGATGGAATACGCCGGTCTCGATCTGCCGGACCCCGTCCCGGAGGCCCCGGCCACCACCGAAGCGGCCCTCCAAGAGGCCGTCGCGGGATTCGAGGAGTATCGAGCCGAAAAGGTGGAGGAATCCGCCCAGGTGCCCGAATGGGAGAACCTCGCCGGACCGCTCGGCTTCGATTCGCCGTATTCGATGGAGGACTTCGACGAGGCCGACCTCGAGGAGGGTTCCTACTTCTCCGATGACCTGGAGACCGTGACCGTGGTGAGCGACTGCGCCAAGTCCTCCACCGACGAGGACTCCCTCATCCCCTTCCACTTCCCCATCGAGACCGAGGACGGGATCGATACCTTCGCCTCCGTCGATCTCACCGTGATGAGGAACGGCGACGTCTCCGTCGCCGACAGTGAGGTGGACGGCTACGTGGTCGACGCCAACGGCGACTGGATCACGGCGGGTTGAGGCCACGCGGTCCGCGGGTGAACCCGTCGAGGGGACCGTGGAGAGGGCGGGCCGGGGCGACCCCGGCCCGCCCTCTCCATGCTCACGGGCTCCGGTGGGCTAGACGGCCGCGCTCGGAGCGTTCCGCGGGCTCTCTCCGGGCTTCTCGGCAAGGTAGCGCTCGAGCGAGTCGTCGAGCTCCTGGATCCACGGGGTGTGGTGCTCGGCCGAGAGGGTCCCCGTCATCACCGAGCGGTACACGCGGTCGCGATAGCCCATGATGTCGGCCTTCTTGTCCCGCTTCCAGGCGAGGAAGATCTCCACGACCCGGTCGAGGTCGAATTCGGGGTAGTCGGTCTGCTCCAGCAGGTCGCGCACGTAGTCGGCCTGGAAACGGATCTCGTCGGCGTCCGAGGCGATCTTCTCGAAGCGGGCCCGCCATTCGGCGATGGACGCCGCGCGCTCCCGCTCGTCGGGCAGATCGGCGCGGCCCATGATGAGGTCGCGCACGTACCAGGCCTGCGTGTCGAACATGTTGAAGGTGAACCACTGGTCCTGCGCGCCCAGGTAGGCCAAGCGCGGATTGCGCTGCCACACGACGCCGCGGTACAGGCCCTCGGGGTAGACGTTGTTCGGCGAGGACAGCGCGAGATCACCGGGGAGGAACGGGTACTTGTGGAGGTATCCGGTGCACAGGATGACGGCGTCGACGCGTTTCGAGCTGCCGTCGACGAAGTGGACCGTGTCGCGCTCGAAGCGTTCGACGAGAGGGCGTTCCTCGAAGCCCTCGGGCCAGTCATAGCCCATCGGCGCGGAGCGATAGCTCGCCGTCACCGAGCGCGCGCCCATCTTGTACGCCTGGCTGCCGATGTCCTCGGCCGAGTAGCTCGAACCGATGACGAGCACGTCGCGGTCCTTGAGCGCCTCCGCGCCGCGGAAGTCGTGCGCGTGCGTCACCTGCCCCTCGAAGGTCTCGATACCGGGAAGGTCGGGGACGTTGGGGAAGGAGAAGTGGCCGGTGGCCACGACCACCCGACCGAACTCCTCGGTCGTCGTCTCTCCGGTGGGTAGGTCTTCGACCGTGAGCGTGAAGATCTCTCGCGCGGCGTCGTACTCGACCCAGCGCACGATGGTCCGGAACCTGATGAACTCGCGCACGTCGGCCTTCTTCAGGCGGCCCGCGATGTAGTCCCA
Source organism: Nocardiopsis alba DSM 43377 (assembly GCF_000341225.1). GTDB lineage: Bacteria > Actinomycetota > Actinomycetes > Streptosporangiales > Streptosporangiaceae > Nocardiopsis > Nocardiopsis alba. The sequence goes on from NZ_ANAC01000021.1 coordinate 27,571, forward strand.
CAGCACCGGGCGCGGCGGGTAGGAGGAGATCGGTCGGGCGAAGTGCTCGTCGAAGGAGTAGTCCGCGAACTCCAGCGCCTCCTTCGGGCCGTTCGACCACAGGTTGCGGTACATGCTGGAGTGCACGGGCTCTCCGAACTCGTCGAGCCCGGTGCGCCAGGTGTAGTTCCACTGGCCGCCCCAGTCCGCCTGCTTCTCGAAGCAGACGATCTCGGGGATCTCCGCCCCCGCGCGGGCCGCGGCCTCGAAGGCCCGCAACTGTGCCATGCCCGAGGGGCCGGCACCGATGATCGCTACTCGTTCTCCGTTCGCCACTTACGGGTCCTCCATATTCGTCATGTATCGAATGCGTCCACCATCGAGACGGCACAGGGCCCGTACGGTCACCGCGAGCGGAACGGCTCGATCGGTCCGGAGAGGCGAACGTCCTTCGACGGTGGGCGGGGGAGACGGCCGAGGCGCACCTCGGCGACGACGGAGCGTCGGCCCTACCGTTGTTCTGGGGCGGTCCGGGGCGAGTCGGGGGTCGACGCCTCCGGGGACCGCACGGTCTCTTCACGGACCTGTGGTCGAGACAGTGGTGACTTTAGAGTACAAAAGCCCAAAAAACGCCACGAAGCCGGGCATGGGTTCATCGGATGTATCCCGATGCGGCAGGAGGGGACGCGAAGCGTGACCATGGGCGGCCTTCTCACGGATCACGGAAGGCGCGCGCCACCGCTCACTCCTCGAACCGCCACTTGAGCAGCAGGTTCCCGGGACGTGGAGGGTGGACCGGCCCGGACTCGCCCCCCAGGCGGACACCGTCGAGGTTGTAGCCTCGGCGCACCACGTCATCGTGGACCTCGGCCAGGAAGACCCGCGGGCCCGGCTCCCGAAAGGCGTACACCTGCCACCGGCTTCCGGGGACGAACCTGTCGATCCAGGAATCGTGGACGAGATCCGCGAGCCCCGCCGTGTGCCGCTCCCCCGCCGGGTCGACGTACTCCACCATGACGATCTCGGTCTCGTCGGAGGTGTGGATCGACGTCACCGTCCCCGTCCTCGGACTCCGGTCCAGAGCGGGCAGAGGGGCGAAGGTGACCCGGGTCAGGCCGATGAGGGTGGTCGCCGTCGCCACGAGGACGACTCCGAGCAGGACGCAGAGAACGACCTCCCAGCCCATCGCCCCGCCTCTCTTCGAACACCCCGGTTCGGGTGGGCGACAGCCTCCCACGCCCCCGATCCCCGTTCAAGCCCCGGACGCGCCCCATAGGCACGACCCCTGACACGACGACGGGAGGGTGGGGAACGCGCCCACGCGCGCTCCCCACCCTCCCGTGGCGAAGAAGAGGTCAGACGTTGAAGCGGAACTCCACCGCGTCCCCGTCCCGGCTCTCGACATCATCGACACATGACTGGATCAGATCCAGATCCTCCCCTTGTCCCTCCGCGACCCGTCCGCGCCACCGGAGTCCGTCCGCACTCACGGCGGCAAAGAGGTTGAAGCCGGGTCCCTGCCCGCCGTGCCCAACGAGCGTCACCGGCTCGCCTTTGCTCATGACCCCGAGGCCGTATCCGGCATGAGGTGACAGTGGGTGCGTGGCTGGCACATTGACCGGGACCGGCTGCATCATCAAGCGGGGAATATCGTCGCCAAGCTCGCCGCGCATGACCGCCGCGATCCCCCGGGCCGCTTCATCAGGCTCAGCAGCGAACGTGCCCGTGAACACCCATCCCGGATCGTAGGCGCGAAGCTCTTCCCCGATCGACTCGTGCGTACATGCGAGCCAGTCGCTACGGGACGCGAAGGGAAAGGCCTCAACACCGAGCGGCTGTAGAACCTGACGGGAGATTGCGGTGAAGAAGTTTGCGGATTCGTTGTACTCGAGAGCGAGTCGCAGCACGGCGAAACCGATGTTGGAGTACCGGAACCGGCCGGCAGGTCCAACGACTGCTCCCGCGAGAACACGGTCGATCTCCCACGCATCTTCGCGCGCTTCTACTGCTGCGCGGTAATCCGCCCACCCGAAGTAATCGTTGAGGCCCGAGGTGTGGTTCAGCAAGGCCCGCACCGTAACCGAACGAAGGGACTCCGGCAGAGCGGGAACCAACTCGCCGAGCTGAACACCGACGTCGAAGGAGCGAAGCACCGCGACGGCTGTGTAAGCCTTGGCGATGCTGTACACAGGGACGACGCTCACTTCTTCCCTCCAGAGGTTAGACCGCTACGGAACTCCACCACGTCGCCGTCGGCCATCACGTACTCCTTGCCCTCCATGCGGACCTTGCCCGCGGCACGGGCGGCCTGCATGTCACCGGCCTCGACGAGGTCGTCGAAGGAGACGACCTCGGCCTTGATGAAGCCGCGCTCGAAGTCGGTGTGGATGACACCGGCCGCCTCCGGGGCGGTGGCGCCCTGCTTGATCGTCCAGGCCCGGGCCTCCTTGGGGCCCGCGGTCAGGTAGGTCTGCAAGCCGAGGGTGGCGAAGCCGACCCGCGCCAGCTGGGCCAGACCGGACTCGCTCTGACCGAGCGACTCCAGCAGCTCCTGGGCCTCGTCGTCCTCCAGCTCGGCCAGCTCCGCCTCGATCTTGGCGTCGAGGAAGATCGCCTCGGCCGGGGCGACCAGGTCCTGGAGCTTGGTGCGCAGGGCCTCGTCGGCGAGCTCGTCGCTGTCGAGGTTGAAGACGTAGATGAACGGCTTGACGGTGAGCAGGCTCAGCTCGCGCAGCCGGGCCACGTCCACGCCCTCGGCCTGGGAGAGCGAGGTGCCCTCGTTGAGAACCTCCTGCGCGGCCCTGGCCGCGGCGAGGAGCTCCTGGGCGTCCTTGTCCTTGGCGTTGCGCTTGGCGTCCTTCTCCAGGCGCGGAACGGCCTTCTCCAGGGTCTGGAGGTCGGCGAGGATCAGCTCGGTGTTGATCGTCTCAATGTCCCGGGAGGGCTCGACGTCGCCGTCGACGTGGGTGACGTCGGCGTCCTCGAAGGCCCGGATCACCTGGCAGATGGCGTCGCTCTCGCGGATGTTGGCGAGGAACTTGTTCCCCAGCCCCTCACCCGTGGAGGCGCCGCGCACGATGCCCGCGATGTCGACGAAGTCGACCGTCGCCGGAAGGATCTTCGCGGAGCCGAAGATCTCGGCCAGCTTCCCGAGCCGGGCATCGGGCACACCCACGACTCCGACATTGGGCTCGATGGTCGCGAACGGGTAGTTCGCGGCCAGAGCGTCGTTCTTGGTCAGCGCGTTGAAGAGGGTGGACTTGCCAACGTTGGGCAGGCCGACGATCCCGATAGACAGACTCACAAGCCCAGAGTCTATGCGGCCCGAGAGGGTGGGCGAGTCCTCGGCGACCGAAAGGCGGATCCTGCCATCGGGCCCGTTTCCCCAGGTCGATCCCTGAAACACGGTGCGTGAACACCATTACACAGAGTAGGTTCGACCAGTGACGCCGGTCACCCCGGGCGGGAGCGCGCGAAAGACCCGCACCAGGGGTGCACATCGGATGACCTGGCTCTTTTCCGGTCGCCGCCACCACGGCACCGTTCCTTTCCGTGGGGAGAAGACACTATGGTCCACAACCAGTTGCGCGCCCTTGTGCGCCGGTACCCGATCGTCCGTTTCGCCACCCGACGGATCCGTGTCCATCTGCCCAGAAGGCTCGGCGGCCTGGACCCCGCCCGGGTCCCTCCCCGATACCGCCGCTTCACGCTCTCCCTGCCCCGCCCGGAGGAAGAGCGACGGCGCCCTGGCCCGGACCGCCTCGCTCTGCACATGCCCGGTGACCTGACGGTGCCCCGGAGTCTCTCCGAGACCGGACTGGCCGGTCACGAACCCGACAGCGTCGCGAGCTTCATGGCCCTGCTCGACCACACCCGCCCCGGGGCGGTCCTCGACGTCGGCTCCGGCATCGGTGTGTACTCGATCCTCGCGGCCGCCCGTTCCCGCCGCCCCGTCTTCGCCTTCGAACCGACCCCCGAACTCGCCTCCGCCGCGAGGTCGGTCTCCGCCTCGGGGAACCTCGGCTTCACCGTGGTCGACCTGGCCCTGAGCAACCACAACGGGACCGCGCGACTGTCCCGGGCCCCGCACAACGACACGTGCAACCGGATAGTGCACAGCTCGCGTCCGGCTCTGTCCCGTCCGACCGTGCGGACCGCCACCCTGTCGCGGTGGAACGAGACGGCGGCGGTCTTCCCCACGGTGATCAAGATCGACACCGCCGGGAGCGAGCCGGACGTGGTGGCCGGGGGCCTGGAGGTGCTGCGCCGGTACCGTCCCTGGCTGCTGGTGAAGGTCCGGCCCGGCCGAGGGATCGAGGAGAGGTTGATGGCGCTCCTGGATCCCCTGGAGTATCTGTGGTTCCCGGTGACGGGGGATCCCCCCTTCCAGGCACGCGGGGAGATCTCCGGGCGGGCCTCCCCCGCCTCGGGGAGGATGTGGATGTTCACCCCGGAGGAGCCGCCCGAGGAACTGTGGTCCTCGGTGAAATCCTGGCGTGAGGCCCTGCGGTCCTGCGACGCGACCCCTACCGCCCCCTGAGCCGCTCTCCACCCTCTCTTCCTCCGCCTCCGCTCCGCGCGTGACCGACCGGATCCCACCGGCCCCGCAATCGCGACGTCGACGGGGTTCGGGACGCGGACGCGCCCTCGATCCCGCGAGAGGCCCCGCGGGGACCCGAACTGAGAGAACATGGGTCACCATGGACGGCCTCGTACTCGTACTCATGCTTCTCATCGGTCTGGCGATCGGTATCGCGGTGGGGTGGACCCTGGCCCGCGGGCGCGACGCCCAGGCCCGTGCCGACGCCCGGGCCGCGGAGGAACGCGCCGCCTACATGGAGGAACAGCTCGCCGACCGGTTCCGCGCCCTGTCCTCCCAGGTACTGGACCAGACCAACCGGAGCTTCCTCGACCTGGCCGAGGGGCGTCTGCGCGCGGTGGGCGCCGAGGCCGGGGGCGATCTGGACGAACGGCGTCGTGCCGTGGAGCGCATGGTCGAACCGTTGACGGAGACCCTGAACCGGGTCGAGCTCCGTCTGCGGGAGGCCGACGCCGGGCGCGCCGCCGCGCACGCCGAACTGGCCAAACAGGTGGAGCTCGTCCGTGAGGGCTCGGACCGATTGCGCGACCAGACCAGCTCCCTCGTGACGGCGCTGCGGCGTCCCGAGGCTCGGGGGCGATGGGGCGAGCTCCAGTTGCGTCGGGTCGCGGAGCTGGCGGGGATGGACGCGCACTGCGACTTCCAGGAGCAGGCGGTGGCCGGGGCGCACCGGCCGGACATGGTGGTGCGGTTGGCCGGTGGCAAGAACATCGTCGTCGACTCCAAGGTCCCGCTGGCCGCCTACCTCGACGCGGTGGAGGCCGGAGAGGGGCCGGCGGCCGAGGAGCGGCTGCGGGCCCACGCCAAGCATCTGCGCACCCACGTGGACCAGCTCGCCGCCAAGTCCTACTGGGCCTCCTTCACCCCGGCCCCGGAGTTCGTGGTGCTTTTCATCCCCGGTGAGGCCTTCCTCGCTCCGGCCTTGGAGCGCGACGCGGACCTCCTGGAATACGCGATGGGTCGTCGGGTGCACATCGCGACGCCGACGACGTTGATCTCCCTGTTGCGGACGGCCCAGTACGCCTGGCAGCAGGAGGCCCTGAGCGAGAACGCGCGCGAGGTCTTCGACCTGGGCAAACAGCTGCACTCCCGCCTGTCGACGCTGGGCGGTCACGTCGAAGGTCTGGGTCGGGCGCTGACCAGGACGGTGACCGCCTACAACCAGACGGTGGGTTCCCTGGAGAGTCGGGTCCTGGTGACCGCCCGCAGGTTCGGCGAGTTGGGGCTCGTCGACGCGGATCTGGATCGCCTGTCGGGTCTGGAGGACCGTCCCCGCACGGTGGCCGCCCCGGAACTCAGCGAGTCCACACCGAAATTCGCGGAGTCGGACATGTAGGGAGTGGATATATCGAATATGACCAAGTCAGACGGTATTCGGCGTGGAAGTAACGTCCCCGACGACCCGACCTGAAATGAAGTCGGCGGACTTCTCCGGGGAGAGTGACGAAACGCCCAAGGCCGCGAAACCGACCCGAACCAGGTGGGACGATCTCGGCGTCCAAGGGAGGGAAGGCGCGTTGACCCCGGAAGGGGCAAGTGGCCGAAATGGCGACACGTTCCCAGGAAAGACACCCGGAACTTCACAAGAAGTGACACACTAAACACTGTGAGTAACAAACTTGGGAGGCGCACGACCATGCCCCCACGCAGGACGGACGGCCCGGATCCCGGGCAGGCCCCGTACTTCGTGCGGCCCGAGGGTCGCGGCCGGAACGTGTCGAACCCGGCCGCCCCCCGAGGCCGGACCACCACGGCCCGGGCCGGCTCACCCTCGGCCCCTCGACCCCGCCGTACCCGACCGCCCCGCCTGACCGTACGCGGCGGGGTGCTGCTGATCGTCCTGTTCAGTTTCGCGGGCACGATGATCGCCAACCTGACGTCGACCCCGGCCGCGCCCGGTATCGCCTTCACGGTCGCCTGCCTGGCCACCGCCGCCATGGTCCGCCCCGGCGACCTGTTGTCCCTGTCGGTCAGCCCGCCGATCGCCTACTTCGTCGCCGTGGTCGCCGCCGAGAGCGTCCTGGCCGCGGGCAACGACGGCTTCGGACGCATGCTCGTCCTCGGTCTGGCCACCCGGCTCGCCGAGGTCGCCCCCTGGCTGTTCCTGGGAACCGCCCTGGTCCTGGTCATCGCGGTGTTCCGCGGGCTGCCCGGCAATCTCCGCACCCTCGGCGACGAACTCAACGGCCGCAAGTGAGCCGAACGGTCTCGGCCGTTCAGAAGGGCGCGTCGGCCTCCGAAGCCCCTTCCCCGTCACCCCGACGCTCGTCCACGGCCGCCGCCAGTCTGGCCCGGGCCCCCTCCAGCCAGCGCTCGCAGGTGCGCGCCAGCTCCTCGCCGCGCTCCCACAGCGCCAGCGACTCCTGGAGCGTGAGGCCTCCCGACTCCAGCTTGCGGACGACGTTGTTCAGCTCCTCCCGGCTCTCCTCGTAACTCGGTTCCGGGGCCACCTTCTCCTCGGCCATCTCTACTCCCCCTCGGTGATGTTCTCGGTCGTCGTATCGTCGTCGGCCCCGGTCCCGCCGGCCTCAGGCTCCGCCGCCTTCTTGGACGCGGCGGTCTTCTTCGACGCCGCCGCCCTCTTGGACGGGGAGGCCTTCTTCGAGGCCGTCCTCCCCGATCCGCTCTTCGTCGCCCGCCCGGAGGTCCGGGGCTCGCGGGTCTCCGGTTCCTCCTCGGTGGGGCCGTCGAGCGCGTCCACCGAGTCGACGGTGGCGGTCAGGCCGTCCTCGGCGAAGCGCAGGCGCAGGCTCTCCCCCACCGCGGGTTCGGTCGCCGAACGGACCACCGACCCGTCCTCCCTCTGCACGATCGCGTAACCGCGCGCCAAGGTGGTGGCCGGGGACAGGGCGTGCAGGCGGGCCTCGGTGTGCCTCAGCTCGTCGGAGGCCCGGTCCAACGAGATCGTCAGGGAGCGCCGGGCCCGGTCACGTGCCTCAAGGACCTGGTCCATGAGCCGCTCGGTCTCCCGGACCGGATCGGCGAGCACGGGGCGCGAGCGGATTCCGGACAGCCACGTGAACTCCCGGTCCAGGCCGCCCTTGATCACCCGCCGGCCTCGATCGCGCAGTTGGCGGATGATCTCCAGCTGTTCGCCGACGTCGGGCACGACCTTCTTCGCGGCGTCGGTCGGGGTGGAGGCCCGAACGTCGGCGACGTGGTCGAGCAACGGGGTGTCCTGTTCGTGCCCGATGGCGCTCACCACGGGGGTGGCGGCCTCGGCCACGGCCCGCACGAGCGCCTCGTCGGAGAAGGGCAGCAGGTCCTCCATCGAGCCGCCGCCCCGGGCGATGACGATGACGTCGACCTCGGGGTGGGCGTCCAGTTCGCGCAGGGCGTCGATGACCTCTCGGGTGGCCCGGTCCCCCTGGACCGCGACGGGCCGTACCTCGAAACGCACGGCGGGCCAGCGGCGACGACCGTTCTCCAGCACGTCGCGTTCGGCGGCGGAGTCACGACCGCAGACCAGGCCGACGGTGTTGGGCAGGAAGGGCACGGGGCGTTTGCGCTCGGGCGCGAACAGTCCCTCGGCGGTGAGGGTACGGCGCAACTGCTCCAGACGTGCCAGCAGCTCACCGATCCCGACGTGTCGGATCTCCCGGGCACGCAGTGAGAAGGTGCCCTTGAGCTGGTAGAAGTCGGGTTTGGCGTGGACGACGACCCGGTCTCCGGGGCCCGGGGGCGTCCCTTGTCGTCGAAGGACCGAGGTCTCGCAGAGGACCCGGACCGAGGCGTTGGCGATCGGATCGCGCAGGGTCAGGTAGCTCATCCGCCCGCGCGAGTTGAGCTCGGCGATCTGCCCTTCGACCCAGATGGCCCCCAGCCGGTCGATCCAACCACCGACCGCTTGGAGCACGGCCCTCACCGGCTGCGGCGCCTCAGCGGAACTCTCCATACCCATGGCCCAGAGCCTAGGCCAGAGTGAGGACGGTTCAGCGGAGCGCCGTACTCCGACCGGTCGACCTTCCGGGGCCGTCGGCCGTTCCGACCTCCGTCACCGACCCGTTCGGGCTCGCCGTTCCCCCACCGGGCGTCGTGCGGTGGGCTTCGGCCTCCACCGCACGACGCCCTCTCCGGCCACGCGCGGTCGGCGCGCTCCCCGCCCATGGGCGCGCTCGAGCGGGGCGAACATGAGGAAGGGCATGGACCGGAACGCTACTTCTCCTCGTTCTGGAGCTTGGTGATCCGGTTGTCGTACATCTTGATGAACTCGGGGCGGCCCTGGTGGGCGACCTCATAGGCGCGCAGATCGCGGACCTGCTCGATGGTGAGCTTGCGCAGGCGGGCCCTGATCGAGGGGAGCGTGAGCTCGTCGTAGGTGGGGACGGCCAGGTCCTCGGCGGCCGGGGCGGCCTCCTTGCGGACCTTCTCCAGGACCTCGTCGTCGGCGACGGTGGTGTGCGCCTCGGCGGCGGCGAGCTCCTCGGCGAGCTCACGTCCGTCTTCGGGGAGATCGGCGGTGGCCGGGGCGGCGGGCTCGTCCTTGGGCTCCTCCACCAGCGTGGCGGTCTCGGCCTCGGCGGTCTCCTCGGACGTGACCGGGGCGACGGGCTCCTCGACCGGCTTCTCCGCGACGGGGGCGGGGGTCTTCTCGACCGACTCCTCGGCGGGGGCCTTCTCCTCGGCCTTCTTCTCGGCGAGGGCCGGGGGCTTCTCCTCGGACACGGAGGGGGTGTCGACGACCTCCGGAGCCGTCTCCGTGACGGGGGTCTCGTCCTTCTTCTCCGGTTCGGCCTCGACGACCGTCTCCTTACGCCCGAAGATCCCCTTGACCAGGGACATCAGCTTCGTGGTGATAGTCGGATTCGACATAGGGCGGGGGCTCCTGAAGATCTCGGCGGGTGGGCGGGCGGCGCGGCCGGCAAACCGGGCGAGGCCGAGCCGAGGGCGAACCGCCTCATAACAGATGCGATGGTGAACCAGGATAGATGAGGGGGGAACGGCACGAGCGGCGGGCATGTGAACGATTTCGCCACTTCGCGGGCCGACCGGGTACGTTCCGTTGTGACGACGTCACCTTCCCGTGCCCTCCCCGAGAGGCGGGCCCGGATCGATGCCCTACGCCACACCCGGGTCCACGACCCATGATCGCACCTAGGATGTGTTCATGACTGCGATGACGACTGCCACGAACCAACGCCGTGTGCTACTCGCCAACCCCAGGGGTTACTGCGCCGGTGTCGACCGAGCGGTCATCACCGTCGAGAAGGCCCTGGAACAGTACGGCGCCCCCATCTACGTGCGCAAGCAGATCGTGCACAACACGCACGTCGTGCGCACGCTGGAGGAGCGCGGCGCGATCTTCGTCGAGGAGACCGAGGAGGTGCCCGAGGGCGCCATCGTGGTCTTCTCCGCTCACGGCGTCTCCCCCGCCGTCCACGAGCAGGCGGAGAAGCGCAGGTTGAAGACCATCGACGCCACCTGTCCGCTGGTCACCAAGGTCCACAAGGAGGCGAAGCGCTTCGCCTCCGAGGACCGCGACATCATCCTCATCGGCCACATCGGCCACGAGGAGGTCGAGGGCACCAGCGGTGAGGCCCCCGAGCACATCCAGATCGTGGAGAGCCCGGAGGAGGTCGACAAGGTCGAGGTCCGCGACCCGAACAACGTCTCCTGGCTGTCCCAGACCACCTTGTCGGTGGACGAGACCAACCAGACCGTGGACGCGCTCCGTGAGCGTTTCCCGAACCTGCTCGACCCGCCCAGCGACGACATCTGCTACGCCACCTCCAACCGCCAGGACGCCGTCAAGGCCATGGCCCCGGAGTGCGAGCTGGTGATCGTGGTGGGGTCCGACAACTCGTCGAACTCCGTCCGTCTGGTGGAGGTGGCCCTGGACGCCGGCGCCGACGCGTCCTACCTGATCGACAACGCCGGCCTCATGGACGAGGCCTGGCTCGAAGGCGTCACCACCGTCGGTGTCACCAGCGGCGCCTCGGTCCCCGACATCCTGGTCCGCGAGCTGCTCGACAAGCTCGCCGGTCACGGGTACGGCACCGTCACCCCGGTGACGACCGCCGACGAGACCCTGACCTTCTCGCTGCCCAAGGAGCTGCGTCGCGACCTGCGCGCCGAGTGATCCGCACACGTGAAAGGGGCCCCGCCGACCGGGAACGGTCGGCGGGGCCCCTTTCACGTGTGCGGAGGCGGTTCAGGCGTCGTCCTCGGACTCGTCGGCCCCGGAGTCCTCGTCCTCGGGAACGGGGAAGCTCTCCAGGTGTTCGGCGAGGATCGCGAACTCGTCCACGGAGGTGCTGCCGGAGATCACCAGGGTCCGCTCGTCGTCGCTCAGGACGAGGGCGCCCCAGTCGTCGGAGTCCAGGTGCTCCCATTCCTGATCACCGACCATGACGGTGCCCACCGGCTCGGCGTCCTTGGCCCGGCTCTCGACCACCGTGTCGCGGTCGGCGTCGCTCTGGGTCAGCATCGCGTGGCTGTCCCGGGGGGTGGCGAACCCGATGCTCCACTCGACGGGGCCCGTCGTGTCCAGCGTGGAACTGGTGGGGATCCACCCTTCCGGAAGCTCGTCGGAGGGCGCCGTCACCGGATAGTCGGCCGCCTGTCGCAGCACTTCGATGTCCGGGCGGTAGTCCACGGTGGGGATGTTCTCACCCGAGCGCGCGGAGACCACGAACGACATGACCAGCAGGATGCCGACCACGACCCCGAGGGAGATGGCGTAGTTCTTGAAAGTGGCGTTGGCCCGGCTGTACTCACTCATGACATGACCAGCTTGCCGCAGGTCCGGGGCCACTTCGACCCGGGGTCGGGTTAGTCGGCGTTCGCCGAGGCCCCGATCGTGTCCCGATCCGTGTCCGTTCGCCCGGTGAACGGGCGGTGGCGGGGCGGGGACGACCTCGTGAGCTCTTCGGTGTGACACCTCTCCCACCGGCCGCGCCCGCCGGGCGGAGGATCCCGGCGGGTCGGGGGAGCCGTCGTCGCTCAGTCGCCGTCGGGGCGCCGTCGCGATTCCAGAAGGCTCAGCAGTCCGGTGATGTCGTCGGCGAGCTCGTGGGCGTCCTGGTCGTCGCGGCGCACCACCTCGGCGACGGCCAGCAGCATCGAACCGCTGACCACGATCAGGAGCGCCTCGTCGACCGGTTCGTCCGCCTTGCGGAAGAGCGCCACGTTGCGGTCGGTCCACTGGGTGAGCCGGTCCCGCAACTGGTGGTCGAACCCGGGAGGCCCGTCTCCACTAAAGAAGAGGCGGGCGGTGTCCCGTTCCTCGATGCATCCGAGCAGATAGGCGTGGGCCGCGATGTTCATCAGCCGTGTGGGATCGCTCTCACCCCGGGCCCTGGCGTCCTTGACCGCCTGGTGGGTGCGTTCCTGCTGGCGTTGCTGGAACTCCTCGTACAGGGCGAGGTAGAGATCCGCCTTACCCGTGAAGTGGTGGTAGAGACTGCCCACGCTGGCCCCGGCGAGCGAGACGACCTCGCTCACCCCGGCCTTCGCGAACCCCACCGTACGGAACACTTGGGCCGCCGCCCGCAGCAGGGCACTGCGGGTGGCCGCACCACGCGGGGACACCCGCGCGGGCTTGTCCGTCTTGTCCACTGTCACGCCCTCACTCCTGTCCGAGTTCCCGCCAGCGTAGACCGTCCCGCCCCGTCCGGAGCCGATCGTCCTCGTTCCGACGCGGCCCACCCGTGACGACCGCAGGTCACTTGGGGTGACTACCCTAAGACGTGAACCCCACCCTGTTCCCTGACGGAAGGTGTCACGTCCATGTCGCAGTCCAGTAGCCCGTCCGCGCAGCAGTCGGCGCCCGACCGTAACCTCGCGCTGGAACTGGTCCGCGTCACCGAGACCGCCGCGCTCGCCGCGGCCCGCTGGGTCGGCAAGGGCGACAAGATCGGCGCGGACGGCGCCGCGGTGCGCGGTATGCGCCACATGATCAGCACCGTGTCGATGAACGGCACCGTGGTGATCGGCGAGGGCGAGAAGGACAACGCCCCCATGCTCTACAACGGCGAGCTCGTCGGTGACGGCGGCGGCCACGACTGGGACGTCGCGGTCGACCCGATCGACGGCACCACCCTGACCGCCATGGGCATGCCCAACGCCATCGCCGTCATCGCGATGAGCCCGCGCAACACCATGTTCGACCCGTCCGCGGTGTTCTACATGGAGAAGCTGGCCACCGGCCCCGAGGCCGCCGACGTGGTGGACATCGCCGCTCCGGTCGCCGACAACATCCAGGCCGTGGCCCGCGCCAAGGGCAAGTCGCCCCAGGACGTCACGGTCGTCATCCTGGACCGGCCCCGCCACAAGCAGCTCGTGCAGGACGTGCGGGACGCGGGCGCCCGGATCAAGTTCATCAGCGACGGCGACGTGGCCGGAGCGATCATGGCGGCCCGGCCCAACACCGGTGTGGACCTGATGCTGGGCATCGGCGGCACGCCCGAGGGCATCATCACGGCCTGTGCGATGAAGTGTCTGGGCGGCGTCATCCAGGGTCGCCTGTGGCCCAAGGACGACGAGGAGCGCCGCAAGGCCATCGAGGCCGGTCACGACCTGGACCGTGTGCTCTACACCGACGACCTGGTCTCCTCGGACGACGTGTTCTTCGCGGCGACGGGCATCACGGAGGGCGAGCTGGTGGGCGGTGTCCGCTACGAGTCCACCGGGGTCATCACCGACTCCCTGGTCATGCGGGGCCGCAGCGGCACCGTGCGCCAGGTCCGCAGCGAGCACCGTCTGAGCAAGCTGTCCGCCTACAGCGGGGTCGACCTCACCTCCGCTCCGGAGTAGGACCCGCCTCTCCCGCGCGTCCGGCCACCGGTGTCCGTAGCCCCTCGACCAGGGGCCACGGACGTACCGGTGGCCTCTTCGTTCTCAGGCCTCCTACGGCTCACATGTCGGATTCGGAACCTCTCGTGCCCCGCCGGCGTCACACAGGTCACCGGCCGAGCCGCCGGCCGTCTGTCTCGAACACCCGCGTCGGAGGTCCGATGTCCTACCCTGATCCCCCGCAGCAGCCCCAGTGGCAGCCGCCGCAGCAACCCGGGCAGGCGTACCCTCCGCCTCAGGGCCCCGCCGGAGGGGCCCCGCAGCACCCCGGGTTCGCCGCTCCCCAGGGGCCCGGTCCCTACGCCGGTGGCCCGGGTACGCCCATGGGGCCGGGCGGTCCCGGCGCCCCCATGGGTCCCGGTGGCCCGGGTGCCCCCATGGGTCCCGGTGGCCCGGGTGCCCCCATGGGTCCCGGTGGTCCCGGGGCTCCGATGGGTCCCGGTCAGCCTCCCTACGGCGGTCACTTCCAGGGAGCACCGGTTCCGCCCCCCGAAGGCGGTGGTCGTCGTCGCAAGTGGCTGATCCCCACGGCGGCGGGCGTGGCCGTGGTCCTGATGGGCGGCACCGTCTGGGCCGCCATGTCCCTGGCCGACTTCAAGGGCCCCCAGCCCGAGTCGGTCCTTCCGGGGAACTCGGCCGCGTTCGCCAAGGTCGACCTCGACATCAACGGCTCCCAGGCCGTCGACCTGCTGCGCTTCGTCGACAAGCTCCCGGACGAGATCTCCGACGAGATCGGTGAGTTCGACGAGGACGACACCGAGAGCCCCTTCGCCGAGCTGTTCTCCGACACCTACGACCTGGATCAGGCCTCGGTCGAGGAGTGGATCGGTCGGAAGGCGGGTGTGGCGGCCTGGAACACCGATGACACGAACGCCGGGGACTCCGACGGGATGGCCTTCGCCATCGCTCTGGGGGTGGAGGACACCGGCGCGGCCGACGCGCAGTTCAACGAGCTTCGGGAGAGCCACGACGTCCATCACCGCCTGGTCGACGACTTCGTGGTCTTCACCGACTCCGAGGCCGCGCTCGCCGACTACGACGAGCAGATGTCGATCAACGGCGACCTGGAGAGCGACGAGACCTTCAAGGGTGACGTGGACACCACCCCCAAGGGCAGCATCGCCCTGGCCTGGGCCGACCTGGGCGCCATGCCGGACAGCGCGGACCTCGGCAACGAGCTGGCCCCCGAGCTCGGCTCCGACGCCTCGGTGAGCGGCCGGATGACGGCCTCCTTCCGTGTCGACAACGACTACCTCGAAGCCCGGATGGACGTGCTCGGGCTGGAGGTCGAGGGCGCCGACACCGATTGGCTGGCCGTCGGCTCCGGTGGAAGCCTGGAGGCGATGAGCGGTCTGCCCGGCGGCTCCGTCATGGCCTTCGGTGGCAGCGGGCTGGACGAGATGTTGAGCCTGGCCTGGGAGAACGACGAGTTCCCCGGTCTGGACGGGGACGAGCTCCGGGAGATGGAGTCGGACATGGCCTCCGTCGGGGCTCCGCTGCCGGACGGGTTCACCAGCCTGCTCGGCACCTCCTCGGCCTTCGGCGTGGCCGACCTCGACATGAACTCCCTGATCGGTTCGTACGGTTCCTCGGAGCCCTCGTTCATCTTCCGGGCCGTGGGCGCCGACGAGGACGTCTGGAACGAGCTCCTCGGCGACGTCTCCAGCCCGTACTCGACCGCCCCGACCGTGGGGTCCGACGGTGACGCGGTGACGCTCAGCAACGGGAGCATCGGCGGGGGCACCCTGGCCGAGGACCAGGTCTTCCAGCAGACGATGGCCGGTATGGACGACGCCGTGATCGCGGGCTTCGTGGACCTGCGACAGCTCACGAGCGGCCAGGTCTCGGCCCCCGATCAGTGGGGGGCCGTGGGCATGGGGATGACCGTCGCCGACGGTGGCGAGCACATCATGGTCGAACTGCGGTGGGCGCCCAGCGGGGGCTGACCGGCGTAAGGGTTCGCACGGCGGCGCGGAAGGGGGCCCCCTTCCGCGCCGCCGTCGTCGTGGGGGCCGTCCGGTGGGCGGCCCCTCGTCCTTTTCGAAGCGCGCGGGACCGCTCCGCCCTCGTTCGTCCTTTTCCATGAAAATCGCCCTCGCGCATGACAAAGGAACGAGGCTTCACGACAAAAGGCGATAACGCTTTCCGGGAGCCTCGGAGCATAAAGCGGACACGGAGGGTGAAGACGTTTTCTCATGGATCGGTCCTGTTCGGCAGGGTGATCCACCATCAACCGAAAACAAACCTTACTGTTGCCTGGATCACTCGTCAACCCCGCAGGCCACGGCCTTTTATTCCAGGAAACCTTCCCTTTCACCAACATCTCTGTAATAGTCACCACCCATACCTTTCGGGCGGGCTGGAACCCCCGTGGGCCCCGTGCCACCGGGCTGCCCGAAAGGTCGTCCCTCCAGCCCGGACGACCGCGCGGGTTCGCGACCCGCGCGGTGCCCCCGCTTGTCCATGACTTGAGGAGAACCCCCTGATGAGGTTCGGACGACTCGCACGCTCCGCCGCCGTCCTGGCCGCCGTTCCGGTGGCCGTCACCGGTCTGGCCGTCACCCCGGCCGCCGCCCACGGCACCCTCGGCGACCCGATCAGCCGGATCGCCGCCTGCTACGCCGAAGGCCCCGAGACCCCGCAGTCCGAGATGTGCGTCCGGCTCGTCGAGGAGAACGGCACCCAGCCTCTCTACGACTGGCACGAGGTCAACCTCGCCAACGCCGACGGACGCCACCGGGAGATCATCCCCGACGGCCAGCTGTGCAGCGCGGGCCGGGACAAGTACTCGGCCCTGGACAACCCCGGCGACTGGGCGAGCACCGCCGTCACCCCGTTGCCCTCCGGAGCCGACTACACCTTCGAGTACACCGCCGCCGTCCCCCACGCCGGCTACATCGAGTACTACGTGACCACCGACGACTGGGACCCGAGCACCCCGCTCACCTGGGACGAGCTGGAGCCGGAGCCCTTCGCGATCGACGACCAGCCGGTCGCCGAGAACGGCACCTACACGATGACCGCCCGCCTGCCCGAGAAGAGCGGTGAGCACCTGATCTACACGATCTGGCAGCGCACCGACAGCCCCGAGGCGTTCTACACCTGCTCCGACGTCACCTTCGGAGGCACGAACGCCACCGTGATGCCGGCGGCGCAGACCGAGGCCTTCGACGTGGACCTCACGGCCTACGAGGACCTCGACCACGACCACGCCGCGACCACCGCCGACTCCGAGGACGCGGGGACCGCCGACACGGCCTCCGACGGACACGGCGCCCACGCCGCCGGTGAGGAGGCCCTCGCCTCCACCGGTACCGCCGTCACCGCCCTGTTCGCCACCGCCATCGCGCTGATGGCCGCGGGGGCCGGCGCGCTGCACCTGTCCCGTAGGCGTCGAGGCCTCGTCTGATCCGAGGCGCTCCCTCGGTGTCGGTCGATCCCGACACCCTCGCGGCCCCGTTCACGGACTCGTTCCGGAACGGGGCCGCGCTCCGTCCCCCGGAAAACCCGTTGCCCCGGTCTCCGCTCCCCGGCTACCGTCGAACGGTCGGACCACGAACATCAGGACAGGTGGGTATGCCCCGGAACGCGCCGAGCGCGCCTCATGACAACACGGTCCTCCGCCCGTCCCGGACCCTCCGGATCGGCTGAACGGAGCACCGTCCTCCGTCGAGTCCCGCTCGGCGCTCTTGCTGATGAACCTCTCATCCTTCGGCAAGGAGTCTCCGGGTGTCCAACACCGACCCCACCTTCGGCATCGCCGACACGTCCACCTTCACCTGTCTACGCTGTGGCACCTCCGTCTCCGTCCTCTCCCCGGACGGGGCGGAACGCGACCACTGCCCGAGCTGTCTGACCGGCCGCCACGTCCACGAACGGCGCTCGGGCGGACGCTCCGACTGCGGTGGCCCCATGGGGCCGATCGCCGTCGTCTCCGATCACGATCGTTGGCGGCTCGTCCATCGTTGTGCCCACTGTGACGGGCTCTCCGAAGGGGACGTCGCCTCCGACGACAACCGTCTCGTACTCATGCGCATCGCCGTACGGCCACTGGCGGAACCGCCGTTCCCGCTCGAACTCCTCGGGGAGGTGTGAGCGTGGGCCGACGTTCCGACCGGGGAGGAAGGCGCCCTCAGCGTCCCAAGACCTCCCTGCGTTCTCACGGGGATCGGGGCCGTCGTCACGGACCGACCGCGGAGTCCTTCCGCTGTCTGGAGTGCCGACTCGACGTGTCCACACGCGCGCCGGGGACCGCGCATCGCAACCACTGTCCGAACTGTCTGACCAGCCGTCATGTGGACGGCCGGCTCCCCGGGGATCGGTCGGCCGGTTGCGGTGGCCGTATGACGGCCGTGGGGATGACGGCGCGCTCGGACGGCGAGTGGATGCTGGTCCATCGCTGCGTCTCGTGCGGTGGGCTCGGCACCAACCGGGTCGCCGGGGACGACAACGTCCGGGCCCTGGTCCGGTTGGCGGTGCGACCGCTGTCCGATCCGGCTCTGACCCGGTCTCTTCTGACGCGTCTGTGAGATCTCGCGGGCCCGCTCCTCGGGGCGGGCCCGCCCGTCCGCCGAGAGCGCGCGAGCGGGCGGGGATCGCGGCCGTTCGTCGAGGTCCCACGTCCGGGGGGAGGGACGCGCTCACACGCCGACATGACGTGCGCAACACCGTGAAGGCCGGGTGAGGTGCGATGTGCTCTCGTGCGTCTGGCAGGCTTTAGTCACAGGTTTTCCCAGGAGAGTTGGGTTGCAATGAGTGAGTTCCGTATCGAGCACGATTCGATGGGTGAGGTCAAGGTCCCGGCGTCGGCCAAGTGGCGGGCCCAGACCCAGCGTGCCGTCGAGAACTTCCCGATCTCGGGCCAGGGGCTGGAGAACGCCCACATCGCCGCCCTCGGCCAGATCAAGGCCGCCGCGGCCAAGGTCAACGCCGAACTCGGCGTGATCTCCGACGAGCTCGGCGAGGCCGTGCGCGAGGCCGCCCTCGAGGTGGCCGAAGGCAAGTGGAACGACGAGTTCCCGATCGACGTCTTCCAGACCGGTTCGGGCACCTCCAGCAACATGAACACCAACGAGGTCGTGGCCACGGTCGCCAAGGAGCGCACCGGCCTGGACGTTCACCCGAACGACCACGTCAACGCCTCCCAGTCGTCCAACGACGTGTTCCCGTCCTCCATCCACATCGCCGCCACCTCGGCCGTGCAGAACGAGCTGATCCCGGCGCTGCGGCACCTGGAGGGGGAACTCACCCGCAAGTCGGTCGAGTTCGCCTCCATCGTCAAGAGCGGCCGCACGCACCTGATGGACGCCACCCCGGTCACCCTGGGTCAGGAGTTCGCCGGGTTCGCCGCCCAGGTCCGCTACGGTGTCGAGCGTCTCGAGGCCGTCCTGCCGCGCGTGGCCGAGCTGCCCCTCGGCGGTACCGCCGTCGGCACCGGCATCAACACCCCTGAGGGCTTCTCCGCCCGGGTCATCGCCGAGATCGCCGCCAACACCGGCCTGCCGCTGACCGAGGCCCGCGACCACTTCGAGGCGCAGGGCGCCCGCGACGGTCTGGTCGAGCTCTCCGGTCAGCTCCGGACCATCGCCGTCGGCTTCTGCAAGATCGCCAACGACATCCGCTGGATGGGCTCGGGCCCGACCACCGGCCTGTCCGAGATCTTCCTGCCCGACCTACAGCCGGGCTCCTCGATCATGCCGGGCAAGGTCAACCCGGTGCTGTGCGAGGCCATGCTCCAGGTCTCCTCCCAGGTCGTCGGCAACGACGCCGCGGTGGCCTTCGGCGGTGCCTCGGGCAACTTCGAGCTCAACGTCCAGCTGCCGATGATCGCCCGCAACGTGCTGGAGTCGATCCGTCTGCTGGCCAACGTCTCGACGGTCTTCGCCGACCGCTGTGTGTCGGGGATCGTGGCCAACGAGGAGCAGTGCCGCGTCTACGCGGAGTCCTCCCCGTCCATCGTCACCCCGCTCAACCGCTACATCGGCTACGAGGAGGCGGCCAAGGTCGCCAAGCAGTCGCTGGCCGAGAAGAAGACCATCCGCGAGGTGGTCGTCGAGCGTGGTTACATCGAGGACGGCAAGCTCACCGAGGAGCAGCTCGACGCCGCCCTCGACGTCCTGAAGATGACCAACTCCCGGTAGGCCGTCCACGGACTCCTCTTGGGGCGCCCCGCGCACGCGGGGTGCCCCCTGCTGTGTACCGGTTCGGTTCCGTCCTCTTGTCCGCGGGAACCTTTCGCCGGTCGGGCACATCGGACATCCTTGCCAGAACACCCAGCACAGAGCCCGCTTCGAGAGGGCGACAGATGTCGAGTTACAGCGAACGCCCCATCGCCGACCGTTACGTGCTCCGCCGAGAGCTCGGACGCGGTGGCATGGGCATTGTCTGGGAGGCGCACGACACCGCCCTTGACCGCGTCGTGGCGATCAAACAGGTGCTCCTCCCCGGCCACTTCACCGACGCCGAGCGCGACGACGCGCACGCTCGTGTGCGTCGAGAGGCCCGCTCCGCGGCGCGGGTCTCCCACCCCACGGTCATCACCATCCACGACGTCTTCGACTACGAGAACAACCCCTGGGTCGTGATGGAGCTCGTGGAGGGCGGTTCCCTCCAGGACCTGTTGGCCCGAGAGGGCACGCTCCCCCCGGAACGGGTCGCCGACATCGCCGAGTCCCTGTTGAAGGCGGTGCGAGCGGCGAACAACGCGGGCGTCCTGCACCGTGACATCAAGCCCGGCAACATCATGATGTCCTCCGATGGCAGGGTCATCCTCACCGACTTCGGCATCGCCACGATCGAGGGCGGGCCGAGCATCACGCGGACCGGCGCCCTGATCGGTTCCCCCGAGTACATGCCCCCCGAGCGCCTGGAGGGCGGACCGGCCGAACACCGGGGCGACCTGTGGAGCATCGGTGTGACCCTGTACTCGGCGGTGGAGGGATCGTCCCCCTTCCACCGGGACTCCATCACGGCGGCGATCGCCGCGGTGATCTCCGCCCCGCTGCCCCCGATGACGAGGGCCGGATGGCTGGAGCCGGTGATCTCGGGTCTGCTGGAACGCGACCCCGACCGCAGACTCACCGTGGAGCGGGCGCTGGAGCTGCTCGAGCGGTGCCGTGCCGGTGGCGGGTCCAGTGGGCCGACCGGCGCCATGGCGGCCGGGGGTTTCGGTCATGTCGAATCCCCCACGCCCCATCCCTCTCTCCATGCCCCCAGCGGCGGCCACCCCGGTGGCGCCGGATACTACGCCCAGGGCCCCTACCCCGGAGCCGGCGGCGCGGGTCACATGGGCGGCCCTCCCCCGGTCGGCCACCGTTCCGCGGGCCACCCCTCCGGTCCGGTCCCGAGGCGTCGCTCCTCCAAGGGTCCGTTGATCGCCCTGCTCTCCATCGCCGCCGCGGCCCTGCTGATGGTGATGGGTCTCGGTGTCATCGGAGTGCTCGTCGGGGGCGAAGAGGCCGGTGGCGACCTCTCCGCGGAGGACACCATCGCTCCCCGGGAGCGTGACGGCGGTGGTGAGCAGGACGCGCCCATCGAGATCGAGGGGACCCCGCCCCAGTACGACGACGACGATCTCCAGCCCTACACCTCCGACTGGTTCTCGATCTCCTACCCCGGCGGGTGGACGGTCACCAACGAGGCGATCGACGAGCCCTTCGCGACCTTCGTCGCCCCGGGCATGGAGCACCAGATCACGGTGGAGGGCTGGGAGGAGACGGAGTTCACCGGGACCGGCGCCGAATTCCTGGACCAGAGCCGCGCCGGCACCGACATCGACGGTGAACAGACCCGGGACTACGAGGTCCTCGACACCGAGGACTTCGACCGGGAGGACTTCTCCGACGGCCTGGCCGGGCTGGACGTGGCCTACGTCGAGGCCGACCTGGTGAACGACACCTGGAACGATCCCGAACGCCGTTTCTGGGCCTACGCGGCCGTCGAGGAGCGTGGAGACCACCGGATGTTCTACCTCGTCACGGTCAATGTGCCGCGTTCCGAGGAGGGGGACTTCGACAACATCCCCGAGGACATCATCGAGACCTTCTCCCCGGTCCGCTGACCTTCCCTCGAACGGGGAACGGCCCCGTGCGGAGTGATTCCGCACGGGGCCGTTCGTGTTCGGTCCTCCTACGAGGATCCGGGGGTCGTGACCGGTACTAGGGAGTGTTTTCTGGGTGCTTTCGTTCGGCATCGGCGGAGCCGATCCGTGGCGAGCGGCAGCCGGGCGATCTCTCGCCAGACGACGAGCGAAGGTGCCCCTACTGTGCCCTGCTACGCAGGCTCCGCAGGATCGCACAGCGGGGGCCCGCCCGGGTTCGGCTGTCCGAGCGACGTCGGCGCCGCGAGAGGAAGCCCGGCCACGCGAGCGCGGAATGATCCAAAAAACACGACCTAGTACCAGCCGACGGACTGGGAGTGGGCCCAGGCGTCACAGGGGGTGCCGTAGCGCCCCTTGATGTAGTCGATGCCCCAGGCGATCTGCGTGGCGGGGTTGGTCTGCCAGTCGGAGCCGTGCGTGGCCATCTTGCTGCCGGGAAGCGACTGCGGGATGCCGTAGGCACCGGAGCTCGGGTTCTGGGCCGAGGGGTTCCAGTTGCTCTCCTTCTCCCACAGCGGCTCGAGGCAGCCGGAGAACTGGTCCTCGCCCCAACCCTGATCGAGCACCATCTGCAACGCGATGCCCTTGGGGTCGCCGCTGGGCGGGGGCGTGGTGGACCCTCCGTCCTCGTCGGACTCCTCCTCTTCCTCCTCCTCTTCCTCCTGGATCGAGCTTCCGGTGGCGGAGGTGCTGAGCACCCCTCCACCTCGAGCCGAGTCACGCTGATCCTGGGCCTGGGCGCGCAGGTCCGCGAGCTCGTCCTCGCTCAACTCCTCGGAGGCGAAGAAATCTTCGTCACCGTCTCGGATCTCCGTGTCGGTGGCGGGTTCCTCGGACGTGGGGACGGTGGCCGCGTTGGTGGCGGCGTCCGGGTCCAGACCGTCGTCCGCGAAGGCGGAGACGGCGAACGTCGCGCCGGCGACCAGGGTCGCCGCACCGACCACTGCGGTACTGCGCAGCGACATACGGTTGAGTAGCACGTTTGCCTTTCCCAAAAGGGGGTTTAGGGCAGGGAAAAACCTATTAATACCAGCCGACGGACTGCGAGTGTGACCAAGCACCGCAAGGGGTCCCATAACGCCCCTTGATGTAGTCGATGCCCCAGGCGATCTGCGTGGCCGGATTGGTCTGCCAATCAGAGCCGTGGGAGGCCATCTTGCTGCCGGGAAGCGACTGCGGGATGCCGTAGGCACCGGAGCTCGGGTTCTGGGCCGAGGCGTTCCAGTTGCTCTCCTTCTCCCACAGCGGTTCCAGGCATCCGTAGAACTGGTCGGAGTCCCACCCCTGGTCGAGCACCATCTGCAACGCGATCTCCTTCGCGGAGCCGGAGGGGGCCGAACCGCCCGAGGAGGAACCGGAGGGAGCCGACGAGGCGGTGGAGGTGCTCTCGGCGGGCTCGGGATCCGGTTCCGGGTCGGGCTCGGGTTCCGGCTCGGCGATCCCGCTCCCCGTTCCGCTTCCCGACGACGCCGCGGCCGCGACCGCCGCGCCGGAGCGCTCCCTGGCCTCCTCACGCCGGTCCTCGCGGTCCCGCTCGTCCTGTGGAGAGGGGCTCGCGAAGAAGTCGTCCGAGAGGTCCACCGCCTCGGGGCTTTGGAGATCCGGGAGGGCCGCCGTGGAGGCCGCCCTCTCCGGGTCGAGACCGTCGTCGGTCTGCGCGAAGGCGGAGACCGTGAACATGCCGCCCGCGACCAGCGCGGCGGCACCGACGGCGCTCATCTGGCGCCAGGAGATGCGGTTGAGTAGCAAGATCGCCCTTTCACGTTGACACACGCGTGTCCCGCTCGGGGAATGCGCGTGGTGTGGGTCGCCGCGTCGGACCGCGTGGCCCTCGACGACCTGCCGTGGAGGGGACGGTTTCGACCGTTCGACCGACCACGGGGTGGGGCACCCACACGGGAGGGGGTTGCTCGGTGCAGCGCATTCAGCCTGCACCATCGTCACGGTAAAGTAACGCCGTTTTTACCGTGTCCTGAATCACATCACGGAATGTACGGTTATTTCACCGCTCTGACCTGCGAAGAGACACGAAGGGTCAAGGGGTGATCATGTCCGGACAGGTCTGTGTCACGTCTCTCCCCCCGGAGTGACCCCGGGCCGCGTCCGCCGTCTGAGTACCCGTACGGATGTGCCCGCACGGGCGGGACGCCCAGGATGAACCGTATGAACGCCGAAGGAACCCCGTGGCCGCCCGGGGCGGGTCCCCAGTGTCCCGACTGCCGTATCGCCCTCGCGCCCTCGGCCCACGCCTGCCCGCACTGCGCGCTCTCCCTCGTAGGGCCCACGGCGCAGCGTCTGTGGTGGATCGACGCGGAACTGGTCTCGCTGGACCGACGCCGAGACACCCTCCTCGCCGAACGCCCCCGTGTCCTGGAGCGACTGCGCCGGGAATCGTCCGTCGGAGCCGGGGCGGCACGCTCCTCGGAGCGGCCCCTTCCGTCCGAGGCCCCCGCCATGGGGCTCTCCCCCGTCCCGCAGGGGCCACCGCCGATGCCCGGAGGCGCCCCGTCCGGCGGTCGCGTCCGCGACTCGGCCCAGAACGTCATCCTCGGGCTCGGAGCCCTCCTCATCGGTGTCGCGGCGCTCGTCTTCGTCGTCTGGAACTGGAGCACGATGGGGACCGGGGCCCGGGCCACCGTGCTCGGAGCCATCACCCTGGCCTTCGCCCTCCCCGCCCCGCCGCTGTACCGGCGCGGCCTGCGCTCCACCGCCGAGACCTTCGGCATCGTGGCCGCCGGCCTGCTCTGCCTGGACGCGTTGGCCCTGTGGTTCCACACCGACGGCCTCACCAACACCGCCGGTTACACGGCCGCCGCCCTCGCGGTGATCGGCTCGCTCCTGGCGCTCTACCGACGGCTCGTCCCCCTTCGCTCCCCGTCGGTGCTGATCGCCCTGTTCGCCCAGCCGATCCCGCTCCTCCTGGTGCTGGCCCTGCCCGTCGACACCTCCTCGTCCCCGGCCTGGATCCTCGCCTCGATCTCCGCCACCGCGCTCGCCGACGCCGTCGTCCTGCGCCTCCTCGGTCCCGCACACCCGGGGGCACCGCTCCGCACTCTGCGCGCGGCCGCCATCGCGATGTGGACGCTCACCCTTCTCCTGGTCGTCCCGACTCTGGCCCTGCTCACCTTCGAACGGTTCGACCCCTGGCACGGGTGGGGCCTCGTGGCGGCCCTGCTCCCGGCCGGGGCGGCCGTCCTTCTCCTGGCCCGACCGAGAACGGAGCCCGTCTCCCCCCTCTCCTGGCACCTACCTGCGGGCCTGGCCACCCTGACCCTGGTCCCCCTCGCCGCGGGACCGCCGATCCTTCCGGCCCTGCCCCGAACGATCTCCTCCCCCGGAGGCCTGTCCCTCTCCGACATGGCCGAGCCCGCCGTCGCACTCTCCTTCGGAGACCGGGCGGTCGACCTCCTGCCCCCGGCGAGCCTGCCCCACCTGATCGCGATCCCGGTGGCCGCGCTCCTGGCCCTGGGCGTGCTGTGGAGCACGCACCGACGGGCCCTGCCCGTCCTCGCCGTGCTCCTGGCCCCGGTGACCCTCCTGCCCCTCCCCCTGTTGGCGGGGGCCTCCCAGTCCGTGGTCGCGGTGGGGGCGGCGGTGCTCGGCGGTGGACTGGTGCTGCTGTCCGCCGTACTGCCCGGCCGGTCCGGCCTCGTCGCGCCGATCACCGGCGCCCTGACCCTGGTGGCGGGCCTCGTCTGGGCCCTGCCCGAGCGGTACACGACCCTCACCGTCCTGGTGATCGTCGCCCTCACCGCGATGATCTGCGCCCTCGGAGCGCGTCGATACGCCGGACGCCGCCCCCACTCGGTGCCCTCTCTGCTTCTGGGAACCGCCCTGACCTGGGGTACGGCCCTGGTCATGGGCCTCGTCCACCTGGTCGGGATCCGGATCGAGGCCGGCCGGGCTCCGGACCAGTGGTGGCTTCTGGGGGCCGTACTCGTCCTTCTGGCCGTGACCGTCCTCGTCCTCGCCGGAGCCCCGCTCCGCGCCGCCCCCTCCTCGAAGGCCGAGGGGTCCGGGCGACGCGACGTGTTCGAAGTCGTCGGGCTGGCCCTGCTGACGTCGCTCCCCCTGGTGGTCGGGCCGCCCGGCGCCCCCGTCGTGGCCTTCCTCTCCCGCTCCTTCCCGCTCTACGGGGCACCGGTCGAGGCCCTGACCCACCCGGCCCACGAGTTCGTGGGGCTCCCCGACTCCACGGCGGCGGGCCCGGCCGTGGCTCTCGGAGCGTTGATCTCCGGCACGGTGGCCCTGCTCGTGGTCGCGCTGGTGTACCGGAGGCCGCTGCTCCGGGCCGCCGCACTGCTCGCCCCGGGTGTCCTCGTCCCGTTGCCCTTCGCTCTGGGGCTGCCCTTCGTGGTCGCCCTGGTGTGGACCCTGCTGGTCGGATCGGTGTCGATGATCTGCGCCGGGCCGATCCGCCGGGTCGGGGTAGCCCTGGTGCCGTGGACCGCCGGCGCCTTCACCCTGCTGCTCGCGACGAGTTGGGCCCTGTCGGAGCGTTACTCCACCGTGGGGGTCCTGTTGGTGGTCGCGGTCGCCGCCTCCGTGTCCGCCGCCCTCGCCCGTACCCGGGCGATCGCCGTCGCCTCCACCGCCACGGCGACCTTCGCCACCGGGGCCTTCGCCCTCGGCCTACTCCTGACCTTGGACGTATCGGTCGAATACGCGGCCTTCGGTCCGCTCCTGGTGGTCGCCGCCTTCGTCGCCGCGGCCCCGCGCCTGGCCTCCCCTCTCTTGGAGGCGACCGAGATCCCCGCCGCCGTGTGGGCGGCGCTCGCCCTCGGCACGGCCCTCGTCTTCGGCACCCGCCCCGAGGTGATGGCGACCTCCCTGGCGGTGGTCGGCGTGCTGGCCCTGGCCCGCGCCCTCCACCCCGACCGCCGATGGACGGCCGCGGTCGGCGGGATCCTGATGCTCTGCGCGCTGTGGACCGTGCTGTACGCCTGGGACGTCTCCGTTCCCGAGGCGTACACGGTCCCTCCGGCGCTCGCCTTCGTGGCCATCGGCCACGAATGGTCGCGCCGCGCCGAGAGGCCCGTGTCGAGCCTCCTGACCCACGGCGGCGGGCTCGTCCTGCTCCTTTTGCCCACGGTGCTGTCGGCTCTCGACGGCGATGGGATGGAATGGCGGGTGCCCGCTGCCCTGGCCGTCGGCCTGGCCATGGCCCTGTGGGGCATGCGCGCCCGGCTGCTCGCTCCCCTGCTGATCGGAGCGACCGGGGTGTTCCTCGTCTCGCTGCGCGCCTTCGGCCCTCCGCTGTGGGATCTGACCCGGGCGATGCCCAACTGGGTGCCGATCGCCGTGATCGGTCTACTGCTGCTCTTCGTCGGAGCACGTTACGAGGCCGGGCTGAACCGGCTGCGCCGGGCCGGGCACTACCTCGGACGCCTCCGCTGACAAGGGGCGTGGCCCCTCCACCGGCGGGGTGGAGGGGCCACGTACGTCGTCGGGGTCGGGGACCGGTCGTTCAGGGGACCTCGGGGACGAGGGTCAGTTCTCCAGCATCTCGGTGACCAGGGCGGCGATCGGAGAACGCTCGGACCTGGTCAGGGTGACGTGCGCGAACAGAGGGTGGCCCTTGAGCTTCTCGATGACCGCGACCACACCGTCGTGCCTGCCCACACGCAGGTTGTCGCGCTGGGCGATGTCGTGGGTGAGCACCACCCGGGAGTTCTCGCCCAGCCGGGAGAGCACCGTCAACAGGACCCCGCGCTCCAGCGACTGGGCCTCGTCCACGATCACGAACGCGTCGTGCAGCGAACGACCTCGGATGTGCGTGAGCGGAAGGACCTCCAACATCCCCCGGTCCACGATCTCCTCGATGACGTCCTCACTGGTCACGGCCGACAGGGTGTCGTGCACCGCCTGACCCCAGGGCGTCATCTTGTCGTTCTCGCTCCCGGGCAGGTAGCCCAGTTCCTGACCGCCCACGGCGTACAGCGGGCGGAACACCATCACCTTGCGGTGGCGGCCACGCTCCAGCACGGCGTCCAGGCCGGCGCACAGGGCCAGGGCGGACTTGCCCGTACCGGCGCGACCGCCCAGGGAGACGATGCCGACGTCGGGGTCGGCGAGCAGATCCAGGGCGATCCGCTGCTCGGCGCTGCGTCCCTTGAGACCGAAGACGTCCCGGTCGCCCCGCACCACCTTCACCGACTTGTCCGCCTGGACCCGACCCAGGGCGCGCCCCTGGTCGGAGACGAGCACCAGCCCGGTGTGGCAGGGCAGCTCCTTGGCCTCCTCGATCTCGCTCTCACCGTCGGAGAACAACTCCTGGATGTCGGCGGCGGGCACGTCCAGCTCGGCCATACCGGTCCAGCCGTGCTCGATGGCGAGCTCGGCCCGATACTCGTCGGCCACCAGACCGATCGACGAGGCCTTGATCCGCATCGGCAGATCCTTGCTGACCAGGACGACGGAGTCCTCCTCCGTCCGCTCCTCCCGAAGGTTGCGGGCCACCGTCAGGATCCGGGTGTCGTTGTCGCCGAGCCGGAAGCCCGCCGGAAGGATCGCCGGATCGCTGTGGTTGAGCTCCACCCGGAGCGTGCCGCCCTGGTCGTTCACCGGTACGGCGACGTCCAGACGGCCGTGGACCACCCGGAGATCGTCCAGGAGTCGCAGCGCGCCGCGGGCGAAATACCCGAGTTCCGGGTGGTGACGCTTGCTCTCCAGTTCGGTGATCACCACCACGGGGATGACGACCTCATGCTCGGCGAAGCGGGTCATGGCCAACGGGTCGGCGAGCAGGACACTGGTGTCGAGCACATAGACGCGCGTCCCCTCGGTCGTCTCGGGGACGGCCGGGGGCTGGGTGTCACGGCGATCGGTCGAGGAACTAGCCACTCGTTCTCCCCTTGGGCACCACGAGGGTGCCCTGCTGTCACGGGATCATGGAGGACCGGGACCCGCCCCATGAGGGCCGGGTCCGGCCCTCCTCGTCGATGTTCCGCAGTACAGCCGGAGATCAATGAGATGGGGCCTCCCGAACGGGTGGACGAACACCACCCGCTTTCATCGACGCTACGCGCCCGAGAGCCCGTTTTCCAGATCCCGAACCGGCCCCCCGGTGAACTTCGTGTGACGGGCCCGTCGTCGACGGACACGACGATCCCCACGAGCGAGGGTCGGAGAGAGAAAGGGAGCCGGAGCTCAGGAGCCGAAGCGCCGATTGCGCGCGCCGTAGGAGCGCAGTGCACGCAGGAAGTCCACCCTGCGGAACGCGGGCCAGAAGACCTCGCAGAAGTAGAACTCCGAGTGCACGCTCTGCCACAGCATGAAACCCGAGAGACGCTGTTCACCCGAGGTGCGGATGAGCAGGTCCGGATCGGGCTGTCCGCGCGTGTAGAGATGCCGAGCGATGTCCTCGATGTCCAGGCGCTCCGCCAGCTCCTGGATATCGGTGCCCTTGGCCGCCTCCTCTTGGAGGAGAGACCGAACCGCGTCAGCGATCTCACGTCTACCCCCATACCCGACGGCGACGTTGACAACCAGGCCGGGGTTGCCGGATGTGGCCTCTTCCGCCTCTTTCAAGGCGCGGGCGGTCGAATCGGGCAGGACGTCCAGAGCGCCGACGGGTCGCGTGTTCCACCCCTCGTCTCGCAACCGGGCGATGGTCTGCTCGATGATGCGGACGAGCGGGCCGAGTTCGGCCTCGTCACGGGTCAGGTTGTCCGTGGACAGCATCCACAGAGTGACCACCTGCACACCGACCTCGTCGCACCACCGCAGCAGTTCGAAGATCTTGTTCGCACCGGCCTGATGCCCCTGCTCGGCGCCCGGAAGACCACTGCTCTTGGCCCAGCGCCGATTGCCGTCCATGGCGACACCGACGTGCCTGGGAATCTCCTGGCTGGTCAGACTGCGTTCCAGACGCCGTTCGTACAGCCAGTACAGGGGGTCACGGAGCCCCATTGGCGAAACCTCTCAGAGCTGGATCAAAGGACGGCGCACTCCAGTGACGGATGTGCCGACGGGGATGGGTCCAGAGTAGTTCGCCTGGAAGGTCTACGTCACGGCCAGCGATTTACGCACGTGCTTGCGCCCCTGATGGATCCGGGACTTGACCGTGCCCAAGGCCAGATCCAGTTCGGAGGCGATCTCGTTGTAGTCCATCTGGCACAGGTCGCGCAGGACCAGGGGGGCCACCAGGTTGGGGCGGTCCTTCTCCAACTGTTCCAGGGCCTCCAGCAGGTCGATCCGGGAGCCCGCGATGACACTGGTGGTCCGAGGGTCGCGCTGGTGCGGCATGCGCTCGGCCTCGGTCGGGAACTCGGCGGAGCGACGCTTCATGGAGCGGTAGGTCTGCCGCGCGGAGTTGGACACCACCGTGTACAGCCACGTGGTGAACAGCGAGTCGCCCTTGAAGCTGTCGATCTTGCGGGCCACCCGCAGCAACGCGTCCTGGCAGGCCTCCTCGGCGTCCTGACGGTAGGGAAGGAACCGGGCGCAGCGACGCAGCACCTCGGGCTGGATGCGACGCAGCAGGTCGTCCAGGGCGGCGGCGTCGCCGTCCCTGGCCCGTCGCGCGAGCTCTTCCAGCTCCTCGTCGACGTTGCTCGCCACCCTGCGTCGGGGTGCGGCGGGGGTCTCCTCGTGGTCCGAATGATCACTACTGCGCATGGTTCGTCTCTTCCTGGCTTACGACAGACGTCCGGCCGTCCACGCGGGCGCGTCTCGCTCCCACGTTCGAGAGGGTCACACGTCGGTTGGACGTCTACGAACCCCGCTCGGATCCGTCACTACGCATGACACCGCCCACTCCGTTGCCACGGAACGGCCGTATCCGAAAGGGGGGTCTTCCAGTCTCCATGCCCCGAAGGCGTCGGCGCTACCCGGGAAGGGGATCATATCC
Organism: Nocardiopsis alba DSM 43377; assembly: GCF_000341225.1. Lineage (GTDB taxonomy): Bacteria > Actinomycetota > Actinomycetes > Streptosporangiales > Streptosporangiaceae > Nocardiopsis > Nocardiopsis alba. The sequence goes on from NZ_ANAC01000021.1 coordinate 57,892, forward strand.
GCGGAAGCCAACGCCAAGGCCCAGATGGTGTATTAGTGGGCAACGAACGCGTATCAACCCCCAACAGACCGAGGCGGAAATGAGCCAACCCGAGGCTTTCGGACGCTACCGCGTCATGCGACGCCTGGGTTCCGGTTCGTTCGCCACCGTCTGGCTCGCCCAGGACGACCTGCTGAACTATCCGGTGGCCATCAAGGTACTCGCCGAGAACTGGGCGCACCAGATGGACATCCAGCACCGGTTCCTGGAGGAGGCGCGCATCCTCCGACAGACCGATTCCACCTGGCTGGTGGCGGTCCACGACGTCGATGTGCTGCCCGACGGCCGCCCCTACATGGTGATGACCTACGCCGACCAAGGCAGTGTCGCCGACCTCATCCACCGCGGTCAACTACCCCTGGACGAGGCACTGCGCCTTCTGACCGAGATCGGCCAGGGGATCACCGTCCTGCACAACCACGGCACCATCCACCGGGACATCAAACCCTCCAACGTCCTCCTACAGTCCTCTCCCGTGGGCCAACGCGTGCTCGTCGCCGACCTGGGCTTCGCCAAGTCCATCGACGAGGCCTCCGGGTTCACCGCCGCCGCGGGCACACCCGGCTACATGTCCCCCGAGCAGAGCATGCCCGGTGGTGACCTGGACGTTCGCTCCGATGTGTACTCGCTGGGCGCCGTCGCCTACGAACTCATCACGGGGAGACCTCCCTCACGCCCCCCTGTGCGGATCGCACCTGGCCGCATCCGGCCAGGTCTTCCTCCGGCGCTCGACGAACTGATCCTCTCCGCCCTGTCCGTGGACCGGGAGAGCCGCCCCGCCGACGCCAAGACCTTCACCGACCGGGTCAGGGCGATCCGTATGTCCAGCGATCTACCGCAGGACATCCCCTGGTGGCAGCGCTACCGCATGCCCTGGCCGAGGGCCGGGGCCCTCACCGCCGTCTGCGGCCTGCTCGCGCTCGGGCTCACCACCTCGCTCGGCGTGCCCGGGGTCTCCCTGTCCACGGTCCGCTACGCCGACCAGGAACTCCGTGTGGACGTGCCCACGGCATGGGCGCGCGAGTTCCACACCGACCAGGAGGCCCGCCCCGCGGCCGCCGAGGCCGGAGCGGGCCCCGGGCTCCTCGTGGCCACCGGTGCCGACGAATGGCACAACACCGACGTCCCCTCCTACGGGGTGTACGCCACCGTGGTCCCCGGCGCCCCCGACCTGCGCAACGTCGCCGACACCGACCCCTGTCCGAAGCCGCCCGAGGAACGCATGGTCGACACCCCCCATTGGGAGGGCGGCCTCTGGGAGTGGCCCGACTGCAACGGCGGCGCCTTCACCGCCGCCGCCGTCCACCCGCCGGGCACCCCCAGGACCGTGTACCTGGAGATCCGCCAACCCGACTATCGGCCCGACCTCGTCGACGAGATCATCGCCGGCGTACGGCTCCGGTAGGAGGGCTCGCTCTGGATCAAGGTGCGACCCCGCTCAGTTCGTTGGGCTCCTCGTCCAGGGTGACCGAGGCGGTGACCTCGCCGGTGGGCAGGTCCACGGCGTGGATCGCACGGGTGGCGGGATCGCTCACGTAGGCGGTGTCACCGCGGACGAACAGGGCCGGTCGGGGCTCCTGCCATTCCAGGGGCTCCTCCCAGGGGTCGATCAGTTCGACGCTCTCGGTGATCTCGCCCTTCTCCGGGTCGATGACGTGCAGCGCGCCGTCGGTGCCCAGGACCAGCGCCTCCCCCTCCGGGCCCCGCCCAAGGGAGCGGAACGTGTAGCTGGAGGGCAGGTCGACCAGGCTCAGCTCGGCGCTCTCGGTGTCGATCAGGGCGACCCGCTCGGGGCGTTCGAGTTCGGCGTCGGGGTCGGTCTTGTAGTCGCCCAGGATGACGGTGGAGTGATCGGATCCGGCCTGGTTGCCGATACGCCCGTAGTCGTCGGGGGCCTCGACCTTGGTGAAGGCGCCGTCCCGATAGATCAGGGCCCCGTCCTCACAGCCGATGGCGACGACCCCACCGCGCGCCGCGCTCTCCCCGTGCACCCCGGGGCAGTCCTCGCTGCGGGCGATCTCCTCGCGGTCGGCGTCCAGGACGATCGCGCCGACCCGCTCCTCCTCGTTCCCGAGGGTCACCAGAAGCCCTCCGTCCTCCAATTCGACGGCCACCCCGTGGTGCGCCTCCTCCGTCGTGTACACCTCGACGTCCTCGGGGTGTCCCGCCCCGAGCGCGTCGGTGTCGAAGGCGGTGACCTCACCGGTTCCGTCGGCGAACAGCACCGTCCGGCCCGCGTGACGGACGACGTGTCCGGGGGCGTCCGCCTCGAAGAGGACGTCGGTCGTCTCGGCCACCGCGGCGTCCAAGAGCCGGAACCCCTCGGAGGTGGAGACGAACACGTGCCGGTCGTCCCCGGCCGGGTTGATCCGGTTGAAGCCCTCCAGTTCGATGTCCTCGACCACGTCGAGGGTCCTGCCGTCCAGGACGTACAGACCACCGTCGTAGGTGGTGACGAGGGGGTCGGTGACGGTGGCCTCGGCGGCCGCCTCCGGGTCCGCGTCGCCGCCCTCGCCGGTACCGCAGGCGGTCAGGAGGAGTCCTGCGGCCAGGAGGGTGGGCAGGGCCGCTTCGCGGCCGTATCTTCTCGCTCGCATGGTGATCGGCTCTCTTCTCGTTTCGTGTTCCGTACAGGGGGGTGCGTGACGTGGTTCAAGCCCGGGACCGGGCTCACCCGCCACGGAGTCCGTCGGTGATGGCCTCGGTGTTGGCGCGCATCATCTCCAGGTAGGTGGCGGCCCCCTCTCCCTCGGCGCTGAGGGACTCGGAGTGGAGGGGGATCACCTCGATGTCCACACCGGCCTCCTCCGCCATGACGGTGACCAGGCGGTCGGGCTGGGAGGAATCGGAGAAGACCGCCGAGACGCCCGCCTCGGCGACGGCGTCGGACAGGTCCTTGAGGTCGGCGGAGCTGGGCGAGGCCAGCGTGGTGCCGCCGGGGACGACCGCCCCGATGACCTCGAAGTCGTAGCGGTCGGCGAGGTAGCCGAAGACGTGATGGTCGGTGACGAGTCGGCGGCTCTCGGCAGGCAGGGATCCGAACTCGTCGGACATCCACCCGTCGAGCTCCTCGATCTCCGCCGCGTAGGACTCGGCCCCGGCGCGCACCGCCTCGGCGTCGACACCGTCGACCTCCGCGACCACGTGTTCGGTGATCAGATCGACCGCCGTGAGCATTCGGACCGGGTCGGTCCAGAAGTGCGGGTCGGGCGACCCCTCGTCCGCATCGGAGGTGTAGGGGAGCGGATCGACCTCCGCCGCGACCTCCAGGGTCGGCACCCCGGCCTCCTCCGCCGCGGCGACGTTGCGCGCGATCCCCTCCTCCAGGCCGAGCCCGTTGTGGACGACCAGGTCGGCGTTCTCCAGGATCGCCGCCTCCCGGGCGGAGATCCCGAAGGAGTGCGGGTCGGCGCCGGGCTTCATCAGCACGGTGATCTCGGCCTCGTCGTCGACGATCTCCCGGGTGACGTCGCCGAGGATGTTGGTGGTCACCACGATCCCCGTACCGTCGTCGTCTCCGGTGCACGAGGTGAGGGCGAGGACCAGTCCCAGGGCGGCCGCGGCCGAGAACGCGCGCCCACGTGGCGCGAAGGACGTGTTCACGGGGCTCACCATCCCGTCTCGACCATGAGGTCCGGGGTGACGCCCGGATCGAGGGAGCGGGCCACGCGCAGGTCGTCGCCGTGGTCGATCTCGTGGACGAGGCCGGCGTGCGCGTCGTTGACGTAGGCGCGACCGGCGTCGACCTGGAGGGCGGGCGGGTGGGCCGTGTCCACCTCGTCCAAGAGGTGGACGGAGGCGTCCTCCTCCCCCGTCTCCGGGTCCACTGAGCGCAGGGTCCCGTCCCCTTCCAGGACCAGGACGGGGGCGCCCTCCCCGATCGCCACCGCGTCCACCACGTCGTGGGCCTCGAACGCCCGCCATTCGGCCGCGGCCAGGTCGAGGACCCAGAGGTCCCCTTCGGTGGAGACGGTCGCCAGGACCGCGGAGCCGGGACGGTGGCGCAGCGCTTCGGACCGGCCCTCCTCCGGGTGGGCGAGCGTCTCGGCGATCGGGGCCCCGTCCTCCTCGGTGATGTGGAGGGTGCCCTCCTCACAACCGACCACGAGGCCCCTGCGGGTGACGGCCGCGCCGTTCGGATCGACGCAGGTCGACTCCGATTCCTCCAAGGGGGAGCCGTCACGCTCGTGGACGCGCACGGAGCCGTCCTCGATCACGATCAGCCGTCCGGCGTAGGGCAGGACCACGGCGTTCCCGGTCAGGTCGGGGACGATCTCCTCGACCGTGCCCTCCTCCAGCCCGGAGCGGTCCAACAGCGAGGAGGCGCCGTCCGGGCCGGCCAGCGAGGTCAGCGCGGTGTCGGTGATCACCAGAGGGGAGGCGGGGGCGTCCACCGAGCCGACGGGGCCGCTCTCGGTCCGGTAGTAGTGCTTGTGGTCGCCGTGGTCCACGGTCCACACACCACTGTCGAGGATGTCGAGGGTCTCCCGTCCGGAGGCGTGGAGGTAGGCGAAGCGGCCGTCCCCCGATATCCCGTCGACCCCCGACGTCCCTTCGAAAGCGGTCGTCTCCTCGGTGATCAGGTCCAGAAGGCCGACCTCTCCGGTCTCCGTGTCGGCGACGACGAGGCGGTAGTGGGGTTCGGAGAGCTCTTCGGCCCCTTCGATGTGGCCATGGGGTGTCTCCTCGGTCTCGTCGACGTCCGTTCCGGGGTCCGGGCCGGAGCATCCGGCCAGGAGCAGGGCGCACAGCCCGACGGCCCCCGCGATCGTGGTGGTCCTGTCCTGTCTCAAGGGGTCACCGACCTCTCTTCACTTCGGTGGGCGGGTTCGGGGGGTCGAAAGGTTCTCCGGGGTACGGCCCGTCGCCGGAGCGCCGCGGTGGAGGCCGAGGCGAAGAAGAGGAGCACCGCCGTCGCGGTGATGGTCGCCCCGGCCGCGGTCTCCCAATGCCAGGAGACGAGCAGGCCGAGGACGGTGGCGGTGGCGCCGAAGGCCGTGGCGCCGAGCATGATCGTCGGCACGCTCCGCGCCCAGTACAGGGCCGCCGCGGGCGGGGCGATGAGGAGTCCGAACACCAGCAGGGTGCCGACGACGTGGAAGGAGGCGACCACGGCGAGGGTGACCAGACCGAGCAGGACGGCGTGCGCGACCCGTGGGGCCAGGCCCAGGGTGTGCGCCTTACGCGGGTCGAAGGCCAGAGCCAGGAAGGCCCGGTGGCCGAGTGTCGCGACCACGAGTGCCACGGCCAGTGAGAGTCCCAGGTGGAGCAGGTCCCGTTCCCGGACGGCCAGGACGTCTCCGAAGAGGAAGGCGGTGAGGTCGACGGCGAAGGACGCCGAGTGGGAGACCAGGATCACCCCCACGGAGAGCATCCCCACGAACAGCAGACCGATGCTCGTGTCCTGGGAGAGACGGCGGGAACGCCCCAGTGCCGTGATCCCCGCGGCCATGGCGCCCGCCGCCAGCGCGGCCCCCAGGAACAGGCTCTGTCCGAGGAGGGAGGCCAGGGCCACTCCGGGCAGCATGCCGTGGGACATCGCGTCCCCGAGGAACGCCATGCCCCGCAGGACCACCCAGGTGCCCGCGATGGCGCAGATCGCCGAGACCAGGACCCCGGCCCACAGCGCGCGCTGGACGAAGACGACCCCGAAGGGCTCGATCAGTGCTTCCATGATGCGACACACTACAACGAAAACCATTATCGTTTCCAAGTAGGGTCGAAAAAGGACGAAAGGGGTGGTCGATGTGATGCTGAACGATCTGCGCGCGGGATACGGGGAGGGGGACGTCCTCAGAGGGATCGACGCCGAGATCCCGGAGGGGGCCGTCACCGCGCTGGTGGGGTCCAACGGCTCCGGAAAGTCCACCCTGCTCGGCGTCCTTGCCGGAACGCTCTCCCCCAGGACGGGCACCGTGACCCCGCGCCGGAGGGTCCGTCCCGCCTTCGTGGTGCAGCGCGGAGCCGCCCCCGACTCCCTGCCCCTGACCGTGCGCGCCACAGTGGCCATGGGTCGCTGGGCGCATCGTGGGTTCTGGCGTCCCCTGAACCGTCACGACCGCGCCGTGATCGACCGCTGCCTGGAACGGACCGGCATCGCCGACCTCGCCGGACGCAGACTGGGAGAACTGTCCGGCGGTCAACGCCGAAGGGCCCTGCTCGCCCAAGGGCTGGCCCAGGAGACGGACCTGCTGCTACTCGACGAGCCCTCGACGGGGCTGGACCACGAGGCGGGAGAACGGATGCGCGCGACCATCGCCGAGGTCGCCGCCGAGGGCGTGACCGTCGTCCACGCCACACACGACCCCGAGGAGATCCGGGCCGCGGACCATCGTCTGGTCCTGGACCGGGGCAGGGTCGCGAGCCCCTCGGCCGCGGAGGAGCTCCTCGATCGGTTCACCCTCGCCCCCACCGACCGAGGGTGAGAAGGCCGCTGCCGGCCGCCCCTTCCTGGAGCGACCGGCAGCGGAACGGGGATCAACCGATGAGCTGTCGGACCAGCTCCTCGGAGGTGGTGACCGGGAGCTTGCAGGTGAAGCCCTCGCACACGTAGGCGGTGGCCCGGCCGTCGATCGGCACCCGGTGCTCCAACAGTGGCACGCCACCGCTGTCCCTGCCGTCACCCTGGGACAGGACCGTGCCCAGCGGGGCCCAGCGCAGAACGGTGCGCACCAGCTCCTCGGTCTCCCGAGAGCCCGGTTCGCCGACCACCGCGACGGCGCGCGGACCGGTGAGCAACGCCTCACCCGTGGCCAGCCCCCATCCCGCGAAACGAGGCGCCTTCTCGGCCAGCAGGGGGACCACCGACAGCGCCCCCTCGGCCGCGGCCCGATGCCGTTCGCTTCCCGTGAGCGCGGCGTAGGACAGCAACGCGGACGCGGCGGCGAAGCGACCGGAGGGGGTGGCGTTGTCCGTCGGATCCTGAGGTCGGCTGAAGAGCCTCTCGGCGTCGTCGGCCGTGTCGTAGAACCCGCCCTCGCCGTCGCCGAAGCGCTCCAGCACCGTGTCCAGCAGACCACCGGCCTCGCGCACGTAACGGGCCTCGCCGGTGACACCGTGGAGTGCGATCAGCCCCTCGGCCAGATCCGCGTAGTCCTCCAGGACGCCGGCGCTCGGCCCAGGACGGCCGTCACGCGAGGTCCGCACCAGACGCCCGTAACGCAGATGCACGTCGAGGACCAGATCCGCGGCGTCACGGGCCGCGTTGATCCACCCCGGGCGGCCCAGCAGGGCACCCGCCTCGGCCAGGGCCGCGATCGCCAGCCCGTTCCAGGCGGCGACCACCTTGTCGTCCCGGGCGGGCGGCACCCGCTCGGCCCGCGCGGCCGACAGGGCGGCCCGCACCCGGTCGTAGCGCTCGACGTCGTCGGGGTCGACCCGCAGCTGGAGCACCGAGGCTCCCCGTTCGAAGGTCCCCTCCTCGGTCACCCCGAACAGCGCGGCCGCCCAGGCCCCGTCCTCGTCCCCCAGGACCTCGCGCAGTTCGGCCGGCGTCCACACGTAGTAGACGCCCTCCTCCCCCTCACTGTCGGCGTCCAGGGCCGAGGCGAACCCGCCCTCGGGGGTGCGCAGGTCGCGCAGCATCCAGTCGGCCGTCTCCTGGGCCGCCCGCAACAGCAGGGCGCGTTCCGTGTCGGCGGCCGGATCCGTCCCCGAAGGTCGTCGGCTCAACCGTACGTAGGCGCGCAGGAGAAGGGCGTTGTCGTAGAGCATCTTCTCGAAGTGGGGGACCACCCAACCCCGGTCCACCGAGTAGCGCGCGAACCCCCCGCCGATCTGGTCGTAGATCCCTCCCCGCGCCATGGCCACCGCCGTCCCGCCCGCCATGAGCGCCGCCGGCGTGGGCTCGTCGGCGGTCTGGAAGGGGAAGGTCCGCTCGTGCTGCGCGGTGAGGAACGACAGCAGCATCGACGGCGGGAACTTCGGTTCGTCGCCGAACCCGCTGTTGGCGGTGTCGTAGTCGCGGATCAGCCCCTGGACCGCCAGGTCCAGGTCGGCCGCGGTCGGCGGCGGAGAGGCGGCCAGTCGGCGGGGGGCGCCGAGCGCCTCCACCACCCGCCTGCCCTGGTCGAGGAGGTCCGCGCGCTTGTCACGCCACGCGGCGGCCACGCCTTCGAGCAGGCGCCGGAAGTGATCCCTGGGAAAGTAGGTACCGCAGTAGAAGGGCGCGCCGTCGGGCGAGGCGAACACGGTCATGGGCCAGCCGCCCTGACCGGTCATCGCCTGGGTCGCCTCCATGTAGACGGCGTCGACGTCGGGGCGTTCCTCACGGTCGACCTTCACGTTGACGAACAGGGAGTTCATCAGGCTCGCGGTGGCCGGATCCTCGAAGGATTCGTGGGCCATGACGTGGCACCAGTGGCAGGCCGCGTAGCCGACCGAGATCAGGACGGGCACGTCGCGGCGGCGGGCCTCGGCGAAGGCCTCCTCACCCCAGGGCCACCACTCCACCGGATTGTCGGCGTGCTGCAACAGGTACGGGCTGGTCGCGTCGCTCAGACGATTGGGCATACACCCACTCTGCCAGGCCGCTCCGGTACGGAGCCGTCCCGCGCCTCCCGGACTCGGGCCTCAGCGCCGGAGCACGATCTTCCCGACGGTCCGTCCCGTTCCGCTCTCCTCCAGCGCGTTCTTCACGCCTTCCAGTGTCAGCGGGAGGGTACGAGAGACGTGGACGTGGACCCGGCCGCTCTCGACCGACTCGTTCACCCGCCGCAGAAGATCTCCGGAGGCCTTGAGGAAGACGGGGACGTAGTTCCTTCCTCGTGGCCCCGCGCCCCGCAGTCTACGAGCGGTGATCGTCGAGAGGAGACGGGCGGCGGAGGCCACCGTGACCACCCCGTCCTCGTCACGCGCGATCGTCACGAACCGTCCCCCCCGGCCTCAGGACGTACCGCGCGTGCACCCACTGCTCCCGACCGCCGACACAGTCGATCACCACGTCGAACGAGCCCGGCCCGAGAGCGGACGACACGTCGATCTCATTCCTGTCGATGACCTCGTCCGCCCCCATGGACCGCACGAACTCCCGATTCCGCGCGCTGGACACCCCCACCACGAAAGCCCCGGCCGCACGTGCCATCTGCACGGCGAGGTGACCGACGCCTCCGGACGCCCCGATCACCACGACGCGGGTTCCGAACGTGACACGGCCACGATCCAGGCAGGTCATCGCCGTCTGCGCCGCGAGTGGGAGGCCTGCTGATTCCACGAAGCCGAGGCCCGCCGGAACGGAGGCGAGCAGCCCGGCGCGTACGTTGACGTACTCCGAGGCGCCGCCTCCATCGACTTCGTTGTCGGCGTGCACTCGGTCGCCCACTCGGAACGAGGTGACCCCGTCTCCGACCTCGGTGACGACACCGGCCAGGTCGAACAGCGGACTGAAGGGGAAACGACGACGGGTGATGAGACGTCGGTTCCCCTCGATCAGGTGGCGATCGATGGGGTTGACCGCCGCCGCCCGCACGTGGACCTGCACTTCCCCGGGGCCGGGGGCCCGAACGGGGAACGTCTCGGACAACGCGAGGACATCGCGTACGGCTCCATAACGGGTCTGCACGATCGCCCGCTGCGTCCTGGGCGCCGGGTGGGAGGGCATCGAGGGGACTCCTTGAGCGAGAACCGGTCCGTCACACGACACGAGAGGGGTGCGTGGAGGAGGAGACCGGAGGAGAGATCGCCGGGGAAGATAACCGACTCATGGTCCATTATTGTACAGGAAGTTCAATAGTGGGCCCTGGGATCGGGAGAGGCTATTCTCAAGGCATGACGAAGTCGTCCGGCGAGCCCGAGGATCCGCGTGTGACACGCACGCGACGCGACGTGATCAGAGCGAGCGCCGCGTCGCTTCTGGAGAGGGGATGGACGGCGACGACGCACGCCGAGGTCGCGCGGCGGGCCGGGTACTCGAAGGCGACCATCTACGCCCACTGGCCCACACCCGTCGACCTCATGCGGGACACGATCGCCCGAATCTGCGAGGACACCACGCCACCGCCGATGGGTGGAGATCTCCGTGAGGACCTTCACACCTCTTTGAGCGCACTCGCGTGGACACTGTCGGAAGGTCGGTACGACCGTTTGATGGCGAGTGTCATCGAACACGCCGGCGATGACGAAGACGCGCGAGAGCTACAAGAGCGTCTGTACGAGACCGCCACGGCCGGGATCCGCGACGTCCTCACCTCGCACCTCCGGCGCGACGACGTCGAGCCCTGCCTGGCCATGCTCGTCGGCGCGGTCCTCGTTCGAGCGACCTACGAGGGGAGGTCGGTGCCTCCCGGGTTCATCACCGACATCATCGACCGCGCTCTCACCGACGTCGAGCACGGGGACGGCCACTGAACCCACCGCACGACGCCGTCTCACGGCGTGCGGTGGAGCGCGGACCGGTCGCGTCGCTCAGACGATCGGGCGTACACCCACTCCGCCAGGCCGCCCCTGAACGGAGCCCGGACGATCCGTGCCCGAAAGCGGGTCACACCGTGGAGAGGGAAACGCCCCCGCGGGTGCGCGGCGGGGGCGTCCACCTCACTTCTCGGTGTCCTTCTGCTTCTCCACGGCCGCCGCCCGCGAGGCCGACGCGGAGGCGGACTCGGAGGAGGTGCGGATCGCTTCGTCGCTGCTCTGCTCACCGCGCACGACCAGCAGCTTGCCGGTCATGCTGCGCATCAGGAAGTAGAGGGCGACGCCGATCGCGAAGACGGCGAGGAAACCGAGGACACCGGGCGTGACGGTGTCCTTGTCCAGCGCGAAGCTATTGGCGAGCACCGGAGCGGACACGAGAAGGGTGTTCATGGAACTCATACTCTCACTGCCTCGCGGACACCTGCGAAGAGGTCCTTCTCAGGGACCTCCGTGTCCACGAGGGAACGGACGAGGTGGTAGTCCTCGGTCGGCCAGGCCTCGGCGACGATCTCGTTGGGAACCGCGAACCAGAAGCCGTTCGGGTCGATCTGGGTGGCGTGCGCCCGAAGCGCGTCGTTGGCGACCTCGAAGTACTCGCTGCAATGGACACGGGTGGTGATCTCCCACCGGCGACGCTCCATGTCCTTCACCCGGGCGGCCCACTCCTCGAACGGGTTCTCCATCCCGTGCGCGGCCAGGGTCCGGGCGAGGGCGTCGAAGCGTTCGGGCGGGAAGCCCACGAAGTAGTACAGCTTGAGCGGCTGCCAGGGCTCCCCCGCCTCGGGGTAGGCCTCGGGCTCGGGAGCGGCGTCGAAGGCGTGCATCGACGCCTTGTGGGTCATGATGTGGTCGGGGTGCGGATAGCCGCCGTTCTCGTCGTAGGTGAGGATCACGTGCGGACGGAAGCGACGGATCGCCGCGACCAGCGGGGCCGCGGCCTCCTCCACCGGAAGGGTCGCGAAGCACCCTTCGGGCAGGGGCGGCAGCGGGTCGCCCTCCGGCAGGCCGGAGTCGACGAACCCGGCGAACTCCTGCTCGATGCCGAGGATCTCGCGGGCACGGTCCATCTCCTGGCGACGCACCTCCGCGATGTTCTCTCGGATCTCGGGGCGCTCCATCGCGGGGTTGAGGATGTCACCGCGTTCACCACCGGTCATGGTGACGACCAGCACTTCGGCGCCCTCTTGGACGTAGCGCGCCATCGTGGCGGCACCCTTGCTGGACTCGTCATCGGGATGGGCATGAACGGCCATAAGCCGCAGGCGCTCGGACAACGAAGGCTTCTCCTTGGCTCTGTCGACGACCACTGGGCACAGGCGTCCGCCACCACCCCGGATGTCACGGCGTGGACGACTCACGTGCGGGCCGCGTAGGGGGGCTGTCAGGTCGGGGATATCTTAGACAACACCATTCCCTTGCTCGGAGATTCCCAATGGCAGCGACCCCGGAAGATGACGCCGTGAACAGTGCAGATCCAGCTCCGGCACTACGCAAACACCACGGCAACGGGCCTCTCTTCTTCATCGTCGGCACCATCTTCGCGGTCGCGGTCACCATCGGCTGGGGTATGTCCGTGATGAACTACAGCGGGCTGAGCGGAGACGTCTTCCACCAGGTGGTCACGGTGTCCGCGCCCTCCTCCTCCGAGGCACGGATCTCCTTCGAGGTGAACAGCCGCGGCGGCGCCGAATGCCTGCTCCGGGCCCTGGACGCCCAGATGGTCGAGGTCGGTACCGCGAGGGTCGAGGTCGAGGGCGGGAACCGGATGGTCCAGACGGACGTTGAAACGGTTCGACAGGCGGCCACGGTAGAAGTGGCCTCATGCAGGGAACAAGGTTCGCAAGACTGATCGACCGAACGGCCCCTCGCCTCTGATCGACGACCGGGGGTGGGGTCCGGACCCCCGAGAACACGACACCGAGCGCGATCGCGCTCGGTGATATTCTCGTAAGTTCAGCTCTGGCCGCCTGGTGGCCTTTGCTACGAGTACACAAGGAGTTCCCGTGACCCAGACCCGCGATGACAACGTCACCTGGCTCACCCAGGAGGCGTATGACCGGCTCAAGGGAGAGCTGGACCACCTGTCGGGGAGTGGGCGCATCGAGATCGCGGAAAAGATCGAGGCCGCCCGGGAAGAAGGCGACCTCAAGGAGAACGGCGGCTACCACGCCGCCAAGGAGGAACAGGGCAAGATGGAGGCCCGCATCCTCCAGCTCACCGAGATCCTGCGCACCGCGCGGGTCGGCGAAGCGCCCCACACCGAGGGCGTGGTCGGCCCCGGCATGACCATCACCGTCAAGTTCGACGGGGATGACGAGGAGGTCACCTTCCTGCTCGCCTCCCGTGAGGAGAGCGGCTCCCCCATCGACGTGTACTCCCCCAAGTCCCCCCTCGGCTCCGCCATCAACGGCAAGCGCGTGGGCGAGAGCGTCAGCTACACCCTGCCCAACGGCAAGAGCCTCGGCGTGGACATCATCGACGCGGTCCCTTACAGCGGCATGTGAGACCACGACCGAACGAGGTCCGATCATGCGCGGAGGGGCGGCACCGGCCGCCCCTCCGCGCATGTGTCGTGCTCGCTCCACCACGGCTCTGGGTACTCTGCGGAGGCGTCCCCCGATCGCTGAGACCCCTCCGAACCGAGAGAGCGGCAGCCGTATGTCTTCTCCCCACTGGCACCCGCACGGCCCCCACCAGGGTGGACCTCACCCTTTGAACGGGGGGCGGGCCCCCGAGGGCCCCTCGTACCCCGCGGTCCCTCGAGGGGAGCCCGGACGCCCTGGGAACGCCCCGACCCCCGCGGGTTTCGGACTACGTCTGACGGCCCGGCTGATCGACTACCTCTTGGCCGCCTTCACCGCGCTCCTCTTCTTCATGCTGATGGCCGGCCTCGTGGCGGTGCTGACCGGGAACCCGGACGGCACCGACGGCGAGGTCAACGTCTGGATCTTCCTCTTCTTCTTCGGCTGGGGCGTGCTGCTGTTCTTCTACGACTGGCTCTATCTGGTCACCTGGGGGCGCACGCTCGGCAAGATGATCGTGGGCATCAAGGTGATCGACGCCGGAGGCGGCGACCGCCTCGGGCAGAAGCAGGCGGTCGTCCGTTCCTCCCTGTTCTGTCTCCCCCAGACCCTCCCCTGCCTCGGCAACATCGTCTCCCTCGGCCTGGCCATGGGCATGCTCAGCGATGACCGTGCGCGGGCCGTGCACGACCGCGCCGCCGGCACCCTCGTCGTCAAGACCCGCTAGCGCGCCCCCGACCAGGGGGTGTGACCCGCACCCGCCCTCCCACACCCCCAGGGGTGTGACCGGTTCGCGGTCTCCTACCTCGCCACGGGGGGTTGCCCGTTCGGGCGCCGGCGGGGTTCTGGAGGTGCCGTAGGTGGGGTCGCGAGGTACGAGTGACCACACCGAAGGTGCCGAAGGTTCCCGCCTCCCCTGGCGCCCGAACACGCGCCGAAGCGCCGGCGGAGGCGCAAAGCAAACACTCTCGGCCCCCGACCCCCAGCAGGGTGTAACCCGCGCCCACCCTCCTACCTCGACCCCCTGTGGTGGCCGGTAGGCGGTCTCCTACCCCGACCCCCTGAAGTAACGTCCACCCGCCCTCCCACCCCACCATGGGATCGCCCGAACACGGCCCGAAGCGAAGCGGAGGGCCAAAGCGAACACAGATCAAGGCTTGCCGGGAAGGCAGTACGGGGCCTCGGACCCCCCTTGGGCGAAGGCCGCGGGGATGTAGTGGCCCTCACCGATCCGGTACCAGACGTCGCTGACGCCGTTGGGGCCGGTGGCGGGGTCGCCGATGACCTGGCAGGCCACGTCGACGTTGGCCTTGTGCGCGGCCAGGCCGATCGTGTCGTAGTGGGTTCCCGGTCCGGTGCGCACGATCACCGGGTCGCTCTGGGTGGCGGTGGTGACCTCCGCGCGGTCGCGGTATTCGGCGGTCCACAGGTAGTCGACCTCCACCCAGCCGTTGGTGGGCAGTTGGAGGCCTTCGTTGAAGGCTCCGTCGGCGAGGTCGATGCCGGCGGGGTTCTGTACGCGGCGGCCGAAGCCGTCCAGGCCGTCGTTGTGCCCCTCGGTGTAGGCGGCCTGGGCCTGGGGGCGACCGCGGTCGAGGTCGCGCCAGGACTCGCGATCGTCGTTCCAGTGGTCGTCGGTGATGTTCCAGGGGCCCACGTCCCAGACCGGCAGGTAGGCGCAGCGCGGGTCGTGGTTCTCGGTGTCCCCCTCGGCCTTGGGGCCCAGTGCTCCGGTGCTGCACACTCTGACCGTGTATTCGCCGCCGCCTCGGGTGGAGAGCCCTCGGCGCGAGGGCAGGGCGACGAAGTGGTCGTCGGGGCGCACCGTGTGGCCGTTGGCGGTGGTCTCGCCCACGAGTCCGATCCTGGTGGCGAAGAGTCGGGCGGAGAACGGTCGGGGCACGTCGTCGCCCTTGGCGGCCTCTCCCATGCCTCCGTCCGAGATCTCGGAGTCCGAGGAACCCTTCGGGGTCTCGTCGGTGGTCGCGACGGAGGACTCCACCGGGCGCACGCGCACCTCGTCGACGGAGGCGCCGCCCTTCTCGGCCTTCGAGGACACCTCGACGCGCACCTGGACCTCGTCGACGGCCTCGGGGAGGACGACACGGCCTCCCCCGCTCCGGGTCTGCTGCCATTCGGTCCACATGCCGTCGGCCCGGTGGCCCCTCGCCTCGGTGAGGACCTCCTCGGCCTCGCCCGTGGTGCGGACGGACACGTCGACGGTGTCGGTCGGTTCGGGCAGTTCCTGTTCGGGGAAGGTCGCGAGGCCGGTGCGTCTCTTGGTGGTGTCCAGGCGTGGTGAGGCCCCCAGGTCCTCGGCCGTGTCCAGGCGCAGCGCCCCCGACGCCAGGGTCATCCCGATCCGGTCCGCGGAGGAGAGGTCCTGTTCGAGCCAGGACGCCTCGGCGGCGGCCGTTCCCGGGGTGACCATAGGGGCCAACAGGGCGAACGCCCCGAGAGCCAACAGAGGTGTGGTGGTGCGCCGGTTCTGCGCCATCGTTCCTTCTCTCGCCAAACACTCAAAGTGATGAAAACAGTCACTCTTAGTAATCACCTGAAGGTGGGCACACTCAAGGAACCCACGGCGGGGTGTTGGTGATACGGCGGTAAAAGTCCGACTCGGAAGGGTCCGTACCCGGTCAGGGGGCGAAGGCCAGGAGGCAGGCGGTGAAGCCCTGAACGTGGTTCGCGCCCGAGACGGGACCGATCTCACCCGCCGCGAAGAAGCCCGCGACCGGGGCGGCCCCGAGGGTGCGCCGGACGGACAGGACGTCGTGGTCGGCCCGGGGGAACAGGGAGGCGCCCCGCCCGTCGCCGGAGAAGAGCAGTCCGGCGCCGACCGCGTGCTCGGCCCCGAACTCCGCGAGCCGACGCGCGAGATCCTCGTCCGCGGTGTCCGCGTCGTGGACCTGGAAGCGGACCGTCTGTCCGACCTCCACCATGTCGCCGATGGTGAGCGCGCCCAGTTCCTCGTCGGCGCTCACCAGGCTGCGGATGAGGAAATCGCCCTGTTCGTGGTGGTCGGCGTACTCGTCGACCGCGATGCCCAGGTGCAGCCCCTGCTCGGCCAGTTCACGGTCCTCGTCGGAGAGCCGCTCGACCAGGCTCTCCAGCCTCTCGTAGGCGTTGACCCCGGCCAGTTCCATCACGAGGTTGCCCTCGGCCTTGGTGACGGTCATGTTGGGCCCGATCGGACGGCAGCCCTGGCTGACCACGGTGCCCAGCACACCGTCCCCGCCGACCAGGACCCCCACGGCACCGTTGAGGGCCACCTCTCCCTCGCAGAAGAGCCGGACCGAACCCTCGCCCCGCAGGCCGTCGGCCATACCGCCGACCAGCGGCAGCCCTCCCAGGGCCGCGGTGGTCTCGCGGACGAACGCCTGGGTGGGGAACTCGTAGGGGTTGGTGAGCAGGATGCCCACCCGATCGTTCGGGCTCGGTTCGCGCATGCCGACCACGGCGAGGTGGTCCCCCTCGACCATGGTGTCCAGCCAGAACGGGGTGAGCTCCACCCCGGGGAGACGGGCGCACCATACGCTGACGGCGCCCTGACCCTCGACCCCTCGGCCCCCACCGATCACACCGGTGGCGCTGCACCCCAGGGTGACCGCTCCCCCGGACAGTTCCATGACCCGGGTGCCCGCGAGCGTGACCTCCTCCGGGTCCTCACCGCTGACGAAGAAGCACACGAGGTCGGCGGGCCCGTCCACCTGCTCCAGGGCCTGGAGTACGGCGCGCTCGGCCGCGTTCACGAGGTCGGCCCCCGTCGTCAGAGCATCGCCGAACCTTGCCACACCGCCACCCCGCCTTCACCGACCGCGCGGCCGGCTCTGGAGACCTTGTCGTCCCATTCTTCCATCCCTGCTTCAGACAGGGACTTTCCTTCAGCCGCCCCCTCAAACCCCCGACGGGCCTACACTGCTTGCCGTGACCCACCCCCCGTCCCCTCCGAGCGGGCTCCCGAGCACACGTGGCGCCCTGCGAGAGTCCGGCCATGTCCATCGTTCCACCTCGGCCGAGATCCGGGAGAACCTCTTGGCCCGGATGGGCGCGGGCCTGCCCCGCTTTCCGGGGATCCACGGGTTCGACCGCACCGTCCTGCCCGCGTTGGAGCGCGCGTTGCTCGCCGAGCACGACGTGGTGCTGCTGGGCGAACGCGGCCAGGGCAAGAGCCGCCTGATCCGTACCCTGGCGGGGTTGTTGGACGAGTGGTCGCCCTCGGTGGCCGGATGCCCGATCAACGACCACCCCTACGCCCCTGTCTGTCCGGTGTGCGTACGTCGGCTATCGGAGGAGGGGGACCGGCTCCCCGTCCGCTGGCGGGGTCGGGACGAACGGTACGGAGAGAAACTCGCCACGCCCGACACCGGCACCGCCGAGCTGGTCGGCGACGTGGATCCGGGTCGATTGGCCGAGGGGCGTTCACTGGGCGATCCGGAGACGATCCACTACGGCCTGCTGCCGCGCGCCAACCGGGGCGTCCTCTGCGTCAACGAACTCCCCGACCTGCCGCCCCGGGCCCAGGTGGCGCTGTTCGACGTGTTGGAGGAGCGCGACCTCCAGATCCGCGGATACAGTCTGCGGCTGCCGCTGGACCTGGTGCTGGTGGCCAGCGCCAACCCCGAGGACTACACCGGTCGGGGCCGGATCCTCACCCCGCTCAAGGACCGTTTCGGTTCTCAGGTGCGTACCCATTACCCGCCCGACCTGGAGCACGAACTGACCCTGCTCGGGCAGGAGGCGCGGCTGCCGGAGGGCACGGTGGTGCCCTCGCATCTGTTGGAGACGGTGGCCCGTTTCGCCCGGCTGGTCCGGGACTCCGCTCGGGTGGATCGACGATCGGGGGTCTCGGTGCGTCTGACCGTGGCCGCCGCCGAGACCATGGCCGCGTCGGCCCTGCGCAGGGCGGCTCTGACCGGCGAGGACGCTCCGGTGGCCCGGGTCTGTGATCTGGCCGGCGTGGTGGAACCTCTGTTGGGCAAGGTCGAGTTCGAGATCGGCTCCCAGGGGCGCGAGTTCGACGTCCTGGAGACCCTTCTGCGCAGGGCCGTGGCCGAGACCTTCCGGTCGCGCCTGGGCGAGGCCGACCTGGACCCCCTCGGCGACCGTTTCTCCGGCGGGGGCACGGTGGAGAGCGGGGACCTGGTGGGCGCGGCCGAACTGCTGCGCAGGGTGGGGACGGTACCCGGACTGTCCGGGTTGATCGAGCGGGCGGCGCCCGAGGAGGAGGACGGCCCGCCCACACCGGGGCTGGCCGCCTCCGTTCTGGAGTTCGCGTTGGAGGGCCTGTACCTGGAGCGCCGGTTGTCCAAGGACACCTCGGCCGACGGGGGTGTCTACCGTCTCTGAGCGGTACGGGCCGACACGGCGGGGCGGGGCTCCCGGGGCCGGAGGGACATGGTCCCGTTACCGGTCCTACTCGGGCGGGCCCGACCCCTTGGCCGACGAGGACCGCTCCGACGCCGGGGGTTCGACACGAGAGGAGGCGTCGACCGATCGCGGCCCCTCGGTCCCGTCCGAGGGGTACGCGGCCGTTCCACCGGGCCGCGGGGCGAGCGGCCCCGCCGTCCCCCTGTGGCCCGGGGCCCGGTCCGGACGCGAACCGACCTCGGCCGAACTGCGCCGACTCGGTGAGGAGGCTCTTCGGGAGATCGAGGCGGCCGCCGGGCCGGCCCCCGGTTCCCGTCCCGGCGTCTTCGGGGCTGGGGGTGAGCCGACCGGGGCGAGCCTGCCCCGCGACGAACTCGACCGTCCTCTGGACCCGGTCGCGAGCGTGCGCGAGGCGGTCCTGCGCCGTGCCGCGGGCGGCGTGGCCGAGGGCCGGGCCGCGCTGCTCTCCGAGGATCTGCGGTACGCCGAGACCGGACCGGAGCGTTCGGCGTCGGTGTTCCTGCTGGTCGACCTGTCCCCCTCCATGGCGATCCGGGGATTGCACGAGGCCGCCGCGCGGACCGCCTTGGCCCTGCACGCCCTGGTCCGGACCCGGCACCCCGAGGACCGGGTGACGGTGATCGGCTTCGGGGAGCGCGCGCGGGAGATGGGCCCGGTCGACCTGGTCGCGCACGAGGGACCTCGCACACCCGGCACCAATCTGCACCACGCCCTGCGGCTGGCCCGTACCGGGTCGCGGTCGCGTCGGGGCGCCCGCCGGGCGGTCATGGTGATCACCGACGGAGAGCCCACGGCCCACCTGGACGAGGAGGGCCGGCCCCGATTCTCCTGGCCGCCCTCTCCTCGTACGGCGGAGGTCACCGGCGCCGAACTGGACGCGACGCTGGCCGAGGGCGCCGAGGTGACGTTCTTCCTCATGGCCGACGACGAGCGTCCGCGCGCCTTCCGCCGCTCGCTGTCCGAGCGGCCGGGCGTACGGGTCGTGGACACGACCTCGGAGACACTGGGCCCCGCGGTGATCGGCCGTTATCCGCGCGGGTCCTTCTGAATCAGCGTTCGAAGACGTTGACGTCCGGGTCCGGCAGCCACGAGCTTTCGGGGACCTCGCCGCCCGCGTAGAGGAGCTGATGGCGATCGGCCGGCATGAGCGTCACGGTGAAGCGCAGGGGGCGCTCCCCTTGGTAGACCACCCGTTCCTGGAGAAGCAGAGGGATACCCGGCCCCATGCGGAAGGTCTCGGCCTCGCTCGTGGAGGGCATCCGGGCTCCCACGATGTCGCGGTTCCACTCCTCGTGGAAGCCGAGTTCGCGCAGGGCCGCCCCGACCCCCTCGTTCAGGTGCTCCGGGGACATCAGCACGGTGCCTCCGGCGATCCCGAAGGGCAGGTAGGTGATCTGGGACTGCCACAGGGCCCCGTCGACGTAGCGGTTCGAGGAGCGGATCACGACCAGTCCGCTCCCGGGCTTCTCGCCCAGACGTCGGGCCACCTTGGCCCGCATGGTGTCCAGGCTGACCTTGACCCTCTCGTCGACGTCGAGGTGACCGGCCTTCCGGAGGTGGGCGCGGTAACCGCTCTCGAAACGTTCGGAGTCCTCCCCCGAGAGGGGGGTGGCCAGGTGGATGATCGGCCGGGGGTCGGCGGCGAAGGCACCGCGGCCGGCGACGATGGAGATACGTCCCTCGTCCTGGAGGAGGCGCATCCCCAGACGGGCGGTGGCCCGGGAGACGCCCAGCTCCTCGGCGAGCTCCTCCTCCCCCGGCAGTCGTTGGCCCGGTTCGAAGTCGCCCCTGGCGAGGGCCTCGCGGAGATGATCGGCGACAAGGGTCTTCTTCGACATGCTCATACGCTGTGTCAATCCCGGTGGTAGGCCTTGAGATCGCCGTGCTCGAACTGGTAGCGGATGCTGTGCCCGGCGTACACAGTGTGCACCAGGCGGATGGGCCGCTCCGTCGAATAGTCGGTCCGGTGGACGGTCAGGACGGGGACGCCGGGCGGCAACTCCAGTTCGTCGACCTCCTGGGGAGTGGGCATCCTGGTGGCCAGCTCGTCCACGTAGCCCACCTGCCGGTGTCCGTGCTCCATGAGGACCTCCAGGGCGCTCTCCACGTCCTCAGGCAGCATGAGCGGGGTGTTCTCGACCAGGTCCATCGGATAGAACGCGGAGCTGATCGATCCGGAACGGCCGCCGGAGAACCGGTGCATGCGTCGCACGACGGTCATGGTGCCCTCGGGGACGCGCAGGCGGGAGGCGACGGCGGTGTCGGCGCTGAGGAGTTGGAGCTCCTCCAGGGTCAGGCCGCTCATGTTCGACTCGTTGAGCCCACCGGGCCCGCCCTTGCCCCGGGTGGCGTAGAAGGTCTCCGGTACGACGTCCTGGACGTAGTGTCCACGCCCCGGCCTGCTCACGATGAGCCCCTGGTTGCGGAGCATTCCCAGGGCCAGGCGGACGGTGTTGCGCGAGGCCTCGAAGCGCTCCTCCAGCTGCTTCTCCGAGGGGAGTTGGCCGCCGGGGGGAAGGCTTCCGCCCTGGATCTCCCTGCGCAGGGTTCGAGCGATCTGTCGATATCGGCTTTCGGCCCGCATAAGTCCGCCCCCTCGAGGGTATAAGACCAACACCTCAGCTTGTACCAACAAGCTGAGCGGTATTACCAACAGAACAGGTCCATCGGGTTCGATCGAGCCCATCCTATAGAGGAACGCCACTCTCGGTACACGCCGAGTTCACCCCCGACGACCCGGTTCCGACCCCACCGGGCACCGCCACCACAGAGGCCTCTCACACCCCACTGGAACAGGGAAAAGATGAGAACCGCTGCCACGTCTCCCTCACGCACGAGGGGGCCGTACAGGAGCTGACCCCACCCCTTCCCCAAAGGAGAACACCGTGGAGACCACGTTCATCGTTCTGATCCTCGTCGGCATCGTCCTGCTCGGCCTGTCGGCCGGCTTCCTCCTGGCCATCTCCATCGGGATCCGCCGCCAGGACCGTCGAGGCGGTTACCGCTCCCTGCGCGACGAGGAGCTCGACAGCACCCTGGGCAACACCGGGCGCTACATCTGTGGCCTGCGCTTCCGCGAGCGACGCCCCGCCGCGGCCCCCTTCACGGCCCCCTCGGAGGACCGCGCTCCGACCGCGGCCTGAGCACCGGACCACCCCGCCCGAGACCACGCCCACCCCGCCGGGACCACGCGGGGGACGAACCCCGAGGACGCCGCGCCGGGCCCGGCCGAAAAGCCGGGGCACCCGCGCGGCAGCGCCGCGCGGGCCCACGACTCAGCCCTCCAGGGCCTGCTCCAGGTCGGCGACCAGGTCGTCACCGGATTCGATGCCCACCGAGATCCGCACCAGGTCCGCCGGGACCTCCAGCGCCGAACCCGCCGTCGAGGCGTGTGTCATCCGGCCCGGGTGCTCGATGAGCGACTCGACCCCGCCCAGGGACTCGCCCAGGGTGAAGACCTTCGTCCGCTCGCACAGCTCCAGCGCAGCCTTCTCACCGTCGCGCAGCTCGAAGGAGACCATCCCGCCGAAGGCGCGCATCTGCCGCTCGGCGATCTTGTGGCCCGGGTGGGAGTCCAGCCCCGGGTAGTACACGCGCCGTACCGCCGGGTGCCCTTCGAGCGCGGCCACGACCCGCTCGGCGTTCTCGCTGTGCCGGTCCATCCGCACGCCCAGGGTCTTGACCCCGCGCAACGTCAGCCAGGCGTCGAAGGGGCCCGCGACCGCGCCCATGGTGTTCTGGTGGAAGGCCAGCCGCTCCCCCAGTTCGGCGTCGGCGACGATCAGCGCCCCGCCGACCACGTCGGAGTGGCCGCCGACGTACTTGGTGGTGGAGTGCACGACCACGTCGGCGCCCAGGGTGAGGGGCTGCTGTAGGTAGGGCGAGGCGAACGTGTTGTCAACGACGTGGAGGGCGCCGCCGTCGTGCGCGATCCGCGCGACCGTCTCGATGTCGGTGATGCCCAGGAGCGGGTTGGTGGGCGTCTCGGTCCACACGACCTTGGTCTCGGGACGCATCGCCGCGCGCACCGCCTCGACGTCGGTCTGGTCGACCGCGTCCCAGGAGACGCCCCAGCGCTCGACCACCTTGGAGATGAGGCGGAAGGTACCCCCGTAGGCGTCACCGGGGATGATGATGTGGTCGCCCGGGGAGAGCACCGTGCGCAGCAGGGTGTCCTCGGCCGCCATGCCGGAGGCGAAGGCCAGCCCGCGCGCGCCGGACTCAAGCGCGGCCAGGCACTCCTCCAGGGCGGTGCGCGTGGGGTTGGCGGTGCGGGAGTACTCGTACCCCTGGCGCAGTCCGCCCACGCCGTCCTGGGCGTAGGTACTCGTCTGGTAGATCGGCACGACCACGGCTCCGGTACCGGCGTCCGGTTCCTGGCCCGCGTGGATGGCCCGTGTTTCAAACCCGTCGAACTTCATGGGGCCACCCTAGTACCCGGATACCCCTCCAGACCCCCTGTCAACAGGGAGATCTCACGCCTCACACGCCCCATCGCGACCATACGACTCCGACGGTCGGACATTCCGGACGGAACCTTCTTCGCCCGGCCCGCGAGCGGCTTCTCAGGTCGGCGGGAAACGGGTGGCCGATCCCGGTTCCGGGGGCTCGACCGGAGCCTCGGGAGGCAGACCGGTGACCGGGGTGGGGACCCGGGTGGGGGTCCCCGACTCGCGCAGCGGCGGATCCCAGCCGAGCTCGGGGTCGTGGCGGCGCACGACCCGACCGGGGATCCCGGCGATGACGGCGTGATCGGGGTAGGTGCCGGGCCGCACCACGGTTCCGGCGGCCACCACCGAGTTCCTCCCGAGGTGGACACCGGGCAGGATCACGGAGTTGGCGCCGAGCCAGCTTCCCGCGCCGATGCTCACCGGAGCGTCCACCGGCCACTGGAGGCCGACGGGGATCTCGGTGTTGGAGTAGGAGTGGTTCTGGTCGGTGATGTAGACGTAGGGGCCGGTGTAGACGTGGTCGCCGATGTCGATCGACTTGTGTGCGACGACGTGCGAACCGCGGCCGATCGCGCATCCGGAGCCGATCCGGACCACGGTCCCCTCACCGAGGTCGTAGTCGGGGCCCATCCCGGCGGCCAGGGTGATGTCACCGCCCAGGACGGTGTGCACCCCGATCTCGATCCAGGGTTCGCCGTACAGCGTGGCCACGGGGAAGGCGATCGCCGAACCGGTACCGAAGCGGGCGAACCGCCGGGCCGCCTTCGACTCGGCCCGGATCGCGCCGTGGTTCCGTGCGTACGACCAGACGGAGCGGATGATCCAGGACAAGAGCCGAGACACGCGCGCACCTACTTATTACCGATCGGTAATTCCGACTCGAACATTAGCAGTGTCCGAGTATGCGGCACTATGTCGGGCAGGCGAACACCGGGTCCCGAACGACGCTCGGTATGACGCGCGAACGTTCGAGAGACCGTCGCACGCGCCGGGGCGGACGCTCGCGCGACCGCCCCGGCGACCGGTCAACCGGACAGGTGGGCCAGCAGGTCCTGACGGGTGAGAATGCCCACGGGCTTACCGTCGCGCAGCACCACAAGGGCCCCCGAGGTGCGCAGCAGGCGGACACAGTCGCTCACCGGCGTACCGGTGCCGACGGTCGCCAGCGGCCGACCCATGTGCGTCTCCACCAGGTCGTCCAGCTCGGCCCGACCGTCGAAGAGGGCGTCCAGCAGGTCGCGCTCGGCGATGGAGCCCACGACCTCGGCCGCCATGACCGGCGGCTCCTCCTTCATGACCGGCAGCTGGGAGACGCCGTACTCGCGCATGATCGCCACGGCGGTCCCGACCGTCTCGTCCGGGTGGCTGTGCACGAAGTCGGGCATCTCGCCCTCCTTGCCGCCCAGCACCTGGCCCGCCGTGGCCTCCTCGGTCTCGGCGGACAGGAAGCCGTAGTCGGCCATCCACTCGTCGTTGAAGATCTTGCCCAGGTAGCCGCGGCCACCGTCCGGCAGCAGCACCACGATGACGTCGTCGGGGCCGGCCGTCTCGGCCACACGCAGGGCCGCCTCGACCGCCAGACCGCAGGAGCCGCCGACCAGCAGCCCCTCCTCCTTGGCCAGACGACGGGTCATCAGGAACGAGTCCTTGTCGCTGACCGCCACGATCTCGTCGCAGATCGCCGTGTCGTAGGTGCCCGGCCAGATGTCCTCGCCCACACCCTCGACCAGGTACGGACGGCCTGTGCCACCCGAGTAGACCGAACCCTCCGGGTCCGCGCCCACGATCTGCACCCGGCCCTCGGAGGCCTCCTTGAGGTAGCGACCGGTACCGCTGATGGTGCCGCCGGTACCGATACCCGCGACGAAGTGCGTGATGCGCCCCTCGGTCTGGTCCCAGATCTCCGGACCGGTGGAGTGGTAGTGCGATTCCGGGTTGTTCTCGTTCTCGTACTGGTTGGGCTTCCAGGCGCCGGGGATCTCCCGGGCGAGCCGGTCGGAGACCGAGTAGTAGGACTCGGGGTGCTCGGGGGCGACCGTGGTCGGGCAGACCACGACCTCGGCGCCGTAGGCGCGCAGCACCGACAGCTTGTCCGGCCCGACCTTGTCGGGGCAGACGAAGACGCAGCGGTAGCCCTTCTCCTGGGCCACCAGCGCAAGGCCGATACCGGTGTTCCCGGAGGTGGGCTCGACGATGGTCCCGCCCGGCTGGAGCTCACCGCTCTTCTCGGCGGCCTCGACCATCCGCAACGCGATACGGTCCTTCACCGAACCGCCCGGGTTGAAGTACTCGACCTTCGCCAGGATCGTCGGGGCCAGCCCCTCGGTGACCTTTCGCAGGCGGACCAACGGGGTGTCCCCGACCAGGTCGATGAGTGAGTCGTGTACCCGCAACTTCGCTCCTTAGCGTCATGGCGACCGGGTCTTCGGCCCGCCGGTCTCGTGTGTCCCCGGTGACGTCCGAGGCGGGTGGGCCGGATTCCGGTTCCCACATCCTGAACTCTAAGCCGTGTGGGCCGCGGACGCTCCGCCCGTTCGACCCGGTACGGAGTACCTCGCCGAGCCGCGTAGGTCCGCTGACCCCGAGGATCGGATTGTGTACCGCCGAGGTACGTGACCACCGGGTTCCCCACCGGTAACGTCGAATCGTAACCGGCCCGCACGCGGCCGGAGACGGGTCCGACGCTTCAGGGGTGCCGATGCTCAGAGCCGCACGAGCGCGACGCATCGCCGCCGCCACCGCGTTCGGCGGTGGCGGACTCACCCTCGTGGGCGGTGGAACCGTCGCCCTGCTCTACCTCCAGGCCCGGCTGGCCGCGAACGCCATCGGCACCACCCAATGGAACCGGCCCCGGGCCGACGGCCTGTACGGGACCGGTGAGGGGCCGCCGCTGCGGCTGCTCATGATCGGCGACTCCACCGCCGCCGGGTTCGCCGTGACCAGGTCCCGGGAGACGCCCGGCGCCCTGCTCGCCGCGGGGATCTCCGCCGCCTCCGACCGTCCGGTCCTGCTGCGCTGCCCCGCCACCCCGGGCGCCACCTCGGCCGACCTGGCCGGACAGGTGGAACGGGCCGGGCCCCACCACCACGACGTGGCCGTGGTGTTCATCGGCGCCAACGACGTGATCAGGCGTGTACGCCCCAACGACGCCGTCGCCTCGCTGCGCGAGGTCACCCGTGATCTGGTCGCCGCGGGCACCCCGGTGGTGGTGGCGACCTGTCCGGACCTGGGCACGGTACGGCCCATCGGCTGGCCATTGCGCTCGGTGGCCCGACGGGCCTCCCGCCAACTGGCCGCCGCCCAGACCATCGCGGTCACCGAGGCGGGCGGCCGTACGGTCTCCCTGAGCGACCTGCTCGCCGACGACTTCCGTTCCGATCCGCTCGCCATGTTCGGCCCCGACCGCTTCCACCCCTCGGCCCGCGGATACGCGCAGGCCTCGTTCGCCGTCCTGCCGTCCGCCTGCGCCGCTCTGGGCCTGCTCCCCGAACTCGACGAGGAGGAGACCACCCGCGGTGTCCTGCCCGTCGACCGGGCCGCCGTGATGGCCGCCGAGACACCGGGCACGGAGGTCACCCGGGCCGGCGATCGGACCGTGGACCGACGTCACGGAAAGCGCCCCGCGTTCGTCCGCGGCCCCTTCCGGCTCATGCCGTCGTCACGCGCCGTGCCCGCCGAACCCCGCGAGGAGACGGACGACGAGAACGTCGGCGCGCCCAGAGCGACCCCGGGTGGCGCGGAGGAGCCCCGTCCGGGTTAACTGGTCGGTAACAAGTTGTGCCGTGACCCGAACAAGGACGAGGAACATGCCCGAAGCAGTCATCGTCGCCACCGCGCGTTCCCCCATCGGCCGAGCCTTCAAGGGCTCCCTGAAGGACATCCGCCCGGACGACCTGACCACCCAGATCGTCGGCGCGGCCCTGGCCAAGGTGCCCGAACTGAACCCCGAGAGCATCGACGACCTCATGCTCGGCTGCGGCCTGCCCGGCGGCGACCAGGGCTTCAACATGGCCCGCGTCGTGGCCGTCCAGCTCGGCCTGGACACCGTCCCGGGCACCACCATCACCCGGTACTGCTCCTCCTCGCTCCAGACCACCCGCATGGCCTACCACGCCATCAAGGCCGGTGAGGGCGACGTGTTCATCTCCGCCGGCGTGGAGACCGTCAGCCGCTTCGTCAACGGCAGCAGCGACAACCCGCAGAACGAGAACCCGCTCTTCGCCGACGCCAAGGCGCGTACCGAGAGGCGCAAGGAGGGCGGCCAGGGCACCTGGACCGACCCCCGCGAGAACGGCGACCTGCCCGACGCCTACATCGAGATGGGCCAGACCGCGGAGAACGTCGCCGAGCTCACCGGTGTCTCCCGCGAGCGCCAGGACGAGTTCGCCGTCCGCTCGCAGAACCTCGCCGAGAAGTCGCTCGACAACGGCTTCTGGGAGCGCGAGATCACCCCGGTGACCCTCCCCGACGGCACCGTGGTCTCCACCGACGACGGCATCCGTCGCGGCACCACCTACGAGAAGGTCTCCCAGCTCAAGCCGGTGTTCCGTCCCGACGGCACCGTCACGGCCGGCAACGCCTGCCCGCTCAACGACGGCGCCTCCGCGCTGGTCATCATGAGCGACACCAAGGCCAAGCAGCTCGGCATCACCCCGCTGGCCCGCGTCGTCTCCACCGGTGTGACCGGCCTGAGCCCCGAGATCATGGGCCTGGGCCCGGTCGAGGCCTCCAAGCAGGCCCTGGCCCGCGCCAACATGGCCATCGGCGACATCGACCTCGTCGAGATCAACGAGGCCTTCGCCGCCCAGGTACTGCCCTCCGCCGACCGACTGGGCATCGACATCGACGCGCAACTGAACGTCAACGGCGGCGCCATCGCCATCGGCCACCCGTTCGGCAGCACCGGCGCCCGCATCACCGGCACCCTGCTCAACGGCCTGCGCACCCACGACAAGACCTTCGGTCTGGAGACCATGTGCGTCGGCGGCGGCCAGGGCATGGCCGCCGTCTTCGAGCGCCTCTCCTGAGTCCTCGTAGCGCCTTGGAGGGCCCCGGACCCCGTGTCCGGGGCCCTTCGTGTTCCCGTCGTCCGTCGTGAGGGTGCCGGAACACGTGCCGGACCGCTCCCCCTCCCTCCGGTTCGGACGAAGGACCGACGAAGGTGAACGT
The DNA here is from genome assembly GCF_000341225.1 of Nocardiopsis alba DSM 43377. GTDB lineage: Bacteria > Actinomycetota > Actinomycetes > Streptosporangiales > Streptosporangiaceae > Nocardiopsis > Nocardiopsis alba. The sequence continues at coordinate 85,871 of NZ_ANAC01000021.1, forward strand.
TCCCGCTCGGGAAGGGTAAAAGCCGGCCTCCGGGACTTGTCCACTCGGTGTCCGTGGGGCATGGTCGCAGGTGAGTGCCACACGCCCAACGCACAGCGGAGGTGCCTATGTCGGTAGCCCACTCGCCGGAGATCCACGCAAAGCTCATCGAACGCATCCCGGTCGTGACCGGCCGGGGACTCCACGAGTGGTTCGACTCACTCGACCAGGGGCCGGGACTCCTGCGCAAGGCGGACCGGACCTACTGGCTCGCCGACGAGTACGGCCTCACCCACGGATACGCACGCGCGATCGTCACCGAGTACGACCGTCGCCGCCGCGACCGGTCGATCCCGGCCCCGCGCCGCTCCGCGACCTGACCCGACACACGTGAAGGGGCCGCCCCCGGATACTCCGGAGGCGGCCCCTTCACACGTGCGAGGACGCTCGCGTCAGTCCGCGAACATCGTCTTGATGATCCAGAGCAGACGCAGGATCTCGATGTAGAGCCAGACCAGGGAGACGGTCAGACCGAAGGCGAACTGCCAGGCGAACTTGCCCGGAACGCCGGCGTTGACGCCCTCCTCGATACCGCGGAACTCCACGGCCAGGGTCAGGGCGGCCAGGACGACGAACACGACGCCGATGCCCAGACCCAGCCAGGTGGGCTCGCGCAGACCGAGGCCGCCCGCCATGAAGAAGCTGAGCACGAAGTTGATCAGCATCAGGGCCGCGGCGCCGATGACCGCGTAGGTGACGGCCTTCATGAAGCCGTCGGTGACCTTGATGATGCGGAACTTGTACAGGGCCAGCATCACGGCGAAGACCGCGACCGTACCGATGACGGCCTGGGTGACCAGTGTCGCGCCCTCACCGGGGGTACCGGTGGCCATCTCCAGCTGAGTGGCGAGCAGGGCCGAGAGGCCACCGACGAACAGACCCTCCAGAGCCGCGTAGATCAGGATCGCGACCGGGTTGGTGATCTGCTTGAACGAGATGACCAGGCCCAGGACGAGCCCGCCGAGCGCGCCCAGGACCATCAGGCCGAGGCTGAGCCCCGGGCTGAACGGGTCGAAGAGGAAGTAGTTGAGAACGCCGAAGAGAGCGACCACGCCCAGGGTCATACCGGTGCGCACGACGACGTCGTCGATCGTCATCGGCTGGTCGCCGGCCGCCTGCTGCGGGTAGGTCTGCTGGGGATAGCCCTGCTCGGGGTATCCGGGCTGGCCGTAACCCTGCTGCGGGTACGGCTGTCCGTACCCCGGCTGCCCATAGCCCTGCGGACCGTAACCGGGCTGACCGTAGCCCTGTTGGGCCCCGGACTGTTGTTGGAGCGCTCGCTTGAGGACGGGGTTGGAACTCCGCATCCGCATGTCTAGTAATGGCCTTTCACGCGTGGATTGCTGCCCACAAGTTAACGTACGGGTCGGACAGCGGGTTCCGACGTCGAGGTCACCGTTGAGACACGGGAACGAGAGCGCCCGCCGCACCATCGAGGGTACGGCGGGCGCTCGGGGTCTCGGCCCCCGCTAACTACGGGTGACCAGGGAACGGGCCAGGAACAGCACGTTCGCCGGACGCTCGGCCAGACGACGCATGTAGTAGCCGTACCACTCGTCGCCGTAGGGGACGTAGACGCGCATGCGCTTGCCCTCGGCGGCCAGACGCACCTGCTCGTTGTCCCGGATGCCGTAGAGCATCTGGTACTCGTAGTCGTCCGCGCCCCGACCGTTGGCGGCGGCCAGCTCACCGGCGATGGCGACCATGCGCGGGTCGTGCGAGGCCACCATCGGGTAGCCCTCGCCCTCCATGAGGACACGCAGCGCGCGCACGTAGGCCTTGTCCACCTCGTGCTTGTCCCGGAAGGCCACGGACTCGGGCTCGTCGTAGGCGCCCTTGCACAGTCGGACCCGGGAGCCGGCGCCGCTCAGGTCGCGGCAGTCGGCCTCCGTGCGGCGCAGGTAGGCCTGGAGCACCGCGCCCACGAACGGGAAGTCCTCGCGCAGCTCGCGCAGGATGCCCAGCGTGGAATCGGTGGTGGTGTGGTCCTCCATGTCGAGGGTGACCGTGGTGCCGATCGCCTTGGCGGCCTCGGCGATGGCGCGCGCGTTCTCCAGGGCGATCTTCTCGCCGTCGCGGTTCAGGAACTGACCGACCGCGGAGAGCTTGACGGAGACCTCGGCACGGTCGCCCAGACCGGCCTCGCCCAGAGCGGCGAGCAGGTCCTGGTAGGCGGTCACCGTGGCGGTGGCCTGGGACATGTCCGTGGTGTCCTCGCCCAGGAAGTCCAGGGTGACGTACCGGTCACGGGCCAGGTCGCGGACGGCCGGCAGGGCCTCCTCCTGGGTGGCACCGGCGACGAACCTGGTGACCATGGCCCGGGTCATGGGAGTGCGCTCGACGACCTTGCGGCAGGTCGTGGACCTGGCCGCGAGCAGCAGGGGCTTGCGAAGCATGGAGACCTCGAAGAAGACGTGCGCGAGCCGGTGGCTGGCGCGGGCGAAGCACGACCGGTCGGTGTGCCGACGGCGGCGTTGGGTTCCTCGGGGGGTGGAGGGGCCGGGACACGACTCCGAACGTGGGGGTCGTGTCCCGGCCCGAGGGGACGCGCCCCTTCCGGGGAAGGGGAAGAGGGCGCGTCCCGTGTGTCACCCCTGGTGGGGGTAGGAGGAGACCGTCGGCGCGACGAACGTCTCCTTGATGGCGCGCGGGCTGGACCAGCGGGACAGGTTCTGGGCCGAACCCGCCTTGTCGTTGGTACCGGAGGCGCGACCGCCGCCGAAGGGCTGCTGACCGACGATGGAGCCGGTCGGGCGGTCGTTGATGTAGAAGTTGCCGGCGGTGAAGCGCAGGGCCTCGGTCGCCTTGGCCACGGCGGCGCGGTCGGTGGCCAGGACGGCACCGGTCAGGGCGTAGGCCGAACCCTCGTCGACGACCTTGAGGATCTCGTCGTAGCGGTCGTCCTCGTAGACGTGGACGGCGACGATCGGACCGAAGTACTCGGTGCGGAAGACGTCGTTGCCCGGGTCGGTGCCCTCGATGATGGTCGGGCGCACGAAGTAGCCGACGGAGTCGTCGGCGGTGCCACCGGCGATGATCTCCAGGGTCGGGTCGGACTTGGCGTCCTCCAGGACCTTGGCGAGCTTGTCGAAGGAGCGGCGGTCGATGACGGCGCCGACGAAGTTCGACAGGTCGGTGACGTCGCCCATGGTGAGGGCCTCGGTCTCGGCGACCAGGGCGTCACGGGTCTTCTCCCACACGGAGCGGGCGACGAAGACGCGGGAGGCGGCCGAGCACTTCTGACCCTGGTACTCGAAGGCGCCGCGGACGATGGCGGTGCGCAGGACCTCGGGGTCGGCGGAGGAGTGGGCGACGATGAAGTCCTTGCCACCGGTCTCGCCCACGATGCGCGGGTAGGAGCGGTAGTTGGAGATGTTCTCGCCGACGCTCTTCCACAGGTGCTGGAAGGTCTTGGTGGAACCGGTGAAGTGGACACCGGCCAGGTCCGGGTCGTTGAGGGCGACGTCGGAGACCGCGAGGCCGTCACCGGTGACCATGTTGATGACGCCCGGGGGCATGCCGGCCTCCTCCAGGAGGCGCATGGTCAGCTCGGCGGCGAACTGCTGCGTGGGGGACGGCTTCCACACGACCACGTTGCCCATCAGGGCCGGGGCGGTGGGCAGGTTGCCCGCGATGGCGGTGAAGTTGAAGGGGGTGATCGCGTAGACGAACCCCTCCAGCGGACGCTGCTCCATGCGGTTCCAGACGCCCTTGACGCTCAGCGGCTGCTGCTGGATCAGCTCGCGGGCGTAGGAGACGTTGAAGCGCCAGAAGTCGATCAGCTCACAGGCCGCGTCGATCTCCGCCTGCTGCACGGTCTTGGACTGGCCGAGCATGGTGGCGGCGTTGATGGTGGCGCGCCAGGGGCCGGAGAGCAGCTCGGCGGCGCGCAGGATGATCGCGGCGCGGTCGTCGAAGGACATGGCGCGCCAGGCGGGGGCGGCGGCCTTCGCGGCGGCGATGGCGTCGCGGGCGTCCTCGTGGGTGGCGTTGCGCATCGTGCCCAGGACGGCCGCGTGGTTGTGCGGCTGAACGGCGTCGATCGGCTCACCGCCGCCCATACGGCTCTCGCCGTTGATGCGCATCGGCAGGTCGATGCTCTCGCGGCCGAGCTCCTCGAGCTTGGCGACGAGCTCGGCGCGCTCGGCGCTCCCGGGCGCGTAAGAGAGAACGGGTTCGTTCACCGGCAGCGGGACGTTGGTCACGGCGTCCATGGGCACCTCCCTGGAAAGAATGTCCCTGAACGAGCAGGGTTGGGCTGTTTCAACGGTCTCAGAATGTGAAAGCCCCCACGTTGTGGACCGGGCCACTCTTTGCCGGCCTTATTTGTTCACCAGGACAAACCGAGGCACTCACGTGGCCTGCGCATCCTCCACCCCACCCTCACCACTCCAGTAGTGTCATCCCTCGGAGGCGACTGTTGAGGAACGACATCATGCCTGGTCATCCAGGAGAGGATGAGGAGACGGACACGGGGCTGCCGCTACGACGGCTGCTCCTGTCCCTGGGCGACCCCATCGTGGACGTGGCCGCGGCCCCCGCCGGCCTGGATGTTCAGGTGGACAACGTCGTCATCCTCGACCCCGAGGACCGCGTCGAGGCCCGGGAGGGCGACCTGGTCCTGTTGATCGGGGTCCGCGGCGGTCAGGCCCGACGCATCGTCCGCACCCTGGCCGAGCAGGGCGCGACGGCGGTCGCGGTCAAGACCAGCGCCCACCCCCAGCCGGAGGAGGTCCTGCCCCCGCCGAGCGACCATCGGAGCGGCCGTTCCCAGCGCGCCACCGACGAACTGCGCGCTCTGCGCACCGAGGCGCAGGAGAGCGGGATCGCCCTGCTGGCGGTCCGCCCCGAGGTGCGATGGGAGCAGCTCCAGTCGGTGTGCCGGAGCATCGTGGACGACGCCCGACCGACCTCGTCCGAGGATCTGGGCGAGGCCAGCGGCGATCTGTTCTCCATGGCGCAGACGATCGCCCGGCTCACCGGCGGTCTGGTGAGCATCGAGGACTCCGCCAGCCGGGTGCTGGCCTACTCCAGCGGCGCCGAGGTGGACGAGCTCCGCCGCCTGTCGGTCCTGGGCCGGCAGGGCCCCGAGTCCTATCTGGCGCTGCTCCGCGAGTGGGGGGTGTTCGCGAAGCTGCGCGCGGGCGAGGAGGTCGTACGGATCGACGAACACCCCGAGCTGGGCATCCGTCGCCGACTGGCCGTGGGCATCCACGCGGGACGCCGCCCCTTGGGCTCGATCTGGGTGCAGGAGGGCGAACGCCCCCTGTCCGAGCACGCGGAGGAGGCCCTGCTGGGCGCCGCCCGCACCACGGCGTTGCAGATGATCCGGCAGCGCAACCAGACCAACGCGGGCCTGAGACTGCGCGAGGATCTGCTGTCCAGCCTGTTGGAGGGCCGGATCGACGCCGCCGCTCTGGCCGACACCGTGGAGGTGCACACCGACCGGGCCGCACTGGTGGTGGCCTTCTCCCTCCGGCACGGTTCGGGCGGGGGCGAGGACCCCGAGGGAGGACCGATCGAGGAGCGTCCGGACCGTCCCGAACGGGAGCTGCGCCGTCGCCAGCTGATCGACCTGGTGTCGGTGCACACCGCCGCCTACCGGCGTAGTTCCCTGGTCACCGAGTTGAGCGGTCGGGTGTACGTTCTGCTTCCCGACCTGCCCCGGGGGCCGAGCAGGGAGGCTCCGCGTTCCGTAGAACACTCGGTGCTGGCCCTGACCCGCAAGACGGTGACGGCGGCCAGATCCGCGCTGGGGTTGCACGTACGGGCGGCGGTGGGTTCTCCGGTGGAACGGCTGGGCGACGTGCCCGAGTCCCGGGCCGAGGCCGACCGGGTGTTGGACGCGATGGGCCGCGACCTGGACCGGGGCACCGACTGGGAGGTGGCGACCATCTCGGATGTGCGCTCCCGTGTCCTGATCAGCGAGACCCTCGCCCATCTGCGCACCGATCCGTCGCTACGGGATCCGAGGGTGAGCCGGCTGATCGAGCACGACCGGGGCGGCGGCGCCGACCTGGTGCACTCTCTGTTGGCCTATCTGGAGGCCTTCGGGGACGCTCGCGCGGCGGCGGAGCGGCTGCACATCCACCCCAACACGCTGCGCTACCGGGTGCGCCGGGCGATCGCGGTCAGCGGGATCGACCTGTCCGATCCGGGGGAGCGCCTGTTCACCCAGCTCCAACTCCTGATGGAGCAGCAGTCCCATGGGGTGTGACCGGCACGCGGTCTCCTACCTCGCCACGGGGGGTCGGTGCACGCGGTCTCCTACCCCGGCCACGGGGGTTGCCCGTTCGGGCGCCGGGAGTGTTCTGCAAGACGAGTCGAGCCGCCCGCGAGGAACGAGCCAGGCGTGGACGAGCATGAAGAACGCTCCCTCCCCTGGCGCCCGAACACGCGCCGAAGCGCCAGCGGAAACGCAGAGCAACACAAAGTACCCCCGGTCGGACTCGAACCGACACTTGTGACCCTTTTAGGGGGCCTGCCTCTACCATTGGGCTACGAGGGCGTGCCCATCATACCGGGCGGGCCGATTGCCCACTTTGGTTCGGCTTGGCCGGATGGGGACACGAAACGACCGGCTTCCCGAAGGAAACCGGTCGTTTCGCGTTCGATCGCGTCCGTCGATGGTGCGGTGAGTGGGCGTCACCGCGTTCTCTCACCGTGCGGGGCGACGCTTTTCCCCGGTCAGCTCACGCGACGCAGGTGTCCGTCCTCGACCTGCGGGCGGCTGGCCTCTTCGAAGGCCTGGCGGGGCTCGGACATCTCCGGGAGCGCGGCGAAGTCGCGGCGCAGGAAGAGGGCGAGCGTCCAGTCCGAGAGGACCCGCAGCTTGCGGTTGAAGGTCGGGACCGCGAGCAGGTGGTAGGAGCGGTGCGCGTACCAGGCGAGACGGCCGTTGAGCTTGATCTTGCCGAAGAGCTGAGCGGCGCCCTTGTGCAGGCCGAGGCCGGCGACGGCGCCCAGGTTCTTGTGCTTGTAGGCGGTCAGGTCGTTGCCGCGCAGGGTGGCGATGATGTTGTCGGCCAGGACCGGGGCCTGGCGGACGGCGTTCTGCGCGTTGGGCGGGTAGTAGCCGCCGTTGCCGTCGGGCACCTGGGCGTTGTCGCCGCCGGCGAAGACGTTGTCGGTGCCGTTGACCGTGAGGTATTCGCTGGTGTCGACGTGACCCTTGGGGCCGAGCGGCAGGTCGCTGGCGGAGACGACCGGGCTGGGCTTGACGCCCGCGGTCCAGACCAGGGTGCCGGCGTCGAACTCGGTGCCGTCGCTGAGCTTGATGTGCTGGTCGACGGCGGACTCGAGGAAGGTCTTGAGGCGCACGTCGATGTCACGGCGGCGGAGCTGGTTGAGGGCCTTGCCGCCGACCTCCGGGCCGACCTCGGGAAGGATCTTGTCGGCCGCCTCGATGAGGTAGAACTTGACCTCGCTCTGGTCGATCGAGGGGTAGAGGCGGACGGCGTCGCGGACCAGGTCCTCGAGTTCGGCGATGGCCTCGGCTCCGGCGAACCCGCCGCCGACGAAGACGAAGTTCAGCGCCTTGGCGCGGATGTCCTTGTCGTCGGTGGAGTCGGCGATGGTGAGCTGGTTGAGGACGTGGTTGCGCAGGTAGGCCGCCTCTTCGACGGTCTTGATCCCGATGCCCCACTCGGCCAGGCCGGGGATGGGCAGGGTACGCGAGACCGCGCCGGCGGCCATCACGAGGTAGTCGTAGTGGAGGGTCTGCGGCTCGCCGACGTTGGGCTCGTAGCGGACCGTGTTGTCGGCGTGGTCGATACGGACGACACGTCCGCCGAGCACGCGCACCCGGTCGAAGACCTTGCGCAGCGGGACGACCACGTTGCGCGGGGAGATGTTGCCTCCGGCGGTCTCCGGCAGGAAGGGCTGGTAGGTCATGTAGGAGTTGGGGTCGATGACGGTGATGCGGGCTTCACCGGCCCCGAGCTTCTTCTCCAGCCGCCTCGCGGTGTACATCCCGAGGTAACCGCCGCCGACGATGAGGATGTGCGGGATCTCCGCCTCGTCCCCGCCGCCGTGTACCAGCCGGTAGTTCCTGCTCTCGGTCATCGCATATCCGCCCTAACGGTTCATTCTGTGGCGCCTTGTCCCAAGGGCCGAGAAGAGTGTCACGGTCTTCGTTCGGCCCGTCGTACGTCGCCGGGTCCGCCTTCAGGCCGTGTTTCCTGACCTGTTGGAAGCTGCTTGTGCATTCTTTCACAAGCACCTCCCCACAGAGAAGGTTCACATCCCTCTGCCTTCGCACCATCTCTCAACTCGGACGATGGATATCATTGCAGGTCAGATGGGTTGTGAACGCATTCACAAGTGCCCTTCGGGTGACCCTTCTCACCCGTGGGCCCAGGTGCGAGCTCCCCGAAAGTCCCTACCGGAACGTCCGGAATGCCCTTTCGAGGAGGTTACGCGGTCGTGGATTCGGTTTTACTCCCGACCCTCCCCCACCGCGATGAGGCTCCAGGCGACACCGTCCAGGATGTCGTGCTCACTCGCGGTGAAGTGGTCGGCGCCCGTGCGCTCCAGCACACGGGACAGCACCAGGGCGCCCGCCCCGATGACGTCGACCCGGCCGGGGTGCATCACTCCGATCTCCGCGCGCTCGGCGTGCGTGGAGCGCAGCAGCCCATCGGTGATGCGGTTCAGGTCGGAGACGGAGACCCGCGTGTGGTGGATCCGCTCCGAGTCGTACTCGGGCAGGTCGAGAGCGATCCCGGCGACCGTGGTCGCGGTACCGGCCACGCACACGACCGAACCGGCCTCGCGCAGCGGAACGACCTTCTCGACCTCGTCCAGCGCGGCGTCGATGTCGGCGGTGGCGGCGGCGATCTGCTCGGCGCTCGGCGGATCCGAGCGCAGGTGCCGCTCGCTCATGCGCACACAGCCCACGTCGACCGACAGGGAGGCCTCGACCAGGTCGTCGTCCTCGGACGCACCGCCCAGCACGAACTCCGTGGAGCCGCCGCCGATGTCGACCACCAGGAAGGGCGGGGAGAAGTCCTGGTCGGCCTCTCCCTCCGCCGCCGCGGCGTCCAGCTCCGCCGTGGCGCCCACGAAGGACAGTTCGGCCTCGTCCAGGCCGGTGACGACCTCGGGCTCCACACCGATGATCTCGCGGACCCCGTCCACGAACACCTGACGGTTGCGGGCGTCCCGGGTGGCGCTGGTGGCGACCATGCGCACGGTGTCCGGCCCCAACGGGATCCCGTAGGCCTCGATGGCCTCCGCGTAGCCGCGCAGCGCCTCGAAGGTGCGCTCCAGCGCCTCGGCGGAGAACTCGCCGGTCTCGTCCACGCCCTCGCCCAGACGCACGATCTCCATGCGCCGGTCGGCGTCGACCACCTGGACCTCGTCACCGTCCAAGGCCACGACGTCGGCGATCAGCAACCTGATCGAGTTGGTTCCGCAGTCGATCGCCGCGACACCGCTCATGACCGGTCCGTCCCTTCATCGCCCTCGGAGGCGTTCTCGTCCACGCACACGCACGGACCCTTGTCCCACCAGTCGGGAAGCTCCCTCAACGCCTCCGCGCCGAAGGGGTTGGTCCCCGGAGCGGCCAGTTCGTGGCCGACCAGCGCGTGCAGACACTTGACCCGGGTGGGCATCCCCCCGGTGCTCTGCATGCCCTCGGGGAGCGGCTCCACGCCGTCACGTCGGGCCTGCTCGGCCCGCTCGGCCAGGTAGGACTCGTGCGCCTCGGTGTAGGCCGCCCGAAGTTCGGGCTCCTCGGCCAGACGCTCCTGCATCAGGCGCATCCGGCCGTCGTTCTCCAGCCGCCCGATCGCCGAGGCGGCGCGCGGGCAGGTCAAGTAGTACAACGTCGGGAAGGGGGTGCCGTCTTCCAGGCGGGGGGCGGTCTTCACCACATCGGGGAGACCGCAGGGGCAGCGGTGCGCGACGGCACGGACCCCGCGCGGGGTTCGGCCCAACTGGAGTTCGATCGCGGCGAGGTCCTCTGCGGAAGCGGGACCGCCGTCGGTGTGCCCCGGAACGGGCTGATCTGCGGAAGTCATGACCCCACCAGCATAGGTGTAATCGGCGGCGGGAGTCGCCCCGTACGTCACACCCGGAGGGCCGTGAAGGGCGTCTCCGGGCCGCTCAGAGCCCCTCGTCGGGGTCGGGACGGTCGGCCTCCTCCACCGAGCGCCACAGCTCGGTGAACCAGGGGTCCTTGGGCTCGGAGGGGTCGATCTCCTCCTCGTCCTCGGCACCGGGACGGATGACGATGTAGGCGGTCTCGTCCGGGTATTGGAAGTGGAGGCGGGCGCGGGCCTCGCGTTCGACGTAGGCCTCGTCCTTGAGCGCCTCCTCGCGCTCGCGCAACTCGGCGACGTTGTCCTCCATACGCGTGCGCTCCTCCCTCAACTGGGAGATCTGCGCGCGCTGCATGATGTACTCGCGCAGCGGATAGGCCAGGCTCAACGCGATCACGCAGATCACGAGGGCGAGGATCGCCGCCCGGCTGGTGAGCATGGGCCGCACCCGAGGGGTGCGGCCCGCGCTCGTGTCCTTCTTGGTCGCCTTGGACCCCGCTTTCGAGGCAGCGCCCTGCCGGGACTTGTCGGCTTTGGTCGACTTCCGGGACTTTGTGGGCGGCTGCTTGGTTTCGCGGGACACTGGGGCAGACTAGCCGCGCTTGGCGAACCTCGGGAAGGCCGACACGCCCGCGTACACGGCGGCGTCGTCGAGTTCCTCCTCGATGCGCAGCAACTGGTTGTACTTGGCGACCCGCTCACTGCGCGCCGGGGCACCGGTCTTGATCTGGCCGGCGTTGGTGGCGACCGCGATGTCGGCGATGGTGGTGTCCTCGGTCTCGCCGGAACGGTGGCTGATCATCGCCGTGTAGCCGCTGCGCTGGGCGAGGGAGACCGCGTCCAGCGTCTCGGTCAGGGTGCCGATCTGGTTGACCTTCACCAGGAGCGAGTTGGCGGTGCCGGAGAGGATGCCGCGCTGGAGACGCTCGGGGTTGGTGACGAACAGGTCGTCCCCGACCAGCTGGACCTTGTCGCCGATCTGGTCGGTGAGGGTCTTCCAGCCGTCCCAGTCCTCCTCGTCGAGGGGGTCCTCGATGGAGACCAGCGGGTAGGCGTCGACGAGCTCCGCGTAGTAGGCGCTCATCTCCTCGGCGGTGCGGGTCTTGCCCTCGAAGGTGTACACGCCGTCGGAGTACAGCTCCGTGGCGGCCACGTCCAGGGCCAGGGCGATGTCCTCACCGACCTTGTAGCCGGCCTTCTCGATCGCCTCGACGATCAGGTCCAGGGCGGCGCGGTTGCTCTCCAGGTCGGGGGCGAACCCGCCCTCGTCACCGACGCCGGTGCCCAGGCCGTGGGCCTTCAGGACCGACTTCAGGGAGTGGTAGACCTCGGTGCCCCAGCGCAGGGCCTCGGAGAAGGTCGGGGCCCCGATCGGCGCGACCATGAACTCCTGGATGTCGACGTTGCTGTCGGCGTGCGCGCCACCGTTGAGGATGTTCATCATCGGCACGGGCAGCACGTGCGCGTTGGGGCCGCCGATGTAGCGGAACAGGGGCAGGCCGGCCTCCTCGGCGGCGGCCTTGGCCACGGCCAGGGAGGCGCCGAGGATGGCGTTGGCGCCGATCCGGGACTTGTCCGGGGTACCGTCCAGGTCGATGAGCGCCCGGTCGATGATGCGCTGCTCGTCCGGGGTGTGGCCGAGCAGCTCGTCGGCGATCTCGTCGTTGACGGCGGTGACGGCCTTGGTCACTCCCTTGCCGCCGTAACGGTCGCCGCCGTCGCGCAGCTCGACCGCCTCGAACTTGCCCGTGGAGGCGCCGCTGGGGACACCGGCCCGGGTGATGGTCCCGTCGTCGAGCAGGACCTCGACCTCGACTGTCGGGTTGCCCCGGGAGTCAAGGATCTCCCGCGCCTGTACTGACTCGATGGACGCCACGATCTCTCCGTCTCTTCGGTGTCTGGGTCCACTCTCTCCGGACCCGGACACGAGACTAGCGACCCGCGCTCCGATCGGTGGAGCCCACCCACCCGGATTGGTCTAGTCCATATCGGACATGCCGACTCTCAGAGCGGCCAGGGCGATCTCCACGGCCCGCCCGCGATGGAGTGTCGCCTCCTCCGCCGGCATCAGGACGGCGATGTCCTGGATGCCTCCCAAGGCGGCCACGGCCCCCATGCGCGCGGGGATCGGCGCGTCCTCCCCGACCAGGGCGACGTCGAGCCGTCGTCGCCAGGCGACCACCTCCTCCACCAGTCCGCTCTCGCTCAACCCCGCGAGGTCGTGGAGGAGCGTGACCATGAGAGTGCTGTGGCGCACACAGAGGTCGAAGTAGGCGCCCAGGACCTCGCGCGGTTCGTCGGCCCGCCCGTCGAAGCGTTCGGCCAACCCCATGGCGTCCTGTCGCAGCGGCTCGGACAGGGCCCGCAGCAGATCCCGTTTGGACGGGTAGTGGTAGTACAGCGCGGCCTTGGTGATGTCCAGGCGTTCGGCGATCTCCCGCAGGCTCGTCCGCTCATAGCCCTGCCTGCCGAACAGTTCCAGGGCCACCTCTCCGATCCGGGCCCTCGTATCGTTCTGCGCCCTGGCCACCCTGATCACTCCCGTCGCTCGCCTTCGGGCCCCGAGTCTATCCGCAACCTGCCGACCGGTAAGTTACTTGACGCCCGGTAAGTAACGACCTAGTTTGAGGGCCCCACGACCCAAGGAGCTCTGACGGCACCATGACCGCCGTTCGAACCGTCCTCGTCTCCGGAGCGAGCATCGCGGGCCCCGCCCTCGCCCACTGGCTCCATCGATACGACATCCGCGCCACGGTGGTGGAGAAGGCGCCCGCCCCGCGTATGGGCGGACACGCGATCGACGTCCGAGGCGCCGCCGTCGACGTCGCCGAACGCATGGGGGTCCTGGACTCCCTGCGCGCCTCCGTCACCGAGACCGGCAGGGTCGTCTTCGTCGACACCCGGGGACGCCCCTACGCCGATATCGCCTCGACCATGGGCTCCGGCGACGACCGATCCCTGGAGGTCGTGCGCGGCGACCTGACCCGTATCCTGCACGAGCCCACCGTCGAACACACCGAATACCTCTACGACGACTCCATCACCGCGCTGGAGGAGACCCCCGAGGGCGTCCGGGTATCCTTCCGACGCTCCGAGCCCCGCCTGTTCGACCTGGTCGTGGGCGCCGACGGGCTGCACTCCGAGACCCGGAGACTGACCATGGGTCCCGAGGACGACCACGCCCGGTACATGGGCGCGCTCATCTGCATCGGCGGTGTTCCCGACCGGCTCGGCCTGGACCGGGAGGCCCGGCTGTACAACGAACCGGGGCGGGCCGCGGGGATGATCCGCTCACCGCGCTTCGACGGGGCCAAGGGCATCGCGCTCCTGCACGCCCCCGACCTGAACGGCATCGACCGCGCCCCCGAGGCCGACCAGAAGGCGTTCCTGCTCGAACGCTTCGCCGGGGCCGGTTGGGAGTGCGATCGGCTCCTGGAGGACCTGACCCACAGCCCCGACTTCTATTTCGATTCCATCAAGCAGATCCACCTGGACCGCTGGCACCGGGGGCGGGTCGTCCTGCTGGGGGACGCCGCTCACTGCCCCTCCCCCATGTCCGGCCAGGGCACCACCCTGGCCATGGTCGGTGCCTACGTCCTGGCCCTGGAGCTGTCCCGACACGAACGGCTCGTGTCCGCTCTGCACGCCTACGAGACGCGCATGCGCCCCTATGTGAAGGCAAACCAGGAGATCGCGGACACGGGGATCGGCTTCCTCGCGCCGCGCACCCGGCTCGGCCTCACCGCGCGCAACACCCTCCTCCGTTTCGGCGGGCTCCTGACCCGCCTGTCCGGCCTGGATCGTCGGGTGGTCGAGACGGCCGAGGCGATCGACCTGGACGCGCGCCCGCCCGCGGACATGGCCGAAGGGAGCGATGAGGGGCACTGACCGCCCTCTCCGCCCGGTTCCGGAATGCGAACCGCCCGGAACCGGCCACTTACCTCGATCCGACGTATCGCCCGTTTATAGTGCGAATCTCGGGCCCCGATCCTCCCGCGGAGCCGTCAGGGAACCTCGCGCGAACGGTGGGGACGAAAGTGGCCGATCCTCGAAGCGAAGCCGTGGACGGGGCGATGCGCCCGGTCCCCCAACGCGGGGCCGAACTGGCCCTGCTCCTCGCCTCGCTCGGCGCCACCGCCGCGGCCCTGGGGTCCGCCTCCCTGGCGATCACCGGCGGTATCGACCCGGCGGTGGTCACCTACCTGGTGGTCATCGGTGTGGGATCCCTGGTCCTGCACGTGCTGTTGCGCTTCACCGCGCCCTACGCCGACCCGATCCTGCTCCCTGTCGCCACCGCGTTGAGCGGGCTCGGCATCACGATCATCTGGGCGTTGCAGATGTCACGGGGCTCGGAACCGGCGCACACCGAGGCCGACCGACAGCTCATGTGGACCCTGGCGGGGATGACGCTGTGCGCGCTCACGATCCTGTTCGTACGCCGGCCCCGCCGGTTGACCCTGTACACCTACCTGATCGCCCTGGCCGCGCTGATCCTGCTCCTGCTCCCGCTCTCGCCCCTGGGACACGAGGTGCTCGGCGCGCGGCGGTGGATCGCTCTGGGCCCGTTCACGGTGCAGCCCTCGGAGTTCGCCAAGGTGCTGCTCGTCATCTTCCTCGCCTCCTACCTGGGGCGGCGGCGTGAGGTCCTGGCCCTGGTCACCCGCACGTTCCGGATCGGCGGGGTGAAGGTGTTCAGCGCCCCGCGCGCCCGGGACCTGGCCCCGATGGGGGTGGGCTGGGGTCTGGCGATCCTGCTGCTGGTGGGCACCAAGGACCTGGGCACCTCGCTGCTGCTGTTCGGCACGTTCCTGGCGGTCCTGTACGCGGCCACGGCCCGCAAGTCCTGGGTGCTGATCGGGTTGGTGGCCTTCTCCGCCGGCGCCTACGTGGCCTATCTGCTGTTCGGGCACGTGCGCAACCGGGTGGAGATCTGGATGCACGCCTTCGAGCCGGAGGTCTACGACGCGCCCGGCGGCAGTTTCCAGGTGGTGGAGGGGATGATCGCCCTGGCCTACGGCGGACTGCTGGGCACCGGCTTCCACGCCGGACACGCCCAGGAGATCTTCGCCTCCGATAGCGACCTGATCCTGGTCTCGGTGGGCGAGAAACTCGGGGCGACGGGGCTGATCGCGGTGTTGGCGCTGCTGTTCCTGTTCGCCCAGCGGGCGTTCCGGATCGCTCTGGGGAGCCGGGACGTCTTCCTCAAGTTGACGGCGTTGGGCTATGGGTTCATCACCGCGTTCGACGTGTTCATCGTGTTGGGCGGCGCCACCCTGATCATCCCGCTGACGGGCATGACCACACCGTTCATGTCGGCGGGCGGGTCCGCGCTGATGGCCAACTGGCTCATCGTCGGCCTGTTGTTGACCATCAGCGAGACCGCCCGCCGTCCGCAGGAGTCGTTCAGCGCGGGCCTGGCCCCGGGCGACCCGGCGACCGAGGTGATCGACGTGCGCGACGTTCCCGGCGGGGCGCGGTAGGTCGCGCCTCCCGCCACGAGTGCGTCAGGTGAGGAAGGTGATGCACAGGGAGGCCACGACGATGGCGAAGATCATCACCACGGCCGTGTATCCGAGCACCTGGCCCGCCCTGAGCCTGGCCAGGGCCAGCAGCGGCAGCGCCCAGAAGGGCTGGATGCCGTTGGTGAGCTGGTCGCCCATGCCCACCGCCATCACACCCACGCCGGGTGCGATCCCCAGGGACTCGGTGGCCCCGATGACGACGGGTCCCTGGACCGCCCACTGGCCGCCGCCGGAGGGGACCGCGAAGTTGACCAGGGCGGCGCTCATCAGGGCCCAGAAGGGATAGGTGAACGGGGTGGAGAAGGAGATGAACCACTGGGTGATGATCTCCAGCAGCCCGGAGCTGTCCATGATGCCCATGATCCCGGCGTAGAACGGGAACTGGACGATCACCGCCGCGGCGGTCTTGGCGCCCTCGGCGGCGGCCGTCGAGTAGCTCGCCAGGGTGCCGTGCAGCCCCAGACCGGCCATGAGGAACGTGAAGTTGAGCAGGTTGATGTCCATGCCCACGACACCGTCGGTGACCAGGGCGGGGACGAGGTGGACCAGGCCGACCGCGACCACCGCGTAGACCAGGATCCGGCTGTGCATGAGGCGCTGGGCCGGGGAGAGGGCACGGATCTCGGTCCGGGTGGGGCTCGGGCCCAAGACACCGGAGCCCCGGTCGCCCTCGGCGTCGGGCTCGTCGCGGGCGTCGTCGATCTCCTCGACCTCTCCCGCCTTGGGGTGCATGCTCATCAGCAGCAGCGGCGCCCCGACGATGACGACCACGAGGAAGACCAGGTTGAACGGTTGGAAGATGGTCTCGCTGAGCGGGACCAGACCGATCTGGCCCTCCAGGAAGTGTCCTGGGGTGTTCACCAGCAGTGGCGCCGACCCGGACAGGCCGCTGTGCCAGACCATCAGTCCGAGGTAGCCGCCGGCCACCAGCAGCGGGAAGTGTACCTTGATCCCGCGGTCCTTGCAGGAGCGGGCCACCTCCACGGCCAGCAGGGCGCCGGCGATGAGGCCCAGACCCCAGTGGACGATGCCGAGCAGGGCGGCCCCCAGGGCGGTGACGCCCACGGCGGACATCGGCCCCCTGGCCAGCCCCGCCACCCGGACGATGGCCCTTCGGGCCGGTGGCGAGGAGGCCAGGGCGTAGCCGGTGACCAGCACGAGGGTCATCTGCATGCCGAACTCGAGCAGGTTCCAGAACCCGCCGTACCAGTCCCCGACCAGTTCGACCGGGGTCCGGTCGGTCAGGAACAGCGCTATCCCGAAGACCAGGCCGGACAGGATGACCGCGAAGACGAAGGCGTCCGGCACCCAACGGGTGCTGAACGCCGCGAGGGCGTTACCGAAACGACGCATGGTGCTCCACTCTGCGTGGACCTCGGGGCCGGCACGAGGACGGAGGGCGCCGGAACGGAGGAACCCGAGGTCGGGAGCACTGTGTTCCACGTCATACTTCAGCGTCAATACTGATCAGCGCGATTTGAGGGTTTTTGAGGTTACCTGTCGGTTTTCGACCAGTAGGTTCGCCACTCCTCGGCGCTCAGCTCACGGGGCTCTCGACCATCGGCGCGCGCGGCCTCCTCCGCCGCCCTGACCCGACCGTCGAACCTGCGCGCCGCCGCGCGCAGATCGGTCTCGGCGTCCCGCCCCCGGCCCCGCTCGGTCGCCACCGCGGCGAACAGCTCGCCACCCTCGGCGCCGTCGTCGCCCACCAGATCGGCGGGGAACCCGTTGCGCACCGCGCGTTTTTGGAGCTCGTAGGCCAACAGCACCGCGGGCTGGGCGAAGGGCACCCCGTCCAGCACCGAGGACTCCCCCGAACCACCGGCGGCACGGGCCTTCTCCGCCCGCTCGGCCGCCTTGATGGCCTCCCAGTTCGACCGCACCTCGTCACTGCCCGACACCTCCGCCCCGCCGAACACGTGCGGGTGACGTCGGGTCATCTTGTCGATGATGGCGTCGGCGACATCGTCCACGGTGAACCGCGCCGGATCCCCCTCGGGCCGCTCCGCACCGATCGCCGCGTGGAAGACCACCTGGAGCAGGACGTCGCCCAACTCCTCGCGCAGCAGGGCGTGATCGCCCTCCTCGATGGTCTCCAGGGTCTCGTAGGACTCCTGGATCAGATACTTCGCCAAGGACTCGTGGGTCTGGGAGGAGTCCCACGGGCACTCCCGCCGCAGCGTCTCCATCACCTCCACCAGGCGCAGCACCCGATGGCCCGCGGGCCGGACGTCGTCCGTCATCGATCCTCACTCACGTACTGGTCGGGTCCGGGAGCCAACCGCCCTCGCGCAGCGCCGCCATCACCGCGGCCACCGACTCGGCCGGATCGGCGTCCACCGTGTCGACCACCAGGTCGGCGTCGACCGGTTCCTCGTAGGGGCCGGAGATCCCGGTGAAGTCGGGGATCCTACCGGCCCGGGCCTCGGCGTACAGGCCCTTGCGGTCACGAGCCTCGCACACCTCCAACGGCGTGGCCACGTGCACCAGGAAGAAGTCCCCGAACTCCTCCACCATGGCACGCACCTCGGCCCGCCCCGCCTCGTACGGGGCGATCGGCGCGCACACCGCCACCCCACCGTGCCGGTTGATCTCCGAGGCCACGTAGCCGATCCGTCGGATGTTGAGCTCACGGTCCTCACGGGAGAAGGTCAGCCCCTTGGACAGCATGCGACGCACCACGTCACCGTCCAGGAGGGTGACCGGACGTCCCGCCCGCCGGATCCCGTCGCACACGCCGCGGGCGATGGTCGACTTGCCCGAGCCGGACAGCCCGGTGAACAGCAGGGTGAGACCGCGCTCGGTCCGGGCCGGCCGCAGACGGGCCAGCTCCGCCCCGACCCGGGCCGGGGTGAACCAGGAGGGAAGCTCCCGGCCGTGCGCCAACTCGTTCTCCACCTCGTCGTCGGAGGGCTCACGTCGTGCCCGCCCCGGATCGACGCTGGTGAACGGCTTCCACAGTTCCTCACCCGAGTCGTACCGCCACGGTTCGGGGTCCAGGACCGTCAAAGGCGGACGCAGCGCCATCACCCGCTCGACCTCGGGTCCGCGCCCACCGGCCTCCAGCAGCATGTGGGTGGCGCCGTAGGCGGCGGCCACATGAGCGGCCAGAGCGGCGTCGCGCTCGGTCCACTCACCACCGAAGGGACCCGACCCGCGCCTGCTCGACCGGGGCAGGGTGGCCACCACGAACACGCTCCGAGGAGGCAACAGGGGTTCTGCCGCCAGCACCGCCGACGCCGCGCCCTCGTCCTCCAAGGGGGCGTCGATGATCACGAGCACCTCGGCCCGACCGCCGTCACGCCCCAGCGCGTCGGCCTCGGCCCGGATCTGGTGCAGGGCCCGATGGTGCAGCGGACGATCGGTCACCACCGCCAACAACGGCTGGTGGGCGGTCGGATCGAGCTCACGCTGAGCCCGCACCTCGGCCGGGGTGACGCGCAGTTCCCGCAGCGCCCCGTACATCGCCGGACGCGACATGGTGACGTCACCGGCCAACCGGTGGACCACCGGGGCGGCCTCGTCTCCCTCCGAACCCTTCCAGTGCTCGCCCACCGCCAGTTCCGCCAGCGGAGCGCCCTCCGGGTCGGTGAGGATCAACCGATCCTCTCCCGCGAGCCCCTCCGGCACCTCCAACGTGACCGGAACCGGCCAGGGACGACCGTCGAGAAGACGGCCCCGGACCTCGATCGATTCGGCGTCCTCGCGCCCCATGAAACCGGGGAACGGATAGGCCCCGTTGAGAACGAGTTCCAGGTGGGCGAGACCGTCGGGCCCCGGAGCGAACACCGGGGCGGTCCGACGACCGGGCTCCCGGTCCGATCCGCCCGCCTGCCTGTGCACACTCACCACGTACGCCCTCCCTCTGGATGGTCCCGGATCGCCCCCAGAGTAATCCCGTCCGAACCTCCGCCCAGGAGCCGAGTCACCGAAATCGGAAATAGTGGCAGCTCATAGTGGGTTCTGGTCATCGTGCCCCGTCGTCGTCCCCACCGAAACCGGTGCGGGAGGAACGACCCGAAACGGTCGACGACGACCCCGCGCACCCGTCCCCCACGCCGCCTCCGGACTGGATAAGCTGAAAGGAGACCGGGTGGTACACACCCATCCGACGCGCGGCCGCCCAGCTCACGTGCGGCCCACCCGTGCCTGGACGGGTCACCGAGGGGACCCGCGGCCGTGATCGTCTCCACCACCGCCACCGCACGTACCGCAGGACGCGACGCCTGAACCGGACCACTTCACTCTCTGGTGCTATGAGCCTTACTGGACTTCTCGCCGACGTCTCCCGGGACCCGGCCCTGCACAGCGCGATCGAGACCGCCCGGGGCGGCCGCGATCCCCATCTCGACCTCGTCGCCCCGGCGGCACTGCGCCCCTTCATGGTGGGCGCGCTGGCGGCCGACGCGCCCGTGGGCGCCGCTCGACCGGTCCTCGCCGTCACCGCCACCGAACGTGAGGCCGCCGACCTGACCGACGCGCTGGGCTCGCTGCTGCCCGCCGACTCGGTCGCGCTCTTCCCCGCCTGGGAGACCCTGCCGCACGAGCGCCTCTCCCCTCGGTCGGACACCGTCGGGCGCCGGCTGGCGGTCCTGCGCCGCCTGGCCCACCCCGACCCCTCGGACCCGCTCACCACACCGCTGCGCGTGGTCGTCGCCCCGGTCCGCAGCGTCCTCCAACCGCTGGTGGCCGGGCTCGGCGACCTCGAACCCGTACGGATCCGCCCCGGGGACGAGGTGTCGCTCGAAGAGGTCGTCGACTCCCTCACCGGCACCGGATACGCCCGCGTGGACCTGGTCGAGAAGCGCGGCGACATGGCCGTCCGCGGCGGCATCCTGGACGTCTTCCCGCCCACCGAGGAACACCCGCTGCGGCTGGAGTTCTGGGGCGACACCGTCGAGGACATCCGCTACTTCCAGGTCGCCGACCAGCGCTCCATCAGCCCCGAGGGAGAGAACCACGACCCGCGCGGCGGCGCCGCCTCCGGACTGTTCGCTCCGCCCTGCCGTGAGCTGCTGCTCACCGACACCGTCCGCGACCGCGCCCGCGCCCTGGCCGAGGAGCACCCCTCCCTGGCCGAGGTCCTCCTCAAGATCGCCGACGGCGTGACCGTCGAGGGCATGGAGGCGTTCGCCCCCGTCCTCGCCGACCGCATGGAACCGTTCCTCACCTACCTGGCGAAGAACGCGATGGTGGTGGGCTGCGACCCCGAACGCATCCGCACCCGCGCCCTGGAACTGGAGGCCACCAGCGCCGAGTTCCTGGACGCCTCCTGGATCAACGCCGCCTCGGGCGGCGAGGCCCCCATCGACCTCGGCGAATCGGCGTACATGTCCATCGCCGAACTGCGCTCGATCGCCTCCGACCTCGACCTGCCCTGGTGGGGTCTGACCCCGTTCAGCGCGGGCGACGAGGACACCGGGACCGCCGAGGAGGACGACGCGGTGGTCGTGGGCGCCGTGCCCGCCGACTCCTACCGCGGCGACACCGAACGCGCCCTCGCCGACATCAAGGGCTGGCTGCACGACAACTGGAGCGTCGTGCTGGTCACCCAGGGCCACGGCCCGGCCGAACGTCTCGTCTCGATGCTGCGCGACGCCGGCCTGGGCGCGAGCCGGACCGACGACCTGGACCGGCCCCCGAAGGAGGCCGTCGCCACCGTCACCACCGGCCT
Source organism: Nocardiopsis alba DSM 43377 (assembly GCF_000341225.1). GTDB lineage: Bacteria > Actinomycetota > Actinomycetes > Streptosporangiales > Streptosporangiaceae > Nocardiopsis > Nocardiopsis alba. Next base: position 107,149 of record NZ_ANAC01000021.1, read on the forward strand.
GGTCGACCACGGCTTCCTCCTGCGCTCGGTACACACGGTGGTGCTCACCGAGACCGACCTGGTGGGGCAGCGCTCCTCCACCCGGGACATGCGCCGCATGCCCAGCCGCCGCAGGGGCACCGTCGACCCGCTCCAGCTCAAGCCCGGCGACTACGTCGTACACGAACAGCACGGTGTGGGCCGCTACCTGGAGATGGTCAGCCGCCAGATCCAGGGCGCCACCCGCGAGTACCTGCTCATCGAGTACGCGCCCTCCAAGCGGGGCCAGCCCGGAGACCGCCTCTTCGTCCCCACCGAACAGCTCGGCGAGGTCACCCGGTACGTGGGCGGCGAGGCGCCCACCCTGTCCAAGATGGGCGGCGCCGAGTGGAGCAAGGCCAAGAGCAGGGCCCGCAAGGTCGTCCGCGAGATCGCCGGCGACCTCATCCGCCTGTACTCGGCCCGCCAGGCCTCCCCGGGACACGCCTTCGGCCCGGACACGCCCTGGCAGCGCGAGCTGGAGGACGCCTTCCCCTACGTGGAGACGCCCGACCAGCTGGCCGCCATCGACGAGGTCAAGAAGGACATGGGCAGGTCCGTTCCGATGGACCGGCTGATCTGCGGCGACGTCGGCTACGGCAAGACCGAGGTGGCCGTTCGCGCCGCCTTCAAGGCGGTCCAGGACGGCAAACAGGTCGCCGTGCTGGTGCCCACCACCCTGCTGGTCCAACAGCACCTGTCGACGTTCACCGAGCGGTACGCCTCCTTCCCCGTCACCATCAAGCCGATGTCGCGGTTCCAGACCGACGGCGAGGTCGAGGTCACCCGCGAGGGGCTGCGCACCGGTGAGGTCGACGTGGTCATCGGCACCCACCGTCTGCTCTCCCAGGAGACCCGCTTCAAGGACCTGGGCCTGGTCATCATCGACGAGGAGCAGCGCTTCGGCGTGGAGCACAAGGAGGCGCTGAAGCGGCTGCGCACCCAGGTGGACGTGCTCGCCATGTCGGCCACCCCCATCCCCCGCACCCTGGAGATGGGCCTGACCGGCATCCGCGAGATGACCACCATCCTCACGCCGCCGGAGGAACGTCACCCGGTGCTGACCTTCGTGGGCCCCTACGAGGACAAGCAGATCACCGCGGCGATCCGACGCGAACTGATGCGCGAGGGCCAGGTTTTCTTCGTGCACAACCGGGTGGCCTCCATCGACAAGGTGGCCGCCTCCATCAAACGCCTGGTCCCCGAGGCCCGCGTGGCCTACGCGCACGGCCAGATGAACGAGCAACAGCTCGAAAAGGTGATGGTGGACTTCTGGGAGAAGAACTTCGACGTCCTGGTCTCCACGACCATCGTCGAGTCCGGCCTGGACGTGCCCAACGCCAACACCCTCATCATCGACCGCGCCGACACCTACGGCCTCTCCCAGCTGCACCAGCTCCGGGGCCGGGTCGGACGCGGCCGCGAACGCGCCTACGCCTACTTCCTCTACCCGCCGGAGAAACCGCTCACCGAGACCGCCTACGAGCGGCTCGCCACGGTGGCCCAGCACACCGAGACCGGCGCCGGCATGTACGTGGCCATGAAGGACCTGGAGATCCGCGGCGCCGGCAACATCCTGGGCGCCGAGCAGTCCGGGACCATCGCCGGGGTCGGCTTCGACCTGTACGTGCGCATGGTCGGTGAGGCCGTGGCCGAGCTCAAGGGCGACCCGGAGGCCGCCGAGGAGATCGAGACCAAGGTCGAACTGCCCATCAACGCGCACATCCCGCACGACTACGTACCGGGTGAACGGCTCCGTCTCCAGTCGTACAAGCGCATCGCGAGCGTGACCGGAGAGGAGGACATCCTCTCCGCCTACGAGGAGCTCACCGACCGCTACGGCGCCCCGCCCCAGCCGGTGAACAACCTGATGGCGGTGGCCCGATTCCGGGTCCTGGCCCGCTCGGCGGGCCTGGCCGACGTGGTCATGCAGGGCAACCAGATCCGCTTCTCCCCCGTGGAGCTGCGTGAATCCCAGGAACTGCGTCTGCGCCGGATGTATCCCAAGTCGATCTACAAGGAGAGCACCAGGACCCTCCTGGTCCCGGTCCCCAAGGCCGGCGGGATCGGCGGCAGGCCGCTGCGCGACCTGGAACTGCTCAAGTGGTGCACCGACCTGGTGAACGCCATCTTCGAGCCCGAGAAGCGCCGTCCCCGGCCGCCGGCCGAGTAGGCGGACCGACGGAACACGAAGGGCACGGCCACCGGGCCGTGCCCTTCGTCGTACCTGCGCAGGCCCCTCTCAGGACCGAGGGGCGGGGTCCACGTCCTCCGGAGCGGCCTCGTAGGTGATGCCGTACATCTCCTCCTCGGAGGGCTCGTCCGAAGCGCCACGACGCCACCGACCGCCCTTGTCCTCCCGACGCCGAGAGCGCAGCTCCCTGCGGGCCTCCTTACGGGCACGCCGCTCCAGGGAACGATCGTGCCTGCGCGCCTTCCGACGGCGCCGCAGTTCGGCACGGCGCTCGGCGATACCGGCCTCCTCCGGTTCCGCCCCCTCCCCGGGCTCATCGTCCTCACGGGCCCGGAGCGGGGTGACCGTGGCCAGGCCCTTGCCCACCGGAACGTCCGGCGGCAGCTCCACCGCCACGGGAGCCCCGTCGGAGACCTTCTCCGGAACGGAGACCTCGTTCCGGGGGGCGGCCTCGCCCCCACGGCGCGGTTCCCGCGTGTACCACCAGTTGGCGACCCACGCCGCGACGGCCGCGGCCACGCCCACCTCCAGGGCGGCCACCAGCCCCACCTGCCAGGCGGACGGGCCCACATCGGTCATCCTCTGGGCGCCGAGGGAACCCCCCGCCACCCCCGCCAGGGCCGCGTACAGGATGCCCGTGGTCACCCCGCACACGAACCCCCACAACGGGGCCGCCTCGCTCACCACGTCCGGAGCGCTGCGCTGGGTCAGCACGCCACCGATGGTCCCGGCCAGGAACGGCACCGCCAACGCCGCCAACGACAACATCGGCGCCGCCCCGTTGGCGGGCACCGCCGCCAGCAACGGCAGGGCCGGCAGGGCGCCCACCGACACCCCGGTCGGCGCCACCACCGTCTCCGCGCCCAGCGCGAACCCCGGACCGAGCGAGTAGCAGACCGCGAAGATCACCGCGTTCGGCAGGTAGGCCAACTGGACGATCAACAGCAGCGCGCCGCCGACCACACCGGGGGCCAACGAGCGGGTGATGGCGATCGCGTCCGGCAGGGAGAACGCCAACGCCGCCAGGAACAGCACCACCCCGCCGGCCAGCAGCGTGCCCGCCGACATCAGCATCCCCACCATGAGCGAACGCGTACGGTCCGGCATCAGGGCGAGCAGATCACCCGCCGCGACCCCCTTGTCCCGCATGAGTTGACGGAGCACCCCCGCTCCCCCGGAGATGAACGCGATCACGAAACCCATCAGCAGAGCGCGCGGCATGCTCGGCTCGACCACATCGGTGCGCGCGAGCAGGGCGAGCGTGCCCGCGATGGCCGCGTAGGGGCCGGCGATGGCCAGCGCGGCCCGGTACACGTGCCGCAGCCGCCCGATCTCGCAGTTACGGGCCAGCCAACGCCCGAACCGGTACAACAGCAGCCCGGGCAACAACACCAGCCCCATGGGCAGCAGACTGATCTGCCCTTCGGGGATGGCGAAGGAGACATGGTGGCCCACCAGCCAGGCCAGGACGGCCCCGCGCAGCAGATCGGCGATGTCCTCACCGAAGGTGTCATGGGGCGCGGCCACCCAACCGACCATGGTGAACGTGACGATCACCGCCACGCCGATACCGGCGGCGGAGGCGGCGGCTATCCCACCCGTGGAATAGATCGGGCGGGGCTCGGCCGTGTCGGCGGCGGTGCCCGTCTTCGACACTCGGCCTCGGTCAGGGGGAGTTCCTGGCGTACTCACCCGACTTATGCTGCCAGGGACCGGAATGCTCCGTGGTATCCCCGCCGCGCGTGTCGTACCCGCGTCGGAGCCGCGGAACCGGGAACGAAGAAGATACGTCCCAGGACGTACGACCCCTGCCCCCGCGAAGGAACCCCATGACAGAGCCGACACCCGGCCGCGGTTACCGCCTCTCCGACGCCGAACGCGACGAGGCCCTGCTTCATCTGCGCACGGCTCTTCAAGAGGGACGGCTGGATCTGGACGAGCACGAACGCCGCTCCGAGACCGCCCTGCACGCGATCACCGACACCGACCTGCGTCCGCTCTTCGACGACCTGCCTCGAGCCCTGTGGCCCGCCTCCATGGTCGACGGCCCCACCGCGGAGAACGCCCCCGTGCCTTCGAAGAGCCCCGCGCCCCCGGCCGAACGGGACGACGACCACGACGAGGTCGACCGCAAGAACCCCGGAAGGAACGTCGGCGCGCTCATGGGGTGGGGAGGGTTCCTGCTCCTGGTGTGGGGCGTCCCCACCTTCATCGGCGGGGACATCACCTCCATCGCGGTCTTCCTGGGTGTCTTCTGCCTGATCGTGATCGGCCCCCTCGTCGGCCAGATCGCCTACAACCGCCGTCACGGGAAACGGGGCGGCCCCCGGGAGATCGACGAAGGCTGACCCCGGTACACGAACGGCTCCGCCCCACCACCGGAGAACGGTGACGGGGCGGAGCCGTGTTCGACCCGAGGGTCGAGGAACCCTAGAAGAGCTCGCGCGCCAGACGGGCGGTCTCGCTCGGGGTCTTGCCGACCTTGACGCCGACGGCCTCGAGGGCCTCCTTCTTGGCGGCGGCCGTACCGGAGGAACCGGAGACGATGGCGCCGGCGTGGCCCATGGTCTTGCCCTCCGGGGCGGTGAAGCCCGCGACGTAGCCGACGACCGGCTTGGTCACGTTGTCCTTGATGAAGTCGGCGGCACGCTCCTCGGCGTCGCCACCGATCTCACCGATCATCACGATCACGTCGGTGTCCGGGTCCGCCTCGAAGGCGGCCAGGGCGTCGATGTGGGTGGTGCCGATGATCGGGTCGCCACCGATGCCGACGGCGGACGAGAAGCCGATGTCGCGCAGCTCGTACATCATCTGGTAGGTGAGCGTGCCCGACTTCGAGACCAGGCCGATACGGCCCGGCTTCGTGATGTCGGCCGGGATGATGCCGGCGTTGGACTGACCCGGGGTGATGAGACCGGGGCAGTTCGGGCCGATGATACGGGTCTTGTTGCCCTTGGAGCCGGCGTAGGCCCAGAAGGCGGCGGTGTCGTGGACCGGGATGCCCTCGGTGATCACGACGGCCAGACCGATCTCGGCGTCGATGGCCTCGATGACGGCGTCCTTGGTGAACTTCGGCGGAACGAAGATCACGGTGACGTCGGCGCCGGTGGCCTCCATGCCCTCGGCGACGGAGCCGAAGACCGGCACCTCGGTGCCGTCGAAGTCGACCTTCTGACCGGCCTTGCGCGGGTTCACGCCACCGACGATGTCGGTGCCCGAAGCCAGCATCCGGCGGGTGTGCTTGGTGCCCTCAGAGCCGGTCATGCCCTGGACCAGCACCTTGCTGTCCTTGTTCAGGAAGATAGCCATGGTGTCCTGTCCCCTACTTCGCCGCGAGCTCGGCGGCCTGAGCGGCGGCGCCGTCCATAGTGTCGACCCGTCGAACGGCCGGGTGGGCGCGATCGTCGAGGATCTTGCGGCCCAGCTCGGCGTTGTTGCCGTCCAGACGGACGACCAGCGGCTTGCTGACGTCGTCGCCGCGCTCCTCCAGAAGCTCCAGCGCCTGGACGATGCCGTTCGCGACGGCGTCGCAGGCGGTGATGCCACCGAAGACGTTGACGAACACGCTCTTGACGGCGGGGTCGCCCAGGATGATCTCCAGGCCGTTGGCCATGACCTCGGCCGAGGCGCCGCCACCGATGTCGAGGAAGTTGGCGGGCTTGACCCCACCGTGCTCCTCACCGGCGTAGGCGACCACGTCCAGGGTCGACATGACCAGACCGGCACCGTTACCGATGATGCCGACCTCGCCGTCGAGCTTGACGTAGTTGAGGCCCTTGGCCTTGGCGGCGACCTCCAGGGGGTCGCCCTCCTCGGCGAAGGTCAGGCTCTCCAGGTCCTGGCGGAACTCGGCGTTCTCGTCCAGGGTCACCTTGCCGTCGAGGGCGACGACCCGGCCGTCCTTGGTCAGGATGAGCGGGTTCACCTCGACCAGGGTGGCGTCCTTGCCGACGAAGGCGTCCCACAGCTTGGTGATGACCTCGGCCGCACCGGCGGCGGCGGCCTCGGGCAGCTTGCCCGCCTTGACGATCTCGGCGGCGATGTCCGCCGGAGCGCCCTGCAACGCGTTGATCGAGATCTTCGCGACGGCGTCGGGGTTGGTCTCGGCGACCTCCTCGATCTCCATGCCGCCCTCGGCGGAGCAGATGGAGAGGAAGTCACGGTTGGCGCGGTCCAGGAGGAAGGAGAAGTAGTACTCCTCGGCGATGTCACTCGCCTCCTCGACCAGGACACGGTGGACCGTGTGGCCCTTGATGTCCATTCCGAGGATCTGCTCGGCCTTGGCCTGAGCGTCCTCGGGGCCCTCTGCGACCTTGACGCCGCCGGCCTTACCACGGCCACCGGTCTTGACCTGGGCCTTCACGACGACGCGGGGCTTGCCCGCGGCGGCGAACTCATCAGCGATGGCACGCGCCTCAGCGGCCGTGCTCGCCACCTTCCCCTGGGGTACGGGAACCCCGTACTCTGCGAAGAGTTCCTTCGCCTGGTATTCGAACAGGTCCACGAGGGTCCGTCCTTGTAACTCGCTGGCTCAAGTGTGTACCGGGGTGGCGTGTCCGGATCGGCGGTGACGCACGAAGGGCGTGTCACACGACACCGACCCCATGAGGGTCGAGCCGCCTACTCAAGATCGAGATCGCCGCGGCGTTGCCACCCGCGACATGCGCAAAGCTTAGTCGCCCGGGATCCCGCGATCTGACACCGGGGCGACGTTCTCCCGGTGCCCCTGCGCACAAAAGCCGCTCATGCGGCGCTCCATCCACGTTCACGTGGGAAAATCTGTGACCAGAGACACGGCGGATAACACACTTCGGGGACGTTTCACCCCTGGAGGGGCACCCGCCCGAGTGCGATCAACGTCACGGAGCCCTCAGACGGTGTGCGACGGACGGATGTTCTCCCGGACCCAGTCGGCGATCTCCTCGGTGGGCGCTCCCGGCGTGAAGATCCGGGCCACCCCCATCCCCTCCAGCTCGGCGATGTCGGCCTCGGGGATGATCCCCCCGCCGAACACCTTGATGTCGGTGGCGTCGTTCTCGCGCAGCAACTCCATGACCCGACCGAACATGGTCATGTGGGCGCCCGACAACACCGACAGTCCGATCGCGTCGGCGTCCTCCTGGAGCGCCGCGGACACGATCATCTCCGGGGTCTGCCGCAGGCCGGTGTAGATGACCTCGACACCCGCGTCGCGCAGGACCCGGGCCACGATCTTGACCCCTCGGTCGTGCCCGTCCAGTCCCGGCTTCGCGACGACGACACGTGCGGTGGCCTCGGCCATGACTAACCCCTCACTACGTTCCCCGTCCACACCCGGCACCCCTTGTGGGGGCTCCCCGGGCGCCGGGGAGGAGATGATGAACTCCTGAGCAGAGTAACGCAGGTCACCCATGGGTGGCGGGCACGGGTGCGGGTATCTTCCGTCCATGGACGACAACGTCAACGGTTTCGCGAACACCAGCACCGAGGACCTGCGCGAACGCGCCATCGAACTGGCGCGGCAACGGTGGGACGTACGGTTCTTCTGGAAACTGCTCGGTCTCATCCCCGCGGCCGAGGCGGTCGCGGGCAACACGGACGCCAGCGAGGCGAGCGTCGCCCAGGTCTCGGGACTCCTCTACGAGGCGCTCTCCTCGGAACAGGACCCGAAGGTGCAGGAGGCCCTGCGCCCGGTCTACATCCAGTACCTCGTGGAACACGACGCCGCCCCCGAGATCACCGGGGAGACCGACCGGGGCGCCTGACCCGACCTCCATGTCCGAAAACCGCCGGCGGAGCGTCACCCCGCTCGGCGAACATGGGTGGCGTGATGGACGACGAACAGCGCTACCGCGCGGTGCACAGTAGAGACGCCCGATTCGACGGGGTGTTCTACACGGCCGTGCTCACCACCGGCGTCTACTGCCGCCCGAGCTGCCCCGCGATCACCCCGCTGCGAAGGAACGTCCGCTTCTACCGATCCGCCGCCGCGGCCCAGGAATCGGGGTTCCGCGCCTGCAAGCGCTGCCGCCCCGACACCGTTCCCGGTTCTCCCGAATGGAACCTGCGGGCCGACGTCGTGGGCCGCGCCGTCCGACTCATCAGGGACGGTGCCGTCGACCGGGGCGGCGTGGGCTCCGTGGCCGCCGCCCTGGGCTACAGCGAACGCCAGCTGAACCGTCTGCTCACCGGCGAGACCGGCGCGAGCACCCTGGCCCTGGCCCGGACCGAGCGCGCGCACACCGCGCGGATCCTGGTGGAGACCACCGACATGCCGATGGCCGACGCCGCCTTCGCCGCCGGATTCTCGAGCGTCCGCCAGTTCAACGAGACCATGCGCGCCGTCTACGACCGTTCCCCGAGCCGTATGCGCGAGGCGGCGGCCGGCCGGGCCACCGCGACCGGCTCCGGCACGATCACCCTGCGCCTGCCCTACCGAAGCCCCATCGACCTGGAGGGCACGCTCGCCTTCCTCGGGGACCGGGCCGTCCCCGGCGTCGAGGAGTACACGGACGGGATCTACCGACGCGCCCTCCGGCTCCCGCACGGAACCGGAACCGTCGAACTCTCCCCCGGGACCGGCCGGGCCGGTGGGCACGTGGCCTGCCGCCTGCGCCTGACCGACCCCCGTGATCTGGCCGGCGCGGTCCGACGCTGCCGCGACCTCCTGGACCTGGACGCCGATCCGGAGGCGGTCGCCGACGTCCTCGGAGCCGACCCGATCCTGGGCCCGACCCTGCGCGCGCACCCGGGCGTACGCTCCCCGGGTCAGGTGGACCCGGCCGAGCCCGCCTTCCGCGCCGTCCTCGGTCAACAGGTCTCGGTCCGAGCGGCGCGTACTCTGGCGGGACGGCTGGTGGAACGGTTCGGACGTCCCTTGGAGACCCCCGACGGGGGTCTCACCCACACCTTCCCCACGCCTGAGGACCTGGCGGCGGCGAGCCCGGACGACCTTCCACTGACCAGGGCGCGGAGCCGGGCCCTGGTCGGACTGGCCGAGGCGATCGCCTCCGGCCGGATCGACCTGGGGCCGGGCTGCGACCGGGACGAGGCGGAACGACGGCTGGTGGAACTACGCGGTATCGGTCCCTGGACCGCCCGATACACCAGAATGCGCGGGCTCGGCGACCCGGACGTGTTCCTGGAGACCGACCTGGGGGTCCGGCAGGCCTTGGAGAGGTCCGGCGAGACGGCGACCCCCGCGGCCGCGCGCGCCAGGGCCCGGGACTGGAGCCCTTGGCGTTCCTACGCCACCCACCTGCTATGGGCGTCGTCCACCGGGATGGAAGAACGACGGAGCCGAGAGGAACGACGAGGACGATGATCCACACCGACCAGGAGACCCTCCCACTGGACCTGCCCGAGGCGACGGAACCCGCCAGGGTGCCGGCGGTCCGTTTCCGGACGCCCCTGCCGGGCCCCACTCGGTACGCGACCATGGACTCCCCCTTGGGCGAACTACTGCTGTTCGGGGACGGCGAGTCCCTGGGAGGCGTGTGGACGCTCTCCAAGGACGAGAGCCCACGCCGGATCCCCGAAGGCTGGATCGCCGACGCCGCGCCCTTCGTCGAGGTCGAACGGCAGTTGAACGCCTACTTCGCCGGAGAGTTGCGCGAGTTCGATCTGCCTCTGGCCCCGGCCGGGACCGCCTGGCAGCTCCGGGTGTGGCGGGCCCTGACCACCATCCCGTACGGGGAGACCACCGGCTACGGTCGGCTCGCCGAGGAACTGGGCCGGCCGACCGCCTCCCGTGCGGTGGGCACGGCCAACGGCCGCAACCCCATCAGTGTGATCGTGCCCTGCCACCGGGTCATCGGGGCCGACGGGAGTCTCACCGGCTACGCGGGCGGGCTGGAGAGAAAGCGTCACCTTCTCTCCCTGGAGGGCGTGCGTCCCAGGTGAGACGGGGTCCCGAGGTGTCGTGAACCGAACGGCGAGCGGCACTCGGTACCGATCTCGCGCGAACCGAACGTTCCCCGATCCTTCATCGTCTGCCCCTCTTGTCCGCCCCCGGGACCCCGGTTACTCTGCGGTAGCCACGATCGAAGGTTGTGGTGTCATACCCCGTTCCCTCGACTCCCCCAGGAGAGGCGTTGACACTGCCCACCCCCACCCCCCGATTCCTTCCCGCCGGCACTCTCGCGTTGACCGCGGCCGCGGCGCTCGTCGTCTCGACGGTCGTGCCCGCCTCCGCGGAACCGGCCATCGAGCCCTACACCGCCGCGGACAACGTCGAGATCATCTTCGACGCGACGGAGGTGGACGTTCCCGGAGCATCGTCCGCCTTGGACGCGGAGGACGCCCTGGCCGAGTCCGTCATCGACGACGTCCTGGACTTCCGATCCACCGAACTCTCCACCCTGGACGCCCAGGACCGTGACGTCCGCGTGGACATCCGGGAGACCTCCGACGACGCGGCCTTCGGGGTCGCCATCGTCACCGCGCCCGAGGTCGAGGGCGAGGAGCCCTACGCCTGGCTGTTCGCCGCCGAACTCGACTCCGACGGTTGGGAGGTCGGCCTGGAGGGGACCGAGGAGTTCTCCGAGATCCTCGCCGGCTCCGACCTCATGGACACGGAACAGCGTGAGACCGTGGCCGCCTCCACCGACCCCGAGCAGATCTCCCTCATGGCCTACACCGGGGTCGGTCTGCCCTTCTCCATCGGCACCTCGATGGTGATGACCGGCGGCCCGCACGGCTTCAGCTCCGGTCCGCCCTACAGCTCGGTGGACTTCGCCGGCGGCAACGGTCAGGCCCGGGCGGCCCGAGGCGGCTACGCCTACTCGTTGTGCAGCGGCTGGACCCGCGTCATCCACGACAACGGCTACTCCACGGACTACTACCACCTGGAGGACTACCAGTGGCTGCCCGGTAACAACGTCGGCGTCGGCCACTACCTGGGCACCCAGGGCAACAGCCTCTGCGCCGGTGGCTCCACGACCGGCGCGCACATCCACTTCGCCCTGCGCGCCTACACCGACCCGAACGCCGCGGGCTGGTACGTCGGCCTGGGTGGTCGCACCCTGGGCGGTTGGACCTTCGTCGAGGGCGCCTCCTACGGCGGTTACGCCTACCGCGACGGTGTCGGCACCGTCTACCCGGGCGGTTCCCTGTACAACTACGGGTTCTGATCGACCCTCACCCTCGGGCGGGGCCGGACGGCGGAGAATGATCCGCCGTCCGGCC
>NZ_ANAC01000022.1 GCF_000341225.1 Nocardiopsis alba DSM 43377
CACAGGAGCGATGAACACATCCGCGTACGCCCACACACTCGCATTACTCGCATTACCCATGAATATCCACCTTTTTTGAATTCGTTCTTCTTTTATGAGAAAACCCGGGGTTTTCACCCCGGGCGCATGGACGGCCCTTCAGGGCCTTTTCGGAAGGGAGGCTCACACCACCCCGGTGGGACGCTGGGTCACCAGCACCGTGAAGGTGGCGTGGGGTTCGGGGACCTCCGGGTCGAACCCGGCGACGACCCCGTCGACCTGACGCACCGACACGATGGCGGCGTCGCCGGCGTGTTCGAGCAGGGCGGCGTGGGCCAGATGGGCCAGGGTCTTGGCGTCGTCACGGTCATCGGCCCAGGCCGAGACGCGCACCAGGGCCTGCTGGGTGATCGGATGGTTCCCGCCCGATTCCTCGCAGCGCACGGTCAGTTCGGGTTCCTCTCCCGGTTCCCTGGACGGAAAGGACTCGGTGACCACGGGGGTCCCCGCCCATTCCGAAGGGAAGTCGGGCAACCGCTCGCGAAGATGGTCGGCGACCAGATCCTCGACGTCGCGGAAGGGTTGCACGATCAACGTCGGTTCTCCTCTCTTGTTCTCCCGTCCTCAGGTGACGGGTGCGTGGAAGGCCTCGTCCCAGGTCTCGCGGCCGATCAGACCATCGACGGTCAGCCCCTGGGAACGCTGGAAGGCCCGTGCCAGGGCCCGGTACTCGGGGCCGTAGACCCCGTCGTTGCCGTGCCGGGCCAGATGGGTACGGCCGCGGCCCACCGACCACCCCCGGCGTCCGAGCTGGGTGGCCCACTCCCGGAGCCACTCGCGGTCGGTCCGTCCGCGGAAGGTGCGCCGAAAGGCACCGGACACGCTCTGGTCCGGGCCGGAGGCGGGGCCGAAGTAGTGGCCCGCGGGCAGGGGAAAGTCGAACCGCGGACCGGGGAGCGTCCCCGCGCCGGGGCTCGGGGCCGGCTCGCCTCCGCCGCCCCCTCCATCGCCCACGGGCATTCCGGCGCGGACCCACGCGCGAAGGTCCGCTCCCGGGCACTCGGTCGAGTTGCCGGACAGACCCCCGTGCCAGGTCCTGGCCAGGGTTCGACCGGAACGCCGGCAGGCCTCGTCGTAGAGACTCCGGATGGAGGCCTTGGCGGCCGGTGTGGCGTCGCCGTCCCGGCCGATGAAACAGACCCCGATATGGCTGGTGTTGTGCGGGGCGGCGTGGGCCCCGGCCACCGTCCATCCGCGTCCCTCGTAAACGGTGCCGGAACGGTCGACGAGGAAGTTGTAGCCGATGTCGGCCCAACCGTTCCCGTCCATATGGAAGTCCTGGATCCGACGCGGGGTCTGGGAGGCCGGGCCGGCCGAATAGTGCACGGTGAAACCGGTACGCCTGCTCCAGGCGACCGTGGTCCTGCCGCGCGGGGACCGTGCTCCCCACGCCGATCTGGAAACGGGTGAAGACATTCTTCGAAGCACTCCTCTCACGCCGGGCACGCCGAAGGGGCGCCGCACGGCGTCGAACAGGTGGGAGGGAAAAGGGGGCGACCTCTCGGAGACGTCACGAGAGGGCCCGGGCAACAAAAAAACCCGGCGGAGGGCCGGGTTTCGGATACAGCTTTCGCGTTGGCGAGAATCGTGCCACAGGGTGGGGCGGCGGGGCAAGCCCCCTCGGTCGATCTTCTCCGGGCCGCCCGCCTCGGGGAGCGGCCGACCCGAGGTCGCTCGCCGGCGAGCGGCACGGCACCTCGGCGGGCACGGACCAGTGCCGAACACCACGGGCCCGCCCGGCGTTTCAGGTGGTCAGCGGCCGGTACCTTCAGAACCAAAGTCCCATATCACGCGTCTGACCTGGATGAACGGGGTTTCTCGGGTTCACGGCGCGGATGTCCTCGCGTGGGGGAAAACGACCGGACACACCGGACGTGTCAACCGGACGATGCCCGACACCGTCATGCCTATAGCGTGCGTTCCCTGAACATCACGCGAACAACCGAAGAATGTCAGGACACCATCTACGGAACGCCTCCCCCGTCGAGGGAGGGCTCCGTGTCTCGACCTCACGTGCTCCACCCCGATCTCGAGCGCGCTGGTCCCCCAAGGTCGGGCACCGCATTCCCACCAGAGCCACGGGAGACGACCTTGCCTGATAACGCCCTTCCCTCCGCCACCAGAACCGTGGCCATCGTCCTGGCCGGCGGCAGCGGTCAACGCATCGGACTGGCCACGCCCAAGCAGCTGCTGAAGATCGCCGGGAAGACGATCCTCGAACACACCCTGCACATCTTCGAGCAGGCGCCGCGCGTCGACGAGGTCATCGTCATGATGAACCCCGGATTCGTCTCCGACGCCGAGGCCATCGTGCGCAAGGCGGGACTGGCCAAGGTCTCGCGTGTGCTGCCCGGCGGCACCTCTCGCAACGCCACCACCCAGCTGGCCCTGGACGCGCTGGCCCACCTGCCCTCCGAGAGCACCAACGTGCTGTTCCACGACGCCGTCCGCCCCATGCTCTCCCAGCGGATCATCGACGACTGCGTCACCGCGCTGGGCACCCACCGTGCCGTCGACGTGGCCATTCCGTCGTCGGACACCATCATCGAGGTGGACGATGACGTCATCACCGACGTCCCCACCCGTTCCCGCCTCCGGCGCGGCCAGACCCCTCAGGCCTTCCGCCTCGCCACGATCAAGGACGCCTACGTCAAGGCCTGGGACGACCCGGACTTCGAGGCCACGGACGACTGCTCCGTGGTCCTGCGCTACTCCCCCGACGTGCCCATCCACGTCGTCGCCGGCGAAGAACAGAACATGAAGGTCACCCAGCCGGTCGACATCTTCATCGCCGACAAGCTCTTCCAGTTGGCCACCGCGGCCACCCCCGAGTACACCGAGCACGACTACACCGAGGGGCTCCAAGGCCGGACCATGGTGGTCTTCGGCGGCAGCTACGGCATCGGCGCCGGAATCGCCGACCTCGCCGAGAAGCACGGCGCCCGCGTCTTCCGTTACTCGCGCGGCGCGACCCGTACCAACGTCGCCAACCCCGAGGACGTGGCCGCCGCCCTGGAACAGGCCCACTCCGCCACCGGGCGGATCGACCACGTCGTCAACACGGCCGGCGTGCTGAAGATCAGTCGTCTGGACCGGACCGACCCGGCCGAGATCGAGGAGACGGTCCGGGTCAACTACCTGGCGCCGGTGCACATCGCCCGCGCGGCCTTCCCCTACCTGGCGCAGACCGGCGGGCAGCTCCTGCTGTACACCTCCAGCTCCTACACCCGGGGCAGGGCCGAGTACAGCCTGTACTCCTCGACCAAGGCCGCCACCGTCAACCTCACCCAGGCCTTGGCGGACGAGTGGTCCGAGGACGGAGTGCGGATCAACTGCATCAACCCCGAGCGCACCCAGACACCGATGCGCTCCAAGGCCTTCGGTGAAGAGCCGGCGGGCTCCCTGCTCAGCGCGGACAAGGTCGCCCACACCTCCGTGGACGTCCTGCTGTCCGACCTGACCGGACACGTCATCGACGTCCGGAGGGAAGATCCTCCCGCGGGTCCGGTCGTGGCCCAGGGCGAGGAAGCGAAGGCCGCGAAGTGACCCCGACCACCGGTAACAAGCGCACCACCCTTTTCCGAACCGGCCTGCTCGGACTCACCTACGCGACGATGCTCGTGGGCGTCGTCACCGGATCCTGGTGGGTCTTCCTGATCGGCGCCGCGGGCAGCTACGTCATGGACGCCCTGCTGCTGCACCGTATGACCGGGTTCGCCAAGACCCTCCAGCAGGTACGACTGGGCATCACGCCCCGCACGCTCCTACGCCAGCTCTTGGCCCTGGGCCTGCTGATCACCACCCCCGAGGCCACCTCCACCGGTATCGGGCTGGTCCTCCTGGCCTTCCTCGTGCTCTTCGGGTTCCAACTCCTGTGCGGTGTCGTCGGACGACTTCTGCGCAACCGTCGGCGCCTGCCCATCGCCACCCGCAACATCCCGCTGGACGCCCTGCGTATCCCCGACAGCCCGCCCATGCCGTTCGTACGCGAACCCATGAGCCGTCTGCTGCCGCTCGATATCTTCCTCATCCTCGGTACCGTCGCCTACGTCGCCCTCGGCGCGGCCTGGCTCACGGTCACGGGCGCCGTCATCACGATCGGAGTGACCGTGATCGCGTTGGCCGTGTTCGTCCGCCACTACCGACGGGCCCTGACCATCCCCGGTGAACAAGAGGTCATGGCGTTCGCCCAGGAATGGCTGGACTCCTACCGCCCCGAGGTGGTCCTGTACTTCTCCGGGTCCTCCGACTCCGTCTACCAGGTCAACATGTGGTTGGAGACTCTGGACCGTCTGCCTCGACGTCCACTGATCGTGTTGCGCGAGCGCACCATCGCCGCTCAACTCGCACCCACACGTATCCCGGTCCTGTGCGTTCCCGCCGCCACCAACCTGATGGCCCTCGACTTCGGCCCGGCCAGAGTGGCCCTCTACCCGGCCAACACCGGCAAGAACATCCACATGCTGCGCAACCCTTCGATGAAGCACGTGTTCATCGGACACGGCGACAGCGACAAGATCGCCAGCATCAACCCCTTCAGCAAGGCGTACGACGAAGTGTGGACGGCCGGACGCGCCGGACGAGATCGGTACTCCCGGGCCCGGGTAGGGGTCCGCGAAGACGAGATCGTCGAGGTGGGACGTCCTCAGCTCGACGAGATCCGCGACGACACCGCGGCCAACTCCGTACGTACCGTCCTGTACGCCCCCACCTGGGAAGGCTGGACCGACGACCCCGGGAACACCTCCCTGATCGAAGCCGGCCCCACGCTCATCGCGAAGCTGCTCGACGCGGAGCCGAAGGTCCGGGTCCTCTACAAGCCCCACCCCTTCACCGGAATCCGTTCACCGGAGGCCCGCAGGGCGCACAAGCACATCGTCGATCTCATCGCTCGGGCGAACCGGGGCGGAGAGGGCTCCGAGGCGGGCCGAGGCCGACTGGTCGAACTCGAGAGACGACTCGCCGCCTTCGACATGGACACCGGGGCCCGGGACGAGGCGCACAACTCACGGCTGGAGGGTGGAGCGCCGCCGGAGGCGGTCTCGGAGTTGAAGGCGCTGACCACCGAGTGGCACCGCGTCTACTGGAACGGCCACGCCGATGAGGAACACCTCGTCGTCCAGGGTCCTCGGCCGAGTCTGTACTCGTGCTTCAACCAGGCCGACCTGTTGATCAGCGACATCTCCAGTGTGGTCGCCGACTTCGTCGCCACGGAGAAGCCCTACGCGATCACCAACTGCGAAGGCCTCACCCACGGCGAGTTCCAGGACAAGCACCCCACGTCCTCCGCCGCGTACATGCTCTCTCCCGACGGAGCGGGACTCGAAGAGGCGCTGGAGGCGATCCACCTCCCCGAGAAGGATCGCCTGGCCTTGGAACGCGGCGAGCTCAGAACCTACCTGTTGGGCGGTCCCGACTCACAGACACGTTTCAACGCCGCCGTCGACGACCTGTACGAACGGGGTTCGCTTCTGCGCCCATTGCCGTCGTCCCCCGAGGCGATGACGAACATCGACTCTCTGGCCCCCGAACCGTCCTGACCCTCCCTCACGGGCTCACCCCCGTGCCGGGCCCCGCGTCGCCCATCCTCCCCAGACCGAAAGCCCCGCCATGAAACGTGTACTCCTCCGCGCCAAGAAGGACCCCTTCGAGATCGTCGGCCCCGGGTCGGCCATCGAACGCAACATCTTCGGCAACAACGCAGGCAACCTGATCTTCAGTCAGGCCTCCTACAAACTGCTGAGCACCTCCGAGACGGAGGTCGTCGCCAACGGCTTTCGCGCCGAGGCCGCCGACGCGGAGCGCATCAACGAGGAGTACGACGCCTTCGTCATCCCCCTCGCCAACGCGTTCCGGGTCTCCTTCATCGGCCATCTCGACGCCCTGAGCTCTCTCATCGAGAAGTTGACCATCCCGGTGGTCGTCCTCGGCGTGGGCGCGCAGTCGAACCTGGACTACGACCTCGGCAGGATGGCGGCGCTCGACGCCCCCGTCACCCGATTCGTACGAGCAGTCCTCGACCGCTCGGCGACCATCGGCGTCCGCGGGGAGTTCACCGAGCGGTACCTCAACAGCCTGGGCTTCCACGACGTGGAGGTCATCGGCTGCCCGTCGATGTTCATGTACGGCGACCGACTCGACGTCTCCAAGGGGCCGGATCGGCTCGACGGGAACAGTCGTATCGCCGTCAACGCCTCTCGAAGCGCCCTGGGCGCGGGAGACGTCGGCGGTATCGTCACGTCGAACTTCGAGCGCTACCCGAACATGCGCTACTTCGCCCAGGAGACGAAGGACCTGGAGCTGCTCTACTGGGGCGACCGCTCCGGGGTGAACGACCAGCGCAACCGTATGCCGTTGCACCGCACCCACCCTCTGTTCCAGGAGAACAAGGTCCGGGTCCACCTCGACCCGGCCACCTGGATCGAGAGCCTGCGCGACCACGATTTCTCCTTCGGCACCCGGATCCACGGCAACATCGCCGCTCTGCTCGCGGGAACCCCCGCCGTGGTCCTATGCCATGACTCGCGCACGCTGGAACTGTGCCGCTACTTCGATATCCCGCATCGTCGGATCAGGGACCTGTCCGCGGAAACGGACGCGGCGAAACTGTACGCGGAGGCCGACTTCACGGCCATGCTCGAAGGGCACTCCGAAAGGTTCTCCCGTTTCACCTCGTTCTTGGAGAAGAACGGCGTCGACCACGTTCACATGGACGGTGAGGACGCCGGGGCCTCTTTCGAGGAACGGGTGCGCACCACCGTCTACCCCCCTGGTGTGGACGCCTGGACCAGCGCGGAAGAAGGTGTATCGGCCAGGATCGGCTGGCTGCGACGTGACCACGCGGACCTCGTGACCAAGACCTCGGAGCTGAACAAGAAGGTCCGTGGTCTGGAGAAGAAGGTCCAGAGGATCGATCGTCTGGAGAAACGTCTCAAGAGGTTGGAGGCGTCCGCCGAGCGGACCCCCTACCGTCGAGCCCGCCGCCTGGCCGGACGCGTCCTGCGCAAGATCGGGCTACGCCGCTGACGGAAGGGTCTCTTCGCCTCACCCATAGAGCGCCCTGCCCGGGGCCGGTCCGCACCTCCCGTTCGGACCGGCCCCGTCGCGTCGCTCGGGGCCTTCGTCCGCGGAGACGATGCGGAGCTATGACCTAGCGCACATTCCCCCTGTTCAGGGCTACGCGTTCACACAGATTCCATCTCGACTCGACAACGGGGCGGCCTTTGCCCGCCGACCCCCCTCGCCGGTTACTGATACTGGTTCGGCGGGGCGCCTCTCTTCGGCCGCACCCTTCCCGCCGAACACACCCCCATGGCCGGCCCCTGCTTCACCTTCGTCGAACTCGAGGCTGTCCAGTGTCCGCTTCCGTCCGAGGCGGCGTCTCCGGGCCCGTCATCTCCCCCGTGACCCCGCCCGTGCGCCACCGCCATCGTCCCGACATCGAGGGGCTGCGCGCGGTCGCCGCCCTCCTGATCGCCGTCTACCACATCTGGTTCGGCACGGTCTCCGGTGGCGTCGACGTCTTCCTACTGCTCACCGGCTTCCTCATCACCGGTTCCCTGGTCCGCGCGATAGAACGCGACGGGCGCATCGCGTTCGGCGCCTTCTGGGCCAAGTTGGTCAAGCGTCTGTTCCCCGCCGGCGCCGTGGTCCTCGGCGCCGTGCTGGCGATGACCTATCTGTTCTTCCCCCGTTCCCAGTGGATGTCCGTCATCGAGAGCGTGCGCGCCGCCGCCCTCTACTACGGGAACTGGCATCTGGCCCTGGACTCGGTCGACTACATGGCCGAGAACTCCGCGGCCGGTCCGGTCCAGCACTTCTGGTCACTGGCGGTCCAAGGGCAGTTCTACCTCCTGTGGCCGCTGCTGATCACCGCCGCCGGCCTGGTCGCCGCGTGGGCCGGGCTACGGACGCGGAGCACCGTCCTGGTGGCCTTGGGCGCGGTGTTCGCCGCCTCGTTCGGTTACTCGCTCTGGATCACCTCCACCGAACCCGTCTGGGCCTACTTCGACACCGGTGCCCGCCTGTGGGAGTTGGCTCTGGGGGGTGTTCTCGCCCTGGTGATCCATCGGGTGAACCTGCCTTCCTTCGTACGCCGGCCGGCGGGCTGGCTCGGGTTGATCGCCCTGATCCTGTGCGGGTTCGTCATCGGAGACTCGCTGCCCTATCCGGGCTACGCCTCGCTCTGGCCGACCCTGGCCGCGCTGCTCGTCATCGTCGCCGGGGCCGGAGAGGAGGAGAACGACCGCTTCTCCGTAGGTCGCCTCCTGGGTACACGTCCGTTGACCTGGATGGGCGGCCACGCCTACACCCTGTTCCTATGGCACTGGCCGATCCTGATCGTCCACCTGGAACTCAACGAGACGGACCGGCCCACCCTGGCCGGCGGCCTCCTCGTCCTGGGGCTCTCGTTCGTCGCGGCCCTGGCCACCTCCTGGCTGATCGACGGGGGCGTCACCCGGGCGACGCGACGGCTTCGCGGTCCGGGCTGGTCACTGGCGGCCGGGGTGATCTTCATCGTCCCGGTCCTGGTGGCGGGGGCTCTCTGGAACCACTCGATCGAGCGGGATCGTCTCCTGCGCCTGGAGCTCAGCTCCAACCCGCTCGCCTATCCCGGCGCGGCCGTCCACCTCACCCCCGGCATGGCCGAGGGGTTGCCGGACCTGCCGATCCATCCGGACACGACGACCGTCGTGAAGGACACGATCGCCCAGACCCGTGACTGCAACGCGCTGGTCGCCGACACCGAGGTCATCACATGCGAGTTCGGTGACCCCGACTCGGACTACACCATCGTTCTGGCCGGCAGCTCGCACGCACGCCATTGGTTCCAGGCGCTGCGGGCCATCACCGAACGACACGACTGGCGGCTGGTCACCATGACCAAGAACGCCTGCCAGTTCGCTTCCGGGGAACAGACCTACCGGGGCGCCCCCTACACGCAGTGTTCGGAGTGGAACGAAGAGGCCATGAGGGAGCTCACGGCCCTCTCCCCCGACGCCGTGTTCACCCTGGCCTCCCTCACCGGTCGTTCCGCCGGGGAGCACGTGCCCGAGGGGTTCGTGGAACGGTGGAGGGAGCTCGACCGGATGGGCATCGACGTCATCGCGGTCCGGGACACACCCCGTTTCGGTTTCCGGCTCCCCGAATGCGTCGACCGCGGCGATTCCTCGGACTGCACCGCTCCGCAGTCCGAGTCGATGGCCGAGACGCCCCCCTTCAAGGACCTGACCAACGTCCCGCACAACACACGTTTCCTGGACATGACCGACTACCTCTGCCAGGACGGGGTCTGCCAAGGGGTCATCGGCAACCAACTGGTCTTCTACGACAGCAACCACTTCTCGTACGCGTTCTCTCGCTCCCTCGCGGTGGTCCTGGAACCCCCGCTGCTGGACGCGGTGGGACGCGCTGTGCCCACGGGCGAGCCGACGTTGTTCGAGGCCGCGCTCGCCCTCCAGGAGGGAGAGCACTCCTAGGTCGGGGCGGGCCCGATCAGGAGATCCGGCCCCGGGTGACGTTGAGGCAGAGTTCGTGCAGCCGCGCCACCCAGTCGTCCTCCGAGGCCGGGTGGAAGTGGTTGTACTCGCCCCAGGCCCGTCTGGGCTTGTGGAAGCGGGCCAGACGGAGGTCGCCGAGGTCGCCGAGCAGACCGCTGTCCTCGAAGAGGTCGCCCCGTTCCCGACCGAAATCGGTGAGGACCAGGCAGGGCACGCGGGCGGAGAGGGCGACCAGGACCGGTTCGGATCCGAGTGCGACCAGGCCTCGCGCGTGGTCGAGTTGTCGCCGTAGGTCACCGGAGGTGACGGTCAGCGCGGACGCGTCGACCCGCCCCGCTCGGGCGAGGGCGTGCCAGGTCTCCATCGGTTCGGGGTGATCCTCGTGCCCCAGGTGCAGGACCACCTCCAGGTCGGGGCGGTTCCTCGCCAGATCGGCCAGGGCCGAAAGGAGGGTCTCGCGTCCCAGGTTCCCGTCGGGCAGCCCGCCCTCGGCGGCGAACACCACCCGGTCACGGCGGCCGGAGACGGGGCCCTGTCCCGTCCTGGGGAAGACGCCCGCCAGGCCCACCTGGGTCCTGATCCCGAGTTTCTCGGCGAGGACGGTGTACTCGTCCATCTCCCGGTGGCTGTGGGCCACCAACAGGTCGGACCTGGACCGATGGAGCCATTCCCCCTCGGTGGCCTCGGGCGCCGGGACCGGCAGGGAGGAGACCACCACCGGACGGTACCGACGGAGGAAGGAGCGGCCGAGCCCGGAGAGGGTCTCGGTATGGGGTCCGGAGCAGTCGAGGAGCACCGCGTCGGGGCGACGGCGTCGGATGAGCCGCCGTATCTGGCCGGTGGTCAGGAGCGGGATGCGTCGCCCCGCCTGCCGGGTGTCCTCGAGCTCGGCCCGGATCCGGGCGGGCGAGGGTGTGGCGGCCGACCGCAGAACGGCCAGACCATGGGCGTGGCCGGGGCCGGGCAGGGTGTCGAGCATGGTGGCCGCGAGGCGGGCACGGGGTGCGGAGTCGGCGATCGCCAGGACCACGAGTGAACGTCCCGGCACGGAGGCCCGGCTCCAGGTGGGTACAAGAGACACTGGTGTCGTTTCCTGGAAGGGACACGCTGAACCCCTTCAGGCTACACAGGCGCGATCACCGGACCGTCCGCCTCAGACGATGGATTCCCCCTGGTCAACAGAGGGACAAAGCATCACATATCCACCATGTCAGGGCGTTCCGGACCGACCGACGGCCGCCCCGAAGGACGGCCGTCGACCAGGTGTGCCCGAGGTCATTCGCCCTTCCATACGGGGGCGCGCTTCTCGGCGAAGGCGATCGCCCCCTCCATCGCGTCCTGGCTGACGAACACCGGGCCGGCCAGCTCGTTCTGGCGGTCCCACATCTCGTCGCCGGACCAGTCGTCCGAGGCACGGATGATCTCCTTGGAGACCTTCACCGCGAGAGGCCCGTTGGGGGTGATACGAGCCGCCAGGGCCTTGGCGCCCTCCAACGCTCCGCCGCTCTCGGTGACCTGGTTGACCAGTCCCAGTTCCGCCAGGCGCCCGGCCTCGACGAAGTCGCCGGTGAGGGCGAACTCCATCGCGATGTTGCGCGGGATGCGGTGCTGGAGACGCAGGAGGCCTCCGGCTCCGGCGACCAGTCCCCGCTTGACCTCGGGGATGCCGAAGCGGGCGTCCTCCGCCGCCACGACCAGGTCGCAGGCGAGTACCGCCTCGAACCCGCCGGCCAGAGCGTAACCCTCGACCGCGGCGATGAGCGGCTTCTTCGGGCCCCGCTCGGCGAAGCCGCCGAACCCGCGCCCCTCCACCACCGGGACCTCGCCCTTCATGAAGGCCTTGAGGTCCATGCCGGCGCAGAAGGTGTCGCCGGCGCCGGTGATGATCCCGACGGAGACGTCGGAGCGGGAGTCGATGTCGTCGAGCGCCTCGGCGATCCGCGCCGCGACCGCCGCGTTCACCGCGTTCTTGGCCTTGGGCCGGTTGATGGTGATGACGGCGACGCCGTCCTCGGCCGTGTAGAAAACCTCGTCGGACACGGTGTCCTCCTACTTCGGGGGCATGCGGAGGGCGCCGTCGATCCGGACGACCTCACCGTTGATGTAGCTGACCTCGACCAGGGTCCGCGCGAGCTTGGCGAACTCGGAGGCGGTGCCCAAACGCTTGGGGAAGGGGACCGGGGCGGCCAACTTCCGCTTGAACTCCTCGGCGTGCTCGCCCTCACCGTAGATGGGGGTCTCGAGGATGCCGGGGGCGATGGTGTTCACGGTGACGCCGATCGCGGCGAGGTCGCGCGCGGCCGGGAGGGTCATGCCGATCACGCCGCCCTTGGAGGAGGAGTAGGCGATCTGGCCGATCTGGCCCTCGATGCCCGCGAGGGAGGCGGTGTTGAGGATCGAGCCGCGCTCGCCGTCCTCGTTGATCGGCTCGGTCCGGGCGATGGCCGCCGCGGACAGGCGCAGCACGTTGAACGTACCGATCAGGTTGACCTGGATGACCTTCTGGTAGCTGTCCAGGTCGTGGGGGGTGCCGTGCCGGTCGACGGTACGGGTGGCCCAGCCGATGCCGGCACAGGAGACCGCGACACGGAAGGGCTTACCGGTGTCGACGGCGGCCTGGACCGCGGCCTGGACCTGGTCCTCCTTGGAGACGTCGGTGGCGACGAAGACACCGCCGATCTCCTTGGCGACGGCTTCGCCGCGCTCGGCGTTCATGTCGGCGATGACGACGGTGGCACCGGCGGAGGCGAGTTCCTTGGCGGTGGCCTCACCGAGGCCACTCGCGCCGCCCGAGACGAGGGCGGAGATTCCGTTGAGATCCATGACCCGCACTCTACAGAGAATGTGACCCACGCACTAGAACCGGGTTCGGTTAATCGTCGACACCCTGCCGACCTGCGACGTCGGGACCCCCTTGACGACCGAGAACGGAAATGTGGTCCTGTCGTCACTCAGCGCCACGGTCCTGTCATGCGAAGAACGACGACACTAGAGTGGCCTCAGGAATCGACCCAGGAGGACTCGATGACCGAGCCGCTCCCCGACTGGTTCCTCACCCCTCCCGGGGGCTGGACCGCCGACGACATGGACGACCTTCCTCCGGAGGCTCCCCGGATGGAACTCATCGACGGAGCACTCGTCTTGCTTTCCCCTCGGACCCGATTCCACTCACGCGTCATGCGTTACCTGGCGAACGCCTTGGAGGACGCGGCACCGAAGAACGTCGACGTTCTCGCCGAGATGACCATGAAGCTGGGAAAGCACCAGCGGCCGGAGCCCGATCTCCTGGTCTACGAATTCGAAGAGGGCGCGGATCGGCACCTCGACTGGTATCGGGCCGCCCACGTTCCGCCCGAAGACGTGCTCCTCGTCATCGAAATCGTCTCCCCCGAGTCCCGGGAACGGGACCGCACCACCAAGCCGATGAAGTACGCCGCGGCCGGGATCCCGCACTTCTGGCGGATCGAACCGGAGGACGAGGGGCCCGCGATCCACGTGTACGAGCTCGACGGCACCACGGCCCCGCGCTACGTCCCGATCACCATCGCCCGGGAACGTCTGAAGCTGGACGTACCCTTCCCGATCGACATCGACGTGAGGGCGCTGACCACCCGACGCTGACCCTCACCGGCCGACGCGTCCCAGACGGCGCCGGTGACGCCGGCGCCGTCCCCGGGGCAGTGCCTCACGCGCGAGGTCGGCGGCTCCGATGAGTCCGGCCTCGTTGCCCAACGCCGCCGCCTCCACCCGGGCCTCGGGCCGGTAGCCGCGCCCGGTCAGCCCCTTCTCGAAGGCCCGTCGGGCCGGATCGAGCAGCAACCCTCCCGCTTCGGAGACGCCACCGCCGATCACGAACAGTTCGGGGTCGAAGGCCGCCGCCAGGTTGGCCAGACCCACGCCCAGCCAGGTGCCCGCCTCCTCCATCAGTTCCCGACAGGCCCGGTCGCCCTTGCGGGCCAGGTCACTGACCAGTGGGCCGGTGATCAGGGTCGGGTCTCCCCCCACCTCCTGCCGGAGCGCCTCCGCCACGGGGGACTCCGCGGCCACCAGTTCGCGGGCCTCCCGGGTGAGGGCGTTGCCACTCGCGTACTGCTCCCAGCAGCCCCGGTTGCCGCATTCGCACCGATGGCCTCCGGGCACCACCGTCATGTGCCCGAACTCTCCGGCGAGACCGTACCGTCCACGCCGCAGAACCCCGTCGGAGACGATCGCGCCACCGATCCCGGTACCGAGGTTGACGACCACCACGTCGTCCACCCCGCGTCCGGCCCCCGCGCGCACCTCGGCCCAGGCCGAGGCGTTGGCGTCGTTCTCCACCACCACGGGCAGCCCCAGACGTACCGCCAGGGCGTCCCTCAGCGGCTCCTCGCGCCAGGACAGGTGCGGGGCGAACAGGACCCTGGAACGTCGCTCGTCGACGAACCCGGCCGCTCCCACGCCCACCGCCCGTACCGGATACCGCCGACGGAGTTCGGACACCACCGAGACGATCGTGTCCTCCACGACCTCCGGGCTCTTGCTGCGTTCGGGCGTCTGGGTGCGCACCCGCGCCAGGACTCTCCCACCCGGTGTCACCACACCGGCGGCGACCTTCGTCCCTCCGACGTCCACACCGATCGTCAGGGAACGTCCGTAACCCGCGTTCATCACCATGACCGCACCACCCATCGTCCCTGGAGGGCCTCGCCCCCTATCGACCCCGTCACGTCGATCACATGAACGAGAACGCGCGCCCGGGCCACTCTGTGCCCGAACGCGCGAGAACGACCCGGCCTCGACCCCACCGGAGGGCCGAGGCCGTCATGGTCCCTCAGGACAGTGCCGTCTTGACCACTCCGGCGAGACGCTCGGCGACGGCGGTGGCCTGGTCCTGGTCGGGGGCCTCCACCATCACGCGGACCTTGGGCTCGGTACCGCTGGGGCGGATGAGGACCCGGCCGGTGTCACCGAGTTCGGCCTCGGCCTCACGGACGGCGGCGGCCAGCTCCTCGGACTCCGCGGCCCGGGACTTGTCGACGTCGGGAACGTTGATGAGGACCTGCGGCAGACGGGTCATCACCTTGGCCAGTTCGGCCAGCCCCTGCCCGTGGTCGGCCATGGCCGCCAGCAGGTGCAGACCGGTGAGCAGACCGTCGCCGGTGGTGGCGTGGTCCAGCAGGATCACGTGTCCGGACTGCTCACCGCCCAGGGCGAAGCCGCCGCGCTTCATCTCCTCCAGCACGTAACGGTCGCCCACCGCGGTCTCGACGACGTTGATGCCCTCTCGCTCCATGGCGAGTTTGAGCCCCAGGTTGGACATGACCGTCACCACGAGGGTGTCCTCGGCCAGCCGGCCCGCGTTCTTGGCCTCGGTGGCCAGGATGGCGAGAATCTGGTCGCCGTCGACCGTATTGCCCTCGGCGTCCACGGCCAGGCAGCGGTCGGCGTCGCCGTCGTTGGCGATACCGGCGTCGGCCCCGTGGAGCCGGACCGCCTCCTTGAGGGCGTCCAGACTGGTGGAACCGTAGCCCTGGTTGATGTTGTGGCCGTCGGGGGCGTCACCGATGGAGATGACCTCGGCGCCCGCGCGTCGCAGGGCGTCGGGCGCGACGGAGCTGGAGGCCCCGTGGGCGCAGTCGATGACGACCTTGAGCCCCTTGAGGTCGTGCGGCAGGGAGTCGAGGATGTGCCGGGTGTAGAGTTCGGCGCCGTCACCGGACTCGGAGACCCGACCGACGGCCTCGCCCACGGCGGGGGTCGAGGGAACGCCGAGCATGCCCTCGATCTCCTCCTCCAGGGCGTCCTCGAGCTTCTGGCCGCCCCGGGCGAAGAACTTGATGCCGTTGTCCGGAGCCGGATTGTGGCTGGCGGAGAGCATCACGCCGAAGTCGGCGTCCAGGACACCGGTCAGATGGGCGACGGCGGGGGTGGGCAGCACGCCCACCTTGACGACGTCGACGCCCGTACTGGCCAGACCCGCCACCACGGCGGCCTCCAGGAACTCTCCGGAGGCGCGGGGGTCACGGCCCACGACGGCCAGCGGACGTCGGTCGCCGTCGGAGCGGGTGAGCACACGCGCCGCCGCGATGGACAGTTCCAGGGTGAGGGTGGCGGTCAGGTCGCGACCCGCGAGACCGCGTACACCATCTGTTCCGAACAGCCGAGCCACAGGCGACAGCCCCTTTCGAAAGCGACGCCCGTTCGGCGCCGATGAGGTTCAGCGTGGCGGAGAACGCCACCGGACAAACGAAAACACCCGTACGCCGTCCCTGTGCGGGACGACGTACGGGTGAGAGCTCAGCCGAGCGGGTGCCGGCGCATGAGCATCAACGCTTGGAGAACTGAGGAGCCTTGCGCGCCTTCTTGAGACCGGCCTTCTTCCGCTCGACCTCACGGTCGTCACGGGTGAGGAAACCGGCCTTCTTCAGGGTCGGGCGGTTGTTCTCGGGGTCCAGCGAGGCCAGGGCACGGGCGATGCCGTGACGCAGGGCGCCGGCCTGGCCGCTGGTGCCGCCGCCGTCCAGACGGGCGAAGACGTCGTAGGCGCCGTCGAACCCGAGGGAGACGAAGGGGTCCTTGATGGTCTGCTGGTGGACCTTGTCCGGGAAGTAGGTCTCCAGCGGCTTGCCGTTGACCTTCCACTCGCCGGTGCCGGGAGCGATGCGGACGCGGGCGACGGCCTGCTTACGACGACCGGTGCCGGCGCTGGGGCCGGAGGCGGTGGGGACGTAAGCGGCGGTCTGCTCGTCCGACTCGCTGGTGTACTCGGAGGGGAACTCCTCCGGGTTCTCGGCGTAGTCCTGGGCGACGTCTTCGATGCCGGTGGGCTCGACCACGGTTAACCTCGTGCTTCCTGTGAAAGTCTGCGAACGCCTACGCGGGCTGCGCGATCTTGGTGATTTCGAACGGGACCGGCTGCTGGGCCTGGTGCGGGTGCTCCGGGCCGGCGTAGACCTTGAGCTTCTTGGCCATCTGGCGGCCCAGGGTGCCCTTGGGCAGCATGCCCTTGATGGCCTTCTCGATGGCCCGCTCGGGGTTCTTCTCCAGCAGGTCGGCGTAGGCGACGGAGCGCAGACCACCCGGGTAGCCGGAGTGGCGGTAGGCGCGCTTCTGCTCGAGCTTGTTGCCGGTCAGCGCGACCTTCTCGGCGTTCACGATGATGACGAAGTCGCCGGTGTCGACGTGGGGCGCGTAGTAGGGCTTGTGCTTGCCCCGAAGCAGCGTGGCGACCTGGCTCGCCATACGCCCGAGCACGAGATCGGTAGCGTCGACAACGTGCCACTGACGCTGGACATCGCTTGGTTTGGGGCTGTATGTGCGCACGATCGTTCGCCTTCGCTCTTCAGTCGGCTGCCCCATCCCGAACGGGATGGTGGACTCGTATTACGGAACACCCCAATGGGTGCGGGGCCGGAAACGGATTCGACGGTTGCGGATCCGTTACATTGGCCGGATGTCCCATGTCCAATCAGGACGACCCGGTCGTGAGTGCGCAGACGATGGTGCGTGGATCGGCACCCAACTTCGGGAGTTTGGGGCCCACGGCAACTCAACGCACAACGACGAAATATCCTACCGACCAACCATAGCGCAGGTCAAAGCGAGCGTCTGGCCGGAAGGCGGGATCATCGTCAGGGCGGGAAAGCGCCGGGACGGGTTCACATCCGTGACCTCTCCGCCTTTTATTATGCCTGTCGTCGGGAGTGCTTCGTCCTGCTCTCGACCGCGGGTTGGCTACCCTTGCTCCGAAAGTCCGGTCTCCGCCCGGTACGACGGGCGATGACGTGACCCATGGAGACGCCCGTCACGGTCGCCCAACCCCACCGAATCGACACGAACGCGCCCGCGCGGGTCACGGCGCCGTGGTCCAGTCCCACCCTCAGAGCCTTCGGAGACTCCCATCAGTACTCATCCGAACCCGCCTCAGTACGGTCCCGACGGATATCCCCTTCCCCCGGAGGGAGATGGCCGGGATCTGCTCGGAGGGCCGGGCTCCCCTTCTGAGGGCCAGCCTTCCACATCCGCACCGCGTGGACCGCACGACGCGCCGACCCCGCCCCGCCCCCCGCAGGGCTATCCGGCCCCCGCCGGCCCGAGCGGCCCCCAGGCCCCACAGAGCGGCGGTCCACAGCTCCCGCCCGGGGCGCCCAGCGGCCCCCAGGCCCCGCCCGTCCCGCCGAACGTTCCTCGGCCTCCGCAGAGCGGTCCGGGGATCCCGTCCGGACCCCAGACGCCGCACGGGCCGGGCGGCGGGCCGCCGCCCGGAGCCCCCAGACCGCCCCAGAACGCCCCCCGGCCGCCATCGATGCCTCCGCATGCGCCCGGGGCTCCCCAGGGCGCGCAGAGCGGCCCCCAGGCCCCGCAGGCACCTCGCCCGCCGGCACCCCAGGGCCCGCCGCCCGCAGGCCCTCGCCAGGGTCCTCCTCAGGGGCCGCCGAACGTACCCACCGGCGGCCACCCCGGCATGGGACATGTCACTCCGAGCGGGCCGAACGTTCCGCCGCACGCCCCTCAGGGCCCCGGCGCCGGCCACCCCTTCCCCCCGGGCGCCCCGACGCCGCCGAACGGCGGACCGCCCCGGCCCCCTCAGGGGCCCCCGAACATGCCCACCGGCGACCACCCCGCCATGGGCCCGGGGCAGCCGGGCGCCCACCCGCAGGGGCCGCCCCCCGGGGGCCCCACTCCCCCTCCGGGCGCTCCCGCCGGTGTGCCGCGTCCGCCCCAGGGGCCGCCCGAGCCCGCGGCCGAGCAGCCGGTCTTCCCTCCCGACGCGATGGGGGCGACCCAGAACCTCAACGCCGTCCCCGCCGCGCCGACGGGCCCGAAGGCCTCGGCCCGTCCCCTGTACCGCGACGAGGTCCCCGAGGACGACGGCGCCGACACCGCGCAGTTCGACGTCCAGAGCATGCGGGACTACGACGACTATGACGATTACTACGACGACGACCGCGGCGCGCCCCGGGACAAGCGCAAGCGCAACATCCTCCTGGGCTCGGGCTTCGCCGTGCTGCTGCTCCTCGTCGGCGGTGGCGTCTTCCTGATCGCCAGCGGTGGTCTGGGCTCCGGAGGCTCCGGCGACGCGGTGAACGTCTCGGACGAGGCCGACGACCCGGGTGCCCTGGACGTCGAGGCGCTCTTCCCCGAAGAGGTGGAGGTCGACGGTCAGGGCACGTTCTCCCGTGTCGCCGTCGAGGACACCGACGACTGCGCGACCGGTACCCACGGCGACTACGGACAGGCGCTCACCGAGAACGACTGCCGTCAGCTGATCCGGGCCTCCTACCTGAGCGAGGACCAGAACCACGCGGTCACCGTGGGGATCGCGGCCATGCCCCGCGCCGACGAGGCGGAGGAGGCCATGAACGCCCAGGACCTCATCGCCGCCGAGTGGTTCGCGGGCCTGCCCGGCGAGGAGGGCAGCCCGGCCGAGCGGCTGGGCTACTCCGGAGGCCACGGGAGCAGCGGCCAGTGGGGCCGCTACCTGGTCTTCTCCCTGGCCGCCAACAGCGACGGCAGCGGCGAGGAGGAGAGCGAGGCCACCGAGCTCCGCGACATCGGCGAGGGCTTCGTCGAGACGGCCTACGAGAGCCTGGCCGACGACCGCGCCTGATCGAAAGAACACGAAACGGCTCCGTCGCCGCCCCACGTACTCGTGGGCGGCGACGGAGCCGTTCCTCTCCGCCCGGTGCCCCGGGAGGGTCGCCTGTCGGCGGCCCCGCCCTCAGGGACGGTCACCGGGGCAGGGCAGCTCCCGCACCCGACGCGTGAGCGTGGCGCGCGCCGCCAACTCGGCGTCGTCGGGGTAGCGGACCTCTTCCAGGCTCAGCCCCTGGGGCCCGACCACGTGCACCGACGAATCGCGCACACCGGCCCCCAGGACGGTCGCCGGCCACTCCACCCCGTGCCGGCCGTCCCCGACCGCCAGAAGGGCTCCCACGAGCGCGCGGACCATGTTGTGGCAGAAGGCGTCCGCCTGGATCGTCCCGGCCAGGAGGTGTTCCTCCTCGCGCCTCCACTCCAACCGGAGCAGTTCACGGATGGTGGTCGCCCCCTCCCGCTTCTTACAGAAGGCCGCGAAGTCGTGTTCCCCCACCAGTCGAGCGGCGGCCTCGTTCATCCGGTCGACGTCCAAGGGGCGACGGTGCCAGAGCACGTCCCGACGCCTCAGGGGCTCCACCCCGTAAGGGGCGTCGCTCACCCGGTAGACGTAGCGGCGGAACAGCGGCGAGAAGCGGGCGTCGAAACCCGGCGGGGCGAGACGTACGCCGCTCACCCTCACGTCCTTGGGGAGCACCCCGGCCAGACGCCGCAGTACCCGCTCCCCCTCCTCGGCCCAGGTCCGCGCCGGTACGTCGAGCTGGGCGACCTGCCCTCGGGCGTGCACGCCCGCGTCCGTACGCCCGGCACAGGTGACCGAGGCCTCGGGCAGGCGCAGCACCTTCGCCAGCGCCGACTCCAGTTCCCCCTGGACGGTGCGCCGGGTCGGCTGGGTCGCCCACCCGGAGAAGTCGGTCCCGTCGTAGGAGATGTCCAGCCGCAGCCGGACGGTCTCCTCGCCCGTCCCCGGCCCGTCGGCGGTCGTCCCCGCCGTGGTCGTCTCGTTCTCTTCCATCCCCACCCCGTTCGTGTCCCGGCAGGATCGTGACATGCGAAAGTGCCCGACCCCCGCAAGGGTCGGGCACTCCAGAGCGTCGTGCGGATCCGTCGGGACCCTACGACCTACTTGCTCTCGGTGGCCTCGGCGGACTCGGCGGTCTCCGTGGCGGCGGCCTCCTCGGCCGGAGCCTCGGTGGCCTCCTCGGCGGGCTTCTCGGCCGGGGCGGCCGGGGCGCGCAGGGCCTCGACCAGCTCGATGACGGCCATCGGGGCGTTGTCGCCCTTACGCGGACCGATCTTGGTGATACGGGTGTAACCACCGGGACGGTTCTCGTAGCGCGGGCCGATCTCGGTGAAGAGCTCGTGCACGACGGACTTGTCCGTGATCTTGGTCAGCACCTGACGACGGGCGTGCAGGTCACCGCGCTTGCCGAGGGTGATGAGCTTCTCGGCGTACGGACGCAGGCGCTTGGCCTTGGCCTCCGTGGTGCGGATACGGCCGTGCTGGAACAGCGAGGTGGCGAGGTTCGCCAGGATGTGCCGCTCGTGCGCGGGCCCGGAACCCAGACGGGCGCCCTTGGTAGGCGTGGGCATGGTGTCGTTCTCCTAGTGATGCGATCCGCGGCCGCACTCGGCCGGGGACCATTGGGCGACGAAGGTCTAGTACTGCTCCGTCTCGACGAAGGACTCGCCCTCGTCGTCCTCGGAGCCGAAGGAGTCGGCGGCGGTGCCGGGGTCGAACCCGGGAGGGGAGTCCTTCAGGGACAGGCCCATGTCGATGAGCTTCTGCTTGACCTCATCGATGGACTTGGCACCGAAGTTCCGGATGTCCAGAAGGTCCTGCTCGGAGCGTGCGACCAGCTCACCAACGCTGTGGATGCCCTCACGCTTGAGGCAGTTGTACGAACGGACCGTGAGGTTGAGGTCCTCGATCGGCAGCGCCAGGTCGGCCGCCAGGGCGGCGTCCGTCGGCGACGGACCCATGTCGATGCCCTCGGCGTCGACGTTGAGCTCGCGCGCCAGACCGAACAGCTCGACCAGGGTCTTGCCCGCGCTGGCCACGGCGTCACGGGGACGGATGGCCGGCTTGGTCTCGATGTCGACGATCAGGCGGTCGAAGTCGGTGCGCTGCTCGACACGGGTCGCCTCGACCTTGTAGGTCACACGCAGCACGGGCGAGTAGATGGAGTCGATCGGGATACGACCGATCTCCTGGCCCTGCTGCTTGTTCTGCGTCGCGGAGACGTAACCGCGGCCGCGCTCGACCGTCAGCTCCATCTCCAGCTTGCCCTTGCCGTTGAGCGTGGCGATGTGCAGGTCGGGGTTGTGCACCTCGACACCGGCCGGCGGAGCGATGTCCGCGGCGGTCACCACACCGGGGCCCTGCTTGCGCAGGTACATCAGAACCGGCTCGTCGTGCTCGGAGCTGACGACCAGGCCCTTGAGGTTGAGGATCATCTCCGTGACGTCCTCCTTGACACCGGGCACGGTGGTGAACTCGTGCTCGACGCCCTCGATGCGGATGCTCGTGACAGCCGCGCCGGGGATGGAGGACAGCAGGGTACGACGAAGCGAGTTACCGATCGTGTAGCCGAAACCCGGCTCCAGCGGCTCGATGACGAACTTCGAGCGCCACTCGGAGATCGTCTCCTCGGTCAACGTGGGACGCTGTGCGATCAACATGGTCCGTGTCTTCCCTTCCACATGGCCGCCCGCTATTTGACGGCCACCGGATGGACGCCGCCCGAACGGCGACGTCCCCTACTCGGATTCCTACCCGGCTCGTCCGAGAACCCTCGGGTTCAAGGACGAGCCGCACCACGAGGCGCCCGTGCGGTAGGAGTCGCGGGCGCCGGTGCCGAATCAGACGCGGCGGCGCTTCGGCGGGCGGCAGCCGTTGTGCGGAACCGGGGTGACGTCCTGAATGGAGCCCACCTCGAGGCCGGTCGCCTGAAGCGAACGGATGGCGGTCTCGCGGCCCGAGCCCGGGCCCTTCACGAAGACGTCGACCTTGCGGACACCGTGCTCCTGGGCACGACGGGCAGCGGCCTCGGCGGCCATCTGAGCGGCGTAGGGGGTGGACTTACGCGACCCCTTGAAGCCGACCTGACCCGAGCTGGCCCACGAGATCACCGCACCGGTCGGGTCGGTGATGCTCACGATCGTGTTGTTGAACGTGCTCTTGATGTGAGCGTGCCCGTGGACAATGTTCTTCTTTTCCTTGCGGCGCACCTTGCGCGCGGCACCCTGACGGCCCTTAGGCGGCATGAGTGAAACTCCCAGAGATCATCGGTCCGTATGTGTCATCTCGGACGCGGTTGACAGGTCCGAGGCGGACTACTTCTTGCCGGCCTTCTTCTTGCCGGCCACGGTCTTCTTCTTGCCCTTGCGGGTACGGGCGTTGGTCTGCGTGCGCTGGCCACGCACCGGGAGACCACGGCGGTGCCGGATGCCCTGGTAGCTGCCGATCTCCATCTTGCGACGGATGTCGGCCTGGACCTCGCGTCGCAGGTCACCCTCGACCTGGTAGTTGGCGTCGATCCACTCGCGCAGCTTGACCAGGTCCTCTTCGGACAGCTGGTGGACGCGGGTGTTCCCGTCGACACCGGTGTTCTTCAGGGTTTCGACGGCGCGGGTGCGGCCGACCCCGAAGACGTACGTGAGAGCGATCTCCACTCGCTTGTCGCGAGGGAGGTCTACGCCGGCAATACGTGCCATGTGGGCGAGACTCCATCCATGCATTCGCGGAGGTCTGACCCGTTCCATCCTCTCGCCGCCCAATCGACGAGGCCCCGGCCTCCGACCGGGGGTTCTCCCCCACCACCTACGGGCGGGAGATCGGAACAGGTTTTCGTTGTTTCATACGCCCGGTCGGGGAACATCTCCCCGCTCCGGGTCTATCGCGACGCGGAAGTCGCGGCCTGCCGGCCGGGGCTGTCAGCCCTGGCGCTGCTTGTGCCGCGGGTCCGAGCAAATGACCATGATCCGACCGTTACGGCGGATCACGCGGCACTTCGCGCAGATCTTCTTCACGCTCGGCTTGACCTTCATGGTGACTCCGAACTCATCACATCACCAGTCTCGGGCCTGATGGCCCCGACAGGCTACTTGTAGCGGTAAACGATGCGCCCGCGCGTGAGGTCGTACGGGCTCAGCTCCACGACGACACGGTCGTCGGGAAGAATACGGATGTAGTTCATCCGCATCTTGCCGCTGATGTGGGCAAGAACCTGGTGCCCGTTGTCGAGCTCTACCTTGAACATAGCGTTGGGTAGGGACTCGACAACGGAGCCCTCGATCTCGATGGCGCCGTCTTTCTTTGCCATGTCCTCCACGCCTCGCTCATCGATTGGTTGATCAGGACAACCCGACGCGACCTGAGTGGCCCCTCGCATGACGCGACGGCCCCGGCGACCACGACAGGCGTGTCACCGACGCCAGGACACACTGGAAGTTCAGGCCATCTGCAGGCCTTACGTCGATGGGAAGACGTGGCACAAAGAAGGCAGACTGACCCAACAGCCCGCGTATGGGCAGTGTCAGTCTATCCCCTTCCGGCAAGTGCTCCCGACCACAGGTGGCAGAGAACCCTACACCGTCGACTCCCGCCGACGGAAACCCCGGCGGAGAGGGAACGTCAGCGTCCCTCCCCCTGTTCCTCGGCGTGGGGATCGCGCTGGGCCGCCAGGACCCCGAAGGTCACCGCGACCATCAGCACGCCCCACGGACCCAGCACCCACAGGAACCACGGATAGGTGAAATCGGTGGTGAAGTAGAGGATGAGCCAGATGGAGAAGCAGAGGATGTTGACCCCGCCATAGAGCCACCACGGCACCATCAGGGCGGGGTCGCGCAGACGCAGCGGATGGACCACCACGCCCGGTTCGGCCCGGGGCGCCCTGCCCACGTCGACCGGATCGCGTTCGGGCAGGTCCGAGGTGACCCTCGCCAGCTCCTCCGCGGTCTTGGACTTGTAGGCACGACCGAGGCGTTCGGTGAACTCCTCATGGTCCAGACGCCCCTGGGCGAAGTACTCCTGGAGCAGCCCCGCCACTCGGTCACGCTCGGAATCGGACGTTCCTATGGACGGCACCGGGTCGGACACTGCGCGCACCTCGCCTTACACCCGTGAGTGGTCGCCACCCCCACCGCCGCCGGTCGGACACCGGCGGTGCGGGGGGTGGGCCCGCCGTCACCAGGTCGGCTGGACGAAGCCCATCCGCGCGATTTTATCGCGGTCGGATTCGCGAGCGGTCAGTACCATCGGCCCGTCCGCGGTGATCGCGACGGTGTGCTCGAAGTGGGCGGCGCGGCGACCGTCACGGGTCACCACGGTCCAGCCGTCGTCGAGCTCCACCACGTCGTGCCGGCCGAGCGTGGTCATCGGCTCGATCGCCAGGCACATGCCCTCGACCAGCTTCAGGCCCTTGCCCCGCTTGCCGTGGTTGAGCACGTGCGGATCCATGTGCATCTGGGTACCGATGCCGTGGCCACCGTACTCGCGTACGTTGCCGTAGCCGCCGTTGGAGGTGATGTGGCCGTCGATCGCGTGACCGATGTCGCCCAGGCGTCCCCCGGGTCGCATCTGCGCGATCCCCCGCCACATGGACTCCTCGCACACCTCCATCATCGCGAGGTCCTCGGAGCGGGCCTCGCCCACCGCGATGGTGACCGCGGAGTCGCCGTGCCAACCGTTCAGGACGGCACCGCAGTCGATGGAGATGATGTCGCCGTCGGCCAGGACGCGATCGGCGGCGGGGATCCCGTGCACGACCTCTTCGTTGACCGAGGCGCAGATCGAGCCGGGAAAGCCGTGGTAGCCCTTGAAGGACGGCACGGCTCCGGCGTCCCGGATCACCTTCTCGGCGATCGAGTCCAGCTCCAGGGTGGACACTCCGGGCCGCACCGCGGCCCGCAGGGTGTCCAGGGCGCGGGCCACCACACGACCCGCCGCCCTCATCTCGGCGATCTGTTCCGGCGTCTTGATCTGGACGTCCGGATCCGCCTTACCGAACATCAGGCGGCCGACCGCTTCTCGTCGATGGCGGCCTTGGCCCGGGCCGTCACCTCGGCCACGGGGCCCGTGGCGGAGATGGTGGCCAGCAGACCCTCGGACTCGTAGAACTCGACCAGCGGCGCGGTCTGCTCGCGGTAGACCTTCAGGCGGTGCCGGATGGTCTCCTCACGGTCGTCCTCGCGCTGGTACAGCTCGGCGCCCTCGTTGTCGCACTTGCCCTCGACCTTCGGGGCGTCGTACTCGACGTGGTACACCCGACCGCACTCGGGGCAGGAACGACGGCCCGAGAGACGCTTGACGACCTCGTCCTCGTCGACCTTCAGTTCCAGGACCACGTCCAGGGACGTGCCGAGATCGGCGAGCATCCCTTTGAGCGTCTCCGCCTGGGGGACGTTGCGGGGGAACCCGTCCAGCAGGAAGCCCCCCGCCGTGTCCTTCTGGGCCAGGCGGTCCTTGACCATGGCGTTCGTGACCTCGTCGGGCACGAGGTCACCGCGGTCCATGAACTCCTTGGCCTTCTTACCGAGTTCGGTACCACCGCTGACGTTGGCCCGGAAGATGTCCCCCGTGGACACCTTCGGAATCGTCAGCTCTTCCGCGAGGATCTGGGCCTGGGTGCCTTTGCCGGCCCCAGGCGGCCCCACCAATACTGCGCGCATTTATCGAAGAAAACCTTCGTAGTTCCTCTGCTGGAGGTGACTCTCGATCTGCTTCACCGTGTCCAGCCCGACACCGACCATGATCAGGATGCTCGTCCCACCGAAGGGGAAGTTCATGTCGGCACCGGTGGCGCCGAGGGCGACCATCGGCAGGAGAGCGATCACACCCAGGTACAGAGAGCCGGGTGTCGTCAACCGAGTCAACACGTAGTCGAGGTACTCGGCGGTCGGACGCCCTGGTCGGATACCCGGGATGAATCCACCGTACTTCTTCATGTTGTCGGCGACCTCAGTGGGGTTGAAGGTAATCGCCACATAGAAGAACGCGAACCCGACGATCATGACGAAGAAGGCCGCCATGTAGACGGGGTGAGTGCCCGTGAGGAAGTAGGTCTGGAAGAACTGCGCCACCGGATGGGTGGAGTCCTGACCCAGGAGACCGACGATGAGCTGCGGAAGGTACAGCAGAGAGGAGGCGAAGATCACGGGGATGATGCCCGCCTGGTTGACCTTCAGGGGGATGTAGGTCGAGCTGCCGCCGTACATCCGACGACCGACCATCCGC
Organism: Nocardiopsis alba DSM 43377; assembly: GCF_000341225.1. Lineage (GTDB taxonomy): Bacteria > Actinomycetota > Actinomycetes > Streptosporangiales > Streptosporangiaceae > Nocardiopsis > Nocardiopsis alba. Next base: position 26,356 of record NZ_ANAC01000022.1, read on the forward strand.
TTGGCGTACTGCACCGGGATACGGCGCTGGGCCTGCTCCATGAAGACCACAGCGGTGATCAGGGCCAGACCGGCCATGCAGATGATGGTGAAGATCCAGACCGAACGCTCCTCGTACAGGCCCATGATCGCGGACGGGAAGACCGCGATGACCTGCGTGAAGATGAGCAGCGACATACCGTTGCCCACGCCGCGCTCGGTGATGAGCTCGCCCATCCACATGATGATCGCGGTACCGGCCGTCATCGTGAAGACGATGGTCACCAGGGTGAGGATGTCCTGGTTGGGCATGTAGGACGAGACCGGGATGGCGTTCTGGAACAGCGCGCCGGTTCGGGCCATGGCCACGATGCTCGTCGCCTGGAGCACCGCCAGCATCAGGGTGAGATAGCGGGTGTACTGGGTGATCTTGCTCTGCCCGGCCTGGCCCTCCTTCTTGAGGGACTCCAGCCGGGGGATGACCACCGTCAGCAGGTTGATGATGATGCTCGCGGTGATGTACGGCATGACCCCGAGCGCGAAGACCGCCAGTTGCAGAAGCGCGCCACCACTGAACAGGTTGACCAGGGCGTAGACCCCGGACTGGTCCGCGGCGGTGATCGTCTCCATCTGTTCCCTGATCGCCGCCGAGTCGATGCCCGGTGCCGGGATCACCGACCCCAGACGGAAGATCGTCAGGATGAACAGTGTGAACAGCAGCTTATTGCGCAGGTCGGGCGTGCGGAATGCACGAACGAACGCACCTAGCACGTCTCCTCCTGCGCGGCTTCGGCGGCGGAACGGGTTCCAGACATCGCGGCCGATCCTGAATCGTCGTAGAACGTCAGCAACGGGCATGTCGCCCGGTGCTCGGAAGTAATCACATTACGTCAAGCGGGGAGCTTAAACAGATGGCACTGTAACAGCCATCACCCAACAGCAGGTGCCGTGAGGCATAACGATCGACATTCGCAACGTGAGAAGGGCGCCCGACGGCCGATCCTGTCGGATCATGGCCGTCGAGCGCCCCAGAACGCATCGTAGGGAGTGACCCTACAGCTCGGTGACGGAGCCACCGGCGGCGGCGATCTTCTCCTTCGCCGAGGCGGAGAACGCGTTGGCGCTCACCTGCACGGCGACGGTGATCTCACCGGTGCCCAGCACCTTGACGAGCTGGTTCTTGCGAACCGCGCCCTTGGCGACCAGGTCCTCGACGGTGACCTCGCCACCCTCGGGGTAGAGCTCGCTCAGCCGGTCCAGGTTGACGACCTGGTAGGTCGTCTTGAACCGGGCGTTGCTGAAGCCCTTCAGCTTCGGAACCCGGCGGATGAGGGGCATCTGCCCACCCTCGAAACCGGGACGAACGGTGTTACGAGCCTTGGTGCCCTTGGTACCGCGACCGGCGGTCTTACCCTTGGACGCCTCGCCACGACCCTTGCGGATCTTGGCCTTGTTGGCACCCGGGGCGGGACGCAGGTGGTGGAGCTTGAGCGGCTCGTCGGGGCTGTAGTCGCTCATTCTGCGACCTCCTCGACGGTGACGAGGTGCGAGACGATCGTGATCTGCCCACGAACCTCGGGACGGTCCTCACGGACGGTGGACTTGCCGATGCGGCCAAGACCCAGCGACTGGAGGGCAGCGTGCTGCTTCTCCTTGCCACCGATCTTGGAGCGGGTCTGCGTGATCTTGATCTTGGCCATGATCAGGCTCCTGCCTTCGCCTCAGCGCGAGCGCGCAGCATGGCGGCCGGGGCGACGTCCTCGATCGGCAGTCCACGGCGGGCGGCGATCTCCTCGGGCTGGTTGAGGCCCTTCAGAGCGGCCACCGTGGCGTGCACGATGTTCAGCGGGTTGGACGAACCGAGCGACTTGCTCAGGACGTCGTGGATACCGGCGCACTCCAGGACGGCGCGGACCGGACCGCCGGCGATCACACCGGTACCCGGGGCGGCCGGACGCAGCAGGACGACACCCGCGGCCTCCTCGCCCTGGACCTGGTGCGTGATCGTGCCCTGGATGCGGGGGACGCGGAAGAAGTTCTTCTTCGCCTCCTCGACACCCTTGGCGATCGCGGCCGGGACCTCCTTGGCCTTGCCGTAACCGACACCGACCATGCCGTTGCCGTCGCCGACGACGACCAGGGCGGTGAAGGAGAAGCGACGGCCGCCCTTGACGACCTTCGCGACCCGGTTGATGGTCACGACCTTCTCGATGTAGGAGACACCCTTGTCTGCGGCGCCGCCGCGGCGATCGTCACGGCGATCACGCCGCTCGCCACCGGCGCCGCGCCGCGGTGCTGCAGCCATCAGTGGTTCCTCTTCTCGTGATTGTTCTCGGCCAGTACAGCGGTCATTAGAACTCCAGCCCGCCTTCGCGCGCCGCGTCGGCGAGCTTGGCGATACGACCGGCGTAGCGGTTACCACCGCGGTCGAAGACGACCTGGGTGATACCGGCGTCCTTCGCGCGCTGCGCGACGAGCTCGCCGACCTTGAGGGACTTGTCCGACTTGGTGCCCTCGGCGCCACGCACGTCGGCCTCGACACTGGAGGCCGCCACCAGGGTGTGACCCTTGGTGTCGTCGATCACCTGAGCGACGATGTGCTTGGAGGAGCGGAAGACGGCCAGGCGGGGACGCTCGGCGGTGCCCACGACCTTCTTGCGCACGCGGAACTGACGACGCTTGCGAGCGATGGTCGCCTTCGCGGCGCGCTTGCGGCTCACAGAGATGCCCATGCCTACTTACCAGCCTTTCCGGCCTTGCGGCGGATGTGCTCACCCTTGTACCGCACGCCCTTGGCCTTGTACGGGTCAGGCTTGCGCAGGCTGCGAATGTTCGCGGCGACCTGTCCCACCAGCTGCTTGTCGATGCCCTCGACGTGGAGGACCGTCGGCTTCTCGACCCGGAAGGTGATGCCCTGCGGGGGCTCGATCACGACCGGGTGGCTGTAGCCCAGAGAGAACTCCAGGTTGGAGCCGCGAGCCTGGACGCGGTAACCCACACCGTGGATCTCCAGCGTCTTGGAGTAGCCCTTGGAGACACCCTCGACGAGGTTGGCGATCAGCGCACGGGTGAGGCCGTGCAGCGACCGGTTCTCCGGCTTGTCGTCGGGACGAGCGACCGTGACGACACCGTCCTCCATGGAGGCGGTGATCGGCTCGGCGATCGTGTGCTTCAGTTCGCCCTTCGGCCCCTTGACAGTGACGTCTTGCCCGTTAATCGTGACCTCGACGCCCTTGGGGACCGAGAGCGGCAGTCGACCGATGCGCGACATGCTTTTCGTCTCTCCCTATTACCAGACGTAAGCGAGGACTTCGCCGCCCACGCCACGCTTCTTGGCCTGCTTGTCAGTCATCAGGCCGCCGGACGTCGAAATGATGGCCACGCCAAGGCCACCCAGCACGCGAGGCAGGTTCTCCTTCTTCGCGTACACCCGCAGACCGGGCTTGGAAACCCGGCGAATGCCGGCGATGGAGCGCTCACGGGTGGGGCCGTACTTCAGCTCCAGGACGAGGCTCTGGCCCACCTGGGCCTCCTCGGTCCGCCACCCCTGAATGAAGCCCTCCTGCTGGAGAACCTCGGCGATGTGCGCCTTGATCTTGGAATACGGCATCGTCACGGTGTCGTGGTAAGCCGAATTCGCGTTGCGCAGACGTGTCAACATGTCTGCGATCGGGTCGGTCATCGTCATGGCCGACTGGCCCTTCCTCACCGCGGTTTCCGAGTGCGGGCCTTCCCAGAGCCTGCCTCTCGCGGGGTCTCCCCCACGGAGTGCACAAACGGACCTTCGGCGTGGTCGTGGGCACCGCGGTCCCTCTTCGGGACTGCCGTGCCCTGGTGAATGGATGTTGCCTCCCCGTCACCGCCTACGAGAGGCGGTGGCGGGTCGAACGTCGAGCCACCGGGAGGGTGGTCCGGCGGGGGGCCGACCACGCTGAAGCGTTCGATCGGCCCCGCCGGAAACTACCAGCTCGACTTGGTGATGCCGGGCAGCTCGCCCCGGTGCGCCATCTCGCGGAAGCAGATACGGCACAGGCCGAACTTCCGGAAGACCGCGCGCGGGCGGCCGCACCGCGAGCATCGAGTATACGCCCGGACGCCGAACTTCGGCTTCCGGTTCGCCTTCGCGATCAGGGACTTCTTAGCCATCGTTAACCCCTCAGGCTTCCTTGAACGGGAAACCGAGCCGCTTGAGCAGGCTGCGGCCCTGGTCGTCGGTCGTAGCGGTGGTGACGACGGTGATGTCCATCCCACGCTGGCGGTCGACCTTGTCCGGGTCCACCTCGTGGAACATGACCTGCTCGGTCAGACCGAAGGTGTAGTTCCCGTTCCCGTCGAACTGCTTCGGGGAAAGGCCTCGGAAGTCCCGGATCCGGGGCAGGGCCAGCGAGAGCAGCCGGTCGAGGAACTCCCACATCCGGTCGCCGCGCAGCGTGACGCTGGCGCCGATCGGCTGACCCTCGCGCAGCTTGAACTGCGCGATGGAGTTCTTGGCCCGGTTGATCTTCGGCTTCTGGCCGGTGATCGCCGAGAGGTCGGCGATCGCGCCCTGGATCAGCTTCGCGTCACGCGCGGCCTCACCAACGCCCATGTTGACCACGATCTTCGTCAGACCGGGGATCTGCATGACGTTGTCGATGCCGAACTCGTCCTTGAGGCCCGCAGCGATCTCGTTGCGGTACTTCTCCTTGAGCCGCGGCATCGGAGGGGCGGTGATGTCGTTCGTAACCGTCATCAGATGTCCTTACCGGTGCGGCGGGAGACGCGAACCTTGGTTCCGTCCTCCTCGAAGCGGTAGCCGACCCGGGTGGGCTTACCGTCCTCCGCGAGCGCAACGTTGCTCACGTGGATCGGGGCCTCCTTCGTGACGACCTCACCCTGCTGGCCGCCGGCCGGATTGGCCTTCCTGTGCTTCTTGACCAGGTTGACGCCCTCGACGATGACACGGTCTTCCTTCGGCAGGGCCTTGACGACCTTGCCGGTGGCACCCTTGTCCTTGCCGGCGAGAACGATGACCTCGTCGCCAGATTTGATCTTCATCGCTTAGAGCACCTCCGGCGCCAGCGAAATGATGCGCATGTACTTCTTGTCACGCAGCTCACGGCCGACCGGGCCGAAGATGCGAGTGCCTCGCGGGTCCCCACCGTCCTTGATGAGCACGGCAGCGTTCTCATCGAAGCGGATGTAGGAGCCGTCGGGCCGGCGGCGCTCCTTGACAGTGCGCACGATAACGGCCTTGACGACGTCGCCCTTCTTGACTCCAGCGCCAGGCAGGGCGTCCTTCACCGTGGCGACGATGGTGTCACCGATCCCGGCGTAGCGCCGACCCGAGCCACCGAGAACACGGATGGTAAGGATCTCCTTGGCACCCGTGTTGTCGGCGACCTTGAGTCGCGACTCCTGCTGAATCACGTCTGCTCCTGATGTGATGCGTGCGGTCCACTGCCGCACGGCTAGGTGGTCTCACCCCTCGCGTCGGCGGCCGACACCTGGTGTCGGCCGCCGACAGGCCGGGGTTACTTAGCCTTCTCCAGGATCTCCACGACGCGCCAACGCTTCGTCGCGGAGAGCGGCCGGGTCTCCATCATGCGGACCCGGTCACCGACGCCACAGGAGTTCGCCTCGTCGTGCGCCTTGTACTTGGTCGTCCGACGGATGACCTTGCCGTACAGGGCGTGCTTGACTCGGTCCTCGACCTCGACAACGACGGTCTTGTCCATCTTGTCGCTGACGACGTAGCCCTCGCGCACCTTGCGGTAGTTGCGGGTCGCGGTCTGGTTCTCACTCATTCGGCTGCTTCCTTCGTCTTCTCAGCCGACTCACCAGACAGCGGGACGATGCCCAGCTCGTGCTCGCGCATGACCGTGTAGATCCGCGCGATCTCGCGCTTGACCGTCCGAAGACGGCTGTGGTTGTCGAGCTGGCCGGTGGCGGCCTGGAAGCGGAGGTTGAAAAGCTCTTCCTTGGCTTCCTTGAGCTTCGTGACCAGGTCCTCGACGGACTGGTCGCGCAGCTCGTGGGCAGTCACGGACTTGGCCATCACTCCCCCTCCCGCTTAACAAACTTGCACTTCATCGGGAGCTTGTGCATCGCACGGCGCATGGCCTCCTTGGCCACGGCCTCGGGCACGCCCGACAGCTCGAACATCACGCGACCGGGCTTGACCGGCGCGACCCACCACTCGGGCGAACCCTTACCGGAACCCATACGGACCTCGGCGGGCTTCTTCGTCAGCGGACGGTCCGGGAAGATGTTGATCCACACCTTGCCGCCACGCTTGATGTGACGCGTCATGGCGATACGAGCGGACTCGATCTGCCGGTTCGTGACGTAAGCCGACTCCAGAGCCTGGATGCCGAACTCACCGAACGTCACCGACGTGCCGCCCTTGGCCTTGCCGCGCAGGTCCGGGTGGTGCTGCTTGCGGTACTTGACCTTACGAGGAATAAGCACGGGTCAGCTCCCCTCGGTCTTCGCGGCCTCGGCCGGAGCTCCGGCCTTGGCCTCGGTGTTCTGCTGACCGCCACCGGCGCCGCCACGACGACGACGCTGCGGGCGCTCGCGGCGCTGACCGCCACCGGCGGTGCGCTGCGCGGCCTGGGCGGCCTCACGCTCGGCGCGGGTCGCGGGGGCGTCGCCCTTGTAGATCCACACCTTGACGCCGATGCGACCGAACGTCGTACGGGCCTCGAAGAAGCCGTAGTCGATGTCGGCGCGCAGCGTGTGCAGCGGGACGCGACCCTCGCGGTAGAACTCCGAGCGGGACATCTCGGCCCCACCCAGACGACCACCGCACTGGATACGGATGCCCTTGGCACCGCTCTTCATCGCGCTCTGCATGGCCTTGCGCATCGCGCGGCGGAAGGCCACGCGGCTGCTCAGCTGCTCGGCGACGCCCTGGGCGACGAGCTGAGCGTCGACCTCGGGGTTCTTGACCTCGAAGACGTTCAGCTGCACCTGCTTGCCGGTCAGCTTCTCCAGGTCCGTACGGATCCGGTCGGCCTCCACGCCGCGGCGGCCGATGACGATGCCCGGCCGGGCGGTGTAGACGTCCACGCGGACACGGTCACGGGTGCGCTCGATCTCGACCTTGGAGATGCCCGCGCGCTCCATGCCACGGGTCAGCATCCGACGGATCGCGACGTCTTCCTTGACGTAGTCCTTGTAGGACTTGTCGGCGTACCAACGGCTCTTGAAGTCGGTGGTGATGCCGAGGCGGAACCCGTGCGGGTTAACCTTCTGCCCCACTATCGGGTCCTTTCCTTCGTCTTGGACGAGGCGACCGAGTCCGCGACGACCACGGTGATGTGGCTCGTGCGCTTGGTGACCCGGAAAGCCCGGCCGAAGCCTCGGGGGCGAATGCGCTTCAGGGTCGGACCCTCGTCCACCCACACGCGCTCGACCACCAGGGTCTCGCGGTCCAGCTTGTCGTTGTGCTCAGCGTTGGCGATGGCGCTAGCCAGCACCTTGCCAACAGGCTCACTCGCCGACTGGGGAGCGAACCGGAGCACCGCCTGTGCCTCGTCAGCGGGCAACCCGCGAATAAGGTCCGCCACCCGGCGAGCCTTGCGGGGCGTAACGCGGACGAACCGCGCCTGTGCCCTCGTTCCCATCGCTTTTCCCTCGCTCACGGAAAATTTCTTCCCCACTCACCGTGGAGAAAATTGTTCTTACAACTGCTGCAACCGCTAACGGCGGCTACGGCGGTCTTCCTTGACGTGGCTACGGAAAGTACGCGTGGGAGCGAACTCACCGAGCTTGTGGCCGACCATCGACTCCGACACGAACACCGGAACGTGCTTGCGGCCGTCGTGGACGGCGATCGTGTGACCGATCATCTCCGGGACGATCATGGACCGCCGGGACCACGTCTTGATGACGTTCTTGGTCCCCTTCTCGTTCTGCGACTCCACCTTCTTGATGAGGTGGTCGTCGACGAAGGGACCCTTCTTAAGGCTACGTGGCATCAGACGTGCTCCTTACCGCTTCTTCTTACCGCTACGCCGACGCCGCACGATCAGCTTGTCGCTGGCCTTGTTCTTGGCCCGGGTCCGGCCTTCCTTCTTGCCCCAGGGGCTGACCGGGTGACGACCACCGGAGGTCTTGCCCTCACCACCACCGTGCGGGTGGTCGACCGGGTTCATGACCACACCGCGGACGGTCGGGCGCTTGCCCTTCCAGCGGGAGCGGCCGGCCTTGCCCCAGTTGATGTTGGACTGCTCGGCGTTGCCGACCTGTCCGACCGTGGCGCGGCAGGAGATCTCGACCATGCGCATCTCGCCGGAGGGCATACGCAGCGTGGCGTAGCGGCCTTCCTTGGCCAGAAGCTGGATCTGGGATCCCGCGGAACGGCCCAGCTTGGCACCGCCGCCCGGCTTCAGCTCGACCGCGTGCACGAACGTACCCGTGGGGATGTTGCGCAGCGGGAGGCAGTTGCCCGGCTTGATGTCCGACTGGGGGCCGTTCTCGACCGTGTCGCCCTGCTTGAGGCCGGCGGGCGCCAGGATGTAGCGCTTCTCACCGTCCACGTAGTGGAGCAGAGCGATACGAGCGGTGCGGTTCGGGTCGTACTCGATGTGAGCGACCTTGGCCGGCACGCCGTCCTTGTCGTGACGACGGAAGTCGATCACGCGGTAGGCCCGCTTGTGACCGCCGCCCTGGTGGCGGGCGGTGATCCGGCCGTGGCCGTTACGACCGCCCTTGGAGTGGAGCGGACGAACGAGGGACTTCTCCGGCTCCGAGCGCGTGATCTCGACGAAGTCGCTCACGCTGGAGCCGCGACGACCCGGCGTCGTCGGCTTGTACTTACGAATGCCCATCTTCTTCGCGCATTCCTTTACGTGTTGCTTGGTGTGTAGCGGTCAGACCCGAGAAAGGTCACCGACCGAAGATGTCGATGCGGTCGCCCTCGGCGAGGCCGACGATCGCGCGCTTCGTGTCGGGACGCTTCCCGAAACCGAAACGGGTCCGCTTGCGCTTGCCCTTCCGGTTGATCGTGTTCACGCTCGTGACCTTCACGTCGAAGATCTTCTCGATCGCGATCTTGATCTGGGTCTTGTTGGCGTCCGGGCGAACGATGAACGTGTACTTGTTCTCGTCCATGAGCCCGTAGCTCTTCTCGGAGATCACCGGCTCGACGATGATGTCCCGGTGGTCGGCGATCCTCACTGGTCGTCCTCCTCGGACTCGGCGGCCTTCGAGGCACCGGCCGCGTGGGCCAGGAACTCGGCGTAACCCGCCTCGGTGAAGACCACGTCGTCCGAGTAGAGGACGTCGTAGGTGTTCACCTGGTCCGCGTCGAGGATGTGCACCTCTTCGAGGTTGCGCAGGGCGCGCCGGTTGTGCTCGTCCTCGCGGGCCAGGACGACGAGGACCTTGTCGGACTCGGTGACCTGACGCAGCGACTTCAGAGCGGTCTGCGTGAGCTTGCTGTCCGCGTCCTCGGCCACGAAGTGGCTGATGACGTGGATGCGACCGTGGGCGGCCCGGTCGGAGAGGGCGCCACGCAGGGCGGCGGCCTTCATCTTCTTCGGGGTCCGCTGGGAGTAGTCGCGGGGCTGGGGCCCGTGGACCGTGCCACCGCCGGTGTACTGCGGGGCGCGGATCGAACCCTGACGGGCGCGGCCGGTGCCCTTCTGGCGGTAGGGCTTCTTACCACCACCGCGGACCTCGCCGCGGGTCTTGGTGGCGTGGGTACCCTGCCGGGCGGCGGCCAGCTGGCCGTTCACGACCTGGTGGATCAGCGGGATGCTGACCTGCTGGGCGAAGACGCTCTCGGGGAGCTCGACGCTGCCCTTGGAGCCGCCCTCGGGGTTCTTGACCTCGATCTGGGCCATGACTACTTGTCCCCCTTCACAGCGGTGCGGACGAGCACCAGACCGCCGTTGGGACCGGGCACAGCACCCTTGACCAGGATGAGGCCCTTCTCCGCGTCCACGGAGTGAACGGTCAGGTTCTGGATGGTCTTGCGCACGTTGCCCATGCGACCGGCCATCCTCATGCCCTTGAAAACGCGGCCGGGCGTGGCGCAGCCGCCGATGGAACCGGGCGAGCGGTGGACACGGTGGGCACCGTGCGAGGCGGAGAGGCCACGGAAACCGTGACGCTTCATCACACCCGCGAAGCCCTTGCCCTTGCTCTTGCCCGTGACGTCGACCTTCTGGCCGATCTCGAACGAGGCGGCGTCGACCTCCTGGCCGAGCGTGTACTCGGAGGCGTCGGAGGTGCGGACCTCGACGTAGTGACGGCGCGGGGTCAGGTCGTTGGCGCGCAGGTAGTCGCCCAGGGGCTTGTTCACCTTGCGCGGGTTGATCTGCCCGTAGCCGAGCTGGATGGCGGAGTAGCCATCGGTGTCAGGGGTCCGGATGCGGCTCACGACGCACGGACCGGCCTTCAGGACGGTCACGGGCACGATCTTGCCCGTGTCGTCGAAGACCTGGGTCATGCCGAGCTTTTCGCCCAGAACTCCCTTGATCTGCTTGGTGGCCATGTCTGTGCGTCCTTAAAGCTTGATCTCGATGTCAACGCCGGCCGGGAGGTCGAGTCGCATGAGCGAGTCGACCGTCTTCGGCGTGGGGTCGATGATGTCGATCAGCCGCTTGTGGGTGCGCATCTCGAAGTGCTCGCGCGAGTCCTTGTACTTGTGCGGCGATCGGATGACGCAGTAAACGTTCTTCTCCGTCGGCAGCGGCACCGGGCCCGCGACCTGTGCGCCAGTTCGCGTCACGGTCTCGACGATCTTCTTCGCCGAGCTGTCGATGACCTCGTGGTCATAGGCCTTTAGCCGAATGCGGATCTTTTGTCCCGCCATGTGGCCTGTTCGTCCTTCGCTTCAGTGTCCGTAACGGTGAGCAGTCCCGGTCACAGAAACCCAGGCCCGGCGGAGTCCGCCGCTTCGGCCTTGAGCCTCTATTCCCTTGAGAAACCGCAACAGGGCTTGCCCCTGCGGTGCGTCACCGTCACAGAGCCCGATGACGTCTTGTCAGTGGGGCGGGTGGGCCGCAGAGGGCGACCCACCCACCACGTCGGGGCGGCTCCGACAGGGGCCGCCCCGACGTTCGTACTACTTGAGGATCTTGGTGACGCGACCCGCGCCCACGGTCCGGCCACCCTCACGGATGGCGAACTTGAGGCCCTCTTCCATGGCGACCGGCTGGATGAGCTGGACGGTCATCGCGGTGTTGTCACCGGGCATGACCATCTCGGTGCCCTCCGGCAGCGTCACGACGCCGGTGACGTCGGTGGTGCGGAAGTAGAACTGCGGGCGGTAGTTGTTGAAGAACGGCGTGTGGCGGCCACCCTCGTCCTTGGACAGGATGACGACCTGGCCCTCGAACTCGGTGTGCGGCGTGGTGGTGCCGGGCTTGATGACGACCTGGCCGCGCTCGACGTCCTCGCGCTTGATGCCGCGCAGGAGCAGACCGACATTGTCACCGGCCTGGCCCTGGTCGAGAAGCTTGCGGAACATCTCAACACCGGTGACGGTGGTGGACTGCTTCTCTTCCTTGATGCCGACGATGTCGACGGTCTCGTTCACGTTGACGATACCGCGCTCGATACGACCGGTGACGACGGTGCCGCGACCGGTGATCGAGAAGACGTCCTCGATCGGCATCAGGAACGGCTTGTCGGTGTCACGCTCGGGCTCGGGGATGTACTGGTCCACGGTGCCCATGAGCTCCAGGACGGTCTTGCCCCACTCGGCGTCGCCCTCGAGGGCCTTGAGCGCGGAGACCTTGGTGACGGGGATGTCGTCACCGGGGAACTCGTACTCGCTGAGGAGCTCACGCACCTCGAGCTCGACGAGCTCGAAGATCTCCTCGTCGTCCACCATGTCGGCCTTGTTCAGGGCCACCACGATGTAGGGCACGCCGACCTGGCGGGCCAGGAGCACGTGCTCCTTGGTCTGCGGCATCGGGCCGTCGGTGGCGGCCACGACCAGGATGGCGCCGTCCATCTGCGCCGCACCCGTGATCATGTTCTTCACGTAGTCGGCGTGACCGGGGCAGTCGACGTGGGCGTAGTGACGCGCCTCGGTCTGGTACTCGATGTGCGAGACCGAGATCGTGACGCCGCGCTCGCGCTCCTCGGGAGCGTTGTCGATGTCCTCGAACGGGGTGAACGGGTTCAGGTCGGGGAACGCGTCGTGCAGCACCTTGCTGATCGCGGCGGTCAGCGTGGTCTTGCCGTGGTCAATGTGACCGATGGTGCCGATGTTGACGTGCGGCTTGGTCCGCTCGAACTTTTCCTTCGCCACTGGAAGTCTCCTAGACGTACAGATCTATCTGACTGTGGTCCAACCCCGCGGGTACGGGGAACAGCCGGGTTACGAATTCGCGACTACTCGCCGCGAACCTTCGCCACAATTTCTTGGGCGACAGCGGACGGAACCTCCGCGTAGGAGTCGAACACCATCGAGTAGTTGGCTCGACCCTGCGTACGGCTGCGCAGGTCACCCACGTAGCCGAACATTTCCGAGAGGGGCACCAGGGCCCTGACGATCCGGACGCCGGAACGCTCGTCCATGGACTGGATCTGTCCACGGCGGGAGTTCAGGTCGCCCACGACGTCGCCCATGTACTCCTCGGGCGTGGTGACCTCGACGGCCATGACCGGCTCGAGAAGAGTCGGCTTCGCCAGCCGGACGGCCTCCTTGAAGGCCATCGAACCGGCGGTCTTGAACGCCATCTCCGAGGAGTCGACCTCGTGGTACTGGCCGTCCTGGAGCGTCACCTTGATGCCGACCAGCGGGTAGTGCGCGAGCACACCCAGCTCGGCGGCGTCCTGGCAACCGGCATCGACCGACGGGATGTACTCACGCGGGATGCGGCCACCGGTGACGGCGTTGACGAACTCGTAACCCGAGGCGACGCCCTCTTCGGTCTCCAGCGGCTCAAGGTCGATCTTGACCTTGGCGAACTGACCCGAACCACCCGTCTGCTTCTTGTGGGTGTAGACGTGGCCTTCGACCTTCTTGCGAATGGTCTCGCGGTAGGCCACCTGGGGCTTACCGATGTTCGCCTCGACCTTGAACTCGTCGCGCATGCGGTTGACCAGCACCTCGAGGTGCAGCTCGCCCATGCCCGAGATCACGGTCTGACCGGTCTGCTCGTCCGAGGCCACCTGGAAGGAGGGGTCCTCGTCGGCCAGACGCTGGATCGCGATGCCCAGCTTCTCCTGGTCGCTCTTGGTCTTGGGCTCGATGGCCACCTCGATGACCGGAGCCGGGAAGGTCATGGACTCCAGGACGATCGGGGACGACTGGTCGCACAGCGTCTCACCGGTCGTGGTGTCCTTCAGACCCATGACGGCGACGATGTCACCGGCGCCGGCCTCGGCGATCTCCTCACGCTTGTTGGAGTGCATGCGGTAGATCTTGCCGATGCGCTCCTTGCGGCCCTTCAGGCTGTTGAGAACCTGGGTACCGCTGCTGATGACGCCGGAGTAGATGCGCACGTAGGTCAGCTTGCCCAGGTGCGGGTCGCTCATGATCTTGAAGACCAGGGCGGACATCGGCTCGTCGACGCTCGGCTTGCGCTCGAGCTTGGTCTCCTCGGTCTCGTCCTTGGGGTCGTGGCCTTCGACGGCCTCGACGTCCAGGGGCGAGGGGAGGTAGGCGGTGACCGCGTCGAGCAGGGGCTGGACGCCCTTGTTCTTGAAGGCGGTGCCGCAGACCACGGGGATCGCGGTGCCGGCGATCGTGGCGCGACGGATCGCGGCCACGAGCTGGTCCTCGGTGGGCTCCGTGCCCTCGAGGTAGAGCTCCATGATCTCGTCGTCACCGTCGGCCAGCGTCTCGATGAACGAGTCGCGGGCCTCGCGGGCGACGTCGGCGTGGCTCTCGGGGATCTCGACGGTGTCGTACATCTCGCCGAGGGCGGCCTCGTCGTTCCAGACGTAGGCCTTCATCTTCACGAGGTCGATGACGCCCTTGAAGTCGCTCTCCGCACCGATGTTCAGCTGGATCGGCATGGCGTTCGCGCCGAGGCGCTCACGGAACATGTCGACACAACGCTGGAAATCGGCCCCGATCTTGTCCATCTTGTTGACGAAGCAGATACGGGGAACGTTGTAGCGGTCGGCCTGACGCCAGACCTGCTCCGACTGCGGCTCGACGCCTTCCTTGGCGTCGAAGACGGCGACCGCGCCATCGAGAACACGCAGCGAACGCTCGACCTCGATGGTGAAGTCGACGTGGCCGGGCGTGTCGATGATGTTGATCGTGTGATCGTCCCAGTGCGTGGTGGTAGCAGCCGAGGTAATGGTGATACCCCGCTCCTGCTCCTCCTTCATCCAGTCCATCGTCGAGGCGCCGTCGTGCGTCTCGCCGAGCTTGTGGTTCACACCGGTGTAGTAGAGGATCCGCTCGGTCGTCGTGGTCTTGCCCGCGTCGATGTGGGCCATGATGCCGATATTGCGGACTTTGGCCAGGTCAAGCAAAGTCTTAGCCATGAGGCTCGTCTTCCCTAGGTCGTCTCAAGGAATCGATTCGCCGCGGGGTTACCAGCGGTAGTGGGCGAAGGCCTTGTTCGACTCGGCCATCTTGTGCGTGTCCTCACGCTTCTTGACGGCCGCGCCCAGACCGTTGCTGGCGTCGACCAGCTCGTTCATCAGACGCTCGGTCATCGTCTTCTCACGACGCTGACGCGAGTAGGAGACGAGCCAGCGCAGGGCCAGCGTGGTGGACCGGGAGGCGCGAACCTCGACCGGCACCTGGTAGGTCGCGCCACCGACACGGCGGCTGCGGACCTCGAGCGCGGGCTTGACGTTGTCCAGGGCTCGCTTGAGAACGACGAGCGGGTCCTGTCCGGTCTTCTCGCGAGCACCCTCGAGAGCGCCGTACACGACGTTCTGAGCGATGGAACGCTTACCGTCGAGCAGCACCTTGTTGATCAGTGCGGTGACGAGCGGCGAGCCGTAGACCGGGTCGGTGATGAGCTGGCGCTTCGGCGCCGGGCCCTTGCGCGGCATGCTTACTTCTCCTTCTTGGCGCCGTAGTGGCTACGGGCCTGCTTGCGGCCCCGGACGCCCTGGGTGTCGAGCGAACCGCGGACAATTCGGTAGCGGACACCCGGCAGGTCCTTCACACGACCGCCACGAACCAGCACGATGCTGTGCTCCTGGAGGTTGTGGCCGATGCCGGGGATGTAGGCCGTGACCTCGATGCCGCTGCTCAGCTTGACGCGAGCGACCTTACGCAGAGCGGAGTTCGGCTTCTTGGGCGTGGTGGTGTAGACACGAGTGCACACACCACGACGCTGCGGACTCCCCTTCAGCGCCGGGGTCTTGTTCTTTGCGACCTTGTCCTGTCGGCCCTTACGGACCAGCTGCTGGATGGTGGGCACCGCGTCTCCGTCTTCCTCGTGACCTACGCCGGTTCTCGTAGCCGATATCGCTATTGACCTGCTGAATTTCCCGAACCTCCCCGACCCCCGGGGTCGGGCGTGTCGCCCTCGTTCTCACGCACGGAAAGAACGGAGAACACTCACCCGGCCGTCAGGCCGATTCACAGGAGGGGGTTCACATGCGTCGCGCGCCTTGTGTCCGTCCTGTAGAGGACTGGGGCGCTGCACACACACGCGTGACCCGTCGACTCACGGGCACAATCACACAGGCTACCGCTACCAGACCAGGCGGTCAAAACGGTGTGCGACATGGCGAGAACAAACGGAACCGGTCCTCACGTAGCCGTGGGTCTCCCTCAGTCTACGTGCTCTCCGACTCGTTTCGCCCCAGGTTCGGGGCGAGATCCCGCGCACTTCGCACGGCGACGGGCTCACAGCTCCCGGAGGGCACAGTGCATGAGATGGGCCGCGAGCGCCTCACCTGCGGGGACCAGCCCCAGGCGGTTGTTGGTCGTGTGGAGGTACTGCGCCACGCACTCCATGTAGGAGGTTCCCGGCATCCTGATGTCGGTCAACCTCTGGTCGGGCCCCTCCCCGAACAGCGCCCGGGCCCTCGCGGTCGCGGTCGCGTAGGCATCGGAGAAGGCGTCGCCCTCGGTCGGGCCCCAGATCTTTCTGCACATGTTCACCAGACCGTCCCTCGCCTTGTCGTACATGGAGTTCCAACCGGCATCGGAGCTCTCCGGCAGGAAGGCGCTCCACCGCTGTTCGTAGCCGCGCAGCAAGGGGACACTCTCCTCCGCGCTCAAGCCCACGCCGCGCAGGGACATGGCCATGGCCCGCACTGCCTCGCCGACGGGCATCGTGGTCGACCTCCTGGTGGCCGCCAGGAGGTCCAAGACCGCCCCCGAGGTGTCACAGAACACGGTCTCGGCGATCTCGATCCCCTGTGGCCCGCCGTACTTGTCGTACTCGGGGAGGTAGTCGAAGCGCTCCACGGCACCGAAGGGCCTGGCCGCCATGACCTCCTCGTTCTCCATACGAGCAAGTCCGGCCTGGGAAGCGGCCTGGAGGTCGTACTGGCCCCTGGCCTCCTGGTCCCCGTGGGGGACCAGCGACTCCAGACGCTCGACGACCTCCTCAGGACCGACCTGCGTGTGGCGACCGTCGAACCGGAGCCGCAGGTGCGGCCCGCCCTTCCAGTAGCGCAGGAAGAAGAAGCGACCGCGTGCCCCCAGGTCCCCGACCAGAGGCGCCACGTCTTCACATAGGAAGGCGGTCTGCAGTGAGTAGGGCAGGTACACGTGGACCGCGAACCACTCAGCCCTCTCCGCGGTCTCAGTCCCGGTCTCGGTAAAGCTCAACGAAGAACTCCTCTGTGGCGGTGATGTCGGGGTCATCGGCGTAGTCCTCCACGGCCGGCAGGCACTCGGTGACCGAGACGAAGACGCCCGACCGCGACGTCGCCGACCTCGCGAAGCTGCGAACCAGGTAGGGGTTGCGGAAGTCCACGTACATAGGCTTGTGCACGCTCGCCCGGTTCAGGTTCGCCAGTTCGCCCCAGACCTTCGACATGTCCGTCATCCGGCCGGTGAGCGTGTTGAACTCGTCGAGTGTCCGGCACATGACGAAAGCGTGCCGGGGCAGGCCCCGTGCACGGCGCCACTCGTCGAAGCGCAGGAGGGCCTCATAGGAGTCCCGGCTCAGGTCCTCCAGGCCGGGGACGTCTTCCGCTGGAACCGTCCATGTCCTACGGTCGGCGACCACGTCCCCGACCTCTAGGCGGTGGAAGGACTCGGGTAGGGACTCGAAGTACCCGCAATTGCGCATGTCGTTCACCGGCTGCCAGGTCGAGAAGACCGTGGGGCTGAGCGCGTCGAGCACCTGGTACAGCAGGGGCGCGTTGACGGGGAGCAGGAAGTTCATCGGCAGCAGGTCGACGCGACGGTCCTGTAGGGGGTCCCAGAGCAGCAGCGACCTGCTCTCGTGGTCGACCCGCAGCCGCAGTCCGTCGAGGCCGAGGAACTCTTGGGAACCGCCGCTCGCGACGCTCCCCGGGTAGAGCACAGACCGGTCGGTCAGCGGCGGGTGCAGGTTGAAGTTGAACCCGAGGACGGCGTGTAGGTCGGTCTGGTCCGGAAAAGTCCGACCGATGTGCCGACGCAGGGATGAGCGCAGTGACCAGTCGTCGTTCGTGCCCGGGACGAAGTCGCTGAACCTCGAGTAGAAGGCACCGAAACCGGTGAAGACCCCGTTCACCACCGGCTGTCTGCGGCTCCGGGTCCCCCCGTCGCTGGAGAACTGAAGGCGGAAGGTGATGGAGGCGGGGTCCCGGAGGTCCTCGACGGACGCACACGCCGCCAACAGTTCGGATGGGTCCAGACGCAGGACGTCGCCCTCGAGGACCGTCTTCCTTCGGATCTCGCGGAGGGCCGCGTCGCGTTGCTCGAGGAAGAGGTCCGTCAAGTCACCGCCCCGCCCGGCGAGCAGAGCCCACTGCTCCTGGTTCGGCAACCTCGCGAAGGCGGCGAAGTAGTCGAGGAAGGGGATGTCTTCACGGTCTCCGAAGCTCTGGACGGCGAAGGCGTACAGCGCCAGCCGCTTCGTCTGCCCCTGCTCCAAGAGGGAGGAGAAGCGCCACAGGCCCTCCAACGCGTCGAGCCCCCCGGTGACGGTCTCGGGACTCCATGTCCGCGGGCGCGTCCGGGTCGGCACATCCTCGTAGACGGGTGACCGCATCATCACCTCCGGTGGGAGGGTCGTGCCGCAGGCCTCCGCGATGGCGGAAACCGACCGCTGCGCCGAGAGCAGGAGGGCCTCGCGCTCGGGGATGGTCGCGCCGGGGAGCCCCGCCTCGACCTCGCGCAGGGCGGAGAACTCGTCCGCCAATCGGGCGAGCTGAGGAGTTCCCCCCTCGCGGAGGAGTTCCTCGAACTTGCGCGAGTACTCCGCGTCCTGGTCGTCGATATCCACCCGGAAGAACACCAGCCCGACCCGCATCAAGGCCGTCAGAATACGCCGCGCGTAGCCTTCGTCTCCCGTGGCGTCGGCCAGAGCGCCGGCCACATCGGCTGCGGCCCGGGGCCCGCCCGAGAGCAGTTCCAGTAGGCACTCGACGACGCGGTCGCGTTTGATCCGCACCATCTCGCCGTGGATGCGCCCTTGGAGGAAGGACTCGTTGGAGGTACCGCTGAACTCGATCTGCTCCCCGTCGACTCTGACCGTGGGGTTCAGGAGGAAGACGCCGACCCCCCAGCCTCCCGGCACCCCCGTCAGAGCTCCCACGATCCAGTTCATGAGGAAGACGTTCAGCTTGGCGACCGACGCGTCCCCGTCCGCGACGGTGGCCGCGGCCGCCGGTCCGACCGGGGAGCCGGTGCCCTCGTCCTCGCCGTCTGCCCGGTTCCCTTGGCCGAGGTCGGCCGGGAACGCCCCGACCTCCGTGAACCAGCCGAAGGGGGAGGGCTTCAGGCTCGCCCGGTAGACGTAGTTGACCAGTGTCGACTCGAAGTTGCGGACCTTGCTCGGTTTGAAGGCGCCGGGTCCCTGTTCGACATAGTTGAGCAGGCTCTGGTAAAGCTGCCCGCCCGAGAGCTGGATGCTCTTGCCGATCGCCTCGTACCCGAACAACGAGGTGAAGGCCGCCCTGGCCTCCTCCTGTTCCCGAGCGAAGGCCTCCCGGGCCTCCTTCTCACGGTGGTACGCGCCCTCACTGGCCTCGACCCAGTCCTGGATTTCCCCGAAGATCCGTTCTCCCAGGTAAGGGCGGAGTTCCGAGGCCCTCGACACCACGCGCTCATGCCGACCGTTGTGCACGTCCCTTCTCAACTGCACGATCTTCGATCGTACCGGTTTCTCCGTCTCCGGCACGATTCCTGCCAGGAGAGAGGAGAGGGAGTCCGCGAACTTCTCCGCTTCCGCACGCAGGATGTTCGCTCCATCGATCCCCGACCAGGAATCGCCAAAATTGATGCAAGCGACCTCCGAAACAGGAATCCTATTCCTCCGAAAGAGAACGTACGGGCTCACATTTACACTCATCGAACACCCCGTCAGAAACCGCTCGGTCAGCACATGGAAGGGAGGGCTCCGCTTTCCCTTTAAAAGAAAAGCGGAACCCCATGCCACCAGGCCGATTCACTTATTACTTGAACCGACCAAAACCCACCAGGAGAGGCATCGAACCACTCGTCAGGTGGAGGAGGATGTGGAGCTGCAGGTGCAGGCGGTTCCCACGCAGGATGCCGCCATGACCTGCGAGAACGTGTCCTCCCCCTGCTCCACCTCGTGAACCAGGTCAGAGATCTCGATGGCACTCAGGTCGATTTCATGATTCATATATCAAAGCCCTTCTCATCTTTGCAATCAACAGCCCTCCGGCTGCGTTTTGAACGGTAACACAGGGCCCCGGAGAAGAAAAGGTTCTACTCTGCCGTCCAACCGTCCGACACCAGCCTCGGACGGCTGACTTATTCGCAGGTCAAGGACCTGCGACAGTAGCGAACATGAAATCTGACCAAAGGATTCGGATTTACCTAATTGACCGGAACCGGTCACGCCCGCGAAGCGGGGACGGTATCGCGATACAAAGACGACAGGAGATAGTATTCGGGATCTGCCATCGGAGGCCTGACCTCCCTCCCCGACGCCTCTTCACAGGCCCGATCGGAGATAACCTGGCGACGGTTCATTCCTCCAGGTCAAGAAGTGGCAATTTCCCGTCCGGCCATAGAGAACACGAAGAAGATCAAGGATATTTTCATGCAGGCGGACATTCACTGGATGGCGGGGACACGACTCCGAAGCGGGAGCGATTTTCTGACGCAGCTGAAGGAGGAGTTGATGCCTCTCCCTCAACCGACGCTCTTCGTTTCCGACCCCACCCCGGTACACTCCGACGCGGTTTTGAGCGACCTCCACACGCAGATTCCGGAAAAACTGTGTTTCTTCAGAAAGGCCCGCACCCCTTCATCGGAGGAGGTTCGGAACACCGCCGAGGAATGGCTCCGCCGGGGCATCGCGAGCGTGGTCGTCACGGGCGGAGGTTCGACCATCGACTTCGCCAAGGCGGTCGCCCATTGCATGGCCTATCCTTCGACATTCGACCAGGAGCCTTCAAGTGGGCTCGTGTTCAACACTTCGTGGTCGCCTCCGCACCTGCCGATGATCGCCGTCCCCACGACCATGGGAACCGGGAGCGAAGTCAACGGAAAGTCGGTCGTGGACTTCGCTGGCAAGAGACGCCTGGTCTTCCATTGGGGGATGTATCCGCAGTCCGCCATCATCCATGCCCCGTTCTTCCGAGGGATGCCCGAGGAGGTGCTGGTGGGCGGCGCTCTCGAAACCATGGCGCGGCTCGTCGTCCCGGTGGTCTCATCGGAGAGCCCGGTCAGGGTGGCCGACTCCCTCGCCGTCGCGCAGGTCCGGGCCCTGACCGAGGTCGTGAACCGGCTGTTGACCGACCCCGGCGACGAACAGGCCAGGTTCGACCTCGCGATGATCACGGTGACGAGCGTCCTCACCCTGCATCAGCTCGGCCGGAGCCAGTTCTCCTACTGGCTGTGGTACCTGGTCAACGAACTGAACAACTTCGATCTGACGAAACAGCAGTCCCTCGCGACGCTGATGCCGGTGTGGCTCGAGCTCGTCCGCGACGGCGAAATCCCCGGTAGGGAAGGACTGAGCCGAATGGAGGCGGAGCTCTCCCCGACCGCGCACTCAGCGAAGACGTCCCCTTCCGGGCTCACGGGCACACTGCTCGGTATGACCTCCCGCCTCACACCATCCCCCTCTACCGGGCTCAATGCCCGGACACTGACCGACTCCACCTGGCGGGACTGGGGTCAAGGGCTACGACAGGTGAACATCGGCGAACACCATGTCGAGCGCGTCTTCTCCGAACTCCTGTCCCCCGCCACCTGAGGTACCACCCCGGGCGACCGATCCCATCTCGGTGTTCGAAGTGATCTGCTAGGGTTTCGCCATGGCCGAATTTGAAACAATTGATAATCCTTCCGATCCGGCAATCCGGAGGATTATCGACGTCACCAAGCCATCCAGGTCCAATATCAAGACCACGTTGATCGAGGACCCCGAGCCCCTCGTTCAGTCCATCAATGCCGGCGTCGAGTTCATTGAAATCTATTTCAGTGACGCCACTCCGGTGGATCCCAAGATCGCCGATCTCTGCGAGAAGAATCGAATCCCGATCAGACTCGTCGACTACACCGTCGTCAACAAGATCTTCAAGGGAGAGAGAAAGGCCAAGGCATTCGGCCTCGCGCGCGTTCCTCGTCCCGCGAAGTTCCACGACATCGAGAATCGCCCGGGGGACATCATCGTTCTCGACGGCGTGAAGATCGTCGGGAATATCGGCGCGATCGTGCGAACCTCGCTCGGGCTCGGCGCGGCCGGGATCGTCCTCATCGACAGTGATCTGACCAGCATCGCCGACCGGCGCCTCCTCCGAGCCAGCCGCGGTTACGTCTTCTCCCTCCCCATCGTTCTAACCGACCGCGAGAGTGCCGCCTCCTTCATCCGGGACAGCGGCGTCGAACTGGCGGTCCTGGACTCCCATGGTGAGACCCCCTTGAAGGAGATCGGCAACATCGACCGGAAGATGACCCTGCTCTTCGGGAGCGAGAAGGGCGGCCCTTCGGAGCGGCTCCGCGAGCTCGCCTCGACCACCGTCTCCATCCCGATGATCAGTTCGACCGAGTCGCTCAACGTCTCGGTCTCGGTCGGGGTCACCCTCCACCAGCGGGTGGAAAGGAACATCTCCCTCAGGCGATGATCCGACCGACCGTCGAACCAAAACGGCGCGCTCCGGCCGGGTCTCCCACTCGCCCGGGACCCCGGGCCGGAGCCCGGGGCGGCGACCCGGTCACCAGAACCCCTGCGCCGGACCTCAGGCAAAGGGATGCGGCGGGACGTCCCGCGGCGACTCCCCCGGTTGGAGCAGCGATCGATGCGGGAGTGCGTCGGCGTACAGACGCGGTAGACCCTCCATCCTCCGAAAGGGGTGTCCGAACGTAATCGGCAGGAGACCAGGGGTGATGGCCCGGACGCACACGAGATCGCGCCATCGCAGTTCCCTGGTGGTGACGTCGGCGAAGTACACCGACGCCCCCGCGCCCCCGATACGTTCGGCCACGTAGTCGAGGTCCGCGCGGACCGTCGCGTGCCCCGGGTTCTCCTTCAACAGCTCCGCCATGCGGACGATCGGACGATCGGCCCTGGTCAGGAAGTCGAACCACCCTCTGGAGGAGGGGAGGGCCGCGACCAGAGAATGGTCGTCCAGCCCACGCACCTGGTCAAAATCGAGTGACATCGCGTGCGCCCGTTCGGTCCTGTCCTCGAAATCGACGCACATGGCGGCTACCAGCCCCGCGAGTTCGACGAGCGCCGACTCCGCCGCTGCTGCGGGGAACAGACTGGCCCCGGCCGACAAGAACCTGCACGGACCCGAATCGGCGTCGCGAGCGGCCAGCGCGATCACCACGGGGATACCCGTATCGACCGCGGCCCAGAACAGCCGGACCCGGAACCCGGTGAAGACCTCGATCCGGTCGACCAGGTCAGCCAAGTCACGGTCCTGCCTTCCCAGAACGATCTCGGGCAACAGCAGCCGACGGTACCAGGTGAGCATGAACGCGTCCCGCTCCACGACCTCGAGGGCCGCGTGCAGTGCGGCTTCCTCCGGTGTCTGTCCGAGCGCGAAGCCGTTCGACGTGTCCGCGAAGAAGGACTTGTACCGGGTACCCCTCCGTGCCCAATAGAGGACGTTCTCCGGAAGGTAGCGGCAGGGGGCGTCAGCGCCCGGCGGGGACACCTCCACCCAGTCCACCTCCTCCTCGTCCCCGAGTGGCGCGAAGGGAAACCCTTCCAGGTCGTACTGCTCCTTGGAGTGGTGGCCCAGATCCCGAGGGTCGATGGCGAGATCACCGAGCTGGCGCAGGGACGCACGGATCTTCCCGGAGGACGCGCGGTGGTGGAACCCGGCGTAGCGTTCCAGGCCCTCGAGGATTGCGGTCACCCTGCTCCGGCCGAAGGACCTCGATCGGCCGGCCGTCAGTTCCCGCTCCCCGTTCAACAGCGGAATGGTCAACTGAGCGTTGGCGGCGGGGGAGTCGACATCGATGAGCGGTTCCCTGAACAACGACTGGGGGCCCACGTAGTCGGTCGCCAGCGATGGCGCGGGCTTCCTAGGTCCGCGCAGCTCGCCTTCGGCCTTGACCAGGGTTTCCGGAGGGGAATCGAACCGTACCCGGGTCGTGGTCTCCTCCGTGTCGCAGCGGGGGCAGGCCGTCCGCGGCGGCACCGTCCGGCGTTGCGTCGCACAGGTTACGGTGTCGAGCACGAGAAGGGTCCCCGGCGGGTGTTCCTCGTCCATCAGCGCGCCCGCGAGCCGGAGCACCAGCGCGCGAAGGCTCGAGGAGAGCAGCTCCCAGAACGGGTCGCCACCCTGACCGGCGGCGCGGCCCCCTTCCGTGACGTCGTGCTCCTCAGGGACGAATCCCGACACCTGCTGCCAGGTAGTGAAGCCCGCGAGGCAGTACGGGCACCCGCCGGTGCCGGAGAGATCGTACTTGAGCAGGTGGACGCGTCCCCGCCAGTGCAGGACTCCGACGCACGTCTCCAGAGAGAGCGAGGCCCCCTTCGGCCGGTGGCTCGTGGGGTCCGTCAGCGGGCCGTGGCTCACCTCGCGAACGCGGCTCAGGCCGCCGTCCGCCGTGAGCTGTCTCAGGAGTGCGTCGACGAACAGGTCGGTCACGGGACGGACACCTCCGCGAGATCGTAGGGTCGGCGGGCTCCGGACTCTGGCACGAACCCGACGATCCGGGCCGGGCCTTGGGCGAACGGCAGGGACACGTCCTCGAGACCCACGGGCGCCGTGACCTGTGTCCAGAAGTCGCCCCAGGTGGTGTGGTGGGGGTTGACGTGTACGAGGACCCCGTCGTTGACCGTGCGCAGCAGAGCCATCGCCACAGCCTCGCCGTAGCAGGCTCCGTAACCGCTGACGGCGGGCCCGCCCTCTGCGATCAGGGCCGCGTGGCAGAGCCCGTTTCCGAGGTGTTCGCCCAGCCAGGTGCCGCCGATACCCCGGTTCCCGAGGCGCCGTTCCAGGTACCGGGCCATCCGGGCGCACTCACCGTCACTCGAGTCGTCCAGGTCGAGCGGAGCCATGGTCCGCGGGTCGGAGGGAGCGCCGGGCAGGGAGCGCAGAAGTGCGCGGTAGGTGGCCTCGCCATGTGTCCAGCCCGCGCCCGTGTACCGCGCCGGGTCGGTCTCCCCGGCACCGTGCCTCGAGGTGACTTCGAGCACGTTGAGTGCCGCCTGGTAGTAGGCCTCTCGGGAGGAGAGCGTGCGAACCGTGGCTGCGATCCCCCCGTGTTCGTCAACAAGGTTCAGGGCCCGCGCGTAGGCGGCGCCCAACGGAACCTGTGGGAGGGTGTCGCGATCGATTTCCAGGAACGGGCCGACGCGTTCGTCCGTCCAAGAGGCGAGGGTGCCCATGATCTCCGCGTGGTGCTCGTCGGAGCGGTCGGAGTCGTCGGAGGCATAGAAGTTCCGGCGAATGACCGCCTCGGCAGGGCCGGAGCCGTGTCTTGGTTTCCGTGACTCCGTGCAGCGACAGGCACAACCGGGCCGCCGCACGACCGTGTGCGTGCGCACCGACAGTTCGTGTACGTCCGCCGAGAGCGCGTCAGCGGTCCCGAATGCGTCGTCGATCCCTGCAGCGCGGGCGAGCAGAGACCGGACCAGGTTCGCCACACTCACATGGCCGGCTACGTCCGTGAGCGCTCCGACACCGGTGTCCGGGGCCGCCACCTCGGCCGCCAGGGCCAGGCTTCGAAGACACCGCCAGCAGCCGGTCCCACCGTCGCGCGACCAGAGCAGCCAGTACCGGGAACCTATCCGCCCGGCCACGCAGTGCGGCGCCCCGTGGTTCCACAGGCTCTTCTGTTCCCGGGCCAGTTCGTCGGCGGAGAACGCGTCGGCTTGAAGCGCGACGACATCGCCCGCCTGCCACGACGCGGACGCCGGTTCTCCCGGATACGTGTCTAGGAGAGGGGCGCGCGTTCGACCGGGGGTGACCGGAAGGTCCTCCACTCGGAGACCGGGGGGCACCAGGCCGTCGAGCTCCGAGCGCACCCGTTCCAACCACCCGGGCTCTCCGACCAGCCGGAGGCTCTTTCCGGACAGTCGTGCCACCGCCGCGGAGGAGTCCTCGGTCCAGTGCGCGAACTGCCTGATCAGGGGATCAGGCGCCGACCCGGCCCCGGCTCCACCCAACGGCTGGTCGAGCAGGACCACGTAGCGGCGCCGGACCAACGCCTTGAGCAGTGTGTCCGCCACCGGGCGTACCTGCTCCGGGCCACGGTCCAGGACGTCCTGGACCGTGGCCCTGCCGTCGCATCCGGCGACCAGGTCGCGAATGAGGCGATGGGCTCCGTTCCCCCGCACCGTGAACGAGGAGTCGGAGATGCCGATCCACGCACCTTCGTCCGTCCCGGCGACCTCCACGTCGGAACGCGCCAGGACGAACCCCCGGTGGCCGGTGTCCTCAGTGCTCTGGCTCAAGATGTGAACTCTCCCTGTGTCGGTGGGTATGTCCGCGGTGAGGCGTGCGTGCCCCGGCCAGGCCCGGGAGGCCCGCCGGTGTCAGGTCCCCTCACAGGCCGATGGGATGCGCGTACGTGCTGGACAGGAGCGGTTGGCGGGTCACCCCGTCACTCTTGGCCGTATCGCGTACGGACGCGGCTATGAAGCCACCGAAGATCGTTCCGACCAGGCCGGTGGACTGGAGTCGCATGTGGAAGTCGTAGGCGACCATGGCGGCCCGGACCAGGCAGATCCGGTAGCCGTGGGAGCCCGCCCACGAGTCCGCCCGGTCGAGGTCTCCGAAGACACTGATGACTCCGCCTCCGGTGACGAACTCGCGCTGAACCCCCAGTTCCTCCGGTTCACCGATGACCTCCACCGGCGCCACCCGTGAACAGCCGCTTGCGGTGACCCGGTACACGCCCGTGGGGAGGCCCTCGCTGCGCAGGGCGAAGACGAACCCCTCGAGCGGCCCGGCCTCCTCATCGAGCGACCAGGTGCTGGTGTCCCGGGCCAGTGCCTCCTGGAGCAGTCCGATCACGAGCTCGGTGCGGACAGGGGCCCGCGAGTACCGGAGCATGGACCGCCGCGCGGTAAGCGTCGCGAACAGGTCACGCCTCGACTCGAGGTCGTGTACCGAGAGGTCGATGTCGACGGGCTCCGCTCCCTCGAAGGGCTCGGGCACCCGCAGCGCCGCCCGGCCGTCGGATGTGGGCTTCCTGGACTCGAACCCGTCCAAGACGGAGCGCAGGGGCCGTTGGTCAGATCTCACGGGGGGCCTCCAGAACGGCGGCGGCGACGACGGGTTCGGTGTTCCGGGACGTGCCCAGAGCTCGGGCCAGGTCACCGTCGTCCCAGTCGGCCACGGGGCGTACGAACAGGCCCAGGGCTTCGGCCACATCACGCGCGCTCGTAAGTTCGCAGCCGGCGTCGAGCATCGTCAGCCGCAGACCGAAGGTGCCGTACTTGCGCATCACCTTGGCCAGGTCGCCGACGATCACCAGCTCGATCTGGTCCTCGCCCGGAGGGATCTCGCCCGGTAGTCGAGCGAGAACGTGGTCACGTTCCACGTAGGCGTAGACACCGGCGGGCAGCACGCTGTCGTCGCGGCAGAGAACGTAGGCGGTGGTACAGCCGATGTTGCCTGCGGCCGCGGTCCAGCGCCGCACCCTTCCGCCCTCGGCGGTGGGCAGTTCCCGAACCCCGAAGGCGACTTTGAGCACCAGGCTCAGGTCCTCCAGAGTCACGGTGCGGTCGTGTCCAGGTGCTTCCGGGCGGCCGACCAGGCGGGAGAGATCGGGTTCGGGCAGGTCGACTTTGGGTGAGCTCGGCCATGACCGGAACTCAGCGGTGATCCGGATGTTCCCGGTCTGGTAATGGCCGAGGTGGCCCTTCGGGTCCAGGAACGCGCGCGGCGGCATGGCCACGGAGGCTTCGTAGACCGCGCTGTCGGGCACAGTATCGGCGATGGGCCCCTTGCTGTGGGAGCACGTGCGACACCCGGGTCGGCTCACGGCGGAGGTGTACGAGGTCGACAGATCGGTCACCTCGATCCGGCTCGCATCGAGCGGCAGGTGGGTCATGGTCGCCCGGGTGAACAGGGCCATAACGTGGTGCGCTGTGACCCCGGCGGCGAGCTCCACCACGTGTTCGGACGGTTCGCCGCCATGGTCGGTCTCATCGCACGTGCCGCACTCGACGCACGGAGTCAGAGCCGGATCGACGTACGGGCCGAGGGTCACCGCGCCCGAGCCCACCCGGACCCGCAGCAGGGGGACCCCCTCCCTCCAGCACCGGTCCGCCGACTCGCCCAAGGCGAGTCGGGTGGCTCCGGTCTCGAAGAAGACGGCCAGTTCCCCTTCGACTGCGGACCGACCGTCTCCCGGTGGGCCCTCCACAACCGTGCAGACCTCCCCGAAGGCGCGGCCAGCCGCCGCCACCGAGAGGCCATGCCCCTCCAGGCGGACGGTGCGGTGCCCGAGGCGGTCGACGCATTCGGTCCAGGAACGGTTCGCGCCTGTGGAATTACCGAGGCGGGACAGCAGGGTCGACAGCTCCGGGCTCACCGGCCGACCGGTCTCACCCGGGCTCTCCTCCACTCCCCCGGCGGCCCAGAGCAGCGCGAGCGCCTTGTACACCGTTTCCTGCTCCAGGCCGAGCCTGTTCGCCAGCTCACGGTGGCCGCGGGTTCCGTCGCAGAGGTCGGTGAGCGGGATCAGCGTCTCCCGGGCAAAGGCACCATTGAAGGCCTGCGGCTGGTCCGATCCGTCCAGGACCACCGCGTCACCGACCCCTCGGAACCGCACCCCCCGCCGCACGGACGGCTGTAGGGGCACGGTGAGTTGGAGGTCTCCGCCCCGGGCCGCCCGGCCCACCGTCTCCGCTCTCACCTCTTTGGACATCAGGACCCTCCTCAGGGCAGTTCTCTGAGAGCGGACACAGTGTCGCTCCGGTCATCGCGAAAGCGGGGGCCGCACCTCGGGCAGCGATCCACTGCCACGGTCTGCGAGCTGGAGAATGCACCCGTCACGAGGTTGAAGGAGCGCACTGTGCCGCCCAGGCCCCGAAGCCCGTCACGGATCTCACCACACGCGAGGGCGATCATCCCCTCGACGATGGACAGGTGGGCGGGGGCGAACCCCTCGGCTATTCCCCGGGACGACGCCTCCACGTCGTGGAGGCCGGGGGAACCCCGGTGCTGCTCGATGCGGCGCAGATAGCACGCATAACAGGCAGTCCTCCCCGGAACCACGACGGGACCACAAGTGATCCTCCCTGGCAGGAGTTCGACCCCGACCGTGGCCGTACCGCGCTCGAACCCGACCCGGTCGATGGCGTCACGCAACGCGGTATCCCTGCCGGAATGGATGCCGACCAAGACCTCCGCCTCCGGCAGATCGGCCGCCTCGGGCAGAGACGACACCGTCAACCTGCGCCCACACGGGATTCCGCGGGTGTCGGCGTACTGTCGCCCGAACTCTCCGCTGAGCACGTAGAAGCAGCGGTCATCGGACATAGAAGTGTTCACTTACCCACCTTCGGCTTACGCGAATGGCTGTGGCTCGGGATTGACGAACTCCGGACCGTGGCTCTCGACTCCCATGGCCCGAGGCGCCGTGCGCAGTCGCTCGGTGGCCAGGTAGCGCTCGGCGTGGATGAAGGAGAGCGGCATGGCCTCGGGCACCACCACCTTGACCGCGTGCATCCCGACCTGTCTGGCCTCGTCGGTGGTGATGTCCACAGCGAGAACCTCGGCGCCCCGGTCGGCCAAGCGCTCGACCGCGTCACCGAGCGGATCGTCCTTGTCCAAGGCCCCTGGCATCGTGGCGATATGGCGTCTCTCCCGCTCCCCCCGCAGGAGGAAGTCGAACACGCGGCGGCGCGAGATGTCGGCGTTATAGGCGGCGCCTCCGGCCACACTCACCTCTCCGGGCTCGGGCCTGACCACGGGGTTTCCGGCGGCGTGAGCACGCACCGCCACCCGCAGGGAGGCCAGCTCCCGGTAGATCTTGGCCACCGCCCTTCCCGGATCGCTCTCACACGTGGCGCACACGACCTGCGCGATCCTTTCGTCGACGTCGGACAGCTGCAACGCGTAGACGACCGGGACACCGAAGTCCGTCGTGGCGTCGAAGAACCGGACGTCGAAAGGGCCGGAGGCCCCCTCCCGAACATGATCGCCGTCGATGGGATCCATGAGCCCGGCATCCACCGACAACTCCGGGAGACGCAGTCGCCGCAGCCACACCAGGGAGATCGAATCGCGTTCGACCACTTCGAGCAGTCCACCCAGGACGGCGGATCTGAGGTCGGTGTGCACCGCCGATCCGGTCGTGATCCCTCGGGTGAAGCGCTCCGACGGCGAGCGCTCGGGCATGTGCATGTACACCGCCTGAGCCGGGACGAGGACCTCGCGCCGCCTAGTGAGCGACCATCCGCGTACCCATCGGATCGGCAGGGTCGGGTCGTACTCGCGCAGGCCGCAGTGCTCGCTCCGTAGTTCCTCGGCGGAGCAGCGGGGCCAGCGAGACGGGGACACGTATTCCACGTCGAGCTCGGACTCGGACGCGACCGTCAGTCCGCCCTCGTCCCAGGCACACGTCGAGTAGCGTTCGAGGGACTCGGCGAGCGAGACGAGTCGAGCGCGTTCGGGGGTGAGAGCGCTGCCCGCACCGTTCATGTTGCCCATGTCGGCCCCGCGGTTCCAGCCACGGAGGTTGTCCAAGACCTTCGAGGGATCACCGAGGCTCGCGGCGTAGACCTCGAAGCCGGGTTCTCCCTCGGGTCGGGGCAGCGCGAGGCTCCCGGACACCAGCCCGTAAGGGGAGAGCAGGGCCGTGACACGGCGCAGCTCCGTAAGGGGGTCGATCGTCGCCTGGTCGGGATTCATGCGCGTCTCCCGGGGTCCGGCCGTGACGCCTCAGGCATCCCGGGCTGGATCAGGACCACTGTCCCTCCCGGGCCGGGTCGGTCCGTGCGTACATCCCCTCCGCGACGGACATCAGCCGCTCCTGGAGTTCGTTCGCGGATTTACCGGACACGTCCTCATTGGCGCGCCCGAGGATATAACAGAGCACGAAGCGCTCCGGCAGACTGAAACCGATCGTGTGCAGGCAGCTATAGAGAAGGCCGGCCTGGATTCGAAAGGCCATGAAATCTGGATCGCTGTTCATGAGGTACTGAAAAGCCTCGGAATCAGCACCGAAAGCGTGGAAACCGGCCGGCGAAAGAAGGGTTTCACGATCACGGTTAAGATCGTCGAGCGTGAGGCCGACATTGACGATTCGACCTTCGCGAACTTCCTCACGCAGCGGCTTCGTGGTCTCGGATATGTTCAATGCCCACTGCCGCATATGAGGATCATCGGTAGGATTTTCACTTTCCATACAGGAGGAGACCAGCCCCCTGGCATAGTGCCCGAAATCCTCGTAGTACTTCTCGCAACGCCCCTCGAAGGACTCCCGGTCCCTCACCCTGGCGGCCATACCCTCATAGTGCGAGCGAAAGCTCAACAGCCGCGTGGAAAGAAGATCACCGAAACCGAGCGGACTGACCCCGCGCTGTTCGGAACCAACCAGGGTGGCCTTGTCATGCTCGGCCATGAGGCGTAGCGCGAGGCGGTACGCGCCCCCCACGCTCTCCCGTGCCGCCCCGGCGAACTCGGATGCCAGAGGTGAGGCGTCCCGGTAAAGCGCCTTGGAGACACGGTCGAAGGAGATCCCAGCGAACCCGACGTTCCAGAGCGGGGAAGGCACCTCTGCCGGCGGAGTCTCCCGGACGTCCGCCTCGAAACCGTTCTCCCTGGCCACCCCGTTGACCACATCGAGAACCCCCGGGGCCTCGGCGTCCTCGACTTCGATGACCGCCTGGACACACTCGCCCGCTGTCCGCTGGTCCCAGGTCCGAAGGAAGTAGTGGTCACCGATGGGGAGCCGGCCACCGCGGGAGAAGAGCTCCGAGACCATAGAGCGGTACCGGTCCGCGACCGATAGGTCGTATTTGGACATAGGAATGGTCACGAGAAAATGCACTAAAGGACTCCTGGTGACCCGGAATATATGATCATGCCAGTCATTCAAAAGACCCGAAGATGCTGTTGGGTGCGCAATCCACACACCCAACAGCAACTCAGGTACACCTAGAATCAGGTGGACGACGAGGAAGAACTGCAGGCACAACCGGTCGTGGTGCACGACGCGGCCATAACCTGAGAGAGAGCGTCGTCCGACTGCTCGGTCTCGCTAATCAGATCGGAGATCTCGATAGCGCTCAGATCGATGTCCTTGTTCATTACAAATCACCTCCTTCCGTGGGAACAACTGGAACGTAACACAGTGGATAGGCTGCTGAGAAGCACCTCTAGGCAAGCCCACCACCAGAGAACAAGGATTCGACAAAACCCCAGGTCAACCAAGATCTAGGACAGCTCAACAAGCACCCACAAGCAATGTGTAAAAGAAATAAAGTTCTTCATAATACCTATGAATTCGCAGGTCACAGGCGGACTACATGCCGACGGCGGTCGCATGAAAACAACGAGGTCACCAGTGGCCGAATTCGGCCACAATGATGGTGCGCCCCCGGGCGCGGGCCTGCTCCGCACAACAGAACGGCCCGTGGCCCGGACGGTGTCCGGGCCACGGGCACGATCGGCCTGGGCTCTACAGCACGACGAACAGCAGCACGGAGATCACCGTGACCAGGATCCCGATCACCGCGAACACGGTTCCAGTGGTGATCAGACCGAGACCGTCGAGTTCTCCCCTCGACTCGCGGATCGCCCTCTTGGCCTTGGGGCCGGTGACGAACAACGCGATGATCGCGGTGATGACGCCCAGGCCCGGGATGAGCGAGGCCACACCCAACCAGAGGGTCAGATTCGCCCCGGGCTCGGTGTCGGCGAGGAAGTCGACACTGTCGTAGCCGGGGTAGGCGTCGCCCGGTTCCCCGCCGAGGGGCCGGTCCTCGAAGCCCGGGAAGTCCTCGGCGATCCGGTCCCGGCGGCGCTTGGCCGGCCGAGGCCTCTCGGACATCCCGTAGTCGGCGGGGGTGAACCCGTCGTCGTACTCCGGATCGTCCCGACCCTCGTCATCGACCGGAACGTTCGGGTCGTCCTCGGCCGAGGCCGGTCGATCCGTCGGTCCGTTCCAGGCCTCGGCCGATCCGCCCTGATCGTAGGAGGGCTCGCCGCCCAGATCCGAGGGGATGCCGGCGGACACCGGAGCGGGGCCGCCGCGGTCGTCGAAACCGCCCCGCTCGTCATAGAACCGATCGTCCTCGTCCGGACCGAAATCGTCCAGATCCCCGTACCCACGGTCGTCATGGGACCGGTCCGGGTAGCCGCGGTCGTCGGCGAACGGAGAGTCGTCGCCCGGCCCGTAGGGGGCTCGATCCGACGGCCCGTCCTCGAAGGAGGGCGCGGTGAACATCTGAGTGGCGCCCGCCGCCCCTCGGTTCCAGGAGGCCTCCGGCTCGGCGGGACCGCGGTACTCGTCCGCGTAACCGTCCTCGTCCTCGCCCCAGGGCTCCTTCTCCCTGGCCCGCGACTGCATATCGGCGATGGCCGCCAGCGGATCGTCCGAGGTCGGGACGGCCGCGGAGAGCTCCCCGGTGTCGGGGGCCGCGCTCCGCTCGTCCGACAGGGGGTCCTCGCCCCACTCACGGTAGGTCGGCCCCTCCGGGGCCGCCTCCCGACGGCGTCGTTCCGCGTCCCGCACCACGTCGGGCAGGCGCAGGTCGTCGCGGTCGAAGGCCCAGGTGTTGCCGCTGCCCGCGCCCAGGCCCCCGTCGTCGGGGAAGGTCCCCGGGGCCGCGGGTTTCGCGGAGAGCTCGTCCTCGTAACGATCGTCGTAGGACGATCCCCCGCCGAGGGGGTCGTCCGCACGCTCCTCGTAGCGGTCGTGGGAGGGCCGCGACGACCTCGGAGAGAGCTCGTCGTCGTACCCGTCCCCTCCGTAGGAGGGGGTCGGGTCGTCCCAGCGGGAGGCGCCGGGATCGGAGAGCGGGTCGCCCTCTCCCCACGCCGGACGGTCCTCGTCGTCCGAAGCGAAGGGACGTCCCTCCTCCGAACGCTCATCGGTGTCCCGCCACTCGCGCGGGGGGTCCGACAGCGGATCCGCGTCGTCCCCCCAGGCCCGGGGATCGTTCCAGGCGTCGGTGTTCATGGGCGAGGAGTGCTCCGTCGCCGGGGACCGGTCCTCCCGAACGTCGCCGAGCGGATCCTCGTGCCCCGAGGGGGCGTCGGACCACGCGTCGGTGCTCGTGGAGGCCCAGGAGTCCGGCGCGGGCACGCGTTCGACGTCCTCCACCCCCTCCGGGGGCAGCGGGACCTCGGCACTGGCCGCGATGCCCGGGTAACCACCGGTCGGGAAGGGTTCGGGGGTCCCCTCGGAAGCGGGGGTCCGCGGCTCCCAGGAAGGTTCGGCCGGATCCGTGTCCCATTCCGACGCGGGCTCGTCGAACGTCCCCGCCTCGGGGCGACGATCCCACTGGTCCTCACCGAGGTCCCTGGAGGTTTCGGGGGCGTCCCAGGCGGACGGCTCGGCCGCCCCACCGGAGGGCGCGTCCCAGGCGGAGGGCTCCACCGGATCGGCCGCGAGGGGATCACGGGTCGCCGCCGGCGGGTCCCTGAACGGGTTCTCGGAGGACTCCGCTTCGGGTGCGTGCTCGTACGACGGTTCGACCGAACCGAACGACGCGGCCGTGGCCCCCCAGGCGGAGGGCTCCTCGGGCTCGGAACCGGGAAGGTCGCGCGAGGACTCCGGGCCGCCCCACGCGGGGGCCTCGGAACCGGTGCCCGGTGTCCACGAGGCCTCGGGCGGCCCGGGTCGGTCCGGGGTCTGGCCCCCGAAGGTCTCGAACGGGGCCTCGGAGGGGTCGCGTTCCGTGAGCCGTTCGGGCTCGGACGCTCCCCAGGCCGAGGGCTCGACACGGTCCTGTGAGGTCTCGGGGGCGTCCCAGGCGGACGGCTCGGCCGCCCCACCGGAGGGCGCGTCCCAGGCGGAGGGCTCCACCGGATCGGCCGAGAGAGAGCCGTGAGAGGTGTCCGAGGAACCCCACGACGGTGCCTCCCTGGGCTGTTCCGCCCTCGGCTCCCATGCCTCCGGAGCGCCGGAGGGCTCCGGTTCGAAGGGACGTTCGGTCCCCGGTTCGACCGAACCGAACGACGAGGGGACCGAACCCCACGCGGAGGGCTCATGGGCGTCGGAGCCCGGAAGGTCGTGCGAGGGCTCGGGAGCCCCCCACGCGGGGGCCTCCGTCGGGATCGGCGCGGTCTCGGGGCCGGAGAGGGCGGTGCCCCCGGTTCCGGGGTCGTTCGACCACGCGGGCTCCGTGGAACCCCAGGGCTCCTCCCCTCCCCCGGCACCGAAGGAGGGCGTCCTCGGTTCGGACGGCCGCTCCGGCGCACCGGGTGCCTCCCAGGCCGGCCGGGGTTCGCCCGGCACCCGGGTCAGGGGCTGGTAGGCGCTCGTGCCCGCCCCCGGGTAGGAGAGGGCGCCCGGCGCCGCCGTCGGTTCCGAGGGCGCGGGCGAGGGGTCGACGCCGTGCGACGACGGCGGAACGCCCAGAGCGTCCGGATACGGGTCGGCCAGAGCGGGACGTGAGGCGCTCAGCCCCGCGTAACCACCGCTGTCCGGAAAGACCGCGGCACCATCGGCCGGGGCGTCGCCCTCGGGCGCGCCCTGCTCGTCCATCGGATCCTGGTATTCGGACTGCTTGCGGAAACGGTTCTCACTGGGCTTGAACCACGAGTCCGCGTCCCCTCCGGGCGACCGGTTCCCCGGCTCTCCGCCCCCGTTATCAGTCACTTTCCTGCTCTCCCGCCGGCGCCTTGGCGCCATCTCCCCGTCAACACAGCGGTGTGTCGACCGACAACAGAAAACGGCGGCGGAGCCACCCCCTGGTCATGGGGGTGACCGACCGCCGCCGTCAGCTCAGCCAACGTTCAGGCTGGTGCTTACCGGTTGTACGGCCCGAAGTCGTACTCCTCCAGCGGCACGGCCTCGCCCGAACCCTGACCGAAGGTGTACTCACTCGGCTCCTCGTACCCGGAGACCGAGTACATCGAGGCCTTGGCCTCCTCGGTCGGCTCGACCCGAACGTTGCGGTACTGAGGAATACCCGTACCGGCCGGGATGAGCTTACCGATGATGACGTTCTCCTTGAGGCCGAGCAGAGGATCGCTCTTGCCGTGGATCGCGTTCTCGGTGAGGACCCTGGTGGTCTCCTGGAAGGAGGCCGCCGACAGCCAGGACTCCGTGGCCAGCGAGGCCTTGGTGATACCCAGCAGGACCGGACGTCCGGCGGCGGGCTGGCCGCCCTCGGACACCACGCGTCGGTTGATCCGCTCGAACTTGGGCCGCTCGACCATCTCACCGGGCAGCAGCTCGGTGTCACCGGACTCCAGGATGTTCACTCGCTTGAGCATCTGGCGAACGATGATCTCGATGTGCTTGTCGTGGATGGACACACCCTGCGACTTGTACACCTCCTGGACCTCCGACACGAGGTGCTGCTGCACCGCGCGCGGGCCCTGGATGCGAAGAACCTCGTGCGGGTTGATCGCGCCCTGGATGAGCTGCTGACCGACCTTGACGTGGTCGCCGTCGCTCACCAGGAGCTGGGCACGCATCGGGACCGGGTAGGCGATCTCGTCGGTGCCGTCGTCCGGGATGACGACGATCTTGCGGCTCTTCTCGGTGTCGTCGATCCGGATCCGGCCCTCCATCTCGGAGATCGGGGCCACACCCTTGGGGATGCGGGCCTCGAAGAGCTCCTGGACACGGGGCAGACCGTGGGTGATGTCCTGACCGGCCGAACCACCCATGTGGAAGGTACGCATGGTCAGCTGGGTACCGGGCTCACCGATGGACTGGGCCGCGATGATACCGATCGCCTCACCGACGTCCACCGGCTTACCGGTCGCCATGGAGCGACCGTAGCAGGTGGTGCAGACACCGATCTTCGCCTCACAGGTCAGCGACGAACGGATGCGCACGCGGGTGATCCCGGCGGCGACCAGCTTGTCGATGTTCTGCTCGGAGGTGTCGGACAGGGCGGGCAGGACGACGTTGCCGTCGGCGTCCACCGCGTCCTCGGAGATCGTCCGGCCGAAACCGGTGTTCTCGACGTTGTGCTTGCGCACCACGACACCGGCGGCGTTCTTCTCACCGATCTCGTGCCAGAGGGAACGGTCGGTGCCACAGTCGATCTCGCGGACGATGACGTCCTGCGCGACGTCCACCAGACGACGGGTCAGGTAACCCGAGTCGGCGGTACGCAGGGCGGTGTCGGCCAGACCCTTGCGCTGACCGTGCGTGGAGATGAAGTACTCCAGCACGGACAGGCCCTCACGGTAGGAGGACTTGATCGGGCGCGGGATCGTCTCACCCTTGGTGTTGGAGACCAGACCGCGGATACCGGCGATCTGACGCACCTGCATCGGGTTACCACGGGCACCGGACTGGACCATCATCCACACCGGGTTGTCGGAGGGGAAGTTCTCCTCCATGTTCTTGGCGACCTCGGCGGTGGCCTGGGTCCACACCTCGGTGAGCTCCTGACGGCGCTCGTCGTCGGTGATCAGACCCCGGTCGTACTCGCGCTGGATCTTGTCGGCCTTGCGCTCGTAGTTGCCGAGGATCTCCTCCTTCTGCGGAGGCGCGACGACGTCCTCGATGCCGATGGTCAGACCGGACCTGGTGGCCCAGCGGTAACCGGCGTCCTTGAGGGCGTCCAGGGTCGTGGCGACCTGGACCTTCGGGTAGTTCTCGGCCAGGTCGTTGACCAGGACCGAGACCTGCTTCTTGCCCACCTGGAAGTTGACGTACGGGTAGTCGACCGGGGTGGCCTCGTTGAAGAGGTACCGACCCAGGGTCGTCTCCAGGACGTAGGTGTCGCCCTGCTGCCAACCCTCCGGCGGGGTCCAGTCCTTGGGGGCCGGAGCGCCGTCGGAGATCCGCAGACGGATCTTCGCCTGCAGGTCCAGGTCTCCCAGGTCGTAGGCCATGATGGCCTCGGCCGGGGAGCGGAACGCGCGACCCTCGCCCGCGGCGCCGGCCCGCTCCGTCGTCAGGTAGTACAGACCGATGATCATGTCCTGGGTGGGCATGGTCACGGGCTTACCGTCGGACGGCTTGAGGATGTTGTTGGTGGCCAGCATCAGCAGCCGCGCCTCGGCCTGGGCCTCGGCGGACAGCGGCAGGTGCACGGCCATCTGGTCACCATCGAAGTCCGCGTTGAACGCGGTGCACACGAGCGGGTGGATCTGGATGGCCTTGCCCTCGACCAGCTGCGGCTCGAAGGCCTGGATGCCCAGGCGGTGCAGCGTCGGGGCGCGGTTGAGCAGAACCGGGTGCTCGGTGATGACCTCTTCGAGGACGTCCCACACGACCGGGCGGGACCGCTCGACCATGCGCTTGGCGCTCTTGATGTTCTGCGCGTGGTTCAGGTCGACCAGACGCTTCATCACGAACGGCTTGAACAGCTCCAGGGCCATCTGCTTGGGCAGACCGCACTGGTGCAGCTTCAGCTGCGGGCCGACGACGATGACCGAACGGCCGGAGTAGTCGACTCGCTTACCGAGCAGGTTCTGACGGAAACGTCCCTGCTTGCCCTTGAGCATGTCGGACAGCGACTTGAGCGGACGGTTACCGGGACCGGTGACCGGGCGACCGCGGCGGCCGTTGTCGAACAGCGCGTCGACGGCCTCCTGGAGCATCCGCTTCTCGTTGTTGACGATGATCTCGGGCGCGCCCAGGTCCAGAAGCCGCTTGAGGCGGTTGTTCCGGTTGATGACGCGACGGTACAGGTCGTTGAGGTCAGAGGTCGCGAAGCGGCCACCGTCCAGCTGCACCATCGGACGCAGGTCCGGCGGGATGACCGGGATGCAGTCCAGCACCATGCCCATGGGGCTGTTGGTGGTGTTGAGGAACGCCGAGACGACCTTGAGACGCTTCAGGGCGCGGGCCTTCTTCTGGCCCTTGCCGGTGCGAATGGTCTCACGGAGCTTCTCGGCCTCCTCCTCCAGCTCGAAGTTGGAGAGGCGGTCCTGGATCGCCTGAGCGCCCATGCCACCGCGGAAGTACTTCCCGAAGCGGTCCCGCATCTCGCGGTAGAGCATCTCGTCGCCCTCGAGGTCCTGGACCTTGAGGTTCTTGAAACGGCTCCAGACCTCGTCGAGACGGTCGATCTCGCGCTGGGCACGGTCGCGGAGCTGACGCATCTCGCGCTCCGCGCCCTCGCGCACCTTACGGCGCGCGTCGCCCTTGGCACCCTGCTCCTCGAGCTCGGCCAGGTCGGCCTCGAGCTTGCGGTGGCGCTCCTCGATGGTGGAGTCGCGGCGCTGCTCCAGGTGCTGCTTCTCGACCGAGATCCGGGCCTCGAGCGACTGGAGGTCGCGCTCGCGGGCCTCGGTGTCCACCCACGTGACCATGTAGGCCGCGAAGTAGATGATCTTCTCGAGGTCCTTGGGCGCCAGGTCCAGCAGGTAGCCCAGGCGGGAGGGCACACCCTTGAAGTACCAGATGTGCGTGACGGGAGCGGCCAGCTCGATGTGGCCCATCCGCTCACGGCGCACCTTGGCACGGGTCACCTCGACGCCGCAGCGCTCACAGATGATGCCCTTGAAGCGGACACGCTTGTACTTACCGCAGTAGCACTCCCAGTCCCGGGTCGGGCCGAAGATCTTCTCGCAGAAGAGTCCGTCCTTCTCGGGCTTGAGGGTTCGGTAGTTGATGGTCTCGGGCTTCTTGACCTCGCCGTGCGACCACTGGCGGATGTCGTCGGCCGTGGCGAGACCGATACGCAGCTCGTCGAAGAAGTTGACGTCGAGCACTTAATTCGTCCCCTGCTCTCGAAGAATGCGGAAGTTAGACCTCTTCGACACTGCTCGGCTCACGCCGACCCAGGTCGATTCCCAGTTCTTCCGCGGCGCGGAAGACGTCCTCGTCGCTGTCCCGCATCTCGATGGACATACCGTCACTGGACAGCACCTCCACGTTCAGACAGAGCGACTGCATCTCCTTGATGAGCACCTTGAAGGACTCAGGGATGCCCGGCTCGGGGATGTTCTCGCCCTTGACGATGGCCTCGTAGACCTTGACGCGACCCACCACGTCGTCGGACTTGATGGTGAGCAGCTCCTGGAGCGCGTAGGCGGCACCGTAGGCCTCCAGCGCCCAGACCTCCATCTCACCGAAGCGCTGACCACCGAACTGCGCCTTACCACCCAGCGGCTGCTGCGTGATCATGGAGTACGGACCGGTGGAGCGGGCGTGGATCTTGTCGTCCACGAGGTGGTGGAGCTTCAGGATGTACTTGTAACCGACGGAGATCGGCTCGGCGAAGGGCTCACCGGTACGACCGTCGAACAGGCGGGCCTTGCCGTCGTCGTTGATGAGACGGTTGCCGTCCTTGTTCGGGCGGACCGACTTGATGAGGCCGCTCAGCTCGTCGCCGTGCAGGCCGTCGAAGACCGGCGTGGCCACACGGGAGTTCGGCTCGACGTCGGACGCGCCGATCGCGTGCAGCGACTTCTGCCACTCCTCCTCGGCCCCCTCGACCACCCAGCCGTTCTTGGCCAGCCAGCCCAGGTGGACCTCGAGTACCTGGCCGACGTTCATACGACCGGGAACACCGAGCGGGTTGAGGATGATGTCGACCGGGGTGCCGTCCTCCAGGAAGGGCATGTCCTCCTGGGGCAGGATCTTGGCGATGACGCCCTTGTTGCCGTGACGACCGGCGAGCTTGTCACCGTCGGTGATCTTGCGCTTCTGGGCGACGTAGACCCGGACCATCTCGTTGACGCCGGGGGCGAGCTCGTCGCCCTCCTCGCGGCTGAAGACGCGGACGCCGATGACCTTGCCGGTCTCGCCGTGCGGGACCTTCAGGGAGGTGTCGCGGACCTCGCGGGCCTTCTCACCGAAGATGGCGCGCAGAAGACGCTCCTCCGGGGTCAGCTCGGTCTCACCCTTGGGCGTGACCTTGCCGACGAGGATGTCGCCGTCGACGACCTCGGCGCCGATGCGGATGATGCCCCGGTCGTCGAGGTCGGCCAGGACCTCCTCGCTGACGTTGGGGATCTCGCGGGTGATCTCCTCCGGGCCCAGCTTGGTGTCACGGGCGTCGACCTCGTGCTCCTCGATGTGGATCGAGGAGAGGACGTCGTCCTGCACCAGACGCTGGGAGAGGATGATCGCGTCCTCGTAGTTGTGGCCCTCCCAGGACATGTACGCCACGAGGAGGTTCTTGCCCAGCGACATCTCGCCCTGGTCCGTGGACGGACCGTCGGCCAGGACCTGCTTGACCTCGACCCGCTGGCCCTCGTGGACGATGGGGCGCTGGTTGAAGCAGGTGCCCTGGTTGGAGCGCTGGAACTTGCCCATCCGGTACGTCTTGCGCGTGCCGTCGTCGGCCATCACGGTGACGTAGTCGGCGGTGACGTCCTCGACCACACCGGCCTTCTCGGCGAGGATGACCTCACCGGCGTCGGTGGCGGCGCGGTACTCCATGCCGGTACCGACGAAGGGCGCCTCGGCGCGCAGCAGCGGCACGGCCTGGCGCTGCATGTTGGAACCCATGAGCGCGCGGTTGGCGTCGTCGTGCTCCAGGAAGGGGATCATGGCGGTGGCGACCGACACCATCTGGCGCGGCGACACGTCCATGTAGTCGACCTCGGAGGTGTCGACCTGCTCGAACTCCCCGCCCTTACGGCGCACGAGCACACCCGACTCGGCGAAGCTCCCGTCGGCGTTCAGCGGCGTGTTCGCCTGCGCGATGACGTAGAGGTCCTCCTCGTCCGCGGTCAGGTAGTCGATCTGCTCGCTGATGCGACCGTCGATGACCTTGCGGTAGGGGGTCTCCACGAAACCGAAGGAGTTCACCCGGCCGTAGGCGGCGAGCGAACCGATCAGACCGATGTTCGGACCTTCAGGGGTCTCGATCGGGCACATGCGGCCGTAGTGGGACGGGTGGACGTCTCGGACCTCGAAGCCCGCGCGCTCACGGGACAGACCGCCCGGACCCAGCGCCGAGAGGCGACGCTTGTGGGTCAGACCCGCGAGCGGGTTGGTCTGGTCCATGAACTGGGACAGCTGCGAGGTGCCGAAGAACTCCTTGATGGAGGCGACGACGGGACGGATGTTGATCAGGGTCTGCGGCGTGATCGCCTCGACGTCCTGAGTGGTCATCCGCTCCCGGACGACGCGCTCCATGCGGGCCAGACCCAGACGGACCTGGTTCTGGATGAGCTCGCCGACGGTGCGCAGGCGGCGGTTGCCGAAGTGGTCGATGTCGTCGGTCTCGATCGGACGGAGGCCGAAGACGGTCTCCTTCTCGACCTCACCCGCGTGCAGGCGGACGAGGTAGTCGATCGTGGCGACGATGTCCTCTTCGGTGAGGGTGCCCTGGGTGTAGTCGGTGTCCAGACCCAACTTCTTGTTGATCTTGTACCGACCGACCTTGGCCAGGTCGTAGCGCTTGGGGTTGAAGTACAGGTTCTCCAGCAGCGCCTGGGCCGACTCCTTCGTGGGCGGCTCCCCCGGGCGCAGCTTGCGGTAGATGTCCAGCAGCGCGTCGTCGGTACCCGCGGTGGGGTCCTTCTCCAGGGTGTTGCGGATCGACTCGTACTGGCCGAAACGCTCCAGGATCTGGTCGGTGGTCCACCCCAGCGCCTTGAGCAGGACGGTGACGCCCTGCTTGCGCTTGCGGTCGATGCGGACGCCGACGAAGTCGCGCTTGTCGACCTCGAACTCCAGCCAGGCGCCGCGGGACGGGATGACCTTGCAGCCGAACAGGTCCTTGTCCGAGGTCTTGTCCACGGACTTGTCGAAGTACACGCCCGGAGAGCGGACCAGCTGGGAAACGACGACACGCTCGGTGCCGTTGATGATGAAGGTGCCCTTGGCGGTCATGAGCGGGAAGTCGCCCATGAACACCGTCTGGCTCTTGATCTCACCGGTGTCGTTGTTGATGAACTCCGCCGTGACGAACATCGGGGCGGAGAAGGTCATGTCCTTGTCCTTGCACTCCTCTTCGGAGTACTTGGGCGGCTCGAACCGATGGTCGCGGAAAGACAGCGACATCGTGCCCGAGAAGTCCTCGATCGGACTGATCTCCTCGAAGATCTCTTCGAGACCGGACTGCTCCGGAACGTCCTTGCGGCCGGCGTTGCGGGCCGTCTCCACCCGCGTCTTCCACGTGTCGTTGCCCAGCAGCCAGTCGAACGACTCGGTCTGCAAAGCCAGAAGGTTGGGAACCGCGAGGGGTTCCTGGATACGGGCGAAGGAAACGCGGTGCGGACCAAGGGCGTCAGCGGAGGCGTTGCGCGAGGCTGCCAACAGGGGTCCTTCCGAAGGCTTGTGGCGGTTGAAGCGCGCACGCCAGACGATCCGTCACGAGAAGGACCGCCGCAACACGGTTGAGACGGTCACATCGAGCGGGAACGGGCCTTCCGGATCCGGAGTATTGAACGGAATGACGGAAGCCGTACACCGGCACAGGGATCACCAAAGGGCAGCGCAAAAGAGCAGTGTAGCCGAACACTACACCGCTGTCCACTCACGGTCCACAACGTCTCTCACGACACCCGAAGGATCACCCGTCGAGGGCGATCCGTCAAGCCCGACAACGTGGAACGTCGTCACGCACACCCCGGGGGAGGACCCTGGACCGTCAGGGTGAAACAGCGCGCCCGCCCCTGGCCCCATGGGGGTGTGAGCCAACGGACACCGGAAAGGGTTCCCCCGCCCAAAGCGGGTAAACACTCTCCACCGGGGCCCGTCAGGATTCCCGGGACGGGAGATTATCGCGTCCCGGGGACAGTTCGCACACGCGAGCCCCACGACCACGGGCCCAAGGCTCCGGGACCGACCCAGCTTCGCACATCACACGCCTCGAACCGGAACGGACACGGCGTCGCGAACGACTTGGAAAGGCGTGTTCCGGCCACTCCCCCGCCCCGGAAAGCGGTCCGACCGATATGCGACCCGATGTCCGCGCACACGAAAGCGGCCGCCCCTCCCTGGGAGGAACGGCCGCTTCAGGCAGACCAGCGGGCTTCTGAGGCCCGCGGAGGACTACTTGAGGGTGACGGTGGCGCCGGCGCCCTCGAGGGCGGCCTTGGCCTTGTCAGCGGCCTCCTTGTTGACGCCCTCGAGGAGAGCCTTCGGAGCGTTGTCGACCAGGTCCTTGGCTTCCTTCAGGCCCAGGCTCGTGAGGCCGCGGACCTCCTTGATGACCTGGATCTTCTTGTCACCGGCGGACTCGAGGACGACGTCGAACTCGTCCTTCTCCTCGGCGGCACCGGCGTCGCCGCCGGCGGCACCCGGAGCGGCGACGGCCACGGCGGCCGGGGCGGCGGCGGTGACGTCGAACTTCTCCTCGAACAGCTTCACGAAGTCGGACAGCTCAAGGAGGGTCATGCCCTCGAACGCCTCGAGCAGTTCCTCGTTGCTGAGCTTCGCCATGATGCGATCTCTCTTTCTCTGATGACACGCGCGCCAACGGCACAGCGTGCGAGCCGGTGGCCGGGCGCCGTCGGCACCCGCCGTGGTTCAAAAGGTTTAAGCGGCTTCCTCGGAACGCTTGTCCGCCAGAGCCTGCGCGAGACGCACAGTCTTGGAGGGCAGCGCCTGGAAGACGGCGGCGGCCTGGCCCTGCTTGGCCTTGAGCGCACCGGCCAGCTTCGAGAGGAGAACCTCTCGGGACTCCAGATCGGCCAGCTTGGTGACCTGCTCGGCGGACATCGACTTGCCGTCGATGATCCCGCCCTTGATCACCAGAGGCGAGTTCGCCTTCGCGAAGTCACGCAGACCCTTGGCGGCCTCGACGACGTCCCCGTGGACGAAGGCGATGGCGGACGGGCCCTCGAGCAGATCGGTGATCTGCTCGTCGACGCCGGCCTCCTTGACCGCGATCTTGGTCAGCGTGTTCTTGACGATGCGAAAACGCGCGTTCTGACCGAGGCTGCGGCGCAGTTCAGTGACCTGCGCGACAGTGAGCCCCCGGTATTCGGTCAGCACGGCGCCGTTCGACTCACGGAGCTCGTCCGCGAGTTCGGCGACCGCGGCTGCCTTGTCCGGCCTCGCCATGGGACTCCTTCCAACAGTGAACGCTGGTGATTCCCAAGGACTTCCACGATCGGCGTCAGCACGAGAAAAAGCCCCGAGCGCGAGGCGCACGGGGCACGACCACGTTCTCTGAACCCGCGCGTGAGCGTGGGTCGGAACGGGA
This sequence comes from Nocardiopsis alba DSM 43377, assembly GCF_000341225.1. Classification (GTDB taxonomy): domain Bacteria; phylum Actinomycetota; class Actinomycetes; order Streptosporangiales; family Streptosporangiaceae; genus Nocardiopsis; species Nocardiopsis alba. The sequence continues at coordinate 71,012 of NZ_ANAC01000022.1, forward strand.
AAGCTCTGGTGACACCTGCGCGGGCGCCCATCCTGGAACGGGTCCTTAGGTCACCCGAGCGGGTGACGACCAGCGGTCTTCGGCAGAACCCAATACTAACGGACGTTCCGGGGTGCTCGTCCACGACGATGGAGAACGCCGGGTGATCCGGGACTCACCGGGGAGGAGCGTGCCCCTCCCCGGAACGCGGACGGCCCCCGTCCCGGGGAGGGACGGGGGCCGTCTCAGGCGTCGTACACGACCCGAGGGCCGGAAGAGGACTTAGGCCTCGAGCGGGATGCTCGGGCCCATCGTGGTGGTGACCACGGCCTTCTTGATGTAACGACCCTTGGCGGCGGACGGCTTGAGGCGGTTCACCTCGTCGATCGCGGCCTGGTAGTTCTCCAGCAGCTTGCTCTCGTCGAAGGAGACCTTGCCGACGATGAAGTGCAGGTTCCCGTGGCGGTCCACGCGGAACTCGATCTTGCCGCCCTTGATGTCGGTCACGGCCTTGGCCACGTCCGGGGTGACGGTGCCCGTCTTGGGGTTGGGCATGAGGCCACGCGGACCGAGCACGCGGCCCAGACGACCGACCTTGCCCATCAGGTCCGGGGTGGCCACGACGGCGTCGAAGTCGAGGAAGCCGTTCTGGACCTGGGTGACCAGGTCGTCGTCGCCCACGATGTCGGCGCCGGCCGCGCGAGCCTGCTCGGCACGCTCACCGGTCGCGAAGACCAGGACCCGAGCGGTCTTACCGGTGCCGTTCGGCAGGTTCACGGTGCCGCGGACCATCTGGTCGGCCTTGCGCGGGTCGACGCCCAGACGCAGGGCGACCTCGACGGTCGCGTCGAACTTGACACTGGTGGTCTCCTTGGCCAGCTTCAGAGCCTCGGCGGGGCTGTAGAGCCGGTCCCGGTCCACCAGGTTGTTGGCTTTGCGGTGGTTCTTGCTGCGCTTCACGCTGTTCTCCTACGGGAACGTGTGGTCTTTGGGCCAGCGCCTGGCCCTGCCACGGTGGTTCTTGCCGTCGAGCGATCCCTCGCGGGGGCTACTTGACCTCGATGCCCATGGAACGGGCGGTACCGGCGACGATCTTGGTGGCGGCCTCGATGTCGTCGGTGTTGAGGTCGGGCAGCTTGGTCTGCGCGATCTCACGGACCTGGTCGGCGCTGATCGAACCGCTGTTGCTGCGGCCGGGCTCGCCACTGGCCTTGTCCAGACCGGCGGCCTTCAGGATCAGCTTGGGCGCCGGCGGCGTCTTCGTGACGAAGCTGAAGGAACGGTCCTCGTAGATGGAGATCTCTACGGGGATGACGTTGCCGCGCTGGCCCTCTGTAGCAGCGTTGTACTGCTTGCAGAAGTCCATGATGTTGACGCCGTGCGGACCGAGAGCGGTACCGACGGGCGGCGCCGGGGTCGCCTGACCGGCGGGCAGCTGCACCTTGACGAGTGCGGCGAGTTTCTTCTTCGGAGGCATATCGGGTCCTTTGCCTGATCTGCATTGTGTGCCGGCCCCTGCCTCCCTGACGGCACGTCCGGGTCACGAGGACCGCGGTCGGGCCGCTGCCGAAGGAGGCTTTCCCACGTCCATGCGCGGGCGACGGCCCGTCGGGACCGGACGGGCCGGGCGCGTGCCCCACCCTGACGAGAGTCGGGTGCCGCACGCGACGGTGGGCCCACCCCCGATGAGGGTGGACCCACCAAGTCTACGTCGCCCGGACAGTGGTCCGGGCGGAGTGTGGGGAGAACCCCACCTCGTCAGATCTTGGCGACCTGGTTGAAGGAGAGCTCGACCGGGGTCTCACGACCGAAGATCGAGACGAGCACCTTGAGCTTCTGGGTGTCGCCGTTGATCTCGCTGACCGTGGCGGGCAGGGTCGCGAACGGACCCTCCATCACCGTGACGGACTCGCCGATCTCGTAGGCCACGTCGGAACGCGCCTCGCCACCGGCCGCGGCCTTGGCCTGCGGGGTCTGCTCCGGCTCCTCCTCGGGCTCGGGGGCCAGCAGCTTGGCGACCTCCATGAGGCTGAGCGGCGCGGGCTTGTTGGACAGGCCCACGAATCCGGTGACGCCCGGGGTGTTGCGGATCGCGGCCCAGGACTCGTCGGTCAGGTCCATGCGGACGAGCACGTAGCCCGGCAGCACCTTCTCGGTGACCTGCTGGCGCTTGCCGCTCTTGACCTCGGTGACCTCGTGTTCGGGCACCTCGACCTGGAAGATGTACTCCTCCATGTTGAGGGACTGGGTCCGGCTCTCGACGTTGGCCTTGACCCGCTTCTCGTAACCCGCGTAGGTGTGCACGACGTACCAGTCGCCGGGCAGAAGGATGAGCTCGTTCTTGAACTCCTCGACGGGGTCCAGACGGGGCGTCTCGGGCGCGGCCTCGGCCTCGTCGTCACTCCCGTCGGCCTCTCCGGCCTCCCCGGCGAGCTCCGGGTTCTCGGCGTCGACCGCCGCGTCCTCGGACGGCTCGCCCGCCAGGCCGGTCTCTTCCGCCGACGACTGAACCGGCTCCTCTTCGGGGAAGTCGTCAGAGGTCAGTGGGGACTCGGACACGGCTGCTCTTTCTCTCGTCGGATTCGCTAGGGCGTGCGACGCACGCCGAACAGGCCGTGCGTCGAACCCAGTTCTGCCAGCTTACGGTCTCTCCGGGCGACGCGGGACCAACGCGCGGACGAGGAAGGAAGGGGAGAGGCGGAATCGACACGCCTCCACCCCGTGGACGGGGTCTCCCCCGAGAGGTGCGATCAGACCCCGGCGGGACGGCCGAAGGTGCTGTAGAGCCAGGTGACGGCCTCACCGAAGGCGAAGTCGAGCAGAGAGACGTAGGCGAGGACGATCACGACGAAGACCAGGACGACGATCGTGTAGGTGACCAGTTCCTTGCGCGTGGGCCAGCGGACCTTGCGGAGTTCGCCGACGACCTGCTTGGTGAACGTCACCGGACCGGTACGACGCTTGGGCTCCTTGTCGGGCTTGGCGTCGGCGTCAGTCTGAGTCACCTGGGGTCCTTAGGGTCGCGGGTTGCTTCATTCCCCGTAAGTTCCGTCGCCCCTCACGGCGGGGTGGCGACGGATCGCCACCCCGTACCGCGCGGACTTGCAGGGCAGGAGGGACTCGAACCCCCAACCGCCGGTTTTGGAGACCGGTGCTCTGCCAATTGAGCCACTGCCCTTTGCGGAAACTTCGTTCCCCACCATAGCCGGTATCGAGAGCCGTCGCACAACCTTGAGTGATGTGACGGCTGTGTAACGAAGCCGACCGACGCGAGCAAGTGTACGCCCTCCCCTGTTCTCGGCCAAACCGGTCGATCGCCCCATCCGGTGTGTGACCTTCCACCCGACGCGAAGGAAGGGCACGTGACACCATGGAGCACATGACTGACCGACCTCGTGTGTCCGCGCGCATCAGCGCCATCTCCGAGTCCGCCACCCTCGCGGTGGACGCCAAGGCCAAGGCCATGAAGGCGGAGGGCCGTCCCGTCATCGGCTTCGGTGCCGGCGAGCCGGACTTCCCGACGCCCGACTACATCGTGGAGGCCGCGGTCGACGCGGCCCGGAACCCCCGCTTCCACCGCTACACCCCGGCCGGCGGGCTTCCCGAGCTGAAGAAGGCCATCGCGGAGAAGACGCTGCGCGACTCCGGCCTCGAGGTCGACCCCTCCCAGGTCCTGGTGACCAACGGCGGCAAGCAGGCCATCTACGAGGCCTTCGCCGCCATGCTCGACCCGGGCGACGAGGTCATCGTCATCGCCCCCTACTGGACCACCTACCCCGAGTCGATCAAGCTCGCGGGCGGTGTTCCCGTCTTCGTCGTCACCGACGAGAGCACCGGCTACCTCGCCGACGTCGAGCAGCTGGAGGCCGCGCGCACCGAGCGCACCAAGGTCCTGGTGTTCGTCTCGCCGTCCAACCCCACCGGCGCCGTCTACCCGCGCGAGCAGGTCCGCGCCATCGGCCGCTGGGCCGACGAGCACGGCCTGTGGGTGCTGACCGACGAGATCTACGAGCACCTCGTCTACGGCGACGCCGAGTTCAGCTCGCTGCCGGTCGAGGTCCCCGAGATCGCGGACCGCACGGTCATCGTCAACGGCGTCGCCAAGACGTACGCGATGACGGGCTGGCGCGTGGGGTGGATCATCGGCCCCAAGGACGTGGTGAAGGCCGCCTCCAACCTCCAGTCGCACGCCACGTCCAACGTCGCGAACGTGTCTCAGGCCGCCGCCCTGGCCGCCGTCTCGGGCGACCTGACCGCGGTCGACGAGATGCGGAAGGCCTTCGACCGCCGGCGTCGGACCATCGTGGGCATGCTCAACGAGATCGACGGTGTGGTCTGCCCCGAGCCCGAGGGCGCGTTCTACGTCTACCCGTCCGTCAAGGGCGTGCTCGGCCGGAAGATCCGCGGCCGTACCCCGGCGACCTCGGCCGAGCTGGCCGAGCTCATCCTGGAGGAGGCCGAGGTGGCGGTGGTCCCGGGCGAGGCCTTCGGCACCCCCGGTTACCTGCGTCTGTCGTACGCGCTCGGCGACGAGGACCTGGTCGAGGGCGTGACCCGGATCCAGAACCTGCTGGCCGAGGCCGAGTAGTCTCCACGCTCCACCGGGCCCCGGGCGACGTTCCGCCCGGGGCCCTTCGTGTGCGGCGCCGGCCACGGTGTCGTCGATCTCGGTGCGAGCGGGGGTGTTCATGCGGCAGTCTTACTTCATGGAGACACCGACCAGCGCCCGCCGGTTGGACCGGCTGCCCAAAGCCCATCTGCACCTGCACTTCACCGGCTCGATGCGCCACGACACCCTCGTGGAGATGGCCGAGCTGCGGGGGGTCCACCTCCCCCAGGCCCTCGTCGAGGAATGGCCGCCCCGGTTGCGCGCCACGGACGAACGCGGCTGGTTCCGCTTCCAGCGCCTGTACGACATCGCCCGCTCGGTGCTCAAGGAGCCCGAGGACATGTACCGCCTGCTGCTCGAGGCCGCCGAGGACGAAAAGGCCGCGGGCTCGGGCTGGCTGGAGATCCAGGTCGACCCGAGCGGATACGCCTCCAGGTTCGACGGACTGACCGCCACGTTGGAGTTGATCCTGGACGCCGCCCGGATCGCCGAACGCGAGACCGGCGTGGGTGTGGGGATCATGGTGGCCGCCAACCGGACCCGGCACCCTCTGGACGCTCGCGCCCTGGCCCGGCTCGCACGCCAGTACGTGGGACGGGGCGTGGTCTCGTTCGGCCTCAACAACGACGAGCGCCGAGGCCGTGCGCGCGAGTTCGAGTCGGCCTTTCGCATCGCCAAGCGCGCCGGACTGTTGTCGGCGCCGCACGGCGGTGAGCTGAACGGGCCGCGCAGCGTGCGCGAGTGCCTGGACGAACTGGACGCCGACCGGATCGGCCACGGGGTGCGGGCCATCGAGGATCCGTACCTGGTGGAGCGGATCGCCACCCAGGGGGTCACCTTGGAGGTCTGCCCGACCTCGAACGTGGGTCTGGGCGTGGTGGAGCAGGTGGAGCACCTGCCGTTGCGCCGGCTCTTCGACTCGGGCGTGCCCATCGCCCTGGGCACCGACGACCCGCTGCTGTTCGGCCCCCGCTTGGTGGAGCAGTACCGGATCGCACGCGAGGTCTTCGGGTTCACCGACCCCGAACTGGCCGAGCTGGCCCGTATGTCCATTCGGGCCTCCGGGGCCCCCGACGCCCTCAAGAAGGAACTCTCGGCCGGTGTGGACGCCTGGCTGGCCGCGCCTCCGGAGCCTCTCGAGGGGTGATCGGCCGGGGCCGCGGTCCCGGCCGGCTCAGGCCAGGAGCATCCAGGCGCCCTGGCCGAGCATCGCGACGCCCGCCACGAAGAACAGCACCGCCGCGCCGATCCGGATGGCGCGTTCGGGGAGCTTCTTGCCCAGGACCGCGCCGATGGCGATGGCGATGGCGTCCGCGGCGACCATCCCGACGGTGGAGCCGATCCACACCGGCAGCCAGTGGTGCTGTGTGCCGACGGTGATGGTCGCCAGCATGGTCTTGTCTCCGAGTTCGGCCACGAGGAAGACCACGAACACGGTCATGAAGCCGGAGCGGATACGTCGGGAGGCGGCCCGCTCCTCGTCCTTGTCGGTCATCTCGTCGCCCCTCAGGGTCCACGCCCCGAAGAAGAGGAAGGCGAGCCCGGCCGCGAGGGTGAGCCAATCGGTGGGCAGGGTCGCGCCGAGCACCTCGGCGATGAAGACGCTGCCGAGGTGGACCAGCGCGGTGGCGGCGGTGATGCCGAGAAGAACGGTGCGCACCCGATAACGGGTCGCCAGGGACATCGCGACGAGTTGGGTCTTGTCTCCCATTTCGGCGATGAAGATGGCGATGGCGCTCAGACCGAGGCCGAGGATAAAGGCCGACATCGTGCTCCCGCTGTCCTTATTGGGCGGAAGGAAGCGGATAACGCCCCTTCAACCCGGTCGTTTCCTACCGGGTCAAAGGTCTCGTCCGCCCGTCGGAGTCGGGCTCATGCGGCCGGGATGTACATCCAGCATGTCGACCGCACGCATTGGGGACTACTCCCCTTCGACGGAAAGAACATTACCAGTGGACTTTTTGCACTGGCAATTCGTCGCATCGGCGAATTGATTTATCAGGAAGGGCGAAAAAGCGAGTTCGGTGCGCCCAACACATTTCTTGGGCGCACGCCCGGGTGACGGTCAGAGGGAGACGCCGACCATCACCGGCTCGTTGACCAGGCGCACCCCGAAGGCCTTCTCCACCCCCGCGCGCACCTCGCGCGCCAGGTCGAGCAGATCGGCCGTGGTCGCCCCGCCCGGGTTCGTCAGGGCGAGCGTGTGCTTGCCCGAGATCCTCGCCGGGCCGTCCCCATAGCCCTTGGTGAAGCCGGCCCGGTCGATCAGCCAGGCGGCGGAGAGCTTCACGTTCCCCGCCTCGTCCGGGTGTCCCGGGATCTCGGCCTCGGCGCCCAGACGCCCGGCGGCGCGCTCACGGAAGGCCGAGTACTCCTCCGGCGACAGCACCGGGTTGGTGAAGAACGAACCGGCGCTCCGGGTGTCGGGGTCGGCCGGGTCCAGGACCATGCCCTTGCCCCGACGCAGCCCCAGGACGACCTCGCGCGCCTTCTCCAGGGGCACCCGGTCCCCCGCGTCCACACCCATGGTGCGGGCGACCTCGGCGTAACGGACCGGACGGCTCGACGGTCCACGACGCAGCTCGAAGACCACCTCGCACACCACGTGACGGTCGCTCCCCTTGAAGACGCTGTCCCGGTAGGTGAAACCACAGTCGGCGTTGGACATGGTGATCCGCTCGCCCGTGACACGGTCCAGGACCAGCACCTCACGGATGGTCTGGGAGACGTCCTGGCCGTAGGCCCCGACGTTCTGGATCGGCGTGGAGCCGACCCGACCGGGGATGCCGGAGAGGAACTCGACGCCGTTGAGCCCCTCGGCGACGGTCCGCTCCACCAGCGGATCCCATTCCACACCCGCGTCCGCCCGCAGCAGGACGACGTCCTCACCGGTCTCCGGGTCGGTCCCGTCCTCGGTGAGGGTCACACCCTGGGACGCGACCAGGATCACGGTCCCGAGGAAGCCGTCGTCGGCGACCACCAGGTTGCTGCCGCCACCGAGCACGAGCACACGCTCTCCGGCGCGGTCGGCCTCGGTGACCAGTCGGATCAGTTCGTCCGTAGAGGAGGCGGTGTGGAAGGCCTTGGCGGGGCCTCCCAGTCCGAGCGTGGTGTGGTCGGCGAGCATCGTGGACACGGTCTTACCTCGACTTGCGAAAGAAGCGGACACGGGCGTGGGGGGCGGGTCAGGCCAGCCGCACGACGGCGGAGGCCTTGGCCAGGACCTTGGCGCCCGCGGAACGGGCGGTCAGCATGACGGTGACGGTCCCGTCGTCGTTCTTGGACTTGACCTTGCCGCCGACGGTGATCTCGGCTCCCTGATCGTCGTCGGGGACCACCACGGGCGCCGAGAAACGCACCGAGTAGTCGACGACACTGCCGGGGTCCCCGGTCCAGTCGGTGATGAGCCGTCCGGCCTCGGCCATCGTGAACATGCCGTGCGCGATCACGTCGGGCAGGCCGACGGACTTGGCGAAGCGCTCGTTCCAGTGGATGGGGTTGAAGTCGCCGGAGGCGCCCGCGTAGCGGACCAGGTCCAGACGGCGGACCGGGAAGGTCCGCTCGGGGATCGTGGCGCCGGTCTCGACGTCGTCGTACTTGAGCCTGCTCATCGTCTCTCCCCGTCTCCTAGGAACCCCGGACGACGAGCATCATGCTCGCCGTCACCACGTGCTCGCCGTCGGCCGCCTCGGCGACCGTCTCCAGGGTGAGCAGCTCGTTGCCGCCCAGGGCCTTGATCCCGGTGATACGGGTGACCGTGCTGAGGACGTCGCCCGCGTACAGCGGCCGGCTGTAGTGGAAGCCCTGGTCGCCGTGGACGACCCGGGAGAAGTCGACGCCCAGGTCGGGGTCGGCGATGGCCAGCGCGGAGCCGGCCATACCGAGGATGACCGGGAAGGTCGGCGGGGCGATGACGTCGGGGTGCCCCATGGCCTTGGCCGAGGCCCGGTCCAGGTAGACCGGGTTGAGATCGTCGATGGCCTCGGCGAACTCGCGGATCTTGCCGCGGGTCACCTCGTACACCTCGGGGGCGGGATATTCCCGGCCGAGGTAGTCAGGGTTGATCGCCACGCTCTGCCTCTCGGATGTGGAAACGACGGTGTCGGGTCCGCGGTGACGGCGGGGGCCGTACACAGCGAACAGCCCGGTGAGCGGTTGGCTCACCGGGCTGGAGTCTACGAGAAGCTGACCGCTCCCTGCCTGGGCTACGGGCGCCGAGAGACTAGCGCGTCTCGCGGTGCTCGTTGTGCTTGCGGCAGTTCGGGCAGAACTTCTTGATCGTCAGACGGTCGGGGGTGTTCCGACGGTTCTTGCGCGTGATGTAGTTCCGGTGATTGCACTCCTGGCAGGCCAGGGTGATCTTCGGCCTCACGTCTGTGGCAGCCACTTCGGAGTGCCTTTCTCGCTGGAGACATTACCTGGGCGCAGTACGAACACTGCTCGAGACCCACAACAACCCCTGAGTACTCGGCCTCAGGGGTCAGTGGGTTGGTAGCGGGGGCCGGACTTGAACCGACGACACAGCGATTATGAGCCGCTTGCTCTACCGACTGAGCTACCCCGCCCCGGTTGGAACGGACCGGAACCACGAAGGGATCCGCCCCGGTCTAGGCCGGTGCGGATCCACCGGCCACCCACCTGAGTGGACCGGAACCTCATCAAGTGGTGGAGCCCCTTTACGGAATCGAACCGTAGACCTTCTCCTTACCATGGAGACGCTCTGCCGACTGAGCTAAAGGGGCACGCTGTGGGGCTTTCTCTCGTCCGCCCCGGGGGCGTTGCCCCCTTGCGTTGATGATGACTATACAGGGGTTGAGGGGTGGTCTGCCAAATCGAACGCCCGCCACCCCCGGAGCCACCCCTCCCTCGGGAGCGAGATCCCTTACGGGACAGGGGTTTCAGGACCTCAAGGCCCCTCGAAGCACCCGCCGCAAGAACCCCGATGTGACCCGGCGCACGAGCCACATGCGCGCACACGGCCTCCCACCCCGCCATGAGGGGTGACCGGTCCGCGATCTCCCACAACAACCTCAGGGGGCCGGTGCACGCGGTCTCCTACGGAAACTCCAGGGGGTTGCCCGTTCGGGCGCCAAGGGAGGGAGCGTTCTTCATCCTCGTCCACGCCTGGCTCGTTCCTCACAGGCGGCTCGACTCGTCTTGCAGAACACTCCCGGCGCCCGAACCACGACCCTCAGGCGGGGTCGGCGAGCCAGACGTTGGACATCGCGTCCCGGTTGATCGTGCGGATGTCCGCGGGGAGCCCCAGGCGGCGTAGGGCGTCCGAGAGGCGGGTGTCGTGGGTGAACACGACCAGCTGGCGGTGGCGCCCCACGTCGGCCAGGACGGAGGCGAGCCCTTCGACGGTCTCGGTGTCCATGGCCTGGACCGGATCGTCCAGGAGGAGGAAGCCGAAGGGGTTGTCGTCCACCAGGGTGCGGGGCAGGCAGATGGACAGGGCCAGGGCCTGGAACTCGCCCTGGCTGAGGAGCCCGGGGGCGCTGGTCTGATCGTCCACCCCGTCCACGGCGACGTCCACTTCGACCCGGCGGCGGGCGCCCCGGCCGATCAGACGCATGCCCTGGAGGTCGATGTGGCGTTCCTGGCGGAGGCGGAACCACACCTGTTCGGCCTGATGCGCCACCGGCCCCAGTCGTTCGGAGCGGACCGAGTGGGCGTATTCGGCGAGCCATTCGAGGGCGGCCTCGGTGTCGGCGAGGGTCTCACCCGCCTTGATCGCCTCTTGGGCGTCGTTGAGCCATTCGGTGAGCCGTTCGGCGAGTTCGCCCCATCCGTCGGTGGGGTCCTCCAGACGCTCGGTGGCGTCACGGCGTGCGCTGACGGCGGCGGCGCGGAGTTTGCGTCCCACGACTTCGATGTGGTCGGCGAGTTCGGCGAGGTCCTCTATGTCGTCGCCCGATTCCCAGAGGGCCCAGACCTGCCCGAGTTCGCTCTCGGGCGGCAGCCAGCCGGGCATGGGCGAGAGCAGGAAGCGGGCCTGGTCGCGGGCGTTGTCGGCGCGTTCGTAGGCGGCCGAGGCGGTGGCGGCCTGGGGACGAAGGGCGCGGAGTTGGGCGTTGGCCCGGCGCACCCAGTCGGGGCCGAGGGCTCCGGCCGAGTCACAGGTGGGACAGGTGGTCTCGGTGGGGTGGCGCTTGTGGTGCTCGATGGCCTGTTCGAGGAGGCGGACCACACCGTGCGCGTGGTCGCCTTTGCTGCCGGCGGCCATGGCCAGTTCCATGGCGGCGCCGCGCAGTTCGTTGACGACGTCGGCGATGAGGGCCCGCTCGGGGACCGCGAGGCGACGCAGGCGGCGCAGCACCACGTGCAGGGCCGGGTCGCTGGGGCCGTCGTCGGCGGCGATCCGACGCAGGGCGTCGAGGTCCATCGAGGGCGAGGAGAGGATCTGCGCGGCCTGGGCGGCCCGGGGGTCGGAGGAGGCCGAGAGGGCCTCCATGAGCTGTTTCAGGGCACGAGAGGGGCGTTCACGGCGCCGGACGAGGCCGTCGCAGACCTTCGCGAGGCGACGTTCGGCCTCGGCGAGTCCGGTGAGCCCCAGCAGCGCTGTGAGGGTGTCGTAGAGCTCGGCGGCGCGTCCGGTGACGGTCCGGCCGAGTTCGTCGTAGGACAGGAAGGGCCGGTAGCGGACGAGGTTCTCGCCCCAGTCGAGGGTACGCAGCGGGGAGACCCGACCGTCGGGGTGGACGACCTCTCCTCGCGCGGAGCGGACGCTCTCCCCGGTCCAGCGGCGGCTGATCCTGGTGGGTCCGTCGTCTCCGGCGATGTGGATATCGACGGTCGCCTCGGTGCGCTCGTCGTAGTGCAGGTTGCGCCAACCGTCGCGCCAGCCGGTGGGCATGGAGTCCCATCGGGGGTTGCGGCCGGTCAGCGCCGCCTCGGCGGCCTCGGCGAAGCTGGACTTGCCGGAGCCGTTGCGGCCCACGATGACGGTGAGGCCCGGCCCCGGGGAGAAGGTGAGTTCGGCGGGACGACCGATGCCGCGGAAGCCCTCGACCCGGATCCCGGTGAGGTAGGAGCGGCGCATGCGTCCGGGACGTGGGGACGGTTCGTCGAGGACGGGTTCGGGGATCCGCTCTCCTTGGAGGAGCGCCTCCAGGGCGTCCTCTCCCCAGAGGGCCGCGTTGATCCAGGCCCGGACCCTCGAGGGGGTCCCGGAGCGCGCGAGGGCCTCCAGGAGAGCCGTCGTGGTGGGATCGTCCCCTCCTCCGGAGGTCTCCCTGCCGCTCCGTCCTCCGTTCGTGTCGGCCTCGGGCATCCGAGTCACCTTCGCCACCCCGCTCCGTTATCGAACCTGCACCAGAAGACTAGGACAGGACGGGAGGAAGCGCCCTGGTGATACGCGTAACGTCCGGCCCCGCGACCGCACCTATACCCCGACCAGCCTCCTACGACTACCGTCCCAGGTGAAGTGCAACGTCGCGATGCCCGGGACGTTGGGATCGCGCAGGCACTCGTAGATGTTGAGGCTGGGCACGCTGGCGAAGCACCCCCAGACCCGCTCGGAGGTCAGGACGAAGTCGAGGTCGAGTTCGACCAGGAGACCGAGCAGACGTCCGTGTGTGGGTTCGTCGACCTTGGCGAAGGCGTCGTCGAGCAGGATCAGGCGGGGCGCCCAGGGGGCACGTGCCGCCAGGGCGTCGAACTGGGCGGCGGCCGCGGCGAACAGCACCAGATAGGCGACCACGCGCTGCTCGCCCTGGCTGAGGGCGGTGCGGTGGCCCAGGCGACGTTCGTCTCCGGCGGCGTCGGTGACGTACACGGTGAACGTGAACCAGGATCGATAGTCGAGGGCGGCGCGCAGTTGGGCCCCACCGGTGGCGGTCGGGTCCAGGCGTCGGATGGCCTCGATGCAGCGGCGCAGGGCGTCGCGCAGCCTCGTGGTCTGGACGCGGGTGCGTTTCTCGGCCGGGGTGGCCAGGAGCGGCACGACCGCCTCGATGTCGGTCCCGGCGTCGGGGGCCAGGTCCCAGTCCAGGCGCACTCCGAGCCCGGCCGAGGTGGTGACGTCCTTGAGGACGTCGTTCATGGTGGCGATGAGGGCACGGGCCTCGTCGATCTGGTGGGAGAGGTGGCCGGCGAGTTCACCGAGCAGGTGGCGTTCGAAGGCCTCCTCCTCGGCGATGGCGACGCTCTCCTCGGCCCTGGTGACGGACTCGGCGACGCGTTCGGCGTAGACCGTGACGTCGTGGGAGCCGTCCTCGTCGTGGACGGTGAGCCGCTTGATCCCCCGGGGTTCGGTGAGTTCGGTGCGGGTCTGGGACCAGCCGACGGAGGTCAGGAGCCTCTGGAGCTCCTCCCGGCTGGCGAGGACGGCGCTGTCGTCGATCTCGACGGCGTCCTCTTGGGCGGCCAGGCCCTTCTCCAGGTCGGCGACGAAGGCCGCCAGGAGGCCGAGGCGCTCCTCGGGCCCGGTGGGCTCGGCGCCGGGTTCGGTCTCCAGGCAGGCCAGGTAGCGACGCAGGGGGGACCCCTCGGAGGCGCGTTCCTCGAGCCCGGCGGCGCGCAACAGGACGACGTCGGCGAGGACGCTCTCCGCGGCCTCCTCATCGGCCCCCGTGGGTTCGACGGTCATGGTGACCGAGTCGATCAGCCCCTCCCCCACCGTGAGGGCCCGACGGACCTGTTCGGCCCGTTCGTCGGTGGCCGCGTCGAGGCGGGCCTCGGCTCCGACGCGTTCGTCCCTGGCCCGCTGGGCGGAGCGTTCGAGTTCGGGGAGGCGTTCGGTCGCCTCTCGGGCGCGGGCCCGGACCTGTTCGCGGGCGGCCTCGATCCGCTCGTCCCCGACCCCGCGGGCCCGGTCGCCGAGTTCGAACTGGCGGCGCACCGTGATCATGTCGTCGATCGCGGCCGCGCGGGCGTCCTCCGCGAGCAGGCGGGCCGCGCGGGCTCGGGACCAGGCGGCCACGTGGTGTTCGTGGTCGGCGAGTTCCCAGGCCAGTACGTCGAGGTCGCGCAGGGAGGAGGCGATGAGGACCCGCAGGTGGTCCAGGGCCCGAAGCGCGCTGTCGAGTTCGACCCGGGTGGTGGGCAGGCCGTCGGGTCGGGCGGCGTCGGCCAGGCGGGCGCGCAGCTCGAGGAGCTCGGCGCGTGCCTCGTCGGCGGCGGCCCTGGCGGTGTCGTGGGCGCGGCGCGCGGTGGCGACGTCGTTCCTGGCGACGTCGAGGGTGGCCCAGGCCCGTACGAGCGGGGCCGGGTCCGGCAGGTCCCGGGAGACGTCGAGGAGTTCGGTGTAGGAGCGTTCGACCGCCCAGCGGCGCTCCCCCGCCTCGGCGAGGAGGGCCTCGGCCATGGCGATGCGGCGGTCGGTGTTGGCGGTCTGGCGGTCGCGGGCGCGTTTGCGCGCGGCCTCGCCGATGTACTCGGGTTCGCTCTTGTCGTGGGCTCCGGAGGCCACGCCCAGGCGCCAGCCGCCGGAGAGCGACATGGAGCTGACGGTGGCCAGGGAGTGGTCCCGGCGGTGCTTGGCCTCGGTGTCCTCGGCGGTGCCGGGGGCCTCCGAGCGCAGGGCGATCGAGGCGAGCAGGGCGCGCAGACCCTCGTCGTGGACGCCGCGGTCGGGGACGGCGACGGGAACGAGGACGTCGAGGAGGGTGCGGCCCTTGGCCGGGCGGGCCGGGGTGATGATGAGGTCGCGGGTGGTCGGGTCGTAGAGGGTCCCGTCCGCGTTGACCCAGCCGGCGAGCAGGCCGCTGGCCTCCAGCGCCGCCTCCAGACCGGCCTGTTCCCTGGTGCTCAGCCCGTCGACGAAGTCGATGGCGAGGTGGAAGGGGACGCCTTCGGAGTCGGGACGGGGGTAGGTGGCCCAGGAAGGACGTTCCGGGCCGCTGTCGGCGCTCTTGAGCTTGCGTTCGGCGAGTTCGGCGAGCTCGTCGGAGAGCTGTCCCTCCTCGTTGACGGCGACGTCCCTACGGGCGCGCAGCTCTTCCAGGAGCGGATCGACGGCGGTGTGGGCCAGTCGGGAGACGGTGGCCGGGACCTCGGCGTCCAGGACGCGCAGGGAATCGGAGATGGGCAGTTCGACACTGCCCTCCAGCTCGTGGATGGAGTCGCCGAGGGCGTGGGCGTGACTGGAGTCGCGCAGGCGGGCGGCCCAGGAGCGCACGCCCTCCGCGTAGGTCGCGCTCCGTTCCCTCAGCGTCTCGATGGCCTCCCGCTCACGCTCGTGCGCGTGTTCGAGGGTGGCCTGGGCGCTCTCGGCCTCGCTGTCGAGGGCGATCAGACGCCGGTCGGCGGAGGCCTCGGCGGTGGTGAGACCGGTGAGTCGGGTGACCAGGTCGGCTCGGGCGACCGCCGTGTCGGCCACGGAGGTGAGCGTGTCGTGCAGCCCGCCGAGGTTCGTCCGCAGGTCGTCGAGGTCGATGCCTTCGACGGGGGCGCGTTCCACGGCCTGTTCGAGCCCCTTGAGGTCCACCCGGGTGGTGCTCTCTCGAGGAGCGTGAACGGCGACGCGGGTCTCGGGGACCCGGCCCAGGTCCCGGGGGTCCATACCGGCGGCGGTGGCCGCCCGGGTGCCCTCCACGTGGTTCTGGCGCAGGACGTCGAGGGCGCGTTCGATGGAGGAGGAGTCCTCGCCGAGCCGCTCGATCGCGTGGTCCTCGGTGGTGGCGGCGTGTTCGGCCGCGACCCAGGCCGCCTCGGCCGCGCGGATGTAGGCGCCCACGGCGGCGTCGTAGGCGCGGCGTTCGTTGGTGGTGGCGGTGGCGGCGCCATTGCGGGCGGCCGCCAGGGTCCCGTCGTCGGCCTCGGCGGTGTCGCGGGTGCGGCGTGCCTGGTCGCGTTCCTCCGAGATCCGGCTCTCGGCGGCGATCAGCTCGTCGAGTTCGGCGCGGAGTCGGTCGGTCTCCTCGGTGCGTCGGGTGAAGGCGTCGAGTTGTTCGCGGACGGCGGCGGCGCGGGAGCGCAGGGCGTGCACGAGGTAGCCGTGGTAGTCGGTGAGGAAGGAGGCGACCCCCGCCCCCGCGTCGGTGAGGGCGTTCTTCTCCGCGCGGGCCTGTTCCAGGTCGGCGATGTTGCGGGCGACCTCGTCCAGGACGGACTCGTCCATGGGCGGCAGTGCCTCGGAGAGCACGCCGACGAGCTCCCCCGCCTCCAGCCGGTCGCCGATGGTGGGGCGGCGCAGCCGGTAGAGCAGGTGGATGAGGTTGCGGTAGCGGACGGAGTCGTCGATGCCGAACAGGCTGCGCATGACGCGCGCCCGGTAGGGAACGGCGCTGGTGAAGCAGTTCTCGGCGCCGATCTCCGAGCGCAGCCGGTCGACGGGTTTGGGCCGACCGTCCGTGACCAGATCGAGGTCGTGGCCGACCCTGCGTTCGGTGACGAAGTAGACGCAGCGCGGGTCGGAGTCGCCCACGGCCATGACGGCGGCGCCCAAGGTGAGGTAGCGGGGCTCGGGTCCCTCTCCGGCTCCTTCTCCTTCGCCGTCGGTCTCGGAGCCTTCACCGAGCAGGGCGGCGGCGGACCGGGGGCCGGTGTCGTTCCGGGCCGCCGCGTCCAGGCCCCGATCGCCGCGGGCGGTCGTGAACTCCACCCACAGGTAGCCCAGGCGGGTGGCGGGGCCGGCGGTCGTTCCGGACCCGTCGGTCGCGTCGTCCGCCTCTGCCGGCTCGTCCTCGGGCTCGCCGAGCAGGTCGGGGCCGGCCTCCTCCACCGGGGCCCGTCCGGCGCGGGGGTCCTCGGCCATGAGCCAGCGCAGGCTGGTCCGGTTGGTCCCGGTGGTGTCCAGACGACGGACGTCCCCGTCCAGGAGGAAGGGGAGGAGCATCTCCAGGGCCTTGGACTTTCCGGCGCCGTTACGCCCGCGCAGCAGCAGCCGCCCCTCGGCGAAGTCCAGGACGTGGTCGTCGTACTGCCAGACGTTCCGGATGCCCGCGCGTTCGAGGCGATAACGGGGGGTGGGGTCAGCCGGAGCCGTCTCCCGGGCCTCGCTCGTCTCCTGTGTCACCACTGGTCGCGCTCACCTTCTCGTTCGCCACCGTTCGCAGCACGGACGCCACTCGGTCGAGGTCTTCACGGGGGTCGGTTCGAAGCCTCGACTCGTCGTGCTCGGACGCGTCGTGACCGGCTCCACGCGGTCGCGCGGGGTCCGTCCGGTCGTCTTCGTCATTGTCCTGGATCCGGGGGACGCGATCGTCCACTTCCGCGCCGAATCGGGCCGCGGCGGCGGTCAAGCGCCACTCGCCGGGGCCTCCGAGGAGCAGCCCCGAGTCGGTGAGGAGTTCCAGGACGAGGGTGCGGAGCCGGTCGGGGTCGGGGACCTCGGGCCCGGCGGTGCGCGCCCAGTCGGCACGTGCCGGGGCGTCGGCTCCACCGAGGGCCTCCAGCGCCACCTGGAGTTCTCGGTCGGGTACGGGGACCGAGGTGGCGGGACGGCCGGGGTTCAGACGACCGGCGAGATGACGGACGAGCGCGAGCGCGGTGTGGCCGACAGGGTCGTCGGAGGGGAGCCGGGGCGAGGTGGCCGCCTCGTCGGACATGATGAGCGCCACACCCTCCGCCCGGATCTCGATCTCCCCTCCGAGGAGGTTGCCCAGAGCCGCGGCGGCGCGCCACTGGTGGGCGGCGAGACGGTCCCGCTGACGGGCGGGGAGCTCCTCACGGTGGACCACGGCGGTCTCGGCGAGCAGCCGCCGCAAGGTGGTCTCTCCGGCCTGGTCGCTCTCGGGGTCGGGGTCGACGGCTCCGGCGAGGAAGGTGTCGGCGGTGTCCCCGGCCTTGGGCAGGTGGGCGGCGACCGCGCGCAGGGCGTCGACGTCGGGGGTCAGCACGGCGTCGACGGCGGCGTCGTCGCGATGGGCGCGGATCGTACCGGAGGTCTCGGTGAGCGCTCCGAGGTCGGTCAGGTGGAGCAGGGCCGCGCAGAAGGCGCGACGCTCCGCCAGCCCTCGGGTCGGATCGGCGTCCACCCCGGCCTCTCCGGCGGCGTCGCGCACCCCGCGCGCCAGCGCCCGGATCCCCACCGGTTCGGTGGTCTCGACGAGGACGGCCAGGCTCAGGGCCAGGTGGGCGAGGGCGCGGGGGGTGAAACGGGTTCCGTCGGCGCGGGTCAGGGGACGGACCACCTCGTCGACGAGACCGCGTTTGACCAGGCGGGCATGGTCGTCGGCGACGGTGAGGCGGTAGCCGAGCACGCGTTGGAAACGCTGGACGAGCCACTCGGTGTGCGATCGCACCAGCGAGAACTCGGTCGGGTGGGCCCGGCGGGTGAGCAGCGGCCTGGCCATGAGGGCGCGGGCGGCGGCCTGACGCTCTCCGAGCAGGGCGGCGTCTTCGATGTGGACGTTCGGCACCGTCACCCTCACCTCCGGGTCCGGGGCGTGTGCGTGATGATCTCGATCGGACCGGTGGTCTCGGCGTCGGGGTCCGGTCCCGGGAGGCTATCGGTCCGCTCGGGTCCCTCGTCCCCGGCCTCCGGTGAGGAGGCCTCGTCGTCCTCGAGGGCCGTCTCGGGTTCGAGGGCCGCTTCGGTCTCCTCGGAGCCCTCCGTCGTCTCCGGGGCCTCGGGGCTCTCGGTGGTCTCCTCGGGCTCGGGCGTCTCGTCCGTCTCCGGGGATCCGGGCTCTTCGGGGACGTCGAGGGTCTCGGTCCGGTCGAGGCCCTCCGGCCCGTCGATCTCCCCTTCCGGCTCGGCGAGGGGCTCGACCGGCGTGGGGGGAACGATCTGTCCGTGGTGTTGGTCGTAGGAGGTCACGTGCAGGCGCAGCCCCTCCAGAGTGAGGTCTCCGCCCTCTCCCCGGACGACGACCTCCGCCCCGGGCGCGGTGTGGACGTGCAGACGCAGCCCGAACTCCAGGTCGCCGGCGGAGGCGGGACCGCGGGAGGCGTCACCGGACCCCAGGGCCGTGGTGAGGAGTTCCATGAGGACCTCCATCCCCGCACCGGACAGGTCCAGCCGGGCCCGGTCGGCCGTGGGCTCGGTGAGCAGGGAACGCACCTGTTCGGCGCCGGCCCGCCTCCAGTGGGCGGAGGACTCGGCGGCGTCGCGCAACCGGGCCTGTTGGGCGCGGTGGTCGCGGACGGGCTCGGGCGAGCGCGTCCCGGGATGTTCGGTGACGGTGCTGCGATCGGGTTCCGCCTGCCACCAGGAGGTGGTGGCCGCCACTCCGTCGGCGACCCGGCCTTGAAGGTCGCGCGAGGGGTGGAGCGCGAAGGCCGCCGTCGCCAGGGCGTCCGCCCGGTCCGGCTCGGCCTCCTCGAACCACGCGGCCAGGCGCAGCAGAGCGGCGCGGCCGTGCCGTGGCACCGGCCGGTCGCCGGTGTCCTGTCGTTCGTCCGCGCGATCGTTCGCCCACTGGTTGAGTCCCACAACTCAGCAGACTAGAGACCTCCGGGGCCCGCCACGCCCGAATCGCTCTTCTCCATGCGCCGAAGGCATCCGCCCCACCCGATGTGAACAGGCGTTTCGTGATTCCTGCGGCCTTTGTAAGGATTCGGCGAAGGACGGGTGGAGTCGAAGTTCACTCCACCCGTCACGTATTCGCTCAGTCGGTCTGGGAGGGGACGGCCAGCCGACCGCCGTCCGCGTCGTCCAACGCCTGACGCTGTTCCTCGGGCATGTCCCCGTAATCGGTGATCGTGTAGGTGGAGAAGTACGGGATGCCGTCGACGTCCACCGGGTCGGCGAGTTCGACATCGACGTCGTAGGGGTCGTCCTGGCACCCCTGGTCCATGCACCAGGTGCCCAGCACCTCCCCCTCGCCGCGGGCGCCGTCCTCGTGCCACTCGTCCCACTCCATGTCGGAGAAGGTCGTGAACTCGGTGGCCACGTAGTCCTCGGGCCGCTGGTCGGGGAAACCGTTCTCGTCGCCGTGGAAGTTGAGGACCTGGACGTCGCCCTCGGCCGTCCTGTCGTCGTCGTCCCGCTCGTAGCGGTCGTCCTCTCCGTCGCCCTCCCCCGGAGCGTTCTCCTCGCCCCCCGTGTTCTGCTGTCCACAGGCGGAGAGGGCCAGGGCCAACGCCGCCCCCATCAACAGTGCACGCCTCATATATCGCCTCCTCGATCGAACTCATCATGTTCCGGCGAACACGACAAGGCCCCCCGGCGACACGCCGGGGGGCCTTGGTAACGCTCTGTTCCGTCACCGGGATCCGAAGGACCCCGTTCGCAAGGGGCGACTAGTGGTAGCCGTTGCCCTTGTCGTGGTCGTGCCCGTGCTCACCACGGTCGTGGTCCACGTTGGTGCCGACCGGGCCGTTGACGCAGTCGCCCGTGGTCTGCGGCGACAGGATCGGCACGTTGGCACCGACGAGGCCGACGGCCAGCTCGGTGTTGCACAGCTGAACCGGAACCAACTGGAGGTTCTGGTTGAACTGCTGGTCCCCACCGTGCGAGGCGGACGCCGGAGCGGCCGCGAGCATCGCACCGAGCGCGACACCGGCGATCGCGGTGGCGGCGGTGAACTTCCGCAGCATCTACGACTCCTAGTCGATGTTGGTGCTGACCGGGCCGTTGACGCAGTCGCCCGTGGTCTGCGGCGACAGGATCGGCACGTTGGCACCGACGAGGCCGACGGCCAGCTCGGTGTTGCACAGCTGAACCGGAACCAGCTGAAGGTTCTGGTTGAACTGCTGGTCCCCACCGTGGGAACCGGCGGAGGCCGGGGAGGCCGCGAGCATGGCGCCCAGGGCGATGCCCGCGATGGCGGTGGCGGCGGTGAACTTACGCATCTACAGGGCTCCTAGTCGATGTTGGTGCTGACGGGACCGTTGGTGCAGTCACCGGCGGTCTGCGGCGACAGGACCGGGATGTTGACACCGGCGATGAGCCCGACGGCCAGCTCGGTGTTGCACAGCTGAACCGGCACGGCCTGGAGGTTCTGGTTGTACTGCTGGTCCCCACCGTGGGAACCGGCGGAGGCGGGGGCCGCGGCGAGCATGGCGCCCAGGGCGATGCCGGCGATGGCGGTGGCGGCGGTGAACTTACGCATGTCGGGGTTCTCCTAGTCGATGTTGGTGCTGACGGGACCGTTGGTGCAGTCGCCCGTGGTCTGCGGCGACAGGACCGGAACGTTCACGGCGACCAGGCCGACGGCGGCACTGGTGTTGCAGAGCTGAACCGGAATGGCCTGCAGGTTCTGGTTGTACTGCTGGTCCCCACCGTGCGAACCGTGGGAACCGGCGGAGGCCGGGCTGGCAGCCAGAACGGCGGAGATAGCGGCACCAGCGACGAGGCCGGCAACACCGAGCTTACGCAGCATTCAAATCACCCTTCGAAGAAATTCGAGATATCGTCTCGGTAGAAACGATTGCCGGAACTAGCTGATGTTGGTGCCGACGGGGCCGTTCACGCAGTCACCGGTCGTCTGCGGCGACAGGATCGGCACGGTGACCGCGACCAGACCGACGCTGCCGGTCAGGTTGCAGGACTGGATCGGAACCAGCTGAAGGTTCTGGTTGAACTGCTGGTCACCGCCGTGCGAGGCGTAAGCGGGAGCCCCCATGAGGAGCGCGCCCATCGCGGCACCAGCGACCAGGCCAGCAGCGGTCAGCTTCTTGATCATGTTTCCCCCGGGAAATCATGCGAGGTTTCGACAGAAAAAGACGCAGGCGCTTCTTGCACCTGTGTCGCGGTGGACTGAGGCAATCATCATCACGGCCCCCGTTTTTTGTCAACGCCGAAACCCCGAAAACACTTTGTCCGGATTGTCGACAGCATTCCGCATGCCCCGAAAACGAAATGGCCTTATTGGAGATCTTTTTAAACGACACGCATATAAGGCGACCGATCCCATGGAAAGCCGCTCTTCGACCCAAACGGACACACCACCCTGGAACCACCCGCTCCACCCCAGAGGACCCGGTGACGAACGGGGCGAATCACCCCGAAGACCCCCACACGAAGCCATGACCAAGCGAGTTCAAGCGAACACCGAGGGTAATATTTCCGTGGCTTGAGCGTGATGCTTCCGCAATGACCCGAATCCCCTCCGACGTGACCCGGACCACTCCGACGAAGGACCATCGGCGAGCTTCGAACGGGATCCGAGCCCGCTACGGTCGCCCCATGTCGTCCACTCCCCCACTCGGAGACCTCCCATGGCGGGAACGCCTTCGAGAACGCAAGGACCGCTCCCTCTCCTGGGCCCGGAACCGTAGACGCCCTCTCAATCGAAGCGGGGTCCTCATCGGAGGGCTCTGCCTCACGATCGCCGTGTGGCCCCTGGTCATCGCGGTGTGGGACCTTCTGGGTCTCTCCTCGTGGCGGACCTGGCGCTCGGCCCTCTTCGCGATCGGTGGCCTGTTATTGGCCGCCGGGGTGGTCGGTTCGAATTGGAGGCGCAGCTCACCGATCCGACTCATGCGGCTGATCCTGGTCGCCTGGCTGGTGGCCGCGATCGCGGTCGTGGCACTGACCGGGCTGGCCTGGCTTGTGCTGGACACTCCCGGCTGGAAACCCCCAGAGAACTTGGCAGCCCGCCACCTGGAGGCGATCACCACTCGCGCGTTCGCGATCGTCGCAGGGCTCGGAGGTGTGGCGCTGCTGGTGATCGCCTATCGACGTCAGCGCACCACCGAGACCGGAGAACAGCGTGAGATCGTCAAACTGTTCAACGAGCGATTCACCACCGCCTACACCGAGCTGGGAAGCGATCACGCGGCCGTCCGCCTGGGCGCGATCCACGCCTTGGCGCATTTGGCCGACGATGCCCCCTCCGAGGACGAGGTACAGATGGTGATCGATGTCCTATGCGCCTACCTGCGCATGCCCTACTTCCCCATGCCGGAGGCGCTCCCGAGGAATGCCTCCAAAAGCCGAAGAGAGGAGCACCGAGAGCGCGAACTGGAGTTCGCCTCCTTCCGCGAGGTGCGGCACACCATCATCCGGATCATCGGCGACCACCTCCGTGAACCCACCCGCTGGCGCGGCAAGGACTTCGACTTCACCGGTGTCGTCTTCGACGGCGGAGACCTACACGGAGCCCACTTCACCGGAGGCAGGGTGAGCTTCTCCGAGACCCGGTTCATCGGTGGAACCATGGATTTCTCCGGGGCCCGGTTCTCCGGAGGGGACGTGAACTTTGCCAGGGCGAGGTTCACCGGCGGAGATCTGGAGTTCTTCGATACCCACTTCTCCGGAGGGGACGTGAACTTCGTCTGGTCTCAGTTCGCCGACAGTGCGGTGTCCTTCATCCAGGCCCGATTCACCGGAGGGAGGGTCTCCTTCCTCGCGAACCGCTTCACCAACGGGAAAACGATCTTCGCCGAGGCCCTGTTCGGTGGAGGAGAGGTGATCTTCAGCTCGACCAGGTTCACCGGAGGGAGGGCGGACTTCGACGACACCGAGTTCAGCGGTAGCGAGGTGAGTTTCCTGAGGGCCGAGTTCATCGACTGTGAGGCGAGCTTCTCTCGCGTCGACTTCAGCGATGGAAGGGTCTTCTTCGACAAGGCTTCGGAAACGTGTCCGGCCAACCTGCTCGAAGCGGTCGAGCGTGGGAAAACGGGTGTGGTCACGCTGTCCGAGGAGTGGTGATCGATCGACGGCGAGGAATCGGATCACGCTTGAGGGCTCCGGGGACGCGAGAGGCCCCGGTGACCGATGGTCACCGGGGCCTCTCCCCAGGGTGGCGGGTGAAGGATTCGAACCTTCGAAGGCAAAGCCGACGGATTTACAGTCCGCTCCCATTGGCCGCTCGGGCAACCCGCCTGGGATGCGGCGACGAGTGGCTCGTCGCTGCGCATGAATGACAATAGCGGATGATCGGCCTCAACCTGAAATCGATGGGCCGGGCGTGCCTTCGTCCGGTGGCTTCGGCCGCTTCGACGGGGCGGGGCTAAGCTCTGAACCCGGCCCGTACCGGGCCGGACGAGACACGCACGGGTGCCCGCGGGGCCTCCGTGACCCATCAGAAGTAGCGGGGTGTGAGAGTACGTGGCCGCCGAATCCAGTTTCGACGTGGTGTCCAAGCTCGACCGGCAGGAGGTCGACAACGCCCTGAACCAGGCGGGCAAGGAGCTGTCCCAGCGGTTCGACTTCAAGGGCACCGGGACCACCATCGCCTGGCAGGGTGAGAACGGCGTCGAGATCAAGAGCGGATCCGAGGAGCGCGCCACCGCCGCTCTGGAGGTCTTCAAAGAGAAGCTGATCAAGCGCAAGATCTCCCTGAAGGTCCTGGACGCCGCCGAGGAGCCCAAGCCCTCGGGCAAGGAGTACCGACTCCCGATCAGCCTCAAGGAGGGCATCTCCACCGAGGACGCCAAGAAGATCTCCAAGCTGATCCGCGACGAGGGCCCCAAGGGCGTCAAGGCCCAGATCCAGGGTGAGGAGCTGCGCGTCAGCTCGAAGAAGAAGGACGACCTCCAGAGCGTCATGACGCTCATCAAGGAGAAGGACTTCGACCTGGCGCTCCAGTTCGTGAACTACCGCTGAGGTCGCCCCTCGGGGTTCGGACACACGACGGCCGCCGTCCCTTCGGGGATCGGCGGCCGTCGCCGTACGCGGGGGCCTCTCTCAGCCCAGGTCCCATTCCCGGTGCAGTTCCTGAAGGCGTCGGATCCGCTCGGAGACCGGCGGGTGCGCCGCGAACAACCGTCCGAGCGTGCCGGGGAACGGGTTGGTGGTCATCAGGTGGGCCGAGGCCAACAGCACCCGTTCACGGGGCAGCGGGTAGGCCCGGTTGCCCGATTCCATCCTGCGCAGGGCCGAGGCCAGCCCCAGCGGGTCCCCGGTGAGTTCGGCGGCCTTCTCGTCCGCGCGGAACTCGCGGGCCCGTCCGACACCGAAGTAGACGACCGCCGCCGCGAGCGGCGCCAGCAGGGCCAGCAGCAGTCCGCCCAGGAGGTCGGGCATGTCCGTCTCCTCGGATTCCCCCAACGGCAGGAGGAAGGTGACGGCCGTCAGGGCGGTGATCAGGGCGGTGAGCGTCGCGGCCACCGAGCTGATCAGTGTGTCGTGCGCGCGGATGTGGGCCAGTTCGTGCGCGATGACCCCGCGCAGTTCCCGTTCCTCCAGGGTGCGCAGCAGCCCCGTGGTGCAGCACAGCGCGGCGCGCCTCGGGCTGCCTCCGGTGGCGAAGGCGTTGGGCGAACGCACCGGGGCCAGGTACAACTTGGGCATGGGCTGCCGAGCCGCCGTGGCGAGTTCACGGACGATCCGGTAGAGCTCGGGTCGTTCGATCTCGCTGACCGGCCGCGCGCGCATCGCCCGCAGGGCCAGGGACTCTCCGAAGAGGTAGACGAGGATCCCGGCGCAGAGCACCAGCGCGATCGAGAGCTGGGCGCCCTTCTGGGCCCCGCACAGCCATCCGGCCACGATGACGAGCGCCGATACTCCGGCGAACAGGCCGATCGCGCGAACCGCGTTGACGTGCACGCGCCCTCCTTCCGCTGTCCACCGCTGTCCGACTTTTGTTGCGTACATGGTGACAAACGTGCGGGTCGACGTCTGACGTTCCCCATGTGACCGACCGGTGTCCATCGCTCTCGGCCGGCCCGGCGGCACGGGGGAACGGGTCGATGTGACAATCGCCACCCGCCTCGACCCCGTGAGCACTCGACGACCTATAGTGCGAACGTGGCCCTCGTCACCGAACGCACCGCGGAGGTGGGACCCTCCCTCCCCCCGGTGTGTCGTGGGCCGTGTCGTCATGGGCCGTCGCCCTCCCACGACCCGGCCGCGGTCCCGTACCGCACGACGCCATGTCGGGTTGGCGCATCCGGCGTGCGCGGGGTCACGGCAGCATGTCCCTTCCGTCCCCGACCACGACGATCGGCCCGCGGCCGGTGTGGCCGGGTCGGGACGCACACCGAGCGCCGCCGCCTTCACGACCGGCGGCTCACCGAGGAGGTCGTCGATCTCAGTGGCCAAACAGATCGAACAACTCGACCGCGTCATCATCCGCTTCGCCGGCGACTCCGGCGACGGCATGCAGTTGACCGGTGACCGGTTCACCCAGGAGACCGCTTCGTTCGGCAACGACCTGTCGACCCTGCCGAACTTCCCCGCGGAGATCCGCGCCCCGGCGGGCACCCTTCCGGGGGTCTCCAGTTTCCAGTTGCACTTCGCCGACCACGACATCGTGACCCCGGGGGACGCCCCCGACGTCCTGGTGGCGATGAACCCCGCCGCCCTCAAGGCCAATCTCGGCGACCTTCCCAAGGGCGCCACGATCATCGTCAACACCGACGAGTTCACCACCCGGAGTCTGGCCAAGGTCGGCTACGAGAGCGACCCGCTCACCGATGGGACCCTCGACGGTTTCAAGGTCAGCGCCGCCGGGCTGACGTCGATGACGGTGGCCGCCCTGACCGACATCGACATCTCGAAGAAGGACGCCCAACGCGCGAAGAACATGTTCGCGTTGGGGCTGCTGTCCTGGATGTACAACCGGCCGACGGAGGGGACGGTCTCGTTCCTGAGGTCGAAGTTCGCGCGCAGACCGGAGATCCTCGCGGCCAACCTCGCCGCGTTCAAGGCCGGATGGAACTTCGGCGAGACCACCGAGGACTTCGCGGTCTCCTATGAGATCAAGCCGGCCCGTCTCCCCTCGGGCACCTACCGCAACATCACCGGGAACCTGGCCACCGCCTATGGGCTGATCGCGGGTTCTCGGCGTTCGGGGCTGCCCCTGTTCCTGGGCTCGTACCCGATCACTCCGGCCTCGGACATCCTGCACGAACTGTCCCGGCACAAGCGGTTCGGGGTCCGGACCTTCCAGGCCGAGGACGAGATCGCCGGGGTCGGCGCGGCCCTGGGCGCCTCGTTCGGCGGTTCGCTCGGTGTCACGACCACCTCGGGTCCGGGCATGGTGCTCAAGCAGGAGGCCGTCGGGTTGGCGGTGATGACCGAGCTTCCGCTGGTCGTCGTCGACGTGCAGCGGGCCGGACCGAGCACGGGGATGCCCACCAAGACCGAGCAGACGGATCTGTTGATGGCCCTGTACGGGCGCAACGGCGAGTCCCCGGTACCCGTGGTGGCGCCCTCCTCCCCCGCCGACTGTTTCGACACGGCGGTGGAGGCGGTCCGGTTGGCCGTCGAGTACCGGACCCCGGTGATCATGCTCTCCGACGGCTACCTGGCCAACGGCTCCGAGCCCTGGCGGCTGCCGAGGGTGTCGGAACTGCCGACGATCGATCCGGGGTTCGCCACCGAGGCCAACGGCCCGGACGGGACCTTCCTGCCCTACCTGCGGGACGAGGAGACCCTGGCCCGCCCTTGGGCGGTGCCGGGCACGCCGGGTCTGGAGCACCGGATCGGCGGGATCGAGAAGCACGCCGAGACCGGGGACATCTCCTACACCCCGTCCAACCACGACCTGATGGTCCGCACACGGCAGGCCAAGATCGACGCGATCGCCCGGAGCCTTCCACCGCTGGAGGTGTCCGACCCCACCGGCGACGCCCGTGTCCTCGTCCTCGGCTGGGGCGGGACCTACGGGTCGATCACCGCGGCCGTACGGCGCGTACGCCGATCGGGCGGCCGGGTGGCCCAGGCCCATCTGCGTCATCTCAACCCGTTCCCCGCCGACCTCGGCGAGGTCCTGCGCCGCTACGACCGGGTCGTGGTCCCCGAGATCAACCTGGGCCAGCTGGCGCTGCTGTTGCGCGGCCGCTTCATGGTCGACGTCATCGGTTACAACAAGGTCCGCGGCCTGCCCTTCAAGGCCGAAGAGCTCGCGTCCGTCGTGCAGGAGGTCATCGACCGTGACTGAGAATCCGAACGGGGCCCGGAACGGGCACTCGGGACACGTGGCGGCGTCGGCCGGACTGCGTCTGGTGCCCACGACGGACACCGTCTACAAGATGAAGGACTTCAAGTCGGATCAGGAGGTGCGCTGGTGTCCGGGCTGTGGCGACTACGCGATCCTGGCCGCCTTCCAGTCCTTCCTTCCTCGTCTCGGGATTCCACGCGAGAACATCGTGATGGTGTCCGGGATCGGCTGCTCCTCCCGGTTCCCGTACTACCTGAGCACCTACGGGATGCACTCGATCCACGGGCGCGCCCCGGCGATCGCGACGGGGTTGGCGGCGAGCCGGCCCGACCTGTCGGTATGGGTGATCACCGGTGACGGCGACGGTCTGTCCATCGGCGGCAACCACCTCATCCACGCGCTGCGCCGCAACGTCAACATCAACATCCTGCTGTTCAACAACCGGATCTACGGGTTGACCAAGGGCCAGTACTCCCCCACCTCCGAGACGGGCAAGGTCACCAAGTCCTCGCCGGCGGGGTCGCTCGACCACCCCTTCAACCCGGTGTCCCTGGCGCTGGGGGCCGAGGCCGGTTTCGTGGCGCGGACCGTGGACTCCGATCGTGCGCACCTGACGTCGGTGCTGCGCGCGGCGGCCGATCACCCCGGAGCGTCCTTCGTGGAGATCTACCAGAACTGCCCGATCTTCAACGACGACGCGTTCGAACCCTTGAAGGAGCCCTCCTCCCGTGATCTGCGGCTGCTGCGGATGGAGCACGGGGAGCCGCTGCGGCTGGGCCCGGACCGGGGCGTGGTGGCCGGGGACTTCGGCGGCCTGGAGGTGGCGGACGTGGCCGAGGTCGGCGAGGACCGGCTGATCAGACACGACGCGCACCGTGAGGACCCCGGGTACGCGTTCGCGCTGTCCCGACTGGACCGGCCGGCGTTCGAACACGTGCCGATCGGGGTGTTCCGGGACGTGCGTCGACCGGTCTACGACGAGCTGCTGAACGAGCAGATCGAGGACGCGCGGGCCGAGCACGGCGACGGTGACCTGGAGGCCCTGTTGGCGGGCGGGGACACCTGGACCGTGGAGTAGGCGGTATTCCCCCGGGCGGCGTCGAGAAGTTCACAGGCCCGCCCGGGTCGCCGTCCGGGCTCCGCCCGGGGTGAGGCAATACGCTTCCCCCATGCGTATCGTCATCGCCGGAGGGCACGGAAAGATCGCTCTGAGTCTGGCCAGGGCCCTGGCCGACCGCGGGGACACCCCCGTCGCCCTCATCCGTAACCCCGACCATTCCCAGGACGTCGTCGACGCCGGGGCCGAGCCGGTCGTGATCGACCTGGAGCGGGCCACCGTCACCGAGCTGACCGAGCGGATCATGGGCGCCGACGCCGTGGTGTTCGCGGCCGGCGCCGGCCCGGGCAGTGGCGCGGCCCGTAAGGAGACCGTCGACCACAAGGCGGCGGTCCTGACCGCCGACGCGGCAGCGCTGGCCGGTGTGCGCCGCCTGATCCAGATCTCGGCCATCGACGTGGACCGTCCGGTGGCCGAGGACGCCGACGAGGTCTGGAGGGCCTACGTCGCGGCGAAGAAGGCGGCCGACGACGACCTGCGCGGACGCGACCTCGACCTGGACTGGACGATCCTGCGTCCAGGGAGGTTGACCGATGAGGCCGGCACCGGTCTGGTCGATCTGGGCGAGGAGGTGGAGCGTTCCTCGGTCTCCCGTGCGGACGTGGCCGCCGTGATCGTCGCCCTTCTGGACGAACCAGGTACCGTCGGCCGGGTTCTCAATCTGGTGAACGGTGGAACACCCGTCGTCGAGGCCGTGCGCGCCATCGCCGAGTGAGTCGCTTCCGGGGGCTTCCCGAGCGGAGGGGTTCTGTCGGTCTCTGTGGCCAGATGCACCTATAGGGGGCATGATGGAGGCGGAGCCCGGCGGACCCCCGTCATGGTGGACGCGGACGACCGGGAACGAACCCGACGGGTGGACCAGCTCCGAAGAGCAGATGGGTACGGTTATTCATGAGCGTCACACAGGTCGTGAGGGACAGCACGGTCGTCGAACACGCGAAGGTCGCCGCGCAGCAGAAGCGCCGGATGTTCATCATCCAGTTGGAGGTCAACGCGTACGACGACGCCTCCAGCAAACTGCGTCCCGGACTGACCCGCATCCTCGAGGGGATCGAGGAGGCCGGCTGGCGCCTGGACCTGATCACTCCGAGCGAGGACGGCGAGTCCAAGGCGGCGCGTCTGTTCATCTTCCGCCCGGACGAGGACGCGAAGGACGCGAAGGCGGAACAGGCCGAGGCCCGAAAGCCCCAGCAGCCGCAGCCTCATGACCACTCCGGGCAACAGCAGGCCTACCCGCAGCATCCCACCGGCGCCCAGCAGCAGGACCCGTACGCGGGTTACGGCCAGGGTTACGGTCAGCCTCAGCAGCCGTACCCGGGTTACGACCAGCAGCAGTACCCCGGCTACGGACAGCAGCCCGGTTACGGCCAGCAGCAACAGCCCGGCTACGGGCAGCAGTACCCGGGGTACGGCCAGCAAGGCTGGTGACCCCTCGCCTCTCGGGGCCCGCACGGCATCGCCGTGCGGGCCCTTTCTCTTGTTCGGCCCCCGCCTTTCACAGATCCCTCATGTCGGACACTCGAGGGTTCCGATGCATTCGCCAGAAACCTGTTTCAGTCACGCTTTCGGTTGTGTAACGCCCGAGGGCAAGAAGCTGCGATATGTCCGTCATGCCACTCGGTAAGCCGAGAAAACTTTGGGGAAACTCTGGATTCTTGCGTGAAACTACTTCGAGCACCCTTCCGACTACGCTAAGTTAATTCCGGCGGCTGCAGCCAACCCGTTTCTGCACTTCCGAAAGGTGACCTACATGTCCCGTATCGCCAAGGTTTCCGGCTTCGTTCTGGCCACCGGCCTCGCCCTCGGCGCCTTCACCGGCACCGCCGCCGCGGACAACAACGCCAAGGTCCAGAACATCACCATCCCGGTCTGCATCGACGTTCTGAAGGCCTCCGGCGTCAGCGCCAGCGGCTGCAACGTCGTCGACTGGGACGCGACCTCGGGCATCGCCGTTCACGACTAGGAAGAACGGGTCGTCCCGACGCAGCCGCCACCACCGACCGCACACAGCGAACCGAAAAGGAACATCACCATGAAGCGCATCGCCTCCGTCTCCGGCCTCATCCTCGCCACCGGTCTCGCCCTGGGCGCCATGTCCGGCACCGCCGCCGCCGACAACAACGCCAACATCCAGAACATCACCGTGCCGATCTGCGCCGACGTGATCGCCTTCACCGGCTTCAGCTCCGAGGGCTGCAA
Organism: Nocardiopsis alba DSM 43377; assembly: GCF_000341225.1. GTDB lineage: Bacteria > Actinomycetota > Actinomycetes > Streptosporangiales > Streptosporangiaceae > Nocardiopsis > Nocardiopsis alba. The sequence goes on from NZ_ANAC01000022.1 coordinate 101,577, forward strand.
CGTCATCTCCAACGACATCCACTCCGGCATCGCCGTCCTGGACCACTAGTCCACGCCCTCGCGCGTCGACACACGCGGGGCCCGGCCTTCCACGGCCGGGCCCCGCGTTCGTGTTCTCCGTTCGGAGGCGTCCTGGGACCCTCAGTACTTACAAGGCCCCTCCGGGGTCCACTCCTCCGGGTCGGTGACCAGACGAGCGTGGGAGGCCGTGTCGTAACGGGAGGTCCCGTAGAGCAGCTTGGCCCTCTCGATCCCCTCCGGCAGGAGACCCGCGCGCCCCAACGCCACGCACGACCCCGGGTTGTCGATCCGATGCCCCGCCTCCACCCGGAACAGTCCCAGCTCGTCGAAGGCGAACCGCGAGGCCAGCCGGGCTCCGGCCGTGGCCACACCGCGCCCCTGTTCGGCGGGGTGGGTCCAGAAGGACAACCACCCCAACTCGTGTCTTCGACTGGTCACCGAGATCTGCACATGTCCCAGCACCTTGTCGAGCCCGTCCACCACCGCGAAACCGTGGATCTCCTCCTTCGTCAGCACGGCCCGACGATCGATCCACTCCATCGCCTCGTCCGGGGTCCGGGGGACCTCGGTCTCCTGCCAGGCCAGCTCCCTCCAGGCGAAGGCCTCCAGCAGCCGATCGGCGTCCCCTCGGTTCCACTCACGCAGTCGATACAACGGCGACCTCTCTCCTCGACCCTCCCGGTCGCGCCAACCTAGAACCCCGCCCCGGTGGAGGCAAGCCCGTGGCGTACACCGGCCGGAAGAGGACGGGAGGTGTGTCAGGGCGTGTCACGAACGCGCCCGAGTGGTACGTCTTCCTGATCATGACGACGACAGAGGTCTTCGAGGAGCACCGCTCCCTGTTGAACGGGGTCGCCTACCGGGTCCTGGGCAGTGCCGACGACGCCGAGGACGTGGTCCAGGAGGCCTGGATGCGCTGGTCCGGCGAATCTCGGGACGAGGTCGACGACCCCCGCGCCTACCTGGTCACCGTGGTGTCCCGGCTGGCCATCGACCGGCTGCGCAGGGCCGGCTCCCGGCGCGAGTCCTATGTGGGCGAATGGCTGCCCGAACCCGTCAGCGACCTGCCCGACGGCGCCGAACGAGCCGAACTCGCCGATTCGGTGGAGTTCGCGCTGATGGTGGTCCTGGAGACCCTCAGCCCCCTCGAACGCGCCGTCTTCGTCCTGCACGAGGCCTTCCAACTCCCCTACGCCCAGATCGCGCGGGTCATCGACCGGAGCGAGGGCGCCACCCGACAACTGGCCAAACGGGCCCGCGACCACGTCCGCGAACGTCGCCCCCGTTTCGAGGCCGACCGGGCCGAACGGCGTCGGATCACCGAACGCTTCCTCCGGGCCTGCCTGGAGGGCGACCTGGACGGGCTCAAGGAACTGCTCGCCGACGACGCGACCCTGGTGAGCGACAGCGGCGGCAAGGCGCGGGCGCCCCTGCGGGTCCTGCACAGCGCGCACAAGGTGGGGCGTTTCCTCGCGGCCGTGTCCGAGGAGCGCAACGCGTCCCGCTTCCTCCGGTCCCTGGGCCTCTCCTCCATCGACGATCTGGTCTTCGGGGTCACCGAGGTCAACGGCGGCCCCGCCGCCGTCGTCTCGGTCGGCGACGCCCCGGTGCTCCTGTTGGTCCTGGACGTCTTCGAGGGGAGGGTCCGGCACGTGTACCTGTTGGTCAACCCGGAGAAGATGTCACGTCTACGGGCCCCCGATCCGTCCTAGGGGTATGGACATCACCGTTGTGGGCGGTGGCCTCGCAGGATTGACCGCGGCCATCGCCGGCGCCGAGAACGGCGCGAACGTCACCGTGTTGGAGTCGCACCGGACCCTGGGAGGCCGGGCCCGTTCCACCGAACCTCCCTATGTGGCCAACGACGGCCCGCACGCCCTGTACACCGACGGGGCCCCGTACCGCTGGCTGGCCGAGCGGGACCTGGTCCCGCCACTGGTCAGGCCCTCTCTGGGATCTCTTCGCTCCTCGCGTTTCCGCTACCGGGAACGGCTGACCGGACGTCCGCCCCGCGCACTGCTGAAGGCGCTGGCCCGACGCGGGCTGTCGGCTCCGGTGGAGCGGGACTTCGCCTCGTGGGGGGCCGAACGTCTGGGCGAGGAGAGCACCCGGCTGGTCGCCTCGATGATGGGCGTGGCCCTGTTCGAGGCCGATCCGGGACGGCTGTCGGCCTCGTTCGTCTGGGAGAGGTTCCGTCGGCTCACCCGTCCCCAGGTGCCCGCGGTCCGTTATCCGGTCGGCGGGTGGGTCCGTCTCGTCGAACGGATGGCGGACCACGCGCTCGCCATGGGTGTGCGGATCGAGACCGGGCATCGGGTCGATTCCCTGCCGGAGGGGCCCGTGGTGGTCGCCACCTCGCTGGCCGCGGCCCGTTCCCTGCTCGACGATCCGTCCCTGGCCTGGGAGAGCGGGCACTCGCTCATGACCGACCTGGGGTTGCGTTCGGCCGACGACCCCTTCCTGGTGTCGGACCTGGACGAGGGCGGGTTCCTGGAGCGGTACTCGGCCCATGACCGGGTCCTGGCCCCCGAGGGCGAGGAACTGGTCCAGGCGCAGATCCCCGTCCGCGCGGGCGAGTCCCGGGCCGAGGCGACGGAACGGCTGGAACGCCTCCTGGACACCGCGTTGGGCGACTGGCGCGAGCGGCTGACCTGGCGCCGCGACCAGATGGCGCGGGGCCGGACCGGCGCCTTGGACCTGCCGGGTTCGTCCTGGCGGGACCGGCCCGCCATCGACCGGGGCGGGGACGTCTACCTGGCCGGGGACGAGGTGGCCGCGCCCGGTCTGTTGGGCGAGGTGTCGTTCACCAGCGCCGTCCGGGCGGCGAACCTGGCCACGAGCCGCGCTCCGGCGCCTCTGGGCTGAGTTCGGTCGCGGGGGCGACGGACACGCGCCGTCGCCTCCGTGTCGTCGTCCCGCTCAGGCGGGGACGTGGCTGACGGCCTCCACGTTGTTCCCGTCGGGGTCTCGGACGAACGCGCTCAGGCGACCCACCGGTAGAGGTGTTCGGGGCGCCCCGCGGAACCGTAGCGCATGCGCAGTTCGGCCCGACCGTCGGCGCACAGGTGTTCCAGGTAGCGGCGGGCGGTCACCCGGGAGACCCCGGAACGGTCCGCGACCTCGGCGGCGGACAGCTCGTCCCTCGACGCGCGCAGCACCCCCGAGACCAGGTCGACGGTGGCGGCGGTGAGCCCCTTGGGGAGGGAGCGGGCCGCCGGTGGGCGCAGCAGCCCGAACAGTCGATCCACCTCCTGCTGGGTGGCCTCCCCCGGCCCGCCCTCCATCTGACGGCGGGCCACCGCGTAGCGTTCGAGCTGGTCGCGCAGGGCCGTGAGCGGAAAGGGCTTGAGCAGGTAGTGGACGGCCCCGCCGTGCAGCGCCGAACGCACCTGGGCGATGTCGCGTACGGCGGTGATCATGAGGAAGTCGGGCTGCGGGGTGTCCGGGTCGGAGGTCGCGCGCAGGGTGCGCATCACGGAGATGCCCGAGGCGTCCGGCAGGTGCAGGTCGAGCAGGATCAGGTCCGGTCGATGACCGCGCACCTGGGCCAGGGCTGCGGCCGCCGTGTGCGCCGTGCCGACCACGGTGAACTCGGGGACCGACTCCACCAGCTCCTGATGGTTCCGGGCCACGCGCACGTCGTCGTCGACGATCAGGACGCGGATCATTCCCCGACCCCCACCGGCACGGCGACGGGCAGGCAGGCGGTGAAGACCGCCCCCTCCTCCTCGTCCGGTTCCTCCATCTCGATGCTTCCCCCTCTGCTCTCGCACACCTGTTTCACCAAGGCCAGACCCAGGCCCCGGGTGCCCCCGTCCCGTGAGGCCTTGGTGGTGAACCCGTATCGGAAGATCTCCTTCGCGACGTCGTCGGCCACCCCGTGCCCGGAGTCGGTCACCCGGATCTCCAGCAGGTCGTGCGGCAGGTCGGTGTCCACGTCCCGGTGCAGTCGCACCAGGAGCTCGACCCACCCCTCTCGGCCGACCGCGTCCAGGGCATTGTCCACCAGGTTGCCCAGAACGAGGAGGGCGTCGGCCCGCGGCTCGGCGTACAGGGGCCCCGGAACCCGGGTCAGCGGGGAGAGACGCAGGTCGACGCCGCGTTCGGAGGCCTGCGCGGACTTGGCGAGGGTGAGGGCGGCCAGGGCCGGGTCGTGGATGTGCTCGGCCACGCCGCTGGAGGTGCGCGTGTGGGTGGCGGTGAGTTCCGCGAGGTAGGCGCGGGCCTCCTCATGGGCGCCCAGTTCGAGCAGCCCGGCGACGGTGTGCACTCGATTGGCGAACTCGTGGGCCTGGGCCCGCAGCCCCCGGGTGACGGTGCGGGCTCCGTCGAGCTCTCCGGTGAGCCGATCGACCTCGGTCCGGTCGCGGAGGGTCACCACGGCTCCGGCCTCGCGGCCCCGGATCCTTACCGGCATCCGGTTGGCGACGAGGACCCGGTCGCCGGCGAGGAGGATCAGGTCGCCGCCCCGGTCGGCCCCGGTGACGATGTCGCGGGCCCGCTCGGACAGGCCGAGGTCCTCCAGCCGGAGCCCCTCGATCTCCCCGCTCAGACCGAGCAGCTCGCGGGCGGGACGGTTGACCAGGACGACCCGGTCGTGGGCGTCGACCGCGAGGACGCCTTCACGCACGGCGTACAGCAGGGCCTCGCGGCTTTCGAGCAGGGTGGTGATGTCGGCCGGTTCCAGACCGTGGGTCTTGGCCCGGACCCGCCGGGACAGCATCCAGGAGCCGCCCACCCCCACGGCCAGGACGAGGGCCACGGCGGCGAGGATCGCGGGGACGGCCGCACGGGTGTCGCCGCCGGCGCTGGAGGTGAGGATGCCCAGGGACACGTAGCCGACGACCTCGCCCTTCGCGTCGCCTCCGTTGACCGATCCGCCTTCGGAGAACACGGGGATCTTCGCCCGGACCGTGCGGCCCTGGGTACCGTCCTGGACCCCGCTCCACTCCGTCCCCTCGGCGGCGGGGCCGGGCGGGGTGGACACCGTACGCCCTATGAGCTCCTTGTTCGGGTGGGTGTACCGGGTGCCCTCGGGCGAGGCGATGACGAGGAAGTCGGTGTCCGTGGCCGCGACCAGACGGTCGGCGAGCGGGTCGAGGGTGGCGGCGGGGTCGGGCTCCTGAAGCCCGGCCACCACCTCGGGCATGACGGCGACCGAGCGGGCGACGGTGAGGACGCGCTCGGCGTACTGGCGGTCGGTCTCGCGATCGACGTGGAGCGTCCACAGGACGCCGACCCCGGTGAGCGCCACCGTCAACAGGCAGACGTAGCCGATGAACAGGGATCCGGTGAGGGTGAGGCGGCCTCGTGCGGGCGGTGAGGTCATGGGTACTCCAGTGGCCGGGTACGGGGCTCCCGGGCCGGTGAACGCACAGGTCGACGTCGTGCGATCGGGTTTCACGAACAATACGACCAATATGACTCCAGTTTTAACAAAGCCCTCACATGCGGGTGTCCGCCGTCACACTGTGGTGCGGATCTCCCCTGCGTCTGCGTGTTCGTCTGCGCCGGGGACGTGCACAGACGATCGAGACGATCGAGAGGAGAGGACGATGCGTGATCGTGGCGTGTTGTTCCGTGTGGTGGGAGGGCTCTGTGCCGTCCTACTGGTCGGGACGGCACTGTACGACGTGCGGCAGAGCGCCGCCTCCGGCGACGGTTCTCAGGAGAAGCTTCTGCTCATCGCGCCCGCGGCCCCCGGCGGAGGCTGGGACACGCTCGCCCGCGAGATGCAGAACGGCCTGCGTGAAGAGGAGCTGCGCTTCAACGTCGAGGTCCGCAACGCCGAGGGCGCGGGCGGCACCATCGGCCTGGCGCAGACCGCCGGCCGCGACGGTCAGGCCAACGTCCTGACCATGACCGGCCTGGGCATGGTGGGCGCCGTGGAGACCACCGGCTCCCCCTACTCGATGGAGGACTCCACCCCCATCGCCCAGCTCGCCTCGGAGTATCTGGTCGTGGCCGTACCGAAGGACTCGCCCTACGAGGACCTCGACGATCTCGCCGAGGACTGGACCGAACGCTCGGAGACCCTGCCGGTGTCGGGCGGTTCGATGGGCGGTGTCGACCAGATCTTCGCCGCCCGGGTGGCCCAGTCCATGGACGTGGCCCCCGGTGAGATCAACTACCTGCCCTACTCGGGCGGCGGCGAGGTCCTGACCTCACTGCTGTCGGGCACCTCCGAGGTCGGCTTCGGCACCCTGGGCGACTTCAGCGACCAGATGGAGGAGGACGGCCCGCTGCGCGCGCTGGCGATCTCCTCCCCCGACCGTCTGGAGGGGGTGGACCTCCCCACCATCCTGGAGCAGGGCTACGACGTGGAGATGTCGAACTGGCGCGGGGTCATCGCCCCTCCCGGGTTGAGCGACGAGGAGGCCGCGGCCCTGGAGGAGCTGGTGCGCGAGCTGCTCGCGACCCCCTCCTGGGAGGACACCCTGGAGCGCAACCGATGGACCGACACCTTCCAGGACCGTGAGGAGTTCTCGGAGTTCCTGGAGGAGGAGGTCGCCCTGACGCAGGAGACCGTAGAGGAGTTGGGTCTGTGAGGGACGACGTGACCGAACGGACCGGATCCGAGGTCCCCGAACCGGTGACGGAGACGGAGACGAACGGGCCGGACGAGAGTACGCAGGCCCCTTCCCCCGAGGAGACCGCCTGGAGCGGCCCCGGAGCGTGGGTCGTCCCCGCCCTGGTGGCGATCCTCGGCCTGGTGGCCGTGTGGGGCGCCCTCACCATCGAGGCCCCGCCCAACGCGACCCGGCCGGGTCCCGGCGCCTTCCCCGGCGTCGTGGGCGTACTGCTCCTGATCACCGCCGTGTGCATGACCGTGGTCAACCTTCGAGGGCGGGGCTCCGAGAGCGGTGTCTCCCCTCTGGCCTGGTTCGAGGGTCGTCCCGTGCTGATCGTGCTGGCCGGGCTGGTGGCGCACATCGCCCTGCTGGAGATCCTGGGCTGGCTGCTCGCCGGCGCTCTGTTGTTCTGGATCGTGGCCTACGCCTTCGGCGCCCGCGCCCATCTGCGTGACGCGATCGTGGCGCTGTCGATCTCGGCCGCCGTCCAGGTCGGCTTCTCGTTCGGGCTCGGACTCAACCTGCCCGGCGGCTTCCTGGAGGTGCTGCTCTGATGGACACCCTGCTCAACCTGGTGGACGGGCTCTCCGCCGCGATGAGCCCGCAGAACCTGATGTGGGCCTTCCTCGGCGTCCTGCTCGGCACCGCCGTGGGCGTCCTGCCCGGCATGGGTTCGGCGATGGCGGTCGCCCTGCTGTTGCCGGTCACCTTCCGCCTCGACCCCACCGGCGCGTTCATCCTGTTCGCCGGCGTGTACTACGGCGGCATGTTCGGTGGCGCCACCACCTCGATCCTGCTCAACACCCCGGGGCAGGCCTCCTCGATCGCCACCACCTACGAGGGCCACAAGATGGCGCTCAAGGGTCGCGCGGCCCAGGCCTTGGGCACCGCGGTGATCGGTTCGTTCGTGGCGAGCATCCTGGGCACGCTGATCGTGGCCCTGTTCGCCCCGGTGATGGTCGCGTTCGCGCTCAACTTCGGACCCGGCGAGTACTTCGCGCTGACCGTCTTCTCCTTCGTGGCGGTGGCCGCGGTGGTGTCCGGTTCGGTGCTGCGCGGTCTGGCGTCGTTGCTGATCGGTCTGGCCATCGGCATGGTGGGGATCGACGGACAGAGCGGCGCGGCCCGTTTCGACTTCGGCTCCTCCAGCCTGCTCGACGGCATCGACATCGTGATCGTGACCGTGGGTCTGTTGGCCCTCGGAGAGGTGCTGTACATCGCCGCGCGGGGCCGGTCCGCTCCGGACTTCGCTGCGATCCGTACCGGCCGCCCGTGGCTGGGCCGACGTGACCTGCGTCGTTCCTGGAAACCGTGGCTGCGCGGTACCGCCCTGGGTGGCGCCTTCGGCCCGATCCCGGGCAGCGGGGCGGAGATCCCGACGTTCCTCTCCTTGGGTCTGGAGCGCAAGCTCGCCGAGCGCCGCGCCCGCCGCAAGGGCGAGGAGAACGAGTTCGGCGAGGGCGCGATCGAGGGTGTGGCCGGTCCCGAGGCGGCCAACAACTCCAGCGCCGCCGGCACTATGGTCCCGCTGCTGGGCCTGGGTCTGCCCACCTCGGCGACGGCCGCGATCATGCTGGCCGCCTTCCAGCAGTACGGACTCCAGCCGGGCCCGGTCCTGTTCGAGCGCAACGCCGACCTGGTGTGGACCCTCCTGGCCTCGCTGCTGATCGGCAGCGTGCTGCTCCTGGTGATCAACCTGCCGTTCGCCCCGCTGTGGGCCAAGCTCCTCAAGCTGCCCAAGCCGTACCTGTACGCGGGTATCACGCTGTTCTCGGTGCTGGCCGTGTACGCGATCAACACCTCCGTGATCCACCTGGTGATGTTGACGGCGGTCGCGCTGCTGGGATTGGTCATGCGGACCTTCGGGGTCCCGGTGGCCCCCGCCCTGATCGGTGTGGTGCTGGGACCGATCGCCGAGACCGAGTTCCGGAGGGCGCTGGCCGCCTCCTCCGGGGATCCGACGATCCTGGTGGGCAGCGGCATCTCGATCACGCTGTACGCCCTGGTCCTGCTGGTGGCGGTGGTCCCGCTCATCGCCCGGGCCCTCCGCCGACGTACCGCTCGGGCGGTCGACGCTCAGGAACCCGCCGCACGGTCCTGAGCCCCGCCCCTCCCTGAACGGCCCCCGGGTTCCGTCTCCCGGGGGCCGTCGTCGTGCGCGCGTCCGTTCTTCGATCAGACGGTGGAGCGCAGCAACGGGATCCGCTGGACCACGGCCACCAGGAGCATGCTGATCGCCATGGTCGCCAGCGCGTATCCGGCCGCGGCGACCAGGGCCATGAGGCCTTCGGGCACCCCGCCGAGATCGCGCAACGTATAGAGCACCATGACGTGGACGAGGTAGACGCCGAAGCTCAGCCCGGACACGGAGGCGACCACCCGATCGACCGGTCCTCCGGCCCGCACCTGGGAACCGAGGGAGCGCAGGAGGAGGAAGGCCCCCACGGAGGCGAGGACGACCATCGGGGAGAGGAAGTCGTAGACGTAGGCGGCTCCGCTGCCCCACTCCCCCTCGAGGGTGGCCGCGCCCCAGGCCCCGACGGCGGTGGCGGCGGTGCCCAGGACGAAGGCGATGGCTCCGCGTCGCGTGTCACGAGGGTCGTCGTTCCGGGTGACCAGGAGCCACCCCAACAGGTAGTAGCCGAGGAAGGGCAGGAACCGGGTGGCCGCGGTGACCCCGCCGACCCCGTCGACCAGGCCCAGCAGTTGGTCGGTCGCGCCCAGGGCCAGGGTCGCCCCCGCGAACCACCAGAGTCCGGCGCGCGGAGTGTGGGCCACCACCGTGCGCAGGAACGGGGTGAAGAGGTAGAGGCCGGCGATGACGTAGAGGAAGTAGAGGTGGATGGAGGGGGAGCCCGAGGCGGTCTGGGAGACGGCGTCGAAGACCTCGATCCCGTCGCGCCACCGCTGCCACACCAGGTAGGCGAGGGTCCACACGACCAGCGGAACGCCGATCTTGGCCCACCTCTTGCGGTAGAAGGTCCCGACGCTCTCCTCCTTGGGCCTGAGGAGAAGGGCACCACTGATCATCACGAACACCGGCACGCACCAACGCAACGCGGCGTCCACGACGTTCGCGGCCCACCACGTCGGACCACCGAGGTCGGCGTAGATGGTGCTCACCAACGGGGAGTAGGCGTGCACGAGGACGACCGCGATCATCGCGGCGACACGCGCGAACCCGATCCAGGTGGTGGACGGGATCGTCGCGGGGGACGCCGGGGTTACGGGGAGGGCTTTATCGACACGCACCCACTACCGATACCACTTCGTTACCATCGGGCTCAACCCCGATTCTCGTTCTCCCAGGTGGGAGCCTCGACCCCGGGCCACCCGATCACGACCTCACACGCCGTATCCCTCCCCGCGCTCTCCGAGAACACGAGAAGGTCCGGGGCTCCCACTCGAGTGGGAGCCCCGGACCGGGACGACGGCGCGGGGTCAGGCGGTGTTCGTCGCCGGCGGGGGCAGCAGCTCCTCCAGGGCCTTGGCGATGGAACGGATCGTGGGTTGGTGATCCGGTAGCGCCGTGGGACGTTGCGGGAGCGCCTGGAGAAGGGTGGCCCGCAGACTCAGCAGGTGGAGTGAGTTCACCCCCAGGTCCGCCAGGTCGGTGTCCAGATCATGGTCGGTGACCTCGACGGCGGCCAGGTCCGCCACCTCACGATGGACCTGGTCCAGCACCACGGCGTGACGCTCGACCCCTTCCAGATGGGCGATGCGGTCCGTCCATCGGTCGGAGACGCTCGGGGTCCACGGCGCCGGTTCCACCTCCAGGGGTGCGCAGGCGGCGGTGAAGGGCCAGGTGAGCGGGATGTGGTGGGTGTAGGCGTGCGCCGCGACACGTGCCGGCCCCAGGGGTTCGTGTTCGGGATCCCCGGCCGCGGTGATGTCCAGGGTCAGGTGGTGACGGGCCCGGGTGTGGGCCATGGCCGGCCCCAGGACGGGCCGGGGCGAGATCTCCACGGCCAGGGTGGCGCCCGATGCGCAGGAGATGGTGGCCTGCTCGAACTCGACCGGGGCACGGAGTTGGCGGACCCAGTAGTCGGCGGTCAGGTCGGTACCGACGATGGGACGACCGGTGACGGTGGAGACCATCTCCACCTCCCCCGGCTCGGGCCGCAGACCCTCCAGTTCCGCGGCCAGGAGGGACTGGAGCCCCTCCACGTGCCGGCTGTGGGCGGGAGGCGCCTGGGAGACACGGGTGTTGCGCACCCCCCGTTCGGTCAGGTCCGCGACCAGGGCGTCCAAGGAGTCCCGATCTCCGGAGAGCACGACGTCCCGTGGCGAGTTACGGCAGGCGATCTCCAGCCCGTACCGGTCGGTGAGCTCCTGTGCCTCGTGCGCGTCCAGTTGGGCGGCGACCAGACCGCCCTCATGAACGATCCGTTCCAGAAGGGTGGAGCGGGCCCGTGCCAGGCGCGCGGCCTGATCCAGCGGAAGGATGCCCGCCACATGGGCGGCGGCCACCTCTCCCATCGAGTGCCCCACCACCGCGTCCGGGACCAGGCCATAACGGTCGCGCAGCGTGTGGGCCAGGGCGACCTGGACCGCGAAGGTGGCCTGCTGGAGAAAGGCCAGACCGAGCTCACCGGTGTCACCGGGTCGCCAGGGCAGCTCCAGCTCCCGGAGGACGGCCTCCAGGTGCTCGGCGAACATCGGATCCTCGCGACGCAGTCTCAGGCCCATACGAGGATGGGCGCTGCCCTGTCCGCCGAACACCCACACCTGACGCCACGGCGAACGCCCCTCGGTGGGGCCGACGAGATCCGGGTGGGATCGACCCTGCGCCAGAGCCTCCCAGGCCTCGGCCGAACCGGCGGTGTTGGGCGCCGACAGCACCGCGGCCCGCACCCGGTGGTGGTCCCGGCGTCGGACGAGATGATCCCCGATCCGGCCCGCGCGAGCACGGCCGGGACCGGCGACGGCCGGAGCGAGGACCTCCGCCGCGGCGCGCACACCGGACTCGGTGGGAGACGAGACCGGAAGCGCCAAGGCACCGCCCACGGAAGCCGAGGTCAGACCGCCGCGGCGTCCACGTGCCGCGGCGGGGACCCGGCTCATGATGGTGTGACCGATGGCCCCGGAGAAGCCGAGCCCGGTCACCCCCACCACCTTCGGCGGGATCTCCACGGCTTCGGTGGCGACCGTCAGGCCTTCGCCCAGATCCGGGTTGGGCTCGGTGTGTCCGGTGGTGGGCGGGACGATCCCGTGGTGCAGGCTCAGCGCCGCCGCGACCACGCCGGTCAGGGCGGAGGCCGCCTCCGCGTGCCCCCACAACCCCTTCACCGATCCGACCAGGAGCGGACGGTCCCGCTCGGGTCGGTCGAACACCTGCCTCAGGGCGGCCAACTCGGCCCGGTCGCCGGCCCGGGTGGCGGTGCCGTGACCGATCAGGTAGTCGACCCGTTCCGGGCTCAGACCGGCCTGGTCGTAGACCCGGGTGAGCAGCTCGGCCTGGGCCGGCCGTGAGGGCATACCGGTGCCGGCCGAGCGGCCGTCCGCGCCCATCAGGGTGTGGTCGATCAACGCGTAGACGCGGTCCTGGTCGGCCCGGGCCCTGGAGTAGCGGCGCAGGACCACGGCGACCACGGCCTCACCGCGTACGTATCCCCGGGCTCCGACGTCGTAGGGGAGGCAGGCGCCGTCCTCCGCCAGGACACCGCCCTCGACGAACGCCCGGATCACCACGGGGTCGGCACAGGTGTTGGTGCCGATGACGATCGCGGTGTCCACCCTCCCCTGGGCCAGGTCGCGGTGGGCCGCGTCCAGAGCGGCCATGGACGCCGAGCAGGAGGTGTCGAAGGTGACCAGGGGGCCGCGGGTGTCGAGCCAACGCGAGACGGGCGTGGCCAACATGCCGGCACCGCCGGAGGCGAGGTCCACCAGACCGGGGCGGGATCGCCGCCCGAAGGTGGTGAGGGCCTCGTCCGGGGTGGCGTTGCCCAGGTAGACACCGGTGGAGGGCCCCGCCAGGGTGGAGGGCGCCAGCCCCGCGTCGGCGATGGCCTCGGCGACCACCTGCGTGACCAGGGTCTGGGTGGGCGACAGGTGGGCGCCCTCGGTGGCGCGCATCCCCAGCACGGTGGCGTCCAGGGATCCGGCTTCGGGCAGGGTCAGGTGGGCGACCGGCCACGGGGTGTCGGAGCGGTCCTCCGGGTGGAGGCGCTCGGCCATGGCCCGCCATCGCTCTTCGGGGTAGCGGCCGATCGCGCTCTCGGCCGCCAACAGTGCGTTCCAGGCGCGATCGGGGCCGCGCAGATCAGGGCCGGAACCACCCGGCAGGCGTAGACCGATACCGGTCAGGGCCGCCGATGTGGAGGGAACCGGGGTCCTCAACGGGCCACCCCTCGCCACAACGCCACTCGGCCCACGATGTCGATCTCCACATCGTCGAACCGCTCGCGCAGGGCGGCGCGCAGGTCGTCCAGGGAGTCGCCCCGGTTGTCGAAGACACCGCGGTCGTTGAGCAGCTTGAGACCGGCGCGGCTGAGCGCGGTCTGGCGCACCCCGTGGCTCAGGACGGTGGCGCCGGCGAACGTGCCCCCGGGCCGCAGAACGCCCGCGATGTGGTCGAACACCGACGACTTGGCCTTCAGGTCGCTCCCCCGCACGCAGTGCAGGACCATGGACAGCACCACGACGTCGACGCTGTTCTCCTCCATGGGGAACGGCTTGGTCGCGTCATTGTGGTGAAGGGTGGGGGCGTAGCGGGCCAGACGCGCGCCGGCCACCTTCAGCATGTCGGGGTTGGTGTCCATCAGGTGCAGGTCGAGCTTGTCGCGGTCGACCCGGTGCAGGTGCCCGCCGTCGGCGGGACCGATCTCCAGCACGGTGTCGCCCTCGTGGACGACCTCCCGGTGCAGGTCCAGGACATAGCGGTAGTTGCAGCCCCACAGGTAGGGGTAGGTGCCGTGCACCACCAGGGCCTGGTAGCCGCGGTCGACCAGGGTCGGGTTCCACCAGGCGGACGCGGTGGGGGTAGAGGCCACAGAGGGGGACATGGGGATCTCCAATGACTGGATAGGGGATGAAAGGGGTGGGGAAGGGATCGGGTGGGTTCGAAGGGTTCAGGAGACGGGGAGCGCCTGAGGCAGGACCGAGGCCAGGTAGGCGCGGGCCTGTTCGGGGTCCATCAACCACTCGGCGTAGGAGCGCGGGTCGGCCAGACCCTCGATGATCCGGTCGGCGACCGGCTGGTGGAAGGTGGCGGCGCCGAACACCTCGCCCACGTGGGCGGGCGCGTCGGGCTCCCACATTCCGTCCAACATCTCCGACAGCCCCGAGGCCGCCGCTCCCATACCGGTGTGCGCGCCGTCCTGCCCCGACCAGAAGCCGTCGAAGGTCTCCTGCATCCACTCCGGGGTGAACCCCTGGTCTCCGTGGCCGAGGATGCGCTTGTAGTAGTGCTGGGCGCTGTGCACCGACAGGTTCGACTCCTGAGCGGCCATGGGGTCGGTGGTCACCACCATGTCGCCCAGACCGAGGACGTGCCCGCCGGAGGGGAGCTGGGCGATGGCCCGTCGCGCGTGCGGGCTGATCCGATGCGTGCTGGTGCTGCGCTCGCCGATCAGCTGGGCGTGCACGATGCGCTCGTACATGTCGGGGAAGTAACGGCCGACGATCTCCTTGGCCCGACGCAGCTGCTCGTCGGGGCCGGGGCGGTCCGGCCATGAGTCCATCGGGCCGCCGGGGTTGGAGACCAGCTGGAGGATGTGGCACTCGCCCTGGGTGGTCAGCACCGGAGCGAGGATCCCGCGCACCTCGCGGGCCGACCCGACCAGGGCCAGGTCGCCACCGGACGAGGCGTACGGTCCGGGCGGCACGTCGTCGATGAGGACCTGGGCCACCGTCCGCTCCTTGGCGCGGGCGATGTCGGAGTTGTGGTCGAACAACTGCCCCAGTTCGCCGCCGCCGACGGCGACCACGATCAGGTGGAACATACGGGTGAAGTAGTCCAGGTCGGTCACGGTCACCCCGTGGATCACGACCTTGCCGCCGCGGTCCTCGAAGGACTCCAGCCAGTCGGCCATCTTGATCCGGTGGTCCACCGACACACCGGGGGCGGCGAACCGGCCGCGCACGGCGGCGGGGTCCCCCTGCGGCGGGTGCAGGAGCAGGTCCACGCCGGTGATGTGCGGGGCCATGCCCTCCCACATCGTCAGGTCCAGGACCCGTTCCCGCGCGACCGCCTCTCCCAGGGTGAACTGGAACAGGGGCAGGGGACCGGTACGGATCTCCCCCGACGCGGGCGAGTTGATGACGGTGACGTCATAACCGGCCCTCAGCAGCTGGTGGGCCAATATCAGCCCCGAGCTGCTGGCTCCGACGATCAGGATCTTCTTCATGAGGGCTTCTCCAGGGTGATACGCGGCAACCGGGTCAGAGTCGTGTGCGCGGCCGGGCGGGAACGGGTGTCCGCGAAGTGGATCTCGTCCACGTGCGAAGTTCGACCGATCCGGCCCGGGCGGGGCCGCGTCCGTTCGGGACGGGGGGTGTGCGCCACCCCGACCGCGGCCCGGTTCCGTTCTCGACCGGGACCAGAGCGTGGTCGACGGCCCGTGAGGCCGGGTGGCGCGGCAGCCCGCGCCGGAGCGGCGGACCTCCATGAGGGAAAGGAGTTGCGCATGTGACTACTGTGCCCTGAAATCACCTATAACACCTATTGGGTTGCCGGGATCTCTCCGAAGAGTGATAAAGAGGACACCTCCCGCGTGAGGCGTCGATAGCGCAATGTGAGTTTCTTCTGGAGAAATGCCTGCTTAGACAGGTCGAAGGTTTTCGGACCTCACCTAATGCTCTTTATGAACCCAGAGGCATGGACCGAAAAGCCCTGGTGGTGGCGCACCCGAGAGGTTCGAGTCGTCCACGGAGGCGACCCGCGGGCCCTTCGGTATCTCCAGAACGTGGCCGCCCGCCCAATCCGGAGTGAACGCGACCTCAAGAACCCCGGGACGCCGAAAACACCTGCTCCGACGTCCGACTACTTCATAAACGAGGATCGCGGAACGCCCCTATCCCCGTCCGCCGGCGAAACGGAGGAATCGGGGAGGTCCCATGGCGGAATCATCGGAGGACGTTCCTCGTCACGGC
Source organism: Nocardiopsis alba DSM 43377 (assembly GCF_000341225.1). Taxonomy (GTDB): domain Bacteria; phylum Actinomycetota; class Actinomycetes; order Streptosporangiales; family Streptosporangiaceae; genus Nocardiopsis; species Nocardiopsis alba. The sequence continues at coordinate 117,263 of NZ_ANAC01000022.1, forward strand.
CCACTTCGCCTTTCACGACCTCCGGTCGAACGGGGGCCGACCACCTCGGTGGCGGTCCGGGAGACACGACATGGCTCCCCCGCCACTCCACGACACGAGCCCCGGGCCCACACCCCGGGTGGGGCGGGCCCGGGGCTCGCGTCGGTCGGGCTTCGCGGTCTACTCGTCGCCCGTGGAGGCCACGCCGATCGGGCAGCTCGCGCCGGTCCCGCCGATACCGCAGTAGCCGTTGGGGTTCTTGGCCTCGGACAGGTACTGCTGGTGGTAGTCCTCGGCGAAGTAGAAGTCCCGGAGCGGCGCGATCTCCGTGGTGATCTCCCCGTAGCCGGAACGCGTCAACACCGGCTGGAAGGCGTCGCGGGTGGCCTCGGCGGTCTCCCGCTGGGCCTCGGAGTGGTAGTAGATCGCGGACCGGTACTGGCTGCCCACATCGTTGCCCTGCCGCATGCCCTGCGTCGGGTCGTGCCCCTCCCAGAAGATCTTGAGGATCTCCGCGTAGGAGATGAGCTCAGGGTCGAAGACCACGCGCACGACCTCGGCGTGCCCGGTCAGTCCCGAACACACCTCTTCGTAGGTGGGGTTGGGCGTGAACCCGCCGGCGTAGCCCACGGCGGTGGTGATGACGCCCTTCTCGGCCCCCAGCCGCCAGAACACGCGCTCGGCTCCCCAGAAACAGCCCATGCCCAGATCCGCGATCTCGGACCCGTCCGGGTAGGGCGGGGTCAGGGCGGTGCCCAACACGGTGTGACCGAAGGGAGGCTCGATCGGGGTCTCCCGCCCCGGCAGGGCGCGGGCGGGGTCGACCATGGTCGTCTTTCTACCGAACATGTCTCCAGGCTATCCGCCTCGTCCAGGGGTTCCCAGAGCCGTGCGCGCCCCTGTGGACGATCCACCCGAAGTCCATCGCATACGCACGATAAAAACAGCGACAGATGCGGGGATTCGTCCTACGATTGCCTTTGTGCCGGAATCCAATCGCGGCGTCGCCCTCGGGGCCGGCGCCTTCCTCCTCTGGGGCTTCGCCGCCCTCTACTGGCCCTTCCTCTCGGCCTCCGCCCCGGCCGAGATCCTCGCCCACCGCATGGTGTGGGCCCTACTCGCGATGTGCGTCTTCCTCCTCCTGGCCCGTCGGGGCTGGTCGTGGCTGCCGGCCCTGCTCAGGGATCCGCGCAAGCTGCTGTTGGTCGCCGCGGCCGCCGTCCTCATCTCGCTGAACTGGTGGGGGTTCATCTACGCGGTCTCCATCACCCAGACCCTCCAGGCCTCGTTGGCCTACTTCATCAACCCCCTGATGACCGTCGGCATGGGTGTCGTGTTCTTCTCCGAACGCCTGCGCCGCACCCAGTGGATCGCGATCACCCTGGGCCTGGCCGCCGTACTGGTGATGACGGTGGCCTACGGGTCCACCCCCTGGCTCTCCCTTCTGATGGCGAGCTCCTTCGCCTCCTACGCCGCGGTGAAGAAGTACGTGAACCTGGACGGGATGCAGAGCCTGACCGTCGAGACCCTCATCATGTTCCTGCCGGCCCTGGGCTACGTGGTGTACCTGGAGGCGACCGGGGCGGGCACCGCCTTCTCGGTCTCCCCCGCGCACACGGCCCTGTTGGTGGGCGGCGGTTTCGTGACGGCCCTGCCGTTGCTGCTGTTCGGGGTGGCCGCCCGCCGGGTGCCGTTGAGCATCATCGGCATGCTCCAGTTCATCGCCCCGACGATGATGTTCCTGATCGGTTGGCTGCTCCAAGGGGAGGAGATGCCCCTGAGCCGGTGGATCGGTTTCGGGTTCGTGTGGCTGGCGGTGTGCGTCTTCGTCTACGACCAGGTCCGCAACGCCCGTCGCCGATCGGCCGCCCGGGCATCGGTCACAGAGGTCGTCGAGGAACCTCCGGTCTCCCGACAGGGCTGAACTCGGCGTTCTCGGTTCCGGCGAACCGAAACTACCCTCAGTGACTCTGTGCTAACGTCTGGTCGTGGGCGTCGGGTTCCCTTACCCCGCCCCTCCCCGGTCGTATGTCTCGGAGGGCCTCAGTGAAGCCTCGCATCAGCCGCCCCGGCACGCTCCGTGCCGCGTCGGCCGTGTGCGCGGCCCTGCCCTCCTTCATCGGCCTTCCCCTGTTGCTCGGCGCCTTCCTCACCGTGTTGTGGCTGTCGGCGGCGCCCGCGCAGGCCGAGGCCCTGAGCGCTTCGGAGCCCCTCCAGAGTCTGGGCCAGGGCCGGACGCTCGAACGGGTCGAGGAGGTCGCCGCGCCGGTGACCGACACCCTCGGCACCGTCCACCAGCGGCTGGAAGAGGGCACCGGCGAGGCGGCGGCCACCGCCACGATCCTCCCCGAGCCCTCCGTCTCCGAGTTCCGCGGCGAGGTACGCGGGGTCTTCACCGAGGTCGACCGCGTCCGTGAGGAGGCGACCGAACTCGGTCCGCTCCCCATGCCGTCCGTCCGCGAGACGACCACCGCGAGCCCCGACACGGTCGAGGCCCCGAAGGACGAGGCCGCCGACGAGGAGGGCCCTCGCCCCTCCCGAGAGATCCAGGAGACCGAGGCCCCTCTCGACTCCGTGCCGCCCACGGAGCGGATCACGTCCGCACCGGTCTCCGGCGGAGCGAACGAGGCCCCGGGCGAGAACGCCACCGTCGACGACGACACCGACGTCGAGCCGGTCGCCGAGCCGCACCGTGCCCAGGGCACCACCGGTTCCCCGGCACCCTCCACCGGAGGTCCCGCCCCGGCCGCCGCCGTCGCCGGCTACCTGGCCTCCGCCACCCTGCCCGGCCCGGACTCCACCGCCGTGCTCATCGGGTCCCGCGCGCCGCACGCCGGCCCGACCGACCCGGCCGACGACCCCACGGTCTCGCCCGACTAGCGAACGGACCGAGCGCGCCTTCACGCGCGCCCCGGACCCGTTCCCAGCACGTCCTTCTTCTTCCTGGGAGCTGACCTGAGTCCCGTGCCGTCGTTCACGTGATTCACGTCAGCCGGTGGTCCACCCGGCTCCGCAAGGCCGCCGTCCCCACGACGGCGCGGCCGTCCCGTCAACACATGGCTTCACGAGGGAAGGAACCCCATGACCAAGACCCGACGCCTCTCCGCCCGAACCATCCTCCTCGCCGCCGGAGCGGCCGGGTTCGTGGCCCTCGGTTCCGGTGTCGCCGGAGCCGAGGGGCTCCAGGCGCCGCTGAACGACGTGGTCTCCCCGCTCGCCGAGCAGGCGCTCGTCAAGGGCGTCGCGCCGACCGTGAACAAGATCGCCCCCGAGGGCGTCACCCCCATCGCCGGGGCCACCTTGGAGGAGCTCCAGGCCAGCGCCAACGACCCCGGCCGCGGCGCCCCCGACCTGGGCGCCGCCCTGCCGGACTCCCCTTTGGCGAACACGCTCTCCGAGACCCGTAGCGCCACCGGCATGGACGGGAACCCGCACGACACCATCGGTCACACGGCGGGGGCGGCCCTGGAGTCCACCGCGCAGGACGCGGGCGCGTCCCTGGAGTCCACCGCCAAGGGCGCCGGAGACCGGTTCGAGCAGTCCGCGAACGAGGTGCTGCCGCACACGGTGGTGGCCGTGGCCGAGCTGCGCGACGAGGTGCTCACCCTGCCCGAGGCGGGCGACCTCCGGCTCCCCTCGACCGACTCCGCCCGACTGCCCGAGCTGTCCGAGGCCCCCTCGCTCACCGAGGTGACCGACCTGGGCTCGGTGACCGATCTGACCGGCGGCAACAGCCTGGAGCTTCCGGTGGAGGGCTCCACCGAGCGGATGAGCCACACGGAGGGCTCGATCCCGACCGCGCCCAACGTGTGGGACCTGGCCGCCGGCTTCGGTGTGGAGACGCCCAAGCGGATCCAGGACGTCGTGGAGTCCACCGAGTTGACTCAGGACAACTACGTCAGCCTCGGCGAGGAGGAGGTCCTGGGCATGGTGGGCAACCGCGCCTGGGACGACGCCCCGGCCGTCGTGCCCCAGAGCTCTCCCGAGGCCCCGGCCCTGACCGACCTGACCGGCGCGGTGGTCGACGGGGTCTCCTCGAACGGCCTCTCCGACTCGGTGAGCCTCAACGGGCCCCTGGCCGACAACGAGCTGCCCCAGGTCGCCGAGGGCGTGGACACCACCACCGTCGAGGACCTGGTCGCCGGACTGAGCCGCGGCACCGACCTGCTCAACGACATCGACACCAGCGACCTGGTGTCGATCGAGGGCGGCACCGTCGAGCCCGAGACCCCCGAGGGCATGACCCAGCACCCCACCTTCATGGACCTGCCCGGTTCCGAGGCCCTCCCCGTGATCAGCTAGCCCACATACGCCTCATCGACGGCGCCGTCCCCTTCGGGGCGGCGCCGTCCCTCGTCCTCGGAGGGGATCACGCACCGGCCCCGGCGGGGAGATGCTCGTCCAAGGGGAGGTTGTAGGCCTTCCTCTGCTCCACCGACGGCCTCATCCTCTGTCCCAGCCGGGAGGCCCCGTCCAGGAGCCAGGACCGTACGTACGTTCCGATCGCCCCGGAACTCGGGACGAAGATCTCGCCGTTCGCTTGGGACGTGAGGATGTTGGCGTCGACCAGACCGCGCATCGCCCGTTCATAGGCGGGAAAGGCGACCCGGTGGTCGCCGCGTGCCTTGGCGAGCTCTCCGCCGAGGACGCACGCGCCCGTGAGGGCGAGGGAGCCTCCCTGAGTGGTCATCGGTTCGAGCGCGTGGCCCGCGTCCCCCAGGAGGACCGTTCGGCCCAGGCTCCAGGAGTCCATGCGGACCTGCGCCGAGGGGGTCGTGTACGTCGTGCGGGCGTGCTCCATGGCCTCCAGCAGACGCCTCGTCTCCTCGCCGTCCCTCTCGAAACGTTTCCGGAGCAGTGCCCGGTGGCCCTCCACGTCGGTCAGGGGTTCGGGGTCGCGGGTGAGGAGGAAGCACTCCAGCAGCTCGGTGCCGGGGGTGGGCTGGAGGAGTGTCCCGCGTCGGGCTCGTGCCCGTCCGATCATGTGGCGTACGGGTCCCAGGTGATTCTCGATGTCGAAGAGGGCGATATTGGTGCCCTTGTAGTGGAGGAAGCGCTCTTCGGGGCCGAAGACCAGGGAACGCACGCCGGAGTGGACTCCGTCGGCTCCGACGACGAGGTCGAAGTCGCGTGAGGGCCGGTTCTCGAAATCGACGAGGATGCCTTCCTCCGTCTCCCGGAGCCCGGTGACCGTGTCGTCGAACAGGTACTCCACGTCGTCTCGCACGTGCCGGTACAGGAGTTCGGCCAGGTCTCCGCGTCGGATCATCAGCCCTGTCTCGTCGGAGAGCCGCGGAGCCCCGTTGGGCATCACCAGCCGGCGCCCTCCGTAGTCGAGGTGGATCTCGTCGGGTGTGGGGCCGCCCGCCCTCCTGGCCTCGTCGAGGACGCCGATCCGTCTCAGGGCGTCGATCCCGACCCCGTCGATCTGGATACCGTGCCCTCCGGCGCGAACCTCCGGAGCACGCTCCACGATGGTGGGTCGGAAGCCGTACGCGCGCAGCAGGTGCGCGAGCGCCGGGCCGGCGATCCCTCCCCCCGATATCAGGACACGCGGTCCGGACATATCGACCTCCCGAGAAACGAACGACGCTTTTTTCATATTGTACGTACGTTCGAATCACCGACGGCGAGGCCATCACGGCGAGAGACACCGCGTTCCGGTCAGGAGCAGTCCTCGTAGACCGTGGAGAAGATGCCGTCCGCGAGGTCGTAACAGACCCCGACCGGCGAGTGGCCCCGAACGTCCTCCTCATGGTCGGGGGAGGTCAGGACGAGGAGCCCTCGCTCCGGCGCCCCCTCGAAGACGAGACGTCCCCGCTCCCCGAAGGCGCCCTCCTCCGACGCGGGCACGACCTCCCCCTCCGGAGAGACCACCGTGAACCACGCGCCGTCGATGACCGGACCGTTCCCTCGGGCGGCCGCGAACGTCATGGCGACCCCCTCGTCCCGGGCCTCCATCCCCTCGACGGTCATGGACGAGCTCGCGGGCCCCGGGTCCAGGACGAACCTGCCGTGGGGACCGCGGTCCACGTCCTCGTCCCACCCCCGGGTCCCCAGGTCGACGATGGCCGCGGCCTCCACCACGTATCCGATGTTGGACCCCCGATCCCGCGCCGCCTCGGCGAACGGATCCGTGGTCGTCCCCCCGACCTCGGAGGTCCCCTCGGTGAGGGCCTCCGGTTCCGTCTCGGCCCCGGTGTCCACCCACGGCCGGGCCGCCACGAGCCCCGCGGTCGCCGCCAACACCACCGCCATCGCCCCCGCCGCGACGATCGGTCCGCGCCGCCACCGTCGGGGCCTCGGGCGCGCGGCGAGCCACCTTCGCGCCGCCGGATCGTGCTCCAGCAGTCGTTCCAACAGCCACGCCGCGTCCGGGCGCCGGTCGACCTCCTTGACGAGCGCCGCCTCGACCAACGGACGCAGGGGCTCGGGGACACCGTCCAGATCGGGCTCGGCGCCCAGGACCCGGGCGGTCACGACCTGAGGGGCACCTCGCCCGAAGGGCGGCCGTCCCGTCGTCGCGTACGCCACGAGGGCGCCCCAGGCGAACACGTCGGCAGCCGGTGTGGAGAGGCCGTGGACATGGCGTTCCGGGGCGATCCATCCGGAGGAGCCCACCACCCCTCCGGTCCTGGTCAGCGCGGTCCCGTCGAGGGCCCGGGCGATCCCGAAGTCCACCACTCGGGGCCCGTCGGGCCCCAGGAGCACGTTCCCCGGTTTCAGGTCGCGGTGCATCACCCCTTGGGCGTGCAGGTCCCGCAGCGCCGCCAGGACCCCGGTGGCCAGAACGGCCGCCCTCCCACCGGTCAGCGGCCCCGAGCCGATGATCCGGTCGAGGGACGCGCCCCGCACCAGCTCCGTGGCCAGCCACGGGACCGGCGCCTCGGTGTCGGCGCCGACGAAACGCGGTACGTGCGCGCTGCGCACCCGGCGGACCAGGTGGACCTCCTGGCGGAAGCGCTCACGGAACTCCCTCGATCCGGCGAACTCGGCGTGCACGGTCTTGACCGCGACGTCGCGACCGCCGCTCCGGGCCCGGTACACCGTGCCCATTCCACCGGAGCCCAACCGTTCCAGCACCCGGTAGGGGCCCACCCTCGTCGGCCCGCTCATCCGGTGAACCAGGCGGGGTCGCAGTCTCCGGCCTGGTGGAGCGGGCTGATCGTCTCCCCTTCGGGGGCGTCGGACGCCAGGCACTTCTCGGCGGCGATACCCACGACCTCCTGCCGCGTACTGTCCGCGAAGTAGGACTCCACCCCGTTCAGGTACTCCCCCGGGATCCCGATGTTGAGCGCGCTCCGATCGGGGAGCCCCTCGAAGGTCACCTCGAACTCGTCCCTGGTGTGGTCGGGACTCAACACGAGCAGGACCCCGTCCTCCTCGGGTGTGAACACCTGGATCTCATCCGTGTCCATGTCCCCGCCGAGGAAGCCGGGCGGGAGGACGTCGGCCCTGACGTCCCGGCTGTGCAGGACCATGTCGCCCGCGTCGCCTCCGTAGACGCCCTCGCCCCGCACCACGACGTCGTTCCCCTCGCGGCGGGCGCTCAGCGTGATGGCCCCGATGATCTCGCCCTCTTCGGTGATGGCCGTTCCGGGCGGGCCGGGCTCCATCCTGTAGAGCCGGACCGTGTCGGCCACCGTGGCGGAGAGGCCCACCACACCGGTGAGCTCCTCGTAGGAGCCCGACAGCACGTTGATGCCACTGTGGTCCGGTACCTCGGCGGGATCCTCGGCCTCGGCGACCGGGTCCTCCGCTCCCCCGACGTCCGGGTTCGATCTGCTTCCGGCCCACCACGCCCCACCGGCCACCAGGCCCAGGGCCGTCACGGCGGCGACGGCGACGAGGAACCCCCGCCCCCTCTTCCGGGGCGTCGGGCTCCGGCGGATCGGCCCTTCGCCCCAGACGGACAGGTCGGGACGTGGCCCGGCCTTCCAGGAGGCGTCGAGCAGCACTTGTGTGTTCCGGACCGTCGGATCCGCGCCCACCAGTTCGGCCATCGCCCGGTCGGCGGTGGGGCGCGAGGCCGGGTCCTTGGCCAGGGCCGCCGTGACCACGGGGAGCACTTCGGCGGGGACACCGGTGGTGTCGGGCTCCTCGTGGGCCACCCGGTAGGCGAGGGTGTCGGCCTCCCCCTGGCCGAAGGGGTCGCGTCCGGTCGCGGCGAAGACGACCATCGCCCCCCAGGCGAAGAGGTCGGCGGCGGGGGTGGGGTCGGCCCCCGCGTACAGTTCGGGCGCGACCCATCCGGGGGTGCCGAACAGGCCACCGGTGCGGGTCACCACGGTCTCGCCCAGGGCCCGGGCGATCCCGAAGTCCAGCACCCTGGGCCCGTCGGGGGCCAGGATCACGTTGGCCGGTTTGAGGTCGCGGTGGACGATCCCCTGGGCGTGGACGGCCCGCAGCGCCTCGGCGGTCCCCACCGCGAAGGCCCTGAGGACCTCGCCGGTCAGCGGACCTCGAGCCTGGACCCGCTGTCTCAGGGTGGGGCCCGGCACGTACTCGGTGGCCATCCAGGGGATCTCGCCGGCCACGTCGGCGCCGAGGAAGCGCGGGGTACAGAGTCCGTCGACCCGGGAGACGAGGTCGACCTCTCGGGCGAAGCGGGCCCGGAAGCCCCGGTCGGCGGCCAGTCGGGCGTGCACGGTCTTGACCGCGACGGGGACGCCGTTCGGGTCCAGGGCCCCGTACACCACTCCCATGCCACCGGCGCCGAGCCGTCCGATCAGTCGGTGGGGGCCGACGTGTTCGGGGTCGTCGGGACGTAGGGGGGACAGGCCGGGAATCCGTCGGCTCTGCTGAGTGGGTGCGCTCACGGAAGGACTCTCGGTAGACGGTCGGGCTCCGTGCGGTGGGATGCGGTCCTCACTCGATCGGTTCCCCGGGAACCGTTGCCGTTTTGAGCCCATAAGTCGTGTTCATCCTCTTCGGCCGGCACAAGAATCGGTACATGGTTCTCGACAAGCTCCTCGCCCTCGGGGAAGAACGCCTCGCACGGAAGTACGGCGTCACCTGGGGCTCCACCTGGCACGACCCCGACCTCGTCGCGGCCCTCCCCCTCCTTCGCGCCGGTGACATCGCCACCGGCCTGTCCCTCCTCGACACCCCCGATCCCCAACTGCGCTCCCTGCGTCTGGACGTGCTCTCGAAAGAGGCCGTCCCGTTCCCGGCCGCGTTGGAGGCCGGGATGGACCACCCCGACCCCGAACCCGACCTGCTCCTGTGGGCGGGCACCGACGTGCCGCCGCCGTGCTCTCCCTGGCCGAAACCGTCGTGCCCGACGCCGGCGAAGAGCTCTGGAGCCACCTCGCGGTCCACGGTCCGTCCTACTACGCCGAGACGCGCTTCGAACTGCGGATCCCCCTGCCCAAGGTCTGAACACACGCGAAGGGCCCCACCCGCTCGGGTGGGGCCCTTCGAAGCACGGTGCGGTTAGGCTCAGCCGGAGCGTTCCACCACGTAGTCGCACAGGGCCAGGAAGGCGTCCCTCGCCGGGATGTCGGGGAGGGTGCGCAGCTCGGCCCTGGCCTTGTCGGCCCATCCCTGAAGGGTCTCGTCGGCCTCGGTCATGGCCGGGTGCGGACGCAGCAGCGTCAGCGCCTCCTCGGCCTCGGCGTCGTCCAGCGGACGGCCCAGCAGCGACCTCAGACGCTCGTCGGCCGGGTCCTGGGAGCGCAGAGCGTAGAACATCGGCAGAGTGAGAACACCCTCGCGCAGGTCCGTACCGGGCGTCTTGCCCGACTCGGCGCTCTCGCTGGCCACGTCCAGGATGTCGTCGGCGAGCTGGAAGGCCATGCCCAGCGCGTCGCAGGCGCGGGTCAGGGTGCTCACCGTCTCGGGGTCGACCTTGCCGAACATGCCGCCGAACTCCGCGGAGGAGGCGATCAGCGAGGCCGTCTTGTCGTCGATGACGTCGAGGTAGTGGTCGAGCGGGTCGACGCCCTCTCGGGGCCCGGAAGTCTCCAGGATCTGGCCCTGGACCAGGCGGGCGAAGGTCTCGGCCTGGAGCCGGACCGCCTCGGTGCCCAGGTCGGCCAACATCATGGAGGCCTTGGCGAACACGTAGTCACCGGTGAGGATGGCGACGCTGTTGCCCCAGCGCTGGTTGGCGCTGGGCTTGCCCCGGCGCAGCTCGGCCTCGTCCATGACGTCGTCGTGGTAGAGCGTGGCCACGTGGGTCAGTTCGACCACGGCCGCCGCCGGGATGAGGTCGGGCACCTTGGGGTCGCCGAAGCGGGCGGCGAGCAGGACCAGCATGGCGCGGAAGCGCTTGCCTCCGGCCTCCAGCAGGTGGGAGGCGGCCTCGGTCAGCAACGGATCGCTCGACCGCACCGACTCCCGCAGGAGCTCCTCGACCTTCTCCAGGTCGTCCTGGATCTCCCGGGCGAGGGTCGGGTCGACTCTCGGGAGAGCGAGAAACCCGCTCGGGACAGCACCGCTCACCGTAAAGCTCCACCTGTTGAACGGGCGCGCGGACGCCTCTCCGGAGGAGGGGACCGCACGCTCAGCACATGAACATGATCCGACTTGCCACGGTATCCGACCCGGAATGAAGGTCCAAAGCCACACCCGGGTCGGAGACCGTGGAAAAGTCAGTCGGTCGTCCCCCCGTCGGTGACCTGGTAGATCATCACCGCGGCGGGCTCTCCGCCGGTCTCCGAGGACGGCAGGAGGTTGTCCAGGACCGGCCCCGGGAAGATTCCGAGGGCCAGTGTGGCGGCGACACCCACGGTGATCACACCGCCGGTGAGAACGCCCGCGCGAGCCACCGTGGGCCCCTCACCCTCCGAATCCCGGAAGAACATCACAACGATGATCCGGACGTAGAAGAAGGCGGTGACCGCGCTGCTGAGCACACCGACGACCACCAGCGGGGTGGCCCCGGCGGCGACCGCGGCCTCGAACACCGCGAACTTGCCGATGAAGCCGCTGGTGAGCGGGATACCGGCGAAGGCCAGCAGGAACAGCGACAGGGCCAGGGCCAGACCGGGCGAACGGCGGCCCAGGCCGGCCCAGCCGTCCAGGTCGCCGAGCTCCTGTCCGCCGTCCCTGGTGCGCACCAGGGTGACGATGGCGAACGCGCCCAGCGTGGTGAACCCGTAGGCGGCCAGGTAGAACATGGCGCCGGCGAGGCCCTCGGTGCTGGAGGCGATCACGGCGGTGAGGATGAAACCGGCGTGCACCACCGAGGAGTAGGCCAGCAGTCGCTTGACGTCGCGTTGGGTGACCGCGATGAAGGCGGCGACCACCATCGTGAGGATGGCGACCGTCCACAGCATCGGCTCCCAGATCTCGACGGAGCCGCCGAAGGGCACGAAGAACACCCGCAGCAGCGCGCCGAAGGCGGCCACCAGGGTGCAGGAGGCCATCAGCGCGGTGATCGGGGTGGGGGCGCCCTGGTAGACGTCCGGCTTCCAGTTGTGGAAGGGCACGGCGCCGACCTTGAACAGCAGACCGATCGCGACCAGACCGATGCCCATGATGAGCAGCGGCTCGCCGTCGCCCTGGGCGAAGATCTCGGCCCCGCCCGACTCCACGGCGGCGCGGATGGCGGCGAAGTTCACCGAGCCCGCGTAGCCGTAGACCATGGCGATCCCGAACAGGAAGAACGCCGAGGAGAACGCGCCCAGCAGGAAGTACTTGACCGCGGCCTCCTGCGAGAACAGGCGGCGGCGTCGGGCCAGGGCGCACAGCAGGTACAGCGGCAGGCTCATCACCTCGAGGGCGATGAACATGGTGAGGAAGTCGTTGGCGGCCGGGAACATCAGCATGCCCAGGACCGCGAACAGCACCAGCGGGTAGACCTCGGTGTGCTGGGAGCCGGCGAGGATGTGCCTGCGCTCCTCCTCGCTGCCGGGAACCGTGGCGGCCTGCGCGGAGAACGCGTCGCGACCGTCACGGCGCTCGGCGATGAGCATCAGGGACACCAGGGCCAGGACGGCGATGGTGCCCTGGAGGAAGAGCACCGTGCCGTCCACGGCGAGCACGCCGCCCGCGATCATCGCTCCGCCGGCGCCGACCGTCTCCACCTGGAGGACGATCAGCGCGAACGCGGCGATCAGGGCCGCGGCGGCGACGGTGATCTGGACCGGCCGCAGGGACCTCTTGGGCACGAAGGCCTCGAACAGCACCGCCAGCACACCGGCGCCGAACACCACGAGGTAGGGGGCCAGCAGCCACCAGTCCAGGGTCGGTGCCGCCTCGGTGATGCCGGGGAGCGACGGGGGCGCCCCGTCGGCGACGTAGAGCGCGTTCACTCCTCGTCTCCTTCCTCGGTGTCGCCCTCGGCGTTCGCGGTGGTCGAGGCGGTGTCCGCCCCGATCTCCACGGTGCGTTCGACGGCGGGGTTGATGACGTTGAGCAGGGGCTGCGGGTAGACGCCGAACGCGATGATGAGCGCGATCAGCGGGGCCACGGCCCAGGTCTCACGAGCGGACAGGTCCGTCGTGCCGGAGAGGCTCTCCTTGGTGGGGCCGGTCATGGTGCGCTGGTACATCCACAGGATGTAGAGGGCCGCCAGGACCACGCCGACCACGGAGATGACGGCCGGGATCGGGTTGAAGGCGTACACGCCGACGAACACGAGGAACTCGCTGACGAACGGGGCCAGCCCCGGGAGCGCCAGTCCGGCCAGACCGGTGATCAGGAAGACCCCGGCCAGCTTGGGCGCGACCTTCTGGACGCCGCCGAAGTCCTCGATCCGGGAGCTGCCCCGGCGGGCGATGAGGAAGCCCACGATGAGGAAGAGCGCGCCGGTGGCGAAGCCGTGGTTGACCATGTACAGGGCCGCGCCGGCCTGGGCCTGGGGCGTCAGGGCGAAGATGCCCAGGGTGATGAACCCGAAGTGGGACACCGAGGTGTAGGCGACCAGCCGCATCATGTCGCTCTGGCCGATCGCGAGGATCGCGCCGTAGATGATGCTCACCAGACTCAGTGCCACCACCGGCCACACGAACCAGGACACGGCGGCCGGGAACAGCTCCAGGCAGAACCGGAGCATCCCGTAGGTGCCGACCTTGTCCAGGACGCCGACCAGCAGGACCGCCGTGCCGGGGCTGGAGGACCCGGCGGCGCCGGGCAGCCAGGTGTGCACCGGCCACATCGGGGCCTTGATCGCGAAGGCGATGAAGAACCCGAGGAAGAGCCAGCGGGCGGTGGCCGGGTCGACGGCGGCGAGCGGGCTGCCCGGCGCGGTCAGTTCGCTCCACAGGAAGGTGCCGCCGATGACGTACACGCCGATCACCGCGACCAGCATGATGAGGCCGCCGGCGAGGCTGTACAGCAGGAACTTCATCGCGGCCTTGGCGCGGTCGGCGCCGCGCCCGTAGCGCCCGATCATGAAGTAGACCGGGATCAGCATGGCCTCGAAGAACACGTAGAACAGGAAGACGTCGGTGGCGGCGAAGACACCGATCATCATCGCTTCGAGGGCGAGGATGAGGGCGAAGTAGCCGCGGCCGCCGTCCTCACGGTCGGAGTGCTCGTTCCAGGCGGCCAGGACCACCAGCGGGACCAGGATCACCGACATGAGGATCAGCACCAGGGCGATGCCGTCCACACCCAGCGCGAAGTGGACCCCGAAGTAGGGGATCCACGGGTAGACCTCCTCGAACTGGAGGCCCCCCGCTCCGGCGGTGTCGAAGTTCCACGCCATGGCCGCGACCAGGGCGAGGGTGGCCACCGAGAAGAACAGGGCGATGCGCTTGGCGGTCTCTGCCGAGGCGGCGCCCGCCGTCCCCGTGCCGGTGGCCGGTCGGGTCTTGACGGCGGTGCCCCCGGAACCGGCGGCGCCGGAGGCCGAGGCCTCGGCGCGCGCCGCGGTGGTCGCCGTCTCGGACGTCTTGACGCGTGGCAGCGCCCAGATGACGATCGCGCCGATCGCGGGGAGCGCGATCGCGAGAGTGAGCCAGGGGATCATGTCAGAACCTCACAGCCAGCGTCGCGGCGACGATCACGGCGCCGATGAGCATGGTGAGCGCGTAGGTGCGGGCGAACCCGGTCTGTGTCCGGCCGAGCCCCTGGGAGGAGTCGCGGACGCCGGTGCCGATCCCGTTGACCGCGCCGTCGATGACCTTGTCCTCGACGACGAGCAGGACCTTGGTGAGCACCTGCCCGGGACGCATGAACAGGCCTTCGTTGATCTCGTTGCCGTACAGCTCGTTGGAGGCGGCGACGGTGACGAGGTTGCCCTTGGGCGCGGTGCTCGGTACGGGCTTGCGCAGGTACATCGCCCAGGCGAGCGCCACTCCGAGGACCAGCACGACCAGCGCCGCGATCCCGTAGGGCGAGGTGAAGGCGTGCCCGACCGTGAAGTGCGGGAGTTCGGCGCCGGTGACCGGCTGGAGGAAGGCGGCGAAGCGGTCGCCCGCCACCAGGAACCCGCCGAGCGCGATCGAACCGATGGACAGCGCCACCATGGGCGCGGTCATGCTCACCGGGGACTCGTGGGGGTGTACGCCCTCGTCCCAGCGCTTCTTTCCGAGGAAGGTCATGAAGACCATCCGCGACATGTAGAAGGCGGTGAGCGCGGCGCCCAGCACGACCAGGGAGCCGAACACCAGGCCGACGGTGCCGCCGTACCCGAAGGTGGCGGAGATGATGCTCTCCTTGGTCCACCAGCCGGACAGCAGCGGGACGCCGATGATGGCCAGATAGCCGAGACCGAAGGTGGCGAAGGTGATCGGCATCTTCGATGCCAGACCGCCGTACCTGCGCATGTCCACGCCGTCGTTCATGCCGTGCATGACCGATCCGGCCCCGAGGAACAGCCCGGCCTTGAAGAAGCCGTGGGTGACCAGGTGGGCGATGGCGGCGGCGTAGCCGATCGGGCCGAGCCCGGCGGCCATCACCATCATGCCGATCTGGCTCATCGTGGAGCCGGCCAGTGACTTCTTGATGTCGTCCTTGGCCGAGGCGATGATCCCGCCGGCCAGCATCGTGGCGGCGCCGACGGTCATGACCACGAGCTGCGCGACGGGGGCGCCCTCGAAGATCGGGCCGGCGCGCACGATGAGGTACACACCGGCGGTGACCATGGTGGCGGCGTGGATGAGCGCCGACACCGGGGTCGGGCCCTCCATGGCGTCCAGGAGCCAGGCCTGGAGCGGGAGCTGGGCGGACTTACCGCAGGCGCCGAGCAGGAGCAGCAGCCCGATGGCCAGCAGGACGCCGTCGCTCGCGCCCGGAACGGCCGCGAAGACGTCGCTGAAGCTCACCGCGCCGAGCACGGTGAACATGATCATGATCGCGATGAGCAGGCCGATGTCGCCGACCCGGTTGATCAGGAACGCCTTCTTGGCGGCGGTGGCCGCGGAGGGCTTGTACTGCCAGAAGCCGATCAGCAGGTAGGACGCGAGCCCCACCGCCTCCCAGCCGAGGAACAGCAGGACGAAGTTGTCCGCGAGCACCAGCACCAGCATGGCGGCCACGAAGAGGTTGAGGTACGCGAAGAAGCGCCGCTTCTCCGGGTCCTCGGCCATGTAGCCGAGCGAGTACACGTGGATCAGCGAACCCACGAAGGTGATCAGCAGGACGAAGGTGATCGAGAGCGGGTCGATCAGGAGGTCGATCCGCGCGGAGAAGCTCTCGACCGCGAACCACTCGTAGACGGGAACGGAGACGGAACGCTCGGCGCCGGAGCGGCCGAGCAGGTCGAACAGGACCAGGACGGCCCAGACGAAGGAGGCCACCGGGAGGGCGGTGGCCAGCAGCGGCCCCCAACCGTTGGTACGCCGCCCGCCCAGGAGCAGGATCGCCGCGCCCACCAGAGGCAGGGCGATCAGCAGCCAGGCGTTCGACAGCACCGCGCTGTCGGCCGCGGTCGCCACCACGGGTTCGGCGGCGAGGTACGCGTGATGTTGTGTCACAGCCACGTCGCCTTCTAGTGCTTGAGCAGGTTGGCGTCATCCAGCGACGCCGACCTGCGGGTTCGGAAGATCTGCATGATGATCGCGAGGCCTACGACCACCTCGGCGGCGGCCACGACCATCACGAAGAAGGCGACGACCTGCCCTTCGATGTCCCCGTGCATCCGGGCGAACGCGACGAACGCCAGGTTGCAGGCGTTGAGCATGAGCTCCACGCACATGAAGACGATGATCGCGTTGCGTCGAATGAGGACGCCGACCGCGCCGATGGTGAACAGAAGCGCCGCGAGGACGATGTAGTTCATCGGGTCCACGTGGACTCGACCTCCTGCCCGTTGCCGTTGTTGCCGTCCGTGTCGGTGTCGGATCCGTTCTCACCGGAGGGGGCGGGGTCGGACGTGTCCCCGGTGTTCTCCTCGGCCTCCTTGGAGCGGGCCGAGTCCGACGCCGCGCCGGGCAGGGCCTCTCGTCCCGCCTGAACGTCCATCGGCACACCCGACCGGTGTTCGGGGTCGCGGGCGGCCAGGACCGGGTTGAGCGAGAGCTGCGAGATCGAGCCGTCGGGCAGCAGCGCGGGCATGTCGATCGCGTTGTGCCGCGCGTAGGTACCGGGGCCCGGCAGCGGGGTGGGGTGGTCGCCGCGGATGCGGTCCTCGGAGATCTCACGCTGGGTGCGGCGCTTACCCGTACGGGCGGTGTGCGCGAGCACCATGGCGCCGAGCACCGAGGTGATGAGCAGCGCCGCCGTGGCCTCGAAGGCCACCACGTAGCGCAGGATCAGCTCTCCGGCCAGCCACGGGATGGTCCCGCCGACGGGGGCCGCGCCGGCGATGCCCGCCGGGTCGCCCACGACGATCCGGGTGATCCCGGTGGCGAGGGCGCCGATGAAGCAGATCGCGACGAGGGCCGCCATGATCCGCTGTCCGCGCAAGGTCTCCACCAGGGAGTCCGAGGAACTGACGCCGACGAGCATCAGCACGAACAGGAACAGCATCAGGACGGCGCCGGTGTAGACCACGATCTGGACGACCATGAGGAACGGGGCCTCGTTGACGCCGTAGAAGATCGCCAGGCCGACCATGGTCAGCGCCATCGACATGGCCGAGTGGACGGCCTTGCGGGAGAAGACCACGCCCAGGGCGCCGAGCACCACGATGGTGCCCAGGACCCAGAACAGGCCGGCCTCGCCCGAGCCGATCGGCGCCGCGGCCAGGTGTGTCGTGGAGGTGGTGTCGAACGGGGTCACCGTGCCGCCTCCGCGTTCTCCGGCCGATCCTGCGTGCCGTGCTGTCCGCGTCCGGTGGCGTAGTAGTCCTGCTCGTCATCGCCGAGCCGCATCGGGTGCGGGGGCTGCTCCATGCCCTCGGTGAGGGGGGCCAGGAGCTGCTCCTTGGTCCAGATGAGGCTCTGCCGGCTGTCATCGGCGAGCTCGTACTCGTTGGTCATCGTGAGGGCCCGCGTCGGGCAGGCCTCCACACACAGACCGCACAGGATGCACCGCAGGTAGTTGATCTGGTAGACGCGCCCGTAGCGTTCGCCGGGCGAGTACCGGTCGTCCTCGGTGTTGTCGCCCGCCTCCACGTAGATGGCGTCGGCAGGACAGGCCCAGGCGCACAGTTCGCACCCGATGCACTTCTCCAGGCCGTCGGCCCACCGGTTCAACTGGTGCCGTCCGTGGAAGCGCGGCGCCGTGGGGCGCTTGACCTCCGGGTACTCGACGGTGGGCACCTTCTTGAACATCGTGTGGAAGGTGACACCGAAACCCTTGACGGGGTTGAGCCACTCAAGCACCGGTAACCTCCCCCTTCTTGTCGTTGCGTTCGGCGGTGCCGGCCGCGGCCGTCCGGGACGGTTCGGCGAGCACGCTGCTGCCGTAGTGGGCGGCGGTGCGCGGGGGCACCGGGAACCCGCCGAAGGAGGGTTCCTTGTGGGCGCGGCGCGCGTTCTCGGCGCGCTGTCGGGCCTCCTCGGCGCGCTCGCGCCGCACGAAGCGGAGCCAGGCGGCGAAGGCGGCGATGGTGGCCACGGTGAAGGCGGCGACGACCGCGCCGATGATGATCGGGGAGGCGCCGTCGAGGATGAGCATGCGCACGACGGCCACACCGGTGATCCACACGAGCTGGATCGGGATGAGGACCTTCCAGCCGAGCTTCATCAGCTGGTCGTAGCGCACACGCGGCAGGCTGCCCCGGGCCCAGATGAACAGGAACATCACGGCGACGAACTTGATCAGCCACCACAGGGCCGGCCACCAGCCCTCGTTGGCGCCGGGCAGGATCGCGGTGACGCCGGGCGGGGCGTGCCAACCACCGAGGAAGAGCGTCACGGACACCGCGGCGACGGTGCACATGTTGACGTACTCGGCGAGGAAGAACATCGTGAACTTCATGGACCCGTACTCGGTCATGAAGCCGCCGACGATCTCGCCCTCGCCCTCGGCGAGGTCGAACGGGAGCCGGTTGGTCTCACCGATCATCGTGACGATGTAGATGAGGAACGACGGCAGCAGCAGCACCGCGAACCACAGCTTCTCCTGGGCCGCGACGATGCCGGAGGTGCTGAGCGTTCCGGCCATGATGAAGACCGCGACGAAGGACAGACCCATCGCGATCTCGTAGCTGATCACCTGGGCGGAGGCGCGCAGGCCGCCGAGCAGGGCGTAGGGCGACTGGGAGGCCCAGCCGCCGAGCACGAACCCGTAGACGCCCAGCGCGGCGGTGGCCAGCACCAGCAGCGCGGCGATCGGCAGGTCGGTGAGCTGCAACGGGGTGATGACCCCGAACATGTTCACCTCGGGACCGATCGGGATGACCGAGAAGGCGAGGAACGCCGGGATCGCGGCGATCATCGGCGCCGCGATGTAGACGAACCGGTCCACCCCGCGCGGGATCAGGTCCTCCTTGAGGGAGAGCTTGATGCCGTCGAACAGGGATTGGAGCAGGCCGAAGGGGCCCATCCGGTTGGGTCCGTGGCGCTGCTGCATCCGACCCATGACCTTGCGGTCGGCCATGATCATCATCAGCACGCAGATCATCAGGAAGACGAAGATCGCCAGCGCCTTGATGGTGATGATCCACCAGGGGTCGTTCCCGAAGACGCTCAGGCTGCTCTCCGCGGCCAGGTCCGCCGTGAGCGGATCGAAAGCGGCGGGGGTCACTGCTGCCTCCCGGCGTTGGTGGTGGGCGAGGTCAGCTCGACCGTCTGCCCGGCGCCGGCGCCCAGGTCACGACGGATGTCGCACCCGTGGGCGTTGGCCGGAAGCCAGACGACGCGGTCGGCGATGTCGGTGACGATCACGGGGACGGTCACCGAGCCGCGGGGGCCGGTGACACGCAGCGAACCGCCGTCGGGGACCCCGACCTCCTCGGCCGTGGTCTTGGACAGGTAGGCGCGCGGTCGGCGGGCGGTGCCGGCCAGGTAGGGCTCGCCGTCCTCCATCCGACCGGTGCCGAGCAGTTGCTTCCAGGTGGACAGCAGGGCACGGCCGGCGGTGGGTTCGGGCAGGGCCACCGGTCGGGCCGAGGGCGCGGCGGGGCGTCCGCCCAGCCATACGCCCAGCTCCAGCAGTTCTCCGTAGGCCCCGGCGGAGTCGGGAAGACCGAGGTGAACGTCCATCTCGTCGGCGATCGCCGCGAGGACCCGCAGGTCGGAGAGGGCGCCGGGCACCTTGAGCGCGTCGCCGAAGGGACGGTGGCGCCCCTCCCAGTCGACGAAGGTGCCGGATTTCTCGGCGACGGCCGCGACCGGGAACACCACGTCGGCGCGGTCGGTGACGTCGCTCGCCCGGATCTCCAGGCTGACGATGAACGGCACCTTGGACAGGGCGGCGCGGGCCGCCTCCGGGTCGGGCAGGTCGTCGAGTTCGACACCGGCGATGACCAGGGCGTCCAGTTCGCCCGCGGCGGCGGCCGCGAGGATCTGGTCGGTGTCGCGTCCGGGCAGGTCGGGCAGGGAGCCCACGTTCCAGGCGCGGGCGACCTCGGCGCGGGCCGAGGCGTCGGCGACCGGACGTCCGCCGGGCAGCAGGTTCGGCAGCGCTCCGGCGTCGATGGCCCCGCGTTCTCCGGCTCGACGCGGGATCCAGGCCAGGCGGGCTCCGGTGCGTTCGGCCAGGGAGACGGCGGCGCTCAGGGCTCCGGGGCTCGCGGCGAGCCGCTCGCCCACCAGGATGACCGCGCCCTCCTGCCCGATGGCCTCGACGACCTCGGGGTGTTCCACGTCCAGGGCGTTGAGGACACGGCCCTCGTCGCCCGGGGCGGTCGGGACCAGCGTCCCCTTGACCTTGGTCAGCCCGAGGGTGACGTGGGAGGCCAGGGAGTAGGCCTTCAGCCCCCGCTTGCGCATGCCCTTGCGCAGACGCAGGAACACCAGCGGAGACTCGTCCTCCGGGTCGAAGCCGGCCATCAGGACCGCCGGCGCCTTCTCCAGGGCCGTGTAGTCCACGTCCACCGGGGTTCCGGCGACACGGGCGGCCAGGAAGGCGGCCTCCTCCTCGGAGTGCTCGCGGGCGCGGGCGTCCACGTCGTTGGTGTTCAGGGCGACACGGGCGAACTTGGCGTAGGCGTAGGCGTCCTCGTAGGTGAGGCGGCCCCCCACCAGCACACCGACGTTGCCGCGCGCGGCGGCCAGCCCCTGCGCGGCCATGCCGATCGCCTCGGGCCAGGAGGCGAACTCCAGGGCCCGGGAGTCCTCGTCACGGACCAGCGGCCGGGTGAGCCGGTCGGCCTGCGTGGCGTAGGTGAACGCCCAGCGGCCCTTGTCGCAGTTCCACTCCTCGTTCACCTGCGGGTCGTCGCCGGCGAGCCGGCGGGTGACCTTGCCACGGCGGTGGTCGGTGCGCTGGGCGCAGCCGCCCGCGCAGTGTTCGCAGACGCTCGGCGTGGAGACCAGGTCGAAGGGGCGCGACCGGAACCTGTAGGCGGAACCGGTGAGCGCGCCGACCGGGCAGATCTGGACGGTGTTGCCGGAGAAGTAGGAGTCGAACGCCTCCCCCTCGGCGATACCGACCTGCTCCTGAGCGCCGCGCTCCATCAGTTCGATGAGCGGGTCGCCCGCGATCTGCGCGGCGAAGCGGGTGCAGCGGGCGCACTGGATGCAGCGTTCGCGGTCCAGCAGCACCTGGCTGGAGAGCGCGATGGGCTTGGGGAAGGTGCGCTTGACGTCGATGAACCGGCTCTCGCCCTGTCCGGTGGACATGGCCTGGTTCTGGAGGGGGCACTCGCCGCCCTTGTCGCAGACCGGGCAGTCCAGCGGGTGGTTGATGAGCAGGAACTCCATGATCCCGCGCTGGGCCTTCTCCGCCACCTCGGAGGTCAGGTGGGTGTTGACCACCATGCCCTCCATGACGGTGATCGTGCAGGAGGCCTGGGGCTTGGGCATGCCGCGCCCGTTACCCATGTCGGGGATCTCGACCAGGCACTGACGGCAGGCGCCGACCGGGTCGAGCAGCGGGTGGTCGCAGAACCGGGGGATCTGGATACCGAGCAGTTCGGCGGCGCGGATCAGCAGGGTGCCCTTGGGCACCTGGATCTGGAAGCCGTCGATGGTGACGGTGATCAGGTCCTCCGGAGGCGGGGCGGGCGAGGACCCGCCGGAGGTGTTGGAGGTGACGGTCACCGGTTCCCTCCCTCTTCTTCCGTGATGGTCGGCCGGTCCGCCCAGACGGTGGACCTGGAGTGGTCGAAGGGGCAGCCGCCCTTCTCGTAGTGGTCGACGTACTCCTGGCGGAAGTACTTGATCGACGACATGACGGGGCTGGTGGCACCGTCGCCCAGAGCGCAGAACGAGCGGCCGAGCAGGTTGTCGCAGATGTCCAGGAGCTTGTCGATGTCGGCCTCGGTGCCCTCGCCCCGCTCCAGACGGTCCAGGACCTGGACCATCCAGAAGTTGCCCTCGCGGCAGGGGGTGCACTTGCCGCAGGACTCGTGGGCGTAGAAGGCGATCCACCGACCGACGGCGCGCACCACGCAGGTGGTCTCGTCGAAGATCTGGAGGGCGCGGGTGCCGAGCATCGAACCGGCGGCGCCCACCGACTCGAAGTCGAGCGGGGTGTCCAGGTGCTCCTCGGTGAAGATCGGCGTCGACGAGCCGCCCGGGGTCCAGAACTTGAGCCGGTGCCCGGAGCGGATGCCGCCCGCCATGTCCAGGAGCTCGCGCAACGTGATGCCGAGCGGCGCCTCGTACTGGCCGGGGTTCGTGACGTGCCCGGACAGGGAGAAGAAGCCGAACCCGGCGGACTTCTCGGTGCCCATGGAGGTGAACCACTCGGCCCCGTTGGCGACGATGCCCGGGACGCTGGCGATGGACTCGACGTTGTTCACCACGGTGGGCGAGGCGTAGAGTCCGGCCACGGCGGGGAACGGCGGCTTGAGGCGGGGCTGGCCCCGGTAGCCCTCCAGGGAGTCCAGGAGGGCGGTCTCCTCACCGCAGATGTAGGCGCCGGCGCCGGCGTGCACGACCACGTCGAGGTCGAAGCCGGTGCCCAGGATGTTCTTGCCGAGCAGCCCGGCCTCATAGGCCTCGGCCACCGCCTTGCGCAGACGGCGGATGACGTGGACGACCTCGCCCCGCACATAGATGAAGGCCTGCTGCGACTTGATCGCGTAGGAGGCGATCGCGACGCCCTCCACCAACACGTGCGGGTTGGCGAGCATGAGCGGGATGTCCTTGCAGGTACCCGGCTCGGACTCGTCGGCGTTGACCACGAGGTAGCGCGGGTTGGGGTTGTCCTTGGGCAGGAACCCCCACTTCATCCCGGTCGGGAAGCCCGCGCCGCCGCGGCCGCGAAGGCCGGACGCCTTGACCAGATCGACGATGGAGTCGGGCTCCATGGTCAGGGCCTTGCGCAGCGCCTCGTAGCCGCCGGTGGCCCGGTAGCCGTCGTAGGTGAAGGAGTCGGGACGATCCCAGTTCTCGGACAGGATCGGGGTCAGGGTGGTCACTTCGCGCCCTCCTCACCCTGGCTCGGGGAAGGGAGGTCGTTCGGGTCCGGCGCCGTCCAACCGTTGCGCCGGGCCAGTTCGAGACCGGCCAGCGACGGGGCCGCCGCCTGGACGCCCTCGCCGGCGCGTCCGTCGTCGAACCCGGCGAGCACGCGCGAGGCCTGCTTCCAGGTGCACAGGCTCGCGGGGCCGCGGGTGGGCGCGACGTCCGCGCCCAGACGCAGGTCGTCGACCAGACGCTTGGCGGTGGCGGGGGTCTGGTTGTCGAAGAACTCCCAGTTGACCATCACCACGGGGGCGAAGTCGCAGGCCGCGTTGCACTCCACGTGCTCCAGCGTGACCTTGCCGTCCTCGGTGGTCTCGCCGTTGGCCAGGTCCAGGTGCTCCTTGAGGGCGGAGAAGATCTCGTCTCCGCCCATCACCGCGCACAGGGTGTTGGTGCACACGCCCACCTGGTAGTCGCCGCCCGGACGGCGGCGGTACATGGTGTAGAAGGTCGCGACCGCGTTGACCTCGGCCTGCGTGATGCCCAACTGGTCGGCGCAGAATCGCATCCCGGCCTTGCTGACGTGCCCCTCCTCGGCCTGCACCAGGTGCAGGAGCGGGAGCAGCGCCGAGCGCGGCTTCGGGTAGCGGCTGATGATCTCCTTGGCGTCCTGTTCCAGTCTGGCCACCACCTCGTCGGTGAAGACCTCGACCGTCTCGTCCGGTCCGCCGTCGAGACCCCTGTTCTCGGGTCCGTTGTGCTCGCTCACCGGTCCACGCCTCCCATCACCGGGTCGATACTGGCCACGGCCGCAATGACGTCGGCCACCGTCCCGCCCTCGCACATGGCGGCGACGGCCTGGAGGTGGGTGAACGACGGGTCGCGGAAGTGGACGCGGTAGGGACGGGTGCCCCCGTCGCTGACGGCGTAGCAGCCGAGCTCGCCCTTGGCGCTCTCCACGGCCGCGTACGCCTGGCCGGCCGGGACCCGGAAGCCCTCGGTGACCAACTTGAAGTGGTGGATGAGCGCCTCCATCGAGCCGCTCATGATGTGCGCGATGTGGTCGGGCGAGTTGCCCAGACCGTCCGGGCCCAGCGCCAACTTGGCCGGCCAGCCGATCTTGGCGTCCTCGATCATCACCGGTCCGGGTTCGAGCCGGTCCAGGCACTGCTCGATGATCTTGAGGCTCTCCTCCATCTCGGCGATGCGCACCCGGTAACGCGCGTACACGTCGCCGCCGTCGGAGACCGGCACGTCGAACTCGTAGTTCTCGTAGCCGCAGTAGGGCTTGGCCTTGCGCAGGTCCCAGGCCAGACCGGAGGCGCGCACCAGGGGCCCGGTGATCCCGAGCGCCATGCAACCGGGCAGGTTGAGGTAGGCGACGTCCTTGGTACGGGCCAGGTAGAGCGGGTTCTCGTCCAGGAGCTTGCGCATGATCTTGATGCGCTCGGGCATCTCCTTCAGCAGCTCCCGGACCTTGCCGACCGCGCCGGGCGGCAGGTCCTGGGCCACGCCGCCGGGGCGCACGTAGGCGTGGTTCATCCTCAGGCCCGTGACGAGCTCGAAGATGTCCAGGATCATCTCGCGCTCACGGAAGCCGTTGGTCATCACCGTGGTGGCGCCCAGCTCCATGCCGAAGGTCGCCATGGCCACGAAGTGCGAGGCCATCCGGTTCAGCTCCATGAGCATGACGCGGATGACGCTGGCGCGTTCGGGGATCCGGTCGGTGATCCCGAGCAGCTTCTCGACCGCCAGGCAGTACGCCGTCTCGTTGAAGAGCGGCGTCAGGTAGTCCATGCGAGTGACGAACGTGGTGCCCTGCGTCCACGTCCGGTACTCCATGTTCTTCTCGATACCGGTGTGCAGGTAACCGATGCCGACACGGGCCTCGGTGCAGGTCTCGCCGTCCAGGGTGAGGATCAGCCGGAGCACCCCGTGCGTGGACGGGTGCTGCGGACCCATGTTGACGACGAGACGTTCGGCGCTGCTGCCCTGGGCCTTCTCGACGACGTCGTCCCAGTCCCCACCGGAGGCGTCGATGTAGTCCTCGGTGACGGTCATGCCGTGCCTCCCTTCTGGATGGCCCTTCGAATGGCTGGTGCGGTGTCCGTGCGGGTCACTTGTAGGACCGCCGCTCGTCCGGCGGGGGCACGGTGGCGCCCCGGTACTCGACGGGGATGCCGCCCAGCGGGTAGTCCTTGCGCTGCGGGTGGCCGTGCCAGTCGTCGGGCATCTGGATACGGGTCAGCGCGGGGTGGCCGTCGAAGACCATCCCGAAGAAGTCCCAGGCCTCGCGCTCGTGCCAGTCGTTGGTCGGGTAGACCGAGACGATCGACGGCAGGTGCGGGTCGGCGTCGGGACAGGTCGTCTCGACCCGGATCTCGCTGTTGTGGGTGATCGACCGGAAGTGATAGACCGCGTGCAGTTCGCGCCCGGTCTGCTCGGGGAAGTGCACGCCGACGACGCCGGTGCACAGTTCGTAGCGCAGGGCGGGGTCGTCGCGCAGGACGCGGGCCAACTCCAGGAGCCCCTCGCGGCGCACGTGGAAGGTGATCTCCCCCCGGTCCACCTCGACACGTTCGACGTCGTCCGCCCGCTCCAGGGCGTTCAGCGCCGCCTCCAGGTCGTCCGCGACCCGGTCGAAGTCGGCCGTACGGGGGTCGTCGGGGTCGGTGAAGGGGCGCTGGCTCCGGACGGGAGCGCTCCCCCTGACCTGGAGACCGCCGAAGCCGGAGGTGTCGCCCGTGGTCCCGGCGCCGAACATGCCGGTACGCCTGATCGGCGCGGCCAGGCGTTCACGTCCGCGCTGGTCCGGCAGGTTCGCCGCCGCCTCGTCGCGCTCGCGCTCGTTCTCGTTGCTCATGTCAGTCCTTGGTCACCAGGGGCAGGGAACGGCGGAGCATACGCTCCTCGGTCTCGGTGATCTCCTGCTCACGGTGGGCACCGAGCTTGGTGTTCTGCACCTTGTCGTGGAGCTTGAGCACGGCGTCCAGGAACATCTCCGGCCTGGGCGGACAGCCCGGCAGGTAGATGTCGACAGGGACGATGTGGTCCACGCCCTGGACGATCGCGTAGTTGTTGAACATGCCGCCGCTGGAGGCGCAGACGCCCATCGCGATGACCCACTTGGGTTCGGGCATCTGGTCGTAGATCTGGCGCAGGACGGGGGCCATCTTCTGGCTCACGCGTCCGGCGACGACCATCAGGTCGGCCTGTCGCGGGGTGGCCCCGAACTTCTCCATGCCGAACCGGGCGAGGTCGTAGTGGGGGCCGCCGACCGCCATCATCTCGATGGCGCAGCAGGCCAGACCGAACGTGGCGGGCCACATGGAGGTCTTGCGCGCCAGGCCGACGACCTGTTCGACCGTGGTGAGCGCGACCCCTGCGGGTAGTTTCTCTTCGAGTCCCATCAGCTTCGGACCTCCTCCGGGCCGGACTGCCGTGTCTGTGTTGCCTGGGGGCGGGGCGTGCGGGTCAGTCCCATTCGAGGCCTCCTCGGCGCCATTCGTAGGCGTAGGCGATGGAGACGTTCACCAGGAAGAGGATGATCGCGATCAGGCCGAACCATCCGAGGGCGTCGAAGTGGATCGCCCACGGGATGAGGAAGATGATCTCGATGTCGAAGACGATGAACATCATGGCCGTCATGTAGTACTTGACGGTGAAACGCCCGCCGCCCGCGGGCTGCGGTGTGGGCTCGATACCGCACTCGTAGGCCTGCATCTTGGCGCGGTTGTAGCGCTTGGGCCCGACCACGGCGCCGACGACCATCGACACGACGACGAAGGCGGCGCCGATTCCGCCGAGCACGAGTATCGGTGTGTACAACTCCACGGCTCACCCTCCTCCGCTGAACGACCCGTCGGGCTGCGCGACCGACAGTCTTGTGAACGGTTTCACGTGCTTGTCCCGAATTCCTTGTGGTTGCGGCGAAGACCCTTTCGGGACGCCGAAGGGATCTCCACCGCACGGTATTTTCGACTCGCCGTTCCGTTTGCCCGATTCGTCGCTTTTCAGCGCCGACAGCGAACACTTCGGCTCATGGCGGTTTCTTCTTCTTTTCGGGCGTCGATCAGGCCGCGGGCGCCATACGGCTCAACCCGTTGATGACCCGGTCCATGGCGTCGCCCTTGCTCGGTTCGGTGAGATTGGCGAGCATCTTCAGCACGAACTTCATGAGGGTGCGCCGGCGGAGCCCGTACTTGGTCGCGTACTTCATGAACTCGGGCTGGCCGATGACCTTCACGAAGTAGCGACCCAGGGTGTAGTAGCCGCCGTAGGTGTCGGCGAGGACGTCCGGGTAGCGCAGCAGCGCGCGCTCCCTGGTCTGCTGGGTGGTCCGGCCGTGCGCCTGCACGATCACGTCGGCCGCGATCTGACCGGCCTCCATCGCGTAGGCGATGCCCTCCCCGTTGAAGGGGTTGACCATGCCGCCCGCGTCGCCGACCAGCATCAGTCCGCGCGAGTAGTGCGGAACCCGGTTGAAGCCCATCGGGAGCGCCGCGCCGCGGATGCCGCCCTTCTGGTTCTCCTCGGTGAAGCCCCACTCCTCCGGCATCGAGTCGGTCCACCTGCGCAGAAGCTTGCGGTAGTCCACGTCCTGGAAGGAGGAGGTGGAGTTGAGGATGCCCAGGCCGACGTTGCTGGTGCCGTCGCCGACACCGAAGACCCAGCCGTAGCCGGGCAGGAGGACGTCCTTGTCACCGCTGCGATCCCACAGCTCCAGCCAGGACTCCAGGTAGTCGTCGTCGTGCCGGGGACTCTCGAAGTAGGTGCGCACGGCCACGCCCAAGGGGCGGTCGTCGCGCTTGCGGATCCCCATGGCGACGGACAGGCGGGAGGAGTTGCCGTCGGCCGCCACGACCAGCGGCGCCCGGAAGGTCACGGGTTCGCGGTCGGCGTTCTTGGCCTGGACCCCGACGATGCGGTTGCTGCGCTCGTCCATGAGGGGTCCGGTGACGTTGGTGCGCTCCAGGAGCTTGGCCCCGGCGCCCTTGGCCCGCTCGACCAGGATCTGGTCGAAGTCGTACCGGGTGCGCACGAGGCCGTAACCCGGGTAGGCGGCCAGTTCGGGCCAGGGGAGTTCGAGGCGGACCCCGGCTCCGACGATGCGCAGGCCGTGGTTCTTGATCCAGCCCTCGTCCTCGAAGGTGACGCCCATCGCGGTGAGCTGCTTCACCGCCCGAGGGGTCAATCCGTCTCCACAGACCTTCTCCCGAGGGAAGGAGGTCTTCTCCAGCAGGAGAACGTCCAGGCCCGCCTGGGCCAGGTAGTAGGCGGTGGTGGAACCGGAGGGTCCGGCGCCGACGACGATGACGTCGGCGTCGTACTCGACCCTCTCTCGGCCTCTGGGAGAGGAGGTGGCTGTCTCGCTCACGGGTGGGTCCTCGACTACTCGCGCGGTCCTACCGTGGCGGGCCAGTGCGGGGTCGACCCGCTCACGGGGGGTGTTGTGGGTCGGTTTGGGACTTCCGACATATCCGACATGGGCCTTGTGTCATGCGACTCGTGTGCTTGTGAAGCACTTCACAAACCACTTTCCCGAAGTCTAGACCCTTGGACGCGAAGAGGCGACCCCCGGGGGGCATTCTTCGGTAAATCGGATATAGCGCCCATAACCTCCGAAGCCACACCCGAAGTCACCATGAGTCACCGAAAGCGCAGCTCACGACAACAGCAACCCCGAGAACAACACAAGAAGCCCCAAGGAACAAGGGTTCCTTGGGGCTCCGAGAACTTTAAGACTTTACGAGAAGAATTAAACCGACTGCGTACTATTGCGCACTATGTCGGATTTTACTTCTCTCGGAAGCCACGGTGGAGAGCCACCGTGCCGAGCGTCAGGTTCCGCCACGCGACCCGCGACCAGCCCGCGCCCTGGAGGTGGGTCGACAGCTCGGCCTGGTTCGGCCAGGCCATGATCGACTCCGACAGGTAGTCGTAGGCCTCGCTCCGACCGGAGAAGGCGCCCGCGATCCTCGGCAGGGCCGCCATCAGGTACGTCGAGTAGAGCCTGTCGACGAACTCCACCGGGATGTGGCTGAACTCGCAGATCACCAGACGGCCGCCGACCTTGGTCACCCGGAACAGTTCCCGCAGCGCCTGGTCCACGTCGGCGACGTTGCGCAGGCCGAAGGAGATCGTCACCGCGTCGAAGGTCTCGTCCGCGAAGGGCAGGGAGAGGGCGTCCCCGGCCACGAAGGTCACCCCGCCGCGCGAGGCGCCGCCCCGACGGTGGGCGCCCTTGCCGAGCATGCCGAGCGAGAAGTCGCAGGCGATGACGCGGGCGCCCTTCTTGATGAAGGACTCCGAGGAGGTGCCGGTCCCCGCGGCCAGGTCCAGGACCAGCTCACCGCTGTGGGCGTCGACCGCGTCGACCACGGCGCGCCGCCAGACGCGGTCCTGGCCGAGCGAGATGACGTCGTTGACGAGGTCGTAGTTCTCTGCGATGCCATCGAACATCGCGGCGACGTCCTGAGGCTTCTTATCGAGCTTCGCGCGGGTCATGGCACCAGCCTAAGGGGGCCGGACCGGCACCCCGTCCCGCCCTCACCTCAGACCGGGAACTCACCGAACCAGAAGCCCTCCAGCAGAACCCGGGGCAGATGGTCCGAGCGCACGTCCATCCGATAGTCCGGCTCGTGCCGCGCGCGGTCGAGGGCCAGGGACGCCAGAGCGAGCAGCCCGAGCGGGAACGTTCCGGGCCCGGCGCCCTCCCCCGCCCGTGCGTGGAAGTCGTCGAACGCCTCCAGTCCGCGAACCAGGGTCCTCTCGAAGTCGTCCGGATCTCCTCCCAGGAACGCCCGGAACAGATCCAGCTCCGGAAAGGCCAGAAGGTCCAACTCGCGCGCGATCTCGGGCGAGGCGACCCGGCGGGAGTCCGACAGTTCCATGGCCTTGCGCAGGCACGGGACCATCCGGTCGTCCTCCTCGATGAGCGCCCGCAGAGCGTCGATCCAGGGAAGGAGGTAACCGGGATAGCGGGCCTCACCCGACAGTGGCATCCTCCCCACATCGATACCCGCCAGATGACGGACCCTCTTCTCGTCCCGGCAGACCAGCGCCATGAGGAAGGTCCTCAGCCAGACGTGTCGATCCGCGACGACCAGGGGGCCGGGAGAGACCAGGACACGCTCCTCGTGCTCCACGGTCCACCGGACCTCGGAACCTCGGGGCACCGTGACCGCGGCGATGACGGCGTGATGGTACTGCGCGGCGAACGTCCAGGTCTCCCAGGTCTCCACCAACGTGCACTCGGGATCGGCCGCCAACGCCTTCCGCGCCAGGTCGTACACGTCGGTGAGCCATCGGGCGGCCTCGGCCGGCGCCTCTTCGAGGAGCCGGGCGTAGCGGATCCTCACCTCCTCCAACGCCCTCACCTTCTCCTCGTCGACCACGACCGGGACCGACGATGTCCGAGGGACGAAGACCATGACCTCACTCCTTGCTTCGATCGTGGGTGTTCGGAACCCGGGTCAGACGGGGAAGGCGTCGAGCCATCGCCCATCGAGGATGCCCTCGGGAAAGTAGTCGCTCTCGACCTCCAAGGAGACACCCTCGACCCGACCGTCCCGGACCAGACAGGCCATCCCCAACAACCCCACCGGCACGATCCCCCGCAACTGCCCCTTGGCCAGATCCGCAGCGGTGTACTCCCGATACGACTCCACCGCCCGCACCAACGCCTCGTTGAAACCATCCCCGTCTCAGGCGATCAGCCGACCCAACACCTCCATCTGCGGCACCGCCATCAACCCCGCGTAACCCGCCGCGAAAGAGGCCCGACCCGGATCCGCCAACTCACGAGCCTCTTCCAACAAAGCGCCCGCCCGCGGATCACCCTTCACAAAAGCCTGCAACACCTCCACCCACGCATACGCGTCCCGCATGAAACGCGTCCCCTGACTCTCCCCCGCACTCCGCAACACCTCCACCGGAACATCCGCCAAGAACCGCGCATAATCGAAATCACGACACGTCCACGCCCTGAACAACGCCCCCGCCCAAGAAGAAGCATTGAAGACAGAAATCAAAGGACGACTCGAAAGATTCCACACCCGATGATCGACCATACAATCCACACGGGACCCCGACTCCGCCATCGACACACGGAAGAACGCACGCTGATACTGCATCGCCAGAACCCACGCCTCCCACGTCCGCCGCTCAACAACCCCCGGATCCACCACCAAAAACTCCGAGGCCTTGTCGAAAAACCCATCTATGAGCCAGTGCATCCCCCCGACACCATCATCAAGCTCGGAGACACTTTCCTTCAACCAATCTTCATTGTATTGAATCTTCGACTCGGACACTCGACGAACAATCTCAGGCCTCTCAACACGCATACCTATTCTCCAATTCAATGCAATGAAGCCATGCAAGTATCAAACCGAAATCAAAAACACAAGATCAAACGGGGAAGGCGTCGAGCCATCGCCCATCGAGGATGCCCTCGGGAAAGTAGTCGCTCTCGACCTCCAAGGAGACACCCTCGACCCAACCGTCCCGGACCAGACAGGCCATCCCCAACAACTCCAACGGCACGATCCCCCGCAACTGCCCCTTGGCCAGATCCGCAGCGGTGTACTCCCGATACGACTCCAACGCCCGCACCAACGCCTCGTTGAAACCATCCCCGTCTCTGGCGATCAGCCGACCCAACACCTCCATCTGCGGCACCGCCATCAACCCCGCGTAACCCGCCGCGAAAGAAGCCCGACCCGGATCCGCCAACTCACGAGCCTCCTCCAACAACACCCCTGCCCGCGGATCGCCCTTCACGAAGGCCTGCAAAACCTCCACCCACACGTACGCGTCCCGCATGAAACGCGTCCCCTGACTCTCCCCCGCACTCCGCAACACCTCCACCGGAACATCCGCCAAGAACCGCGCATAATCGAAATCACGACACGTCCACGCCCTGAACAACGCCCCCGGCCAGTCACCGGCATTGAAAGCGGAGATCAAAGGACGACTCGAAAGATTCCACACCCGATGACCGACCAGACAATCCACACGGGACCCCGACTCCGCCATCGACACACGGAAGAACGCACGCTGATACTGCATCGCCAGAACCCACGCCTCCCACGTCCGCCGCTCAACAACCCCCGGATCCACCACCAGAAAATCCAAGGCCTTAAGCTGAATGCTACTGACGAAATGAAACATCCCCCCAGCGCCATCATCAAGTCTAGAAGCCTTTAACTTCATGTAATTCTCATTATAAGAAAGCTTGGACACAGAAGTCCTGCGAATAATCTCAGGCCTCTCAACACGCACTGAACTAGCCCTTTAGATCAAAAATCTGATAGTCGTAACCATCTGCAACATCTCCACCGGAACCCCACCCAGAAGGGTTCCCCTTAAAAACAGCATAAGAAACCTTTCCCTGATTCAATTTCATTGAAATATATCGAGCCAGAGCAGACTCGGACACGAAGTCACCAACCCCACCTTCTCCCTTTCTAACACCTGGAATCTGCGAACCATCTCCCACTTCAACTGATGAATTACTACGACCTCTCATGGCATCGAGGATCGAGCGAACATAGTCAGCCGTCCCCTGATAGGTATCCCTGGGGCGCCCCTCCTCTGGGGAGTACACCCTCGTTCCGAGCTTCGTGTTCGTACTGGCCTTCGCCTCGATGATGACGATCTCGCCATCCTTGGTCTCGTAGATCAGGTCGAATTGACCGTTACCGTTACCCGGGGCCCCCGAAGCCTGGCCGAGCAACGTCGCACCGTCGAGATTCGGCTTCCGCACCTCTTCCCTGCGGATGTTCCCATGCTCATCACGGACAGGGTTTCCTTCAGCGTCCCGAACCTCCCGCATGACGACCTCGCCGTTCTTGTCCCGCAAGGGTTCCCCATCGAACTCGTAACGAGCTCCGATGTCCGCGGATTTTTCTCCCAACAGCTCCGCAGCATCCGTCGCATCGCGCTGCGCATCGGCCTTTTCCCGGTAGGCCCTCTCCACATCGGGGTGGTTGTTGCCGTTCTCCACGTACTTTCCGTGCTTCTTCGCCTCCTGCTCGTAGATCTTTTCCAGTCTTCTCGCCTCGTCGAGCTTTTCCCTCCGGTCCTGGGCGAAGTGATCGATACCGGCGAAGTCGTCCTTGAGCTTCTGCCGCCTGGCGAGCTCGTCACCGGTCAGCGGCTTTCCATCCGGCCCCTTGAAGAAGTCGGAGGAACCGATTCTGACCCTGGTCTTGTCCCCGAAGTAGTCAGGAGCGTCCGGCTGCCGCAGCGGTATGTTTCTTCCATTCGAATCGATATGCACCTTGGGGAGCTGCCAACCCTCCATACCGATCTTCGTGTCCTTGCTGATCCGGTGAAGGTTTTCTTTGTAGTACTCCTTTCTGAAGGCCTCGTCATTGTTGAGCAGGTATTCGATGTCCCGGAAGAAGGCCTCCTCGGCCTTGGGGTCGTTCTTGTCGCCCCAGCGGTGCCTCTCGAACTCCTCCAGGTTCTTCGGCCCGGGTCCTCCGGGACCGTCGTCCCCACCACTCGGCGAGGGGCCGTCGGGACGATCGCCGCCCCCTCCACCGCCTCCACCGAGGTACGGCCCCGCCTCTGTACCGCCGTGGCCGAGGGTCCCCGTACCTTCGGAGCGCGCATCCTCGCGGTCCAGGACGGTCGTGACGCCCCCACTCCGTCCCTCTTGGGACTGGGCAGGGATTCGGGTCTCACCCCTCTCGGTATCGGAGAAGGCTCGAGGACCGAAGTCATGTCCCCCTCCTCGACGGCCGAGCCCGTCCGGGCCGGGGATCTCCATGCCCCCGCCGCCGGAGAGGACCAACGCCCTTTCACGTTCGAGCAGGCGAGCACGTTCGTCGGCGTTCATCGCGCTGTACCGGTCGATCTCCTCGGAGAGCTCCCGGACCGACCTCTCCTCGAAGTCGTCATCGGCTCTCCGTGTCGGGGTGTTCCGATCCGGAGCGCGGTCGTCACGGAGGTCTCCGCCCGTCCCGGATCCGGTCGATCCCCCATTGACGCTCGCCGTCCCGGTTCCGTCCGCCGACGGTGATACGGGCCCGTGCGGGCTCCCCGACGTGGGGGCGGACCACCTGGAGGTGAGCTCACCGAGACGCCCGGTGAGTTCGTTCAAGCGTCTCCCGACGCGATCGACGGTTCCATCGACGTCGGTTCGAAGAGCGTCGAAGGTGTCCGCCAGGTTGAATCCCGGGCGCGCGGCCGCACCGGGAGAACCGTGCCCGACCGGGCTCGACCCGTTCGCTCCGTTCGACCCCGCGTCGACGTCGGGCAGGTGGGACCCCGTACTGAGCTTCGCCCCCAGCATCCCGGCCCGGGCCGGTAGCCCCACGACCGCGAGAGCCAGGTTCCCGCCCGCGGTGGTGACCGTGTACGCGGGCCGATCGTCCCACTCCCGCCACGGCACCAGGTCGTGGGCGACCTCCTTCCAGGATTCACCCATGTTGCTCTTCCAGGTGTCCATGGTGAAGTCGCCTTCACCGATGAGACTTCCGGAGGAGCCGTAGAGGCCGGCGAGGGCCGCGTAACCCTTGATGGTGTCCTTGAGGTGTGCCCCGGCGTTGTCCCTGACCTCGCTCGCGCTGCCGGCCCAGCCGCTGCCCTCCCGCCACAGGCCGGTGGAGGCGACCGCGTTGACCCCGAGGCCCCACACCATCCCACCGCCGAAGTTGTCCCAGGTCGCCATGTAGGAGTCGGCGGCCCAGGCCACCTCGACGGGCTTGTTCCCGTCCCTCAGGTAGTTCCAGCCGAACTCGTGTATCCGCTTCCAGTCACCGAGGCTGGTCATGTCGAAGTTCGGATCGGGAACGTCCGCGGCGTCGATGCCGTAGACGATCTCGTTCTCGCCCGGAGGGTCCTCACCCGCCGCCACGTAGACGCTGTTCCCACCGTTGATCGACGAGAGGGAGCTCGCGCACTCGCGTTCGGCGTCCTGGTACTCGCCCCAGGCCTTGTTGGCCCGGAGCTTGATGATGTGGTTGCGCAGTGTGTTCGCCGGGTTCTCGTTCCAGGCCTCCTCGGCCTGCATCTCCTCCCGGAACTCCCAGGCCTCGTCCCGAATCGCGCCCAGTTCCTCCTTGGCGCTCTGCGCCGCTTCGGCGAAGGTCTCCAAGGCGGTGACGGCCGCGGAGACGTCGCTCTCGATGTCGTCTCCGCACTCGGCGACCCGGTCCATCGCGGAGAAGAGGGTCTCGCTCTCGGGTGCCGTGTAGTGGGCCTGGAGGCCGCCCCAGGTGCTCTTGATGCCCTGGCCGCCCTCGGAGACCGAGCCGGCCGAGGACCTCATCAGATCGATGGCCGCCTGGAGGTTCTCCACCAGGGTGGTCGGACGGGGGATCGCGGGTGGATAGACGAGGAGATCCGGGTCGGGGTCCACGCCGAACTGAGACTGACCGGCGGTCTCGTTGTGCGATGGCCTGATGGTGTCGATGGGGGGCATACGACTTTCCGTCTCGTGGGTGACTCTGGTGTCAGAGGTCCGGGTCCTCGAACGTCCCGGCGTTGCTCTGGGCCTCCGCGGCCATCTCCGCGTCCCCGATGAGATAGGCGTCTACGGCGTTCGCGCACCCTCCGACGGCGGAACCGGCCCGTTCGACCATCTCCTCGGACAGGCCGCCGATGTGTTCGAGGAGTCCGTAGAGTTCGGCGCCGACGGGACCGCTCATGGACGCCATGGCCGCGTTGGCGATCTCTTCGGTGAGGTTGGTGAGATGGCCGTCGAGGGCGCTGCCCCCGCCATCGCCCATCTGATCCATCACGCTGTGGAGGATGGTGCCCACACCGGAGGGGTCGATGCTCCAGCCACCGCTCATCGGCCGCCTCCACCGGAGAAGAGGTGGGCCCGGAAGTTATCGGGTGGGGGAGCCTGCTCCACGTCACCGTTCTCGGTCCGCTCTCTCTCGTGACGAGCGATCTTCTCGTCCAGGCGCCCGAGAACGGCGCTCAGAGAGCCGGAGAGAGAGGTGATCCTGTCTCCCAAGGAGCCGATCCGTTCGGCCATCAGCGCCTCCCTGGTCTCGTCTCCGGCGACGAGGGAGCGGCCGTGCGCAGTCTCTTGAGAAGGGGGCTTCTCTGTCTCTTCCTGCCGGTCGGGGGATGAAACCAGCTCGAACCTCACGGTTCTCCTATCTGCTTTCCATGCTCATCGGGCCTCGCCCGCGCTTCTCATTACTTATACCGACGCTCGGTGACAGAGAGGATCCGAGAATTCCCTGTCCGGTTCGCATGCTTGTCTTGAGGAATCCGAGGAAGCGACCAAAGTGAAGGGCGAAGAATGAGCTATGACGTGGTGGCGTTGCACGCGGACAACCCCGACCTGCGAACTCTCACACGTGCGCTGGAGGACGCCGGACGGGATCTACGCGTGCGCGCGTTGGCCGGGGGTCATCTCCTCCGGCTCCGCGATGCCTCCGGGACCCTGCTCACCCTGGAGCCGGCCCAACTGATCGAGGCCCCGGGCGAGGTGGAGCGGCTCCTGGATCCGGACCTCGCCGCGGGGCTCCCCGAACGGTGTTGGTGGACCGAAATCCGAGCACGTCCGGACGAGGCCGGACGGGAGGCCGCCCACCGGGTCGCCGATCGTCTGGCGCTGAGTTCCGGGGGCGCGGTGTGGACCTCGGGGCCGGCCGACTTCGGCGTGTGGGAGGAGACGGAGCATCCCGCCGTGGAGTACACGGCCGGGAAGGCCGTCGTGGTGGCCCAGGATCGGCCGGTCGTTCCGTTCTCCTCCTGGATCTCCGACGTCCTCGCCGACCCCGCCGTTCAAGAGCACGGTTTCCAGTTGCTGACCCCGGCGCGTTCCCGGCTCACCTACGCTCTGCGCACCCTGATGGCTCTTCCTCTGGCCCGATGGGTGGTGCGGACCGAGGAGGGCGATCACTTCGACGGCCTCACCGGCCTGCCCCTGCGTCCGCATCCCGAGCATGGTCATGTTCCGGCGCGTGCCGAGGGCCCGGTATCTCCCGCCGAAGGCTTTCTGGACGAGTCGCCCCTGGGCCGTCAACTCGTGGTGGACTTCACCACGCGGGCGCCGAAGGACGCGTTCGATCCGGGGCTGTCGGTCGAACGGGTGACGGAACGACTGGCCGGTTCCGCGCCCGTGGCGTGGGGCCCGTACGAGCCGGCCCTGGCCCCGTGGAACCGGGAGCGGATGGCACGGCTCGCACGACACCGGGCACCACGTCCTTCCCTGTTCCGCTTCCGCGGCACGGGCCCGGGGGGCTCTCGTTTCTCCGGTGATCTGAGATTGACCTGGGAGGAGGGGATCGTGCGCGAGCAGGTCTCCTTGGTCCTGGGCCACCCGGACGCGGAGTCGGTGCCTCACCACGCCCTGCCCGCGGCCGTGGCCGCCGTGGCGGAGGGGTTGGAGATGATGCACGTACGTCTGACCCGAGGCCGTGAGGACGCCACCTACGCGCCGCGCTGGCATGGGCTGGCCGAGCCTTTGGGCTTCGCCGTGGGGAGGGAGAGGGCCGAAGGGTCGCACGGGCGTGGAGGCCCGCTGGAGGGCACACGGCTGAGCGAGGGTTCCGGCGCCGTGTGGTATCCGGTCCCCCGCGACGTACCGCGCGAGCGGGCGACGAGTCTGGTGGCCTCCCAGATCGAGTACCTCACCGCGGGAAGAGGGCGTTCCGGAGGCGAAAGGCCTGGTCACCTCACGTAATCGGACAACTACTTCGTGCAATAATGAGCCGGCCTCATACCCTTCCCCGCACGCACGAGGAGAGTCCCTTGAAACCGGCCCGATCGTTCGTCGCCCTCACCATGAGCTCACTGCTCGCGCTGCCCCTCGCGATGGCCACCGCCGCCCCGGCGACCGCCGCACCCCACGTGGGCGTGGTCGACGAGCGGCCCGTCCAGTGGACCCCTCACGTGTTGGACGGCACCATCAAGGACATCCTGAGGATCGGTGACACCGTCGTGGTGGCCGGCACGTTCACCCGGGTCGCCGAGTCCGACGAGAGTCGCACCCACGATCGGACCCACCTGTTCGCCTTCCGTCATGGGAGTGGAGAGGTGCTCGCCGGCTTCAGGCCCTCCGTGGACGGGACGGTCACCTCGTTGGCCGAGGGCCCCGACGGCTCCGTGATCGTCGGCGGCGACTTCGAGCGGGTGAACGGGGAGACACGTCGAGGGGTGGCGCGGATCGACCTGGCCACCGGACGGACCGTCCGCGGGTTCGACGCCACGCTGGACGACGGGAACCTGTACCGGCTGGCCTCCGATGGCTCCGACCTCTACCTCGGCGGGAACTTCACCGCCGTGAGCGGGGAATCGCGCGCGGGGCTGGCCCGTGTCGACACCGCCACCGGGAGGGTCGACCCGGACTTCACACCGACCATCTCCGACCAGCGGCGGGGCGGCCTGCGCGTCCAAGAGCTGGCCCTGAGTCCGGACGGTCGACGGCTGGTCATCAACGGCACCTTCACCAAGGTGGACGGCGAGGACCGCTACCAGATCGCCATGATCGACACCGAGGCCGGAAGGGTCTCCCCCTGGTCGACCTCGGCGTACGAGGAGCCCTGCGACTACCCGACCATGTACACCTATCTGCGCCAGATGGACTTCTCGCCCGACGGCTCCTACTTCGGCGTGGTGACGGTCGGAGGGCCCGAGATCAAGCCGGGGCTGTGCAAGTCCGCGGCCAGGTTCGAGAACGACGACGCTCCGGGCTCGGAGCCCACGTGGGTCAACAAGACCGGCGGCGACTCGCTGTACTCGATCGAGATCACCTCGGACGCCGTCTATATCGGCGGGCACCAGCGCTGGATGGACAACGAGAAGGGCGCCTCCAACCCGGGTCCGGGCTCGGTGGAGCGCGAGGGGATCGGCGCGGTGAATCCGACGACCGGACGGGCCCTGGACTGGAACCCGGGCCGTTCCCGAGGCCACGGGGTCGAAGCCCTGCACGCGACCTCGGACGGACTGTACGTGGGCAGCGACACCGATCGGCTGGCCGGCGAGTACCACGCGCGGCTGGGAATGTTCCCCCTCCCCTGAACGAGGGGGAGGAACGTGACGGGGTGGGTCCGCGGGGCGGGCACCACCCCGTTCGTCACTTCTTGGTGCCCTCGGCGGGCTCGCTCTTCTCGACGGCGTCGTCGCCCTGCTCCTGGGAGCGCAGGATCTCGTCCTGGACCTCGTCCTCGCGGGCGGCGCCGTCGACCAGACGGTTGCCCACGGCCTTGTCCTGTCGCTTGTTCGACCAGTCGACCACGGAGGCCGACATCTGGTCGCGCCACTTGGAGAGCAGCACGTAGGAGGCGAAGCCGCTGAGCACCCACGCCAGGATGAGGGCGATCCAGGACCTCGCGCCGAACAGGTAGACGACCCCGAAGGCGGCGGCGAAGAGCGCCAGACGGGCGGCGGTATAGGTCAGCCAGCTACGCATCAAAAAGCCTCACAACAGACGATTACCTGGACTACATTGGTCGACACGCCCGTCCACGCGCGTACTTCCACGTGGACGTCGGTTCGGGCGACCCCGTACGTGGAGGCGGCGCCTCACATCAGGCAGCTCTCGACCTCCAGGTTAAGGGCGGTCGTCGGGCACCCGACACCAGGGAGGGGTGTGTCCCCTCTCAGCGGGGCCGGGGCGTGAGGCACATCGGATTCGGATATTCATGGGATGTTTCCAATCCCGACAAGAGAACCCGAACATCACGTTCCGATCACATATCACTCCCTCATCCCCCGATCCTCGCTATTTCTCCGAAAACTAGGGAGGAAACGGACCAACTCGTGCACACTAGGGGATCAAACGCCCGCCGCCCCCACACTCAAGGCGGGCACGATTGGGGGAATGTGAAGGTGGAACGAGCAAGCGAACGCCTGTTGACCCCCGGGGAAGTGGCCTCACTCTTCCGGGTTGATCCCAAGACCGTCACCCGCTGGGCCGCCTCCGGACGGATCAGCAGCATTCGTACTCCCGGTGGGCACCGCCGCTTCCGGGAATCCGAGGTGCGCGCCCTTCTCCTCGGCGAGCCCAGCGAAAGCACTCCCTGAAGAACCGACCGAACGTCGGAGACCCTCGGCCCGATATCGCGCGTGGTCTTCCCGCGACCCCCGAGACGACACCCCGGCTGTGAGAAGTCGACAGCCAGAGTAGGCTGGAAGCATGGTGTGGCTCGGTGGCCTGATCACGCTCGTATCGATCGTTCTGTGGGTTTACGCGTTCTTCGACGCGTTGACCACCCCTGCCCAGGAGGCCAGGAATCTTCCCAAGGTCCTGTGGCTGGTCGTCATCGCGTTGTTCATGCCCGTCGGATCGATCCTCTGGCTCTTCCTGGGACGGCCGCGTCGGCCCGCCGCCGTCCAGAGCGACACGCCCTCCCCGGCACAGGCCGTGTCAGTGGACGATCTCGATCCGTCGGACTTCGCCAAGCCTTCGGACAGCCCGCATCCGCTCGGCCCCGACGACGACCCCGAGTTCCTCCGACGACTCGGACGCAGGATCGACCCGGACGAGTAGGCGTCTCGACCGATTCGACGCACGATGACACACGATGGGGCCGCTCCCGAACGGGGGCGGCCCCATCGACGTCTCCACGGTGACATGGGGAGGGGGCGGGGGCGG
>NZ_ANAC01000023.1 GCF_000341225.1 Nocardiopsis alba DSM 43377
TGGAAGTCGTTCATCGCACCCCTTCAGAGATGGGGTGTTGCAACGACCGTTAGAACCTAAGGAGCCTGGCGGGGGTCGGTCTATGAGCAGCCTCGGTTACCTAGATGATGTCGCCCGAAGGAGCGCGCTCCACTCGACTGCGGGGAAGGAAAGATGGCCGCTCTCCCTGTTCTTGGTGTCGCGGACGTGAGTCTCACATCCCTCCGCGACCTCCACGCAGTCACCACCGCGACCGTCACTGTGGGATGACGTGTGCCAGGCCCACTGTTCGTTCATTTCAAGCCCTTCATGATGTCCTGGATTAGCTCAACGGAACGGATGGGGGACAGGGCCTCTGCTTGCAGTGCCCCGAACAACTCCGCCATCTCCTCAATCTCACCATCCTTGTCGAAGGCAGTGCCTCCCAGGGTGTGTTCCATACGGACGATCTTGCGGTTGTCGTTCATCGTCATCAGGCGAAACGGTCCGCAGAGACCACAGTGCCTTCGCACTTCGCCCGGGATCACCTGGAACCGGATCTTATCGTCCTTGGCCAGCTTGACGATGTGGTGAAGCTGCTTGTACATGATCTCCTCATCGCCGACGATCCTGTCAACGACGATTTGGTCCACTACGAACCACAGCAGAGGGCGCTGGGTAAGGTTCGGCAGCCTGTTCACGCGGAGTTCAACAACCTCCTCGATCTCCTCCTGAGTCTTCCGCACCTGCCGAGCCGTGACGAGTACACGGGTGTACTCGGGGGTCTGGAGTAGCCCTGGGATCAGGATGGGGTGGTACTCGCAGATCTTCCTGGAGCGGAGTTCGGATTCCAGCGCATCCTTGAACCATGGCAGGACATCTTTCCCCTCAACGACATCCAGCCATTGTTGTAACAGCTCGCCATCGGTAGCGAACATCTCGTCCAGTTTGCGAACATGAGCCTTGATTGGGGCCCTTGTCGCCCTCTCTAGGTGGCCGACCATCCCCCCGCTCAGGGACAGTCCTTTGCCGACCTCGGCAAGTGAAAAACCAGCTCTCTTGCGGTGTCGCCGAAGTAGTTCACCAAACCCACGCCATTCGGGTAGCACCTTGTCTCCCATGGAACTAGCTAACTACGGATGGTTACTTTTTACAACCCCTATGAAACATTGAATCCCTGATTGGTTGTATCACTGGCCCTCTGACCTGCGGCTTGGCATAGTCATCATCAGGTGCCTGCGGCACCCCCTTTGGTTCAAGAGAAACCAAGGGGAGGTTTCAGGTCAGATGCTCCCTTGCTGAGGGATTTGAGGGTTTCTGGGGCAAAGGTTCTCGTGAGCGCGATAGATCACGGGGTGACCTCCTTGGCTCTCACCCTTGGTGAGGGAGGACGATATTGGTTCGTTTCGAACAGAAGGCGCGAATCGAACTCTGAACAACAAGAACCCCGGGGGCCGAAGTCGAAGGCGGCCGCCCGGGGTTGTGACCCACCCCGATATGCCCGAGGTGAGATGCCATGAAGTGTACTGCTCTGAGGCCGCGCCACGACAGGCCTTTGTCCTTTGCCTACCAAGTGCTCCACTACCCCGATCCCGACAGGCTGGGCCTGCGGGTTCGGCACACGGTCGCGGCTCGTGCTGCCGCGCAGCGTTGGGTGCGTCGGCATGCTGCTCGGGGGATCGCCAACCCGATGGCGGCTGCTGAGATCGCGAACCGGGCGTCGTTGATCGCGTGGGAGTTGATGGACAACGCCCATCGTCATTCTCACTCGGGTGCTCCTGATCAGACGCTCACGCTGATGTTGGAACGTTCGCGGTATCTGTTGTCGATCATGGTCACCGACGCCGGACCCACCCCGGGCCGTAAGAAGCTCTCGTTCCCGGAGCAGAAGAGCCACGGCGGTGGTCTGGGGCGGGTGGCTTCACTCTCCTTCTATTGGGACTGGGACGGATGCGCAGGCCTACCGGTGACGGTCAAGGCCCGGATCGAACTTCCCTGACCAGAAGCAAGGAGCAGAACGCCATGAGCATGATCCCGACACAGGTCCGACGCACCCTCCCACCCACCACGTTCACCCCACCGGCGCAGCGGGGCACGCACGCCCAGCCGTCTCGGAGGGGCACGTATGCCCCGACAGCCCGGACGGAAACCCTCACCCCACCCAAAACCACCGACACCACCGCCGCCGCTACTAGCCCGGTCATCCCAAAGGTGCGGAAGAGCTGGTTCGGTCTTCGGCGCCGGTTCGCTCATTGGGCCGGGTTTCTTCCGACCTCCGGCGATCCTGAGCGGCCCGCTCCGCCGAAGCCTCCGGTCCCTCTTCCCCGGCGCACCCCGCGTCCCCCGTCCACCTCGCCGGCTCCTGCTTCGCGTTCGGTGGAGCAGAACGCGGCCGCGGAGTTGAGCGCGTTGCGGTTGTTGGGTCGGTTGAGTGTCCAGCAGCGGTTGGCTCGGGTCGATCACCGGTTGAGTCTGGCTCGGCTGTTGGTCGACGGGATTTTGGACGAACGCTCCCGCGTGGAACGGCAACTGCGCGAAGCCGAGCGGGCCGAGCAGGACGCCGGCACCCAAGAACTCGGCGTGGCCATACGCCGATACCTGGCGCAAGGGGGTCGGACATGGACGACCTCTTGACCCCTGGCCAGGCCGCCTCGGAGTGGGGGGTGTCGTATGCGACCGCAGCCCGCTGGGCCCGCGAAGGCGTGATCCCGGCTCTGCATGTGGGCCGTCGTTACTACTACCTCCAGGGCATCGTCGACCAGGTCCGACGCGCCAGGGCCACAGGCACCGCCCCTTACCCGAACCACGACGCGAGCGCGGGGGTAGCGATGACGATGACCTGGGGCGCGGCCCGCAGTGGAACTTTGTTGGATCGTGAGGAATGGGCGTTGACCAACGCGGCCCGGACGTTCGATTACCTGGACTACGGCAAGGACTCCTGGAGCCAGGACCGCCATGTCGCCGTCAAGATGGCCGAGGCCTCACCCGGTCTGGCGGGGCAGATGTTGGTGCACCGCAAAGCCCGCGAAGGTGTGGTCGACGCGGTCTGCCGCTCCTTCCCCCAAGTCGTGGATCTGGGCTGCGGGCTACCGACGATGCGCCGCGCCCCGCACGAGCGGGGTCGGGTGTTGTGGGGACCTCAGGCTCGGACGGTCTATGTCGACCACGATCTCGCCGCCTTGGCCGCCGCTCGGGCGTGGTGGGAGCATCCGGCTCAGGTTCGGGGGTACAACGTGCGGGTCTTGGACCTGGACCTGCGTTACCCGGGGGGCCTGACCGCCGCGTTGGGTGAGCATCTGGATCTGTCGGTGCCGGTGGGGGTGCTCTCCACCCTGACCCTGGACCACCTCGAAGACGAAGAAC
This sequence comes from Nocardiopsis alba DSM 43377, assembly GCF_000341225.1. Taxonomy (GTDB): domain Bacteria; phylum Actinomycetota; class Actinomycetes; order Streptosporangiales; family Streptosporangiaceae; genus Nocardiopsis; species Nocardiopsis alba. The sequence goes on from NZ_ANAC01000023.1 coordinate 3,322, forward strand.
TGGCCGGGTTGGTGGAGGCGTTGGCCTCCCGGCTGGCTCCGGGCAGCGGCTGGGGGATCACCCATCTGTCCGGGATGAACGGCGCCGCCGATGTCTATACCGGCCAAGCCGTGGAACAGGGGGCGGATACCCGGTTGGTGGCACGCGAGCCGGAGGGGCTGCGGAAGGTCTTCGAGACCGCAGGGTGGCGGTGGCGGGCCTCGCCGCCGGATGACCCGGGCCGGGGAGAGCCGCCGATCGCCGCCCTGACCACCCTCGCCCGGCCTGACGGCTGCGTCGAGACCGGCTGATCGGGTCGTGAAAAGACTCGGTGCCCTCACCGTACGAGTGAGGGCACCGTAGAGCCCGCGTGGGCTCGTTCCCGGGGGCGGTTGCCGCCGCTTCCCGGGGTTTCAAGCGAAAACCAAAGCAGATCGAGGATATTTCATGAAGATCGTCGAGACCCAGGGCCGTAGGTCCCTGACCGCCGGGGTGTGGCACAAGGCCGAAGCCTCTCAGGGCGCTTCCAACTGCGCCGCCGCCAAGCTCATCGACGACGGGAACGTGTTGATGGGCGACACCCAGAACCCCGACCAGGTCCGACTGACCCTGCCGGGCAGCGCTTGGGACGCGCTGGTGCGCACCCTGGCCTAGCAACTCCCACCAAGACGACGGGGCACTTGCGGCCTGGCAGCAGCAACGCGTGGCCCGTCCGGTGTCCCAGGAGGCGCGCCCTCACCGGCGCCCTCCTGGGGCCCACCCCTGCTCGGAAGCACAGAGAAGCTCTCGCACCTCTTGTCCACCCGGCCCCGAACAGCCCGAACACCGTATGAACGATGACCGGCCCATGTCGGCGAAGAGCAAGGAGACCCAGGTGGATCAGGACGCGGACTCCCTGTGCACCGAGTCCAAGAAAGCATTGGGCGTCCACCTGAAACGGCTGCGCAAGAGGGCCGGGTTGAGCGGCTACCGACTCTCGGGGGTGGATCAGTCGACGGTCTCGCGGATCGAGACCGGACGCATCCGCCCCTCCCACGAGCTCCTGACCAGGCTTCTCGACTCGTACGAAGCCGATCAAGAGGGTCGGGAGCAGGCCTACCTGCTGTGGGACCAGGCCCAACTGCCGCTTCAGACCCGGCGTCGGCAGGTCGAGGGGACCCGTCCGGCGTGGGACCAGGCCGCCCGCCCGGCCTGCGGCCCCACCTTGTTGGCCGGGGCCAGCGCCGCGGAGGACGCCGCCCGCTATCTCACCCGTGCGCAGTGGGCGGGTAACAGCCCGGCCCGACGTAGCGCGCTGTTGGACGACGCCGAGGGGCGCCTGGTGCAGGTCTTGGCCGCGCTGCACGCCGCCCGGACACGGACACGTTGAACGACCACGTTTTTCCACGACCCCTGATAACGACCCCCTTTTGAGAGAAGAACATGACGCAGCCGGATGTCGACCCCATGGACCTGCTCACCCCACAGGAGGTCGCGCAGGCCTTCCGGGTGGATCCCAAGACCGTCCGTCTGTGGGCCCAGGAAGGCAGACTGCGCTGGGTTCGCACCCTGGGCGGACACCGTCGCTACTTCAAGTCCGACGTTCAACGCCTGCTCACCGAACCCGGACGATGACCCGCCGACGGACCGCGACAGCGGTGTGAAAGCCGGCGCGGCGGCGCGGTCGACCTCGGACGACACGGACCACCCCTCCGCGAACTCCGTCAAGGTCCCGTACCGCCGCGCCCACCAAGCCCCGCCGCCTTCGGGTGGCGAAGGCCTCGCCCGGACCTGGATCCGGGTGGGGTCGTGGGGGAGCGGGCCGGGGGTGTCACCACCACCTCCGGCCCCTCCACGAACCTTCGCGCAACGATGCGAAGAAGACCGCTCCGCACTCGACGGGTCGGAGCAGCCATAGATCGTGAGGGCCGGCTGGATATCGGAGCCGCGGGACTGGAGACCCGGCGGCTCCGATCGGGACCCTCCGCAGGGGGCCGCACCCGAAGCGCACTTCGGGTGCGGCCCCCGACCAACGACCACCCCACCACCGGAACGCCCCGGACGAACCCTCTTCCACGAACCCCCGGCGCATAGGGGAGGGGCCTCTTCGAAAAGAGACCGGTTCCGGCCGGAGCACGCCCCTCTTCCCCGGTGAAGCCCCACCCGCTACCGCGTGCCGAGCCTCAGGAGCCGACCAGCAGGTAGGCCAGAGGGGTGGTGATGAGGACGCTCAGGGCCACCCGCTGGAACCAGATCACCACCAGGTTCCACACCGTCAACGGGATGCTCGTGGCCAGGACGCAGGGGACCAGAGCGGAGAAGAAGACGATGGCCGACACCGACACCACCCCCACGACCAGGCGCAGGACCGCGTCCTCCGCGCCCGCGGTCATGGTCGCGGGCAGGAACACCTCGGCGATACCGGCGGAGAGGGCCTTGGCGGTCTCGGCCGGTTCGGGGAGACGGACCAGCCAGGTGAAGGGCAGGAGGAGGTAGCCCATCAGGTCGAAGACGGGGGTGTACCGGGCCAGGATCAGGCCGAATGTTCCGACCGACATGATCGACGGCAGGATGGACATCGACATCCGCACGCCCTCGACGAGGTTGGTCCGCACGCCCCGGGCCAGGGGAGGCGCCGCGCGCAGCGCCCTGCGGGCCTCCGCCCAGGCGGCCTGGAGGCGTCGTTCGTCGATCCTCTCCTCGGGATGGGCCGTCGCCCCGGGGAACGGGGTGTCGGGGATCCGGCTCAGCGGCGGGACGCGGACGAGGATCGCCGTGACCGCGTAGGTGACGAACAGCGACAGCAGGAAGTAGGTCGTCCACATCCCCATCAGGTCGAGGGTGTTGGCGATGACCACCATGAACGTCACCGAGACGGTGGAGAAGCCGACGGCGATGATGGCCGCCTCCCGACCGGTGTACCGGCCGGAGCGGTACACGCGGTCGGTGATCAGCAGTCCGAGCGAGTAGCTTCCGACGAACGAGGCGGCGGCGTCGACGGCGGACCGTCCGGGGACACGCCACAGGGGTCGCATGACGCGTTGCATGAGCACGCCGACGAACTCCAGCAGGCCGTAGCCGACCAGGAGGGCGAGGAAGACCGCCCCGACGGGGACGAGCAGGCCGACGTTGACGGCGACGGAGTCGAACAGGAACGGGGCCAGGTCCTCCTGCAGGAACCAGGCCGGGCCGACCTCCAGGACCACCATGGTGGCGGCGACCAGGCCGACGACGTTCAGGAGGGCGAACACCGTCCGGACCCGGTCGCGCCGCCACGCGCCGGTGGCGAAGGGGACCACCGTGCCCGCCGCGATGATCAGCCAGATGACGTAGGGCAGGGTCGGACCGAGGCCTTTCTGGACGAGGCCGACCAGATGGTCCAGGGGGATGGCGTTACGGTCGCCGATGGTCAAGGGCACGAAGAACATGAAGATCCCGATGCCGCTGTAGACCACCAGACGCCAGACCCCGGGCGTCCTCTCGACGGTGGTTCCCTCGCTCACCCGCGCTCCTCTCGTCGTTCCGAAACGCACGGTCCCGGCAGTGAACCAGGAGGTGACCCAGGTCACCCAGGGGGTGCGAGAGGGAAGGGTCTGATATCTCGGACGTTTCCCTTCGGAACGTGTCGCTCCGGACGCGGAGGGTGGTGGGAGGGGTGGTCGCCCGCCCCTCGGGTCAGGCCGGGTCCTCCTCCAGTGCGCGCAGGTAGTCGGCGAACCTCTCCAGCCCGTCGATGTTCCGCGGCCCGGAGATGCCCTCGTTGTAGTCCAGGACGAAGAAGTTCTCCTCCACCACCGCCGGTACCTCGGCCAGCGCGGGGAAGGAGGTGAGGAAGTCGATCTTGTCCTCGGCCGACTGCTCGCCGTAGTCCAGCACGATGATCACCTCGGGGTCGGCGTCGACCACGGCCTCCCAGCCGACCCGGGTCCAGCGTTCGTCCAGGTCACCGAAGACGTTCTCGCCCCCGGCGTGGGAGATGATGTCCTGTGGTGGCACCTGGGATCCGGCGGTGAACGCCTGGTCGGTGCCGGAGTCGTAGAGGAAGACCGACACGGGGTCGCCCTCCGGGGCCCGTTCGACCACCCGGTCCACCCGTTCGCGGTACCCCTCGACCAGCTCCTCGGCGCGTTCGGGCACCCCGAAGATCGCGCCGAGTCGTTCCAGGTCGGTGTAGAGCCCCTCGAAGGGCGTCTCCCGTTCGGGGAAGCCCGGATAGTTGTAACAGGACTCGGTGTGCATGAAGCTCTGGATGCCGAGCCCGTCCAGGATCCGCGGGGTGATCCCGCGCTCGTCGCTGAAACCGGACCGCCAGCCGGCCACCACCAGGTCGGCCTCGGCCTCCACGACCAGCTCCCGGTTGAGCAGGTCGTCGCCGAGGAACTCCACCCGGGCGTAGTCCTCGGCCCAGGGCGACTCCTCCACCGGAGGGTTGGCCGGGGGCATCACGTAACCGTGCACGTGGTCGGCCAGGCCGAGGGCGAACAGTTTGTCGGCGCTGCCGCCCTCGTAGGCGACCGCCCGCCGGGGCATGGTGTACTCCACCTCCTCTCCACAACGAAGGACGGTGGTGGTGGAGGCGGCCGTCCCGTCCTCCTCGATGCGGGCCCCGCAGGCGGTGGACAGGACGGTGAGCGCGAGCGCCGCGCAGGCGAAGGGGACGGCGGGGCGGGGGATTCTGGTGGTGGGGGAGGGGAGGGACATCAGGCTTCCTTTCGTGCGGTGGGCAGGTGGTAGAGCAGCTGGGTACGGCCGGTCCGGGGGTGGGCGACGACGGTGGCCTCGACCCCGAAGACCGTGTGGAGGAGCTCCTCGGTCAGGACCTCCTCGGGCGTTCCGACGGCCACGAGCGCGCCCTCGGAGAGCACGCCGATGACGTCGCAGGCCGCGGCGGCCAGGTTGAGGTCGTGCAGGACCACGAGCGCGGTCACGCCCGACTCGCGGACCAGGGCGAGCAGTTCGAGGCGGTGGTGCACGTCGAGGTGGTTGGTGGGCTCGTCCAGGACCAGCACCCGGGGTTCCTGGACCAGGGCGCGGGCCACGAGGACGCGTTGACGTTCGCCGCCGGAGAGTTCGAGCACCCCGCGCCCGGCCAGGTGGGACACGCCCATCCGGGCCATCGCCCACCGGCACAGCTCGCGTTCGCGGGCGTCGAGCCGCCGGCCGCCGGGCAGGTGCGGGGTGCGCCCCAGGGCGACCAGCTCCTCGACGGTGAAGTCGAGGTCGACGCCGCCCTCCTGGGTGAGCGCGGCGATCCGTCGTGCCGAGTCGCGCATGCTCATCGCGGCGAGGTCGTCCCCGTCGACCAGCACCTGTCCCTCATCGGGGGACAGGGCCCGGTAGACGCAGCGCAGGGCGGTCGACTTCCCCGATCCGTTGGGGCCGACGAGGCCGACCACCCGGCCGTCGGGCACGTCGAGGGTGAGCCGCCGTACGATCCGCCGCCCGTCCAGGTCGACGGAGAGGCCGTCCAGACGCAGTTCCATCAGCGACCTCCGAACAGGTAGCCGCGCCGGCGCATCAGGGTGATGAAGACCGGAACGCCGACCAGGGCGGTGATCACGCCCAGGGGCAGTTCGCGCGGGGCGGCGACGACCCGGGCCACCAGGTCGACCCAGACCATGAGGACGGCCCCGGCCAAGGGGGCGACGGCCAGGACGCGGCGATGGTCGGCGCCCACGAGGATGCGGACGATGTGGGGGACGACCAGGCCGACGAATCCGATCGCCCCGCTGACCGCGACCATCGCGCCGGTCATGACGGCGGTGAGCAGGAACAGGCGTCGGCGCAGGCGCGGGGCGTCCACGCCCAGCCCGGCGGCGGCCTCGTCGCCCAGGGCCATGACGTCCAGAGGGCGGGACATACGGCGCAGGAGGAGGACGCCGATCAGGATCGTGGCGGCGGCCGGGGGCAGGGTGCCCCAGGTGGCGCCGCCGAAGCCGCCCATGGTCCAGTACAGGACGGTGCCGGTGGCCTCGTTGCCGGGGGCCAGGTAGACGATCACGCTCATGATCGCCTGGAAGCCGAAGGACAGGGCGACCCCGGTCAGGACCAGACGCAGGGGGGTGACCCCTCGACGATCGTGGGCGATGGCGTAGACGAGCAGGGTGGCGGCCAGGGCGCCGAGGAAGGCCCCGACGGAGACGGCGTAGACGCCCAGGGCGGCCAGACCACCGACCACGCCGACCAGGACCGCGCCCACCGAGGCCCCGGAGGAGACGCCGAGGATGTAGGGGTCGGCCAGGGGGTTGCGGACCATCGCCTGGACGGCGACGCCCACCGCGCCCAGGCCCGCGCCGACCACGGCGGCCAGGAGGACCCTCGGGGCGCGGATCTCCCAGACGACCTGGTGACGGGTGACCTCGTCGGCCGAGATGACGCCGCCGGTCAACGCCGCCCAGAGGTGGCGGAGGGTCTCCAGGGGCGGGATCACGGCCGATCCGAGGCCGATCGCCAGGACCGCGGACAGGAGGAGGAACAGGGCCAGGAACGTCGCCGCGACGGCGGTTCCGGCGGGGGTGGCCAGGCGGCGCGGTCGGTGTTCGGGGGCCGGCGCGGGGGCGGGCGGGCTCTGGAGGGGGGCTTCGGGGTCGGGGGGAGCGGTGGTGTTCCGCATCCGACCTCCCTTCCGATTTAGGAATGAAAACGGTTTTCATTCTAGACATGGTGGGGGAGCGCGCGGGCCCTCGGGCGGTGCGTAACCTGGACGACGTGCGTGTCTCAGAGCTCGAAGGGCCTCGTCGGGAGGGGGTCGACAGCCGGCGGCTGCCGTCCTACGCCGCCGGTGAGATCGACGTGCCCTTCGTCGTCCTGGGCAGCGACGAGGTGATCGGCCGCGACACCTATTGGGAGGAGCACTCCCACCCCACGCACGAGCTGCTCTGGAATCTGCGGGGCGCCTCCTCGGCGACGGTCGGCTCCCGCGTGTGGTCCATCACCCCGTCGATCGGTCTGTGGATCCCTGCCGGGGTGCCGCATTCGGGGTGGACGCCCGCGGGCACCTGGCACCACGCGGTCCAGTTCAGCGTCCGCGAGGTCGCCCCGCTGTCCGAGCGTCCGGTCTCCGTCGAGATCACGCCCCTGTTGAGGCTTCTGCTCGGAAGGCTGGAGGAGGGGGAGCTCTCCGCCGAATCGCGCGCCAGGACCGAGGCGATGGTGCTCGACCTCCTCGCCCCGGCCCAGGGCGAACTCCTGCTGGACTACCCCGAGTCGCCCCTGCTGCGGCCCATCGTCGAGACGTTGCGCGAGGACCCGGCCGACACCACCACCCTGGCCGTGTGGGCGGCGCGGCTCGGGGTGAGCGCGAGGACCATCACACGCGCCTTCCACGAGGCGACCGGGCTCGGTTTCAGCCGTTGGACGGCGGCCGCGCGGGTGCAGCACGCGATCACGATGCTCGCGCGGGGCGACGGTATCGACGAGGTCGCCGAGCGGGTCGGTTATCGCTCGGCCAGTTCGTTCAGTACGGCCTTCCGGCGGGTGACGGGGATGAGTCCGGGGCGTTTTCGCGCGGGCTGACGCCGGTGTCCCAGGGGTCTGGTGAGGGAACATTCGTGCGCTGAATGTCCGTTTCGCGAATAACGGTGTCACATCTGAGTGATTGCACGGTCGAGTGCGGCGCTCTAGGTTTGGTTAGGCAATCCTTACTTCGATGTGCGGCCCGGTCCGGCGTCGTGCCATCCCCCTGTGTCGTCGTCGAAGGGTCCCGCTCCGCTCTCATGTGGTCACCCACGGTGTTCATTTCCTCGCCCCGGGTGCCCGAGCGCGGCCGGGCGGGACGGGAACGCGCCGGACGGGGCCGACGCCCCACGAACGAAAGGAAGACATGCGCCGAGTGACGAGGTCGGTCGTCCCCCTCACCGCCGTACTGATGACCGCCGGACTCGTGGCCTGCTCCCCGGGCGGGACCGAAGAGGCCTCCGAGACCTCCGGGGACTGGGAACCCATCACCATCGAGCACGCCCTGGGCACCACCACCATCGAGAACCGCCCCGAACGGGTGGCCACCGTCAACTGGGCCAACCACGAGGTCCCCCTCGCCCTGGGGGTCGTCCCCGTGGGCATGGCCTCCGCCGACTTCGGCGACGACGATGGCGACGGCGTCCTCCCCTGGGTCGACGAACGACTGGAGGAACTGGACGCCGAGACCCCGGTGCTGTTCGACGAGACCGACGGCATCGACTTCGAGGCGGTCGCCGACACCGCCCCCGACGTCATCCTGGCCGCCTACTCCGGCCTCACCCAGGAGGACTACGACACCCTGAGCGAGATCGCCCCCGTCGTCGCCTACCCCGAGACCGCCTGGGGCACCCCGTGGCGGGAGATGATCGAGATCAACAGCCGGGCCCTGGGCCTGGAGGAGGAGGGGCGGGAGCTCGTCACCGAACTGGAGGGCGAGATCGAGGAGGCGGTCGCCGACCACCCGGAGATCGAGGGCCGCTCCACCATGTTCCTGACCCACGTGGACACCACCGACCTCAGCGAGGTCGGCTTCTACACCACGCACGACACCCGGGCCCTGTTCTTCGAGGACCTGGGGATGAGCACCCCCGAGAGCGTCGCCGAGGTCTCGGCCGAGACCGACCTCTTCGCGCTCACCCGCGCCGCCGAGCAGGCCGACGTCTTCGACGACGTCGACATCATCGTCACCTACGGCGGCGAAGAGACCGTCGAGGCCCTCGAAGGCGACCCGCTCCTGTCCCAGATGCCCGCCGTGGAGAAGGGGGCAGTGGTGAGCCTGCCGGGCGACGCGCCGCTGGGCACCGCCGCCAACCCCACACCCCTGTCGATCTCCTGGGTCCTGGACGACTACCTGTCGCTCCTGGCCGAGGCCGCGGAAGGGGACCGGTGACCACGACGGACACCCGTCCCGCCGAACCCGCCGGGATCGGCGCCGTGCGACGCCCACGACGCCTGCGCGTCCTGGGGCTCGCGGCGCTGGTCCTGGTGGTCCTCGGCCTGATGTGCGTCTCCGTGGCCGTCGGCACGCGCGACGTCGGCCGGGACGCCATCGTGGCGGCGCTGGGCGGCTCGGTGGAGGGGTTCGACGAGGCGGCCGTGGCCAAACGCGTCCCCCGCACCCTGCTCGCGGTCCTGGCCGGCGCGGCCCTGGGCGTGGCCGGGGCGGTCATGCAGGGCGTGACCCGCAACCCCATCGCCGACCCCGGCATCCTCGGCGTGAACATGGGAGCCTCGCTCGCCGTGGTCGTGGGGATGGCCTCCTTCGGCCTGGCCTCGGCCACCCACTTCGTCTGGGCGGCCGTCGTCGGAGGCGGGATCACCGCCGTCTTCGTCTACATCATCGGCTCCCTGGGCCGGGGCGGCGCCACCCCGCTCAAACTCGCGCTGGCGGGCACGGCCGTCTCGGCCGCCCTGTCCTCGTTCATCAGCGCCATCGTCCTGCCGCGCAACGACATCGCCGGCGGGGTCCGCTCCTGGCAGATCGGCGGGGTGGGCGGCGCGACCTACGACTCGCTGACGCAGATCCTGCCCTTCCTGGTCGTGGGCTTCGCGCTGTGCCTGGCGTGCGCGCGCGGACTCGACATGCTGGCCCTGGGCGACGACCTGGCCGCCGGCCTGGGGGAGAGGGTGGCCCTGGCCCGAGGCGGGGCCTCGCTGGGCGCGGTGACCCTGTGCGGCGCCGCCACCGCCGTCACCGGGCCGATCGCCTTCGTCGGGCTGGTCGTACCGCACGTGTGCCGGCTCCTGACCGGCCCCGGTCACCGATGGCTGATCCCCTTCTCCGCCCTGGGCGGGGCCGCGCTGCTCACCGCGGCGGACGTGGTCGGCCGGATCGTGGCCCGCCCGGCCCAGATCGACGTCGGGATCGTGACCGCCCTCATCGGCGCCCCCTTCTTCATCCACATCGTCCGCCGTCAGAAGGTCCGCTCGCTGTGAACCCGTCCCTGTCCACCGCCCCGTCCACGGCCACTCTCCGGGCCGTGACCCGGGGGCGCGTCCGCCGGACACGGCGTAGACGCACCGTCATCGTGGCCCTGGCCGTCCTCATCGTCGTCGTGTTCGCCCTCACCCTGATGGTGGGCCGGACCTTCTACCCGCCCGGGGATGTGCTGCGGGTCGTCCTGGGTCACGACGTGCCGGGCGCCTCCTTCACCGTGGGCCGGCTGCGCCTGCCGCGCGCCGCCCTCGCGGTCGCGGCCGGACTGTGCTTCGGGCTCGCCGGGTCCACCTTCCAGACCATGCTGCGCAACCCCCTGGCCAGCCCGGACATCATCGGGATCAGCTCGGGGGCGAGCGCTGCTGCGACCTTCGCGATCGTCGTCCTGGGGCTGAGCGGCCCCACGGTCTCGGTGGTGGCGATCGTCTCCGGTCTGGCGATCTCCACCCTCGTGTACGCGCTCGCTTACAAGGGAGGCGTGGCCGGGACCCGGCTCATCCTCATCGGCATCGGGGTCGCGGCGATGTTGGACAGCGTCACCTCCTACGTCCTCGACCGAGCCCCCGAATGGGACCTCCAGGAGGCGCTGCGGTGGCTGACCGGCAGCCTCAACGGCACCGACTGGAACAGGGTCGTCCCCGTCGTGATCGCCCTGGCCCTCATCGCCCCCGTACTGCTGTCCCGGGCGAACGACCTCTCGCTGTTCCAGCTGGGGGACGACACCGCCTCGGCCCTGGGCGTGCGCGCGAACCTCACCCGGCTGATCGCGGTCACCGCGGCGGTCGCGCTCATCGCCTTCGCCACCGCCGCGGCCGGACCGATCGCCTTCGTGGCCTTCCTGTGCGGGCCGATCGCGGCCCGGCTGGTGGGGCCGGACGGCTCCCTCCTGCTCCCCTCGGCCCTGGTCGGCGCGCTCCTGGTGCTCGTCGCCGACCTGGTCGGCCAGTTCCTCCTGGGCACCCGCTACCCGGTCGGCGTGGTCACCGGCGTGCTCGGCGCCCCCTATCTCGTGTATCTCATCGTTCGCACCCACCGCGCGGGAGGCTCCCTGTGACCACGGACCGCACACTGCTCGTCGAGGACCTCACCCTCGGATACCGGGACCGGACCGTCATCGACTCCTTGGACCTGGGCGTCCCGCCGGGGCGGATCACCGCGATCGTGGGCGCCAACGCCTGCGGCAAGTCGACCCTGCTGCGTTCGATGTCCCGGCTCCTGTCGCCCAAGGAGGGTCGGGTGCTCCTGGACGGCCGCGAGGTCCACCGGATGCCCTCCAAGGAGCTCGCCCGCACGCTCGGCCTGCTCCCGCAGTCGCCGATCGCCCCCGAGGGCATCACCGTCGGCGACCTGGTCGGCCGCGGACGCCACCCCCACCAGCGGGTCCTGTCCCGCTGGAGCCGGGAGGACGACGAGGCGGTCGCCGCCGCCCTCGACTCCACCGGGACGGCCGATCTCGTGGACCGGGCCGTCGACGAGCTCTCCGGCGGGCAGCGTCAACGGGTGTGGATCGCGATGGCCCTGGCTCAGCGCACCGACCTGCTCCTGCTCGACGAACCCACCACGTTCCTCGACGTCAGCCACCAGGTGGAGGTCCTGGACCTGCTCACCGACCTCAACCGCACGCTGGGCACCACCATCGTGCTGGTCCTGCACGACCTGAACCTGGCCGCCCGCTACGCCGACCACCTCGTCGCCCTCGCCGACGGGCGTCTGTACGCCGAGGGGGAGCCGGAGCGGGTGCTCACCCCGGAGACGGTCGAGGCCGTGTTCGGTCTGCGCAGTCGGATCATCACCGACCCCACCTCGGGGCGGCCCATGATGCTGCCGATCGGCCGGTACCACGCCTCCGTCGAGACCGTCTGAGGACCCGACGCGAGAGAAAGGGGGCGCCCCGCCGTACGGCGGGGCGCCCCCTTCGGAGTACCGAGGCCTCAGCCCTCCAGGGTCCCCTCGATGAGGGGGATGATCTCGTCCAAGGCGTGGTGGATGCCCAGAGTGGAACCGCTGGAGAACGCGTTGACCGTCTCCGGGTCGTCCAGGATGAGCAGACGACCGTCCTCGGCGGAGGGGATGTTCTGTAGCACCGGGTCCTCGTGCAGGAGGTCGGCGGTGTCCCCGATCGGGAAGATCACCGTCAGGTCGGCGTCCAGCGTCTCCACGAGCTCGGGGCTCAGGTCGAGGTAGAAGGCGCCGTCGGCCTTCTCCACCAGATCGGGGTCGTACTCGAAACCGAGCTCGGTGAGCACGTCCACCCGGGTGTCACCGGGGACGTAGGCCCCGTACTGGCCGTCGAAGTAGGCGCCCACCGCGATGGTCGTGTCGGCGAACTCCGGGTTCTCCTCCCGCAGGCTCTCGAACCGCTCCTCCAGCTCGGTGACGAGCTCCTCGCCGCGAGCCTCCTCGCCCAGGGCCGCCGCGACCTGGCGGGTCTGCTGCCGCCAGGTGGTGCCGTAGGTGACCTCGACCTCGGGCGGAGGTCCGACCACCGGGCCGACCGGTTCGAGCAGATCGTCACGCTCCGCGGAGTTGTCGGAGCGGGTGTCCAGGACCACGTCCGGGTCCAGGGAGGCGATCGCCTCCAGGTTCGGCTCCATCGTGCCCAGCTCGACCGGTTCGGAGTCGAGCAGGTCGGCCGCCCACGGGCCGACGTAGGGGGCGCCGTAGCCCTGCCAGTCGGCCACGCCCACCGGCTGGACCCCGAGGGCCAGAGCGGTCTCGGCGTCCGACCAGCCCAGGGCGACGACGTTCTCGGGACGATCCTCGACGGTCACGTCGCCGAACAGGGTCTCGACGGTGACGGGGAAGCCCTCGGCGCTCGCACCGGAGTCCTCGGAATCGGAGGTGCCGCCACCACAGGCGGAGAGCAGGACGGTGGACAGGGCGCCGACGGCGAGCAGGCCGAGACGGCGGGAAGGGCCGGTGTTCATGGGACCTCGGTGAAGGGACGGCGCGCCCGGAGTGGACGCGGTCATGGGAACGGAGAACAGGGGGCGGCCGGGCCCGAAGGACCCGGCGTGGGGGATCGCGGCCGGATTCAGGCGATCGCGGCCACACCCTGGCGCCAGTAGCCCAGGAAGGTGATGTCGGACTTGGGCACGCCGTGTTCACGGACCAGGGCCCGTCGCAGCCCGGTGGGCAGACCGTTCTCCCCGGCCACCCAGCAGTAGGGGCGGCCCTTGGGGAGCGTCGCCGAACGCACGGTCTCCAGGGCCAGACGCCCCGGGGTCGCGTGCGGGTCCTGACGCGGCAGCCAGTGCACCCGCACCCCCGGAGGGGCGTTCACGGTGCGCACGTCCTGCTGGGAGGGGACCTCCAGGTAGACCTGCGCGCGCAGGTCCTCGGACGCACCCTCGACGATGGAGAGCAGGGCGGGGACCGCGCTCTCGTCGCCGACCAGGAGCTGCCAGTCGGTGTCGGCCGGGGGCAGGTAGTAGATCCCCTCGGGGAACAGTCCGACCTCGTCCCCGGGCCGAGCGGAGAGCGCCCAGCCGGAGGCGGGGCTCTCGTCGCCGTGGGCGACGAACTCGATGTCCAGTTCCAGGGCGTCGGGGTCGAAACGGCGCATCGTGTAGTTGCGCACGTAGGGGCGGACCTCGTCCGGCATCTCGCGGTACTCGGGGTACCAGCGCTCGTCGGCGGACTCGGGCATGGTGAGCCGGTCCTGTCCGGGGCGGGCGAGGAAGACCCGCACGCACTGGTCCAGTCCGAGGAACTCGAAGCGGGCCAGGTCGGGGCCGCCGACGGTCACGGTGATGAAGTTGGCGGTGGTCCGCTCGGTACGCACGACCCGGGCACGGAGCATCTGACGGTGACTCGGGAACTGGATGCGCAACGCGAGACCCTTCGACCGACGGTGGATAGTGAGGTTAGGCTAACCAATATCATGCCGAAGGGGAACAGGGCATCCCCGGATGAGACGGTCATCCCAGCGCGAGAGTGTTCGAACCCCCCGGATACCCTTGCGCGGGGCCCGCTCCGGAACAGGCCCTCCCACAGGTGAAAGTCCAGGACAGCGACGGAGGACGAGCGACCACATGACCGCAGCCGAGGGTCGGACCGCCCCCGACGAACCACCCCCGACCGACGCGGCGGCCCTGCGCTCGCGCACTCTGCGTCGCCACCGCGGCCCCATCGCCCTCGGGGCCTTCTTCCTCTCCCTCCACCAACTCTGCGAGGTGCTCGTCCCGGTCGCGATCGGGCTCACCATCGACCTGGCCGTGGCCACCGGCGACGTCGTCGCCCTGGCGTGGTGCGTGGGAGGGCTGGCCCTCCTCTTCACCGTCCTGGCACTGGCCTATCGCACCGGAGCCCGCCTCACCCTCGGCGTCGCCGAACGCGAGGCCCACCTGCTGCGGCTGGAATCGGCCCACCGGGTCCTGCACCCGCACGGTGAACGCAGCGGCCTGCGCTCCGGGGAGATCCTGGCCGTGGCCACCTCCGACGCCGACCAGGCCGCCTCCTACGCGCGGGCCTGGGCGATCGGCATCGGCCAGGTCACCGCGATCGTCGCCACCACCGTCGTCCTGCTGAGCATCGACGTCCCCCTGGGGCTCGGGGTGCTCGTGGGACTGCCCCTGATGCTCCTGGCCCTGCGCTTTCCCGCCGCCCGGATCACCCGACGCACCGAGGACAAGCAGGCCACCGCGGCCCGCGCCGCCGCTGTGGCCACCGACCTGGTCGGCGGGCTGCGCGTCCTCATGGGCATCGGCGCGCGGCGCGACGCGGCCCTGCGCTACCGCGAGGTCAGCGACCGCGCCCTGACGGCCTCGGTCGGCGCCGCCGCCAGCAACGGCGTCTACACCGGCCTGGTCACCGCCGCCGGAGCCGTCTTCCTGGCCTGCGTGGCCGGGGCCTCCGGCTGGATGGCGCTCCAGGGACGCCTCACCGTCGGAGAGCTCGTCATCGTGGTGGGGCTGGCCCAGTTCCTCGCCGAACCCATCAAGGGGCTGGGGATGGTCGGCCAACTGTTCGCCATCGCCAAGGCCTCCGCCCGACGCATGGTCCGACTGCTCGGCGCCCCCGACGCCGTCACCCCCGGCGACCGGGTGCTCCCCCTCTCGGCCGCGGAGGAGGACCCGTCGGACGAACCGATCCTCGCGTTGCGCGGGGCCGGCCACCGCACCCTGGACGACGTCGACCTGACGCTGCGCCGCGGCGAACTCGTCGGGGTGCTCACCACCGACCCGCGCGACGCCGAGGCCCTGGTCGACCTGCTCTCCGGACGGGCGAACGAAGCCCGAGGGGCCACCACGGTCGGAGGGATCCCCATCGAGGAGCTCGATCTGGCCTCCCTGCGCCGTACCGTCCTGGTGGAGGAGCACGGCGTCTCCCTGTTCGAGGGCACCCTGCGCTCCAACCTGGTCACCGGCCCCGACCACGACGAGACCCGCCTGATGACCGCCCTGGAGGCGGCGGCCGCCACCGAACTGGTCGACGGCCACCCCGACGGCCTCGACCGGCCCGTGCGCGACCGCGCCACCGACCTCTCCGGAGGCCAACGTCAACGGGTCGCCCTGGCCCGGGCACTGGCCGCCGACCCACCGGTCCTGGTCCTGCACGACCCCACCACCGCCGTCGACGCCGTCACCGAGGAGGCCATCGCCCAGGGCGTGGCCACCCTGAGGGCGGCCCGAGGCGGGGCCACGCTCGTCATCGCGAGCAGCCCGGCCCTGCTGGCCAGGGCCGACCGGGTCCTGGTCCTGCGCGAAGGCCGGATCCACGCCGAGGGGACCCACACCCGGCTGGTCGAGGACGACCCCCACTATCGCGAGGCGGTTCTACGTTGAGCACCGACACCACCCGGCCCGCCGACAGCCGCGCGGAAGGGGCACCCGCCGGTCCCGACCTGCTGCCCACCGCCGGGGCCCGACGCACCTGGGGGGTGCTCGGCGAAGGTCTGCGCTCCATCCCCGGGAGCACCGCCCTGGCCCTCCTCACGGTCCTGGCCGGCAGCGCCGCCGGTCTCGTGGCGCCCTGGGCGCTGGGCACGATGGTCGACGACATCTCCTCGGGCGCCGGACCGGAGGCCATCCTCCGCTCCGCCCTGCTCATCGCCGGGGCCGCCCTCGTCGGCGGTATCCTCGTCGGCCTGGGGGCCTGGCAGGTCAGCCGAGTGGGCGAGACCGTCCTGGCCCGGCTGCGCGAACGGGTCATGGAGCGGATCCTGCACATGCCCGCCGCCCGGCTGGAACGGGTGCGCATCGGTGACCTGCTCTCCCGCGTGGGCGACGACGTCGCCGTGGTCACCACCGCCATCGCCCGCAACGGCCCCGAGGTCGTCACCGCGCTGGCCACCGTCGTGCTCACCACGGCGGGCATGACCGCCCTCGACTGGCGCCTGGGGCTGGCCGGTCTGGCCGCCCTGCCCTTCTACACCTGGGCCGTGCGCTGGTACATGCCGCGTTCGGCCCCCTACTACGCACGCGAACGCGTCGCCATGGGCGAGCGTTCCCACGCCCTGATGGGCGCCCTCCGAGGCCGCGACACCGTGCGCGCCTACCGGTTGGAGGACGTGCACGAGGAGTGCATCGCCGAACGCTCCCTGACCGCCATGAACCTGACCCTGGACGTGTTCCGCCTGTTCACCCGGCTCGGCGCCAGGATGAACGGTTCCGAACTGGTCGGCCTGGGCGCGGTCCTGGTGGTGGGCTTCTGGCTGGTGCGCGACGACCTGGTCACCGTGGGCATGGTCACCGCCGCGGCCCTGTACTTCCACCGGCTCTTCGGGCCGATCGGCTTCCTGGTCATGAACTTCAACGACGTTCAGCAGGCCGGGGCGAGCCTGGCCCGGCTCGCCGGGGTGGTCGACCTGCCGGCGGCGGAGGACCCCGGGGCGCAGGAGGGGCCGGCCGGATCCTCCCTGCGGGTGGAGGAGGTCGCCCACGCCTACGCGCCCGGAGCGCCCAAGGCCCTGGACGGGGTCTCCCTGGAGGTCGCCCCGGGCGAACGGGTGGCGCTGGTCGGGGCCAGCGGGGCGGGCAAGACCACGCTGGCCGCCGTGGTCGCGGGCCTGATCACCCCGGCCTCCGGCACGGTCTACCTGGGCGGGATCCCCTTGGACGAGCTCGGTGAACGCCGGGTGCGCGAACACGTCTTCCTGGTCAGCCAGGAGACGCACGTCTTCTCGGGCACCCTCCTGGAGGACCTGCGTCTGGCCCGCTCCGACGCCGACCGGGGCGAGGTGGAGGACGCGCTGGAGACCGTCGGCGCCCTCGACCTGGTCCGGTCCCTGCCCGAGGGGCTCGACACCGTCGTGGGCGAGGGCGGGCACGAACTCACCGCCGAACAGGCCCAGCACCTGGCGCTGGCCCGACTGGCGCTGGCCGACCCCGACCTGGCGGTGCTCGACGAGGCCACGGCCGAGGCCGGGAGCTCGGGCGCCCGGCTGTTGGAGGAGGCCGCGTCGGCCGCCACCAAGGGGCGCACCACCCTGGTGGTCGCCCATCGCCTGACCCAGGCCCGTACCGCCGACCGGATCGTGGTCATGGACCAGGGGCGCGTCGTGGAGGAGGGGCCCCACGACGAACTGGTCGCCCTCGACGGTCGTTACGCCCGCCTGTGGCGGAGCTGGCGGCGCTGAGACGTCCCCTCGCCGGCCCGGTCGTCCCCTCGGACGGCCGGGCCGCTCCGTGCCACCCCCAAGGGGCCCGATGTGCTCCGTCTCTCGTCCGGACCGGCCTGGTGTACAACTAGTATCTATGTTGTATCCAAGCTTGGAGGCACGATGAACGGCATCGGTACGGACGGCCCGGGCGTCGAGGTCGCGGCCGCCACGACACCGGAGTCCTCGGCGGGTCGGGCCTACACGGTGGTGCGGGACCGCATCCTCGACGGCGAGTACGAGGGCGGGACCATGCTCAGCGAAGGGCGGATCGCCACCGAGCTGGGGATGAGCCGCACCCCCGTGCGCGAGGCCTTCCTCCAGCTCCAGGCCGAAGGGTGGATGCGCCTGTACCCCAAGCGCGGAGCCCTGGTCCGGCCGGTGCCGCCGCACGAGTCGCGCGAGGTGCTCGAAGCGCGTCGGATGATCGAGACGACGGCGGTCGAGACCGTGTGCGCCTCCGCGGGCGGATCGCAACGGCTGGTCAGGCGTCTGCGCGAGGTGATCGACGAACAGCGTCGGGCCTGGGAGGAGAACGACCTGGCCGCCTTCAGCCGGGCCGACGTCGAGTTCCACCGCGAGGTGGTCGCCGCCGGCGGGAACTCGATCCTCCAGGGGTTCCACCGCCTGCTCCAGGACCGCCACCGCCGTATGACCACCCAGTCGATCAGCGACGACGCCACCCGGGCCGAGCGGGTCCTGGCCCAGCACACCGAACTCGCCCGGCTCATCGCCGAGGGCGACGCCGAGGGCTTCGCGCGAGCCACCGTCGAACACCTCGACGACATCCACGGCTCCAACGTGTGACCCCGGGTGGCACGACCGCCCTCATAAGGACACACCCCCCGTACCCCCCTCTTTTTTCGTACGTCACGCAGAGAAGGAAGCGATATCCATGGCCACCCTCGTGGCGCGCGGTCCTCGAAGAGGGGGGACCCCGGAGTCCGGACACCGCCGAAGATCCCTCCCCGGATGGCTCGCGGTGTGCGGCATGCTCTTCGCCGTCGCCTGGGGCGGGAACGAGTTCACGCCCCTGCTCGTCATGTACCGCCTGGAGAGCGGCATGAGCGCCCAGGTCGTCAACCTCCTGCTCGGTGCCTACGTGCTGGGCATCGTGCCCGCGCTGCTCGTCGGCGGTCCGCTGTCGGACCGCTACGGGCGCCGTCCCCTCATGTTCCCGGCGCCGTTCCTGTGCGTGGCGGGAAGCGTCCTGCTGGCCCTGGGCTCCGAGACCGCGGCCCTGCTGTTCGCCGGGCGCGTCCTGTCGGGGCTGGCGCTCGGCCTGGTGATGGCGGTGGGCACCAGCTGGGTCAAGGAGTTGTCCCAGGCGCCGTTCGACCCGAAGGCCTCGGCGGGCGCCGGCGCCTCTCGGGCCTCGCTGGCCCTGACCCTGGGGTTCCTGCTGGGAGCGGTGGTGGCGGCCTCGCTGGCCCAGTTCGCCCCGATGGCGGCGATCCTGCCCTACACGGTCAACGTCGTGATCACCCTTCTGCTCGCGGTGGCGATGTTCGGCGCCCCCGAGACCCTGGAGCGCGGGGGAGGGGCGCGACGTCTGGTGGACGACCTGAAGGTCCCGAGCGCGCTGCACCGCCGCTTCCTCCAGGTGGTCGTGCCGATGGCCCCCTGGGTCTTCGGTGCCTCCGCCAGCGCCTACGCCGTCCTGCCCAACCTGTTGGCCGGTCGGGTGCCCGGTCAGGAGATCGGTTTCTCCGGACTGATGTGTCTGATCGCCCTGGCCTGCGGCGTGGTCGCGCAGCGGCTGATCGGGCGTCCGGCCGTCACGGACTCCGTGCGTCCGGTGATCGTCGCCCTGGCCGTCACCGCCGTCGGTATGGCCCTGGCGGCCTGGGCGACGGCCACGTCGAGCGTCCCGGCCGCGATGGTGGCCGCCGCCGTGTTGGGCGCCGGGTACGGGACGTTGTTGGTCACCGGGCTCCGGGAGGTCCAACGGGTGGCCGGCCCCGACGGTCTGGCGGGGCTGACCGCCGTCTTCTACTCGATCAGCTACCTGGGCTTCTTCGTTCCGGCGGTGTTGGAGGCCCTCACCCCCTGGTTCGACCACCAGGTCATGTTCGGGGCCGGTGCGCTGCTCGCCCTCGTCTGCGTCGTGGTGGTGGCCCTGTGCCCGAAGACCCTTTCGAAGGGTTCGGCGCGAAGGTCCGGTTGAGGGCCACCGGCGCATACCTTCGGTGCCTTCGGGTACACGCCGTTCCAGCGGAGTGAGAGGGTGGTCTCGTGGCCCAGGTGATGGTCTCCCTGGTCGTGGTGGTGTCGGTGGTGTACGCGGCCCTGTTCGCGGCCGGGGCCCACGCGGTGCGAAGACTGGAACGGGCCCGGGACGGTTCGGTCGGAAGGGTGGACGCCGCGTTCACCGAGCCGGTTCCTCCGTCGGTGGAGGAACTGGCCCTCTTGGCCGGGGGACCCGCGCGGCTGCTCCAGGTGTGCGCCCTCGATCTGCATCTGGGCGGTCTTCTCTACCATGGGAGCAGCTCTTCGGGTGCGTGGGCGGAACCGACGGACCGGGCCCGCCGCGACGTCGATCTCGACGCTCTGGAACCCGTCCGTCGTTCCCTGATACGCGAGCTCGCGGACGGGAGACGCTCCCCGAGCGAACTTCTGGGGAAGGTGGTCTCTCACTCCGAGGTGCGTGGGGCGTTGGAGAGGTTGCGCGAGCGTGGGCTGTGCACCGATGCCGAGGGGATCCACCGCCTCTGGCGACGGGCCGATCTCTTGAGCCGGATCACAGGGGCGGGGTTCTCGTTGCCCGCCGTGGTGGCGTGTATGTGCCTGTTCCTGGTGGCGCTCTACGGTGAATCCCCCCTCCTTCTCCTTCTCACGCCGCCCATGGTGGTGGCGACCTGGGCCTGCGTGGCGCTCTCACGAAGATGGGAACAGGAGATCGGCCCCAGGACCCCGGAGGGGGAGAGGCTCCTGAACCGGATCCGCGAGCATCTTCGGAGCCCTGTGGAAGGGGAGGACCACCGCCTCCACCGAGAGACGGTGCTGCGCAGGGTCGCGGCCTTCGGCAGGTTGGGCCTGCGTCTGTCCTCGGAGGAGTATCGGCGGACCGGGCACATGCCGCCTGCCGACGCGCGCGGCCCCGTGATCGAGCACGACGAGGTACGCTCCCCGGCTCTGCTCTGGGACTTCGTCAATGCCTTTCAGCCTGATCCGAGATCGCCTTTGTGGGTGGTGGTGGACGGTGGGGGAGTGGAGCGGGCTCCTCGGGAGTGGTCGCCTCGGATGTGGCAGGGGGAAGCCGAGATGAGCGGATGGTCGTACGCCCGCCACCGTCCACCGGTCGATCACGGCTGAAGGGGCATGACCGAGGCGCCGCCAATCGGACATGTCGCCCTTATATGGATCTACCACGTAAAGGTGGTGGCTCTTCTTCCTCCGGATCAACATTCCGGAGGGAAGGCGGCCCGATCGACGAGGGAACCCTGGTCGTCCTGGTGGGTTCCCACGTACACCCCGTCGTCGCCGGCCAGGGTCTCGGTGTCGAAGCGCAACGAGGCGATGTCGTTCTCGTTCTCGCCCTCCACCCCGGCCTCCGAGGTCACGCCCAACAGGTACTCCAGATCGGGGGAGCCCGGCGCGATCCGATAGGCGGGCGCCCCCGAACCGTCCGTGATGGTCCAGTCCTCGCCGGGCGCGGCCAGGTTCACCTCCAACGGCTGCTCGGAGAACTCCCTGGTGGCGGTCAACCGCCACTCGTGCTCCTCGGAGGACAGATCGATCCGGGCCGGAGGGCTGTCGCCGCACCAGGAGACCATGATCACGGGGAAGTGGTGGCGCGCCGAGAAGTGCCCGGTGGCGATGGCCCCCACGGCGCCGCCTTCGGGGGCGCACGCGGACAGCAGGAGGCAGGCCAAGGGCAGAGCGACCAGGAGCGAGGCCGCCGACGGTCGGGAGATCGACCTTCGGGCGGTGGAGCGTTGGAGGATGGACATGCCGTGATTGTGCCAAGCCCCGTGCCCGTCCATGGGCGGTCCCGCGTGCCGTCGGGGTCTCGGAGAACCGGAGAACACAGGTCAGGGTGGGCCTGGGTGCCGATCCTCCTCGAGGGGCGGCTCCGGCGTGTCATGTGCCGCGCGGAGGGGCGGCGTCTCTCCGGACCCGGAACGCCCATGGGCCACGGGAATCCCGTCCGGAAACAACGGACATCCCCCCTTGACGGGGGACACGTGTGAGCGAAGGATGGCACGGCAGTCGAATGGGTGATCTGGGACACGCGAGGTGATGTGCCGTCTCGGAAGGGGCGGCCATCCGAGAAGGGACGCGCATGCGTGTACGGCGGCGGTCGGTCGCGGCGGGGACGTTGGGGCTGGTGCTCCTGGCCTCCGGGTGCGGAGGCGGAGGTGGGGGAGCCGACCAGGTCGAGGTCTTCTCCTGGTGGACCGGTGGTGGTGAGGAGGCCGGGCTGGAGGCGCTCATCGAGCGCTTCGAGGAGGACAACCCCGGGGTCGAGTTCGTCAACGCGGCCGTGGCCGGAGGGTCGGGGACCAACGCCCAGGCCGTCCTGGAGGGGCGGTTGCAGAGTCAGGATCCGCCCGACTCCTTCCAGGGGCACGCCGGGGCCGAACTCCAGGACTACATCGAGGCGGGCTACCTCCAACCGCTGGACGACTTCTACGACGAGCAGGGGTTGCGCGAGGCCCTGCCGGACCAGTTGATCGAGCAGATCTCCTATGAGGGCGAGGTCTACTCGGTCCCGGTCAACATCCACCGTTCCAACGTGCTGTGGTTCAACCCCTCGCTGTTGGAGGAGGCCGGGGTGGAGGGCCCGCCCGAGACCCTCGACGAGTTGGTGGAGGCCCTGGAGGCGGTCGCGGAGGAGACCGACGCCATCCCCATGGCGGTGGGTGCGCAGTGGACCGTCTCGCACCTGTTGGAGTCGGTGCTGTTGGGTTCCCTGGGTCCCGACGCCTACAACGGTCTGTGGGAGCCGGGGGCCGATTGGGGCACCCCGGAGGTGGCCGAGGCGCTGGAGACCTTCGAGGTGATCCTGGACCACACCCAGGAGGAGTCCGCGGCCGAGGACTGGCAGGAGGCGTCGCGTCGGGTCGCCGACGGCGAGGCGGCCTTCAACATCATGGGCGACTGGGCGGCCGGGTACTTCGACGAAGTGGGAGCGCTCCCCGGAGAGGATTACGACTGGGTGGCCTCGCCCGGGACCGACGGCACCTACATGTGGTTGTCGGACAGTTTCACCCTGCCGGTGGGGGCTCCCAACGAGGAGGCGGCGCTGAGCTGGCTCGAACTGGTCGCCGGTCGTGAGGGGCAGGACGTCTTCAACCCGCTCAAGGGGTCCATCCCCGCGCGTGAGGACGCCGATCCGGCCCACTACGCCGACAGTCCCTATCTGGAGTCGGCCCTGGCCGAGTGGCAGGCGGGTCCCGAGCTGGCGGGGTCGTTCTGGCACGGGGTGGCCGTGGGCAACCGGTGGAAGAACGACGTCGACACCGCCGTCGGGCTGTATCTGGGCGACGGTGACCTGGAGGCGTTCAACGACGCGTTGCACGAGGCCGCGCGGTCCGAATGAGCGTCTCCGAGAAAAGGGCGGGCGGCGCGGTCGGGTCCGGTCCGGGCCGCGTCCCCGCCCAGATGTCACCGTGGCGCCGTGCGCTGGTCCGTTCCCGCTCGTGGCTGCCCGGGCTCCTGTTGGTCTCCCCGTCGATCCTGCTCATCGGGGTGTTCGTCTACGGCATGATCGGCTGGAACACCCGGCTGGCGTTGAGCGACCGGCATCGGCCGGTGCAGGAGGGGGAGTTCGTCGGTCTGACGAACTTCGTGTCCTTGTGGCAGGAGGCCCGTTGGCCGGCGGCGGTGGGCAACGCGGTCGTGTTCACGGTGGTCTTCGTCGGTGGAGCGCTGCTGCTGGGGTGGTTCCTGGGGCTGTTGTTGGACAAGGGGATACGGGGAGAGGCGGTCTTCCGCACCCTGTTCCTGGCGCCGATGGCGGTCTCCTTCATCGCGACCGGTGTGGTGTGGCGGTGGTTGATGAACCCCGCCCCGGCGGAGCGGGCGACCGGGCTCAACGCCCTGTTCGTCCATCTGAACCTGGACTTCCTGGTCAACGATTGGTGGACCGCTCCGGATCTGGGGATGGCGGCGATGGCCCTGCCTGCGATCTGGCAGTTGGCCGGGTACGTCATGGCTCTGTTCCTGGCGGGCTTTCGCGGGGTTCCGGAGGAGTTGCGCGAGGCGGCCCGGGTGGACGGTTGTTCGGAGTGGGGCGTGTACCGGCATGTGGTGATGCCGCAGTTGAGGCCGGTGTTATTGAGCTCGGTGATCATTCTGGGGCACATGTCGCTGAAGGTGTTCGATCTGATCATCGCGATCGCGGGGCAGCAGATCGTGGCGGACGTGCCCGCCGTGTACATGTGGGCGATGGTCTTCGAGGTCCGTGATCCGGCCAAGGGCGCCACGATCGCCTCCTATCTGTTGATCGCGGTGGCGTTGTTCGTCGTCCCCTATCTGGTGTGGAGTGTGCGCAAGGAACGGAGCGAGGGCCGATGAGCACGCGAGCGACCGCGGTCGGCGAGAGGACGGGCCGGGCGCGGAGCGGGCGTATGGTCCGGTTCGTCCTGCTGTTCGCCCTGGCGGTGTTGTTCATGCTGCCGATGTACGTGCTGTTGGTGACGGGGTTCAAGCCCTTCGACGAGGCCACCGCGGCCCGGGCCTGGCTGCCTCCGCAGACCTGGAGCGTGGAGGGGTGGGCGGCCGCCTGGCAGGCCTTGGCCCCGGGGTTGCGCAACAGTGTGATGGTGGCGGTGCCCAGCGCGGTGCTCTCCGCGGTGTTGGGGTCGATGAACGGGTACGTGATGGCGCGTTGGCGCTTTCCGGGCGCGGACACGGTGTTCACGCTGTTCCTGTTCGGGATGTTCATCCCCTATCAGGCGGTGATGATCCCGCTCCAGCAGATGTTGGTGGGCGCGAACCTGATGGGCGGGTTGTTCCCGTTGATCCTGGCGCACACCGTGTACGGGATCCCGATCTGCACGTTGATCTTCCGGAACTACTACGCGAGTATTCCGCCGGCGTTGGTGGAGGCGGCCCGGGTGGACGGCGCGGGCATGCTGCGCACCTACGCCTCGGTGGTGTTGCCGGTGTCGGCGCCGGCGTTCGCGGTCACGTTGATCTGGCAGTTCACCTCGGCCTGGAACGATTTCCTGTTCGCGGTGTTCCTGACCGGGCCGAACAGTTGGCCGGTGACGGTGCAGTTGAACAACGTGGCCGGGTCGATGGTGGTGCCCTACAACCAGCAGATGGCGGCGGCGGTGTTGGCGTCGTTGCCGACGTTGGTCGTCTATCTGGTGTTGGGGCGGTTCTTCATGAGGGGGTTGATGGCGGGCGCGCTCAAGGGGTGACGGGGGCGGTCGCGGGCGGGTTCTCGCGGCCGGCCGTGTAGACGCTCAGGTGGGTGTGGGCCAGGGAGAGCAGGGGTGTGGGCACTCCGAGTTCCCGGCCTCGGGCGACCAGGTCGCCGACGATGTGGTCGCCCTCCACCGGGTTGTCGTGGGTCAGGTCCCAGTACATGGAGGTGGAGGTCTCGCGTTCGGTGTCGCCGATGATCCGGTCGGCGAGGGCGCGGATGCGTTCGCCCGGGGGGTATCCGGCGGCGGTGGCCACGGCCATGGCCTCGGCGAACATCGCCGCGCTGAACTCGGAGCCGCCGGGGGCCCGGTTGACGCGGCCGATGGGGGCGCGCATCAGGCAGGTGGCGGCTCCCAGGCTCGCGAGGAAGACCCACTTGTCCCACATCTCCTGGCGGATGTCCTCGGCGGTGCGGGCGGTGAAGGCGGCGCCGTGCAGAGCCTTGTGCACTTGTTCGGGTGCGAGGACCGGGGTGCGGCTCACGGGTCCGTAGACGAGTTCGCCCATCTTGCCGACCTCGATGATCTCTCCGGAGTCGCCGAGGCGGGTCATCACCATGCTCACGCCGCCGTAGACGCGGTCGAGGCCGAAGCGGTCGACGAGTACGTCCAGGTGGCGCATGCCGTTGAGGAAGGGGACGACCACGGTGTTCGGGCCCATGGCGGGGGTCAGGTCGGCGACGGCGCCCTCCAGTCCGTAGGACTTCACGGCGAGGACGACGAGGTCGTATTCGGGGCGCAGGAGGTCGGCGGTGACGGGGCGTACGGGGATCCGTTCGGTCGCGCCGTCGACGGTGCGCAGGTTCAGGCCTCGTTCGCGCAGGAGTTCGGCGCGTGGGGGGCGGACCAGGAAGTCGACGTCACGTCCGGCCTGGACGAGTCGGGCGCCGAAGTATCCGCCGACCGCTCCGGCTCCCACGACAAGGATTCTCATGCTGCTCCCACCCGATGGTTCGTGATCACCGCAAAACGTACGGCTCCGGGAGGGAGGTCGGCAAGGCCCGGTGGTGTTCGGGGGCCGGTCGTCGGGGTGTGATCGGGTCGGGGAGCGGATGGGGCGGGTGGGGACGACTCGCCCTTAGCGGTCGCGTGTGTTCGGTGGCCGAAGAATGAGATGTCGGATTATTGGTGTTATGTTCCTGCGGTTTTATGGGTCCGGAAATCGAGGTCCGAAAAGGTTTTCCGGGATATCGGGGTTGCGCTCCCCCTCGGGTTCGGAGAGGATCCTTCCGAAACCCTCCGTGTTATCGGTTAAAAAGAGGGTTGTTTTCATGAAACGTACATGAGATGAGAAAGGATGGTGGAATGAAGGCGTTGTCCACCGTGGCCGCCCTTGTCCTCGGCGGTGTGCTTTTGGGGGCCTCCCCGGCGCACGCGGCGACCGGCGAGGTCGTGGTCTTCAAGACCGAGCTCGAAGACCTGGAGCGCTACACCGATCCGGCCTCGGGAGGCTGTCACCGGCTCCCCGCGACCGCGCACGTGCTGTTCAACATGACCGACACGGAGGTGCGCATCCACCCGGGCACCACCTGCTTCGCCCCCGGTGTCCCGGTCGCCCCTGACCGCGGATGGCACGCTCCGCCCAGCGGCCTCTTCAGCTTCTCGGTGGCCTGACCCCTCCGGAGCGCAAAAGGGATGAACTCCGCTAATCGTTGATCTCTCCCTTTCTTGTCTCTTTCTTCCTGATTGAGGAATGCCCTCCGTCGGGTTTTGGGGTGTGAGAACCGGTTCTATTCTTTGACTCCGTTCCGCGGTCGCAAGAGGATGAGTGCCCGTTCATGGCTCCGCGTGTCCGACAGGAACGCCGAGCGGTACGGGTACCAGAGAACCGGAAAGGTGTCGGCCCTTCATGCTGCACACCCTCATCGTCGGCTTGGGTAGATCCGGACAAGGGCTGCACGCGCCGTCGCTCGCCAAGGCGCGGGCGGCGGCACCCGACCTCTTCGCCCCGGGGCCGATCCTGGGCTACGATCCTCTGCACGAGAGGGCCGACGGGATACACGTGGTCGACTCCCCGGAGGAGGCGGCGCGGCTGTACCCGTCGGAGCGGACGGTCGTCCACCTGTGCACCCCGCCGCGGCTGCGCGTGGAGATGCTGGGACACCTGGCCGATCTGGGCTACCGCCGGATCATCGTGGAGAAGCCCCTGGCCCTGGACCTGGTGGAGCTCGCCGGCATCGCGCGTCTGCGCCGCTCCCGGGGGCTGGACCTGAACGTGGCGACGCCGTGGTCGGCCAGCTCCCTGACCCGGCGGCTGGTCGCGGTCCGACGTTCCGGGGTCTTCGGCGGGCTGCGCGCCATCACGGTGATCCAGAACAAACCCCGGTTCACCCGGAGCCTGGAGTCCACCTCCCACCCCACGGCCTTCGACGTCGAGGTCCCGCACGCCCTGGCCGCGGCCGTCTCCCTGGCGGGCGACGCCGACGTGGTCTCGGCCGATCTGTCGGACATGACCGTCGAGGGGCTGCGGATGCCCGGTCTGGGCGGGGCCCGGATGGAGCTGGCGCACCGGAGTGGAACCCTCACCCGGATCGAGTCCGACCTGACCTGTCCGACCCGGGAACGCCGGATCGTGCTGGAGTTCGACACGGCCGTCCTGACCGGCCACTACCCGTGCAGCGAGGCGGACCACACCGCGCAGCTCTCGGTGACCGTCGCGGGGCGCGAGCCCGCCCGTTCGGTCTTTCCCGACGACGCCCTGACCGCGCTCCTGCGCTCCTGCTACGGCCGCTACTCCCGCCCTTGGGGCGGTGGCGGCGACCTTCCCACGCAGATCGAGGCGGTCCGTCTGCTGGCCGAGGCCAAGCGTCTATGCGCGCCCACGACCGTGGAGAGGGAGGTCGACAGTGCCGTCGGTGCCTGAGTCCTCACCTCTGGCCGGGATCGGTGACGAGGCCGCCCCCGACCTGGCGGGCCAACTCGACGCGGTGCGCGAGCTGGGCTGGAACCTTCTGGAGCTGCGCACCCTGGACGGGGTGCCCGTCGCCGAGCTGGGGGAGGAGGAGTTCGCGCGGGCGGCGGACCGGATCGGGGAGGCCGGGGTCGAGGTGGTCGCCGTGGCCGCCAAGATCGGTGACTGGTCCCGCCCGGTGACCGGGGACTTCGCCGTCGATCTTGCCGAACTCGACGTTCTGGCCCGACGCTGCGCCCGTCTGGGGACGCGCATGGTGCGGATCATGTCCTTCCCGTCCGGGGGGACGGCCGAGCCGGAGTGGGGGCGGATCGCGCGGTCCCGGGTGCGCGAACTGGCGCGCAGGGCCGAGGACGCCGGTCTGCTGTTGGTCCACGAG
This sequence comes from Nocardiopsis alba DSM 43377, assembly GCF_000341225.1. Lineage (GTDB taxonomy): Bacteria > Actinomycetota > Actinomycetes > Streptosporangiales > Streptosporangiaceae > Nocardiopsis > Nocardiopsis alba. The sequence continues at coordinate 31,444 of NZ_ANAC01000023.1, forward strand.
AACTGCGCCGGTTGGGCCGGGGACGACGCCGACCGGGCGCTGGCGTTGGTGGCCGAGGCCGACAGTCCGGCGCTGCGGCTGCTGTTCGACACCGGTAACGGGATCGCCCACGGCTACGACGCTCCGGCGCTGCTCGCGCCCTTGGCGGAGTACGTGGCCCACGTCCACGTCAAGGACGCGGTCGCCGTACCCGGAGGCGAGACGGCCTACGTGTCGCCGGGCGAGGGAGAGGCCGGCGTCGAGGAGTGTCTGCGGATCCTGGAGGACCACGGCTATCGGGGGGCGCTGTCCATCGAACCCCACCTGCACCTGCGCCCCCACCTGCGGGCGTCCGGGGCCGACCCGGGCCGGGGGGACCGGGCCGCGTTCGTCGAGTACGGGCGGGCCACGGAGGAGCTCGTCCGTCGGGTCCGGAACGAGGGGGCGCTTCGATGAGGGCCGCCCTGAACCCCTCCGACCACGCCCTGCTGCTCAGGTCGATGGAGATCCCCACCGCCGGCCCCCTGGAGGTCGGCGCGGACGGGCCCGCGCCCCGGCTGTGGGAGGCCCAACGGGAGTACGCGAAGGCCGCCGGGGAGCTCGGCTTCCGGGTGGTACGCCACGCCCCGGCCGACCCGGCCGACCTGGACCGTCCCGGGGTCCCCGAGACCGTGCGCGCGGCTGCGACGGCCGACCCCCGGTTCCTGGAGGAACAGCCGAGCCTGGTCCTGCGTCTGGGGCCGGACGAGGTGCCGCGCGAGCGCACCGTGATGTTCAACGTGCACCTGGACACCGTGGCCGGGAACCCTCCGGTCTCCTTCGACGGGAAGGTCTTTCGCGGACGCGGCGCCATCGACGCCAAGGGGCCCGCGGTGGCCCTGCTGGCCGGGGCGCGCGCCGCCCTGGAGCGGTCCGAGCGGGTCGGCCGCGACAGCGCGGTGATCGTCCAGGCCGTCGCGGGCGAAGAGGGCGGCGCCATGGGCGTCCTGGGCACCCGGCCCCTGGTGGAGCGCGGGTACGTGGGGCGGCTCAACGTGTTCTGCGAACCCACCTCCGGACGCTTCTCGACCCGGAGCACGGCGTCGATGACCGCCCGGGTGTCGGTGCGCGGCGACGACGCGATCGACGACCGTCCGCACACCGGCCACAACGCCTCCGTCCTGTCGGGGTTCCTGGCCCAACGGATGGGTCGGCTCCTGGACTCCTACGCCGGAAGCGGAGCGGTGTGCGTGGCCGGCCTGTGGACCGGCACCCTGCACAACCGGGTCTACGGCGGCGGAGATCTGCTGTTCAACCTCTCCTACGGCGACGCGGAGACCGGCCGTGTCCTGGAGGCGGCGGTGACCGAGGCCTTCGAGACCGCGTTGACGGAGTTCGTCGCCGAGTTCTCCGACACGACCCTGTTCGCCCGTACCGCGCGGGACGCACGCCGGATCACCCGACTGGACTGGCCCAAGCGCGGACTGCCGGTGCTGGACGATCACGACACCCGGGGCCACGACCTGCTGCGGCGGGCCGGGGTGCCCGAGTGGCCCGCGGACGAGCCGGCCTTCACCTGCGACGCCATCTGGGCGGCGGGGATCCCCGACACGTGCTCGGTCGTCCTGGGCCCCGGTGACCTGGCCGCCCACGGGGCGCACGGCGACGACGAGTCCGCCCGCCTGTCCGACCTCGACGGGTTCGCCGAGACGGTGGCCCGTCTACTGACCGCCTTCACCCAAGAGACGAACGGAGGATCGTGACCACCCTCTCCTCGGAGTCACCGAGAACCGCCCCGTCGGGGTCGACCGTCCTGGTCGACCCCGACGAACTGAACCTCTTCGTCACGGAGATGTTCGTCCACCGCGGAATGCCCCGGGACCGTGCCGTCGAGTCGGCGCGCGCCCTGTGCCACGGCGACCTGACCGGGATGGACTCGCACGGCGTGGCCAACCTGGCGGGCCTGTACCTGCCCCTGCTCGACGAGGGCCGGGCCGACCCCCGGGCCGAGCCGTCGATCGTGACCGACCTGGGCGCCGCCCTGCTGGTCGACGCGCGGCGCTCCCTGGGATTGTGGTCGGCCTCCTGGGCGATGGATCTGGCCGTGGAGCGGGCCGAACGGCACGGGGTGGGGATGGTGTCGGTCCGTGACGCCACCCACCTGGGCTGCGCCGGGTTCCACGCGCTGCGCGCGGCCGAGCGGGGCATGATCGGCGTGGTCTCCAGCAACTGCGGCGGGCAGCGGATCGCCCGCCCGCCGGGCGGCGCGGTGGCGATGTTGGGGACCAACCCGCTGGCCGTCTCGGCCCCGGCGGGAGGGCATCCGCCCTTCCTGTTGGACATGAGCACCACCGCGGCCCCGACCGGGAGGGTCCGGCAGGCGGCCCGGGAGGGGCGCGTGCTGCCGGAGGGGTTGCTGTGCGACGACCGGGGTGCTCCGGTCACCGATCCGGCCGCCTTCGACGCCGGGGACGCGCATCTGATGTGGCTGGGCGGTCATGTGGGCCGGTTCAAGGGCTTCGGGCTGGGGCTGGTGGTCGAGGTGCTCTCGGCTCTGGTCTCGGGTTCGGGGCGCGGTCCGCACGAGGACGCGTTGGAGGGGGACGGCGGTCCGAGCGGGCGCGACGACGACATCGGTCTGCTGTTGCTGGCCATCGCCCCCGATGCCCTGAGGCAGGGGGCGGAGGCCGACGCCGAGGGCCTGTTCGGCGCGCTGCTGGACTGCCCGCCCACCGACCCGGATCTGCCGGTGCGCTATCCCGGATGGCACGAACACCACTACGCCCGTGAGCGGGCCGAGCACGGTGTGCCGCTGCCCGCCGCCCTGTACGCGGTTCTGGTGGAGCAGGGCCAACGGGCCGGGGTCCGGGTGCCCGAGGTACGAGGAGGGGCACGATGAACGAGGGACCGTTGCGCGTGGGGGTCGTGGGGCTGGGCTTCATCTCCCGCTTCTACCTGGCGGCGTTGGAGGCCTCCCCGGCCTGGCGGACGGTGGCGGTGTGCGACCTGGACCCCGCCAAGGTCGCCGATCCGCCCGAGGGGGCGGTGGGCCACACCGACCACACCACGATGTTGGACGAGGTGGAGCTGGACGCGGTCGTGGTCACCGCGCCCAACGACGCCCACGCCCGGATCTGCGCGGACGCCCTCGAACGGGGGGTCGCGGTCTGTGTGGAGAAGCCCCTGGCCCTGACCCCGGCCGAGGGAGAGCCCTTGGTGGCTCTGGCCCGGGAGCGCGGGGCGGCGCTGTTCACCGCCTTCCACCGCAGGTACAACTCCGAGTTCCTGGCCCTGCGGGAACGGTTGGAGGGGAGCGTTCCGGCGGAGGTGACCGTGCGCTACCTGGAACGGATCGAGGAGCACACGGGGGACGACACCTGGTACCTGGACCCGGCACGGTGCGGCGGCGGATGCGTGGCCGACAACGGACCCAACGCCTTCGATCTGGTGGAGGCACTGGTGGGGCGGGTCGAGGTGGACACAGCGAGGGTGGACTACGACTCCTCGGGTGTGGACCGTCGAGCGGACATCGGCCTGGTCGCCACGGGGGCCCGGGCCAGGGTCCTGCTCGATTGGTCCCACCCGGGGGAACGCAAGGACGTCGAGGTGCGCACGGTCGACGGTCGGGTCCTGAGCGCCGACATGTTGGCCGGCCGCCCGGCGTTCAAGGAGTCGCTGTGGCACGAGTACGAGGGCATTGTGGCCGACTTCGAACGTCGGGTGCGCGAGGGCGCGCAGGACGGCGCGGGGACGTCGGCGCTGCGCCTGGTCGAGGACGTCTACCGCGAGGCGCGGGAGAACGAGGGGGAGAGGGTGGGCTCGTGAACCCGTGTGAGGACGGGCCCAAGCGGAACGTCACCGGGAGCCTGGTCAAGGTGCTGGTGCACCGCAGGACCGAGCGCGGGATGCGGTTGGAGCCGTTCGCGAGCCGGTGCGTGCGCGCGGGCGAGGTCCACGAGCTGGTCGCCACCGATCACACCGAGACCGAGGAGGGCGCCCGGATCGACCGGGTGGGCTTCCTCGGCTTCGCCGAGATCACCTCGGCGGGGGTCGTGGATCGAGGGGATCGGGTGTGGATCGGGGGGCGCCTGGTGGGCGTGGTCCTGGGCTTCGACGCCTGCCACACGCCCAACCACTACAACGTGTTGATCCACGCCGCCCCCATCCCCACCGGAGCCTCTCTGGGGTTGGCTCCCGAGGAGGGTCTGGTCTTCGAACAGGGGAGTGCGGACACGCCCGGGGACGACCCTTTCGCGAGGGTCGAAGAAAATGTCGAAGAATGTCCGATATAAAAGTCGCATTCATCTCTCCATTTTTCTCTGTTCTGGTTTTAGCGGGTGTCTTGAGGCTGTAATCTTTTCGTGGGTTGAGGGAGATCGACCGATCACCCGAGCGACTCATTCTATTTATTGAATTCGCTTTTTCCATACGGTGATCCGAGGGAGAAACATATGACGACCGCTACCAAGGCCGAGAACCGTCTCGAAGAGCGTTTCCGTCTGTGGGACCACGACGGCAACGGCACCATCGAGCGCTCGGACTTCGTGGCCGAGGCCGAGGGCATCCTGGAGCGTCTGGGTGCCGCGGGCACGCCCAAGGGCGACGCCCTGCGCGACAGCTACCTGGCCATGTTCGACCTCCTCGCGGAGGCCGCCGGCACCGACCGGATGAGCCAGGACAAGTTCGTCGAGGTCGCCGAGCAGGAGATCGTCAGCAAGGGCGACGCCGGCTTCAAGCGGGTCGTCGAGCCGACCATCCAGGCCATCGTCGACGTGCTCGACACCGACGGTGGCGGCGAGGTCAGCCCGTCCGAGATGGAGAAGTGGTTCGCCGCCATCGGTCTCAGCGGCGCGCAGGCCGACGACGCCTTCAGGCAGATCGACGTCGACGGCAGTGGCGACCTGTCCACCGCCGAGCTGGTCGCCGCCGTGCGCGACTACCACCTCGGCAAGAACGACATCCCCCTCCTGGGCGCCTGACGACTTCTCGACGTCCCCCTTCCGGCCCGGCCGCGGCTCCCCCCGCGGCCGGGCCCCGCCCCCTTTTCCTCGGGAAACGGAACACGTGAATCCAGTACTCTCCTCCTCTGCTCGAGAAAAGCAGAGCGAAAATAATTCCGAAATACCTTTCTTCGATCAGTCGGAGACTTTTCGAAGACTGTGGCCGGAGATCAGAGAGAACTGTGGCCGCGTCCTGGACGACGGTAAGTTCTCTCATGGCTCCATGGTTGAAGAATTCGAACGCGAACTCGAACGTTGGACCGGCGCCCGGCACGTGGTCGGCGTCAATTCCGGAACCGACGCGCTCGTTCTCCTGCTCCGCGCCGCCGGTCTGCGCCCCGGCGACGAGGTGATCGTCCCCGCCTACACCTTCGTGGCCACCGCGACCGCCGTCGTACACGCCGGCGGGGTCCCGGTCTTCGCCGACATCGAGCCGCACGGTCACGGCATCGACCCGCGTTCGGTGGAGCGGGCGATCACCGAACGCACCCGCGCGGTCATGCCCGTCCACCTCTTCGACCGTCTCGCCGACATGGAGGGCGTGGGGGAGGTCGCCCGCGCCCACGGGCTCACGGTCCTGGAGGACAGCGCCGAGGCGATCGGCATGCGATCGGACGGCAGGCACGCGGGCCTGCTCGGAGCGGGCGGTGTGCTCTCCTTCTTCCCCGCCAAGACCCTGGGCGCCGTCGGTGACGCCGGAGCGCTGCTCACCGACGACGACGCCATGGCCGAGACCGCGCGGATGATCCGCCACCACGGCAGGTCGGGCCGCACTCTGGCCGACTTCCCCGGCATCTCCAACCCGACGGTGGTCACCGGCTGCAACAGCAAGATGGACGACCTCCAGGCCGCCGTCCTGCTCGCCAAGCTCGCCCACCTGGACGCCGACATCGAACGCCGCGCCGAACTGTCGCGACGTTACGACGAGCGTCTGCGCGGCCTTCCCGGTGTCCGCGCCGTCCCCGGGGACGCCCCGCGGGTCCCGCGCCAGGAACGGGTGATCTACGTCCACCTCATCGAGGTCGACGGCCGCGACGCCCTCGCCGCGCACCTGGCCGCCGCCGGGATCGGGACCGAGGTCTACTACCCGCGTCCCCTGCACCTTCAGCCCTGCTTCTCCCACCTGGGTCACCGGCCCGGCGACCTCCCCCGCGCGGAGGAGGTCTGCCGTTCGGCGCTCGCGCTGCCCCTGCACGCCGACCTCACCGACGCCCAGGTCGATCGCGTCTGCGACGAGATCGAACGCTTCCTCACCGGGGGGATCCGATGACCGTGACCGTCGAGCACGCCGTCCCGTTCTTCGCGCCCGATCTGTTCGAGGCCGACAGGGACGTCCTCCTGGACCTGCTGTACGAGGTCGGCACCTGTCCCGAGCAGAGGTTCATCCTCGGCCGCCGCACCGCCCGCTTCGAAGAGGCCCTGCGCGCCGAGACCAACGCCGCCGAGGCCGTGGCCTGCTCCAGCGGAACCTCCGCGCTCACCCTGATCCTGGCCGCCATGGGCATCGGGCCCGGCGACGAGGTGATCGTGCCCGCCTTCGGTTGCGCGCCCCTGGCGAGCACCGTCCTGTCGAGCGGGGCCCGACCGGTCTTCGCCGACATCGACCCCGTGACGCTGACGATGGACCCCGGCCACGCCGAGGCGCTGATCACCGACCGGACGCGGGCCCTGATGCCGGCGCACATGTTCTCGGTGATGGCGGACATGCCGCGCCTGCGGGACCTGGCCGACGAGCGGGGTCTGCGGCTGATCGAGGACTCCGCGCTGGCCCAGGGCGGGTCCCTGGAAGGTCGCCCGGCCGGTCTGTGGGGAGACGCCGGGGTCCACTCCTTCGTGCAGGTCAAGATCTTCGGCATGCCCGGCGAGGGCGGCGTGGTGCTCACCGACGACACGGCGCTGGGCGAGAGGGTGCGCATGCTGCGCAACCACGGCCAGGACGGGCGCAACCGGTTCCTGCACCACCACATCGGCCACAACAGCCGTTTCGACGAGGTGATGGCCGCCTTCCAGCTCCACCGGATGGAGGGTCTGGCCGCGCGGACGGCCCGCCGTACCGAGATCTGCTCGTACTACTCCGAGCGCCTGTCCGGCCTGGTCGAGGCCGGGATCACGGCGCCTCCGGTCGGCGGCGACGGCCGCTTCCCCTACGTCTACACGCTGCTGTGCGAGGACCGCGACGGCCTGCGCGCGCACCTGGCGAAGACGGGGATCGACGCTCACGTGTACTACCCGCGGATCCTGCCCGAGCAGCCGGCCTTCGCGCCGCACGCCCGCCCCGACGGCCACTGGCCCCGGGCGCGGGAGGCGGCTCGCCTCAACATCTCCCTGCCCCTGTATCCGCACCTGACCGACGCTCAGGTGGAACGGGTGGTCGACGACGTACGCGCGTTCGCGCTCCGGAGGACCCGATGACCGATCAGATGACCGCGCCCGTCGCGGCGCCCGCGCCGGGCCCCCGTACACGGCGCGCCACCCTGGCGGCCTACGCCCGCCTGGCCAAGCTCGACATCGTCGACTACTACATCGGCCTGCCGCTGGTGTTCGTCATGACGCTGCCCCTGTTGGGCTGGCGCGCGGACACCCTCGGCCTGCTCCTGCTGATCCTGGTGGCGGAGATCGCCGTGGTGGCCGCCATGGTCGCCTTCGACGACGTCACCGGTTACCGGGACGGCAGCGACGCCGCCAACTACGGTTCGGACGCGGCCCGTCGACGGCTGGCCCGCAAACCGCTCGTGGCCGGGACCCTGACCGAACCCCAGGCGCTGTCCTTCGGTCGGGCGGCGACCGTGGCGAGCGTCGCCCTGTGGACCCTGGTCATCGCGCTGGCCCCGCACCGTCCGATGTGGGCGATCGTGGGCGCGGCCCTGTGCCTGGTCGCCTCCGTCCAGTACTCCTGGGGGCTGAAGATCAGCTACCGGGGTTTCCAGGAGCTCTTCCTCGTCGGTCTCGGCGTGGGCTGGGTCCTGGTGCCCTATGGTCTGCTCACCGGCGGGATCGACGGGTTCGTCATCGTCCAGGCGCTGGTGTTCGGCGGCGGTCCGATGCTGTTCGGGCTCTACTCCAACACCAACGACGCCGACGGCGATCGGGCCGCGGGGCGGATCACCGTCGCGGCCAAGGTCTCTCCGAGGACCAACGCCGGCTTCATCATCGTGCTCACCGCCGCGGAGACCCTGCTGGTCACCGGCTCCTATCTGGCCGGGATCTCGCCGTGGTGGTTCCCCGTGGCGCTCCTGCCGGTGGCGCTCATGCGCCTGGCCCAGCTCTTCATCGGTTTCGTGCGCGGCGACATCCTGCGTGCGCGTCGTCTGGCGATCCACACCCACCGCGTCACGGTGGTCCTGTTGATCGGCGCCAACCTGGTCGCCGCCCTGCTCTGGGGGAGCGCGGCGTGACCGGACCGATCGACGTGGCGGTGGTGGGGGCGGGCCCGGCCGGACTGGCGACGGCGCACGCCCTGACCGCCGCCGGACGTTCGGTGCGGGTCCTGGAGGCGGCCGAGGCCGTGGGCGGGCGGATGCGCACGCTGCGCGTCGACGGCCACCTGGTGGACACCGGGGCGGAGATGATCCCGTCCGCGAACGCCTACCCGGCGACCTGGCGGCTGATCCGAGAGCTCGGACTGGACGCCGACCCCTCGGCGATCCCCCGGGTGCGCGGCGCTCTGTCGGTGTGGTGGGCGGGGCGCGCGCGTCGGAACGCGGGGCGCCCTCTGGGCCTGCTCACCGGTATGGGGCTCGCTCCGGCGGCCCGACTGGACCTGGCGCGACTGCTGGGCCGGCTGGGCGGCGCCGACCTGGACCCCGAACATCCGGAGCGGGGCGATCTGACGGACGTGAGCGTCGCCGACCTCCTGGAGTCGGCGCACCCCCAGGTACGCGAACGCCTTCTGGGGCCGCTGGCCTCGGGCTTCTTCGGGTGGCCGCTGGAGCGGGCGGCGGCCGCCCCCTTCGCGGCCCATCTGGTCGCCTCGGGCAGCACCGCCCACTGGCGCACCTATCGGGACGGGATGGACACCCTGCCCCGTGCCCTGGCCGACCGGCTCGACGTGCGCACCGACCATCCGGTGACCCGGGTGGTCGAGGAGGAGGACGGCGTGCGTCTGGAGTCGCCCCGGGGCGACCTCACCGCCCGTGCGGTGGTCCTGGCGGTGCCGGCCCCCGTCGCGATGGAGCTGTACCCCGGGGCCGCGGGTGTGGAACGGGCCTACCTGGAGGCCTGCGAGTACGCGCCGATGCTCCGACTGTCCCTGTTCCTGGACACGCCGATGGCCCCGCGCGGCAGGGGGCGCGGGTTCGCCGTCCTGGTCTCCGACGACCCCCTGCTGAGCGTGGTCACCGTCGACCACGACAAACATCCCGGCCGGGCGCCCCGAGGGCGTGGGCTGCTCTCCCTGGTCGCCTCTCCCCGAGGGGCCCGGGAGCTGGCCGAGGCCCCCGACCACGAGGTGGCGCGCCGGCTGACCGAGAGCGCCGAACGTCTCCTGCCCGGCCTGGGCGGGCACGTCCGTGGAGCGGTCGCGCACCGCTTCCGACACGGACTGCCCCTGCCCGGCCCGAAGGCGTTGGCGGCGCGCTCCGCCTTCGTCGCCCGCCCGCCCGCCGCCGTCGACTACGCCGGCGACTGGATCTCGCTGCGCCCGTGCAGCGAAGGCGCGGTGGCGTCGGCGACCACGGCCACCGAACGGGTCACGGCCTTCCTGGCCGCCGCCCGTGAACCGATCCGCATCGAGGAGACATGAAGCCACTGAGTCGTCCCCTGGACCTGGGGACCCTCTTCGACGACATGGCCGCACGCGGTACCAGTACCGTCGTTCACCTGAGCAGGCCTTTGGACGTCGCCCCCGAGGCGGGGTGGGAACTGGAGATCCCGGAGGCGGCCGCCCTGGTCCGCGGGCTCTCGGGCCGGATGGCCCGGGCCGGTGTGGGGCCGGGCGACCGGGTCGCGATCGCCAAGCGCAACCACTGGGACTACGTCCTGCTGTCCTGCGCGGCGGCGCGTCTGGGCGCCGTTCCGGCCTCCCTGTCCGCCCATTTGGAGCCGCGGGTCCTGGAGGAGCTCCTCAAACGGCTGGAACCGGCCCTGCTGGTCACCGACACCGCGCTGTTGGGCGCGGCCGCCGAGGAGGCCTGCGACCCCCGGGTCCACGCCCGCCGGACCCTGGTGGTCGACGGTCGGGCCGAGGGCGCCCTGACCATGGACGACCTCGCCGGAGCCGAGGTGCCGCCGCCCTGCCGTCCCCATCTGGACGCGCCCCTGGCGATCATGCACACCTCCGGGACCACCGGGACGCCGAAGCTGGTCGTGCACTCCACCCGCACCATCATGCGCCGTCTGGCCGGTTTCGAGGCCCACCGGTGGCCGGTCCTGGGCAGCCGACCGGACGACACGGTCGTCTCCTCCTACTCCTACGCGCACGGCCGCGCCCTGGCCTGGACGGCGAGCGTCCTGCGTCTGGCCCCGAAGACGATGTCGGTGATCACCTCCCCGGACTGGGCGGAGGCCGGGCCCGCTCTGGAGGCCCACCGGCCCACGATCCTGGAGGCCCAACCCTCCACGCTGGGCCGATGGCAGCGGCACACCGAAGGGGAGGACACCCCCTTCGACCGGGTGCGGCTGTTCGTCAGCACCTTCGACGCGATGCACCCGTCCACGGTCCGCTCCTTCCTGAACGCCACCGCGCACCGGCGACCGGTGTGGATGCAGGGCTGGGGACAGAGCGAGACCGGGCCGCTGACCTTCCGCTTCTTCACCCGACGCTCCCTGGAACGTGACCAGGGGACCACGCCCACCACCCGTGACCTGGGTCGACCGATCCCCGGCCGGACCCGGCTGCGCGCGGTGGACCCCGAGACCCTGCGGCCCGTGCCCACGGGGACGCCGGGGCTCCTGTTCTGCCGCACCGACGCCCTGTGCCTGGGATACGTGGGGGAGGAGGGCCGGTGGCGCTCCAAGTTGGTGGGCCAGTGGTGGAGCACCGGCGACATCGGCTCCATCGGGCGTACCGGCTCGGTCCGTCTGGTGGACCGGGAGGTGGACGCCCTCGCCGAGGGCGGCTGTCTGGAGATCGAGGACGTCGTCGACGAACGGCTGCCCGAGGTCCTGGAGTGCGTCGTGCTCGGTGTCCCCGACGGGGACCCGGTGCCGGTCGTGGCGACCGGGTCCGGGGAGTTGGACCACCAGGGGTGGCGGGCCGCGGTCGCCGACCTGCCCGCGATGGCCGACCCCGTGGTGCTCACCTGGGACGAGCTTCCGCGTACGGGCACCGGCAAGGTCCGCCGCGGGGAACTGCGCGACCTGCTGGGCCTGCACCCCGGGACCCGGGGCACGGGGCGGTGGACGTGATCACGGACGGAACCCCGATGGCCCCCTTGGCGGGGGTCGTCGTACGCGCGATCGGCGACACGACACCGGTGCGGGTCGCCCTCGACCGGCTGCGGGCGGCCGGATGCGACGTCGTCCGCGGCGAGGGTCCTCCCCCCGCCGCGGCGCCGGCCGGTCGGATCGAACTGCTCGCCACACCCGAGGGGGGACCCGTCGAGGGCGGCTGCGACCTGACGTGGGCCCCGCCGGGGAGCACGGTGGCGCCGGAGGACGAACAGGACGTCCAGGCCCTGTGCGGCCTGGCCCACCTGCACGGCCGTTCCCTGGGCGGGGCACGTCCGCTCCCGATCGACTACGCGTCGGTGTGCGCGGGGGTGCTGGCCTCCCAGGCGGTGATGGCCGCGGTGTCGGCCGGTCCGGCGGGGACACGGTCGACGGTCTCGGTGGCCGGCGCCGCGCTATCGGCGGCCGCGCCCTACATCGCCGAGGCCGCCGCCTCGGAGGGAGGCCCGTCGACGGTCGTCGACGGGCCCCGTCCGCCCTTCCGCTCCCTCGACGGGGTCGTCTTCGAGATCGAGACCCTGGACCCCGAGGCGTGGCTGCGGTTCTGGACCCGCCTGGGGGCGCCCACGGCCGCGATCGCCTCGGGGTGGCCGCTCTTCCAGCGGCGTTTCGCCACGGCGGTGTGCCCGCTGCCGGACGAACTCTCCGGGATCCTCGCCTCGACGCGGTTCGACCGCACGCGCGCGGTCGGTCTGGACACCGGGGTGGGGGTCGTGGCGCTGCGCCCGCCGGAGTCGGTCCCCGACGCCCGGCCGAACTCGCCGTGGCGGCTGCGCGGGGTCGGCGGCCCCGCCGACCTCCGACCGCGATGGGCCCCTCGAGAGGGGGCGCCTCTGGCCGGGCTGCGGGTCGTGGAGGCCACCAACCGGATCCAGGGGCCGCTCGCCGGGCTGCTGCTGTCGTTCCTGGGGGCCGACGTGGTGCGGATGGAGCCGCCCGGCGGGGACCCCATGCGCGGTGTACCGCCCCTGGCCGGCGGTGTCTCGGCCCGCTTCACCGCCCTGAACCGGGGCAAGGACGCGGTGGAGATCGACCTGGCCTCGTGGGAGGGGCGAGAGAGCGCGACCGCGCTGGTGGCCGAGGCCGACGTCCTGCTCTACAACTGGCCTCCGGGGCGCGCCGAACGCTTCGGTCTGGGCATGGAGGACCTGGCCGAGAGGGCACCCGGCCTGGTGCACGCGCACGTCGACGGGTGGGTGGACGAGGGTCCCGAGGACCCGGTGCCGGCCACCGACTTCCCCGTCCAGGCCTATGGAGGGATCGCCCACCTGCTCGCGGAGGGCGGACGGCCCGCCCCGTCCCTGCTCACCCTCACCGACGTCCTCGGCGGGATCATCGCGGCCGAGGCGGTGACGGCGGCCCTGGCGCTGCGCTCCCGTCTGGGCACCGGGGTCGGCGCCCGGACCGGTCTGGTCGACGCGGCCCGGCTCCTGCGCGAGGTCGGCCGTGCCACCGGCCGCGAGGAGCCCTCCGTGCTCGTCCCGGTCGAGGATCCGCGTTGCGTGGTCGACCTCTTCCCGGACTCCTTCACGACGATCGACGGGGTGCCCCACCCCCGATCGCCCTGGACGTCCACCCCGATGGAGGTGGGGCGACGATGACCTCCTGGACCTCCGCGGCGGGGCTCGTCCTGACCGACCGTGTACCGGCCGCCCTGCGCGCCCGGTGGGTGGAGCGGGGATGGTGCCCCGACCAGGACCTGTACACGCTCTTCCTGGAGCGGGTCCGTTCCCACCCCGCGCGGGACGCGGTCGTCGACGACCAGGGCACCCTCGACTACGCCGCCCTGGACGAGCGGGCGCGCCGGACCGCCGCGCTCCTGGCCGGACACGGTGTGCGCGAACGCGACGTGGTCGCGGTCCTGCTCCCCGACGGGCGGGACACCGTCGCCCTCGACCTGGCCATCGCCGCCCTGGGCGCCGTCGCGCTGCCCGTCCCGCCCGGCCGCTCCGACGCCGACGTGCTCGGCCTGGTGGAGCGGGCGCGCGCCGCGCTCCTGGTCACCGACGCCTCTCGAGCCGAGAGGATCGAAAGGTCGGGGGCGCCCGCCCCGGTCCTGGCGATCGACGGCCCGGGCGCCCGGCGGCCGAGGCCGTACGTACCCGAGCGGCGTCGACCCGACCCGGAGTCGCCGGCCCGTGTCCTCCTCTCCTCGGGGTCGGAGGGGGAGCCGACCATGGTCGCCTACTCCCACAACGCGATGGCCGGAGGCCGCGGCAACTACGTGGGCGCCCTGCACGAGGGCGGGGGACCCCCGCGCGTGCTGCTCCTGGTCTCCTCGGCCTCCTCCTTCGGATCCCTGGGCATCGTCGCCCTGATCCGGCACGGGGCCACCCTGGTGACCACGCGCCGCTTCGACCCGGGCGAGGCGCTGGAGGCGATCGAACGGCACCGGCCCACCCTGCTGGTGGGGGTGCCCACCATGCTGCGGCGGATGGCGTTGCACGACCGCGAGGTCGACACCTCGTCGCTGACGACCGTCGTCGCCAGCGGGGCGCCGCTGCACCGTGAGGTGTACGACCTGTGCGTCCGTCGTTTCCGGCGGCCGGTCGTCAACGTCTACGGCTCCACCGACGGGGTCAACTGCCACACCGCGCGGGACACCGGGGAGTGGGGGCCCGGCCGCGCCGGCCGCCCCGACCCGGCGGTGGCCGAGATCAGCGTGCGCGACCCCGAAGGGCGGCCCCTGCCCCCGGGCGAGACCGGCGAGATCTGGGCACTGGGCCCGATGACACCGCTGTGCCACGTGGCCGCGCCCGAACTGGACCGGGAACGCCGGCCAGCGGGCGGCTGGGTGCGCACCGGAGACCTCGGACGCCTGGGCGGCGACGGCGTCCTGTGGGTGATCGACCGGCTGCGTCGGACGGTGATCCGGGGCGGGGTCACCCTCTACCCCGCGCAGGTCGAACACGCCCTGTCCGCGCATCCGGGCGTGGACGAGGTGCACTGCGTCCCGGTGCCCGACCCCGACCTGGGAGAACGCATGTGCGCCTGTGTCCGGCCCACGCCGGGGAGGACCACCCCCTCGGGGGAGGAACTGCTCGCCCACCTGCGCGATCGGCACGGCATGGACACCCGGGCCCTGCCCGAACACGTCCTGTTCCTCCCCTCCCTGCCGCTCGGCCCGACCGGGAAGGTGTGCGCCGGCACCCTGACCCGGATGGCGACCGAAGCGGTCCGAGCCCGAACGACCGTCCTGTCAGGAGATCCACGATGACCGACACCGCCACCGAACCCGGCTACCTCTTCGACAACCACAGCGAGCACGCCCACGACCAGCACAGCTTCCTGGCCGCGGCCTACGACCCGCTGACCACCCGCAGGCTGGAGGAGACCGGCGTCGGCCCGGGGTGGAACTGCCTGGAGGTGGGGGCCGGGGGCGGCTCCGTGGCCCACTGGCTGGCGCGGCGGGTGGCGCCCGGCGGGCGGGTGCTCGCCACCGACATCAAGCCCGAGCGGATCGACCCCGTCGAAGGGCTGGAGGTGATCCGGCACGACGTCACCCGCGACCCGCTGCCGGAGGCCTCCTTCGACCTGATCCACTCCCGGCTGGTCCTGCTGCACCTGCCCGAGCGCGAGCGGGTGCTGGAGCGTCTGGTGCGCGCCCTCAAGCCGGGCGGGGTGCTCCAGTTGGACGAGTTCGACATCACCTACGGGCCGTCCCTGCTCATGCCGGACGCCGAGGCCCGCGAGGTGTACGAGGGGTTCCTGGACGCCAAGATCAGGATGATGGAACGGGCCGGCGCGGATCCGGCCTGGGGGAGTCGTGCGCCCGAGGCGATGCGCCGGGCCGGTCTGGTGGACATCGACCCGCGACCGCACGTGGAGCGGTGGAGTTCGGAGTCGCCGGGCGTCCACCTGATCTCCCACCACACGCGCCACCTGCGGGAGGCGTTCCTGCGCGAGGGGATGACGGACGAGGGCCTGGCGCGGGTGCGCGAACTGCTCGCCGACCCCTCGTTCCGGTCCTGCTCCTGCCTGATCTACTCGATCCAGGGACGTCGACCCGAGTGAGACCGTGAGGGATCGTGGCCGCGTCCCGGGGTCCGCTCGGGACGCGGCCGTCGCCGTTCAGCGCAGGGGCGGGGTCATGCCGGTGGCGATCCCGAGCCGGTTGTAGAGGTTGATCAGCCCGATGGCGGTGATGAGGGCGACCACCTCCCGGTCGGGGAAGTGGGCGGCCACCGCGGCGTAGACGTGGTCGGGGACCCCGCGTTCACCGATCGCGGTCACGGTGTCCACCAGCTCCAGGACGGCGCGCTCGGCCTCGGTGAAGTGGTCGCCGGCCTCGCGCCAGGTCGCCACAAGGGCGAGCCGTCGCGTGTCGACCCCGGCGGCGAGGGCCTCGTGCGAGTGCATGTCGAGGCAGAAGGCACAGCCGTTCAGGACCGAGGCGCGGAGCTTGACCAGCAGGTGGGTCCTCGCGTCGAGGACCCCGTCCAGGATCCCGCTCAGGTCGGCCAGTTCGGCGTAGGCCTCGGGAAGGTGTTCTCCCACCTGTGCGCGAGCGCTGCCCATGGGTCGGTCCTCTCTCGACTCGTCCTTGAGGGTCCGTCGACGGTGTGACGGCCTCCGAGAGCACGAAAGCTACCAGGGGTGAGTCGCCCATAACGTTGAGCTTTCGGTTTTCCTGCTTTTGCGCCTGGATCGCCTTATATAGGCCGAATGCCTTGTCAGTGGAGGGCGGTCACAGCAGGATGGGCGTGTTCGACGCCCCGTGGTCGGGGCGTACCGGCGAGTAGGGGGAGCGACCTTTGAGTCCCATCACATCCAGCACCGTCGACGGCGTCCTGCACCGCAGCGCGACGCGCACCCCGGAGCGCACCGCGCTGATCTTCGAGGGACGTTCCTGGACCTACGCCGAACTGGACGACGCGGTCACCCGGGCCGCCGCACGCCTGCTCTCCCTGGGCGCGACCAAGGGCGACCGGATCGCCGCCTACGGCCGCAACTCCGACGCCTACCTCATCGGCTACCTGGCCTGCGCCCGCGCCGGACTGGTGCACGTGCCCGTCAACTTCGCCCTCCAGGGCGAGGAACTGGCCTACCTGCTCGAACAGTCCGGAAGCACCATGGCGCTGGTCGACCCCGCCCTGAGATCGGCGGTCGACGCCCTGCGCTCGCGCACCGGCGTGGAACAGGTGCTGGAGCTGCGCGAGGGCCCCGGGTCGCTCCTGGCCCAGGCGCTGGAGGGGCCCGTCCCCGAACTGGACGTGGAGGTCGCCGACACCGACCTGGTCCAGTTGCTCTACACCTCCGGGACCACCTCCCGGCCCAAGGGCGCCATGATGACGCACCGCGCCCTGGTCCACGAGTACCTGTCGTGCCTGGCCGCCCTGGACCTGAAGGCCGACGACCACCCGCTCCACGCGATGCCGCTCTACCACTCGGCCCAGATGCACGTCTTCCTCATGCCGTGGCTGGCGGTGGGCGCCACCAACACCCTGGTGGAGACCCCCGACCCCGCCGACGTACTGCGCCGGATCGAGGCCGACCGGCACGGGGCGTTCTTCGCCGCCCCCACCCTGTGGGTCGCCATGGCCGGCCGACCCGAGTTCGACGACCGCGACCTGACCAGCCTGCGCAAGGCCTACTACGGGGCCTCGATCATGCCCGGCCCGATCCTGGAGCGCCTCCGGACCGCCCTGCCCGAATTGGGGTTCTACAACTGCTTCGGCCAGAGCGAGATCGGCCCGCTGGCCACCGTGCTGCGCCCCGAGGAGCACGCCGACCGCCCCTCCTCGGCCGGACGCTCCGTCCTGTTCGTGGAGATGCGCGTGGTGGACGACCAGGGACGGGAGGTCGCACCCGGCGAACCGGGCGAGGTGGTCTACCGCTCCCCGCAGCTGTGCGAGGGCTACTGGGACAAGCCCGAGGAGACCGCCGAGGCCTTCAGGGACGGCTGGTTCCACTCCGGTGACCTGGTGCGCGCCGACGCCGAGGGCTACATCGAGGTGGTCGACCGGATCAAGGACGCCATCAACACCGGCGGTGTGCTGGTGGCCTCCCGCGAGATCGAGGACGTGCTCTTCGCCCACCCCGACGTGGCCGAGGCCGCCGTGGTCGGGATGCCCGACGCCAAGTGGATCGAGGCGGTGACGGCGTTCGTGATCCCCACCGCCGAGGCCGACGCCGACACGCTCCCCGACCGGCTGGTCGCGCACGTCAAGGAGCGTCTGGCCCCGTTCAAGGTGCCCAAGGAGGTGCGCCTGGTGACGGAGCTGCCCCGCAACGCCTCGGGCAAGATCCTCAAGCGCGAACTCCGCGAACGGGACGCCTGAGCCGCTCCGCCGGCGCCCTCCCGCGAGGGCGCCGGCCGTCCCGCCGTCGATAGGACCCCGACACGGTGGCGGGGTGCTTGCGCGGGCGCGGGGCGCCCCGCAACCTGGGGCGATGAGCAGCGAGGACAGTACGAAGGCCGTGGTCATGGCGTTGGCGGCCAACCTCGGGATCGCCGTGACCAAGTTCGTCGCCTACCTCCTGACCGCCTCGTCGGCCATGCTTGCCGAAGCGGTGCACTCGGTGGCCGACTCCGGCAACCAGCTCCTGCTCCTGTTCGGTGGACGCCGGTCGCGACGCACGGCCACCCCGGAGCACCCCTTCGGCTACGGCCACGAACGCTACTTCTACGCCTTCCTGGTGGCGATCGTGCTGTTCACCCTCGGCGGACTGTTCGCCCTGTACGAGGCGTGGGAGAAGATCCGCGACCCCCACCCGATCACCTCCTGGCAGTGGGTCCCCGTCGCGGTGCTGCTGGTGGCCGTCGTCATGGAGGCGACGGCGCTGCGCACCGCGCTGCGCCAGTCCAGGACGGCGCGCTCCCGCGTGGGCTGGTTCGGGTTCATCCGTCGGAGCAAGGCCCCGGAACTGCCGGTGATCCTGCTGGAGGACACCGGCGCCCTCATCGGCCTGGCCTTCGCCCTGATCGGCGTGAGCATGACTCTGATCACCGGAAACGGCGTCTGGGACGGCCTGGGCTCGGGGGCCATCGGCCTGCTGCTCGTGGTGTTCGCGGTGGTCCTGGCCGTGGAGATGAAGAGCCTGCTCATCGGGGAGTCGGCCACCGAGGAGAACATCCGTCTCATCCGCACGGCCATCCTGGACTGCGCGGACATCGACGCGATCATCCACATGCGCACGATGCACCTGGGCCCCGACGAGCTGCTGGTCGCGGTCAAGGTGGCCGTGGACGCCGAGGACGACGCCCGCCGGGTCACCGCCGCCATCGACGAGGCGGAACGACGTATCCGCGCGGCGGTGCCCATCGCCGAGGTCATCTACATCGAGCCCGACCTGCTCCGCCCCCGGCCCGCGAACTGAGTCGTTCACGATTCGCCCCGAACGCCCATCGTGACCGTGTTACAACGGAGGGTGCGCGGGGTGCGCGTCCGCGTGCGGGCCCCGAGAACATGAAGGAGGACGATGGTGGACGTGATCGGGGCGGGTTTCCCGCGTACGGGGACGACGTCGATGAAGGCGGCGCTGGAACGGCTCGGCCTCGGCCCCTGCCACCACATGTCCGAGGTGCTCGAATCCTCCTCCCTCGCCGACCGGTGGGCCGCGATCGCGAGTACGCCCGCCGGCGAGGTGGACTGGGGCCGTCTGATGGAGGGATGGCGCTCGGGGGTGGACTGGCCCCTGTCGTTCTTCTGGCGGGAGCTGGCCGACGCCTTCCCCGACGCGAGGATCCTGCTCACCGTCCGTGATCCGTACCGGTGGTACGCGAGCATGCACGCGACCATCTTCGAGGCGATCCGGGAGAGCGTGCGCGCCCCCGACGATCAGCTGCTCCCCGAGGAACTGACCACGATCCTGCCCCTGCTGGACCGCATGTGGAACGCGCACTTCGGGGTGGGCCCCGGCGAGGTGCCGGACGAGGCGACCGCGGTGGCGGCCTTCGAACGGCACACGGCCCGGGTGAGGGCCGAGGTCCCCGCCGACCGGCTGCTGGTGTACCGGGTGGGGCAGGGGTGGGAGCCCCTGTGCGCGTTCCTGGGCGTGGACGTCCCGGACGAGCCCTTCCCCCGCCTCAACGACACCGAGGCGATGCTCGCCAAGCAGGAGGAGTGGCGGCGCGACGCCTCCATCGGCCGACCGTAGCCGCCCGACGAACGCGGAACGGCCCAGGACCCCCAGGACCGTGTACCCACAGTCCTCCCGCCGGACGCGCCTCCGGTCCTGCACTGGACGCCTGTCCTGCGGGGCCTTCGTCGGCGGGTGGGCGCATGTGGGCCGGGCCCACGGGTAGTCGTGATGAAGAGGGACGATCCTGGACGGAGCCCGAAGGAGGGGCCCGTTCTCCGTCGGAAGGGAGGCCGACGTGGACGGAGAAGAGGAACGCGGGTCGCGGGCGCCTCCCGTGATCGCGCCTCCGCTTCCCGGCCCCGCTCTGGTGCGGCAAGGGTGGTCGGGGGTGGTGTTCCTGCACTGGCCGGTCGAGCCCGAGCGGGTGGCGCACCTGTTCCCCGCGGGGACTCGCCCCGACCTGTTCGACGGCACGACCTACGTGGGGCTCGTGGCCTTCCACATCCCCTTCACCCGAGTCCTGGGGCCGAGCCCGATCGGCGCGTTCGACGAGGTGAACGTGCGCCTGTACTCCGTCGACGGGCGGGGACGTCGCGGCGTGGTGTTCCTGAGCATGGACGCCGACTCCCTCCCCGCCGTACTGGCCACCAGAGCCGTGCCGGGGTTGCCCTATATGTGGTCCGACATCGCCCTGCGACAACGCGGCTTCGGGCGGTGCGCGGGAGCGGTCGTGCGTCGTCGGCCTCAACGGGGGGCGTGGGGGCGCTGGAGTCTGCGGGTGGAGGAGCCTCGGGCCGATCCGACCCCGCTGGAGCACTTCCTCACCGCGCGCTGGGGACTGCACACCCCATGGGCGGGGGCCACCCGGTGGATCCGCGTCTCCCACGAGCCCTGGGGGCTCCACCGCGCGACGGACGTCTCCTATGAGGGCGACCTCCTGACCAGGGCCGGGGTCGTAGCGCAGTCTGGGGCTCCGATCTCGGCGCTGTGGTCGCCCGGCGTGGTGGCGGAGGTGACACCGACGCTTCCGCCCGCGTAGCGGAACGGGACGGTGATGGGCCGGTCAAGGACGGGCCAGGTTCCCGGCGCGAGCGCCGTCGGGACGACTGCCGCGCGCGGTTCGGGGGTAGCCGAGCAGACATGAGACTCGGTGAACGGATCCGCGCGATCGAAGACGATGAAAGGCTCGACCCGGCGGTCTCCCGACTGAAGGCGATCGCCGAACGGCTCCCCGAGGGCCCGGTGCGGGACTTCCTGTACGGGGTCTGGACGGGGCACCCGTTGCACCCGATCATGGTGCACCTGCCCCTGGGCTCGTGGGTCGGCGCGGTCGTGCTCGACACCCTGCCCGGAGACCATCGGCGCAGCGCCGCGGCGCTGGTCGACCTCGGACTGCTCGGTGTCCTGCCCACGGCGGTCAGCGGACTGGCGGACTGGTCCCGTCAGCACGAACGACAGCAGCGGGTCGGGGTGGTGCACGCGTCGATCAACGGGGTGGGCACCGTGTTGTTCGGCGCCTCCTGCGCGGCCAGGCGAACGGGACGTCATGGCTGGGGGAGGGCCTTCGCATTGGCGGGGCTGGGCGCGGTCGGTCTGGGCGGCGCGCTCGGCGGTCACATCGCCTACTACCGGGCGGGCGGGGCCAACAGCGCCGACGCGCTGATCGACCTGACGCCCGACGGGTGGCACGACCTCGGTGCTCTGGAGGACTTCCCCGAGGAGGGGCTCGGTCAGGGCGACATCGAAGGGGTGCCCGTCGTGGTGACGCGTACGGGCGGTTCGGTGTTCGCGGGGTTGGGCGCCTGCCCGCACATGGGCGCCCCCCTGGCCGAGGGGGAGCTGGTGGACGGATGCGTGCGCTGCCCTTGGCACGGGAGCGAGTTCCGCGTGGACGGCGGGACCGTCGTCCACGGCCCGGCGACCGCCGCCCTGGAGACGTTCGAGACCTCCGTCGTGGACGGACGGTTGATGGTGCGTCTGCTCCGCCCGGGAGGCTGACCCGGTATCGGCGGCCGGCCCGGGGCGCGTCCCGGGCCGGCCGATCGCGTCCTTCACTCGTGGTCGGACGGGGCACGCATGGCCTCGGAGATCCACTCGTAGGGCATCGTGTCCTCCTCCGGCCCGGTCCCGTTGATGATCGCGACCAGGGACAGGTACCGGCCGTGGGTGTCGTCGTGGACGGGGTCCTCGGAGGCGGCGTCCTCCTCGGCCATCTCGCGTTCGAGTTCGGGGATCACCCGGTAGCCCTCGGACATCCGGTCGCGGAGTTCGTCGGTGAGCGGGGTGTCGGACAGGCCCACGGCCGCCTCCATGAAGCGGACCACGACCTCCTGCGCGCGAGGGGACCGCGGAGACTCACCGGCGCGGTGCACGGCCAGGAGCTCCTTGATGAGCGCGGTGCCGCTCCCGTAGATGAACTCCTGGAACGGCGCGCTCGCGATGCTCCGACCCGGATCCGTCGAGTAGGTGTCGCGCAGGTATACGCGGACCGCGTCGCGAAAGGCCGGGTCCCGCACCAGGTCGGCCAGTTCGATCCACGCCTCCAGCTGGGCGGCGGTGGGGTCGGCGGGAAGGACCGGGCGCATCTCGCGCAGCCGGTCGACGAAGCCGTCGGGAACGTCGAGATCCGCGCCGACGTCGTTCCAGAACTCGTCGACGACCCGTTCGCGTTCCTCGTCGGTCATCGACACGAGTCGGTGCATCAGGGCGACCCGCTCGGCCGTGGCACCCTGCCTGATCAGGGTCCGCAGCACCGCCCTCCGGGCCCGAAGGGTGCGCTCCCGGCGTTCCACGACCTCCAGGTGGGTGGTGAGCAGGTCGTGCAGGGTCGTACCGCCTTCCAGCAGGCGGCGGATCTCGCCCAGGTCGGTGTCCAGTTCGCGCAGGGTGCGGACCAGTTCCAGGCGGGCGATGGCGTCGATGTCGTACAGGCGGTGGCCGGCCTCGGACAGACACGTGGGCTCGACGATTCCGGCGTCGGCGTAGAAGCGGACGGCGCTGACGCTCAGTCCGCTGCGGCGCGCGGCGTCTCCGATGGGGTAGGGCTCGTGGTGATCCATGGGGACACTGTGGCGCCTCAAGCCACTTGAGACGCAAGCCCTCCGTGGCCTTCCCGCTGTCCCCGTCTTCGAGACCCGCTCAGGTCCGGTCGGGAGGGGGGTCGTGGAGCGGCAGGGTACGGGACGAACCCGGGGGGACCTCGATCTCGCTCCCCTGGATCCGGACCCGGAGCGCGGCCCCCTCCGCGTGCGGCAGGGTGACGCGCACGTGGTCGTGCGTCACCTCCACGCACACCTTCCAGTGGCCGGGAAGACGCAGGTCGTAGGAGAAGGCGCTCTGCTCCTCCGGTACCACCGGGTCCAGGCTCAGGACGTCGTCGTAGGTGGACAGGCCGCCGTAGCACCGGGTGAGGAGGTCGAGGGCGCCCGCCATGGCGCCCAGGTGGATCCCCTCGGCGGTGGTACCGCCCTGGACGTCCTCGGCGTCCGCCTTCAGGGCCTCGCGGAAGAACTCCCACGACGCCTTGCGGTCGATCCGCGCCAGGACCCGGGCGTGCACCACCGCGCTGAGGGTGGACCCGTGCGCGGTGCGCGCCAGGTAGTACTCCACGGTGCGGGGGACGAGATCGGGATCGACGGTGAGGCCGAGCCGTCGGAGGACGTCGGCGACCTCTTCGGGCGAGAGGAGGAAGAACAGCATGAGGACGTCGGCCTGCTTGGCGGCCTTGTACCGGTTGACGCTGTCGCCCTCGGCCTGGAGGATCCGGTCCAGACGGCGGGCCCCGCGGCGGGTCTCCCAGTCGAGTTCCGCGAGTCTCTCGTAGCCGGAGAACTGGGAGATCACCCCCTCGTGGAAGGGGACGCGCAGCTTACGGGAGACGGTCTCGAACCGTTCGATCTCGTCCGAGCCCAGTCCGATGGCCTCCTGGAGCCCTCTACGCCGTGGTCCGGGCAGCGCGCGCAGGACGTCCAGGGCGCGCGCGAGCACCCACGCGGTCATGACGTTGGTGTAGGCGTTGTCGTCCAGCCCGGGGGAGTCCTCTCCCGGGTAGGCGTCGTGGTACTCGTCGGGCCCCATGACGCCGTGGATCCCGTAGCGGTCCGAGGCCCGGTCGTGCACGGCCATGTCGGAGAAGGCCCGGGCGATCTCCAGGAGGAGCTCGGCCCCGAAATCGCACAGGAACGCGAGGTCCCGGGTGGTCCGATAGTGCCGCCAGACGTTGTGGGCGATCGCCAGACCCACGTGACGTTGGAGGTGGGAGTGGTCGGGGAGCCACTCCCCGGATCGAGGGTTCAGGTGTGTGCTCTGGGACTCCTCACGGCCGTCGCTCGCGCTCTGCCAGGGGAAGAGCGCGCCTCGGAGCCCGGCGGCGCGAGCGGCCGAACGGGCCCGGGGCAGCCGCCGCCACCGGTAGCGCAGGAGGCCGCGGGAGACCTCGGGCAGACGGGCGTCGAGGAACGGCAGGACGAACAACTCGTCCCAGAACACATGCCCTCGGTAGGCCTCACCGTGCAGTCCCCGGGCGGGGACCCCCACGTCGAGGTCGGCGGTGTGCGGGGACAACGTCTGTAGGAGATGGAAGAGGCACAGGTCGAGGAGGCGCTGCTCCTCCTCGTCCGCCACCCTCACGGCGCAGGCGTCCCACAGACGATGCCAGGCCCGGGTGTGCCGGGACAGGAGTCCGTCGAGACCACCGCAGGCGTCCAGGGCGTCGCGGGCGGCCCCGAGGGCGTCGCCGATGGCCCGGTCGCGTGAGGTGTACAGGGCCACGGTCTTCTCCACGACGCTCCGCTCACCGCGCCCCAGCTCCAGGGTGAGGTCGGTGGCCACGTGGTCCTCCCTCATGGGGGACCTGACCGACGAGGGCCCGGGGCCCGAGGCGACCCGGGTCCGGGAGGCCAGGACGATCTCGACGCCCGAGGTGAGGGTACGAGAGCGCAGCCAGGTGACACCGGAGGTGTCGGCGCCGACCCCGGCCGGGCGCAGGTGACGTCCGTTCAGATCGCGGTAGCGGGGCACACCGGCGTTGGCGACCCCGCCGTCCAGCGCCGAGCGGACGATCACGGTCCCGCTCCAGTTCTCGGGGGTCAGGGCGGTCTCCAGGACGGCCAGATGGGGGTCGTCCATCGACACCAGGCGACGTTGGGTCACCCGGGTCCTCCTGCCCTCGTCCACCACGTGGAAGGTCCGGGTCAGCACGCCGTCGCCCATGTCCAGCTCCACGCGCTCGGGTGGATCGGGGGCGGGGGCCTCGAACCAGTGCCCGTCCTCGTGGCGGAAGGTCAAGGGCGTCCAGTCGGGGACGTTGACCAGGTCCTCGTTCTCCACCCGGTGTCCCTCCACCAGGGAGGCGAGGCGGTCGTAGCAGCCGGCGACGTAGGTCCCCGGATAGTGGACCCCGTCGGCACGGGCCTCGGGAGGGGCGCCGCGGGTGGCGAAGTAGCCGTTTCCCAGGGTGCACAGGGTCTCGCGAACGCCGATGGGGGTCGGGTCCGTCGCCTCGTACACCAGCGTCCGGCGATTCATACGATCGCCTCTCCGAGCACCGGAGCTCCGTCTCCCATGGAAGCCTCCACCAGACCCTTCCGTCCTCCTCCGGGCCTGCCCGGGACGGGTCCGTTCCGTACCGGGCCCCCGGGCCCTCAGGCGGGGACCTTCGGTCCGGGCGCGCGGTCCGGGACGGCCCTCGGATGGAGCGTGCCGCTCCCCGACGACACCGCCTGAGGGAACCGGGACGCCGTGTCCCTCAGACGTCGGGGTGGTGGACCACCATGACGGGGATGTCGGAGTGGTACAGGACCCCGCGGGCCACCCCGCCCAAGGGCAAGGGGGAGAACCCCTGCGCGCCTCGTGCCCCGACCACGATCAGACGGACACGGGGCACCCCCGTGAGCAGGGCGCGCGCCGGCGGATCGCGGACGACCTCGTGGACGATGTCGGCGTTCGGGTGCCGCTTCAGTACCGGCCTCAGCGCCTTGTCCAGATCCGCCCGCCGCCACCTTCGCAGCTGCTCCTCCTCCGGGGAGCCGATCGGCACCATCGCCTCCGGAGCGGACCAGGCCCAGAGGGCGTGGACACGACCGCCGCTCGCCGCGGTGAACTCCAGGGCCGCCTCCACCGAGACCTCGGCCCCGGGCGAGCCGTCCACGCCCACCACGACGTCGCGCGCGTCCGTCTCCGTCGGCACGTGCGGCACCACGACCACCGGGACCCGGGAGTGGGCCGCCACCTGGTCGGCCACGGTGCCCAACCGGGTCCCGTGGAGGAGACCGGTACCGTACGAACCGATCACGACCAACGTCGCGGACTCGGAGCGGAGTATCAGCTCCCGCGCGGGCGAGGGCCCCTCGACCACCTCTCCGACGGCGTCGACCACCGGCGCGACCTCCGCCATGCGCGCGATCGTGGTGGTCACGGCCCGCTCCGCCTCGCGTTCGGCGAGGTCCTTGGGACGCACCAGCCGGCGGTGGAACGCGTTCGCGTCGTAGACGCCGACGACGGTGACCCCGACACCGCGATCCTCCGCCTCCAGAGCGGCCCACTCGGCCGCGGACAAGGCCACCTTCGACCCGTCGGTCCCGACGAGGATGTGTTCGCTCATGGGAACCCCCTCGATCCGCGCTCCCTTCACCTTCGAGTGTCGTCCCGAGGGAGGCGAGGCCGCCACGGCCCAATGTCCGGGGCGGGCGGGGACAAGGCCCCGACCGGCCGGGACGGTGGGTCCCTGGGAGGCGGACGCCCGAGGTGGTGGGATCGGTGTATGGAACCGACGATGGACGCCTGGGCGGTCACCCGCCCCGGGCCGATCGAGACCGGCCCCCTGGAGCGGGTGGTCCGGCCGGTTCCCCGGCCGCGGGGACACGAAGTGGAGATCGAGGTCCTGGCCTGCGCGGTGTGCCGCACCGACCTGCACCTGGCCGAGGGGGACCTGGCGCCCCGCCGTCCGGGCACCGTGCCCGGCCACGAGGTGGTGGGCCGGGTCGTCTCCCAAGGCCCGGACGCGGAGCTGTACGCGCCGGGGGACCGGGTGGGCGTGGCCTGGCTCGTCTCCACCTGCGGGGTCTGCGCCTACTGTCGGCGCGGCGACGAGAACCTGTGCCCGTACTCCACCTACACCGGCTGGGACCGCGACGGCGGGTTCGCCCGCCGGCTGACCGCCGACGAACGCTACGTGCACCCGCTCCCCGAGACCCTGCCGGTGACGACGACGGCGCCGCTGCTGTGCGCCGGCGTCATCGGATACCGGGCCCTCCAACGCGCCGAACCACCGGAGCGGGGCGTGCTCGGCCTCTACGGGTTCGGTGCCTCGGCCCACCTGGCCGCCCAGGTCGCACTCGCCCGAGGCGCGACCGTCCACGTGATGACGCGTTCCCGAGAGGCGCGGGAACCGGCCCTGGAACTGGGCTGCCACTCGGCGACCGGGGCCTACGATCCACCGCCCGAGCCGCTCTCCTCCGCCATCCTCTTCGCGCCCGTCGGGGATCTGGTCCCCACGGCTCTCAGGGCCCTGGACCGCGGCGGGACGCTCGCTGTGGCGGGCATCCACTTGACCGACATCCCCTCCCTGGACTACCGGAAGGACCTCTTCCAAGAGCGTTCGCTGCGCAGCGTGACGGCCAATACCCGAAAGGACGCGCGCGCGTTCCTCGACTTCGTCGCCGAACACCCGTTGACCGTGACGGTGACCCCGTATCCGTTCGACGCCGCGGACCGTGCCCTGGCCGACCTGGCGGCGGACAGGGTACGGGGCGCGGCCGTCCTGCTCCCCTGACCGATGGTGTCCGAGACGACCGGGGGAGTGGCCCGCGACCGGGTACGGGCGGCGGTCCTCGACACCGACGGGGTCGTCACCGACACGGCCTCCGTGCACGCGGCCGCCTGGAAGTACGCGTTCGACGACCTTTCGCGCCGGCTCTCCCGCACCGAGGGTGCCCGTTTCCGCCCCTTCGACCCGCGTGAGGACTACCTGCGCCATGTGGACGGCCGGCCGCGTGAGGACGGCGTACGCGCGTTCCTCGCCTCACGAGGGATCCGCCTGCCGGAGGGACCGGTGCCGGGAGATCCGGAGGCGATGACGGTGGCGTGGATCGCCGACCGCAAGGACCGCCGCTTCCTGGACCTCGTGCGCCGAGACGGGGTGCGGGCCTTTCCCGGAACCGTGTCGTTCGTGCGCGCGCTGCGTTCGGCCGGGGCGCCGGTGGCCGTGGTCTCGGCGAGCCGTCACTGCGCCATGGTGCTGCGCGCCGCCGGTGTGGACGACCTCTTCGACGTCCGGGTGGACGGTCGGGACGCGGCCCGTCTCGGACTCCCCGGGAAACCCGACCCGGCGCTGTTCCTGGAGGCGGCTCGGCGCCTGGACACGAACCCGACCGAGACCGCCGTGGTCGAGGACGCCCTGGTCGGGGTGGAGGCGGGAGGACGCGGAGGCTTCGGTCTGGTGATCGGGGTGGACCGCGTCGGTACCGGCGCGCGGATGCGCGAACGCGGAGCCCACGTCGTGGTGTCCGACCTGTCAGAACTCCTCCCCTGGCCGGGGGCGGCGGGCGCGGTCCCCTGACGTGGGCCCGCGCCTCAACGTCGCTCGGCGCGTACCACCGCGACCGGACGAGGGGAGTGGGACAGGACGCTTCGGCTCACCGAGCCCAGCAGGGTACCGACCAGGCCCCCTCTGCCGCGGGAGCCCACCACCGTCAGGTCGCACCCTTCGGCCAGGGAGCGCAGCACCCCGGCCGCGTCCCCCACCTCGACGATCTCCTCGACCCGTACGTCCGGCCGGAGTTCGCGTTCACCCGCGATCGACTCCGACAGCAGGCGGTGCGATTCGGCCACCGAGGCCGCCACCAGAGCGTCGTCGCCGGGAAGCTCGAACCCCTCGGAGACGGGGACGTCCCCCTCCGGCGTACCGAGGTCCTCTCGTGGGACCCCTCCGCTCGCCGACACCACGAGCAGATCGGCTCCCCGGGCCTCGGCCTCGGCGAACGCCCACTCGGCGGCGCTCCGGGCGCTCTCCGACCCGTCGACCCCGACCATGACGCGGCCGGTGCGAGGGGCCGGCCCGGTCTCGGGGACCACCACGACGGGGCAGGACGAGGAGGCCGTCAACGCCAGGGTGGTGGCCCCCGGCGCCATCTCGCCCGTCGCCGACATGCGACGTGCCCCCAGGACCAGCGCGCGGGCCGAACGGCTCTCCCGAGAGAGGACCGGTTCGCGGTCCCTGGTGAGGCTCACCGCCTCCACCGGGAGATCCGGGGCGCGCTCCGACGCCCGACGACGGGCCTCCTCCACGACGCGGGGCCCGACCCCGTCCGGGGCCGGCCGGTGGGTCGGTGGGCCCGAGGCGTGGACGAGGCGCAGGTCGAGGCCTCGGCGCCGTGCCTCGTCGGCGGCCCAATCGAGGGCCCGATCGCTCGCGGGCGATCCGTCGACCGCGGCCACGACGGGTCCGCGGGTGTTTCCGATCATGGTCTCCCCCTCCCCGGGAGCGTGTCCGTCGTCCCTCCTTCGAGAGGCCGCCTCAGTCGGACCCTCCCCGTTCGGAACGGGCTCTGAGCCGGGCGGCGTGCGCCGCCGCCTGGGAGCGGCGCCGCATACCCAGCTTGGACAACACGCTGGAGACGTGGTTCTTCACCGTCTTCTCCGCGAGGAAGATCCGCTCGCCGATCTGCCGGTTGGTCAGCCCCTCTCCGATCAGCTCGAAGACGAGCCGCTCCTTGTCGGAGAACCCCGGCAGCGGGTCCTCGGTCTCGGAACCCTCTCGCAGCCGCCGCAGGATGCGCGCGGTGCTGTGCGGATCCAGTAACGACTCCCCGGACGCCACCGTGCGGATCGCGCCGACCAGGTCGGAGCCGTGGATCTGTTTGAGCACGTAGCCCGCCGCGCCCGCCATGACGGAGGCGTAGAGGGCCTCGTCGTCGGAGTAGGACGTCAACATCAGACAGACGGGTGCGTCGGGGTGGCTCTGTAACTCCCTACAGACCTCCACCCCGTTACCGTCGGGGAGGCGGACGTCGAGCACCGCCACGTCGGGGCGTGCGGCCGGTATACGGCCGAGGGCCTCGGACGCGGTGGCCGCCTCGCCGACCACCTCGATGTCCTCCTCGTCCTGGAGCAGGGCCATGATCCCCTGCCGCACCACGTCGTGGTCGTCGAGCAGGAAGACACGGGTCGCCCCGTTCTCCTTCGACATCGGCCGTCATCCCCTCCCAGGACGAGAGCGCTCCGCGACGACCTCCGCCCCCGGAACGTCGCACGGTGTTCATACCCGGCAGGGCGCCGTCGGTATCCGTCACCGTTCGGGCGGACCGACCTCGCGCGCGTGGGGTACACGGCCGCTCACCTCACGGCCGCCGATCTCCTCGGGAACGACACGGACGAAGAGGTCGCGCTCCCCTCCGGCCCAGGGTCGGACCGGGGCATGGGCGCGGAGCTCCTCCTCCAGGGCCCGGTCGGTGACGGCCTCGGCCCTGCCCCGGACCAGGACGCTCCACCCCTGGCTCATCGCGTCATCGACCCGGTCGACCTCGAAGGCGATGTCCTGGGGGAGCCGCTCGCCGATCACCCCGTCATCCTTGGTCCGGAACACGATGGCCCCCTCGTGGAAGAGGTAGTTCACCGGAAGGATGACGGGCGCGGACTCTCCGGTCACCAGGCCGACCCGCCCCACGCCGCCCGGTTCGATCAGTTCCAGGCACCTGCGGGACGAGAGCACCGTCGTTCGGGGGAGGGGGACCTCCGTGGCCATCGCGCCCGGAGGCAGATCGGTGTCCGTCCCCAGCAGATGGTCCTGGGTGGTGTTCAGCGCCTCGGCCAGACGGTACAGCGCCGGTCTGGTCATCCTGGGGGTGTGCTCCTCCAGGTAGGCCACGTAGCCGGGGTCCATGTCGGCCCGCTCCGCGACCTGCTCCCTCGTCAGGCCGAGTTCCCTTCGACGAGCGGCGGCCCGGTGCCCGAGGTCGCCCCCATCGGGGATCGCGGCTCCTTGATGTCCCATCGAGCGGCTCCTCGGTGACGGCGAGTGCTCACGGAATCCCTCCACCCTCACTCTTGCCGCTCCCCATGACCGAGGATCGGACCTTCGGTCCCGGGTACAGGACCGAAGGTCCCGGAGTTCAGGCCTTCTCGCGGCGGCGGACGATCTCGGAGATCCAGATCGGCGCGAACGGGGAGGTGCAGTTCGGGGGTGTCGGATAGTCCTTGAGCACCTCCAGCCGCTCGCCGATCTCCATCGCCCGGGCGCGGTGCTCGGGGTGGTGGATCCCGATCCGGGCCAGGCAGTGGTTCATCTCCCACTGGAGACGGTCCGGAGCGTCCTTCATCCGCGTCTCGATCACGTCCAACAGCCCCGGAAGGTCGAGGCCCTCGGGCGAACGGTCCACCCGTTCGGCGGTCAACGCCCATCCGGCGCTCGCCACCACCGGGTCAGGGTCGGCGAGCCAGGCCCGGCGCAGCTCCTCGGCGTGCGGTCCCTTCGCGACCACGTAGCCGACGAGCCAGGCGTGCGTCTTGGGCGCC
Organism: Nocardiopsis alba DSM 43377; assembly: GCF_000341225.1. GTDB lineage: Bacteria > Actinomycetota > Actinomycetes > Streptosporangiales > Streptosporangiaceae > Nocardiopsis > Nocardiopsis alba. Next base: position 62,325 of record NZ_ANAC01000023.1, read on the forward strand.
CGCGCCTCGCGCAGCATGGCGTCCAGGTCCGCGGCCTCGAACCCCCGGGGGCGACAGATCAGGAGCGACAGGAGCCGCGCCGCCGTATCGCCGCCGGCCCAGAGTTCGCGCGCCAGGTCCTGCCGTTTCCCGACCCTCTTGGCGATCTCACGCAGCCGGGACAGCTTCACCCCGTGGTCGTCGCCGCGCCTCTCGTTCACCCGACGCGTCTTCGGGTCCTCCAGCGCGGCCAGTTCGGCCCTGAGCCCCTCGACCGTCTCGGCCATCTCCGCCCCTGTGCCTCGTCCACCGATCCGGCCGCCCACTGTACGCGTGACCTCCGACGATTCACGTCACCGTCCGGGGCCGTGACGACCCTCGGCCCTCAGTGGTCGGGGGAGGGGTCCGGCGTCGATCCGTTCGGCTCTCCCCGGCCGTTCCGGGCGAGGGTGGCCAGGCTGCCGCCCCAGAGCAGGAAGAGGGCGACCATGCCCCAGCGGGAGGCGGGCGGGTTCTCGGTGATGGTGTAGGTCTCGCCTCGGGATTCGATCACCCAGACGCAGGTACGGCCGGGTGGGCTCCCGGGAGTGTTTTTGTGGATGCTTTCGCCGGGCATCGGCGGAGCCGATCCGTGGCGAGCGGCCGCCGGGCGATCTCTCGCCAGACGACGAGCGAGGGGCAGCCCGGGTTTGGCTGTCCGAGCGATGTCGGCGCCGCGAGAGGAAGCCCGGCCCCGTGTGAAGCACCGCGCGCGTCAGCGCGACCGTTGAGGGTGGTGGTGGGTGACGGCGTGGGAGGAATGATCCACAAAAGCACGACCTAGTTCCAGGTGCCGGTGCCCTGGACGGAGGAGTCGCCGGTCAGGGGACAGCCCGAGGCGTCGCTCGCGTACCACTCGACCGCGAGAAGGGCGCTCCACAGGAGAACGGAGAGTATCCAGATCCCGGCCCGGACGTGGAGCGGGGAGACCCTCTTCGAAGCGTTCGTCATACACGCTTCCTACCTGCGAGGACATCGATCGAAACGGGGTCGTGGGCCGGTGTGGGAGGGGTGCTCGGCTTGACTTCTCCGGTTTGTGAGTGTGTACTCACAAACATGAGTAGGGAAGAGAGCACGCGGTCCACCGCCGAAGCCCGTCGCGCCGTCATCCTGAACGAGGCGCTGCACGTCTTCGCCCGTTCCGGCTACCACGCGACCCCCGTGACGGAGGTCGCCGAGGCGGCGGGCATCTCGCAGGCCTACGTCCTGCGCCTGTTCGGTACCAAGCTGGGCCTGTTCACGGCGACCCTGGAGCGGTGCTTCGAACGCGTGGAGGAGGCCCTTCGCGAGGGTGCGCTCGGTGCGGACGGGGCCCCGGCGCCCCAGGTGCTGGAGGCGATGGGCGACGCCTACGCCGAACTCATCGCCGACCGCGACCTGCTCATGATCCAGGTCCACGCCCAGAGCGCCTCCGCCGTCCCCGAGGTCCGCGAGGCCCTGCGGCGCGGCTACGCCGACGTGGTCACCCTCGCCCACGCGCTCTCGGGGGGCGATCGCGACCAGGTTCAGCGCTTCATGGCGATGGGGCTGCTCTGCCACCTGGTCACCGCGTTGGACCTGGAGGAGGTCGACGCCCCCTGGACGCGCACGCTCACCAAGGGGATGACCCACGCCCCTCGGGGGTAGTCGGTCCCGGAGTTCGACCCGCGCCGTTCGCGGCGCTTTTCTCGGCCCATTTTTGTAAGTGATCACTCACAAACATAGGAGTCTCGACATGACCGAGCGGCACACCCTGGAGATCGTCCTGCCCGACGAGGTGGAACCGGAGGGCCTGCTGACCCGTCGCCGCCCCATCGGCCCGCCCGGCCCGGGGGAGGTCCTGGTCCGGACCGAGGCCACGGGCGTCTCCTTCGCCGAACAGCAGATGCGTCGGGGCAAGTACTTCGACCAGCCGCCCTTCCCCTTCGTACCGGGATACGACCTGGTGGGAACGGTGGAGGAGGTCGGCCCCGACACGGACGCGGCACTGGTGGGACGGCGCGTGGCCGCGATCACCAAGATCGGGGCCTGGGCCGAGCGGGTCGTCCTGCCGGCGGCCGACCTGGTCCCGGTGCCCGCCGGGCTCGACCCGGCCGAGGCGGAGGCCGTCGTGGTCAACGGGGTCACCGCCCTGCGCATGCTGCGCGGTGCGGGCCCGGTCGGCGCGGGGGACACGGTCCTGGTACTGGGCGCCAACGGCGGCGTCGGTACCCTGCTCGTCCAGATGGCACGACGGGCCGGGGCCGAGGTCGTCGGCACCGCGTCGGCCCGCCACCTGGAGGCCGTCCGTGAGATGGGCGCGATCCCCGTCGACCGCCGTTCCCCCGATCTACGCGCCGCGATCCGCGCGGCGGCCCCGAACGGGGTGCGCGCGGCCTTCGATCACGTGGGCGGGCCGGGCATCGTCGACACCTTCTCCCACGTGGTGCGCGGGGGCGCCCTGGTCTCCTACGGCACGGCGGCCACGCGCGACGTTCCGGGGAACCCGATGCTCCCCGTGCTGCTCCTGTTCGCCCGACTGGGCTGGTGGAACGCCCTGCCCGACGGGCGGCGCGCGTACTTCTTCAACCTCTGGAAGGGGCACCGGAACCGGGAACGTCACCGGCGCGAACTCGCCCGTGACCTGGGCGAGGTGTTCGATCTGCTGGGCCACGGGGACATCAGCCCCACGATCGCGGCCCGGATGCCCCTGGGCGAGGCCGGGGCGGCGATGGCCCTGGCCGAGTCGGGGACCGTCGTCGGCAAGGTCGTGCTCGTACCCGAAGGGTGAGTGTCACGAGGCCGTGGGGGCGGAACGGGTGCGGTCGTGAACCGCACCCGGGCGACGGTCAGAACTCGCGCTGGTCCTTGCGCAGCGGATGGTCGGCGGGGACCTCCACCAGGACGATGCGCACCCCGTCCGGATCGGCGATCCAGGCCTCCACCAGGCCCCAGAACTCCTTCTGCGGCGGCCGGATACCGCGTCCGCCCAGCGCGGTGACGCGGGCGTATTCGGCGCGGGCGTCGCGCACCTGCAACCACAGGGCGGTCGAGGGCGTCCCGGAGGGCTCCTCGGAGTGGCCGGAGACCTCCAAAAGCCCGTTGCCGAGGAAGAACACGGTGCCGGGGGCGTCCGGCGGACCGAACTCACGGTGGACGGCGAGCCCGAGGACGTCACGGTAGAAGGAACGGCTGCGCACCGGATCGCGCGGGTGTATCAGGACACGGCTACTGAGAACATCCATGTCCGACATCCTGCACTCTCTCGGGCCCGACGGCACACTCGGCGCCCCGTTCGACCCTCCCCCGGAAGGCGCCGACTACGCTCTCGGGGACCGAAGGGATCCTACGTGAACCGAGCGCTGTTCGACCTCGACGACACCCTGATCGACCACGACTCGTTCACGAGATTCACGTTCTCCCTGTTCAAGCGCTCGCCTCTGCGCATGATCGGCGCCGTCCTGACCGTGCCGGCGCTCCTCGTCCTGCTCTCCCGGGGCTCGTGGCGGGTCCACGCCGGCTCGATCCTGCTGTGGCTGGGAACGGTCGGTGTGGCCGACTCCGGCCTGGAACGGCTCGTCCGAGAGCACGTGGCCGCCCTCGGTGTGGGGGAGCGGATCAGACCGGACGCGGGGCGGGCCGTGGCCGCGCATCTGGACGCGGGCGAGGAGGTCGTGGTCGTGACCGGCTGCGCCGAACGTCTGGCCGTCCCCCTCTGCCGGGAGATCGACCCCCGGATCCGCGTGGTCGGCTCCACCCTTCGGCGTCGAGCCGGAGGGTGGGTCGCCCTGCGGCACTGTCGTGGGCGGGGCAAGGTCGAGATGCTCGTCGAGGCCGGACTCGCCGAGGACGTCGTGGCGGCCTACGGGGACGGTCTCTCCGACGTTCCGATGCTGGACCTGGCCCGTACCGCCGTCCTGGTCGGTCTTTCCGAGAGCGTCGAGAGGAAGGCGCGGGCACGGCTCGTGGGCCCCGATCGGGTGCTGTCGGTCCGTTGGCCCGCTCGCGGGGAACCGTCGCGGGGCCGAGGCGACCCCGTCTGAGCGGGCCCTTCGAGCGACGGAAGAAGGGTGTGTCGCGCGGCCGTCTTGTCCAGAAAGGCCCGGGAGGGTAGGAACGACGGAGACCACAGGAGGAGACCCCCGTGCCACCATCCCCCGCCTCCGGGCCGGCCGCCGGTCGCGCCCGCCGCTCCATCGCCCTGGTCGGAACCCTCACGGCGCTGGTCATGGCCGGGGCGACGGCCCTGCCCTCGCCCTCCCTCGCCGAGCCGAGGGAGGAGGCCAACGGCCCCGAACGCAACGAGACGGCGGCCGGACCCGAGGCCCTGTCCATGACGGCCGCCACGGCCGCGGCCTCCGCGACGGGCGTCGATCCGTCCGCCGCCTACCCGCGCCGGACCGAGCTGCCGGTTTCCCCCGAGAACCCCGACGACCGTTCGATCAGGCTGGGTCTGACCGCCTACCACGACATCGCGCCCGCCCTCAACGATCTTCAGGAGACCTCCGACCGGGTCAGTGTGGAGATCGTCGGCGAGTCCGTCGAGGGACGCGACCTCTACCTGGTCACCCTCACCGCGCCGGAGACGCGCGCCGAGGCCGGACACCAGCGGCGCATGCGCGAGCTCATCGAGGAGGATCCCGAACGGGCCGCGCGGGACAGCACGCTGCCCGAGCGCTACAAGACCCCCGTGCACGTCAACGCCAACATCCACGGCGACGAGTGGGAGGGCACCGACGCCTCGCTGCGGATCATCGAGGAGCTGGCGACCGCCGAGGACGAGTGGACCGAGGAACTGCTGGGCTCCTCGCGGCTGTACTTCACCGTGACCGCCAACCCCGACGGGCGGGTGGCGGGCACCCGGGTCAACAGCGCCGGGTTCGACCTCAACCGCGACTTCGTCACGGTCTCCCAGCCGGAGACGGCGGCGATCCGTCAGGTCATGATCGACACCCAGCCGCTGGTCATGGTCGACCAGCACGGTTACGTCAACGGCACCCTGATCGAGCCGACCACGCCCCCGCACGGCCAGAACTACGAGTACGACCTGTTCATCGCCAACACCTACGCCAACGGGCTCGCGATGGAACAGGCCGTCCTCGACCTGGGGTACACGGCCGAGGACGACGGGGTTCTGCCCCCGCAGATCCCCTTCCGCGACTGGCAGGACGGCTGGGACGACTGGCCGCCGATCTTCACCCCGATGTACGCCCCCTACCAGGGCGCGGTCGCCTCGGCCACCGTCGAGTTCCCGCTGCGGGTGAACCGGGCCGACTACGACCTGCCCGTGGAGGAGCTGCACCGCCGCACCGCCATCAACACCGACATCTCCGCCGCCACCATCGAGGCCACCCTGGAGTTCGCCTCGGAGCATCGGGAGAAGCTCATCGGCGACCAGATCGAGGTGTTCCGGCGCGGATCGGCCGGTGAGGAACAGGTCGTGCCCCCGGAGGGGTGGGTGCCCGGCTTCGGTCCCGAGGACGTGTACACGACCGACTTCCCCCGCGCCTACGTGATCCCCGCCGGAGAGGAACAGAGGTCGGCCCCGGCCGCCGCGCGCCTGGTGGACACGCTGGTCGCCCACGACGTGCGGGTGAACAGAGCGGAGGAGGCCTTCGAACTCGACGGCACCTCCTACCCCGCGGGCTCCTACCTGGTCGACATGCATCAGTCCAAACGCGGTATGGCCAACGTCCTGTTGGAGGACGGACGGGACATCAGCGACGACGTCGAGGCCATGTACGACATCTCCGGTTGGAGCCACGGACGCCTGTGGGGCGCCACGGTGACGGCCACCGAGTCCACGCCCCCGGACGGAGCGCCGGTCGACATCGCCGCCCCCACCGGTGCGGTCGAGGGGGAGGGGGACTGGGTCCTGCGCCTGGACGACGCCGCCGACGTGGCGGCGCTCCACGACCTCATCGAGGCCGGGGCCGAACCCGCGTGGGCGGACCGGGGCTCGGTGCTGATCTCCGCCGACCACGCCGACGCGGTCGTCGAGGTGGCCGACCGGCGCGGAGCGGTCTTCACCACCGTCGACCGCGAGGCCGAGGGCCCGGTCGTGGGCGGGGTCCGGCTGGCCGCGGCCGCCGCCGCGGACGAGGTCCTCACTCTGGGCGAACTCGGGTTCGACGTGGAGACGGTCTCCACCGCGGTACTCGACGACGGTTTCGACTGGTCCGGGATCGACGTGCTGTACGTGTCCAGCGGCCTGGTCTACGACGACCTCGGTGAACGGGCGCGTGCGGACCTGGACGCCTTCCTCGAACGGGGCGGGGTCGTGGCGCGCGGATCGGCCGGGGCCCGGTTCAACGCCCAGGCCGGTCTGTTGGACGCCACCCGCCGCGAGGGGCGGTCCGACGTCAACGGCGTGGTCCGGGTCGAGGACGGCGACGGCGCGCTCGCCGGGACCGGCGGGTACGGGTTCGTGTACTCGCCCGGCTGGTTCACCGACCTGGGGCCGGAGGTGACCGTGGAGCAGACCTACGCCGACGGGGATCCGCTGGTGGCCGGGCACTGGCGCCCCGACGCCGATGGCGCCGGCGGCCGGGACGAGGCCGCCGGACGGCCCTCCGTGGTCGGTGGGGTCTCCGAACGCGGAGCCGCGGTGGTGCTCTTCGGTACCGAACCGCTCTTCCGTAACCACCCCAAGGGGTCGTTCGGCCAGGTGGCCCAGGCCGTCCACTGGAGCGCGATCTCCGGCGGGAACGCCTGACCCGTCGTCTTCGCGTGTGACCGCCCCGGACCCTTCGGGGCGGTCACACGCGGGCGCCCGAAAAACCCCTGGCCTCCGCCGAAGACGGCGGTCTAGGCTCTGCCGGATGAACCATCCCTCTCTCCACGCCGTGGAGATCTCCCCCGACAACATCGACGCCGCCCTCAAGGTGAAGGTCCGCGAGGACCAGAACACCTTCGTCGCCCCCGTCGACCGCTCGCTCGCCGAGGCCTACGCCTCCCGGAACACCGCCTGGCCCCGCCTGATCATGGACGGCGACCGACCGGTCGGCTTCGTGATGGCCTCCTTCGACCCCGATGAGAAGGACGTCGACTTCCGCTGCGCGATCTGGCGCCTCAACGTCGCCGAGGGGGAGCAGGGCAAGGGGTACGGCCGCTTCGCCGTCGAGATGGTCCTGGCCGAGGCCCGCCGTCGGGGCGACAAGCGGATCACGGTCTCCTGGGTCCCCGGTGAGGGCTCCCCCGAGGGCTTCTACCTGGGGCTGGGCTTTCGCACGACGGGCCGTGTGGACGACGGCGAGATCATCGCCGAACTGTTCCTGGACCAGGAGGCGGCCGAGGCCTGAGCGACCCCGTGACAGCCCGGGACGCTCGGGAGGTATGACTCCGGCCGGGTGGGGAAGGGGGATCGCGGAACGGTCGTGGCCCCTCCTCCTCCCCCGAAAGGAGCCACATCCACATGACGAGAAGACGTCGGCACTTCACCGGCATCGTCCTGGGCATCGTGATCCTCGGAACCCTCATGTCGGGGATCTCCCTCATCCCGGACCCCTCGGGGATCTGGCCCTACGTGATCGCCGGGGCGGCGTTCCTCGTCGCCCTGCTGACCCAACCCCTGAGCGGCCTGTTCCAGGGGTGGGTGGAACGCCGGCGCAAGGCGATCGAGGTCGAACGCAAATCCGAACGGGCCCCCGAACGCGACCGTGTCCGCGACTGGACGGACGGCCGGGAACTCGGGGTGCGCAAGGCGAAACGGTCCGAGGACGGAGAGGACGCGCCGATCCCCGTCTACGTTCCGCGTGCCTTCGACGACGCGCTCGACCGCGCGATCCTGGCGGGCGGACTGGTCGTCCTCGAAGGCGAGTCCGTGTCGGGGAAGACGAGGTCGGCCTATGAGGCGATCCGGCGGACCGTCCCCGGCCGCCGGTTGATCGTCCCCAGCGACGAACGGTCTCTGACGGCCATAGCGGACCTTCCCACCACCCCGAGGAACGCGGTGGTGTGGCTCGACGGGATCGACCGGTACCTCGCCGCCGGGACCCTCAACGAGGGCGTCCTGGATCGACTGTGCCCACCCGACCGCACGGACGTCTGTCTCATCGGGACCCTGGACTCCCGAGTACGGGGCGACCTTCCGAAACAGTCGGAGCCCACCGTCAGCAGGATCCTGGAGGATCGGGCGGAGCACTTCTTCGTCGAGCGCCGCCTGAAGGAGACGGAACTGAGGACGGCGCTCGAACTCGAGGACGATTGGCGGATCTCCCAGGCTCTGGCCGACCGGAACAAGGGCGGATTCGCCGCGGATATCGCGGACTCCCACACGACCCTGCGGCGCTGGCGTTCCGCGGTCCACGGGCACAACCCCCGAGCGGGGGCGATCATCTCGGCGGCGGTGGACGCGCGCAGGCTCGGTTACCGTGCCCCTCTGCCTCGGGGTCTGCTGGAGGATCTGCATCGGCACTACCTCGGACCGAGCGTCCACCACGACCCGGGGGCGTCGACCTTCGACGAGGCGCTCCGTTGGGCCACCGACCCGGCACGCGGGGCCAGCGGCTGTCTGTCCCCGGTGGGGAAGGAGACCTATGAGCCCTTCCACCACCTGGTCTCCCACGCGCTCCAAGAGGAGGAAGGGTCCGAGGTCCCCGACGCGGTGTGGAACCTGATCTCGCATCGGATCCCGGTGGAGTACCTGCCGACCTTCGGCTTCGCCGCCTACGAGACCGACCGATTCACCGTCGCCGGTCACGCCTGGACACGCTTCCTCGAACGTTTCCCGGAGCACCCGGGGGCCAACCTGGGTACGGCGCTCCTCCTTCTGCGGGCCGAGGACCGCTCGGGGGCCCTGCCCTTCCTCCGGCGCGCGGTCGAGGACGAGGACCCCCGCGCCATGGAACGCCTGGGATCGGTGCTGGCCCTGTCCGCGTTGACGGGGGAGGACCCGTCCGGGGCGGACGAGGCCGGCCGCTGGCTCCGTAGGGCCTACGACGGTGGTGAGAGGGGAGGGGCCCACCTCGCCGGGCTCCTGCGCTACCGGGCGGGGGACGAGGACGGCGCGCTGTTCTGGCTCTCCGTGGCGGCCGACGACGGCGATGAGAGGGCGATGTTCCTGCACGCCTGCCTGGAGACCTGGGGGATCGGTGAGGCCCGGCTCCGGCGTCTGTTCGACGAGGTGGCGGTTCCGGAGAGGGAGGTCGACCGGGAGAGGGTCTCCCGGACCGTCGAGGACCTGCCCCACTACAGGGCAGACCGGACACGGGGACGCCCCGCCTTCAGGGAGAGCCTGTGGGGCCGGAAGGCCGCCGCCGGGGAGAACGTGCACGCCAAGTATCTGCTGGGGCGCTCCCTGGAGGCCGGAGGCCGATGGCGGGACGCGCTCACCCAGCACCAGGAGGCGACGGCACGGGGCTCCCTGGCCTCGGCCGGGCGTGTGCCCTCCGTCTACAGGGCGCTGAACCAACGTCGGCGCGCCCGTGCCTGGAAACAGGCCGTCGGGCGTATCTCCACCACGAGCGCGGCGATCGCCGGTGTGGGGGCGATGGCCGAGCGTCTCCTCCGTGAGCAGCAGAAGGACGAATCCAAGGACGAAGGGAAGGGGAACGAGGCCGCCGGCACTACGAGGACGGCCTCGGAGGAACGGTCGTCCGAGACCACGAGCCGTGAAAGCGGGTTCCCGCCGGAGCGGACCTCCTGGACCCCGAAGAGTTCCTCGTACTCCGATGATCAGCCCGGCCGACACAGGGCGTCCTCGTACGGATCCTCATCGTCCTCCGGTGGTTCCTCCTCCGGTTCCTCCTCGTACAGTTCGTCCTACTCCTCCTACTCCTCGTCCTCCGACGACGATGACGACTCCTCCTCGTACGGTTCTTCCTCCTACGGAGGCTCTTCGTCCTCCTCGTCCTCCTACGGAGGCTCTTCGTCCTACGACGACGATGACGATCGCTGACACGAAGGTGCCCCGCGCCGACCTCGACGCGGGGCACCTCCACGACCGATCTCAGTGGCCCCGGTCGATCCACTCCTGGAGATGGGGCGCCTCGGCGCCGATCGTGGTGGGATCTCCGTGCCCGGTGCGCACCACGGTGTCCCCGGGAAGGGTGAGCAACCGGTCCCTGATGGAGGCGATGATGGTCGGGAAGTCCGAGTAGGACCTTCCGGTCGCCCCCGGACCGCCCTGGAACAGGGTGTCCCCGCTGAACAGGGCGCCGAGTTCGGGCGAGTACAGGCACACCGCCCCGGGCGCGTGGCCCGGGGTGTGGATCACCCGCAGCTCGATCCCGGCCACCGTGATGACCTGCCCGTCGGCCAGCGCGCCGTCGGGCACCCGCTCGGGGTTGGTCATGTTCCACAGCACCCGGTCGTCGGGGTGGAGCAGGACCGGACCGTGGACCGCGTCGGACACCTCCAGGGCCGCGTTGACGTGGTCGTTGTGCCCGTGGGTGCACACGATCGCCACGACCCGTCGACCGTTCACCGCGTCGATGATCGCCTGCGCCTCATGAGGGGCGTCGATGACGACGACCTCCTCGTCGTCGCCCACCAGCCAGACGTTGTTGTCCACCTTCCAGGAACCTCCGTCCAGGGAGAAGACCCCGGAGGTGGTCAGGTGTTCCACACGCGCGTTACTCACAGCAGCACCACCGATCGCAGAACCTCGCCTCGTTCCATCCGGCCGAAGGCCTCCTCGACGTCGCCGATCCCGATCGTCTCGGTGACGAACCCGTCCAGGTCCAGCCGGCCCTGGGTGTACAGGTCGATGAGCATCGGGAAGTCGCGTGAGGGCAGACAGTCGCCGTACCAAGAGGATTTCAGGGCGCCGCCCCGGCCGAACACGTCCAGTAGGGGCAGCTCCAGCCGCATCTCCGGGGTGGGAACCCCCACCAGCACCACGGTGCCCGCCAGGTCGCGGGCGTAGAACGCCTGTTCATAGGTCTTCGGTAGGCCGACGGCGTCGATGACCACGTCCGCGCCGAAGCCGTCGGTCAGATCGCGGATCGCCTCGACCGGGTCGGAGACGCGGGCGTCGACGGTGTGGGTGGCGCCGAAGCCGCGCGCCCACTCCAGCTTGCGCTCCTCCAGGTCCACGGCGATGATCCGGTTCGCCCCGGCCAGGCGGGCCCCGGCCACCGCCGCGTTGCCCACGCCGCCACAGCCGATGACGGCCACCGAGTCGCCGCGGGTGACCCCTCCGGTGTTGATGGCGGCGCCGATCCCGGCCATGATCCCGCAGCCGAGCAGGCCCGCCGCCGCGGGCGAGGCGGTCGGGTCGACCTTGGTGCACTGTCCGGCGGCCACGAGGGTCTTCTCGGCGAAGGCGCCGATGCCCAGGGCCGGGGTCAGTTCGGTGCCGTCCTCCAGGGTCATGCTCTGTTCGGCGTTGTGGGTGTCGAAACAGTACTGGGGGCGGCCGCGCCTACAGGCCCGACAGTGGCCGCACACCGCCCGCCAGTTGAGGACGACGTGGTCGCCGGGGACGATCTCGGTGACGTTCGGGCCCACGGATTCGACGATGCCCGCCGCCTCGTGGCCGAGCAGGAACGGGTACTCGTCGTTGATGCCGCCCTCGCGATAGTGCAGGTCGGTGTGGCAGACCCCGCACGCCAGGACCCGGACCACCGCCTCGCCCGGGCCGGGGTCGGGGACGACGATGGTGGTGAGTTCGACCGGCGCGCCCTTGGCGCGTGAGATCACACCCTGGACCTGTTGGGACATGCGAAGTCCTCCCTGACGATCGTGGACGCCGTTCGAGGAGGAACATGCCCCACCCGCCCCCTCCGTACCCCGAACTCTCGCCCCGAGCCTGCCCGCGGAGGTTCTACTCATCGTCGAGCGTTCGGTTTTCGACAAGGGGTCCTGTGGACACCTGATGGTTTTGTGAAGATCATGCTATGTGTCTTTATACGTTCTCTATTTACTCTTGCTCTGTGCCGGGTCAGAGCTGTAACTCCAAGATTTTCCGGTCCCGCGATACTCTTCTACGGGGATGGGAGAGACCCCTTCGGTCATTCGGTTCTTATACGTCAAACCGTGTAGGTGGTCCACCTCGTGCGCGACCAGACGGGCCAAGGCATCCGTGAAAACCGTGATCTTCGTAGATCCGTCTGCTTGTGTGTGTTCGACCTCGATACGGCGTGAGCGAGGGACGAGCCCACGCACATCGAAGAAGCTCAGGCATCCCTCGTATTGGGTGTCGGTCTCATCGGATTCACTGATGATCACAGGGTTGAGCAAGAGCACTACAGCGGCGTCAGGGTCAGGAGGGATCACTATGGCCGCGGCCTGGTCGATACCGATCTGAGGTGCGGCCAGCCCCATGCCTTTCCCGAAATGGTGGTGGTCGCGTACGCGCTGGATGGCTCGGTGCAATTGATCAACGACATCTTCGGCCTGCTTCGCTTGTTCAGGTAGCTGGAAAGGCTTCGCGGTCCGTTCGAGGATCTCCTCCCCCTCTTGTGTGATCCCCGCGGCGCGCATCCGATCCCCAGCAGTATGAAGCGTCGGGCTTGTTTCGGTATCACGCTCGGGACTGTTCCTCCAACGCCACTCCAACCTGTATCGGGCGCCGATCGGAGGGTCGTTCGTGTGCCAGGTGAAGGAGACCTGATCTTCTTCTTCTCGACGCTGTACGGCTGAGCGCAGCGGTACGGTCGCGGTCGTGGTCGAGGTCTCGGTGCCCCAGACCCCGGGTTCCAGAGAGGTGGGGAAGAGAAGCTCCACACTCACAGCACGAGTCGGTAGTCGAATGGCGCGTTGGAACCACTGCCCCCACTGGTCCGACCCCACGACATAGGAGTATTCGAGCAAGGCGGACTGCCCCGGGTAGAGGGGGAACATCGAGTCTTCGTTCTCGAAGCTCAGCCAGATCTCCTTGAAGGAGTCCCGGTCGTGCTTGGCCACCCATGTCATGGGCTCACCATCACAGGTGGCGGTCAGCTCCAAACGTTCCCACGTGAGCGGATGCTTGCGATAGAGCTCGTTCGACAGTTCCGGCCGGCCTGGGTGGCGGTCGACGCTGATACGTATCAGGTAGCGAGTGACGGGTTCGTTGCCACCGTTGACCACACGGCGTCGCATGGACGCGATGTAAGTGCCTTCGTGGTAGCGCAGTTCGGCATGGTCAAGGTCGACGAACAAATCCCCGTTTCCGGCGGGAGCGGGTCGTGTTTCGGATGTTTTCTGCCAGGATCGCCAGAGCTCCCCAGAGCTGGTCAGCTTCTGTTCGGCCAGCCGTGCGAACTCTTCACTGGCCGGGTAACGTCCGGATTCCACGTGGCTGATGTAGGAAGGATCGAAGCCCATCGCCTCCGCGAGGGCTTTCTTCGTCAGGCGGCGCAGCTTGCGCCAGCGAGTGAGTGCTGTCCGGAAGTCGGTAGGGGGAGAGGGAGCCATACGGCTGATTATCGCCCACATGAAGCGTGATCGTGTGAGTGAATCGTGACTGAACCTGTCTCATCATGGCTTCATCTGGACGTCATCGGTTCTCCTGGGAGCAGTGCCACCACCGGCAGAGAGGGTGGTGCCTTGAACAGGAGGCGCTCATTGTCCTCGTTCGCTATCGAACACAAGTCCTGTCCTGAGTATCTCGATATCGCAGCGAACACCCATGGTGAAGAAAAAGGTTTCTTTGTGCTGAGGGCGCTGGAGCAGACTCGTGCTCGGCGCCCCCATGTGGTGGAGATAGGTCCTGGCGGAGGGGCCGCGGTGAAGTTTCTGGCCTCCAGCCTGAGCGAAGAACATCGCGGAATCGCTCCAGTGGATCTGACTCTGGTCGAGGTTCCCGGAGTCGCATCGAGTTCCTTGTCCCGGGCCATGTCCGAGTTCAACGAGGTCGGTAACTGCGAACTCGCTCATGGTTTTGCTCAAGATCTGAACAAGCTTCTGCCGCGTCGGGCCGACGTGGTCAGTGCTTCGGCCCTAGTGCATGAGATCTACTCTTACGGTGGTGGTTACAGTGGGCTTCAATCACTTATACGCGTGCTCGGATCAGTGATCGTCCCCTACGGATACTTCGTCTATAGGGATGTGTACTCCGTACAGGGCAGAAATTTGCATGATCGAGTTATGCACACTTGCGATGCGCCCTCTTGGTTGCGATTCATTCGAATGTTCACTCCGAACTATCTGGAGCGTGGGAGGCATCCTTACCACAATATTCATGACCAGGTGATGGTTCGCCAGAACTCGTGTCAGGTGGACATGGCGGACTTGCAGGTGGGGACATGTGCTGTGATCAGTGCTCCTGTCGGTTTATTCCGCGAGATACAGCGTCATTACATCACTTTCCGTGACCACGTTTGGCGCTCTGGGGCTCTGGGCTTCACTCCAGTGCTGGATGGTGAACTATCGATGAAGTGGTTGGACATGCGTGCCGGACACAAGTTGGTGCACTATGTCCTCGCCAGTACAGAATGGTTGCCCAAGAAGTTTCAGGGCATGATGGATGCTCTCAGTGAGTCAAATTCCGAATATCGGACTGTCGATGGCGATGTTTTTGATACATGTACGGACCTGGCGCTGAACTCCTTCCTTGCCGCTGTGGAGGAGGGGGACGATGAATGCTCTCGAGTGTGGGAGGAGTGGAGTGCTCGAGAGGGGCGTGAAACTTATGCCTATCTGACGGTCGACGAGTTGCTCACTGAGTTTGCGGTCCATTCGACTCGATCGTCTTCTACTCGTCCGACTATTCTTATTCCTTCTGGGGGTGAAGATATAGTGGTCAGGCAGCGCCATTACTATAATCGGTACTTGACAAGAAAGCTTTCTAATCCCCTGTGGGACGCTAAGCAGCTTGTTCTATTTCGTAACATTCCGGTTTCGGATTCTCTGGCGCTCTCCGAAGCCCTGGCCTGCACTAGAGAATCATTCAGCAACCACAATCTTGCCCGCGTGTACGCGGCTCTCGCCCACGAAGGGGGATGAACGTCTCGATGGCACCGATCGAGGTCGAACGCAAGCGTGCGCTGGAGGATCGCGCGGCCTTGGAGCGGCGGCTCGAAACGGCGGGTCTCGTCGCCGCGGGGTCGATCGTGGAGGTCGACACCTACTACAGCAGGCCCGACGTCGATTTCATGGAGACGGTCGAGTGCCTGCGGGTCCGTGAGCGGGAGGGCGGGTGCGAGATCACCTACAAGCCCGCCTCCGACGCCACTACCCGCAGCGCGGCGGGGGTCATCGCCAAGAAGGAGACCGACGTGGCGCTGGCGGACGCCGACCAGGCCGCGCGCGCCCATGATCTTCTGGAGGCGCTGGGCATGGTCCGTCTGGCCAGGGTGGAGAAGAGGCGCGTCTGCTATCGCGATTCCGGCCGACCGGGGTTGTCGGTGGTGGTGGACACGGTCGTGGGCGCGGGCTCGTTCATCGAGACCGAGATCCTCTCCGAGGGTCCCTCCCAGGAGGCCGTGCGACGGTTGGAGGAGGCCGAGCGACTCTTGGGGGTGGACACCCTCCCCGTGGTGACCTCGCCCTACCGGGATCTGGTGATGGGGGGCGGGGCCTCCGTTCCTCTCGACGCCTCGGGGTGAGGGATTTCCCGAAAAGGCTCCGGGCTGTTGTCGAGAGAGCGCTCATCCGGTTTCGATAACGGTATTCCGTGAATTCTCCGCTATGTCTTTCATGTCCACCGTGGTGAGAATGTCCTTGTGGTGGTGAAGGGTTCCCACTTCCTCGTGGGCGCTCTCCTCTGGCCGGTCACGGTCGTCCCTTTCCCTGGAAAGGGACGGGGAAGGCCACTACGGTGGATCGGGGTTCGCCCGGTCCCGGTACCGATGGCGACCCGGTCCCCCTTCCCCGATGTGAATATGAGCGCGGTGTCCTCCACTTCCTCGCCCCCGTCCGACTCCGGGCGGCGGGCCGCCCCTCTGGGCCGTGACTTCTCCCTGCTGTGGGGTGCCTCGGCGAGCGCGAACCTGGCGGACGGGCTGGTCCGGGTGGCGCTCCCGCTGGTGGCGGTCGAGCTGACCCGGTCCCCGATCCTGGTCTCGGGGGTCGCGGTCACCGGCACCCTGGCCTGGCTCCTGGTGGGGCTGCCCGCCGGAGCGCTCGGAGATCGTCTGAACCGGCGCGTGCTCGCTCTGGGCGCGGCCCTGACACGAACGGTCCTCCTGGGAGGTGTCGGCCTTCTCCTGCTCACCGACCACCTCACCGTGGGAGCGCTGTTCGCCGCGGCCTTCCTCCTCGGGGTCGGCGAGGCCTTCTTCGACACCTCCACCCCGGCCATGGTCCCCGGGCTGGTGCCTCGGCGAGAGCTCTCCCGGGCGCACGGCCGTCGGCACGCCGCCTCGATGGCGGGAGACGATCTGGTGGGGCCTGCGGCGGGCGGAACCCTGTTCGCGTTCTCCAAGGCCGCGCCGTTGCTGGTATCGACCGTCTGCCACGCGTTGTCGGCGATCCTGCTCTGGCGTGTGCGCTACGAACCGGGACCGGCCCCCTCGGAGGCGGCGGAGCGGCGTGTCTCGCTGTGGGGTGAGATCCTGCGGGGCCCGGCCCTGCTGTTCCGCGAGCGCCGTATCGCCGTCCTCGCCCTCTGGGGCGCGGGGGCGAACTTCGCCGGGAGCCTCACCTTCTCCGTCCTGGCCCTGTATCTGGTCGCCCCCGGACCGGTGGGGCTGGACACCTGGGGGTTCGGTCTCCTCATGGCCTCGTTGGGCGTCGGCGGTATCGTCGGGGCCTCGTACGCGGGCCGGCTCGCCGCGAGGATGGGGGAGTTGCGGCTCCTCACGCTCTCGTGCCTGCTCATGGCGGTGGACAGCGTCGTCCTGGCCCTGACCACCCGGGTCTGGGCGATCTCCGCCGGTCTGGTGGTGGGCGCGGCCGCCGCCGCGGTCTTCGGGGTCATGACGATCACCGCCCTGCAACGCCGCACACCGGACGGTCACCTGTCCCGGGTCTCGGCGGGCAATCGGTTGATCATGATGGGCGGTACCGCGCTGGGCGGTCTGACAGCGGGTGTCCTGGGCGAGTCCACCGGCGATCTGCGGGTCGGGTTCGCGGTGGCGGCGGTGCTCTTCGTGTCGTTGTGCGCGATGCGTCTGGCGGTGCCCGAGGCGGGTGACGAGGTCGGGCCGCCACCTTCGGAGCGAACTCCGTAGGGGGAGGCGGTGTCCCTTTCGGTGAAAGGGACACCGCCTCGATGGTCACCGGTAGGAGGACGATGAGCGGGGAACCGTCCTCAACGGGTCAGCGGCTGAAATCGTCGGGGCCGCGCGCCGGGCCGTGCAGGAACTCGCCCTCGGGCTCGTTCTCGGGGACCTCGGGGTAGGTGGGCCGGTCCTCGGCCGACACCGTGCGCGTGCCGATCTCCATCCCCTGGGCGAGCATCAGGGAGCTCACCGCGTTACGCAGATCCGGCAGCATCGCGTACAGCACGTCGCCCGGGCAGGCGGTGGCGTTGAAGTCGCGGTGCCCCAGGATGGCGGTCTGGGGGTCGAGTCCGTAGGAGCCGCACAGCCAGGCGAGGGTCTCGACCAGGCGGTCGACCAACTCCTGGGTGGGCCCCTCCTCCATATAGGTGCCCTCGTTCTCGATGCCCACGCACGTGTTGTTGTTGTTCGCCACGTGCGTGCCGACGCAGTGGACACCCTCGCGTACGGCGGGAACGGCGCGGTCGCGGCCCTCGACGAGGTGACCGCCCCGGCTGATGGTGAACTGCTGGCCGACGTCGATCCACCCGTTGGTGTCCATGTGGAAGTTCTGGATGGAGCGTGACAGCGCCAGCGCGTGGTCGAGCGAGTGGTCGGTGCTGTTGGCGGTCGCGGTGTGGTGGACCACGACGTGGGTCGGCGGGGTCTGAAGGATCTGGACGGGGCTCGACGGGGGCCGGGCGTTCCAGTCGGCGCGGAAGGACATCGGGGGTTCGGCGGCCGAGGTCGTGGGGGAGGCGCCGGCGGGGGAGGCGGCGGAGGCGCCGATCACGGCCGCGCCGGAGGCGACGGCCGCTCCTCTCAGGAGGGTGCGACGGTCGGGGCCCTGGTTCTGCTCCATGTGGGGTGTCCCTTTCGGGTTGTTCGGGCGGTTTACGGTTCCCCACTGAACATGGCTCGGTCCGCGTACGCAAAGGGTCGAGCGAAAGTTTTCTTTGTTCGTTACCGGTCAGGACGAAAACGATTTACCCCCCTTTCAGGGCGCCCTCGAGTCAGGTACTCTCCGCCCTTTTCGTTGCCCTTGGGATTCATGTGGCGGATGGGTTCTCGGGCATAAGGAAACGGGTCGCACAAAGGAGTGCGACCCGTTCGAAAGAGGGTTTCCGAAGGTACTCAGGACACCGGTTCGGGGCTGCGGTCCCGGTCGTTCTTCGTGTTCGCTCCGGGGGCGAGTCGGCCGGTCCGGTGCAGCCACCAGTCGGCCGGAAGGGTGCCCAGGGGCGGGATCGACGCGGCCAGGGCGACCAGGGTCGGCCACACGCCCCAGCGCAGGCGGACGGCGGCGAACAGGGTGACCGCGACGTAGACCATGAACGCGCCGCCGTGCAGCGGGCCGAAGATCTGCACGCCCAGTTCGCTGCCGTTGCCGAGGTACTTGAAGTACATGCCGACCAGGAGTCCGGCCCAGGTGAAGGCCTCGAAGACGGCCACCACACGGAAGGCCGGGGCGGTCAGGGAGTTCAGGCTCAACGCGGTTCCTCGGGTCGTCGCTGCAAGGGGTGCCCTCGAAAGATCCTCTCGGGGCTCCAACAGGTTAGGTCACCCTTTCGGTCGTCCCTTTTCGGGGTGGGCGCGATCGACGTTCCGGGCGTGAAGGTGACCGGACGTGACAACCGCCTCACCTTTGGTGGGTTTGGAAAGTGCGCCTCGGTGGCGGAGGCCTGTTCCGGTGGGGTCTCCTAGGCTCCTCGCGTGCCCGCTTCGACCTGCGCGAACGCGGTCGTTTCGCGGCTTTCGGTCGGGTCGCTCCCCGGGGGTGTGGGTGAAATCGAGTGACCCAGGTCTCACTCGCTCTCCGGTTGACACGGCGCCGGCTTCCGGCCGAGACTTGCCGCGAACTTCTTAGGTAAGGATTACCTAATTGAGGCTAGCTTTACCTAACTTCTTGCAGGTCAGCGGGTCCGGAAGGGGACAACGAACGTGAACGGGATCGACGGTGCCGTCGCCATGGTCACCGGAGCGGCCGGTGGTGTGGGCCGGGCCGTGGCCCTCGACCTGGCCGGGCACGGGGCCCGGGTCGCGGCCGTCGACGTCGACGCCGACGGGCTCGACCGGACCCTGTGCCTCCTGCGGGAACGGGGACACCGGGCGGACGCGTTCATCGCCGACGTCACCGACACGACCCGCGTCGAGGGACTCTTCGATGAGATCGAGGCCGACCTCGGCCCGGTGACCCTCGCCGTCAACGCCGCCGGAACCCTGGTCACCGGCCCCGTCGCCGACTGCGACGAACGCGACTGGCACCGCGTCATGGCGGTCAACGCCACCGGGGTCTTCGCCGTCGGCCGGGCCGTCGCCCGACGCATGGGGCCGCGCGGACACGGCGCCCTGGTCACCGTCGCCTCCAACGCGGCCGGGATCCCCCGCTCCGGCATGGCCGCCTACGCCGCCTCCAAGGCCGCCGCCGTGGCCCTGACCAAATCCCTCGGCCTGGAACTGGCACCGCTGGGCGTGCGCTGCAACGTCGTCTCGCCCGGATCGACCGATACCCCCATGCTCCGGGCCATGACCCCCGACCCCGACGCCCTGGTCCACGGCGACCTCGGACGGTTCAAGGTCGGCATCCCCCTGGGCCGGATCGGCAGCCCCGAGGACGTGGCCGAGGCGGTGCGCTTCCTGCTCTCCGACGCCGCGCGCCACATCACCATGCACGAGCTCTACGTGGACGGCGGCGCCACGCTCCGCTGAACCCCGCCCCTCCCTCGCACGGCCCCACCCCGGCCGTTCCGCGCGCCTGATCACGAGAAAGGCCACACCCATGCCCGAACAGCGCACCGCCGCCCCCGCGGCCTCGGCGGGCGAGCTCCTGACGGCCTACCGGCCCAGGGACGCGTTCTTCTCCACCGGCTCCCACGCCCTGCACGGGACCGGGACCCTGACCACCCTGGACCGGGCCGAGAACCTGACCTCGGTCCTGGCCGAGGCAGGGGAGGGCGCCGTCGCCGTGGGCGCCATCCCCTTCGACGTCGCCCGCCCCGCTCACCTGGTGGTCCCCGAGACCGTGCGCTGGTCGCCGCCGGCCGCGAACACCGCCCCGGCCGAGCGGCGCTGGAGCCCTCTGGCCGGGGAGTGGCGGATCACCCCGGTCCCGGCACCGGAGGCGCACGTGGCCGCGGTCGAACGCGCCGTCAAGCTCATGGCCGAGGACGCCGACCTGGGCAAGGTGGTCCTGGCCCGCACCCTGCGCGTCCATGGCGATCGGGAGGTGGACGTGGCCACCGTCCTGGCCAACCTGTTGTGGCGTGACCCTTCCGCTTTCGTGTTCGCCACCGACCTGCCCGCACGCGGGACCGGCACTCGCTCGCTCATCGGGGCCAGCCCCGAGCTGCTGGTCTCCAAGCGCGGACGACGGGTGCTGTCCAACCCGCTGGCCGGGTCCGCCCCGCGCAGCGCCGATCCCACCAAGGACCAGAAGCGCGCGGTCGACCTGCTCACCTCGACCAAGGACCGGCACGAGCACGCCGTGGTGGTGGAGGCGGTCGCCGAAGGCCTGCGCCCCTACTGCCGCAGGCTCGCGGTCCCCGACGAACCGGAGTTGGTCAAGACCGCCACCATGTGGCATCTGTCCACCCGGGTGACCGGCGAGGCCATCGACCCCGACCTGCCCGCCCACGTGCCGGCGATGGCCCTGCACCCCACCCCCGCGGTCTGCGGCACCCCTCGAAGCAGGGCGTTCGACACCATCGTCGACCTGGAGCCCTTCGACCGCGGTTTCTACACCGGCGCGGTCGGTCACACCGATGTCTCCGGTGATGGTGAGTGGGTGGTGACCATCCGCTGCGCCGACGTGGAGGGCGACACCCTCGACCTGTACGCGGGCGGCGGCGTCATGCCCGAGTCCGACCCCGACGCGGAGCTGGCCGAGACCTCGGCCAAGCTGCGCACCCTCCTGCTCGCCCTCGGCGTGGACGGAGCCGCCTGAACCATGAACGACCGCCCCGGCCCCCGCGCCGTCGACCCCGCCGACTGGACCCCCTGGCCCCGCGAGTACGCCGACGCCTATCGGGCCGCCGGTCTCTGGACCGGCGAGACCTTCCCCGCCTTCCTGAGGGACCGCGCCGCCCGTTTCGGCGAGCGGACCGCCGTCGTGGACGGCGACCTGCGCTGGACCTACGCCGAACTGGACCGGCGCGCCGACGCCCTGGCCGCCGGTCTGTCCCGCCTGGGCGTGCGCGCGGGGGAGCGGGTCGTGGTGCACCTGCCCAACGTCGCGTCCCTGTTCGAGGTGGTGTTCGCGCTGTTCAGGCTGGGCGCGCTGCCCGTCTACGCGCTGCCCGCCCATCGCCGCAGCGAACTGCTGCACCTGGCGGGCACCGCCGAGGCCGTCGCCCTGATCACCACCGACCTCCAGGGCGCCTTCGACTGCCGACCCATGGCGGCGCGGGTCCGCGCGGAGGTCCCCTCGCTGGAACACGTCGTCGTGGTGGGCGAGGCCGGTGACGAGGAGGGGTTCACCGCCCTGGAGGCGCTGCGCGCCGAACCCGACACCGCGATCCTCGCCGAACCCGACCCCGGATCGGTCGCCTTCTTCCAGCTCTCCGGCGGTACCACCGGGCTGCCCAAGCTCATCCCCCGGACCCACGACGACTATCTGTACTCGGTGCGGGCCAGCGCCGACATCTGCGGCCTGGACACCGACACCGTCTACCTGACCGCGCTGCCGGCCGTCCACAACTTCCCGATGAGCTCACCCGGGTTCCTCGGCGTGCTGCACGCGGGCGGCACCGTGGTCACCGCGCCCGACCCCTCCCCGGCGACCTGTCTGCCCCTGATCGAACGCGAGCACGTCACGCACACGGCGGTCGTCCCGCCCGTGGCCATGCTGTGGATGGACGCGGTCGAACACGGCTCCCAGGGCGAACGCGACCTGTCCGACCTGCGCGTCCTCCAGGTCGGCGGCGCCACCTTCCCACCGGAGGCGGCCCGCCGGGTCGCCCCGGTGCTGGGCTGCGCCCTCCAACAGGTCTTCGGGATGGCCGAGGGGCTGGTCAACTACACCAGGGACGGCGACCCCGACGAGGTCGTCACCGGTACCCAGGGCCGCCCGATCAGCGACCACGACGAGATCCTCATCGTCGACGACCGGGACCACCCGGTCCCCGACGGCGAACCCGGCCATCTGCTGACCCGGGGGCCCTACACGATCCGGGGCTACTACCGGGCGCCCGAGCACAACGCCGTCGCCTTCACCGACGACGGCTTCTACCGCACCGGCGACATCGTGCGCCGCCACCCCTCCGGCGCCCTCGTCGTCGCCGGACGCGCCAAGGACCAGATCAACCGGGGCGGGGAGAAGATCGGCGCCGAGGAGATCGAGAACCACCTCCTGGCCCACCCGGCGGTCCACGACGCCTCCCTCGTCGCCCTCCCCGACCCCTACCTGGGCGAACGCACCCACGCCTACGTCATCGCCCGGGGCGAGGCGCCCACACGGAGCGAACTGCTCGCCTTCCTGCGCGAGCGGGGCCTGGCCGCCTACAAGATCCCCGACCGCGTCAGCTTCGTGGACGCCTTCCCGGCCACGGCCGTCGGCAAGACCTCCAAGCGCGACCTGCGCGCGGCACGCACCACCTCCGGAACGGACCACTGATCGATGTCCCTGCCCACGATCGCCCCCTACCCACTGCCCACCTCCGAGGAGCTGCCCGAGAACCGGGCGCACTGGCCCCTGGAACCGGAACGCGCGCTCCTGCTCGTCCACGACATGCAGCGCTACTTCGTCCGCCCCTACGCCGAGGGCAGCCAGCCCATCGCCGGGGCCGTGGCCAATATCGCGGCCCTGCGTTCGGCCTGCCGGGCCGCCGGGGTCCCGGTCGTCTACACGGCCAAGCCCGGCGACATGACCTCCGAACAGCGGGGTCTGGAACGCGACTTCTGGGGCGCGGGCATGAAGGCCGTCGCCGAGCACACCGACATCGTCCCCGAACTGGCCCCCGACGGTGAGGACCTCCTGCTCACCAAATGGCGTTACAGCGCCTTCGCCCAGACCGACCTGGCCGAACGCATGGCCGCCCAGGGACGCGACCAGATCGTGGTGACCGGCGTCTACGCCCACATCGGCTGCCAGCTCACAGCCGCCGACGCGTTCATGCGCGACATCCGCCCGTTCCTGATCGCCGACGCCCTGGCCGACTTCAGCGCCGACCACCACCGCTCCGCCCTGAGCTACGCCGCCGGACGCTGCGCGACCGTGCTGTCCACCCGGGACGCCCTGGACTTCCTGGACCAGGGCGCGGACTCGACCGGAGCCCGCCCGTGACCGACCTCCACGAAGGGACCACCGTGGCACCCGACGCAGACCCGACCACCGTCCACGACCTGGTCGGGGTGGGTTTCGGCCCCTCCAACCTGGGCCTGGCCATCGCCTTGGCCGAACGCCGTGATCAGGGCGTCGAGCCCGCCCTGAGCGGGGTGTTCCTGGAACGCCAGGAGTCCTTCGGCTGGCATCGCGGCATGCTCATCGACGGCGCCACCATGCAGGTGTCCTTCCTCAAGGACCTGGTCACCACCCGCAACCCCGCCAGCGACTTCGGCTTCCTGTCGTTCCTGCACCAGGCGGGCCGGCTGCACGACTTCATCAACCACAAGACGCTCTTCCCCCTGCGGCGGGAGTTCCACGACTACCTGTCCTGGTGCGCCGACCGTGTCGCCGACCAGGTCCGTTACGGCCACGAGGTCACCGAGGTCCGCCCCGTGTACTCGGGTGAGCGCGTCACCCACCTGGACGTGGTCGCCCGCGATCAGGACGGCGCCACCACCGTGCTGCGCGCCCGCAACGTCGTCTTCGGTCCCGGTCTGCGTCCGCGTATGCCCGAGGGGGTGGAGGAGTCAGCCCGCGTGTGGCACAACGAGTACCTGCTCACCCGGTTGGAGGCGCTGGGTCCGCAGGCCGACCCGCGGTCCTTCGTGGTCGTGGGGGCCGGTCAGAGCGCCGCCGAGGTCACCGACCACCTCCACCGGCGGTTCCCCGAGGCGCGGATCCACGCGGTCCTGTCCCGCTACGGCTACAGCCCCTCCGACGACAGCCCCTTCGCCAACCGGATCTTCGACCCCGAGGCCGTGGACGCCTTCCACGCGGCCCCCGCCGACGTCAAACGTCGCCTCACCGGCTATCACGGCAACACCAACTACTCGGTGGTCGACCCGGACCTGATCGGCGAGCTCTACCGCCGTCACTACGAGGAGAAGGTGCACGGAGAAGAGCGCCTGCACCTGCACAACACCTCGCGCGTCGCCGGACTGACCGAGAGCCCGCGGGGCGTCGCGGTGGTCGTCGAGGACCTGGTCACCGGTAAGCAGACCCCGGTCCCGGCCCACTACGTCGTCTTCGCCACCGGCTACCACCCGGCCGACCCGCGACCGCTGCTGGGCGACCTGGTCGACTCCGTGCTCACCGACCCCGAGGGGCTGCCCGTGGTGGAACGCGACTACCGCGTGGCCACCGACGACACCCTCACCTGCGGCCTCTACCTCCAGGGCGGCACCGAGCACACCCACGGGGTGTCGGCGTCGCTGCTGTCCAACATCGCGACCCGGGTCGCGGAGATCATCGACTCCGTCGCCGCGCGCGCCGGAGCCCCCACCGAAGAGAGGGCACGACCCATGTCCCACGACACCGATCCCGTATTCACCGTCGAACGGGTCCGCGCCGACGCCGCCCGTGCCCTCGCCGAGCCCGTCGAGAGCGTCGACCCGGCCGAGAACCTGTTCGACCGGGGCATGGACTCGGTCCGCGTGATGAGCCTGATGGAGCGGTGGCGCGTGGACGGGGCCGAGGTCGACTTCGCGGACCTGTCGGAGAACCCCACCGTCCACGCCTGGGTCGACCTGCTCAACGGCTGACCCGGCCGCCCCCTCTCACCCCGCCCCACCGGCCCCGACCCCCGTACCCTTCCGAGGAGCCCGACCCATGGCCGACCTTCACGATGCCCCCGTGGGCCTGACCGGCGCCCAGGCCGGTGTCTGGTACGCACAGCGGACGGCACCGGACAGCCCGGTGTTCAACGTCGGCCAGTACACCGACATCCCCACCGACCTGGACGTGGACCGCTTCGTCGAGGCGCTGCGGACGCTGGTCGAGGAGAGCGACGCCCTGCGCGCGCGGGTGGTGGTCGATGGGGACCGGCCCGCGCAGGTGATCGGGTCCGGGCCCCCTCGTGACCCGGACGTCCTCGACCTGCGCGAGGACGACGGGGAGGAGGCGGCGCGCGAGCGGGCCCTGGAGTGGATGCGCGCCGACCGGGAACGGCCGGTCGACCCCGAGGTCGGGCCGCTCCACCGGTTCGCGCTGCTGCGAGTGGGGGACGCGCGCTGGTTCTGGGTCCAGCGCTACCACCACCTGGCGGTGGACGCCTACGCCATCACGATGATGGCCCGACGCGTCGCCGACCTCTACACCCGGCTGGGGCGGGGGGAGGAGGTCCCGGCCTCCCGTTTCGGAAGGCTCGCCGACCTCGTGGCCGACGAGGAGCGGTACGAGGCCTCCGAGCGTCACGAGCGGGACCGGGCCCACTGGGTCGATCTGATGGCCGACCGGCCCGAACCGGCCCTGTGGTCCTCGGCTCCGCCCGCGCCGCACGCCTCGTTCCTGAGGGCGCGCCTCTCCGTGGGAGCCGACGTCGCCGAGGCGCTGGACTCGCTGTCCGCCGCCCACGGCGCGACCTGGGCCGACGCCCTCGTGGGGGCCTTCGCCGCCTACACCCATCGTCTCACCGGGGCCGACGACCTACTGCTCGGCTCCCCGACGATGGGTCGGGTGGGAACGGTGGGGCTGCGCACCCCCGCCATGGTCGTCAACGTGCTGCCGCTGCGCCTGCGCGTGGACTCGACGCTCACCGTCGCCGAGGTCGTCGAGCGCACCGCCGCCGCCCAACGCGACCTGCGCGCCCACGGGCGCTACCGGTCCGAACGGCTCCGCCGCGACCTGGCCGCCGTCGGCGACCGCTTCGGCCTGTACGGACCCGAGATCAACGTCAAGCTCTTCGACTACACGCTCACCTTCGACGGGGCGGCCGCCGCCACCACCAACCTGTCCGAGGGGCCGGTCGACGACATCGCCGTGTCCGTCTACCGTCCGGCCGCGGGCGGTCTGGTCCTGGAGGCCAACGCCAACGACGCCCGCTACGACGAGGCCGGGGCCCGCGCCCTCCTGGCCGGGTTCGCCGACTTCCTCGCGGGGTTCGCCGGCGCGAACGGCACCACCCGCCTGGCCGCGCTGGACACCGTCGCCCCGACCGACCTCCTTCCGGCCACGCCGCCGGCCCCGGGCGAGCGGGCCCCGGTCACCGAGACCCTGTTCCGCTCCGCCGACCTCGCCCCCGACGCCACCGCCCTGGTCCATGGGGATCTCCGACTCACCCGGGCCGACCTCGTCGACCGGATCGACCGCCTGGCCCACCTGCTGCGCGACTCCGGGATCGGCCCCGGCGACACCGTCGCCCTGGCGCTGCCCCGCTCCGTCGACCTGGTGATCGCCCTCTTCGCGGTTCTGCGCGCCGGAGCCGCCTACGCACCCGTGGACCCCGACCACCCCGTCGACCGGATCGCCCGGGTACTGGACAGTGCCCGGCCCGCCCTGGTCCTGGCGGACTCCACCACCTCGCACCGGCTCCCCGAGGACGCCGAGGCGCGGCTCCTCGAACTCGACACCGACGAGGTCCGCGAGGCGCTCGCCGAACAGCGCACCGGCCGGCTTCCGGCGCCCGACCCCCGATCGGCCGCCTACGTCATCCACACCTCGGGCTCCACCGGGCTGCCCAAGGGCGTGGTGGTCGAACACCGCTCCCTGTCAGCCCTGGCCGATACCCAGCGGGACCACCTGTACCGTCATCTGCCCGAGGGCGCGAGGGTCGGCCACACCGGCTCCTTCACCTTCGACGCCTCCTGGGACAGCCTCCTCGGCCTGGTCCACGGCCACGAACTCCACCTGATCGACACCGAGATCCTTCTGGACCACGCCCGGCTCGGCGCCTACGTCGACGAACACCGGATCGAGCACCTGGACCTGACCCCGAGCTACCTGCGGGGGCTGCTGGACTCCGGCGAACTCCACCGGGCCCCCGCCCTGCTCACCTTCGGCGGCGAGGCCTGCCCGCAGGGACTGTGGGACCGGCTGCGCGCCCTGCCCGGTACGCGGGCCCTCAACTTCTACGGCCCCACCGAGAACACCGTCGACGCCCTGGTCTGCGACGTCGCCGACACCCCCGACACCGCGATCGGCCGACCGGTCGCCGGGGTACGCGCCCACCTGCTGGACGCGGCCCTGCGGCCCGTACCGCGCGGGGTCCCCGGAGACCTGTACCTGGCGGGCGAGCTGCTCGCCCGCGGCTACGTCGGCCGTCCCGACCTGACCGCCGAACGCTTCCTCGCCGACCCCTACGGCCCTCCCGGCACCCGCATGTACCGCACCGGCGACCGCGCCCTCGTCCGCGAGGACGGCACCGTCGCCTACCTGGGGCGGGACGACGGCCAGGTCCAGGTGCGCGGATACCGGGTCGAACCCGCCGAGGTGGACGCGGTCGCCGCCGCCCACCCCCGGGTCGCGCAGTGCGCCACGGTGGTCCGCGAGAGCGCGAACGGCACCGCGCGTCTGATCGCCTACGTGGTGGCGACCGAGGGGGAGCGAACCGGCCGCGACCTCGAAGAGGAACTACTCGCCCACCTGGCCGAACGCCTGCCCGACCACATGGTCCCCTCCCGGGCGATGGTCCTGGACCGGCTGCCCCTCAACTCCAGTGGCAAGGTCGACCGCACCGCCCTGCCCGAACCCTCCGCCCCGACCGGCGACCCCGCCGAACCCGCCACCCCCGCCGAACACACCCTGCTCGGCGTGCTGCGCGAGACCCTGGGCACCGACACCGGCCCCCACGACGACTTCTTCCGCCTGGGCGGCGACAGCATCCTCGCCATCCAGGTCGTCAACCGCGCCCGCGCGGCCGGACTGGGCCTGACCGTGCGCGACGTGTTCGAGGCGCCGACCGCCGCGGGCCTGGCCGCCCGCGCCACGACCTCGCCCCTCGCGCCTCGGATCGCCGACGACCCGGTCGGTCCGGTGGAGCCCACCGCCGTGACCATCGAACATCTCGCCCAGGGCGGCCCCGGCACCCGCTTCACCCAGTCCCAGGTGCTGTGGACCCCGGCCGGGCTGACCGAGGAGATCCTCGCCGAGGCGTTGGGCGCCGTCATCGCCCACCACGGCGCCCTGCGCCTGAGGGTCCGCGACGAGGCGATGGAGGTCCTGCCCGCCAAGGACACCCGCGAGCACCGTCCGCTCACCCGGGTGGACGTCGCCGACCGGTCCGAGGACCAGGTGACCGAGGAGATCGTCACCCAGGCCGCCGAGGCCCACACCCGGATCGACCTCTCCGAGGGGCACCCGTTGACCGCCGTCTGGTTCGACGCCGGACCCGACCGGATGGGACGACTGCTCGTCCAGGTCCACCACCTGGCCGTCGACGGGGTGTCCTGGCGGGTGATCGGCCCCGACCTGGCCGAGGCCGTCGCCGCTCTCAGCGCCGGCCGTCCCGTCCGGCTCGCCGGGGCGGGCACCTCGCTGCGCCGTTGGACCCGACTGCTCCACGAGGAGGCCCGCCGGCCCGAACGGCTCGCCGAACTCGACCACTGGCTCGACCAGACCGACCCCGCCCGGCACCGCCGCCTGGGCGCCCGCGACCTGGACCCCGACGTCGACCGGGTCGCCACCCGGCGCTCCCTCGACGTGGAACTCGACCCCGACCTCACCCATCGGGTGCTCACCGGCATCGGCCCGGTCTATCGGGTCGGGCCCGAAGAGGTCCTGCTCGCCGGTCTGACCCTCGCGGTCGGCCGCCGACTGCTGGTCGAACTGGAAGGGCATGGACGGCGCGACCTGCTCACCGCGCCCACCGACCTGTCCCGCACCGTCGGCTGGCTCACCACCTCCCACCCGGTGGCCCTGACCCCCGACGGCGATCCGGCCGGCACCCTCAAGAGGGTCAAGGAGACCCTGCGCGCCACCCCGGGGCACGGCCTCGGCCACGGCCTGCTGCGGCACCTGAACCCCGAGACCGCGCCCCGCCTGGCCGACCGGGCCCGACCCGACGTCCTCTTCAACTACCTGGGCCGCTTCGGTGCCCCCGCCGCACAGCCCTGGGAGTCCGCTCCCGTCTCCACCCGGGTCATGCTCGGCGAGGACCCCGACCGTCCGCTCACCCACGGCCTGGAGATCGGCGCCGTCGCCCAGGAGGGTCCCGAGGGCGTCCGCCTGCACCTGACCCTGCGCTGGGCGCCCGGCGTCCACACCTTCGAGGACGTACGCGGCCTCGCCGACGACCTCACCGCCGCCCTGACCGCCCTCGCCGAGGCCGCAGCCGACCCCGGGCCGCACACGCTCACCCCCTCCGACGTGCCGCTCCTATCGATCGACCGGACCCGCATCGAACAGGTCGAACGCGCCTGGGTCGACACCCACGGCGATCCCCGGGCACGGCTGTCCGACCTGTGGCCCGCCACCGAACTCCAGGCCGGTCTGGTCTTCCACAGCCTCCACGGTCCGGGACACGACGCCTACACGGCGCAGTCCACCACCCGGATCGACGGCGACCTGGACCCCGGACGCCTGCGCCGCGCCGCCGCCCTGCTCATGGAACGGCACCCGAACCTGCGCGCCGGCTTCCACCTCCAGGACGGCGAACTCGTCCAGTTCGTCCCGGCCGAACTCGACCCCCTCTGGCGGGAGGTCGACCTGACCGAGGCCACCGACCCCGAGAACGCGCTGGAACGGCTGCGCTCCGAGGAGATCGCCACCCCCTTCGATCCGTCCCGGCCGCCGCTGATGCGCTTCACCCTGGTCAAGGCGGGCTCCGACCGGCACCACCTGGTGGTCACCGACCACCACACCCTCCTCGACGGCTGGTCGACCCCGCTGTTCCTGCGGGAGCTGTTCGCCCACTACGCCGACCCGGAGACCCCGGCACCCCGCGTCGGCTTCCGCGACCACCTCGCCCACCTGGCCGAACGCGACTACGAGGCCGCCGACCGCGCCTGGGCCGAGGAGCTCGCCGACCTGGACGGACCCACCCTCGTCGCCCCCGACGCCTCGGCCCACGGCGGTGAGGAACAGCGGATCCTGTACGCCTCGCTCACCCCGGCCGAGACCGAACGGCTCACCGGCCTGACCCGCGCGCTGGGCGTCACCGCCAACACCGTCGTCCAGGCCGCCTGGGCGCTGGTCCTGGGCTCGGAGACCGGC
Organism: Nocardiopsis alba DSM 43377; assembly: GCF_000341225.1. GTDB lineage: Bacteria > Actinomycetota > Actinomycetes > Streptosporangiales > Streptosporangiaceae > Nocardiopsis > Nocardiopsis alba. The sequence goes on from NZ_ANAC01000023.1 coordinate 92,619, forward strand.
CGCGACGACGTCGTCTTCGGCACCACCGTCTCCGGTCGCCCGACCGACCTGCCCGGAGCCGAGAACGCCCTGGGCCTGTTCATCAACACGATCCCCGTCCGGGTACACCCGCGCGCCGACCTGTCCCTGACCGACCTGCTCACCGGACTCCAGAGCCGGCAGGCGGCCCTGGCCGAACACCACCACACCGGCCTGACCCGGACCCAGGAGCTGTCCGGTCATCGGACGCTCTTCGACACGCTCCTGGTCTTCGAGAACTTCCCCGATCGCGACGCGCTGGCCGACCGCGACTACGCGGGCGTCCGCCTCACCGACGTCCGCGTCGAGGACGCCACCCACTATCCGATCTCGATCAACGTCCTGCCCGGCCGCACCCTCGACCTCAGGCTGTGCCACCGCCCCGACGCCGTGGACGCCCGCCGGGCCGGCGCGCTCCTGGAACGGCTGCGCACCGTCCTCGGCCGGATCGTCGAGCGGCCCGGCCTCGGTGTCGCCGAGGTCGACACCCTCACCTCGGCCGAACGCGCCCGGGTGTTGGACGGCTTCAACCGGACCTCGACCGCGATCACCGCGCCGCGCCCCTGCGACGCGGTGGCCGACCAGGCGGGCTGGACCCCCGACGCGATCGCCGTGATCGACGCCGAGGGCGAGCACGACTACGCCGAACTCGACTCCTGGACCTCCGACCTCGCCGCTCTGTTGTACGCCCGCGGTGTGCGCGCCGGACAGGTGGTGGCGGTGGCGTTGCCGAGGTCGGTGGATCTGGTGGCCGCCCTGCTCGCGGTGCAGCGGGTGGGCGCCGTCTACCTGCCGTTGGATCCGGGGTTCCCGGCCGACCGGATCGTCTACATGCTGGACGACTCCGAGGCGGTGCTGTTGCTCACCGGTGGGGGAGTGGAGGCCCCCGCCGGTGTCACCACCCCGGTCCTGGACCTGGACGAGATCGCCTCCCAGGGCGGGACGTTCGAGGGCGCCTACGTCCCTGCCGAGACTCCGCGCCCCGACGCGCCCGCCTACGTGCTGTACACGTCGGGGTCGACCGGACGGCCCAAGGGGGTGCTGATCGACCATCGCAACCTGGCCAACTTCCTCACCGACATGGGACGGCGCCTCCCCTTGGAGGCCGGCGACCGTTGGCTCGCGGTGACCACGGTCGGCTTCGACATCTCCGCCCTGGAGCTGTACCTGCCGCTGCTGTCCGGGGCCACGGTGGTCCTGGCCGACCGGGACACCGTCCGCGACCCCCGGCCGCTCGCCGAACTGATCACCCGCTCGGGATCCACGATCATGCAGGCCACCCCGTCGCTGTGGCGCTCCCTGATCGAGCACGACCCGTCCGCTCTCGCCGGGCTGCGGGTCCTGGTCGGCGGCGAGGCGGTCCCCGAACCCCTGGCCGCCCGGCTCGCCGAACTCTCGATCGAAGCCCACAACGTCTACGGGCCCACCGAGACCACCATCTGGTCCACCACCACACCTTTGGACACCGACGGCCCCGTCACCATCGGCCGACCCATGGCCAACACCCGGGTGTACGTGCTCGACGCCGCGCTGCGCCCCGCCCCCGTGGGCGTGGTCGGCGACCTGTACATCGCCGGCTCCGGTGTGGGCCTGGGCTACCTCGGACGCTTCGGCCTGACGGCGGAGCGGTTCGTGGCCGATCCCTTCTCGGGCGGGCCCGGGTCGCGGATGTACCGCACCGGCGACCTGGCCCGGTGGCGTACGGACGGCACGTTGGACTTCCTGGGCCGGGCCGACTTCCAGGTGAAGGTACGCGGTTTCCGGATCGAGCCCGGAGAGATCGAGAACGCCCTGGAGGCGTCACCCGACGTCGCCCGAGCGGTGGTCACCGCACACGAGGACGCCTCCGGCTCCTCCCACCTGGTCGCCCACGTCGTCCCCACGGGCCCGGCCGGGCCCACCGACCCGAGCCTCGACACGGTGGCCCTGCGCGCCCACCTCGCCGAACGCCTGCCCGACTACATGGTGCCCGGCGCGATCGCCGTCCTCTCCTCCCTCCCGCTCACCGCCAACGGCAAGGTCGATCGCAAGGCCCTGCCCGACCCCGCCGCCTCCGGCCACGTCTTCGGGCACGGACGCGCCCCGGCCGGAGCCGCCGAGGAGATCCTCTGCGGGGTCCTCGCCGAGGTGCTCGGCCGCGACCGGGTCGGTCCCGACGAGGACTTCTTCGCCCTGGGCGGGCACTCCCTCCTGGCCGCCCGGGTGGTCGCCCGCGTCCGCTCGCTGCTCGGCGCCGACGTCGGGGTGCGCGATCTGTTCGAGGCGCCCACCGCCGCGGCCCTGGCCCGAAGGGTCACCGACACGGCCTCCGGGGCCGGGGCCCCGATCGTCCGACTTCCGGAGGGCGAGCCCCGACGCCTGTCCCACGCCCAGCACCGGCTCTGGCTCATCGACCGCGTCCACGAGTCCGGCGGCGCCTACAACGTGCCCCTGGCGGTGCGCGTCCACGATCGGCCGGACCTCGACGCGCTGCGCGCGGCCGTCGTCGACCTGGCCGAGCGCCACGAGGTCCTGCGCACGGTGATCGACGTCGATCCGGACGACCCCGGCACGCCCGTGCCGCGCCTCCTGCCCGCCGACGCCGTCGACGTGGCCGCCGAGCACGTCGACCGTCCCTTCGAGGAGGAACTGGCCCGGATCACCGCCCTCCCCTTCGACCTGGCCGCACGCCCCCCTCTGCGGGTCCGGCTGCTCACCGGCCCCGGGGTGGGAGAGGGCTGCGTCCTGCTGCTCGTCCTGCACCACATCGCCGCCGACGAATGGTCCTTCGGTCCGCTGCTGTCCGACCTGGACCTGGCCTACCGGGCCAGGGCACGAGGGGTCGCGCCCGATCAGGCGCCCCTCCCCTTCCGTTACACCGACTACGCGGCGGCCCGGGCCGAACGCCTGGGCGACGCCGCCGACCCCGACAGCCGGCTCTCCCGCGCCCTCGACCACTGGCGGCGGCACCTGGAGGGGATCCCGGACGAACTCGCCCTGCCCACCGATCGGCCTCGGCCGGCGACCCCCTCGCACAGCGGCGGACTCTCTCAGGTGGAGGTCGCCCCCGAACTGCACGAGTCCCTGCGCGCGCTCGCCACCGAGCACGGCGTCACGGTCTTCATGGTCGTCCAGGCGGCCGTGGCCACCCTGCTGCACCGGATGGGCGCGGGGGAGGACATCCCGTTGGGCAGCCCGGTCGCCGATCGCGCGGACGAGGGGCTCCAGGACGTGGTCGGCTTCTTCCTCGACACCCTGGTGCTGCGGCTGGACCTGTCCGGCCGGCCCACCTTCGCCGAACTCCTCGCCCGGACGCGCGAGGTGGACCTGGCCGGCTTCGCCCACGCCGACGCCCCCTTCGACACGGTGGTCGAGGCGCTGCGTCCGGAACGCTCGGTCAGCAGGCACCCGCTGTTCCAGACGATGGTGTCCTACCAGCGCAGGCCCGAGGGCGTCGACGCCCTGTTCGGTTCGACCACCCACCTGGTCGAGACGCCGCTGGACACCGCCCGCTTCGACCTGGAGTTCGCCTACATCGAGGATCCGAGGCGTGGGACGCGGGTGGCGCTCAACCACTCCGCCGACCTGTTCGAGACGGCCACGGCCGATCGGTTGGCGGCCCGACTCGTCGCCCTGTTGGAGCAGGTCGCGGCCGATCCGCACCGAGCTCTGGGGGCCTTCGACGTGCTCGGCGCCGAGGAGCGCGCCCGGGTGTTGGACGGCTTCAACCGGACCTCGACCGCGATCACCGCGCCGCGCCCCTGCGACGCGGTGGCCGATCGGGCCGCCGACGAGCCCGACGCGGTGGCGGTCGAGGACGGCGAGGGCGCCCACACCTACGCGGACCTTCACGCGCGGGTCGATCGGATCGCCGCTCTGTTGCGCGCCCGTGGGGTGCGCGCCGGGCGGGTGGTGGCGGTGGCGTTGCCGAGGTCGGTGGATCTGGTCGCGGCCCTGCTCGCGGTGCAGCGGGTGGGCGGTGTGTACCTGCCGTTGGATCCGGGGTTCCCGGCCGACCGGATCGTCTACATGCTGGACGACTCCGGAGCGGTCCTTCTGCTCACCGGTGGGGGAGTGGAGGCCCCCGCCGGTGTCACCACCCCGGTCCTGGACCTGGACGCCGTCCCGGCCGAGACGGCGGCCGTACCCCACGACGGCGCGGACGACACCGGGACGGCCGTCCACCCGGCGGCCCCGGCCTACGTGCTGTACACGTCGGGGTCGACCGGACGGCCCAAGGGGGTGCTGATCGACCACCGCAACCTGGCCAACTTCCTCACCGACATGGCCCACCGGGTGCCCCTCGCGTCGGGAGACCGTTGGCTCGCGGTGACCACGGTCGGTTTCGACATCTCCGCCCTGGAGCTGTACCTGCCGCTGCTGTCCGGGGCCACGGTGGTCCTGGCCGACCGGGACACCGTCCGCGACGGGGCGGCCCTGGCCGAACTCCTCCGGAACGGCCGGATCGACGTCATGCAGGCCACCCCCACCCTGTGGCGGATGCTGACGGAGACCGACCCCGAAGCCCTGACCGGCCTGCGGGTCCTGGTCGGTGGCGAGGCCCTGCCGCCGGCGCTCGCCGACACCCTGACCGAGGCGGCCCGGGAGGTCGTCAACGTCTACGGGCCCACCGAGACCACCATCTGGTCCACCGCCGCCCCGGTCCACGCGGACCGTCCGGTCACCATCGGCCGTCCGATGGCCAACACCCGGGTGTACGTGCTCGACGCCGACCTCGGCCCGGTCCCGCCCGGGGTCCCCGGCGACCTGTACATCGCCGGCGCCGGTGTGGGCCTGGGCTACCTCGGCCGCTTCGACCTGACGGCGGAGCGGTTCGTGGCCGATCCGTTCGCCGCCGAACCCGGAGCGCGGATGTACCGCACCGGAGACCTGGCCCGATGGAACCACGACGGAACCCTGGACTTCCTGGGCCGGGCCGACTTCCAGGTGAAGGTACGCGGTTTCCGGATCGAGCTCGGCGAGATCGAGACCGCGCTCGCCGCCGTCGACGGGGTCGGCCAGGCCGTGGTCACCGCCCGCGAGGACGCCGACGGTCACTCACGCCTGGTCGCCCACCTGACCGCCGGCGGAGAGGCGGACGTCTCCTCGCTGCGGGCCGAGCTCTCGACCCGTCTGCCCGGCTACATGGTGCCGAGCTCCTTCGTGATCATGGACGCCCTGCCGCTCACCGCCAACGGCAAGATCGACCGCAACGCCCTGCCCGACCCGGCCACCGTCGAGACCGCCACGGTCCGCGACACCGGACGCGACCCCGCCACCGAAGCCGAACGCGCGCTCTGCGAGGTCTACGCCGAGGTCCTGGGCCTGGACAAGGTCGGCGCCGACGAGGACTTCTTCGCCCTGGGCGGCGACAGCGTCCTCACCCTGCGCCTGGTCGGCGGCGCCCGCCGGGCCGGCTGGGTGGTCACCGGACGGCAGGTCTTCCGCAACCCGGTGGTCGCCGATCTGGCCGCCGTCGCCGACCCCGTGGCACCCGCCGCGCCCACGCCCCTCTCCGAGACGGCCGAGGAACCGCTGATCTCCCTCGCCCCCGGACAGCTCGACCAGATCGAATCGATGTGGAGGAAGCGGCGATGACCCGCCCCACCGACCCCGACACCACCACGCCCTCCCCGGGGGCGATCGCCGACGTCCTGCCGCTCGGCCCCCTCCAAGAGGGGCTGCTGTTCCACCACGCCCTGAGCGGGGGAGCGGGGGACGCCTACGGGATCCAGCTCAGGATGGAACTCCTGGGCCGGGTCGACCCGGAACGGCTGCGCACGGCGGCGTCCGCGCTGCTGACCCGTCACCCCAACCTGCGGGCCGGGTTCCTGTACGAGGAACTCGACCGGCCGGTCCAGTTCGTCCCGGCCGTCACCGAACTCGACTGGACGCACACCGACCTGAGCACGGAGGAGGCCCCCGCACGGGCCGAGGACGGGGTGGCGGAGGAGGAGTTCGGGCGCGGTTTCGACCTGGCCGCCCCGCCACTGGTGCGCTTCCACGCCCTCACCACCGGCCCGGGACGCCTCGTGCTGGTGATCACCGCCCACCACGTCCTGCTCGACGGCTGGTCGTTGCCGATCCTGGCCCGCGACCTGCTCGGACTGTACGCGGCCGACGGCGACGGTAACGCTCTTCCATCAGCACCCCGTTACCGGGACCATCTGGCCTGGATCGGCTCACGCGACCACGAGGCCGGACGTCGGGCCTGGTCCACCGCCCTGGAGGGGCTGACCGAACCCACCCTGATCGCCCCCGCCCACGGCCACCCGACCGAGGAACCGGGATCTCCCGCCGTCCCCCCGCGCCCGACCCGGATCCGGGCACCGTTGGGGGCGGACCTCGATCGGAGGCTGCGCTCCCTGGCCGCCGAGAAGGGCGTCACCGTCAACACCGTCCTCCAGACGGTGTGGGCGCTGGCCCTGTCCACCCACACCGGCCGTCACGACGTCGTCTTCGGCCAACCGGTCTCCGGCCGCGGCTCCGAACTCCCCGGAGCCCAGGACACCGTCGGCCTGTTCACCAACACCCTCCCGGTCCGGATCGCCCTCGACCCGGCCGAGTCGCTCTCCGACCTGCTCACCCGGGTCCACCTCGACCGGGCCGACCTGCTCGACCACCAGTGGACCGGCCTGGCCGAGATCCAACGCGCCACCGGACACGGCACCCTCTTCGACACCCTCCTGGTCGTCGAGAACTACCCATTGGACGAGGCCGTCACCGGACGCGACCACGCGGGTGTGCGCGCCGGACGGATCCGGGTCCGCGACGCCACCCACTATCCGGTCACGCTCACGGTGACGCCGGGAGAGGAGGGGGGAGACGACACCCTCCTGTACCTGGACCACCGGGACGAGGCGGTACCGACCACGATCGCCCGCGGACTCCTCGACCTCGTCCTCCACCTGCTCGATCAGGTCCTCGCCGACCCGGACCGCCCCGTACGCGCCCTCGACCTGATCGCCCCGAGCGCCCGGGCCGCGCTCCCCGGCCCCGACACCTCCCGGCACACCACCGAGCACACCGACGCCCTCGCCCCGCTCACCGAGGCCGAACGCGCCCACCCCGACCGGACGGCGGTCGTCTCCGCCGAACGCTCGCTCACCTACCGAGAACTGCACACCGAGGCGGCACGACTGGCCCGACTGCTCACCGAACACGGCGCCGGCGCCGAGACGGTGGTCGCCGTCGCGCTGCCCCGAGGCGCCGACCTGATCGTCGCCATCGTGGCGGCGCTGCGCTGCGGCGGCACCTATCTGCCGCTGGACCTGGACCATCCGCCCGCCCGCCTGGCCGACATGGCCGAGCGCGCCGGGGCGACCCTGGTCCTGACCACCTCCGAACGGCGTGGGGCGCTCGCCGACCTGCCCGACACCGTGGTCCGGATCGAACTGGACGACCCCGACACCCGGGCCCGCGCGGCCGCGCTCGACCCTCTGCCCTGGGCCGCCCCCCACCCCGAACACCTGGCCTACGTCCTGTTCACCTCCGGTTCCACCGGCCGCCCCAAGGGGGTCGGGGTCTCGCACCGGGCCATCGCCAACCGGATCGAGTGGACCCAGGGCGCCTACCGGCTCACCCCCGAGGACCGGATCGCCCACAAGACCCCGGTCGGCTTCGACGTGTCGGTCTGGGAGTTCCTGTGGCCGCTGAGCACCGGGTCGTCGATCGTCGTCGCCCGCCCCGACGACCACCGCGACCCCGCCCGACTGATCGACCTGTTCGCCCGCGAACGGGTGACGGTCTGCCACTTCGTACCGGCCGTGCTGCGCCTGTTCGTCGACGAACTCGCCACCGCGCCGACCGGTCTGCCCGATCTACGGCTGCTCATCGCCAGTGGGGAGGCCCTCACCCTGGATCTGGCGCGGGACCTCGGCGCGGCCCTGCCCTCCGTTCGCCTGGAGAACCTCTACGGCCCCACCGAGGCCGCCATCGACGTCACCGCCCACGGCGCCACCGGTCCGGGCGCGCCGGACCTCGACCTCGGCGACCCGTCGGGGACGGTGCCCATCGGCCGGCCGGTCTGGAACACCACCGCGCACGTCCTGGACGACTCCCTGCGCCCGGTGCCCCCCGAAGCGCCGGGGGAGCTCTACCTCGGCGGCGTCCAGGTGGCGCGCGGCTACGTCGGACGTCCCGACCTGACCGCCTCCCGCTTCGTCGCCGACCCCTACGGCCCGCCCGGCTCCCGGCTCTATCGCACCGGCGACCTGGTGCGACGGCTGGACGACGGCTCCCTCGTCCACCTCGGCCGCTCGGACGACCAGGTCAAGATCAACGGGGTACGGATCGAACCGGCCGAGACCGAGGCGGTACTGCGGGCCCTGACCGGGGTGGCCGAGGCCGCCGTCACCGTCCGTACCGACGCCGCCGGCGCGGCGACGCTCGCCGGCTACCTGGTCCCGGTCCCGGGAACGCGCCCGGACACCGACGACCTGAGGGGCCGACTCGCCTCGGCGCTCCCGCCGGCCGCCGTGCCCGCCACCCTCACCGTCCTGGACCGGATGCCGTTGAGCGTCAACGGCAAGGTCGACCGCGGGGCCCTCCCCGAACCCGAACCCCTCCCGGTCGGGGGCAGAGGCGCGGCCACCGACGCCGAACGTCTCCTGTGCGCGGCCATCGCCGACCTGCTGGGAAGGGAACCCGAGAGCGTCGGAGCCGACGCCGACTTCTTCGCCCTGGGCGGCGACAGCGTCACCTCCATCCGGCTCGTCGGCCGGGCCAGGGCAAGCGGTCTGGAGTTCACCGTCCGCGACGTGTTCATCCATCGCACCGCCGAACGGCTCGCCGCGCACGCCGCCGGCACCGTCTCCGAACCGGCCGAGCCCGAACCGGGCCCCGAACCCGGCGACGAGTTCGCCGGGCTCCTGGACGCCGGGGAGATGGACGACCTCCAGCGGCTCTGGGAACAGGGATGACCCCGCCCCAGGGGCGCCCGGCCCACCATCCACCACCGTCATCGACCGAGGAGAACCCCATGAACACCGGCGCCGAGGGTCCGGGGCGGATCCAGGACGTGCTCCCGCTGGCCACCCTCCAGGAGGGGCTGCTGTTCCACTCCGTCAAGGACGAGGTGGACCTGGACGTCTACACCGTCCAGAACGTCTTCGAGTTCACCCGCCGCGTCGACGCCACCGCCCTGCGGGCCGCCGCCGACGCCCTCCTGCGACGCCACCCGGCCCTGCGCGCCGGGTTCATGCACGAGGGGGTCGAACGTCCGGTCCAGTTCGTCCCCGAGCGGGTCCCGGCGGCCTGGAACGAGACCGACCTGTCCGACCTGCCCGTGGTCGAGGCGCGCCGCCGCCTGGACCACCTACGGGTCGCCCAGCGCGAACGCCGCTTCGACCTGGCACGCCCGCCCCTGATCCGGCACGTGCTGGTCCACCTGCCCGAGGGGCGGGACGTCCTCCTGCTGACCTTCCACCACATCGTCATGGACGGCTGGTCGGGCGAGCTCTACAACGCCGAGCTGATGGACCTGTACCTGCGCGGCGGGGACGACAGCGGTCTGCCCGAACCCCGCCCCTACCGCGACTACCTGGTGTGGCTCTCCCGTCAGGACCGCCGGAGCTCGGTGGAGGCCTGGCGCTCCGCCCTCGACGGAGTGGACGAGGGCACCCTGATCTCGGCGGGGGAGGGCGGCGACACCACGATCATGCCGCGCACCGTCGACGGGATCGTCGATCCCGCCCTGGCCGACCGGCTCACCACTCTGGCCCGGGAACTCGGCGTCACCCCCAACACCCTCTTCCTCACGGCCTGGGGGCTGGCCCTGCGCTCCCACACCGGCGGCGACGACATCGTCTTCGGCAGCACCGTCTCGGGACGCCCGCCCGAGATCGACGGGGTCGACTCCATCGTCGGCGTCTTCTTCAACACCGTGCCGGTCCGGGTCCGGGTCCGACCCGCCGAGACCGTCCGCGACCTGTTGGTCCGGATCCAGGGGGAACAGGCCGACCTGCTGGCCCACCACCACGTGGGGCTGGCCGACATCCAGGGCGCCGTCGGCGGCCGGCGTCTCTTCGACACCCTCTACGTCCAGCGCAACATCCCGCGCGACGACGAACGCTACCGGGACGTGCGCGAACGCACCGGACTGGAGTCGGTCACCGGCAACGACGCCACCCACTATCCGCTGACCTTCGTCGTCCAGCCCGGCGACGAGCTCCGACTCAGCCTCGCCCACCGCACCGACGTGGTCTCCGCCGAGACCGCCCGCGAACTGTACGACCGGGTGACGCGGCTGCTCGAAGGGATCGCCGACCGCCCCGACGCCCCGGTCTCCGCCCTCGACCCGCTCGACACCCGGACCCGAGAGGCCTGCCTCGCCCTGGGCGAAGGGCGACGGCTCGCCCTGCCCGACACCACCCCGGCCGCGCTCTTCGAGGCCTCCGCGGCCCGCGCACCCGAACGCGTCGCCCTGGTGACCAGGGAGGAGCGCCTCACCTTCGCGGAACTGGACGAGCGCGCCGAACGCCTGGCCCGCCTGCTCGCCGACCTGGGCGTGGGGCCCGAGGCACGGGTCGCGATCGCCCTGCACCGCTCCGCCGACTGGGTGGTGACGCTGTTCGCCGTCCTCAAGCTCGGCGCCGCCTACGTCCCCCTGGACCTGGAGCACCCGGCCGCGCGGCTCGGCCACATGATCGCCGACTCCGCGCCCCTGGTCACCGTCACCACCGCCCGCGCCGCCGAACACCTGCCCGACGAGGCCGAGGGCGACGGCCGACGGTTGTACCTGGACGACCCGGCCACCCGCGCGGATCTGAGGTGGGTGGACCTCACGGTGCCCCGCCCGCCCGTCGAGCACCGGCCCGACCACCTGGCCTACGTCATCTTCACCTCCGGCTCCACCGGTCGCCCCAAGGGGGTGGAGACCCCCTACCAGGGGCTGGTGAACATGCTGGTCAACCACCGCGCCGAGATCTTCGACCCGGTGGTGGCCGAACAGGGCGGCCGCGTCATGCGGGTCGCGCACACCGTCTCGTTCTCCTTCGACATGTCCTGGGAGGAGCTCCTGTGGCTGATCGACGGCCACGAGGTGCACCTGATGGACGAGGAACTGCGTCGCGACTCCGCCGCCCTGGTCTCCTACTGCGCCGAGCACGACATCGACGTCGTCAACGTGACCCCCTCCTACTGCGGTCAGCTCCTCGACGACGGTCTGCTCGGCGACACGACCGGGAGGGAGGAACGGCACCGCCCGCCACTCGTCCTGTTGGGCGGCGAGGCGGTCACCCCCACCGTCTGGGATCGGCTCCGCGACACCGACGGCGTGCTCGGATACAACCTGTACGGGCCCACCGAGTACACGATCAACACCCTCGGCGGCGGCACCGGCGACAGCGCGACCCCCACGGTGGGACGCCCCATCGCCAACACCGACGTGCGCGTCCTCGACACCGCGCTGCGGCCGGTCGCCCCGGGCGTCCCCGGAGAGCTGTACGTGACCGGGGTCGGCCTGGCCCGCGGCTACACCGCGCGCCCCGACCTGACCGCCGAGCGGTTCGTCGCCGACCCCTACGGAGCTCCCGGGGCCCGGATGTACCGCACCGGCGACCTGGTGCGGTGGGACGAGGACGGGCTCATCGACTACCTGGGCCGGATCGACGACCAGGTGAAGATCCGCGGGGTGCGCATCGAACCCGGCGAGGTCGTCTCCGCCTTGGAGGAGCACCCCGACGTCGTTCAGGCGGCCGTGACCGTGCGGGAGGACACCCCCGGCCTCAAGCGGCTGATCGGCTACCTGGTCCCCGGAACCGGGAAGGGGATCGACACCGACGCCCTGCGCCGGGAGCTGCGCGACTCCCTGCCCGACGCCATGGTCCCCGCCGTCCTGGTCACCCTGGACCGGCTGCCCCTGACCGTCAACGGCAAACTCGACCACGCCGCCCTGCCCGCGCCCGCCCACCAGGGGGCGGCGGGACGTCCGCCCCGGGACGACGTCGACCGCGCCCTGGCCGACGACTTCGCCGCCGTCCTCGGCCTGCCGGAGGGGGCGGACAACCCCGTCACCCTCGACGACGACTTCTTCGACCTGGGCGGCCACTCCCTCCTGGCGATGCGCCTGGTGGGGAGGGTCCGCAAGCGCACCGGGCAGCGGCTGCGCGCGGGCGACCTCATCGCGGCGCCCACGGTGGCCCGCCTGCGCGACTACCTGGAGTCCCCGCGTCGTGAGGACCTACTCGCGCCGATCCTGCGCCTGCGCGAGGGCGGACGCCGCCGGCCCCTGTTCTGCCTCCACCCGGCGGCCGGACTGAGCTGGTCCTACGCGGGACTGGCCCCCTACGTCGACAGGGAACGCCCCCTGGTCGGCGTGCAGTTCCCCGGCCTGCGCGAGGACGATCTTCCGCCCACCATGGACGCGCTGGTGGAGCGGTACGCGCGGCTGATCCGCACCGTCCAGCCGAGCGGCCCCTACCACCTGGTGGGCTGGTCCTTCGGCGGTCAGATCGCGCACGGCCTGGCCACCCTCCTCCAGTCCGAGGGGGAGCGGGTCGACTTCCTGGGGATGCTCGACACCTACCCCACCGACTCCGAACCGGTCCGCCGGGCGGGCGGGGCCATGACCGACGACGAGGCCGAACAGGAGGCGCTCGACTTCCTGCTCTCCGGCGCCCGACGCGACCTCCCCTCGTGGCTCACACCGCCCTACCGGCGCGCGGACGTCGTGGAGTTCCTGCGCGACGGCGACGGGGTGTGGTCGGACTTCGACGCCGAGACCATCGAACGCGTGGTGCGCGCCCGCGTGTACACCAACGAGGTCATGTACCGGGCCGACTACCGCGTCTTCCGCGGTGACCTGCACTTCTTCTCCGCCGTCGCGCGACGGGACCCGGGCTCGGGGATCACCGCCGAACTGTGGAAGGAGTACGTCGACGGGCGGGTGATCGACACCCCGGTCGACCACCACCACGACGACCTCACCGGCCCCGCGGCGCTGGCCGTCATCGGTCCGGTCCTGGACCGCGCGCTGCGAGGAGAGCACCGCTGACCCTCTCCTCGGGACGGGGGCGCCCCACCGACCTTCAGGTGTTAAGGTTAGGCTTACCTAATGGAAGTCGGGGGGATTCGGCGGGCCATCGGTCTCCCCCGTCCCACGCCGCCCCCTGCCCCGGGCGGCCCACCCCCACCTCACGCACCCCTCCCCGACGACCCCGAAAGCGAACCCGTGACAGTGTCGACCACCCGCCCCCGAAGCACCGGCATGGCCGCCGGCGCCCTGGCCCTGACCCTCGCCCTCACCTCCTGCGGCGCCGACGACCCCTCCGACGCCGCCGACGCCTCCACCGAGACCACCACCGTCGAGACCGACTACGGACCCGTCGAGATCCCCACCGACCCCCAGAGGATCGTCGCCCTCGAATTCGGCAACGAGATCCTCGTCGAGGCCGGCATCGACCCCGTCGGCGTCATCGACCCCAACCCCGGCCTCTACACCCCCGAGGAACTGGAGATCCTCCAAGGGGCCGACGTGGTCCAGGAGTCCAGCCTGGAGATCAACATCGAGGCCGTCGCCGCCGCCGAACCCGACCTCATCATCGGCGGCGTCCGCGAGGTCAGCCACGACGACTACGAGGAGCACTTCGAGAACCTGTCGCGGATCGCGCCCACCGTCCTGTTCGACTTCGACGGCGCCGGGCCCGAACTGCGCGACATGAGCCTCGAACTCGCCGAGGTCGTCGGCGACGCCGAACGCGCCGAGGCCGAACGCGAACGCTACGAGGAACGCGTCACCGAGCTCCGCGACACCTACGCCGAACAGCTCCAGGACCACACCTTCGCCGTGGTCTTCGGCGTCGACGACCAGTTCGCCGTCGTCAACACCAACGCCTGGGGCGCCTACATCCTCGACGAACTCGGCGCCGAGACCACCTCCGTCATCGAGGAGGCCGGCGGCGACTTCGCCACCTTCCAGTCGTACGAGAACATCGACAAACTCGACGACGCCGACGTCGTCCTCTACGAGACCGACGTCTCCCTCGAACCGGACGCCTTCACCGCCGACCTCCTCGACCAGAACCTCTGGGCGAGCCTGCCCGCCGCGGAGAACGACCGCGTCCACCCCCTGCGCTACAGCTTCTCGCGCACCTGGGGCCAGGCCAACGACGTCCTGGACCAGCTGGAGGAAGTCCTCCAGGACCTGTAGGACCCGCACCCGACGGAAGGAGTCACCATGACCAACCCCTTCGACGACGCCGAGGGCACCTTCCTCGTCCTGGTCAACGAGGAGGAGCAGCACTCGCTCTGGCCCGTCTTCGCTCACGTCCCCGACGGCTGGACCCCCGTCCACGGGCCCTCCTCCCGGGACGAGGCCCTGGACTACGTCAACACCCACTGGACCGACCTGCGCCCGCGAGGCCTGCGCGAGTCCCTGGCCTGACCCCACCGGAACGGCACGGTGGAGCCCTCGTTCGGCTCCACCGGCCGTGCCCCCGGGCCCGACACCCACGCGCCCGTACCCGCCTTCGTGAAGGACCCCGTGAAACTCTCCACGCTGATGGTCGACATCGGCCCCCTGCGCACGAGCCGCGAGTTCAGGATCGTCTTCGTCGCCCGACTCGTGTCCATCTTCGGGCTGGGCTTCGCCGCCGTGGCGCTGCCGATGCAGGTCTACCAGCTCACCGGGTCCTCCCTCGCCGTGGCGACCGTGCACACCACCTCCGCCGTCAGCGTCCTCACCGGCACCATCGTCGCCGGCATGCTCGCCGACCGGGGTGACCGCCGCCGCCTCATCGTCATCGGCCGCGCCTCCGCCGTCATCGGCTTCGGAGCGCTGGCCGTCAACACCCTCACCCCCGGCGAACCCTGGCTGTGGGTGATCTACGCGGCCGCCGCCTTCAACGGCTTCTTCGGCTCCTTCAGCGCCGTCGCCCTCCAGGCCGCCGCCCCCGGCTTCGTCCCCCGCGACAAACTCCCCGCCGCCGGCGCCCTGCTCGCCCTCAACGGCGAACTCGGCTCCGTACTGGCCCCCGCCCTGGGCGGCGGCATCATCGCACTGTGGGGGATGGGCACCAACTTCGTCATCACCGCCCTGCTCTCCCTGTTCACCACCCTCCTGGTGTGGCGTCTGCCCCGACTCGACGCCCCCGAGGACGGCCGACGGCAGTCGATCGCCACCGCCCTGCGCGAAGGCGGACGCTTCGCCGTCGGCCACCGCGTCGTCGGACCGCTCCTGCTGCTGGGGCTGGTCCAGATGCTCTTCGCCGCGCCCCAGGTGCTCATCAACGAGTTCACCGACAAGGTCCTCGGCGGCGGCCCCGGCCTGGTCGGACTGCTCTACACCGCCCCCGCCGTCGGCGCGCTCCTCGGCTCGCTCACCAGCGGCTGGGCCGGACGCGCCCACCGGACCGGAGCGCTTCTGCTCACCGCCGTCGCCCTGTGCGGCCTGGCCGTCCTCGGGCTGGGCGCGAGCACCTGGGCGCCGTTCGCCTTCGTGTTCCTGGCCTTCCTCGGCTTCGGCCAGGTCGTGGAGGAGATCCTGCGCTACGCCCTCCTCCAGTCGCACACCCCCGACCGGCTCCGCGGCCGCGTCAACGCGGTGTGGACCGCCCAGTCCACCGTGGGCGGCTCGGCCGGCGCCCTCACCCTCGGTGGTCTGGCCCCCCTCATCGGCGCGGCCGGAGCCCTCATGGCCGGCGGCGCCCTCACCATCGTGAGCGTCGGTGCCCTGGCCGTGGCCTTCGCCGGCCTGCGCACCGCACGGGTCCTCCGGGACCCCGAGACCCTCGCGTCCGACGGTCCGACCGTCGCCGACGCGGACCGTACGACCCGAACCGACAAGGAGAAGAAGTGACCCACGAACGCCTCCTCGAGATGTACCCGCTCAAGCGACGGGTCCTGGAGGTCGCCGAGGTCGAGCGCGTCACCCCGAGGATGATCCGCGTCCATCTGGAGGGCCCCGACCTGGAAGGCCTGCGCAGCGACCACTTCGCCGACCACGTCAAGCTCTGGTTCCCCAACGAGGACGGCGACCACGTCCTGCCCATCGTCGAGGACGACCGCTGCCTCAACTTCCGCGCCGAGGGCGTGGTCTTTCGCGACTACACCGTCCGCGCCCTGGACACCGACGCCGGGCGGTTGAGCATCGACTTCGTCGCCCACGACCACGGGCCCGCCGGCCGCTGGGCGATCGACGCAGAACCCGGACAGCGGCTCGGGGTGCTCGGCCCGCGCGGCACCGCCTGGATCACCGGCGAGTTCGACCACCACGTGCTCCTGGTCGACGAGACCGCCCTGCCGGCCGCCGCCCGCTACATCGAGGAGCTTCCCGAGGACGCCGAGGTCCACGCGTTCTTCGAGGTCGCCGACGCCGCCGAGGAACAGGAGCTCAAGGCCCCGAAGAACGCCCGGATCACCTGGCTGCACCGGAACGGGGCCGCGCCCGGCTCCACCGACCTGCTGTTGGAGGCCTTCCGTTCCCTGGAGCTTCCCGAAGGCGACGGCTTCGTGTACGCGGCGGGGGAGGCCGGCACCCTCAAGCCCATCCGTCGCCTGCTCAAGGAGCGCGGCTTCGTGCGCAACGAGACCTGCGAGGTCGACGGCTACTGGCGCCGCGGCACCAGCAACCTCGACCACCACGAGGAGGACGAGGACTAGTCTCCTCGATCCTCCCGGAGAACGGGCCCCGCGATCGAAGTCCGATCGCGGGGCCCGCCGTCGTCCGCGCGACCGGTAAGCGAACCGTGAACCCCGCGAGTGGCGCCTTGACCGGGCCGGATCCGCCACCGATGATGCTGCGCCATGAACCAAGGTGCCCACCATGCCCAAGATCCGCCCACACCCGCCGTCATCGTCCGCGACCTGCGGGTACGACGCGGCGGCACCACGGTCTTCGACGGTATCGACCTGGAGATCGCCCGAGGCGGGATCACCGGCCTGACGGGGCCCTCCGGCTGCGGTAAGACCACCCTGATGCGCGCCATCGTCGGGACCCAACGGATCCGTTCGGGCACCGTCACCGTGCTCGACCGGGAGGCCGGAAGCGCGACACTGCGCCGTCGTGTCGCCTACGACACCCAGGCCGCGTCGGTCTACACCGACCTCACCGTCGAACAGAACCTGCGCTACTTCGCCCGCCTGATCGGCGCCTCCCGACACGACATCGAACGCGTCCTCGACCAGGTGAACCTACGCGACCAGGCCGGACGCCGGGTCGACACGCTCAGCGGGGGCCAGGCCGGCCGGGTCTCGCTCGCCGTCGCCATCCTCGGCCGCCCCGAACTCATCGTCCTCGACGAACCCACCGTCGGCCTCGACCCCCTGCTGCGCGAGGAACTGTGGGAGGTCTTCCACACCCTGGTCGCCGAAGGGGCGACCCTCATCGTCTCCAGCCACGTCATGGACGAGGCCCTGCGCTGCGACCGGCTGCTCCTGATGCGCGACGGCCGCGTCATCGCCGACACCACACCCGCGCGGCTGCTCTCCGAGACCGGCGCCGCCGACCCCGACCGCGCCTTCCTGACCCTGATCGAGAGGAAGGCCGGATGAACGTCACCCGCACCTTCGCCACCAGCGGCCGCGTCCTGCGCCAACTCGGCCACGACCCCAGGTCGATCGTCCTGCTGCTCGTTGCGCCGAGCCTGCTCGTCGGCCTCTTCGCCTGGCTCTTCACCGACACCGACGTGTTCGACGGCATCGGCCCGGCGATCCTCGCCCTCTTCCCGTTCGTGGTGATGTTCCTGATCACCAGCGTCACCACCCTGCGCGAACGCCGCTCCGGAACCCTCGAACGCCTGCTGTCCACCCCGATCGGTAGATTCGACCTGATCTTCGGCTACGCGTTCGCCTTCGGTCTCGCCGCCGTCGTCCAGGCCTTCGTCACCGTGCTCTTCGCCGTGTACGTGTGCGGCCTCGACGTCCAGGGCCCGCTCTGGCAGCTGGGCGTGGTCGCGGTCGTCGACGCCCTGCTGGGCACCGCGCTCGGGCTGCTGGCCAGCGCGTTCGCGCGCACCGAGTTCCAGGCGGTGCAGTTCATGCCGGTGCTGGTGTTCCCGCAGATCATCCTCGGCGGCCTCTTCATGCCCCGCGACCGGATGCCCGACGTGCTCTACGCGATCTCGGACTGGCTGCCCCTGAGCCACGCCATCGACGCGGTCAACGCCGTCGCCGCGGGCGACGAGGCCTGGGAGGTGTACCGCCCCCTGCTGATCGTCGCCGCCTTCACCGTGGGCGCCGTCCTTCTCGCCTCCCTCACCCTCCGCCGCCGCACCCCGTGACCTAGAGGTTCTCGGAGCGGGTTCCCGCGCTACGCCAGGCCTGCCAGGCGAGGTAGGAGAACGGCAGGACCAGAAGCAGGTCGGCGAGGTAGGCGATCCAATCCACGCGTAGGACCCTGCCCGCGGGGAAGGCGATGGCCGCGACGCAGATGAAGACGGCCGCCCAGCGGGGCGAGGTCCGGGTCCATCCGATCATCAGACCGAAAACGAACAGGGCGAGAGGGAAGACCGGCCCGGGAAGCCAGAGCACGAGGAGGCTCTGAGGGGGGTATTCGGAGAAGCTGGACAATGCTATTCGATTCACCACCCCCAGGGCCTCCTCGAAGAACCCCTGGAGGCCGAAGGAGATGGTTCCGAACATTCCTGCGAGAAGAACGATCAGCCAGATTCCCGAAATATTGGGGATATGAACACGAAGTCGATCGTATTCCCCGAGAAACCCGTAGACCCAGGGCACCATGGACAGCGCGATCAGCATTCCTCCGGTCACTCCGTAGTGTCCATCGTTCCAGAAGAACGGGGAGGCGGCGAAGGTGACCGGGCCGAGAAAAAGTGCCACGGCCTGTAGTCTCTTGATGAGCATGGCAGTACCCTACGATCCCTGGTCGGTTCTTCGAAGAGGTGACCGGAAAGTCCGGAGCGCCGTGTTCGCTCGTGTCGGGAAAAGGAGGATACCCTTCTCTTCGGCATTTCAGATGTTTTTGCCTGAGGTCTCCCCGGGTCTTCCGGAGAAGGAGCATGCCGGCCGAGGCCTGCTGAATCTTCGGAGCGAGAACCAGAGGAGTTCGTACCGAACCGATCGTCGGTGGCCCGATCGGAACTCCGCGGACGCCGCCGGTCGGCCGCGGTCCTGGTCGGTGTCGGTCGAACACCGACCAGGACCCCGCACCCGCTGATGATTCGGGCGGTGCCGTGTGGATCGTTCCTCTCACCGGCGTCCGCGCGACCGTTGAGGGGACGGGTGACGGTACGGGAGGAAGGCCCGAAGAACGGTGCCTAGTCCGGCGGGGGGAGAAGACCACGCCGGTAGGCGCGCACGAGGTTGCGGGGGACGCGGTACTCACGACCTCGGATGTGGACGGTGATCAGTTCCGGTGTCGTGGCCTTCCACTGGGAACGGCGCGTACGCGTGTTGGATCGGGACATCTTGCGTTTGGGTACTGCCATACCGGTGATTCCTTTCGATTCGGGGTGGTCTCGTGGACGCCTTCTCCGGTGTCGGCGGGGTCGGGCGCCGTGGTCATCCGCGTCGGTATCGGCGCTGGAAGCGCTCCACCCGGCCGGCGGTGTCCACCACACGGGAGGTGCCCGTGTAGAAGGGGTGGCTCGCGCTGGAGATCTCGACGTCGATCACCGGGTAGGTGCGGCCGTCCTCCCACTCGATGGTCTTGTCGCTGCTTCGGGTGGAGCGGGTGAGAAAGGCGAAGTCGGCCGCCTTGTCACGGAAGACGACGTGCTCGTACCTGGGGTGGATGTTCTTCTGCATGGTGTTCTCCGTGGGGTGTGGGCGCGTTCGCTCAGCGTTCCTCGCGGAACTCGACGTGGCGGCGGATCTTGGGGTCGTACTTGCGCAGGACCAGGCGATCGGGGGTGTTGCGACGGTTCTTCCTGGTCACGTAGGTGGTTCCGGTGCCCGCAGTGGAGCGGAGTTTGATGATGGGGCGAACGTCGTTACGAGCCATGGGGTCCCTCCTCGTGGTGGAGCTTGCCAGAAAATGATAACCGTTTTCAATAGTAGGGTGTTCGCGACCCGGAGAGCGCCACCCGTCGAGGCCACTGGGCCGTGTACGTACGCCGGTACGCGCGTGGTCCCCGCCGGAGTGGCTTGAGGACACCCGGCGGCGGGTTCCGGACGCCGGTCGATCCGACCGATTCAGGTGACGGATCGGCGTCTCAGGAACCCGAGTGCCCCAAGAGGCCGTACAGACGTCTTGGGGCGCCGGCGGCTCGGGCCTTCCACCGTGGAGGTCCGGGTGGCCGTGGTCCGGACGTGAGTCCGATGGTGAAGACCCGTTCCACATGCTCGGAGGGTCGAGGAGTTCCCCGTCCGTTCGATCGGCCTGCCCAGCGACGGGTACCGATTCCGTGATCGTCGAAGGCCATCATGGGGCCGTGGTGAATGTCGTTACGTTTCCGGCCGTTGTTTCCTTGGCGATCGCCCTCGTGCTCTTGATGGTGCACAAGGCTCGATATGTGGGGACCGCTTCGGCTCCTTGGTTCGCGAGGGGAGCTTTTCTTTTCTCGCTACTCGCCATCACCCTCGGTTTCTATGGACTGTTCTCTTGATCTCTCTCCCCGGCTCGACCGCCACCGGAGCTCGCCGGTGGGAAACGACGCTCCCCCTCTCGCCTCGCCGGACGCCCCGCCCCACGGGGGCGGACCCCATCGCCCCTCCCCACCTGGAACGATGTCGGGCGCATCCACCATAAGTACGTCCTCCACCCCCTCTTTCGATCCCTTGCCCTTTCCGCGGGGAGTTCCATTGGTCGAGGGTCGTCTGGTCCTCGCGGCCGATGTCCCGTGCCTCTCCGATCCCTA
Source organism: Nocardiopsis alba DSM 43377 (assembly GCF_000341225.1). Taxonomy (GTDB): domain Bacteria; phylum Actinomycetota; class Actinomycetes; order Streptosporangiales; family Streptosporangiaceae; genus Nocardiopsis; species Nocardiopsis alba. The sequence continues at coordinate 113,372 of NZ_ANAC01000023.1, forward strand.
GTTTCGAAGGCGTAGGAGAAAGAAGGAACATTCCACCAGGGAAGAGGAGCGCATGTTCGAAGGCGGCGGGAAGAGGACCGGGTCGTCCCGGAGTCGTGGGCCGGCCTTCGCGGCGGTGGTGGGGGCGGGCGCCCTCTTGGGGGCGATCGTGGCGGCGGCCCCGGCGAGCGCGATCATCGGTGGTGTCGACGCCACCGAGGAGTACGAGTTCATGGCGGCCCTGTTCGACGACAAGGGCGCTCACATGTGCGGGGGCGCTCTGGTCGACGAGGAGTGGGTGCTCACCGCGGGGCACTGCACCTTCCCCGAGGAGATCACCGTGCGCGTGGGCAGTACCGACCACACCCAGGGGGGAAGCGAGCGCGAGATCGTGGAGGTGGTCGAGCACCCCGAATACGAGGTGGAGGACGTGAGCGACGATCCCGACTACGAGCTTTCGGAGTACCTGCTGTGGAACGATCTCGCGCTGGTGAGGTTGGACTCTCCGGTCGAGCAGACCCCGATCGACCTGGGCGAGGTGTCGTCGGTCCCCGACTCGGCGGTGCGCGTCCTCGGGTGGGGGATGGTCGACGAGTTCGGTGAGAAGGACAAACCGGACATGCTCCAGCAGTTGGACACCGAGGTCGTCGACCCGGAACGGTGTGCGGAGATGGACCCCGAGAGCGATCTGTGTTCGGAGCATCCGACCGATGAGGCCCAGGCCTGCATCACCGACTCCGGTGGTCCTCTGATCCGTGGTGAGGAGGGCGATCGGGAGCTGGTCGGCGTGGTCAGCCGTGACGGCGACTTCGACGAGAATCCGCTCTGCGTGGGGCCGATGGTCTTCACCGACCCCGTGGCGCACGCGGACTGGATCACCTCCACCATCGGTGACGAGACCTCGGCGAAGACCCCCGAGCCGGTGCCGGCGAAGGGGGTCGGTCACGTCCGCGGCGCCGACGACCACCGGCCCTCCGACTTCGAACGGGGTTGATCTCCGGGGCGCCGGTACGGCCGGCGGCGTGAACCCCGAACGGACGGCCCCCGGTGACGCATCCCTGCGCCACCGGGGGCCGTCCTCGTGCCCGGTCACAGCGGGCCCGCCGCCCCGAACCTTTCGAACCTCCACGGGCCTCGGTCCATCAGGGGACCGGGGCCGCCCGGGCGACGGAGGCGGCGCGTCTCTCCATGGCGCGCAGGAGGGCCGAGTTCGAGGAGATGACGTTCAGTCTCCGTGACCGGCGCAACCGTTCGGCGGCGGTGAGGCTGGCGAAACCACCACCGGGAACGAGCAGGGTGTCGATGCCCGGTTCCAGCCTCTGGAGGATCTGGCGTTCGAGTTCGTCCTGGTCCACGGCGAAGCGTGCCCCCCGGTCGAAGAGGTCGGGGCGTTCGATGCCGTCCCACTCCGCGGGCAGCTCGTATCGGATGATCTGGCGTACCCGCACCGGCAGGTAGGAGCGGATGGCCTCCAACGTGCCGTCGCTGAACCAGGGCGGGGCCACCACGGCGATCCCGTCGGCCCGGTTCCGGGCCAGTTCCTCCCGGATCGCCTGGCCGGCGGTGACGGTCGGAACACCACCGGACAGCCGCTCGACGTGTGCGCCGAAGGCGGTGTCGAACGCCGTCCCGCCGAACACGCTGCTGCTGGCGAAGCAGTAGCCCAGCGCGTGGACGTCGAGGTCGCCCAGTTGGCGTACGGCGACGTCCATGCCGGTGCCGGAGAGGAGCTCCTCCACGTCCAGGCCGGTGAATTCGGTTCCGAAGGGACGCGGGGTCCAAAAGCGCGCGGTGTGCACGCTCGTGTCGGGCCCGACCGAACGCCAGATCTCCATCTCGGGGACGGGGTCGTTGTGGATGACCAGGAGGCCGAGCCTCGTCCTCATACCCGGACCTCCTCCACGGGCCTCTTCTCCGGACGGCGCAGGATCAGCGGGGAGATGAGCATGCCCGCGGCGGCGAAGGCGGCCGTGAGACCGAACGCCCAGCGGAACTCCACGCCCGTCGGGTCGGTGCCCAGGATGATGGTCAGCAGAGCCACCGTGACCGCGGCCGACAGGTACTGGGAGGTGGTCATGAGCGCTCCGGCCGTGCCCTGGTGCCGGTCCGGCACGTCCCGGGTGCCGATGACGAACATGGAGGTGTAGATGACCCCGTGTCCGAAGCCGCTCAGCAGCAGGCCGGGCAGCAGGTGGGTGGTGTAGGTGCCCGACCCGAGCATGGCGGCGAGCAACGCCAGGCCGACGACGCTGATCAGGAAGCCCACGGTCATGGTCGTTCCCGCGCCGATGCGTTCCACCGCGCGGCCCGCGGCCATGTTCCCGAAGGTCACCATGACGGCCAGGGGGAGGAAGCCCAGTCCCGCCTGGAGCGGTGTGAAGCCCTCCAGTTTCTGGAGCAGGAGTGTGACCAGGTAGAACTCCGAACCCACGCTGGCCATGTACAGGTAGGTGGCCACCACGCCGGCTCCGAGGGAGCGGGTGCGCCGCAGGGACCGGTCCACCATCACGTTGTCGGACCACGCCTCGTTGGTGAGGAAGGCCAGGCCCAGGACCACGGCGACCAGGCAGGCGACTCCGGCGTACATGCCCGGGGTACCCGGATCCGCCACCAGGGTCAGACCGATGACCAGGGCGAGGAGCGCGCCGGTGCCCATCATCGCGGCGGGCAGGGGCACGCGTCCCGCCCGGTCCTGCCGGGACGCGGCGGTCAGCCACAGCAGACCGCCCAGGGCGGCCAGCAGGGTCAGCGGGATGTTGATGAGGAAGGTCCATCGCCAGGAGAACTCGGTGAGGACGCCACCGAGGATGGCGCCCACGGCGAGACCGGAGGCGCCGATGGCGCCCCAGATGGACAGGGCGCGTGAGCGGGCCGGACCGGCCGCGAAGGTCGCGCTGATGAGGCCGATGGTCGCCGGCTGGAGGAAGGCCGCCGACAGCCCCTGCGCGCCTCGGCTGATCAGGAGCGCCATACCCTCTTGGGCGAAGCCTCCCAGGGCGCTGGCCGCGCCGAAGGCGATGACCGAGACGAGGAAGACCCGCTTGGCGCCGACACGGTCGCAGACGCGCCCTCCCACCAGCAGGAGGCCGGCGAACAGGAGGGCGTAGGCGCTGACGATCCATTGGAGGACGGAGGAGGAGAGACCGAGGTCGTGCCCGACGCTGGGCATGGCGACGTAGATGATGGAGTAGTCCAGCGCGATGAGGAACTGCGCCAGACAGAGAACGGTGAGGGCACCGATCGCCTGGGGACTTGCCGTGGATCTGAGGACCGTGTTCATCGAGTCGCTTTCGTGGCGGTTTGCAGGGCCGGATCGTGCAGATGACCGGCGAGTTCGAGGACGGAGCCGGCGACGAGGAGGGCGCCCGCCGAGAACAGGGCCTCGGCGTCGGCGACACCCCAGTCGACCCCGATCGCCGTCATGCCGGCGTCGACGGCCATGGTGACGTCGTCGGGGGAGTCGCCCACGACCACGCACTCCTCGGGGCGGAGTCCGAGGGAGTCCGCGGCCAGGAGGGCCGGGTCGGGGGCGGGTTTTCCCCGGGCGGCCAGGTCGTGTCCGATGACCAGGTCGGGGTGGCGGTCCAGCCCCGTGGACTCCAGGAGTTCGTGGGCGCTGCGCGTGATCTTGCTGGTGACCACCGCGATCCGGGCGCCCTCCTCGGACAGGTCCGTCAACAGCTCCCGGACGCCGGGGAAGACCAGGGTCGAGGCGGCGGCCCGGCTGCGGCGGGCGAAGGACTCGCGGAAGAGCGCCTTGGCCGCCTCCCACACCGTCTCGTCGCCTCGGGGGATGAGGAGGGGCAGGATCGTGTCGAGGGGCTTGCCGATGAGGCCTCGGGCGTCGGCCGGCAGCGGTACCGCGCCGTAAGGGGCGCAGGCGTCGTGGAAGGCGGCCATGATCACCGAGGGCGAGTCCACCAGCGTGCCGTCCAGGTCGAAGAGGACACCGCGTGCGCGCTTCACGACCCCACCGTCGCCTTCGTGGACACCTCGGCGCGGACAGCGGTCTCCGCGACCGCGAGCCGGGCGGCCAGCCGGGTCGTGGACTCCAGGACCGCGCGGTTGACCCGCGCGCTGCGCCCGTCCGTGGCCTTGGCGATGGCCGACAGAACGAACGGGGTGAGCGCGGCCCCGGTCGCCCCGGCCTCGTGCGCCTCCCGCAGCGCCTCCTCCACCAGCGTGTCGAGCAGGTCGGCGTCGATGCTCCATTCCTCCTCGATGGGGTGGGTGACCACCACGGAGGAGGGGGATACCGCCTCCCAGTGCCGGTGCGCGACCCCCGCCAGTTCCGCCAGATCGTCGAGGCGATGGGGGACGGGCCGTCCCGTGCTGCGCGTGTAGTAGCCGGGGAAGTCGTCGGACCGGTATCCGATGACGGGCACGCCCACGGTCTCCAGGTACTCCAGGGTCAGGGCGGGGTCGAGCATGGACTTGGCACCGGCGCAGACCACCGCCACGGGCGAACGGGTGAACTCGGTGAGGTCCGTGGAGACGTCGAAGGAGACCTCGGCCCCTCGGTGCACGCCCCCGATGCCCGCGACCGCGAACACCCTGATCCCCGTGGCGACCGTGCCGATGAGAGCGGAGGAGACCGTGGTTCCGCCGGTGCGTCCGCCGTGCAGGGCCATCGCCAGGTCCCGGGTACTGATCTTCTGGTCGTCGGAGGCCTTGGCCAGCCGTTCCAGTTCCTCGTCCGAGACCCCGACACGCAGGGCGCCGTCGATCACCGCGACCCGGGCGGGGACCGCCCCCTCCTCCCGAGCGCATCGGTCGACCGCCAGCGCGGTCTCCAGGTTGTTCGGGTAGGTGCCTCCGGCGACCACGGAGGTCTCCATGGCGACGACGGCCTCGCGGCTCTCCACGGCGGCACGGACCTCGTCGGAGACGATGACGGCCGACCGGTCGGGACTGTTCATGTCCACTCCTCTCACTCTCCACGCTCACGGCGGGCGTCATCGGCCAGCGACCCTTGGGCGGTCACCAGTTCCGGGCCGACGAGTTTCGGATGGTTGGCGGCGATACCGCCGACCACGGTGTCGTAGGGGAAGTCGTCGTACTCGCCGCGCCACCGGACGAACTCCATGTGGCGACGCCCCTGTTCGTCGAAGGGGTGGTAGTAGCTGTCGTCGCGACCGTCGAACTCCAACGGCCGGATCCCGTAGAGACGGCACAGCAGGGTGTTGAAGACGGGGGTCGCGCGGATCCAGGCGCCGTCGATCCGCACCGACACCAGGGCGTGGAAGGTGAAGAGGTCGCCGCCCATGAGCTCGAGGAGACGCTCGGAGGCCAGGTGGTTGCGCACGTCCCCGTAGACCAGCCGGGTGGGGATGCCCACCGAGCGGGCGGCCGCGGCGTAGACGATGGACTTGTGGACGCAGAACCCCTGCCCGCGCTTGAGGACGCCGGAGGCGCGGACGCCCTCACGGGTGAGATCGGCGTCGTAGACCTCGTAGCGGATACCGTCGCGCACGGCGTCGTGCAGCCGTACGGCCATCTCACGGGGCGAGGCGTTCCGATCCGGGAGGGCCCGGTCGACGAACTCCCGCACTTCGGGGCTCTGGTGGTCGAGGAAGTAGGTCGGTTCCGTCGGTGTTCGGGTCTCGGTCACGTCTGTCCTTCGGTCACAGGCCCAGAGCCTTGGCGATCTTCTGCCGTTGCACGGCGTTGGATCCGGAATAGATGGGTCCGCCGAGGGCGTCACGGACCCCGATCTCCATGCCGGTGTCGGTGAGCACGCCCTCGCCGCCGAACAGCTCGACGGCGGCCTGAGCGGTACGGATATTGGCCTCGCTCGTGAGGATCTTGGCCATCGCCGTCTCCGCGGTGGCCCTGTGCCCGGCGGCGACCGCCTCCCCGGCGGCGTGCAGGGCCCGCCGGGCGTTCTGGGTCGCCATGTGCATCTCCACGACGGTGTCGCGCACGCTCTGGAACTCGGCGAGCGGTCGGCCGAACTGGCGCCGGGTCTCCACCCGCTTCACGACCCGGTCCAGACGATGGCGCATCTCGCCCACGTTGATGACGAAGGCGATCAGGATCTCCCAGGTCATCACTCGGTCGAGGATCAGGAATCCGGTCCCCGCCGCGCCGATGACGTTGGCCCGGGGGACACGGCATTCCGTCAGACGCAGCCGCCCGAAGGGGGAGGTGCGCAGGGTCGACTTGTCCAACGCCGGACCGAAGTCCGCGCCGGGCGTGCCTCGGGGGACGAGTACCGCGCTCAGACCGAGCGGGCCGGGGGTGTCGGAGGTGCGAACGTAGACGACCGCCAGGTCCGCGACCGGGCCGTTGGTGACGTAGGTCTTCAGCCCGTTCAGTTCGATGTGGTCGCCGTCCGTCCGGCCGGTGGTCGCCATGGCCAGCACGTCCGACCCCGCTTCGGGCTCGGTGATGGCGTGGCAGCCGATGGCCGCTCCGGTGGCGATCGTCGGCAGGTGGCGACGGCGGAGTTCGGGGCTCGCGAACCCGTTGAGCGCGAACCCGGTACTGGCCAGGTGCGTGGCTGCGCTGAAGTTCAGCCCCGCGTCACGGACCGTGTAGCCGAGGTGCTCGACCACGTGCATGAGGTCGGTCAGGGAACAGGCCTGACCTCCGACCTCCTCGGGGAGGAAGGAACCGAACAGGCCCGTGCCCGCAAGCTCCTCCCAGACCTCTCGGGAGAAGACCGCCCGCCGGTCCCGTTCGAGATGACCTCGGTTGATGGTGGGGGCGACCCGTTCGATGCGCTCGCGTAGGCGGGTGAGAGCGATGCCCTCGTCTCGCGGCGGTGCCGCTGTGGTGATCACCATGTCGGGCACGTCCGGTCAGTAGGAGGAGAAGTCGGGTGACGTGAGGTCGTGCCGCTCGTCGCCGCGGAGCGGCGGGTTGAACACGCTGACGAGCTCCAGATCCTCGTGGGCGCCGGCGATCAGCAGGTGCGGGTCGTGCTGATCCAGGGCGTAGAGGACGCCGGGGGAGAGGTCGATGCGGGTACCGCCGTCCTTGCTCTCGACGAACCCGCTCCCCCCGATGCAGTAACACGCTTCCAGGTGGTTCGCGTATCGGAGTCGGGAGACGGTCCCCGCGCGCACCACGGTGTGGGCGACGGTGAACCCCAGGCCGTCCTCCTCCACCAACAGCCGTTCGCTGGTGCCGTTGCCCCAGTCGATGGTCTCGGTCTTCTCTCTGGAACGCTTGAACATGTCTTCTTCTCTTTCTCGATCTGTTGAAATGAATTCTCGGGACGGGTCAGATCCGCTGTCCGGTATTGGTTTCGATGAAATCCGCGATCGCGTCGATGGTGCGGAAATTCGAGGGGGAGATCTCCACGTCGGTGACGGGCACGTCGAAGGAGGACTGGATCCACTCCACGAGTGCCAGAAGGGAGAGGCTGTCGATGACGCCGCTGGTGAGAAGGTCGTAGTCGCGAGGGATGTTCTCCCCGGCCAGGTCCGGCGCGTGGACGGTCACGATGCGTTCCCGAATACGGTCTCGGATATCGTCGGTCATGGCGTTCGCCTTTCGAGGAATCTGTTGATGGTGCCGTTCCGGTCGGTCTTTCCCGTCCCGGTCACCGGAAAGGGTTCCGTGGTCAGGAAGGTCCGTCCGGGTACGGCCGTGGGGGTCAGGGCCGAGGAGACGGCCGAACGCAGGGCGAGGTTGGACACGGAGGCGCCCGGGTCGACGAGCACGGCCGCGATGAGCTCCCGGTCGCCGGACCCCTTGGCGTGGGCCGTCACCACGGCGTCGACCACGCCGTCCTGTCGACGCAGCACCGTCTCGATCGCGTCGAGGGACAGGCGGACACCGCGGACCTTGACCTGACGGTCGCTCCGTCCGGTCAGGCGCAGAGTGCCGTCGGCGTCGACGGTGACCAGGTCGCCCGTACGGAACTCGCGTCGACCTTCGAAGGTCCGCCACACGTCGTTCGGAGCGTTGACGTATCCCAACGCCTGGAAGGGGGTGGACACGAGCAGTTCGCCGCCATCGGAACCGTCGACGCGGTGGCGGACCCCGTCGATGGGGCGGCCCAGTTCTCCGGGCGTGGCCCGACGCAGGTCGAGGAGGAAACCGTCGTTGATCTCGGTGCTGCCGTAGACGCTCCACAGCGCGGCACGGGGAAAGGTCGCGTCCAGGGCGGGCAGCGTCTCCAGGGGATAGAAGTCGCCGGTGGAGATCACGTGGCGGACTCGGGGCACGGGGTCGCCCGCACGGGCGATGAGGGTGAGGACGACCGGTACGGCCTGAAGGAGGTCGACGTCGTACGTGCGGGCCATCGCGGCCAGAGCCGGACCGTTGGTGAGGTCCTCCTGAGGGGCGAAGACGACCTGGCCGCCGGCGGCCAGGACCGCCCACACGTCCAGGGTGGCGATGTCGAAGTTGATCGGGGAGAGGCTCAGGGAGACCGTGTCGGGTCCCAGGTCGAAGTGATCGCGGGCCCAACGGACGAAGCGGTCGACGCCCTCGGGATCGTGGGCGACGATCTTGGGGCTGCCGGTCGAACCGGAGGTGGTGGTCCACAGGCCGTACACGTTCCGCCACGCGCCGGGGGCGTCGGCGAAGGCGGCCAGGTCCCGGTCGATCCGGGAGACGTATTCGGCGCCCGCGTCGTGCGGAACGAGGAGGGCGGGACGGCGGAACCTCTGAGCGATGAGGGTCTCGATCACGGCCCGTCCGTCACGGCCGGCCCGTACGACCTGGACGCCGTGGGGAGGGACCTCGGGGGCGGCGGTGTTCACCGCCGTGACCAGTCGCCGGTAGGTCATCTCTCCTTCGGCGAACCTCAGCGCCACTGCCTCCGGTCGTCGGCGGGCATGTTCTCGAATCGATTCCCAAAGGGTGGGAGTGGCCATGGTCATCGCCTCCTCGGTCATGAGAACGGTGGATGTTCCTGCATGGGCTCATACGTCGAACGGGAGGTTTTCCAGGCCGATACGGGAGAGATGTCTCCCCCTGGGCGGAGCGGAGATGCCGAAGAACGTTCGACTGCCAGAGCAGAACATAGGTAACGTCGTCACGGCTTGGCAATACCGTTTCTGAAAATTCCCTCGGTGTGGAACGGGAAAAAGGGGAGGTGCGAACCTCGGACAAGGGGATTCTCGTTTTCCAAGGTCGTTCTTCGACCGATTCTGGACGAGGGCTCCAGTGATTCTCGAGCGCGGCGCGGGCGGGGTCGGCGCGTGCCCGCATGGGGCCGGGCGCCGCCGTCCCCGGGGGCGCCGGAGGGGCTCTCCATCACCGAGGAGACGGATGGTGAGAGAGGGGAGAAAGTGGATCCTCAGGGGGACAAGACCCTTCTGAACTGGGAGGACGTGGATGGTGTCCCTCCCCGTCTCCGGTGTCCCGAAGGTGTTCGCCCGGGTGTCCCCTGGAGCCGGGCGGCCTCCTCCGAGGCGGGTCCTCTCGTGTCCTCGGGCCTTCGGGCAGGTGGGGCATGGTCCTCACATGGCAGCTTGGTGCCATTGCAGGAGTAGGCCAGTCGATCGTGCTGACAGTCGACTCGTGAACGTCGATGATGGAAATCAGATCGGCGGTTCGGAGAGCGCCCTCACCGGATCCGAAGCCGCGCGATGAACCCCAGAAGTCGCAGAATCATCTTCGATGCCGTGGACTCCTCGGCTCACGAAAAAGGGAAGAGACCTTCATGGGCAAGATCACGAACTTCTTCTGTGTCGTCGGTATCACCGCCGCCTGTGTTCTCGTGGACGGTGGACCGATCGTCGAGCGGAATTCCACCGGGGTCCTGGCCGGAGAGGGTTATTCCTGCGAGGAGTGCGGCGCCGGTTGGCAGTGACCTGAAAGGGTCGATGGAGAGGGGAGGGCGTCCCTATGGGGCTCCCGTCCCCTTTTTCCCGGAGCGTTCGTCCGAAAGAGAGAAGAGTCGGTGAACTTTACGATTCTGGGCGCGTTGGAGATTCTGAAGGACGATCGGGAGTGCACCCCCAAGGCTCCGAAGGTCCTCCAGGTCCTGGCCCTGTTGCTTCTGAGAGCCAACCATCCCTTACCCATGAGTGTCCTGGTCAGGGAGCTCTGGGGGGATCACCCGCCGAAGAGCGCGGTGACGACCGTGCAGACCTACGTGTGTCAGCTGCGCAAGGCCATCGAAGAGGTGGACACGGCCACGGAGGAACCCGAGTACCTGCTCACCCGCTCCTCCGGATATCTGCTGCGGGTCTCTCCCGAACAGGTGGACGCGCTGGTTTTCCAACGGCTGCTCGGCGAGGGGAGACGCCTCCTCGAGGAGGGGCACACCGACGCGGCCTCGAAGCGCCTCGGTGAGGCGCTGGATCTGTGGTCCGGCCCCTGCCTGGCCCACGTCTCCCGCGGACCGCTGATCGAACCCCACGCCGTCCGTCTGGAGGAACAACGGCTGCACGCGCAGGAACTGCGCATCCGCGCCGAGCTCCTCCTGGGGCGTGAACGGGAGTCGATCGGAGAGCTGCGCTCTCTGGCGATGGAGTATCCGCTGAACGAGTGGTTCCATGGCCGGCTCATCCACGCGTTGCATCGGGCCGGGCGTCGGGACGAGGCGTCGACGGCCTACCGGCGGCTGCGACTGGCCCTCTCGGAGGAACTCGGCCTGGAGCCTTCGCTTGAACTACAGACCCTTCATCAGGAGGTGCTCGGCGCGAGCCCGGCGCCCCCCGAGCCTCGACGGCGGCCGCGAGGTCGACCGGAGGGTTCCGTTCCCCTGGCGACGGGATGACCTCCACGGCCGGGCCGGTCGGCGTTCATCGCACCTTCCGCCCTTCCGTGACCCCGCCGAGGGAACGTGTGTCGATCCACCCCAGCGCGGTCGCGAGGACGCCGGCCTGGAAGCGGCTTCGAGCGCCCAGACGGCGGCTGAGGTCCGCGGTGATCCGACGCGCGGTGCGCACGGACACCCCGAGTTTGCGGGCGATGGTCTCGTCGGTGTTGCCCTCCGCCAGCAGGTTCACCACCGCCTGCTCCTGCGTGCTGAGGCCATGAGGGTCACGTGGAGTGACCGAGGAGCCCAGGGGTCGGGCCTCCTCCCACACGTACTCGTACAGGGCCATCAGGGCGGTGACGGCGCCGGAACCGCGCAGGACCAGGGCGCTCGCGGAGGTGTCGTCGGGATCGGTGGGGATCAGCGCGATGGCGCGGTCGAAGAGGACCATCCTGGTCGGCAGGGTCGGCACGGTACGGATCCGGGCTCCGAGCTCGGTCAGCCGGGAGATGTACTGGACCGTCTTGGGGTCGTTCATCACGCTGTCGAGGTAGACGTCCCGCAGTTCGACGCCTCGTTCGAGCAACAGCCGGTCCAGCGGGAGGCTCGCCTCGAGGTTGTCCTGGGTCTGGGCGCCTCCGTCCGCGAAGGTCCAGAGCGAGTGACGACAGTCGTGCACGAGCTCCTCGATCCGCAGGCGGATGGCGTCGATGCCGTGGAGCTGTTCGATGTCCATCACCGCGCGGGTGCCGGGGCTCTCCTCGAACTCGGAGATCAGTTGGGTGATGGCCGTGCGCGCGGTGGCCAGCTCTCGCTGCCGTTCCAACAGCTCGGCCTCCTGCTGCCACAGCAGCGTCTGGAGGCCGAACTCGGGTCTCACCAGGACCAGCTTCTCGGACTGCTCCCACGAACGTCGGATCAACGACAGTCGGGCCAGTTCGTCGAGCGCCGACCGTACCCGTTCCGTCGGCCAGTCCAGGATGCGTCCGAGGTCGCTCACACCGGCATGGGGCTCGGCGAACATCGCTCGATAAACGCTCACCGCGTCTTGACCGATTCCGATCGATCCGAACACGACTCTCCTCCGGTCGCCTCTTCCGCATCGACCCACCGCGCCGCGTGGTACGGCGAGCCTGTCGACTTATGGGTACGGCGACACGATCTCTGTGAAACTTGCGTGCCAATTGTGGAGTCTTCGGGGGGTGCTCGCAAGAGTGGTTCGTGGCCTCTTCAGGACAGAAATCGCTTGCTCGTATCTTTCCGTCGGGTTAACGATGTCCTGGCGAACGGGCGGAGAATAGCATGAGAATCGTACGCTTGAGGTTGTCCGTTCGCGGTCCGTTTCCCTGTGGGGAGATCAAGGAGGAGGTCTACGCACGCTCCGACCCCGAGGACATGCTGGAACACCTTTATGTCGAAACGTGTGCGGGGCGGGCGGAACTCGTTTTCTTCCTCCACGAGGACATCAGGGGGAGCGCGGAGGTGACCGTCCTGCGGCTGTGGAGAAGAGTGACGAGCCGTGACCCTTCGTGGCGTACGTGGTCCGTTCTGGAAGTCGGTTCCATTCGAGACATCGACCCCGGGAAGGCCTGAGCCGATTTTTTCAGGGGAGCTTTTATTAGCTCTGGAATTCCATCCTCGGAGAACACCGTCCCCCGAGACGAGAACGGCCCGCGGTGAAGATCTCGACGGATCCACCCCGTTCCACCCGCGCCGGGGGAGCGGCGGGGCCGGGAGGAGACCCGGCCCCGCGAGACGAGCCCTCAGCCCTCGAACAGGGTCTGTCCGACGAAACCGCCCTCGGAGCAACCCGGCGGAAGGGCGAAGACCGCCGAACCGATGTGGGTGATCCACTCGTTGAGCAGGTCGAGCTCGTCCAGGCGGCGTTGGATCGGGACGAACTGGCGGTCCGGATCCCGCTGGTAGCAGGCGAACAGCAGTCCGACGTCCTCTCCGGTGGCCGATTCGTAGTTGTAGGCCCGGCGAAGGATCCGTTCGTCCGGATCCTCCGAGCGGGCGCGGCGGATGTGCGCGTACTCGGCGATCACCGGGAACCCGAGCGGCGTCGTCGCCTCCAGATCGGGTTCGTCGTGCTCGCTCCCCCCGGTGAGGGGCGCGCCGTCGTCCAGCCGACGCCCCACCGAGTCCTCCCGGCCGGGCCGGTCGAGCCGGTCCCACTCGTCCAGGTCCATGGAGATCCGCCGCAGGACCAGGGCGGTCCCACCTCGCAGCCATCCGGGGGACTCGGCTCCGCACCAGACGAGGGGGTCGAAATCCTCGTCCTCCGGCCCGGGGTTGACCGTGCCGTCGACCTGGCCGAAGAGGTTGCGCATGGTGGTCCCGTCGGGCTCGGCTCCGTACGCGCGGCGAAAGCCCTCTTGAGACCACCGGACCTCACCGAAGGCACGGGTGTCCTTCAGCAGCATGCGCACGGCGTGCGAGAGCGTCAACAGGTCGTCGGAGCACACCTGGAGGAGGAGGTCGCCATGGGACCAGCGTTCCTCCAGACGGTCGGTCTCGAACTCCGGCAACGGGCCGAGCCAGTCCGGGACCGCCTTCGGGTCGACGCGTTCCACCAGCCCCGGCCCGAAACCGAAGGTCACGGTCAGCCCGGACGGGGCCGTCGCCAGTTCGGGTTCGGTGTCGGCCAACGCGGACTCGCCCCGGGTGAGCCGGGAGGCGTCATCGGAGAGCAGGGTGAGCAGGCGCCGCACCCCGTCGGCGTCCACGTCCTTCTTCAGATCGACCCCGATGAATCGGGCGTGGGCCTGGGGCGGAGTCGCCACCCCCGCCTGGTGGGCGCCGTGGAAGGGGTACGTGCGTCCGCCGTGCACCCGCTCCGCGTTCGCGACCGTCTCCGCCGGCGCGCGCAGCGAGCGGATCAGGGCGTCACCACCGCCGAGGGTCATCGCGCCCACCCCGGCGGCGGCCGCGCCGCCCAGCAGGACCCTTCTGCGCGAGGGCCGGGGGCCGTTCTCGGCCGGACGTTCCATCAGTGACCCCCGTGGTCCTCGTCGGAGTCCCCGTGCCCCTCGTGGTCGCCGTCGTAGTTCTCATTGGCGCCCTCGAAGTCCTTGACCGGGGCGGTGAACTCCTGAGTGGAACCGTCCTCGAATTCGAGCGTGACGGCGACCTCGGCCCCGGGCTCCAGGTCCCGGGTCAGGTCCATGATCATGATGTGGTCGGCGCCGGGGGAGAGTTCGTGCTCGGATCCGGCGGCCACGGAGAAACCGCCGTCCTTCTCCCGCATGAGCGTGTTGCCGTCGTCCCCGTCGACGACCTCGTGGAGTTCGACCATGTCGGAGATCTCCTCGGCGGTGGCGGCGACGATGACGGCGTCCTCCTCGCCCTCGTTGATCAGGACACCGAAGGCCGCGGTCATGCCGTCGTCGGCGGAGGCCGCCTTGATCCACGGGTCGGTGATCGAGACCGATTCGGCCTGGAGGGCGGAACTCTCCTGAACGGCGGCCTCCTCTTCGGTCGGGGCGGGAGAGGCGCAGGCGCCCAGGAGCAGGGCCGCGCTCAGGGCGGTCGGCGCCAGGAGGGAACGCGTGGTGAGGGCGGTCATGGTCATCGGGTCTCCGTTTCGTTCGGGACGATCTGGCCGGCCGGTCGAGGGACACGACCGGCGGCGTTGCGAAAGCGCAGGTAGGCGGTGTAGAAGAGGAGCCCGATCAGGCCTCCGACCAGGGACAGGACGGCCTCGCGGGGGAGCCCGGCGGTGGCGGGGGCCGCGGCGGCGTCGGTGTCGTCCTCCTCTTCGGGGCTCATGGGCGGAGCGGCCTCCAGATCGGGAGGTGGAGGACCGCCCTCGCCCACCTGGAAGGTGAAGGAGCCGCTGATCGGGTGTCCGTCGCTGGAGACCACACGCCAGCGGACCGCGTACCCTCCATCGGCCATCTCGGGGGGAAGTTCGACGCTGACGTCGTGCTCCTCGACGAGCGGCTCCGTCGTGGCCACGGCCTCGGACTCGGAGTCCAGGACCAGCACGGCGGTGGAGACGTCCATCGGACGGCCGCTGAAGGTGAGCCGGACCTCCTCCGGAGCGGAGTCGAGCGTCTGCTCGTCCTCCGGGGACGAGGCGATCAGAGCGTCATGGGCCAGCGCCGGCGCCGGTGAGAGCAACAGGGCGGTGACGGCGGCGCAGAGCACGGTCGCGGGGACCCGCATGAATCCTCCTCGTCGGGGCGACAACTCGGTCGGCACAAGGAGAGTCGTCCACCACCCGCCCCCGGTTCCCGCGGTATTCGAGGATTTCCCGGAGCGGGCCCCGAGGCCCCGGTCGAAGGGGCCGTCTTCACCCGCTTCTTCAGGGAGCGCTACGACGACGGAACATCGGAGACGACCCTCTTCTACGCCCTCCAGCCCCTGTACACCGAGGCACCGGTCGACCCGGAGACGAGGCCTGGACGCTGGAGCGTCGGATCATGTTCGACCCCGACACCGGTACGCCCCTGGTGGTCACGGTCGAGACGGAGTCGGGAGAGGTGGAGGGCGGGGAACTCCCCATGACGAACCACTACGCGGTGATCTCGGAGACCGCCTGGGTCGCGGAGACCGAGGAACCGCCCTGAGTCGTGAGACCGGCGGGCCCTCCACAGAGGTGCGTGGCCCGCCCGGTGCGGTATCGAGAGCGCCCACCCGGTGGGTTCGAGCGGCTCGGGAAGGATGTTCACCGGGCTCGTGTCCAGGGTGACGCTTCCGTGGGACTTGCACAGGGGGTCGACTGTCGCTGATGTCCGTTTTTATTCGTGGGGAGTTTCTTCCCACGAATACTCACATCCCCCTCATGGCGAACGGCATCCTCATGCGTCGTTTCTCGAACAGCGCGACGGCGGCTTCGGCCGTCGCGTTCCCGGATCGCGTCGGCCCCCGGAGCGCGGTCGGGCCCTCGCCGGATCCACGGTCGAACGGCGGGAGCGTCTTCGCCTCCCTTCCGATGGCGGCCCCGTGATGAGGGACAAGAAGAGATGGATGCTGATCGCCTGTCTTCAGGCCGCCGTCCTGGGGTTTCTGTGGTGTATAGCGAAGTTCGAGGCCTGGAGCGAAGGCGAGGTCTCCATCTTCACGAAGTACGCCGCAGTGGTATGGGTGATCGCCATGGTCTGCCATGGGATTTCGTTCTTTCTCGAACCCGACACCGAAGATGACCGAGATATCGCTCCGTAGTTTTCTTTTCGGTGTGTTCTTTACAGGGGTCTCATGCTGCGGTCCGCGCTCGCTTCAAGTATTGTCGGAATCATCCTCTATGGAATAGGTCTCCTGGTGGATGTGCTGCTCTTCGGTAATGACGGATCCTATTTCAAATTCTTATTATCCGCCTGGTCCGTCGTGGGTGTGATCTCTTTCGTCTGGCTGACGATCCGATCCAAGAACGAGCGTTCCGATGCACGGGACCCCGAGGACGAGTGATGGCGCGTGATCACGGTGAGGGCGGTATGAGGGGTTCGGTGCGTAACGGCCGGCAGGCGGTCCTGGCGGCGGTGGCCGGAGCACTCACCGTGACCGAGGCATGGGGTCCGTCTTCGGAAGGCCCCTGAACCGACCGGTGTCCCTCAGCCCCGACCCCGTCCGCCGGAGGAGGCGGCGACGGTATTGGCCGTGACGATCACCGCGATCGCCCCCCACGCCCAGGCGTCGAGGTGCTGGCCCAGCACCACCATGCCGATCAGCGCCGCGAACACCGGATTCACGCTCATGAACACCCCGAAGAAGTGCGCGGGCACCCGGCGCAGCACCAGCAGGTCGGACAGGAACGGCAGCACCGAGCACAGCACCCCCGCCACCATCGCGCACGCCACCGCGAGGACGGTGGGGGAGTGGTGCCAGAACACCCACAGCCCCACCGGAAGGTAGAGCGCGCCGGAGACCATCGCCGCGGCGGCCGAGCCCTGGACACCGGGCAGGCGCTTTCCGACCGACCGGTTGAGCAGGATGTAGCTGCCCCAGAACACCGCCGCGAGCAGGGCCAGACCGATGCCCACGTAGTCGGTCGAGGGCGTGGGGCGCATCAGGACCGCCACGGCCCCGGCGGCCGCCGCCGCGCACAGCCAGTCGACGCGACGTCGGGATCCGGCCAGTGCCACCACCAGCGGACCCAGGAACTCCAACGTGACCGCAAGGCCGAGTCCGAGCCGGTCGACCGCCGCGTACAGGGACAGGTTGATCCCCGCGAACACCACCGCCAGCCCCAGCACCGACCGCCACTGCGCCGCGGTGAAGCTCCGGAACCGGGGCCGTCCCACCGCGCCCAGGACGATGGCGGCCACCCACTGGCGCACCGCCACCACCCCGGCCGGGCCCAGGACCGGGAACGCCAGGGCGGCGATCGACGCCCCGGTCTGGTTGGACAGGCCACTGCCCAACATCATCGCCACCCCGATCCGGCGGTCGCGCGCCGAGGAGGCGGGGGTGGAGGTCTGTGGTTCGAAGGCGTCGACGGCGGGGGCCGGGCCGGTGGAGGAGTCGGGCATGCCCTCACGATGGGGCCGACCTCGGGATTCGCAAAATGCATTCGATGGGGGATCCATACGATGGGCGTATGGATGAGATCCGCGACGACTCACCGACCGTGAAGGCCCTGGAGCTCAAGCAGCTGCGCTACCTGGTCGCCATCGTCGACACCGGGAGCTTCACCGAGGCCGCCCACCGGCTCGGCACCTCACAGGCGGCCGTCTCCCGCACCCTCTCCGCGCTCGAACGGCTCCTCGGCGTGCGGCTGCTGCACCGCACCAGCCGCAGCGTCGCCCCCACCACGGCGGGCGTGCGGGTCCTGACACGGGCGCGGATCCTGTTGTCCGGGGCCGACGAGCTGGTCCGGGAGGCGACCAGCGGCCACGTCCGTCTGCACATCGGCCACGCCTGGTCGGCCTTCGGGCGCCGGACCACCGAGTTCCAGCGACGGTGGCACGCCGAGCACCCCGAGACCGAGCTGCGTCTCATCCGCCACGATTCCCCCACGGGAGGGCTCGCCGAAGGACTGTGCGACATCGCCGTGGTCCGCTCGCCCAAGGAGCTCGCTCCCTGGTCGCACGCGTTGATCGGGCACGAACGCCGCTACGTCGCCGTCGCCTCCGACGACCCCTGGGCCCGCAGGCGTCACGTCCGTCTCGGTGAGATCCCCGCGCGCACCCTGCTCATCTACCGCCGCACCGGCACGACCGGGCCGGACCTGTGGCCCGAACACGAGCGGCCCGCCGTGGAGTACACCCACGACATCGACGACTGGCTCGCCGACATCGCCACGGGACGCTTCGTCGGCATCACGCCCGAGGCGACCGTCTCCCAGTACCGGCGCCCCGGCGTCGCCTACCGTCCGGTGCGCGACGCCGACCCGGTGTCCGTGCACCTCATCTGGCGCTCCCACGACCCGCACCCCGCCACCCACACGGTGATCGCGCTGGCCGCCGCCCTCTACCGGGAGGGCGGCGACGAGACGAAGGGGCGTCCCTGAGAGGACGGATCGGGTGCGCGGCCGCCGCCGGGTTCCAGGTGTGAACGCTCAGCCGAAGACGACCGTGCCGTCGTCCTCCACCCGCCAGCCGGGGTTGTGGGCGATCTCCCAGATGACGCCGTTGGGGTCCTGGACCAGACCGTGGAAGACCCCGCCGAAATCACCCTGCCGCGGAGCCTTGAGGATCCGGGCGCCGGCCTCGGCCATCTCCCCGACGGTGCGCTCCACCTCCGAGGGGCTGTCGACGTTGTGCGCGAGGGTCAGCCCGGAGACCCCACCGACCTCGATGGTGCCGCCCAGGTCCTGGGAGAACTTCTCGGTGTCGAACAGCCCCAGCATCTGGCCCGGGGCGATCTGGAAGAAGAGGATCTCTCCGGGGACGTCCATGAGCGGTTCCCAACCGAGCCCGTCCCGATAGAACGCCCTGGCGGCGTCGAGGTCGTCGGTGGCCAGGGTGATGAAGTGGACCCGCTGTTTCATGTCGCCTCCGTCCTCGGTGCCCCCGTGCGTCGAGAGCGTTCGTGGTGCCCGTGTTACACGAGTGCCCTGACAGAACGGTGAAGGAACACACGAAGTGGCGCGGCCGAGCTCCGTTCACCTCCCACCGCGGGGATGTCCGCCCCTGTGACTAGGCTGCCCGCATGCCCGAACCCGAACGCGTGACCCGGTCCATGTTCTTCGACCTCCACCCGATATCCATGCCTCGAACACTGCCGCGCGTGCCCGAGCGCCTCTGGTCGGAGGACGACTGGGAGCGCATCCGCCTCGGATACAGGTCGGCGGACATGGACGAGAAGTGGAACGTCTTCACGGAGGAGGAGACCGTCTTCCTGCACCGAAGCTGGACCGGTATGGGAGTCTTCGCCGCCACCTTCGCCCCGGTGGAGGGCGGCGGACACCGAATCGTCCACGCAGTGGCCGAACGCGATCCCGAGTGGTACGGGGGTACGGACGACGATCACGACAGCCTCATGATCGAAACGGTGCTCAGCTTCGTCGTACTCGGTGAACCGGTCGTCGATCTCCGTTCGAAGCTGGTGGACTCGAAGCATCGACAGGTGGGTTCCGACGACGCTCCCGCCGGGATCATCCTGCACAGCGCTCTGGGACTACGTTCGGACGCGGGTCGCGGCAAGAGAACCGAAGAGACCGACTGACCCCCGCGCACGTGGGGGCGACACGCTCGCCGGCCTCACCCGCCGGGGCGTGCCCGTCGATCCGGAGCGTTGAGCCGGCGATCGGCCCAGGAGGGGACCCACGTCTCGCCCTCCGGGCGCGGCCGGGAGGCACGCAGATGGTCGCGCAGCGCGGACAGCACGGGGTGCCGATCTCCGGCTCGGGACAACAGCAGGTGCGGGTAGACCGGGGTCGGATCGCGCAGCGGGATACGGCGCAGGTCGTGGCTCTGGGGCCACAGGTAACGGTCACCTGCGGTGATGAGGGTGGCCAGTGCGGAGGACGCCGCCAGCGAGTCCATCAGCGCCTCGTCACCGAAGTGGGGGCCGAGCGCGTCGATGCTCAGCCCGAACGTTTCGGACAGCGCCCGATAGAACGCCTCCCACTCCGTGCCCGGCCGGATCCCCGGGATCCAGACGCGGTGCCCGGCCAGATCCGCGGGCCTGACCCGGGGTGCGTCCGCCAGCGGATGGCCGGGGCCGACCAGCAGCTCCAACGGCGCGTCCAGGAGCCGTTCGGCGTCGAGCCCGGCCGGTATCCGATCGGCGGGCAGGGCGCGGAAGGAGGCGTCGACGGTTCCGTTCAGCACCTCCTGGGCGACCTGGTCGGCGTTCCTGTCGTCGAGGGTGACCGTGTCCAGGGCCGTCTCGGGATGGGCGCGGTAGAACCCGTAGACGGCCTGGGCCGGCGCGATGCGCTGGTTGAGGACGTCCACGCGCAACGGACGGTGGCCCGGACGCATGGCCTGCTCCGCCTGCTCGACGGCGGCCAGGACCTTCCGGGCGTGGGGCAGGAAGAACCGTCCGTCCAGGCTCAACCGTGAACCTCGCGGGGCGCGCACCAGGAGGGAGACCCCCAGATGCTTCTCCAGGCCGGCGATCCGCTTGGAGACCGCCTGCTGGCTGATCCCGAGGTCGCCCGCGGCCGCCTGGAAATGGCCCGTCTCGGCCACGGCCACGAAAGTGCGCAGCGCTTCGATCATCACACCGGCATCCTATGGACACAACGAACGGTTGTGCGTCGATGGTCTCCGAGTGGTTTGAGCGCACCCTCGTCGGGGTGCTGGAATCAGCGCATGTCCACTCGAACGAAGCAGATCATGTACGTCCGAAGCCCCGATTTCGAGCAGCACGCGGAGCGGATCATGGAGGTGACCGACGCGACCTCCCGTCTGAACGTGCTGCCGTTCAGCGATACTGAAGGCCGTGCCGAACTACTTTCGGTTGTGTTCGGCGGCCCGTTGCCGGAATCGGTGACGATCTACCCGCCCTTCTACACCGAGCACGGCCTGAACACCACGTTCGGCGAGAACGTCTTCGTCAACCAGGGATGCACGTTCATGGACAAGGGCGGTATCGACATCGGCGACGGCGTCATGATCGCCCCGAAGGTCGACCTCATCACCGGAGGCCACCCCCTCCCCCTCGCCGAGCGCCGCGAACACCTCTCCTTCGCCCCGATCGTCATCGAGGACCACGTCTGGATCGGGACGGCCGCCGTGATCACCCAGGGCGTGACCGTCGGCACCGGCGCGGTCGTCGCCGCGGGCGCGGTGGTCACCCATGACGTTCCGCCCCACACCATGGTCGCCGGGGTCCCCGCCCGGGTGATCAAGAAGATCGACTGACCCGGGCGACCGCTTCACGAGCGCGGCTCGGGGGATCGCGGTCGTGCGCGCGGCCTCTTCCCCGAGCCCTCCGCAGGAGAAACGTTTCTTTCGAGGAAACCGGTGTATCCCGCGCTCTCACGGGGGATGCTTGCTGGAGCATCACCACGCCCCCGGTGTAAGAGGAGACGACCGTGGCTCAGTGCGCCATGTGCAAAGGCGAAGGCACGGTAGTGGTCGATTCGGGCGGCGACGGTAGCGGCGGCGGTTGGTCACATCAAGAAGTCATCACATGTAGTGGTTGCAAGGGCTCGGGAGAGAAGTGACGGATCTCGACGCGCTCCACTCAGCCCTGGTGGAGCGACTCGACACCGATGACACGATTCGTGCCGCCTTCTCGGCTCATCCTCGGCATCGGTTCATCCCCGACATGATCTGGCCGGACGCCACCGGGCTCCCTCTCTTCCGGACGGCCGAGCCCGACCGTTGGGCGGGCATGGTCTATGGATCCGGCCCGGTCACCACCCAGGCCAACGACGGGGGTGGTGGGCCGCGCAACGAACCCTCCTCTTCCTCGTCGGCTCCTCAGTCGATGGCGGACATGATCGCCGCCGTCGGGGTTCGTGAGGGTATGCGGGTACTGGAGATCGGCACCGGTACCGGGTGGAACGCGGCCGTCCTCGCCGCCCTGGTCGGAGACGAAGGGGAGGTGGTCTCGGTCGAGATCGACCCCGGCGTCGCGGCCCGGGCCCGTGAACGCCTCGAAGGGACCGGGGTTCGTGTCCTCACCTCGGCGACGCCACCCTCGGAGGAGGGGTTCGACGCAGTGATCGCCACGTGCGCCGTGTCCCGGATTCCCACCGAGTGGCTGACCGCGGCGGACGAGGACGCTCCGGTCGTGCTTCCCTGGAACCCCCATCCGGCCGTGCACAGCACACCGATCGTGGTGCTGCGGAGAAGAGGCCGGATCGGTGCCGGGCCGTTCGTACGTGAAGCCGCGTTCATGCGTGATCGCACTCAGCGTTCCGACGATCCTCCTTTCCCCGGACTGGGTCGGTCACCGGATCGCACCTCGGATCTCCCGGTCGGGTCGATCGAGCTGATCACCTCCGGTCTGATGACGCGGCTCATGCTCATGCTTCCCGGTACGCGCATCGGTACGGGGGTCCGGCCCTTCGGCAGTGGCCACGGTCGCATCGTGTGGCTGGGTGACGAAGAGGGTTCCTGGGCCTACGTGTGGCCGGACGGGACCGCCACCGGTGGTGGTGCTCGCCTGATGGAGGAGGAGTTGGCGAACGCCTACCGGCGGTTGGAGAACACGGGCTTCCCGGAGCTGAGCACGTTCTCTCTGGAAGCCGACCCAGGGAGCGACCTCTACCGGGTGACGTGTTCGGCGATGGAGTGGGCCTGGGAACACCGGGTCTCGCTCTGACCCCGTCCCACCGCCGTCGGACGATTCGCTCGGGGGCTCGACGCGTCTAGGGGACCTCGGTGTCGTCCGTCGCGCGGCGGTAGGTGGTGATCAGCACCCCGGACGGGGTCGCCCGTGCGGAGGCCAGGGTCAGGTGACGAGGGACCGTGCCCTCGGCGAAGAGCCGTTTGCCGCCGCCGAGGAGGAGCGGAAAGATCAGGATCCGGTACTCGTCGACCAGGTCGTGCTCGATGAGTGTCCGCAGGAGATCGCCGCTGCCCGGCACCACGATCTCCCCCTCCACCTCGGTCTTGATCCGATCGACCTCCGTCGCCAGGTCGGCGCCGAGGAGGACGGATCCGGCCCACCGGAGCTCCCGGAGAGTACGAGAGGCCACGTATTTGGGCATCGTGTTCATCGCGGCGATCGCGGGGTCGTCCATGTCGCCGTACGGCCAGGTGCCCGCGAAGATCTCGTACGTCTTGCGGCCGAGGAGAAGAGCTCCGGCGCCGGCCGTGGTTTCGCTCATGAACCGTCCCACGGCATCGTCGACGTAGGGCGGGACCCAGCCGCCCTCGTCGAACCCGCCCTCTCGATCCTCGTCCGCGGACAGGACCGACTGCACGACCCCGTCCAATGACATGAAGTCGACCGCTACCAGACGTCCCATGACCCGATCCCTTCGATGTGTCCTTTTCTGTGGATATGGACGGTGTGTCGGGAGGGGAATCATCGGTGTTCGGAGAAAGGTATCGACAGACCCTCGCCCGAAAGAGGGGGACCAGAGCCCCGGTGGTGCGCTCCGGCCGGCCTGTTCACCGCTCCGACCAGGATCTTTCCCTCTCGGCCACGGCTCAGACATCGTGTTCGCGCACCAGCCCGATGAGCCGGCGACCGAAGAACAGCACCACCACCAGACTCACGGCGCTCACCAGTACGTAGGGGACGCGGAGGGCGTCGGCCTGCCCCAGTACGGGGGTCAGTGACGAGACCAGGACCCCACCGAGCGCCATACCGACGGTGCTCATGCCCCAGCCGACGGTGCGCATGGCGGCGTTCACCCTGCCCAACAGATGGTTCGGCGTGACGCGCTGCCGGATCGAGGTCATCGCGACCGCGTAGCCGAGCACCAGGCCGCCGGAGAGGAGGTACACCCCGGCCACCACCGGGGTGATCGGGAACAGTGACACCAGCAGGTACAGCAGGCCGCTTCCGGCCAGGCAGAACGTCGGCAGGGTCCCGTGCGGCAGGACGGAACGCGTCCAGGAGACCATCTGGCCGCCGACGATCCCACCGATGGCGGCGAAGGCCATGAGCAGGCCGAACCCCGCCGAGCCCAACCCCAGGGTGTCGCGGACGAACAGGACCTGGGTGGAGAGCAGGGTCGCGTAGGCGGTGTTGACGAAGATCGCGATGATCGCCACGCTGCGCAGCAGAGGCTGATTCCACACGGCACGGACACCCTCGACCACGTCCTCGCCCACACCGCGGAGCCCGAGTGGCGCTTTCGACGAAGAGCCGAGGGCGGGCTCGGATCCACCGTCCCCGGCCGGTGCGGTCGCCCGGACGCGTACGAGGGCCGCCACCGATACCAGCAGAGCGGCGATGTTGAACAGGAACGGTACGAACAGGCCCAGCGTCAGGACGAAACCGCCCAACGGTCGTCCGGTGAACTCCTGCGCCACGATCGCTCCGGAACGGAGGTGTCCGTTGGCGCGTTCCAGTTCGCCTCCGGGGACCAGCGAGGTCACCGTCGTCTCGGCGGCGGTGTCGTAACAGACCTCCAGGACACCGAAACAGAACGCGAAGGCCGCGAGCAGCGGGATCGACGCCTGGCCGGAGAACACCGCCGGCGCCAGTGACGCCCACAGGAGTACCCGCAGGGAATCGGCGGAGATCATCAACGTGAAACGGGGGACCCGATCCACGAGTACCCCGACCGGCAGCGCCAGAAGAAGCCAGGGCAGCCGCCCCGCCGTGGCCACGGCGGCCACCAGGGCGGCGTTGTCGGGCACCAGAGAGGAGGCCAGCCAGGGCACGGCGATCATCGCCACGCCGTCACTCAGATTCGAGGCCAGTGACGCCGACCAGAACGCCCAGAACCGTCCGCCGAGTGGCGTTCTCGAGGCTCGGATCGTGGGGTCGGACATGGGGCACCGACCTTTCGCGCACCGGTGCTCCGGGAGTTTCCCGAGCGGGGGGCCGGGACACGGGGTCAGGCTGACAAGGTGGGAAGGACCCGGGCCACACCTGCGAACGAGACGAACTCGAGTATGTCCGTGCTCGGCGTGAAGGTGTTCGTCTCTGAACCGAATCGATGGTTTCGACCTGCGGGAACGGGCTTGAGCGTTGTCGTTCGACCGTGTTCTCGAGGGTGAGGCGTATCGGCTATGGGGCCTCTACACCGGAGATCAGGTAGCGGCTCACCTCGGCGTCGAGGATCCGGGGCATCCGTTCCGGCTCCGGCCCCGAGCTCCGGAAGCGCAGAAGGTCCTCGACGGTCTCCCAACGCTCGTACACGTTGATCCGGCCCGGTTCGACGAGGTCGGCCGTGAGGGAGAAGTCGAGGCAGCCCTCGGCGGTTCGGGCCTGTTCCACGACGCTCACGCATCCGGCCAGATACGCGTCACGCGTGGCGGCGTCCACCAACAGTTTCCCGGCGATGATGATCATGCTTCTCCTCGTGCTTCGCTCGTTCATCCGATGTCGAGGTGGGGGACCATCGACTCGTGTACCGAGGAGGTAGACCGGTCGGGGCCACGAAACTCATCGCCGTCGTGGTCCGCTCATCCTCTGGTCTTCGGGGCGGCGGCGACCAGGGCCGCGGCGTACTGTCGGTCGGTCACCGGCTCCGACCAGGTGGTGCCGTCTCCGTGCCCGTCACCGACCACCATCGCGAGGTGGGACATGAACCGCTCGTCGGTGGCGCCGTGCCAGTGCTCCTCGCCGGGCGGGCACTTGATGGTCTGACCGGCGGTGGCGCGCACGACGCTCCCGTCCCGGGTGCCGACCAGAGCGACACCGTCGACGACGTGCAGGACCTGGCCCAGGGCATGGGAATGCCAGTTGGTGCGGGCGCCGGGAGCGAAGCGCACCAACGCCACCGCCAGACGCGCCGGCTCGGCGGGGGTCTCGATCATGTCGAGGTGGACCTCGCCGGTGAAACGTTCGGCCGGACCCTCGAGGGTCACGGTCCCGGTGATGAGCTCCATGGCGATCCTCCCGCGCGGTGATACGGCTCCGTGATGGTCGGTTCCATGATCGTCACCGCGTCGCCGGCGAACCGTCGTTCGACGGCGGGTCGGTCGCCTTTTGCCGCGTTTTTGTCCCAGAGCCGGACGGACCCCGGGGAACATCGGCCGACCGGAGGAAAGCCGATTCGGCGCTGTGGGAATGCGTGACGCCTACGAGTTCCTTGTCGCCTCGGGTTTCGACGGTCGTCTGATCAGCGGCTGAGCGGTAGGCGTGTGGAGGTCGCCCCGAAGGGGCGACACCGCCCACCGTGTGCACGGTTCACCCCACCGAGGACCCCTTCGTGGACGTACGGATCTCATCGGCGCGGGTCGTGGCCGGCGTCGGAACGCAGCCTCGTCGCGATGTACTCGGCGTCGAGAGGGAATCCGGCCACGGTCCCCGAAGCACAGGTCCGGAGCCCGTCGAAGCCCAGCCAGTAGAAACCGTCGACGTCCGTTTCACAGCCGTTCGGGGTTCCGTGGGCGCCCAGGGGGCGGCGGATCTCGTCGACGCGCAGCCAGCTCAGATCCGTACGCCAACCCGTCGCCCAGAGGACGGCGCGAATGCCGTGCTCCCGGAACGACAGGTCGAGGGGCGGCGTCGATGATGCCAGCGGCGGGTGGGGGATCCACTCCGGTTCGACCGTCGGCGACGGATAACGTGATCGCTCCGCGGGGTCCAGGCCCTCGATCCAGGCCTCCAACCTGTCGATCAGCCTCTCGTACCCCCGGTGGGCGAAGGCGATGTTGGCGTGGAGGTCGTCTCGGAACGTCGCGACCTCCCCGTCCTCGGAGACGCCGTCCAACCTTCCCAGTAGCCGTACCCCCAAGCGGGCCAGGGAGTGATGGGAGATCGGATGGTCGTGACCGACGATGGGCATGGGGTCGGCGTGCTCCCGGGGGTGGCCGCACTCCTCTCTCGGGGCCGTCAGGGATCCGAGCCGGTCGAGCCAGAACATGATGTCCTCGCCACGGTGGTCGCGTGGACTGCCGGCCACTCTCGACGTCGCCAGATGGACCTCTCGGCCCGCGCGCGCCAACTCCTCGCCGAGTTGCATGCCGGTCTGTCCTCCGCCGACGACCAGGACCGCGCCGTCCCTCACACTCGACGGATCGGTGTAGGTCCCGACACGGAGCTGCTGGATCTCGGGTCCGAGGCGGGCCGCGAACCCGGGGATCCGCGGCGACTGGTGCTCGCCCGGGGCGGCCACGACGTTGAGCGCGTCGTAACGGCGTGGGCCATCGCCTCCCTGGACGGTGACGATGAAGCGTCCCCCCTCGGTCCGTTCCACCGACCGGACCCGTGTCCGTTCCCGCAGGGGGAAGCCTCTCCGTGCGATATGCGCGTCCCACATTCGGAGCATCTCTTCCAGCGGGACGCTCCGCGTGTCGTCGGGGACACCATCGCTCTGTCCCATCATCCGCGAGTACGCGATGGGCGAATTGATCCTGAACGAATTCCAGCGCGCGGAGCGCCACTGAGGTTTTCTCAACGAAGATCATTTCCATCGCCGGTTGAGGACCAGAGTCGCACGG
>NZ_ANAC01000024.1 GCF_000341225.1 Nocardiopsis alba DSM 43377
ATCCTCATCTGCTACAAGCATCTGGCCAAGCACAGCGAGGACTTTTGAGATGAGCTCTAAGCACCCAGGAAACGCTAGAGCTTTCAGCGTGCTCGTGACGCAGGACAATCCAGACTCGGGGTACGTGGAGAACGCCCGCGAAGGACAGTCCGTCACCGAGGCCGACGAGGTGGCACGCCGCCGGATGCTGTTCGCCGCGCTCCAAGCCGTGGCGCCGGCCCCGGACAGCTCCCTGGAGCATGTCCGAGAAGAGATCAAGAGGTTGGACAAGGCATGAATCAGCAGTGGCACAAGTCGTCGTACAGCGGCGGAACCAATAACTGCGTCGAGGTCCGGGAGACGCCCACCATCGTGCACATGCGAGACACCCAGAACAGGGACCTCGGCCACCTCTCCTTCCCCACCGAGGAATGGACCGCCCTGCTCACCACCACCCACATCGAGCAGGCCTGAACCACCAGAACCCACGACGCCCCCGGCACCAGCCGGGGGCGTCGTGTTGTCGGCCGCCGGATAAAACCGGCCTTCACCCGGGGACGCGGCAGGTCAAGGTGAACCGACCGCCCTGATCCGCCTCCACCGGCAGCTCGGCCAGGGGTGCGTCAAGACTCCGCGTGTTCTGCCCACAGGCTGTGGACAGAACACGCCGACACGACGAGGCCCCGGGGCGAAGGCCTCCCTCCGCCCCGGGGCCTCTACACGCTCGCCCGGGCGAGTCGCGTCAGGCGTTGCCGAGCCCGGTCTGGTCGGGCGGCGCGACGTTGCTGTGCTGGCCGACACTGGTGGGAATCGTGTGTCGAGCCTTCCCCTTGTCGATGCCGAGGAGCCGGTTGAGGTGGCCCTTCTTCCCGACCACGAACCAGGCGATCGCCCCGAACAGGGGGAACCAGAGGATGAGGACCACCCAGAGCAGCTTTCCGCCGCCGGAGGTGTCGGCGTCCATCAACGTCGAGACGATCGCCGCGATCACCAGCACCAGGACGGCCAGGAACACGATCAGGACGAGGACGCCGGCGATACCGCCCAGCCAGGTGATCTCCCGGCCACCCGGTTCCGCCAGACGCGACAGCTCCGACAGGTTCGTGAACATGACTCCCCCAAGCAATGCGTAGTTGCCTCAATACATAGGGTAATAATCGGGGTGGTCAGGAGCGTACATTCCTTTGGTTTCGGGCGTTTCCCCGGCCACGTTCCACCCGTGTCCACCACCGCCCCCCGACCCGAGCAGGGACGATCACTTTCCGAGAGCACCCCCCACCAGGCTTTTCCGCTGCTTTACTGGAACCATGGGCGAGCTTCGGCGATCTGGCAGGTTCACTCCCTCCCTCAGGCCCGGCGTCGGCACCGGCGACCACCGGGCCCCTGACATCCTCGACCACCGACCCCCTTCGAGAACGGCTCGGGCGTATCGGCCGCCGACCTCGAAGGTCGGGTGACCGGTGGCCAGGCAACCCCGATATCTCTGGCTGGCCGAACAACTACGCCGACCCATCCTCGACGGAGAGATGGCACCGGGGGCCAGGCTTCCCTCCCGCACCAGCCTGGCGCGCACGTACCGGGTCAGCGAGCAGATCTCGCGCACCGCGTTGCGGCTCCTGGTGACCGAGGGCCTCGTCGAGTCCCGACCCGGCTCCGGTTACTTCGTCCGCACCGTCCCCGAGATCTTCCGACTGTCCCGGACCGACGCCACCTCGGGCTCCGGCCTGGGGCGGCTGGGACGTGAGCGGATCAGCACCGAACAGGAACGCTGTTCCGGCCGTCTCGGCGCACGGCTGCGGCTCCGCGACGGGGACCCGGTGTACCGCACCACCTCACGTGGGCTCTCCGCCGACCGACCGGTCACCCTGCACCGCTCCTGGGAACCCGCGGTCCTCACCGCGGGCACCCTGCGCACACCGTTCGACGCCGCCGACGTCGGTCCCCTCGAACGGCTCGGCGCGGCGGGCTACCCCGTGGACCGGGTCGTGGAGGAGGTCGGCGTGCGCGCGCTGCACGACTCCGAGGCCATCCTCCTGGACTCCGCCCCCGGGGTACCCGTCCTCGTGGTCGAGCGCACCCACTTCAGCGGTGACCGGCCCGTGGAGACCTCCGACCTCATCGGCGCGGCCGAACAGTGCCGCCTCCTCTACAAATTGTCCCTCGGCCGCCCGCGTATCCGCGGATAGCGGCGGCCCCGACCACGAAACGGAAACGACGAAGGCGGTGGCCCCTCCCCCACGCTGGGAGAGGGGCCACCGCCCTTACCGCTTCACACGCGAGACGACCGGGTCAGGCCTGGGTGAACTCCTTGGCGACGACCTCGGCGATCTGCGCGGTGTTCAGCGCGGCGCCCTTGCGCAGGTTGTCCCCGCACAGGAAGAGGTCGAGCGACTTCGGGTCGTCGAGCGACTGGCGGATACGGCCGACCCAGGTCGGGTCGGTGCCGACCACGTCGTTCGGGGTCGGGAACTCGCCCTTGGCCGGGTCGTCCAGGACCTCGACACCCTCGGCCCCGCCCAGGAGCTCACGGGCGGCGTCCGCGGTGACCTCCCGGTCGAAGGTCGCGTGCACGACCAGCGAGTGCGTGGTGATCACCGGGACGCGGACACAGGTCGCGGAGACGCGCAGGTCCTCCAGGCCCAGGATCTTGCGGGACTCGTTGCGGACCTTGAGCTCCTCGGAGGACCAGCCGTCGTCCTTGAGCGAACCCGCCCACGGCACGACGTTGTAGGCCAGCGGGGCCGGGAACGGGCCCAGCTCGTCGACGGCCTCGCGCATGTCGCCCTTGGTGTCGCCGAGGGAACGGTCGCCGCCGGCCTTGGCCATCTGGTCGCGCAGGACGTCGATGCCCTCCTGGCCGGCGCCGGAGGCGGCCTGGTAGGAGGAGACCACGAGCTCCTTGACGCCGTAGGTGCGGTGCAGGGCACCGATCGCCACGATCATCGACAGGGTCGTGCAGTTGGGGTTGGAGATGATGCCGCGCGGGCGGTTGCGGACCTGGTCCGCGTTGACCTCGGGCACCACCAGGGGGACATCGGGGTCCAGGCGGAAGGCGCCGGAGTTGTCGACGGCGACCGCGCCGCGGGCGGCGGCGATCGGCGCCCACTCCTTGGACACCTCGTCCGGAACGTCGAACATGGCGACGTCGACGCCGTCGAAGACCTCGGGGGCCAGGGCCTGGACCACGACGTCCTCGCCGCGGACACGCAGGACCTTGCCGGCGCTGCGCGGGGAGGCGATCAGACGGATCTCGCCCCACACGTTCTCACGCTTGCTGAGGATGTCGAGCATGACGGTGCCGACGGCACCGGTCGCGCCGACGATGGCGAGGGTGGGAAGACGGTTGCTCATCGGCCGGTACCTCCGTAGACGACAGCCTCGACCTGGTCCGCGTCGAGCTGGAACTCACTGTGCGCGGCCTGGACCGCGGCGTCGACCTGGTCCTCCTCGACGATGACCGAGATGCGGATCTCCGAGGTGGAGATCATCTCGACGTTGGTGCCGGAGGTGGCGATCGCGTCGAAGAAGCGGGCGGTCACACCCGGGTAGGAGCGCATGCCGGCGCCGATCAGCGAGACCTTGCCGATCTTGTCGTCGTAGCGCAGGGAGTCGTAACCGACCTGCTCCTCGACCTTCTTCAGGGCCGAGACGGCCTGCTTGCCGAAGTCCTTCGGCACGGTGAAGGAGATGTCGGTGCGGGAGGTGGAGACCGCCGACACGTTCTGGACGATCATGTCGATGTTGATCTCGGCGTCCGCGAGCGCCTTGAAGATCGTGGCGGCCTCACCGACCTTGTCGGGGACGCCGACGACGGTGATCTTGGCTTCGCTCCGGTCGTGGGAGACCCCGGAGATGATCGGCTGTTCCATGCCTTCGCTTTCCTCGACTTCCGAGACGATCCACGTTCCGGTCTTCTGGCTGAAGGACGAACGGACGTGCAGGGGGATGTTGTACTGACGCGCGTACTCGACGCAGCGCAGATGCAGGATCTTGGTGCCGCTGGCGGCCATCTCCAGCATCTCCTCGTAGGAGACCTGGGGGATGCGCCGCGCGGTCGGCACGACACGCGGGTCGGCGGTGAACACGCCGTCCACATCGCTGTAGATCTCGCAGGCGTCGGCGTTGAGCGCGCCCGCGAGGGCGACGGCGGTGGTGTCCGAACCGCCACGACCCAGGGAGGTGATGTCCTTGGTGTCCTGGGAGACACCCTGGAACCCGGCGACGATACAGATCGAACCCTCGGAGATGGCCTCCTGGATGCGCCCGGGCGTCACGTCGATGATCTTGGCGTTGCCGTGCAACGACGTGGTGATGACACCGGCCTGGGAGCCGGTGAAGGAGCGCGCCTCGTAGCCGAGGTTCTCGATGGCCATCGCCACCAGCGCCATCGACATGCGCTCTCCGGCGGTGACGAGCATGTCGAGCTCGCGCGCCGGGGGCATCGGGGAGACCTTCTCCGCCAGGTCCAACAGTTCGTCGGTCGTGTCGCCCATCGCGGAGACGACGACCACGACGTCATGTCCCGCCTTTTTCTGAGCCACGATCCTTTGGGCTACTCGCTTGATGGCTTCCGCGTCGGCCACGGAAGACCCACCGTACTTCTGCACGATTAGGGCCACGATCGATGCTCCTGAGGAGTTGGGATCAAGACAATTAACAATGGAGTGTAATCAGGGACGCACACCGCACCCGCTCCGACCTGCGATGGAAGGGGCGTGGCGTCTTGACACGCCAGCGCTCGGACCTACCCGTTAAGGCGGAGGTTACTCATATTTCGCCCGTATCACGGGGAAATGTGACCTAGAACTCCAGGCTTCGGCGGCCTTCGAAGGCCCGTCCGAGAGTGACCTCGTCGGCGTACTCCAGATCGCCGCCGACGGGCAGCCCGCTGGCGAGGCGGGTGACTTTCAGACCCATCGGTTTGACCAGCCGCGCCAGGTAGGTCGCGGTGGCCTCCCCTTCCAGGTTCGGGTCGGTCGCCAGGATCAGCTCGGTCACCGTGCCGTCGGCGAGACGGGTCATGAGTTCCTTGACCCGCAGGTCGTCCGGGCCGACGCCCTCGATGGGGCTGATGGCGCCCCCGAGCACGTGGTAACGGCCCCGGAACTCCCGGGTCCGCTCGATGGCGACGACGTCCTTGGACTCCTCCACGACGCAGATGACGGCGGCGTCGCGGCGGGGGTCACGGCAGATACGGCACTCGGACTCTTCGGCGACGTTGCCGCAGATGGAGCAGAAGCGGACTCGCTCCTTGACCTCCACGAGCGCGTTGACCAGGCGTTTGACGTCCGCATGTTCGGCGGACAGCAGGTGGAAGGCGATGCGTTGCGCGCTTTTCGGACCGACGCCGGGCAGCCGCCCGAGCTCGTCGATCAGATTCTGTACCGCGCCTTCGTACATGCCTACCCGCCTGGTCGAAGCCGGGGCGAGGGCCCCGGCGGGGCGTTCTCCGCCCCTCGCCCTCCACCGTATCGGGGGCCGGCGACCTCTTGGGCCGAGGGTGCGCGTGTCGTGTCCGCGTCGTCCCGGTTCTCTCCCACCGGGACGACGCGTACCGGCCGGCCTCGGGTATCGGCTAGAACCCGGGGAGGCCGGGGATGCCGCCGCCACCGGGCATGCCCTGGGTCAGCGGGCCCATCTTCTCCTGCTGGAGACGCTCGACCTGGGCCTCCGCGTCACGGATGGCCGCCAGGACCAGGTCGGCGATGGTCTGGGCGGTCTCCTCGGCGTCCTCGGGGTCCACGGCCTTGGGGTCGACGGTGATGTCCTCGACCTGACCGCGCCCGCTCAGCTTGACCTTGACCAGGCCGCCACCGGAGGTGCCCTCGACCTCGCTCTCCTCCAGGGCCTGCTGGGCCTCCACGAGCTGCTGCTGCATCTGCTGGGCCTGCTGGAGCAGGGCCTGCATGTCCATTCCGCCAGGGTTCACGGCCGTCTCCTCGTCACACGCGTGGTGCTGGGTGTCGATGCTGGTGTCACTTGTCTGCGAGGGTAGCCGCTGCCTCCACCCGCGATCCTCCGACGAGTGTCCCTCCGACGTCCGCGCTCCGGTGGATGACGCTGTCCAGGGCCTCCCTCATGTGCTCCAACTCGTGGATGGAGCGGGTCACCCGTTCGCGTTCGGCGCACAGGTGGTCGAGGAGGTCGGGGGCGGGCTCTCCGCGTTCTCGCGCGTACAGGCAGGGCAGAAGGTCGCGGATGGTGGCGAGGTTGAGGCCGGCGCCGAGGAGCCCGCGTACACGGTCGACCCTTTCCAAGGTCTCCTCGCCGTACTCGCGGTGTCCGCCCGGGCTCCGCCGGGAGGAGATCAACCCCTGGTCCTCGTAATGACGCAGGGAGCGGGGGCTGGCCCCGGTCCGTCTGGACAGTTCCCCGATCCGCATCGGCGCCTCCCCGTCTCGCCCGACCGGGTGACACCGGCCACAAAGGCTTGAATCTCACATGGGTGTCAGATTCTACGCTCCTGCCATGAGCACCGCACGGAATCTCACGAACCCGCTGTTGACCGCCTACGAGCTCGGCCCGATCCGCCTTCCCAACCGGGTCCTCATGGCCCCGATGACCCGTCTTCGCGCCGACCGCGACGGGGTGCCCGGCGACCTCATGGTCTCCTACTACGCCCAGCGGGCCGGGGCCGGACTGATCGTCTCCGAGGGCATCACGCCCAGCGTCGAGGGCCGCCAGTATCTCACCGAACCCGGACTGCACACCGAGGCCCAGGTCGAGGGCTGGCGCCGGGTCACCACCGCCGTGCACGAGGCCGGGGGGCGGATCTTCGCGCAGATCATGCACGCCGGACGCGGCGGTCACCCCGACAACCGGCCCGACCACGGTGTCCCCACGGCGCCCTCCGCCGTGGGCAGGACCGCCCTCGTGCACACCCTGGACGGCAAGGTCGAACCGGTCGTCCCCCGGGCCATGACCCTCGAGGAGGTCGAGAGGACCGTGGAGGACCACGCCGAGGCGGCGCGGGCGGCCGTCCGCGCCGGGTTCGACGGGGTCGAGCTCCACGGCGCCAACGGGTACCTGATCCACCAGTTCCTGGCCGACAACACCAACCTGCGCACCGACCGCTACGGCGGCGACGTCGCCGGACGCATCCGGTTCGCGGTGGAGGTGGCCGAGGCGACCGCCGACGCCGTCGGGGCCGACCGGGTGGGGATCCGGCTCTCGCCCGGAAACCCGGAGGCCGAGATGGTGGAGGCGGACCCGACCCCGGTGTACCGTTCCCTGCTCTCCGCCCTGTCCCCGCTCGGCCTGGCCTACCTGCACGTGGCCGACGTCCGGGACCACCCGGCCCTGGACGAGGCCCGCCGCCACTGGAACGGCACCCTCGTCGGCAACACGGGGGAACACGTGGAGACCACGCAGGAGGGCGCCGCGGCGCTGATCGCCGTGGGGAGGGCCGACCTGGTCTCGATCGGCCGCCCCTACATCTCCAACCCCGACGTGGTCGAGCGGATCGCCGACGGGTTCCCCTGGGAGCCCATCGCGGAGAAGGACTTCCACTACACGTCCGGCCCCCACGGCTACGTCGACTACCCCGACCGCTTCTCCCGTCGGGCGGACTTGGTGGCACCGTTGTCCTGATTTCACCAGCCGCAAGGACGAAGAACGGGGCACGGCGGGACACGGGTTGAAATAATGGTCGGCAAGAGGAGATCACTCCCGGCGGTGTCATCGACACCGCCCCCGACCAGCGAAGACCGGGGGACTGAGGACGTGTTGACCGCCAAGGAGCGCAACTCGGCTCTGATCGAGGCGATAATCGCGGACGGCACGCTGACGGACACCGCGCTCGTCGAGACCTTCCGTGCCGTGCCCCGCCATCTGTTCATCCCGGAGAGCGGTGTGTCGACCACCCGGGGCGACACGTTGAACGCCGAGACCGACCCCGACCGGTGGCTGGCCGCCGTCTACGCGGACAACGCCATCGTCACCCGGGTGGACGACTCCGGGACACGGAGCCGGAGCAAGGCGGTCAAGGAGGGCGGCACCTCGTCCAGCTCGGCGCCGACCGTGCTCGCCCGCGTCCTGGAGATGGCCGACCTCTCCGAGGGTCTGGAGGTCCTGGAGGTGGGGACCGGCACGGGCTGGAACACCGCCCTGCTCTCCCACCGGCTCGGAGGCCACGCGGTGACCTCCGTGGAGATCGACGAACGGCTGTTGGAGACCGCGCGCAAGGCGCTGCGCGGGGCCGGGCTCTCCCCCACGACCCATCTGGCCGACGGCCTGCACGGCTACCCGGCGGGCGCGCCCTACGACCGGATCATCAGCGTCTGCGGGATCGAACGGGTGCCCCGGGCCTGGGCCGAGCAGATCCGTCCGGGCGGCCTGGTGGTGTGCCCGTGGGGGTTGTTGGAGAACGCGGGCGTACTGATGCGTCTGGAGTTCGACGAGGAGGGAGCGGCTTCGGGTCGCTTCCGCTCCGGGGTGGGTTTCGTCCCGCTGCGCACCCCCGATTCGATCCGGCCTCCGATCCGGGACACGGGCCGACAGCCGGATGAGTACCGACTCACCCAGGCCGACCCGGTGGCCCCGCTCATGGCCTTCCCCTCGGCCTTCGCCCTGTCGGTGCTGGTCCCGGACTGGCGGATGCGCAGACGCTGGATCGGCACCGGTTCGGGCATGTGGCTGTGCGACCGGGAGGGCGAATCCTGGGTCCGGATCTACCCGTACGGCACCTCGTGGATGGTCGAGCAGGGCGGTCCCAGGAGCATCTGGGACGAGGTGGAGGAGGCCCTGGAGCTCTGGGGCGACCTGGGAGAGCCGGAACCGGAGCGGTTCGGGCTGACCGTGACGCCTTCGGGCGGACAGCGGGTGTGGCTGGACTCCCCCGAGGGTCGTTCCTGGCCGGTCGACTCGCCGGCCTGAGCGGCCCGTGGAACGACGACGGCCCCCGTCCCGAAAGGCGCGGGGGCCGTCGCGACGTGTTCAGGCCTGCTTATCGGCGCCTTCGTCCGTGCGCTGTTCCTGCTTCTCCCGAAGCCGGCGCAGGAGGTCCTGCTTGCGTTCGCGGGCGTCGCCGTCGGCGCCGCCCTTGCCTCCGGCCTGACCACCGCGCAGTGCGGAACGGGAAACGGTGGAGCGTTGACCGCCCACACCGAGCAGGCTGTTGTTCTTCGCCAACACGACCCCCTCAAGATAAAGAAACGAGTCGTCTCGTCTTGTTTTAGCGGAACATCTCGATCCTAGCCCGGATGGAACGAAACGTCCCCTCCTTTTCCGGGGCCGCTCCGTGAACACCGCTCGAACCACCCCCACCAGGGGGAATGCCCTCCGATAAAGAAGCGGGGCCGGGCCGGCCACGTATATCCACGCGGTCGGCCCGGCCCCGCCCCGAGGGTTCTAGAACCCTTCGGAAGGCTCGTGCTCGATCTCCTCGATCAACTTGCCGCCCAGCTCGGTCTCGATGAGGGAGACACCCCCGCCCCCGTTCCCGGACCCACCGGAAGAGGAGGGGCCGGCCGAGGCCGCGCCGGCGGAGGCCGGACGAGGGGCCGGAGCGTTCGCGGGCCGCTCCTCACGGGGCGTACTCTCCTCGGGACGCCCGTTCCCGGGGCCGGCGTTCCGAACGGGGGCCGGGGGCCCGTGGTCCTCGGGCGGCGGGGCGGCCGCGGCGTCCTCATAGGGGTCCGGCGGAGGCTCCGGACGGTCGCTGAGCAGCCGTTCCGGCGGCGGCCCCGCAGGACGCTCGGGCTCCGGAGCCGGTTCCGGACGGGCCTGGACCGGGGCGGGTTCGTTCCGTACCGGAGGCGCGTCCCACCCCGAGGGCTCCGCCGGGCGCGGAGCCGGTTCGGGGCGGCGGGGCGGAGCCGGCGGACCGCCCACACCCGCCGGGGCCACACGGACCTCGGCGCCCAGCACCTGCTGGATCGCGCCCGCCACCACCTGATCGCTGCCGCTGGTGGTGAAGCCCTTGGCCTCGTTCGGCTTGGAGAAACCGAGCAGCACCGTGTTGCCCTCGACGCCCACCGGCTGCACGTCGCCGCCGTGCAGCATCATCCAGGTGAACCGGCGACGGCCCTTGACCGCCTCCATCACCTGATGCCAGGCCCCCTGGAGACGTCCCAGGTCCAACGGGCCACCGGAGGCGGGCGCCGCCGGACGGGGCTCGGCCGGAGCCGGGGCCGGGGCGTCCCACCCCGACGGCTCGTTCCGAGAGGCGGGCTGCGAAGGCCGGGGGGCCTGCCGCGGCGCGGGTTCGGGGGCCTCCGTGCGGGCCGGCCGCTGAGGCGGCGCGGCCTGAGGGGCGGGAGCCGCGGGCTGAGGCGGAGAGGGCTGACGCACGGGGGCCGGAGCCGCCGGGGCCGGGGCGGGAGCCGAGGCCTGCGGGGCGATCGCGCCCGAGGCCACTCGACGTTCCATCTGCTCCAACCGGGCCAACAGCGCGACACCCTGGTCCCCGTCGGTGGCCGGCAGCAGGATCCGCGAGCACAGCAGTTCGAGGAGCAGACGCGGCGCGGTCGCACCGCGCATCTCGGTGAGCCCCTGGTTGAGCACCTCGGCGGCTCGGGACAGCTCGGCCGGACCCAACCGGGCGGCCTGCTCCTTCATCTGGTCCACCGACTCCGGAGAGACGTTCACCAGACCCTTGTCGATGGCGTCCGGCACCGCCGAGAGCACCACCAGGTCGCGGAAGCGCTCCAGCAGATCGGTGGTGAAGCGACGCGGATCGTGACCACCCTCCACCACCCGGTCCACCAGGCCGAACGCCGCCGCGCCGTCCCGGGCGCCCAGGGCGTCGACCATCTCGCCCAGAAGGCTGGAGTCGGTGTAGCCGAGCAGGGAGACGGCGCCCTCGCGGGTGATGCCGCCCTCGTCCGAACCGGCGATGAGCTGGTCCAGGACCGACAGGGTGTCGCGCGCCGACCCCGCCCCCGCGCGCACCACCAGGGGAAGCGCGGCCGGGTCGTAGGTCACCTCCTCCTCCTTGAGGAGGTCCTCCATGAGCTCCTTGAGGGTGCTCGGCGGGATCAACCGGAAGGGGTAGTGGTGGGTGCGCGAACGGATCGTCCCGATGACCTTCTCGGGCTCGGTGGTCGCGAACACGAACTTCAGGTGCGGCGGGGGCTCCTCGACGAGCTTGAGCAGCGCGTTGAAACCCTCACGGGTCACCATGTGCGCCTCATCGATGATGTAGATCTTGTAGCGCGAGTTGACCGGCGAGAAGAAGGCGCGTTCACGCAGGTCACGAGCGTCGTCGACACCACCGTGGGAGGCGGCGTCGATCTCGATCACGTCGATGCTGCCGCCGCCGTCGGGGGCCAACGACACACACGAGTCACAGGTGCCGCACGGATCCGGGGTGGGACCCTCCGCGCAGTTGAGGGAACGCGCGAGGATCCGCGCGCTGGTGGTCTTGCCACAACCACGCGGCCCGCTGAAGAGGTAGGCGTGGTTGATACGTCCGCTCCGCAGCGCCTGGCGCAGCGGGTCGGTCACGTGCTCCTGCCCGCGCACCTCGCCGAACGTCGCGGGACGGTACTTGCGGTACAGCGCGATGCTCACGGTGTGATCACTCCCCTGGTCCCTGCCACGGTCCCATTCAACCCGCCGGCGGTGACAACTCACGCCAGGTCCGGGAAACCGGAAGGGGTGGATTCGGGATGAGCACCCCCGAAAACAGAAAGGACCCCCCGCGCACCCGCCAGAGCCTACTTATCCTTGCTGCCTTCCGGCCCTGGGGAGGTTCATAGGGTGACGCCGCACGAGGGGTCTGCCTCGAGTGTATCCGAACCGGGGACCCCCGCAACCCCGGCGCCGTGTACCCCGCGCCGCCCCTCCCATCGACGGAACCCGTTCGAAGCACTCCCCGGAAGCCTGTAGAGTTGTCCGTGGAGGATTCGCCTAGTGGCCTAGGGCGCACGCTTGGAAAGCGTGTTGAGGGCAACCTCTCAGGGGTTCGAATCCCCTATCCTCCGCCACAGGAGCGAAGGCCCCGACCGGGAGACCGGTCGGGGCCTTCGTCGTTTCCGCACCCCGCCCACGCCTCTCAGGGGCGGGGGATGTTGCGGAGGTTGGAGCGGGCCATGTCGATCATGGTCCCGACCCCGCCCTGGAGGACGGTGCGTCCGGCCGACAGGGCGAAGCCCGTCACCTGCCCGGCGGTGATCCGGGAGGGCACCGAGAGCGCGTTGGGGTCGGTGACCACGTCCACCAGCACCGGCTCGTCCGCGGACAGGGCGTCCTCGAAGGCGGCGCGCACGTCGGTGGGGCGCTCCACCCGGATCGACCGCATACCGATGGCCTCGGCGATCGCCGCGTAGTCCACCGGCGGATGGTCGGTCTGGAACGCGGGCATGCCGTCCACCATCATCTCCAGGCGGACCATGCCGAGCGAGGAGTTGTCGAACACCACCGTGGTGATGGGCAGACGGTGCTGGACGACCGTGATGAGCTCGCCCAGGAGCATGCTCAGACCTCCGTCGCCCGACATCGACACGATCCGACGTTCGGGGGCGGCGTAGGCGGCGCCGATGGCGTGCGGCAGGGCGTTGGCCATGGTGCCGTGGGTGAAGGACCCGATCACGCGACGGCGCCCGTTCGGGGTGAGGTAGCGGGCCGCCCAGACGTTGTTCATGCCGGTGTCGACGGTGAACACGGTGTCGTCGGGCGCCACGTCGTCCAGGATCCCGGCCACGTACTCGGGGTGGATCGGCGTGTGGTGTTCGATGTTCCTGGTGTAGGCGTCCACGACCTTGGTCAGGGCCCGCTCGTGGCGCCGCAGCATCTCGTCGAGGAAGCGGACGTCGGTCCGTTCCCGGATCCTCCCCTGGAGGGCGCGCAGGGTGGCGCCGACGTCGCCTTGGACCCCCAGTTCGAGGGGGACTCGGCGGCCGAGCCGGCGCGGGTCGTGGTCCACCTGGACGACGTTCCTCTTGGGCAGGAAGTCGTCGTAGGGGAAGTCGCAACCCAACAGGATCGTGAGGTCGGCCCCTTGGAGCGCGTCGTAACAGGCCCCGTAGCCGAGCAGGCCGATCATGCCGACGTCGTAGGGGTTGTCGTACTGGATCCACTCCTTGCCGCGCAGTGTGTGCCCGACCGGTGCCTTGAGCCTCTCGGCGAGGTCCATCACCTCGGGGTGGGCGTCTCGGACGCCGGCCCCGCAGAACAGGGAGATCCGGTCGGCGCTCTCGATCCGGCGGGCGAGCGCCTCCACGTCCTCCTCCGCGGGCTGGGAGACGGCGTTCCCCGCGGTGACGGGGGTGGTGTCGGCCGGACCCACGGCCTTCTCCCCGGCGATGTCACCGGGCAGGACGAGGACCGCCACTCCGGGGGCGCCCAGGGCGTGCTGGATCGCGATCCGGGCCAACCGGGGCATCTGCTTCGGGTGGGCGACGAGTTCACGGAACTCGGTGACGTCGGCGAAGAGCCGTTCGGGGTGGGTCTCCTGGAAGAAGCCGGTGCCGATCTGGTGGGAGGGGATGTGCGAGGCCAGGGCCAGGACGGGGGCGCCGCTGCGCTGCGCGTCGTAGAGGCCTTGGGCCAGGTGGGTGTTGCCGGGGCCGCAGGATCCGGCGCACACCGCGAGCCCGCCGTCGACCTGGGCCTGGGCGGATGCGGCGAACGCGGCGGTCTCCTCGTTGCGAACGTGGATCCACTCGATGCCGTCGATCTCGTGTACGGCGTCGACCACCGGGTTGAGGCTGTCCCCCACCACCCCGTAGATCCGGGTGACCCCGGCGGAGATCAGGGTGCGGACGAGCTGTTCGGCGACGGTGTTCCTACTCAAGACGAACCCTCCCGGGAGCGTGAGGCGGCCGGGGGACTCTGCGTCGCCCCAGGTCAACGCTAGGAGCGCCTCGCCGTCAGCACCCGCATCGCCACACCGGGCTCATCCCACGCGCAGCGCCTCGTCCCCGAACCGGGCCACGATCTCCACCGTTCCACCGAGGGCTTCGACATAGCTCTTGATGGTGGCAAGCTCGGAACGGTCGATCTCTCCCCGTTCGATACGGGACACCCTCGACTGCGAAACCCCCAGCTTCTCCGCCAGTGTCGTCTGGTCGATGCCATGCCGACGCCTGATCTCGGCCAGGCGATAGGCACGCTCCGCCGCCCGCATCCTCCGCCCGAGTTCGGTGATGCGTTCCTCATCGAGCCCACCGGCCGCGATGACCTCCGCACGACTCTCACCCCAGGTTCTCGCCAAGGCGCTCATCCCCTCTCTTCCGAGTAGCCGCCGGCCAACCACCTCTGATAACGGATCTCCGCCAGAGGGATGTTCCTGTCGTACCACTGCTTCCAACGCCCCGTCTTGTCCCCCGCGACCAACAGGACGGCCTGTCTGTCCGGGTCGAAGACGAACAACACCCGAACCACCGCGTTCCCGGTGGATCGGGGGCGCAGCTCCTTCAGGTTGTGGATTCGAGAGTGATTGATGACGTCGACGAAGGGGCGGCCGAGCGTCGGCCCCACCTCCGCCAACGTGTCGATCGCCGCGACGACGCCATCGGCCGTTCTCGGATCCTCCTTGGCCAGAATCATGAGCCAGTCGTGCACCTCGTCAAGCAGAATCACGTTCCATGACACAGTCATTATGCTACAGGCATCATAGAACGCCAAGGTTCTAATCACCGAGATCCCTCACACCGACACGGTGGACCTCCGTTCCTTGAGAGGCGCCCTTTCCTGTGTTTTGCAACTTGTTGCATAATGAGATGAGGTCGGCCGGACACCGACCGAGAGGCACCGCGCGAGGAGAGACGATGAGCGACTACCCGCACCTTCTGGAACCCCTGGACCTGGGCTTCACCACCCTCAAGAACCGCGTGATCATGGGATCCATGCACGTGGGCCTGGAGGAGGCCCCCAACGGCTTCGAGCGGATGGCCGCCTTCTACGCCGAACGCGCACGCGGCGGCGTCGGCCTGATCGTCACCGGAGGCATCGCCCCCAACCCCGAGGGGGCCACCTTCACCGGCAGCGCCAAGCTCACCACCGGCGAAGAGGTCGAACAGCACCGCCTCATCACCCAGGCCGTCCACCGGGAAGGCGGCCGCATCGCCATGCAGATCCTGCACACCGGCCGCTACGCCTTCAGCGAGGAGTCCGTCTCCGCCAGCGCCCTCCAGGCCCCGATCAGCCCCTTCGTCCCCCACGCCCTGACCGAGGAGGAGATCGAGCGCACCATCGAGGACTTCGCCCGCTGCGCCGAACTCGCCCGCGCCGCCGGCTACGACGGCGTCGAGATCATGGGCTCCGAGGGCTACCTCATCAACCAGTTCATCGCGCCCGCCACCAACAAGCGCGAGGACCGCTGGGGCGGCTCCTTCGACAACCGCGTCCGGCTCCCCCTGGAGATCCTCCGCCGGGTCCGTGAACGCGTGGGCACCGACTTCATCATCGTCTACCGCCTGTCCATGCTCGACCTCGTCCCCGACGGCTCCACCTATGACGAGGTCGTCGAGCTCGGCCGCCGAGTGGAGACCGCCGGCGCCGACATCGTCAACACCGGAATCGGATGGCACGAGGCCCGCGTCCCCACCATCGCCACCTCCGTCCCGCGCGGCGCCTACACCTGGATCACCGCCCGGCTGCGCAAGGAACTGTCGGTACCGGTGGTGGCGGTCAACCGCATCAACACCCCCGAGGTCGCCGAGCGTATCCTCGCCGAGGGCGAGGCCGACATGGTCTCCCTGGCCCGCCCGATGCTCGCCGACGCCGACTTCGTGGCCAAGGCCGCCGCCGGCACCCCGGAGGAGATCAACACCTGCATCGGCTGCAACCAGGCCTGCCTGGACCACACCTTCAGCCTCAAGATCACCTCCTGCCTGGTCAACCCGCGCGCCTGCCACGAGACCGAACTGATCCTGTCCCCCACCAGGGTCCGTAAGAACGTGGCCGTGGTCGGCGCCGGACCCGCCGGGCTCGCCTTCTCGGTCTCCGCCGCCTCCATCGGCCACAGCGTGACCCTGTTCGACTCCGCGTCCGAGATCGGCGGCCAGCTCAACATGGCCCGCCGGGTCCCCGGCAAGGGCGAGTTCGACGAGACCCTCCGCTACTACCGGGTCCAGCTCGACAAGCACGGTGTGGACGTGCGGCTGAACACCACCGTCACCGAGTACGACCTCGGCGGCTACGACGAGATCGTCCTCGCCACCGGGGTGAGCCCGCGCACCCCCGACATCCCCGGCATCGACCACCCCAGCGTGGTCGGCTACGTCGACGTGCTCCGCGGCGGGGCCCCGGTCGGCGAGAAGGTCGCGATCATCGGCGCCGGCGGGATCGGCTTCGACGTCGCCGAGTTCCTCACCGACACCGGGGAGAACGCCGGGGAGGACCCCGAGGCCTTCTTCCGCCAGTGGGGCGTGGACACCGACTACCGGGAGCGCGGCGGGCTGACCGGCCCCTCCCGGGCCGCCCCGCCCCGCCGGGTCCACCTGCTCCAGCGCAGGGAGACCAAGGTCGGCAAGGACCTCGGCAAGACCACCGGTTG
Source organism: Nocardiopsis alba DSM 43377 (assembly GCF_000341225.1). Lineage (GTDB taxonomy): Bacteria > Actinomycetota > Actinomycetes > Streptosporangiales > Streptosporangiaceae > Nocardiopsis > Nocardiopsis alba. The sequence continues at coordinate 16,421 of NZ_ANAC01000024.1, forward strand.
GATCCACCGTCTCGAACTGCGTCACCGCGGCGTCGAGATGGTCGCGGGGGCCGACTACCGGCGGATCGACGACGAGGGCCTGCACCTGACCGTGAACGGCGAGGAGCGCGTGCTCGACGTCGACACCATCGTCGTATGCGCCGGCCAGGACCCCCGACGCGACCTCGCCGACCGGCTCATCGCGGCCGGGCACGCCGTGCGCCTGATCGGAGGCGCCGACGTGGCCGCCGAACTGGACGCCAAGCGCGCCATCAAGCAGGGCACCGAACTCGCCGCCGCCCTGTAGCCGTCGTCGGCGCGGTCGGGCCGAGAACCGGTCCGGCCGCGCCGATCCTTCCTAGAATGCGCTCATGTCCCTGCCCCACGCGATCCTCACCGCCCTGCTGGAGAAGCCCTCGTCGGGGCTGGAGCTGACCAGACGGTTCGACCGTTCCATCGGCTACTTCTGGTCCGCCACCCACCAGCAGATCTATCGCGAACTGGGCAAGCTGGAGAAGGCCGGGCTCATCCGCGCGCTGCCGACCGACGTCCCCGCCCGGGGCGGTCGCAAGGAGTACGAGGTGCTGGCCGCCGGACGGGGCGAACTCGAACGCTGGGTGGCCGAGACCGAGGAGCCGCGCGCCCTCCGCGACCCCCTGATGCTGCGCCTGCGCGCGACCGGCGTCGTGGGCGTGGGACCCGACTTCGTGGCCGAACTGCGCAGGCATCGGGAACTGCACGCCGCCCGGCTCGCCGAGTACCGCGAGTTCCAAAGGCGCGACACCGCCCGGGACCGTGGGACCGAACGCGACCGGGCCCAGGGGCTGGTGCTCCAGGGCGGCATCGATCTGGAACTGTTCTGGGTGGATTGGCTCGACAAGGCCATCGACGAACTGGACCGGGACACCGACCGGCCCCGGACATGAGAAAGGCCGCCTCCGGAACGAACCGGAGGCGGCCACATGCGGTGGATGAGGGATTTGAACCCTCGAAGGGTTGCCCCTTACCCGCTTTCGAGGCGGGCGCCATCGGCCACTAGGCGAATCCACCGAGAGGTACTCTACCGGATACGTCGCCGTGCGAAAAACCGGCTGAGCAGATCCGAGCACCTGAAGGCGACGTCCTCGCTGATCAGATCCGGGGGAACGACTTCGGGACGATGGTTCTGGCGCGGGTCGCGGACCAGGTCCCACCGGGAACCGACCGCCCCCGCCTTGTCGTCCCGGGCCCCGTAGACCAGGCGGTCCACGCGTGAGAGCACCGTGGCGCCGGCGCACATCACACAGGGCTCCAGGGTGACCACCAGGGAACATCCGGACAGTCGCCACTCGCCGCGACGTTCGGCGGCCGCGCGCAACGCCAGCACCTCGGCGTGTCCGGTCGGGTCCCCTGTGGCCTCGCGTTCGTTGTGCCCTCGCCCGAGGATCGCCCCGTCGGGACCCAGCACGACGGCTCCGACCGGAACGTCGCCGGTCCTCAAGGCCAGCTCGGCCTCGGCCAGGGCCTCGCGCATCGCCTCGTCCGCGGCCTCACGGTCGAGTTCGGGCAGGCCGCTCACCCGATCACAGCCGCATCGTGTCGAGGAGGTCGGCGAAACCGGAGCGTTCCGCCACCACGGCGAGCACATCGCCGGGCAGCACACCGCCGCCGACGGAGAGGGACCGCAGTTCCTCCCCGTCCACCCCCAGATCGCTCAACAGGTCGTCGTCGCCGTCCGGACGGGGGTCCGGGCGGGCCCCCGCGCTCTCGACCGGGGCCGGAGAGCCCAGCCCACCGGCCTCGGACAATATCCCGGCCACCGGATGGTCGTGGACGACCCGTTCGTCGGAGAGGTAGACCCTCGGATCCGATCCCGTCTCGTCCACTCTGACGACGGCGAACCACTCGTCGTCCGCCTCGATCAGGAGCAGGGTCATGTCACTGCCCGACTCCGTCCCGAAGTCCAACATGAGGTCGGTGATGTCGTCGATGGCATCCGCATCGCCGAGATCGACCTCGGTTCCCCGCCACGTCCCGCCATCGGGAGCGAAGACCGCTGCGAAGGTCGACACCGCGCACCCTCCCGTCTCTCCAGGTCGCTTCCGAGGCGTCCTTACCCCATCCCGTCGAGGACACGCTGAAAGGCCTGGGCGAATCCCAGACGCTCGGAGACGCTGGCGAGCACTTCGTCCGGGTAAAGGTCCAGATCGCCCGCCAGGGCGCCCAGTTCCATCTCGTCCAGACCCAGGTCGGCCACGACGGACAGATCCCCCGCCGGCAGCACCTGGTCGAGGTCGTCATCGTCGGGAAGGTCGATGTCCAGGTGGTCGAGGACGTCCCGGGCCACCTGCCAGTCCACGGACGCGGTCACATCGGACAGGAAGAGGGAGACCTCCTCGCCGTACACCCGGACGATGATGAAGAAGTCGTCTCCGACGGAGACCAGACCGAGGGAACCGCTGATGCTCGGCTGCTGGCGCAGGGCGTGGATCAGGCCCTTGAGATCGTGTGTCAGCGCGACGGGGAGAAGATCGACATCCCAGTACTCCTCTTCCCTGTACGCGACGGCCGCGAAGTCACCCGAGTCGTCGTCACCATGATCGAGCACTGTCATCGTCACCCCAACCCGGACGGTATATCGGCGCGGACGAGAGGATCCGGAACGCCCGCGCGAATGCCATCGTAACGATCACCCGTGCGCCACCGCCGCCGCTCGTCCAACGTGGACCGGACCCACGTTCTCACGACAGGCCGTTCCTCCGCGCCCCCACCAGCGAACCCGTTTCCCACCTGTATCTCTCCTCCGAGAGCCGATACCTCCTCACCCTTCCTCCGACCGCGTCGAGAATCCCCGGTTCGGGGGATACGCGCGGTTAGACTCGAAGCGTCCCCTCCACACGCTCAACGTCCTGTTGTCCCAGCTCACCCGGAGAACGTTTTGGAAACCCTGGTCGTCGACCACCCCTTGGTCGCGCACAAACTGACCACCCTGCGCGACGTGCGGACCGACTCCCCCACCTTCCGGAGGCTGACCGACGAGCTGGTGACCCTGCTCGCCTACGAGGCGACCCGCGATGTTCGAGTGACAGAGGTCACCATCCGGACCCCGCTCGTGGAGGCCACCGGCACCCAGCTCTCCCGGCCGACGCCGTTGGTCGTGCCGATCCTGCGCGCCGGCCTGGGCATGCTCGACGGCATGACCCGTCTGCTGCCCACCGCCGAGGTGGGCTTCCTCGGCATGGCCCGTGACGAGGAGACCCTTCAGCCCGCCACCTACGCCGACCGGTTGCCGCAGGACCTGTCGGGTCGCCAGTGCTACGTACTGGACCCGATGCTGGCCACCGGCGGCACCCTGGCCGCCGCCCTGAAGCTTCTGGTCGAGCGCGGCGCCGACCACATCACCGCGATCTGTCTGCTGGCGGCCCCCGAGGGCCTGACCGCCGTGGAGCGGAAGCTGGCCGAGAGCCTCCCGGAGGACCACGGGGCCACGTTGCGCGTGGTGACCGCGGCCGTGGACGAACGCCTCGACGAGAACGGCTTCATCCTCCCCGGACTGGGAGACGCCGGAGACCGCCTGTACGGCTGCTCCTGAACCCCACCGAGGCGCGGCGCCCCCGCCGAACCCTTCCCTGAGCGTCCAGCCGGATCACCGGCTGGACGCTTTTTCGGTTCTTTTCGGCTCGGGGTGAATGATCGTCCGAAAATCGGGCATTGGTCCCTCATGACCGCCTCCCCGACCGACGTCCCTCCAGGTCGAGCCCGCTCGTCCGGTCACCGGGAGACACGATGCCGCATTAGCCGAATTCATTTCGAGATTGGAACGTAACAGATTAGGGTGATCATAGTTCTTGGCCACCCGTAACCGGGTAGATCAGCCAGACCGAAACCGCCCCCAGGGGATCCGCCACCGATATCAGCACCTAGCCGCCCGCTTTCGGAGCGGCACTCAGGCGACCCCTCGGTCGCTACGCAAAGCCCCCGAGCGCGCACGCAACGTGCCGACCCGCCGCACAGCCCTCGAAGGAGTGAGATGCCCGAGACCCCCTCCACCTCGACCACCCAGGCCGCCCACGACCCTCATTTCAGCCGAGTCGTCAGCCGCCTCGCCTCGGAGTTCTCGAACGTCCACCACTCCTCCACCGTGTCCCGTTGCGTGGACGCCGCGCACCACGGGGCCAAGGACGTGACCGGGCGGGCCACCCCCGACCTCGTCGAGCGGATCGCCCGACAGCACCTCCAGGTGCTGGCCCTGGCCTTCGCCGAACAACACTGACCCCAGGCGTTTCCTTTTCGGCCCTGCACCACCCCGGAACTTCGGAAGACCGGGATGACCCGGCGCGCACGCGCCCGACACCCCTCTTCCCGAGTTCCGGGTCCGCGGTGCGGTACCGACTCGCCCTTCCGGAATCACCCTCCCGCTCCTCGACACCACACCTGACCTGGGTCGCGAGAGGGATCCTTTCCGGGCTGCCATTACCAGGGTTAACAACATCACCGAAACCGGACACAGACCACAAGCGTGGAAGGTCCGACATAACGCCACGCCGAGGGTGCGCCCGAGGCTTTACGGGCATGATGGTCGATGGAACAATCACTGCTGGGTCGGTGGGTCAGGTGGATTCCAAGGGGAGTCAGTCGTGGCGAAGTTGAAGAAATGGGGCGGTTACGCGCTCATCGGTTTCGTGGCTTTTTATCTGCTCACGCAACCGGAAAGCGCGGCCGGGGTCATCCAGGGCGCCCTGGGCGGCCTGATGGGCGGCGCGGAGTCGATGTCCCGCTTCGTCAACGCACTACTGCCGTAGGCGTGAGAGAGCGGGTGCCATGAGGCTCGTAGCGTCCAGCAACGCGGCACCGGCGTCGGTCAACCGCTACCTCCTGCCGCACGAGCAGGACGTGGTGACCATCCGACGCCACCCCGCGGTCCTCATCGGCCCGGTGGCCACGGTGTTGGCCGCGTTGATCCTCGCCGGGATCCTGAGTCGGACGATCGGCGGCAACAGCACCGCCACCCTCGCCGTCATCTGGTGGCTCTGGCTACTGGTGCTGGTGTGGTTCGTCTGGCGGGTGGCGGAGTGGTCCGTGGACTATTTCGTCATCACCTCGGCGCGGTTGCTGTTGACCACCGGACTGATCACCCGCCAGGTGAACATGATGCCGTTGGGCAAGGTGACGGACATGAGGTTCGAGCGCACCCTGATCGGACGCTTCCTCGGGTACGGCACCTTCGTCATGGAGTCCGCCGGTCAGGATCAGGCGCTCAGTCGGATCGACTTCATTCCCTATCCCGAGCAGCTCTACCTCGAGGTCGTGGGGTTGATCTTCAAGGAGTAGCCGAGTACGGCACCCGATACGACAGTCGTCGAAGAGCACCCGTCATGTCGACGGGTGCTCTTTCGTATGCGCTCCGTCCCCCTCCGAGAACCGGGCACCGAACGGACCCGGGTTCGGATCACCGCTCCACGAGTACGCCTCGGTTACCCGGTTGTTCACCTTCTGTTCACCTTGAACTCCACGCCCTCCCGACACACCTGCGAGATCGGGCACATCACCCCGAATCCAATTGACTCAAAGGTGAACAGATGGTTAACATGGGTCATCCACACAGGAAACGAGGAGGGCTACATGGCACGCAGGACCGAGCACGCGCCGCACCTCTCTCGCACGTCCACCGACCGTCGGCGCACCCGCTCCGCCGCTGCGAGCCGCCGCCTCTCCGGCCTGGCCCCCGAGCCCGCGCTGGTCCCCCGACCGCGCGAGGACGCCGACGCCACCACCACGGAGCACCCGATCATGCACTGGGTTCTGATCACCGACGAGAACGGCCGCACGCGCCCCGAGGCGCGCTGGCTCTAGATCGCAACGATCCCCGAAGGGCCGTCCGCATCGCGCGGGCGGCCCTTCGTCATGCCCGACTCCACTCGCATCGACCAATCGGCGCGACATGAATGACGAATACGGACGTCCAGATCACCCCTCTTGAAGTGACATCAAGGGTGATACCCGTCTCATCCCTCCTCCCTGAATGATAAATAAACGAACCGTATCGTCTTATTTATAGAGCACCGACTCTCCCTGAAGCCGACATACAGGACACCCACCCATCGACCTCGGCCCGGCCCACGCCCTCACGGCGCGCCACCCTCGGCCGGTGCCCCCACCTCGCGGCCAGGACGACCCTCGCCTTCCCACGGCGACCGACCCCTTTCGGACACCCATGAATCAGCGACCCACTGTCCGAAACCGGCCCGACCCCCTGGGCCAGGACGCCGTCTCGCTCATGGGAGGACAGCGGCATCGGATCGACGAGGTCCGGCCGGACGACGCGGCGGAGCCTCACCGGGCACGCGCCGCGCAGGAAGCGGGCCCTCACGGATGTCTCGTCGACAAATCCCCTTGTCGACTTTTCGGTCTACACATAAATCAGAAAATAGAGCGACCGATACCTGGGAAAGCAGTCCACGAAGGACGCCCCCCAAGGACAAAACCGCACGATAAAGGCAAGAATAGGATGCTTCCATGATCGATGGAACGTCCTCGACCGCCCTGGTCCGCCTGGTCCGCGACACCGCGCTGGCCTCCGGGGTGTCCGCACCACTCATCACCGCGTTACCCGGCGCGACATCACTCGACGACGACCGTCTCCGCATCCCCCTGACCACTCTGGGCCGCCTGTGGGAGCTGCTGGCCTACTCCATCCCCGAAGGGACCGCGGGGCTACGCGTCGCCGAGTCCGCCCGATTGGGCAGCATGCCCGCCTGGGACTACCTCCTGGTCAACGGGGTCGACCTCGGTGACGCCCTCTCCGAAAGCCTCCCCTACCACCGTGTCGTCACCGCCGCCGAGGAGCACTTCGAGGTCCATGACCGCGATGGTGCCGTCGAGATCGAATACCGCACGACCATCGACGACCCCCGTACCTCGGCCGCCGTCCACGAGTACGTCCTCGCCTACTACCTACGTCGGGCACGCGAGGCCACCCGCCGGGACATCGTGCCCGCCAAGGTCACCTTCGGCCACGCCGCCCCTCCGCACCACGGACCTCTCGTCCGCTCCTTCGGCACCGACCGCATCGAGTTCGAGGCCGAGAGGGACACCATCCTCTTCGCCGCAGAGGACGCGCACGTCCCCCTGCCCGACTCCGACCCCCGCCTGGCCGCGCTGCTCCGCGACCACGCCGGAATGCTGTTGGAGACCTCACGCCCCCTCCCCGATTGGCGGGAGCACTTCCGCATCGCCTTGGAGAGCGAGCTCGACCTGGGTGCTCCGACCCTGGACGCCGTGGCCGCCCGACTCGTCCTGAGCCCGCGCACCCTCCAACGCAAACTCTCCGAGCACGGGACGACCTGGCGGGCGGAGGTGGACACGGCCCGATACCAACGGGCCCGCCGCCTCCTGGCCCAGGACCTCCCCGTCGACACGATCGCCGCCCGACTGGGATTCACCGACGACCGCGCGCTGCGCAAGGCCTTCCACCGTTGGAGCGGCCACTCCCCCGGCCGGGAACGACGACGCCTGACACGTACGGACCGGTTCGTGGCGCCCGCGGACCTGGGACGGGAGATCGTGCGCTCCTAGATTCGAAGGTGTCGACAGGACACCCGAGAAAGGCGCACACCATGCACTCCCTGCCCACCACCACCCGCGAGATCCACCTGGTCGCCCGCCCCGTCGGCGCCCCCGGCGACGAGCACTTCACCCTCACCGAGGTCCGTATCCCCGAACTCGCCGAGGGACAGATCCTGGTCCGCAACACCTGGATGTCGGTCGACCCCTACATGCGGGGCCGCATGGACGACGCTCCCTCCTACATCCCTCCCTTCGAACTCGGCGCCCCACTGGAGGGCAGCGCGATCGGCGAGGTCATCGCCTCCCGAGCGGACTCGATCCCGGTGGGCGCGCACGTCTCCCATTTCCTCGGCTGGCGCGAGCACTCCGTGGTCGACGCGACGGGCGCCGTGGTGGTGGACATCGACCCGGTCCCCGCCTCCGCCCATCTGGGGCCGCTCGGTACCACCGGCTTGACCGCCTACCTGGCGCTCACCGAGATCGCCCCCGTCAACGAGGGCGACACCGTCTATGTCTCCGCCGCCGCGGGCGCCGTGGGAAGCGTCGCGGGACAGATCGCCCGCCGTCTGGGCGCCGCCTGTGTCGTGGGTTCGGCCGGCGGCCCGGAGAAGACGGCCCTTCTGACCACCGAGTTCGGCTATGACGCGGCGATCGACCGCCGAGAGGGCGATCTCGCGAAGAGCCTGGGCGAGGCCGCCCCCGACGGGATCGACGTCTACCTCGACTCCGTGGGAGGCGACCACCTCGACGCCGCCCTGGAGGCGATGAACCCGCGTGGCCGCGTGGCCCTGGTCGGCGCGATCAGCGGCTACAACGCGACCGGCCCTCTCGCCGGACCCGACCTGTACCGGGCCGCCACCAAGGAGTTGAGCCTGCGAGGCATGATCGTCGGCCACTACCTGGACCGGTTCCCCGAATTCCACGCCAAGGCCATGCCGTGGCTGCTCGACGGCACCCTGCGCACCCGGGAGACCGTGCTCGACGGCCTCGAGAACGCCACGAAGGCGTTCTTCGGAGTTCTGGACGGTGCCAACACCGGAAAGATGCTCGTCCGTCTCTGACCCCGCCCCGGCGACTCGAAGGAGCCCCGTCATGCACGCACTCGTCGTCCGGTCCCACCCGAGAACCGACTCCCTCACCACCGCGGTCGCGGAACGCGTCACCGAACGGCTGACCGACGAGGGATACACCGTGGACCCCCTCGACCTTCACGGAGAGGGTTTCGACCCGGTCCTGCCTCCTGAGGACGAACCCGACTGGACCGACCCGAACAAGGCGTACACGCCCGAAACCCGGGAGCACATGGCCCGCGTGTCCGCCGCCGACCTGATCGTGGTCGTCTTCCCGGTCTGGTGGTTCTCCCTGCCCGCCATGGCCAAGGGCTGGATCGACCGGGTGTGGAACCGGGGGTTCGCCTACGAACCGAGCACCCTCCACGGCAAACGGATGCTCTGGATCGGCCTGGCCGGCGGATCCGCGAGCTCCTACGCCGAGCACGGATTCGACCGGTCCCTGGAGATCCAGCTCGGGGACGGGATCTCCCGGTTCTGCGGAATCTCCGACGCGTTCGTGCACCTGATGTACGACAGTCTCGGCTCCCCCGACCTGGAGGCCGTGGACCGGAGCCTGAACCGGATGCTCGTTCGAGAGCCGGCGGAACGACTCCCGGTGTCCTGACCTCGAAGACAGGGAGCACCGCATCGACAAATCTCTTTGTCGACTTTTCGGCCATCACATAAACAGAATTACAGAGCGACCAATATTGCAGGGCGCGGCCTGGAAAGGCCGCGCCCCGCACACGTTCACATCACATCATCCCAGATCAAAAGGGTGAATCATCCGCTTGAAGGCATGGTGTCCATCTTCGGTCGAAACACCCGTTTGGAGCCGGACCAGAGGAACGACTCGTCACGAGATCGGGATCAGCTCGGCGCCATGTCCACGAAACGGCTGTAGTGACCCTGGAAGGCCACCGTCACGTCGGCGGTCGGGCCGTTACGGTGCTTGGCCACGATGATGTCCGCCTCGCCCGCGCGCGGCGACTCCTTGTCGTGCACGTCCTCGCGGTAGAGCAGGATCACCATGTCCGCGTCCTGCTCGATCGATCCGGACTCACGCAGGTCGGAGACCTGGGGGCGCTTATCGGTACGCTGCTCGGGACCACGGTTGAGCTGGGAGAGCGCCACCACCGGTACCTCCAGTTCCTTGGCCAGGAGCTTGAGCGAACGCGACATCTCCGAGACCTCCTGCTGACGGCTCTCCACCCTGCCCGGCGAGCTCATCAGCTGGAGGTAGTCGACGATCACGAGCTTGAGGTCGTGCTGCTGCTTGAGCCGTCGGCACTTGGCCCGGATCTCCATCATCGACATGTTCGGGGAGTCGTCGATGAACAGCGGCGCGCTCGCCACCTCGCCCATGCGTCTGGCCAGGCGGGCCCAGTCGTCGTCGGTCATCAACCCCGACCGCATGGTGTGCAGCGGCACCCTCGCCTCCGCCGAGAGCAGACGCATGACGATCTCGTTGCGCCCCATCTCCAGGCTGAAGAAGACCGAGGTCATCTCGTGCTTGATGGACGCCGCACGCGCGAAATCCAAGGCCAGGGTCGAATTATGGGTGGGCACCATCGAACGGGTCGCCAGAAAGAGGTGATCCGGATGGTCCACCTGCACGCAACGGACCGGCACACTGTCGATCCGACGCACCTCGGTGATGAACCTCGAACCGATCCGCGCGTGCGAACGGTGCGCGGAACGCTCACGGTGCGCGGCCTTCTTGCGTTCGATTCCGAAGACCTCCCGCGTCGAACCGAAGGTGATCGTGTAACAGGTCGAGGACCTCTCACTCCGACCGGCCACGGTCTTGGTCGACAGACCAGTGCGGTACCCCAGGCCGTGCGCCAGCTCCCGGAAATCCAGCGCCAGGCGTTCATCGGTGACCGCGAACTGCACCGAACCACCCGCGTTGACGGTTCCATCACTGTCCAGAAGGCCGGCCATCAAGGCCCGCCGCTGGGCCACCGAGGACCGCAGGTACTCGACCGGGATGTGCTTGTTCCCCAGTACCCCGACGCTTCGAAGGAGAGCCTGGACGCTGCCATGATGATCGACGCATCGGCGGCACCTCGTGCTGGAGAAACAGGGGCGTCCGCAGTCGGGACAGGCGGTGTGCGGAACCGGTTCCGAGACGAAACGGGCCTTTCCTCCGCACGATCGACCACAGGTGCGCACGTGAGGGAGCTTCGGAACGAAGGACTCACCACAGACGACGCAGCTCTTTCGAGCCGGTTCGACCTCCTCCGAGGGTAGGAAGATCCCGTGGCTCCGGGTCTCGTTCCCCACCGGTTTGGTCACCAGACCCTCGGCCTCGATGTTGAGAAGGACCTCCGGATCGTCGGTGGTGACCCTGGCGGCGTGGGAGGCCCCATCACCGAGCCACACCCCCAGGAAATAGGGCGGCAGTGGAAGATCCCGCTCCGGAAGTTCCAAGGGAGCGGTGTTGGCCACCGAATGGTTCAATCTGCGATCGGCGGTCTCCAGACGGAGGGTGCGCGCGATCTCCTCGGTGGTCCGTACCTCCGGCCGGACCTTGGGGTCGACCCCCTGGGCACGAGCCTCCTGAGCTGCTCTGCGCGAGGCCCGGGTGTCGGTCACCCACTGGTGCAGGGCGTCGGCCACCACCACGGTTCCGTCGTCGAAGACGACCTCGTAGCAGGGACGGTCCCGCATCACCTCCGTGGCGGCCACCACCCGGGTGGGTGTCCCGTCCGCCGCCACCAGTTCGTCCCCCACGCGTACCTCGCCCATCGTGGTCCACCCGTCGGGGGTGGGCAGGGGCGTGTCCAGGGCCAGGGCCTTACCCACGGCCGGGCGGGCGGCGATGATGACCATCTGGCCGGGGTGGAGGCCGTTGGTGAGGGCGTCGAAGTCGGCGAAGCCGGTGGGCACACCGGTCATGCTGCCGTCGTTGGCGCCGATCGCCTCGATCTCGTCCAGGGCGCCCGGCATGATGTCGCCGAGGACGACGTAGTCCTCGCCCGTGCGTTTCTCGGCGACCTTGTAGATCTCGGCCTGGGCGTGGTCGACCAGGTCGTCCACCTCGCCGTCGCCGGAGTAGCCGATCTGCGCGATACGGGTGCCCACCTCGACCAGGCGTCGCAGGACGGCGCGGTCGGAGACGATCTTGGCGTAGTAACCGGCGTTGGCCGCTGTGGGGATGGCCTCGGTCAGGGTGTGCAGGTAGGGGGCCCCGCCGACGCGGGCGGCCTCGCCGCGTTTGGTCAGTTCGGCGTTGACCGAGATGGCGTCGACCGGTTCGCCGCGGGAGAAGAGGTCGACGACGCTCTCGTAGATGATCTGGTGGGCCGGGCGGTAGAAGTCCGCGGAGCGGATGATCTCCACGACCTGGCTGATGGCGTCCTTGGACAGGAGCATGCCGCCCAGGACGCTCTGTTCCGCCTGGATGTCATGGGGTGGGGTGCGCTCGTATCCGCCTTCTTCAGGTGGTTGCTCAGCGACACTCACGAACTCTCCCCCACACCGGCAACGTGCGCCGACCCCGGTTCGGGCCGTCCTCTCCAGGATGCCCCATCCCGGAGACGGAGGAGGCCGTGGAGGCACCCTGTGGAAAGCCCTTTACCATCACATCCGGAGCCCTGTGGGGCATTGTGCGGACAGGTTGTGTACATCACCTGTGGATAACTTTTCCCTGTGCCAGCTATACCCGCTTTGAACTGCGAAAACGCAGTTCTCGACCAAGACGCGCAAGATGTCTCACAGAGGGACTTTCCACAGGTTATCCACAGGCTTACGACCTCCTGTGGAAAACTTCACCCACCCGATCGAACGTCTGTCCGGTACTGTTGCCCCGTCATGGCCACTCTGCTCTCCGCCGCTCCGTTCCGGCATCGCCACGACCGCGAGATCTTCGCTCTCGCCGTCCCCACCTTCTTCGCCCTCATCGCCGAACCGCTCTTCCTCCTGACCGACACCGCGATCGTCGGCAGTCTCGGAACCCAGGCGATCGGCGGACTCGGCGTCGCGGGCCAGGTCCTGCTGACCCTCGCGGCGGTGTGCATCTTCCTCGCCTATGGGACCACCGCGGCCGTGTCCCGCAAGTTCGGCGCGGGCGACATCCCCGGCGGTATGCGTGACGGGATCGACGGCCTCTGGCTCGCCGTGATCCTCGGTGTCGTCGCGATCGGCATCGGCTGGCCACTGGGCCCCTGGATGATCGACCTCCTCGGGGCCTCCCCCGAGGTGGCGCCCTACGCGCTGACCTATCTGCGGATCAGTCTGTTGAGCACGCCGTTCCTGCTGATCATCATGGCCGGGACCGGTGTGCTGCGCGGCCTTCAGGACGCCCGTACCCCGTTGGTGGTGGCGGTCGCCTCCTATATCGGCAACGCGGTGCTCTGCGCGACCTTCGTACTGGTGCTGGACTGGGGCATCGCCGGTTCCGCGTGGTCGACGGTGCTGGCCCAGGGCGCGGGGGCGTTCTGGTACGTGGCGTCCATCGCCCGGTCGGCCCGGCGGGAGGGTGTCTCCCTGGCTCCGAGCGTGGCGGGGCTGCGCGCCTCGGCCTCGGCCGGGTTCGCGTTGTTCCTGCGCAGTGTGTCCATGCGTGTGGTGGCGCTGGTGACCACGGCGGTGGCGGCCCGGCTGGGCGACGAGTCGATCGCGGCGCACCAGGTGAGCTACAACCTGTGGGCGCTTCTGGTGTTCGCGATGGACGCCATCGCCATCGCGGGGCAGTCGATCGTGGGGCGTTATCTGGGGGCGGGGGACGTGCGCGGCACGCGGGCCGCCACCCGTCGCATGGTCGAGTGGGGTGTACTGGCGGGACTGGCCTTCACCGTGGTGGTGTTCCTGGTCCTGCCCTGGGCCCACCTTCCCTTCACCTCGGATCCGAAGGTGGCCTCGTTGATCACGGCCTCGTTGGTGGTCGTGGCGCTGATCCAACCGCTCAGCGGGGTGACGATGGTGCTCGACGGGGTTCTGATGGGCGCAGGCGACCAGCGTTACCTGGCCTGGGCCTCTCTGTGGACGATGCTGATCTTCCTCCCGTTCGCCCTGGTCCTGCCGTCGTTGGCGACCTCCCAGACCTGGGGGCTGGTCGGTCTCTGGGTCGCCTTCTCGGTATGGATCGTGGCGCGGGCGGTCACCCTGGGCCTGCGGGCCCGCGGTACCGCCTGGCTGGTGACCGGGGCCACCCGGGGCTGACGCCCTGAGGCGTGGGGAGGGGCCGGTCTCCCGGCCCCCGCGACTCAGCGCCCGGTGTCGAGGTCCCCGAGCGTGGGACCGTGGTAGAAGGCGGCGACGCGTTCGTTGGAGGGCGCCTCCGGGAAGCCCGGGAGGCGGGACGGGTCGATGCCCCGCGTAGCCTGGCGGCTCATGTCCCCGAGTTGCTTCCTGAGCCTGCTTCCGACGTCGTCGCGCAGCTTGGGGAGCATCGAGTAGAGCTTGTCGCCCGGGCAGTTCGTGGAGTTGTAGTCGCGGTGGCCCACGATCGCCTCCCGGGGGTCCAACCCGTAGACGGCGCACAGCCAGACACAGGTCTCCACCAGGGAGGACATCAGGGCGGCGGGCGGGGTCTCCGACGAGTACGTGCCCTCGTTCTCGATACCGATGGTGTGCGAGTTGTGGTTCGCGGTGTGCGCGCCGATGACGTGGCCACCGTCGCGGATCGCCTTGAAGGAGTTGTCGCGGCCCTCCATGATGTGGCCGCCTCGGCTGATCGTCAGTTGCTGTCCGGTGTCGGTCCAGCCGTTGTTGTCCATGTGGTGGCGTTGGATCGAGCGCGACAGTGCGGCGGCGTGGCTCGCGGAGGTGTCCGATGCGTTCCCGGTCGCGGTGTGGTGGACGACGATGTGGGTCGGGGCCTGCGACTGGATCGAGATCGGCGACTTGGGCGCGCGCGCCTTCCAGTCGGATCGGGTGTACAGCCTGGGTTCGGCCGCGGCGGCCGCCGATCCCACCGCGGAGATCCCCAGCGCGCCACCGAGGAGTACGCCTCCGGTGGCCAGGGCCGTGCCGCGCAGCATCGTCCTTCGGTCCACCGCCAGGGGGTGGTCGGTCTCGGATCGTTTCTCAACGGCCATCGGTATGTTGTCCTCTCCGTGCGGAGCGTCGCGGAAGGCGACACGACACAGAGAACACGATAGGTTACAAACAGTAATCAAAGAGGATGTACGACCGGGCGTGTCCCGTGAACGACGAAGGCCCCGCCCCTCCAGAGGAGGGGCGGGGCCGCGAGACCGTGGCCGGTCACCGGGTCCGTGGTCAGACGCCGGCGATGTCCAGCTTGATCGTGGCGACGACCTCGGGGTGCAGGCGGACCTGGACCTTGTGGGCGCCGACCGACTTGATCGGGTTCTTGATCTCGATACGACGCTTGTCCAGCTCGGGACCGCCGGCGACCTTGACGGCCTCGGCGACGTCCGCGGGCGTGACCGAACCGAACAGACGGCCGCCTTCGCCGGCGCGCTGCTTCAGGCGCACGGTCAGGGCACCGACCTGGCCGGCGACCTGCTGGGCCTCGTCCAGGGTGCGGATGTCACGCGCCTTGCGGGCACGCTGGATCAGGTCGATCTGCTTCTGACCGCCACGGGTCCACCGAATGGCGAACCCTCGGGGCAGCAGGTAGTTGCGACCGTAACCGTTCTTCACCTCGACGACATCGCCGGGGGCTCCGAGACCGTTGACCTCGTGGGTCAAAATCAGCTTCACGACTAAAACCTCCCTCGGATATCGCCGCTAGCGAGCGGTGCTGGTGTAGGGCAGCAGGGCCACCTCGCGCGCGTTCTTGATCGCGGTCGCGACGTCGCGCTGGTGCTGGGTGCAGTTACCCGTGACGCGGCGGGCACGGATCTTGCCGCGCTCGGAGATGAACTTGCGGAGAAGCGTGGTGTCCTTGTAGTCGATGTAGGACTGCTTCTCCTGGCAGAAGAGGCAAACCTTCTTCTTGGGCTTGCGCGCTGCCGGCTTAGCCATCGTGGTGCTCCTTCGCAAGAGCCCCGGGGTCCTCCCGGGGATGGGCTGGGACATGGAAGAGATGACTCGGCGGTTCCGGACCGCCGGGTCGGGTGTGGTGGTACCGGTCTAGAACGGCGGTTCGTCGGAGAAGCCTCCGCCGCCGAAGCCTCCGCCGCCACCACCGTTGGTCGCCCACGGGTCGTCGGCCGGGGGACCGCTGCGGCCGCCCTGGCCACCCTGCGGGCCGCCGAAGCCGCCGCCCTGGTTCCCGTAGCCGCCGCCCTGGGGCTGGCCGCCACCGAAACCGCCACCGCCGCCGCCGAAGCCGCCGCCCTGGCGCTGCGTCTTGGTCACCTTGGCGGTGGCGCTGCGCAGGGCCGGACCGACCTCTTCGACGTCGACCTCGAAAACGGTGCGCTTCTCGCCCTCGCGGGTCTCATAGGAACGCTGCCGCAGACGGCCCTGCACGATGACGCGCATGCCGCGCTGAAGGCTTTCGGCCACGTTCTCCGCGTACTGTCGCCACACCGAGCAGGTGAGGAACATGGACTCGCCGTCCTTCCACTCCCCCGACTGACGGTCGAAGGTGCGGGGCGTCGAGGCCACACGGAAGCTGGCGACCGCGGCTCCACTGTTCGTGAAGCGCAGTTCAGGGTCGTCGACGAGGTTGCCGACGAGCGTGATCTGGGTTTCGCCTGCCATGATCGGCTCCGGTTCGAGATAGTTCGGTTCAGGCGGTTACGCCTGTCCCCGCATCATCCTCGTCACCGAGGACAGAAACAGGGACAGGGGGACGGGCACCGGGGTGCCTAGTGAACCTCGGGACGCAGAACCTTGGTGCGGAGCACGGCCTCGGCGATGCCGAGCTGACGCTCGAGCTCCTTGACCGTGGCGGGCTCGGCGGTCAGGTCGATGACCGCGTAGATGCCTTCGGAGTTCTTCTCGATGTCGTAGGCGAGACGACGCTTGCCCCAGATCTCCGTCTTCTCGACCGAGCCGCCGTCGTTGCGGACGACGCCGAGGAAGTTCTCCAGCGACGGGGCGACGGTGCGCTCGTCGAGGTTCGGGTCGAGGATGATCATGATTTCGTAACGACGCATAGGCGTACGTTCCTCCTCTGGACTGTCGCGGCCATGGAATCTCCATGGCAGGAGGGCAGGAGCCCGGGGTTTTCACCGCCCCGTTCGGAGTGGGGCGGCCGCACAGGCTCTGAGCCATACGGGAGCCAAGATTACCAGCAGCGGCGTACCACCGGTGTTGCCCCCGTTGGGAACGGCGAAGGGCCGGTGCCGGAGGGTCTCCCCTCAGGCACCGGCCCTCATCATCGCCGGGTCCGCCGGATCACTCGCGCGGTCGGATCAGCCCCGCGGGGCCGTTCCCCGGCTGTCCGGGGCCGCCGTTTTCGCCACCGTTGTCACCGCCGTCGTCCTCTTCCTCACAGGGCGGGGTCCAAGGCCAGTTTCCACAGTCATCGGGGTTGTCGGTCTCCCCGCCGTCCTCGCAACCGACCTCCCAGGGATCGCACTCCTCCGGCTCGTCGCTGGGCTCGTCGCTCGGCTCGTCGCTGGGCTCCTCGCTCACCTCTTCGCTGGGCTCGTCGCTGGGCTCGTCGCTGGGCTCCTCGCTCGGCGGCGGCGTGGGCAGGAAGCTCTGGTCCTCGCCGACCCACTGGGGCGGCGGGAACTGCTGGTGCTCCTGGCCGGCCATGGCGACCTCCATGTAGGCCTTCCAGACCATCGCGGAGGTGGTACCGCCGTAGACATCGCCGAAATCGGTGCCGAAGTCCAGCGGCTGGCCGCTGTGGCGGCTCAGCCCCACGGCCGTGGAGAGCTGGGGGGTGTACCCGGAGAACCAGGCCGAGACCGCGTCGGAGGAGGTACCGGTCTTACCGGCCACCGGCCGTCCGTCGTCGAGCGCGGCTCTGCTCGCACCACCGTTGAGCACGGCCTCCTGCATGGCGTAGGTGGCGTCGGCCGCGACCCCCTCGGGGAGGACCTCGGTCCCGGTCTCCAGCTCGGTCTTGTCGTCCGGTTCGAGGACCTTGCCGTCGGCCGTCTGGACCTCGGTGACCATGTGCGCCGGGAAGTGGCGCCCTTGAGCCGCGAAGGTCGCGTAGCTGCTGGCCATGTCGAGGGAGTTCACCTGGTGGGTGCCCAGGGCGACGAGCGGACCGACCGTGGAGGTGGTGCTCCGGGCCGGATCGACGCCCATCTCGATCGCGAGCTCGTCGACGCGGGTCTCGCCGACCTCGATCGCCAGTTCCACGAAGCTCGTGTTCACCGAGTCGGCGGTGGACTGGATGAGGTCGACCGGACCGTAGTCGACGTTGTTGGAGTTGTGCACCGGGCTGGCCAGTCCGGGGAACTCGCGCGCGTTGTCGCCGTCGAACTGGCTGCGCAGGCCGATGCCGTCCATCAGCGCGCGCGCCAGGACGTAGGGCTTGTAGGCCGAACCCGCCTGGGTCTGGTGGACCAGGGAGTTGTTGATCACCGTGGCGACGTCGGGGCCGCCGTTGAAGGCGACGATCTCACCGGTGGAGGGGTCCACCGAGGTCAGGCTCCGCATGGTGTCGTCGGCGGCGGACTCGGGCAGGACGCTGAAGGCCTCCTCGGCCGCGTCCATCAGCTCCTTGTCCAGGGAGGTCTTGATGACCAGACCCTCGGTGGCGATCTTGGCGCCGGTCACGCCTTCCTCGGTGTAGCGCCGTTCGACCTCTTCGATCACGGCCTGACGGACGTAGCCCTGTTGGGGATCGGCCGCCTCCTCCGGGTTGTACTCCAGGGTCTCGGGGATCTCCAGGTTCTGGGCCTCGGACTCGGGAAGGCCGCGTTCGCCGCCGGTCTCCTCGTACATCTGGGCGAGCTGGTTCTGGACGTAGGGCCAGCGCTCGTTCTCCAGGTAGTTCTGGGTCCAGGGGCCGAGTTCGGTGCCCTCGAAGTTGCTGGGCATCTGGATGATGATGCCGAGGTAGGCGCCCTGGGCCTCGTCGAGCTCGCTCACGCTCTTGCCGAAGTACTCCTGGGAGGCCATCTCGATACCGGAGGCGCCGCGACCGAAGTAGATCGTGTTGAGGTAGGTCGTGAGAATCTCATCGTGGGTGAGCTGCTGGTTCAGCTTGATCGCGATGAAGATCTCGCGGATCTTCCGGGTCAGGGGGGGCTGCCCGTCGAGGTCGCTGTAGTAGTTACGGGCCATCTGCTGGGTGATGGTCGAACCGCCACCGTCCTCGCCTCGGCTGAGGATGGCGCGGCCGATACCGCGGATATTGATGCCCGGGTCCTCGTAGAAGGTGCGCTGCTCGGCGGCGAGCACACCGTTGACGACCTCCTCGGGGATGTCGTCGCGGGTGATGGAGACGCGCTTGACCTCACCGGTGGTGACGGCGAGTTCCTCCTCGCCCTCCTCGCCGGCCCAGTAGATCTGGGTGGCCGAGGCGGTCTTCTCCGCGTTCTCGGTCAGGTCCCTTTCATCGGGCGCCATCGCGTAGAGGATGACGAAGGCGGCCACGCCGCCGATGATCATCAGGCCGCAGAAGGCCAGCGCGGGTTTCCAGGCCTTGGACAGGAAGCGCTTGATCCAGGGGCGGTCGTCCGGTTCCTTGTCGCGGGGGCGTCGCCGTCCGCCGCCTCCACCGCCGGAGCCGCGTCCGCCTCTGCCGGAACCCCGGCCTCCTTCGGAGCGGGCACCGTGCTCACGGTCGCGAGGGTCACGGGGCCCGGAACCGGCACGCCGGCGGCCTCCCGCCCGGGGGTCGTCGGGACGGCGGCGGGGGCGGTCGCCGTCCTCGGGGCGGCGCGGGCGCTGTCCGTCGGGACGGCGGCGCGGCCGGTCCCCGTCGTCGGGACGACGGCGCCGGCCTTCGGGGTCACGGGGCCGTTCGCCGTCGGCGCGGCGGCGTCCGCCCTCGGGGCGCGGGCGTCCTTCGGAGCGGGCGCCGGCCTCGGGAGGGCGGGCCCTGCGCCGGGGTTCGGCTTCGTCGTTCCCCCAGAAGCCGCCTTCGTCCTCGGGGTCGGGACGGCGACGCCCACCGGCACGTTCTTCCCGTGGCGGGCCGTCGGCCCTGCGCCTTCCGCCGTTACCGCGCGGACCGTCGTCCGGGCCGTTGGCCCGGCGACGGCCGCCGTCGGCACTCCGTCGTCGTTCGGTACTCACGTGGTCCTCGATTGCCTCTCACGGCCGGTCGGCCTGACGATTCCTTGGTGGAAACGGGGGACGGTCCCCCTGGGGGATCGGTGGTTCGCGACCTGTCGCGGTATACCGGCGAGGGTCCGGGCCGGTGTGGCCTGTCTCCACCGCTACGCCTGTCGTTCAAGGCTTGATAAAGAGACGCCCACTTGAGGTCGAAGGTTTTCAACAGGTCGCGAAGACGTTGGCCGCTACTTCCTCCTGGTCGTTGGCCTGCGGGTGCGTTTGCCCCTGTCATCGGCGCTTCGAGCCGACGTGAACGTCGCCGCGGCGGTGGCTTCGTTCCGGGTTCCTACCGGCCGCACACGCAAAGCAAAGGTCACGTTAGAGCGACCGAACGGTAGAGCACAACCCACGCGCGAGAGTATCGCGTGCTTTCACCGTGATCGTCACCTTGCACCGGAATACACACATCCCCGCTGCTCAGAGGTGGTGCGAACTTTCGCGGGCGCCGTTGTGATAGCGGACACTCCCGTTACCCGAGAGGGGGCGGGGCCTTCGGTGACCGGCGAGGTCGGGACCGGTGCCGCGCGCCGGCCGGGAGACCGCGGGGATTCTTACCCTCGTGTGAACATCACGTTTCCGCCGCACCCCGCCGGAGACGGCTCACATGACAGGCAAAGATAGAGTCATAGCAGAACAAACCAGCCGGACATTCACAGTTCACCCCCCGTGGTCGACCACCATGAGGGGGAACAGAACCGCCGTGTGCGCTGCTGACCACATACGGGATACGGACGCAGGACGACGAGCCCCGGACCGCTTCGGCGCGGGCCCGTCGCCATGCGCTGTGGAATCCATGTTCACCAAGAAGAAGGAGCAAGGACCAATGGGTTCGGTACGTGTAGCCGTCGTGGGCGTCGGCAACTGTGCGGCGTCGCTCGTCCAGGGCGTGCACTATTACAAGGACGCCGACCCGGAGTCCCGGGTGCCCGGTCTGATGCATGTCCGATTCGGCCCGTACCACGTGCGCGACATCGAGTTCGTCGCGGCCTTCGACGTGGACGCCAAGAAGGTCGGCCATGACCTGTCCGACGCCATCGTCGCGAGCGAGAACAACACCGTCAAGATCTGCGACGTCCCGCCGACCGGTGTGACCGTCATGCGGGGCCCGACCTACGACGGTCTGGGCCGGTACTACCGCGAGACCATCCAGGAGTCCTCCGAGGACGCCGTCGACGTGGTCGCCGCGCTCAAGGCCTCGAAGGCCGACGTCCTCGTCTCCTACCTCCCGGTGGGTTCCGAGGAGGCCGACAAGTTCTACGCCCAGTGCGCCATCGACGCGGGTGTCGCCTTCGTCAACGCGCTCCCCGTCTTCATCGCCTCCGACCCCGAGTGGGCCGAGAAGTTCACCAAGGCCGGGGTGCCGATCATCGGCGACGACATCAAGTCGCAGATCGGCGCGACCATCACCCACCGTGTGCTGTCCAAGCTGTTCGAGGACCGCGGCGTCGTCGTCGACCGCACCTACCAGCTCAACTTCGGCGGCAACATGGACTTCAAGAACATGTTGGAGCGCGAGCGCCTGGAGTCCAAGAAGATCTCCAAGACCCAGTCGGTCACCTCGCAGATCCCGCACGAGCTCAACGCCGGTTCCGTGCACATCGGCCCCTCGGACCACGTGCCGTGGCTGGACGACCGCAAGTGGGCCTACATCCGTCTGGAGGGTCGCGCCTTCGGCGACGTCCCGCTGAACCTGGAGTACAAGCTGGAGGTCTGGGACTCCCCGAACTCCGCGGGCATCATCATCGACGCGGTCCGCGCCGCGAAGATCGCCAAGGACCGCGGTATCGGCGGACCGATCCTGGCCCCCTCCTCCTACTTCATGAAGTCGCCGCCCGAGCAGTACAGCGACGCCGAGGCGCACGACCGTGTCGAGCGCTTCATCGAGGGCGAGAACGTCTGATCCTCCGCCCGGGGCCGTCTCCGGCCCCGGGCGTTCCTCATCCGGCGCACGCTCTACCCTGTGTCGGTGTCCTTCTTCGGTGATCTGCGCGAGGTCCTGCGGGGCCCACGTTTCCGCCGGTTGTTCGGTACCCGGTTGGTCTCGCAGTTCTCCGACGGGATCTACCAGGCCGGTCTGGCCGGTTTCGTCTTCTTCAACCCCGAGCAGCACACCGGCGCGGGCGAGGTCGCCATGGCGTTCGCCGTGCTGCTCCTCCCCTTCTCCGTGGTCGCCCCGTTCGCCGGGGTACTCATCGACCGCATGCCGAGGCGTCAGGTCCTCTTCCTGTCCTCGCTGATCAAAGCGGCCCTGGCCACGGTGACCGCGCTCCTGATCGCCCACGGCGAGGGACCCGCGTTCTTCATCGCCGCGCTCCTGGTGTTGAGCGTCAATCGTTTCCTGCTCTCCGGGCTCTCCGCCGGCCTGCCCTACGTGGTCCCGCGCGACCGGTTGATGATGGCCAACGCCGTCACCCCCACCTGCGGCACCGTCGCCAGTTCCCTGGGCACCGGGGTCGGGTTGGCCATCGGGATGATCGGCGGGGAACGGGCCCTGGGCACCGGGATGATCCTGTTCGTCGCCGCGTTGGGCTTCGTCGGGGCCGCCCTGGTCTCGCTCACCCTGCGCTATGGGGAACTGGGTCCGCACCTGGACGAGGAGCCGGAGGAGGTCCGTGCCGCCCTGCGCAACGTGGTGGTCGGTATGACCTCGGGGGTCCGGCACGTCTGGGAGCGGGTGCCCGCCCGGGTCGGGCTGCTCACCATCGGCGGCCACCGGGTCCTGTTCGGGATCTCCACCCTGATCACACTGCTGCTGTACAACAACACCTTCACCGGTGGCGGGGTCGCCGGGATGGCCGGTTTCTCCGTGGCGGCCGGACTGCTCGCCCTCGGGTTCTTCCTCGGGGCCGTGGCCACCCCGTCGGCGACCTCACGGATCGGGGAGAACGCCTGGATCGCCTCCCTGCTCTTCGCCGCCGGGACGGCACTGCTGGTGTTCGGGCTGCCCTTCTCCCCCGCCCTGTTCCCGGTGGCCGCCTTCGTCCTGGGGTTCGTGTCCCAGGGGGTGAAGGTCACCGTCGACACCCTGGTGCAGCGCCACGTCGACGACGCCTTCCGAGGCCGGGTCTTCTCCGTCTACGACGTCCTGTTCAACGCGACCTTCGTCCTGGGCGCGGCGCTGGCCGCCGCTCTGATCCCCCCGTCGGGGACCAGTGCTCCCGTGGTCGCGGCGATGGTGATCGCCTTCCTGTCGATGGGCGCGGCCTGGACGGTACGCGCCCGCCGCGAGAACCGCCACGAGGTGACCCGGATCCCCTGATCAGGGCTCGGTCGTCTCCCGGTACAGCCGCAGGCCTCGTGCCCGGTAGTTGGCCAGGGCGTGCTCCCCGTCGAGGGAGCACGTGTGCAACCACACCCGGCGGGTCGCCTCGTGACCGGCCGGCCGCTCCCCCATCGACCAGGCGCGTCGCAGCGCCTCGGTGAGCATGTGGCCGCCGAGGCCGCGTCCGAGGAACCCGGGCAGGAGACCGAAGTAGACGATCTCGACGTCCCCGGCGTCCTGCCCCTCCAGCTCGACGTAGCCCGCCGGGGTCCCCCGTTCGTACAGGACCCAGGTCTCCACACGGAGATCCTCCGTCCGGGCACGCCACTCGTCGATCCCCCAGGAGCCGCGATCCACCCATTGGTAGTCGCGGCCGACCTCGGAGTAGAGGAAACGGGAGAGCTCGGCGGAGGGGAGCTCCGCGTGGACGAGGGCGACGTGACCCCCCGGATCGCGCCCCGGACGCAACTCGTCGGGGTCGGTGGTCTCCAGATACCAGATGGTGGTGCTCACCGGGGTATTCTCCCGATCCCCGCGTGATCGGCCGAGACCGGGGTCGACGGGGAGACCCCCGCCATGGGTCGACATATCGCCCCATCGTTCGGTGACCGGAGCGTCACCTGATGTAGTGTCCCCCGGGAGAACCCATCCACGAGCGGGAACGGTGGCCATGACCGGTGACCACGGACTCGGCGCCCCTTCGAGCTCCTTCGGGGAACGCGGGGTCGCCAAGCGGATCGAGACGGTGCGCCGACAACTCCCCGTCCGCGGCGATCGACTGCTCGACGTCGGCTGCGGAGACGGCACCTACACCGTCGAACTCGCCGGAGGATACGTGCGGGTCGACGCGGTGGACGTCGAACCCGGACGGTTGGAGTCCTTCTCCGACCGCATCGCCGGAACCGAACTGGAGGACCGGGTCGGCGTGCACAAGATGTCCGTGGACTCCCTGGCCTTCGACGCCAACACCTTCGACCGGGTCACCGCCTTCGAGGTCGTGGAACACCTCGACCACCTGGAGGAGGGACTCTCCGAGATCCGCCGGGTGCTCAAACCGGGAGGCGCCCTCTCCCTCACCACCCCCAACCGCTGGTTCCCCTTCGAGACCCACGGGGTGCTGTGGGGCGCGCGGCGCCGTTCGGCCCTGACCGCGCCCTTCCTGCCCTGGGTGCGCCCCCTGCACGACAGGATGTCGGACGCCCGCGCCTTCACCACGCAGGAGATGGGCGGGCTGTTGCGCGGCGCGGGCCTTCGCGTACGCGCCATCGACTATCTGATGCCGCCCTTCGACCGCCGCCCCCGTGCCCTCCAGCACGTGGCGGACGGGCTGGAGGGCACCCCGCTCCGGGTCTTCGGCATGGCCATGGCCGTCACCGCGGTCAAACCCGGGCTGTAGTGAGGGGGGCTAACGCTCCAGGTGGTCGGCGGCCCAGGAGCGCAGCTCGCGTTCGGCCGTCTCCTTCTCCATCGGACCGTGTTCCAGGCGCAGTTCGAGAAGGAAGCGGTAGGCCTTGCCGACCAGGGGGCCGGGGCCGACGCCGAGGATCTCCTGGATCTCGTTGCCGTCGAGGTCGGGACGGATACGGTCCAGTTCCTCCTGTTCGGCGAGGGTCTCGATGCGACGTTCGATGTCGTCGTAGGAGCGGGCGAGGGCCGCCGCCTTGCGCCGGTTGCGAGTGGTGCAGTCGGCGCGGGTGAGGATGTGCAGCCGCTCCAGCTGGTCTCCGGCGTCACGGGCGTAGCGGCGCACCGCGGAGTCGGTCCACTCCCCCTTGCCGTAGCCGTGGAACCTCAAGTGCAGGGCGACCAGGTGGCCCACCTGACCGACGACGTCCTTGGGGAAGCGCAGCGCGGTGAGCCGCTTACGGCTCATGGAGGCGCCGACCACCTCGTGGTGGTGGAAGGTCACCCGGTTGCCGCCTTCGAAGGCGCGGGTCTTGGGTTTGCCGATGTCGTGCAGGAGCGCGGCCAGACGCAGCACCAGGTCGGGCTCGTGTCCGCGCGAACGCTCCAGATCGATGGCCTGGTCGAGAACGGTGAGCGAATGCTCGTAGACGTCCTTGTGCCGGTGGTGCTCGTCGATCTCCAACCGCATCTTGGGGATCTCCGGGAGGACGTGCTCGGCGATGCCGAGGTCCACCATGAGTTCGATGCCCCGGCGCGGGTTCGGGCTGAGCAGGAGCTTGGTGAGCTCGTCGCGGACACGCTCGGCCGAGACGATGGTGAGCCGGTCGGCCATGTCGCGCGCGGCCTCGGCCACCTCGGGGGCGAGCGTGAAGTCGAGCTGGGCGGCGAAACGGACCGCGCGCATGATGCGCAGCGGGTCGTCGCTGAAGGAGTCCTCCGGCCTTCCGGGGGTGCGCAGCACCTTGGCGCGCAGATCGGCCAGACCCCCGAAGGGGTCGACGAACTCTCCGCTCGGCAACCGGACCGCCATCGCGTTCACGGTGAAGTCCCGGCGCAGCAGGTCGTCGCGGATGTCGGTGCCGTAGGACACCTCGGGCTTGCGCGACTTGGGCGAGTAGGCCTCGCTGCGATAGGTGGTGATCTCCAACTGGTCGCCGCGCTTGCGCAGACCGACGGTGCCGAACTCGATGCCGACCGTCCACACCGAGTCGGCCCAGCCGTCGACCAGTTCGAGGATGCGCTGGGGGACGGCGTCGGTGGTGAGGTCGATGTCGTTGGAGGCGCGGCCGAGCAGAGCGTCACGGACCGGACCGCCGACGAGGGCGAGCTGTTGGTCGTGCGCGGCGAACCGGTCGCCGAGTTCCTCTGAGACCGTACGCATCGAGTCGATCAGCGCGGTGATCGCGGCGCGCTGCTCACCGGTCGGCTCGTCCACGACCGAGCTCCTTCCGATGCGCTCGTCACGTGCGGTGTCGTTACTCGAAAACTCTGTGTTCGGCACACAACGCAGATTAAGTGGCCGCGCGGGCAAACCGCGAATCGTCTCCGACCTTCGGCGGAGGGTGTGGAGACCCTGGCGTGGACCCCGTGGCGGATGAAAGGCTGGCCTCACCACACGCCAGGGCGAGGGCCGCGCCAGGACCGGGGTTCGGGGAACGCGGTATCTTCGGGTGCAGTGGTGGCTTGTCACGGTCAGCCCGAGGCCACCTGCCCCGCTTCCGCCGAGCGCGCCGTGCGGGCACCCCGCTCCGTCCCCGCCCTGTCACATCCACATCCCCGGCGGGATGGACATCTGGCCCCGAATCAGGAAACCGGTCAAGCGTTGCGTCGAACTGCTCCCGTGGCCGCGGTCATGACCATGGCCGCCGCGCTGCTCCCGATACCGGCCACGCTCTCGCCCGCCTCCGCGGAGCCCGAGAACGAGGAGTCGGCCCCTCCGGTCGCCGTGGAACGGATCACCCCTTCCTCGCTCGACGAGGACAGCACCCTGCGCGTCTCGGGTGAGGTGACCAACACCACGGGCGCCTCCGTGGAGGACGTCACCGTCCGGATCCGCTACTCCAAGAACGCCTTCACCTCACGTGACGAACTCGACGGGTTCGCCTCGGGCGAGGGCCTCCAACCCGATTCACGGGGTCCGAAGAAGGAGTTCGAGGGCGAGCTGAAGCCCGACGGCACCATCGAGTACTCGCTCAGCACCCCGGTGGAGGATCTCGAGCTGGGGTCCTACGGCGTCTACCCCTTGGTGGTGGAGGCCGTCGGCGGTGACGGAGAGCTGCTGGGCACTCAGTACACCTTCCTCCCCTACATGGGCGAGGACGACAAGGACGTGGACCCCGTCGATCTGGCCTGGGTCTGGCCGTTGATGGACGATCCGGGTCGGGCGGACGACGACACCTTCCTCGGAGAGGGTCTCCACGACTCCGTGACCGCCGAGGGGCGGCTCGGTCGACTCTTGGAGGCCGGGGCCCAGGTTCCGCTCTCCTTCGACGTCGGGGACGAGGACCTCGTCAAGGAGCTCGGGCTGAACGAGGACCCGTCCGAGGAGGCGGAGGATCCGTCCCCCGAGGCCGGATCACCCTCTCCCGACGAGGAGCCGAGCGACTCCTCCCCCTCTCCCGAGGAGAGCGGTGAGCCTCGGGACGAGGCCTCCGCGTCGCCGGAGGACGAGGAGTCCGATGAGGACGAGGATCAGGGCGGCGGCGAGAAGGAACGTTCGCCCGAACGCACCGAGGGCATCCCGGTGACCTGGGCCGTCGACCCGGGGACCATGGACGACATCCTCAGGATGGCCGCCGCCGACCACACGGTGGTCGAGGACCTCTCGGAGGTTCCGGCCGGCAGTGACCCCGAGCGGAACGAACGCGCCGCGGACCAGGCGGCGCAGGTATGGCTGCGGGAGGCCCGCGGTGTGCTCGCGGCCGACGCCGTGGTGGCGTCCTCCTACGCCGACACGGACCTGGCGTCCCTGCTGCGCAACGACATGCGCACGGACGCCGAGGCCTCGCTGAGCATCTCCAGGGAGGCCCTGCGACGTTCTCTGGCCCTGGAGGCCGATGAGCGCTTCGCCCTGCCCGCCGAGGGGTTGATGGACGAGGGCGTACAGGAGTTGTTCTCCTCGGACGGCGCCGACCGCTTCCTGTTGACGGAGGAGGCCCTCCCGCCGGAGCCGTGGATCGACACGACCCTGACCGCCGAGGCCCCGCTGCCCGCCACCGGGGCCGAGGAGGAGGGCGTGGACCCCTTCGCCCTGGTCGCCGACGCCGGTCTGACCGAGGTGCTGTCCATGCCCTCGCACGGCCCCGGGGAATCCGCGCTGGCGCTCCAACGGTTCGCCGCCGAGACCGCGATGATCGCCGGCGAGGACGGTGGGAAGGACCGCGTGGTGGTCGCCGCCCCCTCACGGGACTGGGACCCCAGCGCCGAACTCGCCGCCGGGGTGCTCAAGGCCACCGACGACCTGCCCTGGCTGTCGCCCGAGCGGCTGGACCGGGTGAAGACCCCCGATCCCGACGAGTGGGAGGACACCCGGCAGGACCTGAACTACCCCCAGGAGTCCTACGGGCAGGAGCTCAGCTCGACCTACCTCGGCCAGATCGAGGACGTGAGCCGGGACGTCCGACTGTTCAACAGCATCCTCGTCGGGGACAGCGACCCCTTCCGCCCCTCACTGGTGCGGCTGGAGTCGGTGTACTGGCGTGAGCGCGAGGCCCTGGCGGGGGCGACCCGTTCCCTCGTCAGCCAGGCCGTCCAGGGCCGCATGGAGGACGTGCGCATCATCCCGGGCGAGCCGGTCACCCTGGCCAGCCGGACCGGGATCACCGGTGTGCTCGTCGCCAACGACCTGGAGGACGAGTCCGTCTACGTGCACCTGTCGATCTTCTCGGAGAACTCCGAGCGGCTCAGCATCGGTGACTACACGTCCTCCTTCGAGATCGCCCCGGGAGCGAAGACGACGGTCTACGTTCCGCTCTCGGCCCGGATCAACGGCAGCACCACCGTGCACGTGAGCCTCCAGAACGCGGACGGCGAGCCGATCAGCCCGCAGGACACCATGCTCCAGGTGAACGCCACCGGCCTGGGGACCCAGGCTCTGCTCATCAGCGGGATCGGCCTGTTGATCCTGATCGCGGCGCTCGCCCCTCGGGCGCTGCGCAAGTGGGCCCGCCGTCAGGCGGCCAAGGCCGAGAAGAACGAGGACGGTGAGTCCCCCTCCGCCGAGACCCCCCGGGACGAGGGCGCCGAAGCCGGTGACGGCGAGGCCGCCGGGTCCGAGACCGACGAACGGTCCGACGGGACCGAGGGGTCGGCTTCCCGGGACGACGGTTCCGAAGAGGCCGAGGACCGGCCCGACGACGACGGCGACGCGCGCAAGTGATCTCGCCGGCACCGCGGCCGACGGGGCGACGTTCCGACACGTCGCCCCGTCGGCCGTGTCACACCCCTTTTCCCTCCCCGGGTCCCCGGACCCGGGCTTTCCGCCCTTTCCGCGTATCCCCGCACGGAGCCGCGGTACCGATCTCCTTCCCTGCCGGACGAAAGGAACCCTGATCCACAGTGGTCACCGACTCCCCTAACGGCGACGAGTATCCGCCTCGTTACGCCCCCAGGCACCGCAGGCCGGCCTCCGAAGGGCCGCTTCCCGGAGAGGGTCCGATCCGGCCCTATCCCGGGCCGACCCCGTCCTTCGAGGAGGGCGAGCTCCCCGAGCCCGCCGCCGACCCGTACGGCCCCGTGCTCGGCGGAGACCGCCGGGACGCCGGGGAACGCCGGGAGACGGCCGAGGAGCCGGTGCAGGAGTCCGCGGGCGAGGCGGAGCCCTCCGGCGGCATGATGCGCTCCAGCGCGATCATGGCCGTGGGGACCATGGCCTCCCGCCTGACCGGGTTCGCCCGCACCATCGTGCTGGCCGCAGCCATCGGTACCCACCTGCTGGGCGACGCCTACCACACGGCGCACACGATCCCCTTCATCCTCAACGACCTCCTCATCGGTGGTCTGATGGCCTCCGTGGTCATCCCGTTCCTGGTCAAACGGCGCAAGAACGACCTGGACGGCGGCAAGGCCACCGAGGACCGGCTCTTCACCTCGATGGTGCTCGCGCTACTGGTGGTGACCACCGTCGCGATCCTGGCCGCCGAGGCGCTGATCTGGTTGTACGGATCGCGCTTCACGTCCCTCCAGTTCGACACGTCGGTCTATCTGGCCCGGTTCCTGCTCTCCCAGATCTTCTTCGTGGGTCTGAGCGGCCTGCTCAGCGCCATGCTCAACACCCGAGGCAAATTCGGCGCGGCCGTGTGGGCCCCGGTGCTGAACAACATCGTGATCATGGGTGTGGCGGCGATGTTCCTGGTCGTGGCCGGCCCGGGGCGGACCCCCGAGACGGTCACCTCCGCCGAGCTGACCCTGCTCGGCGCCGGAACCGCCGCCGGCATGGCCCTCCAGGCCGTGGTGCTGTTCGTCGCCCTGACCCGCACCGGATACCGCTGGAGGCCCCGCCTCGACCTGCGCGGCTCCGGGCTCGGCGAGGCGCTGCGCTCGGCCGGCTGGATGATGCTCTACACCCTGCTGACCCAGGCCGGTCTGTGGATCACCACCAACATCGCCAACGCCGCCAACGTCGCCGGTATCGAGCAGGGCCTGGACGTGGGTGCCGGTATCAGCGCCTACAACCTGGCCTACCAGCTCTTCCAGCTTCCGTACGCGATCATCGCGGTCTCCCTCATCACCGTGCTGCTGCCCCGGATGAGCGCTCACGCCGACGACCGGAACTGGGACGCGGTCCGCTCGGACTTCTCCCGCACGCTGCGGATCTCCGCGTTCGTGCTGGTGCCGACGGCGTTCGCGGTCGCGATGTTCGCCCAGCCCCTGTCGATCCTGGCCTTCGCCCGCGGTTCCGTCTCGGTGGGGGACGCGTCCGCCATCGGCCAGATCCTCGCGGTCATGTCGCTCGGTCTGGTGCCGTTCACCGTCTTCCAGCTCATGCTGCGGGTCTTCTTCGCGCTCGGCGACACGAGGACCCCGGCCCTCATCGGTATCGCCAACCTGGCCGTTCACAGCGGTCTGGCGCTGGTCGCCTACCTGCTCCTGCCGCCCGACATGGTGGTCGTCGGTGTGGCCGCGGGCTTCATGTTCTCGTTCCTGAGCGGGTTGACCATCGCCGGTCAGGTCCTCAGCCGGCGGATCGAGGGGCTTGACGGGAAGCACATCATTGGAACAATGTTGCGGCTGCACCTGGCAGTCGTCCCGAGCATCGCGGCGGGCTTCGGCGCGCTCTGGCTCTTCGACACCTACGTCGGTCCCGGTCTGGCCACCTATATCGGCGCCCCCGTCGCCGGTTGCGCGGTCGGTGCCCTGCTCTTCCTCGTCGCCGCGCGCGTACTGCGCGTCCCCGAGCTGAGCGCCGCGGTGGAACTCATCCGAGGCCGGCTGCGTCGTTAGTCACCGCCCCTCTCCTCCACCGGCCCCGCCCCGCCGGTGAGCACGTAGTCGTCCCACCCAGAAAAGGACCGCCCGACGGTGTCCAGCGACCACCCCCGTGAGAAGACCGAGGAGCCCTACCCGGGTCCCTCGGAACGAACGGAGCACCCCGCCCGTCGCCAGTTGGTGATGCCGGAGGACGTGCTCGACGCCTACGAACGCTCCGAACCGGAGTCCGCGCCCGAGACCGGTCTGAAGACCGTCCGGAACCCCGAGGACATCGGTGACGTCGGTACCGCGGACCGTGCCGGTCTGGAGGACGGCGACGAGATCGGCGGGTCCTCCCACACCGCGCCGGGCAACATCGCCAAGTCGACGGCGATCATGGCGGTCGGCACGATCGCCTCCCGCGTGACCGGGTTCGTCCGGACCATCGTCCTGGCGGCGGCGATCGGCACCCAGCTCCTGGGCGACGCCTATCAGACCGCGGGCATGGTCCCGTACATGATCTACGACCTGCTCATCGGCGGGTTGTTGGCCAGTGTGTTCGTACCGTTCCTCGTCAAGCGGCGCAAGCTGGACCCCGACGGCGGCGACAAGACAGAGCAGCGGCTCGTCACCTTGATGCTGCTGGCGCTGTTCGTACTGACCCTGGTGTCCGTGCTGATCGCGGAGTGGTTCATCCGGATCTACGCGGGCGGCTTCAGCGGCTCTCAGTACGAGGTCTCGGTGATCCTGGCCCGTTACCTGGTGCTCCAGATCTTCTTCATCGGCGCCAGCGGTCTGGCCAGCGCGATGCTCAACGCGCGCAACAGGTTCGGGGCCCCGATGTGGGCGCCGGTGCTGAACAACGTCGTCATCATCGGCATCTGCGTGTGGTTCCTGTCCATCGCGGGCCCGGGACGCTCCCCCGACACGGTGACCCAGAGCGAGCTGGCCCTGCTGGGGCTGGGCACCGCCCTGGGGCAGGTCGTCCAGGCCGCCGTGCTCGTGTGGGCGCTCGCGGCGGCCGGTTTCCGTTGGCGTCCCCGCCTGGACCTGCGCGGTTCGGGTCTGGGCGAGGCGGCCGGCGCCGCCTCCTGGATGATGCTCTACATCGTGGTCGCCCAGGTGGGCGCGCTCGTCTCCACCAACGTCGCCACGCGCGCCGGTTCGATGGCGGCCGAGCTGGGCTTCGACACCGGTTCGGGCATCGCCGCGTACAAGTTCGCGTCGATGCTGTTCCAGCTCCCGTACGCGATCATCGCGGTCTCGGTGATCACCGCCCTGCTGCCCCGAATGAGCGAACACGTCGCCGCCGGCCGTAAGGACCAGGTCCGCAGCGACTTCTCCCGGGGCTTCCGCCTCTCCTCGGTCCTGATCGTGCCGATCTCGGTGGCGATGATCGTCTTCGCCGTCCCGTTCTGCGTGATGATCTACGCGCAGGGCAGCACCAGCGCCGAGGACGCGGCCGCGATCGGCCGGATCCTCATGGTCTTCTGCGTGATGTTGATCCCCTTCACGCTGTTCCAGCTCCAGATGCGCGTGTTCTACGCGCTGGGCGACACGCGGACGCCCGCGCTGGTCTCGATCCCCTCCGAGATCGCTCACGCGGTCACGGCGATCGCGCTGCTGTTCGTGTTGGCGGAGAGTCCGCAGCACATCGTGGTGTGGCTGCCGCTCCCCTACGGGCTGTACTACATCGTGGGCTCGATCATCATGTGGTACATCCTCCGTAAGAGACTCAACGGGTTGGACGGGCGCCGCACCCTGGCGACCCTGTTCAAACTGCACCTGGCGGCCGTGCCCGCCGCGGTGTTCGGTGTCCTGATGATCTTCGTCTTCAGTGGTCTGCCCGGTGAGCTGTGGCCGGCGCTCGGGGCGATGGTGGCCGGGGGGCTGGTCGGTGCCGTACTGTTCGTGGTTGCCGCCAAGTTCCTCAATGTGACCGAAGTCACTGCGTTCCTTGATTTGGTCAAGACCCGCCTGCGACGCCGCTGATCACCTGGAATGGCCGACGTTGGGCGATCGGACCCGGATATGCCCCGGAAAGTGAATGAGTAGCCAATGTCCTCCAAAGAGGCTGTTCACGCGTCCTAGCATGGACAGACACCGCTTGACCACCAGAGCATCGTTTATCCGAGCTGCCCGAAGGGAGGCTGGGGACAGCAGACAGGGCCGACCCCCTCGCGTGAGCCCGCAAGGAGCACGCGCGACCCAACGGCACTGGCACCCGTCACTCCCATCATGAGCACCTTTCTGATCGAACCCGGGGCGAAGCTGGCCAACCGCTACCGACTCGACCACGTGGTGAGCGAGACCGGTGGAGCGACCCGCTGGAAGGCCACCGACGAGACGCTGGCGCGTCCTGTCGCGGTATGGACCTTCACCGAGGGTTTCCCCCGAACATCCGAGGTCGTCCGCGCGGCGAGGGCCACGAGCCGCATCCCCGACGCGCGCGTCACCCAGGTCTTCGACGCCGACGACACCACCCCCGTCCCCTACGTGGTCGAGGAGTGGGTCATCGGCTCCTCCCTGGCCGAACTCCTCGCCCAGGGCCCCATGGAGCCCGAGCGCGCCGCGGGTCTGGTCGCCGAGGCGGCCGAGGCCATCGCCGCGGCGCACGCGGGGGGTCTCCACCACCTGTGCCTGACCCCCGGCAAGCTCATGTGGAGCAGCGGCGGGGCCGTCAAGGTCACCGGCATCGGTGTCGACGCCGCGCTGCTCGGCAGCAACATCGCCGACCCCGCGGCCGTCGACACCCAGGGCCTGGGCAACCTGCTCTACGCGGCCCTCACCGGGCACTGGCCCGGTGGGCCGCAGAGCGGTCTGCCCGGTGCCCCCCAGGGCCCCATGGGCCCCTACCCGCCCGGCCAGCTCCGCCAGGGCATCAGCGACCAGCTCGCCACCATCACCACCCGCGCGGCCCTGCCGCAGTTCGCGGGCCAGATGGTGCCCGGCCCGCCGATCACCACACCGGCCGACTTCTGCGCGGCCCTGGCCGAGGTACCGCGGCTCATCCCGCTGCCCGTGGCCCCTCCGGAGGCCACCCCTCCGCCGGAGCAGGGCACCTCGCGGCGCACCGGAGAGTTCGGCGCCACCGGCCCCCGACGCAGTTCGCGCAACGACTCGGCGCCCGCACGGAGCTCTTCCCGGCCCGCCCCGGCCCGGGAAGAGGAGTACACCGACCGCGAACGACGCCCGTCCGCCAGGCGACTGGTGATCGGGGCCCTGGCCCTGCTCCTGTTCGCCGCCGTGGTCACGGGGGCCTGGGTCGTCGGCTCCATGATGCGCCCCGGCGACGAGGGCGAGACCGAGGCCGACTCCGGATCCGAGACCACCGAGGAGACGGTCGACAGCGCCGACCTGGAGGTCCTGCCGATCTCCTCGTCCACCGGGTTCGACCCGTTGCCGGGTGGCGACGGCTCCGAGCACGACGCCAACGCGCCCCGGGCCCACGATGGCGATCCGTCCACCCAGTGGAACACCGAGGGCTACAACGACCCCATGGGCACCGAGAAGAGCGGTGTCGGTCTGCTCCTCGACCTCGGCTCCTCCCAGGAGGTCCACGAGGTGGACCTGACCCTGCCCGCCCGTGAGTACGGGGTCCAGGTCAGGGTCGGGGACACGAACTCGGTCTCCGACGACGCCTCCCTGGACGCCGGTCTCCCGGTCGCTTGGGAGGGTTCGATCAACGGCGAACAGGTCGTCACCCTCGACGAGAGCGTCTCCGGACAGTACGTCCTGATCTGGTTCACCTCCCTGCCCACGGACGAGGGTCGCTACCGTGGGAGCATTGTCGAAGTCGAGGTACGCGGACTCTAGATTCTCGAGTGACGGGGTATGTGATCAGCGCTGATGGAAGCGGCCCAGGAGCTTCCCGACAAGGAGCTGTTGTCGAGGCACGCTCAAGGTGACGAACAGGCGTTCGCGGTACTCGTTCGCCGACACCGTGAGCGCCTCTGGGCTGTCTCCATCCGGATCATGGGCGATCCGGAGGAGGCCTCCGACGCCCTCCAGGACGCCTTCCTGTCCGCCTTCCGCGCCGCCGACCGTTTCCGCGGCGAGGCGCAGGTCACCACCTGGCTGCACCGGATCGTGGTGAACGCCTGCCACGACCGGCTCAGACGCAGGAAGGTACGTCCCGCCACACCGACCGAGGACGAGACCCTCGACGTCATCTCCAACGAACGGCTCGGGCGCACCGGCGGTGCGCCCGACCACGCCTCCCGCACCGAGGCCCGACTGGACGTGCACGCGGCGCTGGAGCTCCTGCCCCTGGACCAGCGCATGGCGCTGACCCTGGTGGACATGCTCGGCTACCGGGTGGACGAGGCCGCCGAGATCCTCGACGTGGCCCCGGGCACCATCAAGAGCCGGTGTGCCCGAGGTCGCGCGAAACTTCTTCCGTCTCTGGCCCATCTAAGGAACCCCGCATCTCCCCGAGACGTCACATCTGAGAGAGGAGGTGCCAACCCATCGTGACGTCCCATCCAGACGTGGAGGCACTCGCCTTCTTCGCCGAGGACCTTCTGGGCCCCGACGAGGAACGTTCGGTCGCCGACCACATAGAGACCTGCGCGACCTGCGCGACCACCCTCGACGATCTCGCGGGGGTCTCCAGAACGCTCGCTGAGACACCCGCCCCCGCGATGCCGCGGGACGTCGCCGACCTCCTCGACGACGGGATCGCCCGTGCCGTCGCCGAACGCGCGGCGAACGAGGCCAAGGACGAGACGGAACACGAGGCGCCTCCCGTCGAGGAGAACCGGCCCGCCACGGTGGTCCCGTTCACCCCGAAACGACGCGGCCTCGGACTGCCCAGGCTCATGATGGTCGCCGCCGCCTCCGTCTTCGTGATCGGTGGCGGTACCGCCGTCCTCACCAACGTGCTCTCCGAGGACCGGGCCGACCAGGGTGTCGCCTCCTCTCCCCTGACGGAGGAGAGCGAATCCGACCCCGACATCACCCGGTCCTACTCCACCGAGGCCCTGGAGAGCGGCACGGTCTACACCGAGGAGCGACTCGCCGAACAGGCCTCCCGGGTCCTGGCCATGACCGAGGAGGGCGAGAGCGGCACGGGACCCGGTGTCCAGACCCTCTCCTCCGACCTCCCCGCCGGCGCCCAGGAGTGCGTGACCCTCTATGAGGAGGCCACCGGTTCCCGTGTGACGTTGCTCGACGACGCCCTCTGGGAGGGGGGATCCGAGAGCGGCGAACGCGCCTGGGTCCTGTTCGTCCGTGACGCCGACGGCGCCTCCGTGGTGGTCCTCGACCCGACCTGCGCCCGAGGCGGCGACGTCACCGAACAGGTACTCGCCGAGGAGCGGCTCTAGGAGCCGGGGCGGATCAGGCCGCTCTCGTAGGCGACCACGACGAGCCCCACACGGTCCCTGACCCCCAGCTTGGTGAGCAACCGCCCCACATGGGTGCGGGCGGTCGCGGGGCTCAGATGCAGCTCGGCGCCGATCTCCTGGTTGGTCATCCCCCGGCCGACCAGGGCCAGGACCTCGCGTTCCCGATCGGTGATCCCCTCCAGTCGCCGGTCCGCCCCCGGTGACGGCTCCACCTCCACCAGCCGTTCGACGACCCTGCGGGTGACCCCGGGCGAGAGGAGGGCCTCCCCCGCGGCGACCGTGCGGACCGCCTCCCTGAGCTCTCCGGGACCCGCGTCCTTGAGCAGGAAACCGGCGGCCCCCGAACGCAGCGCCCCGAACACGTTGTCGTCCTCACCGAAGGTGGTCAGCACGACCACCCGGGTGTCGACGTGTCGGCGACCCGACACATCGGTACGTCGGCGTTCCAGCTCCCTCAGGACGTCCAACCCGTCCAGGACCGGCATTTGCAGGTCCAGCAACAGGACGTCGGGACGGAAGCGGTCGAGCTCCACGAGGGCCGCGCGGCCGTCGGACGCCTCCGCCACCACCTCGATGTCCCCGTCCCGTTCCACCAGGGCCCGCACACCGGCGCGGACCAGAGGCTGATCGTCGGCCAACAGCACCCGGATCACGCCCCACCTCCGATAGGGAGCCTCGCCCGTACCCGGAACCCGCCGGCCGGATCGGGGCCGACCTCCAGCGTCCCCTCCGCCATACGCACCCTCTCCCGCATACCCGTCAACCCGCTGCCCTCTCGTACCGGTGTCCGCACGGATCCTCCGTCGTCGGTGATCGTGACGGTGAGTCCGTCCCCGTCCCGTGCCATCAGGACCCGGGCGTGACGGGCCCCCGCGTGCCGGAGCGTGTTGGTGAGCGCCTCCTGGACCACCCGGTAGGCGACCGCGTCGACCAGCCCCGGCAGCCCCTCCCCCGGGGAACCGGACACCTCCACCCGGACCCCGGCGTCCCGGACCGAGGAGGCCAACGCCTCCAGGTGGGCCAGGCCGGCCACCGGCTCGACCTCTCCCCCGGGATCGCGTAGGGCCCGCACCGTGGCCCGCAGGTCCCGCAGCCCCTCTCTGGCGGCCCGGGAGACGTGATCCAGCTCCGCCCTCGCCACCGACGGATCCTCCACGCCCTCCTCCAACGCCTCCGAGGCGACCGCCGAATGCAACGAGACCACCGACAGATGGTGGCCGACCGCGTCGTGCAGATCCCTGGCGATCCGGGTGCGTTCGCGCGCCGTCCGTTCGGCGGCCTCCGCCTCCCGCGCCTGGGCGTCCAGCACGGCGATGCGCCGCCGTTGCCGCGCGCCCTCGCGCCGTTGTCGCGTTCCGTCCCCCAGCGCGATCGCGGCGCCCATGATCGCGACGGTGGACGCCAGTTCGTAGCCGAGGAGATAGGCGGGATCCTGTCCCTCCCCCAGCCTGATGAGGGTGGAGAGCGACAGGAGCGCCGTCGCCCCTCCGACCGCCCACCGGGTGTGCCCGGCCTCCGCCGCCGAGTACAACGCCCCGGCCAGGGGGACCGCGAGGCCGATCGTGGGCAGGTCGATCACGTAGTTGGCGACGACCAGGACACAGGTGGCCGCCAGGACGAAGAGCGGCCGACGGCGTCGGACGAGCATGAGGGCGCCGAGGACCACCGCCAGCCCGTATCCGAGCGGCTGGTTCCCCCTCCCGCTGACATCCGCGCCGACCGCGATCGCCACCACGGCGAAGACCGCGAAACCGAACAGCAGGTCGACGACGAGGGCGTGGCGGGTGGACTGCTCCGGCGGCGGCTCCGTCATGCGCCGATTCTACGAAGCGGGGGTGTCCGCTCCACCGGCCTTCGAGCGCGCGTCGGTACGCGTTCGGACGTAATGGTGAGCGCCCGGGATCCGACGCCGACGTCGAGACCGCGACCTAGCGTCGTCGACATCGAACCGATCGCGTCGTCACGACGCCCGTCCCGGGAGGTAGCCGTGGGAGAACGGACACCGTCCACTTCGCGAGGCCCGTGGTCCGAGATCCCCTGGCCGCTCGTGCTGGGGCTCGGAGCCTTGGCGCTGATCCGTCCTTTGCTGAACGTCACGGGGATCGCCGACGCGCTCTCCCCCGGCCCGACCATCCCCGTGGTGACGACCGTGGTGATCACCGCGGTATGGGTGACCGCGGTGGTGGTGGCCCGGGTCCCCCGCCCCCTTCTCACCCTCGTCCACGCCGGGCTGGCCTACGGGGTGTTCGCCGTCGTGTCGAGCGCCATACTGTCACCGCTCCTCCAAGGGGAGCTCCAAGGGCCGCTCACCCACCCCTTCGCGCCGGTCTCGGTCCTGGCCGTGAACGCCCTCTGGGGCGCCCTTGCCGGGCTGCTCGCCCTGGTGGCGCGCGCGGCGCTCGACCGCGGTGCCCACCACCCCTGAGGGGTATACCCCTCCTGGGTAAGCCGCGGGGATGTCGGACCGGGAATGCGGGGCCTCTACCATCGGTTGTGCTAACCATCTTTCCCCTCCGGTCACGCCACCGTGGCCAGGGCAACGACTGTGAAGGGCCTACGAGCGTGAGTGACGTCCGTAATGTGATCATCATCGGTTCCGGTCCGGCGGGTTACACCGCCGCCGTGTACGCCGCGCGCGCAGAACTGCGCCCCCTGGTCTTCGAAGGGTCCATCACCGCCGGCGGCGCTCTGATGAACACCACCGAGGTGGAGAACTTCCCCGGCTTCCCCGACGCGATCATGGGCCCCGACCTCATGGACAGCATGCGCAAGCAGGCCGAGCGCTTCGGTGCCGAGCTCGTCCCCGAGGACGTCACCTCGGTGGACCTGACCAAGCCGGTCAAGGAGGTCACCGCGGGCGACGAGACCTTCCTCGCGCACACCGTCATCCTGGCCACCGGTTCGGGCTACCGCGAGCTGGGCGTGCCCGGCGAGAAGGAGCTCTCCGGCCGCGGCACCTCCTGGTGCGCCACCTGTGACGGTTTCTTCTTCCGTGACCAGGACATCGCGGTCGTCGGCGGCGGCGACACCGCGATGGAGGAGGCCCTCTTCCTCACCCGCTTCGCCAAGTCCGTGACGGTCATCCACCGCCGTGACGAGCTGCGCGCCAGCAAGATCATGGCCGACCGTGCCTTCGCCAACGACAAGATCTCCTTCCTCTGGGACACCGAGGTCACCGAGGTCCTGGGCGAGGACCGCGTCAGCGGCCTGAAGCTGCGCAACACCCGTACCGGCGAGGGCGACACCCTGGACGTCACCGGGCTGTTCGTCGCGATCGGCCACGACCCGCGCGTGGAGCTCTTCAAGGACCAGATCGACCTCGACGAGGAGGGCTACGTCCAGGTGGAGTTCCCGTCCACCCGTACCAACCTCGAAGGCGTCTTCGCCGCCGGCGACGTGGTCGACCACCAGTACCGTCAGGCGATCACCGCCGCGGGCACCGGCTGCTCGGCCGCCCTGGACGCCGAGCGCTTCCTCGCCGAGCACGGCAACTGACCCCCACCTCCCACCCTTTTCCGTCGATCCAAGGAGAACCGAGCAGTGTCGACCGTCAAGACCGTCACCGATGCCGACTTCAAGGAAGAGGTCCTCTCCAGCGACCTTCCGGTCCTGGTGGACTTCTGGGCCGACTGGTGCGGCCCCTGCAAGCAGATGGCCCCGGTTCTGGACAAGCTGGCCGAGGAGCACGGCGCCAAGCTCAAGGTCGTCAAGCTCAACACCGACCAGAACCCGCAGACGCCCCGTGAGTACAACGTCATGTCGCTGCCGACCATGAACGTCTACAAGGACGGCCAGGTCGTCAAGCAGCTCATCGGCGCCAAGCCCAAGCGCGTCCTGGAGAAGGAGCTCGCCGAGTTCCTGTGACCGGGAGGCCGGAAGCACACGAAGGGCCCGCGGGGATCACCCCGCGGGCCCTTCGCCGTTCTCGGCCCGGATGTTCCACGTGAAACATCGAGCCTCGCGTCCTCAGTTCTCGATCTGGCGGATGATCCGTTCCAGGTCCTCGACCGTCGCGAACTCCACGACGATCTTGCCCTTGCGCCGGCCGATGTCCACCTTCACCGTGGTGTCGAGTCGGTCGCCGAACCGGGTCGCCCACTCCTCGACCTGAGGAGGATTCTCCATCCTCCCCGCCTGGACCCGGCGCGGCTTCTCCTCCTCCGGGATCTCCCGCAGGGAGACGATCTCCTCCAGGGAGCGCACCGACAGGCCCTCGTTGATCACCCGTTGGGCCAGGCGATCCTGAGCCTCGGGATCGTCGATCGACAGGAGTGCGCGTGCGTGTCCGGCGCTGAGCACACCGGCCGCGACCCTCGTCTGCACCTTCGGTGAAAGGTTGAGCAGACGCAGCATATTGGCGATGTAGGGACGCGACTTACCGACCTGCTGGGCGAGCTCCGCCTGGGTCGTGCCGAAGTCGTCCAGCATCTGCTGGTAGGCGGCGGCCTCCTCCAACGGGTTGAGCTGCTGCCGATGGAGGTTCTCCAGGAGGGCCTCCCGGAGCAGTTCGTCGTCCTCCGTCTTACGGACGATCGCCGGGATCCGTTCGAGCGAGGCGAGCCTGCTCGCGCGGAACCGACGCTCGCCCATGATCAGCTCGTAGCGCGGCCGGTCGCCGCCCTCGACCTTGCGGACCACCACGGGCTGGAGCAGACCGACCTCGACGATCGACTCCCGCAGTTCCTCCAAGGCCTCGTCGTCGAAGTGCGTCCTGGGTTGTCGGGGGTTGGGGACGATGTCGGAGAGGGCGATCTCCTCCAGGTAGGTGCCGTCCGGCAACTCCTTGGGGTCCTCGGTCTTCGGAGGCTCGGTCACCGGAGCCACCGGGGCCGCCGGGATCACCGCGGGGTTCACCGTCTCTCGAACACTCTCCCCCGGCGCGGGGACCGCCGGCCCCTGCGGGATGAGTGCCCCCAGTCCCTTGCCCAATCCGCGCCGCTGCTGACTCACCGGCAATTCCCTTCACATTCCTAGCGTGCCGTCCGTCCGACCGGAGAACGGGTGTTCCACGTGAAACAATCGGCGTCAGCCGACACCGGGCCCCTCGGCCCGATGCGCGATCTCGCGCGCCGCTTCGAGGTAGGCCATCGCCCCGGTGGACATGGGGTCGTAGGTCATGACCGACTGGGCGTAGCTCGGCGCCTCGGAGACACGGACACTCCTCGGCACCTGGGTTCTCAGGACCAGGTCGCCGAAGTGGGAACGCACCTCGTCGGCCACCTGCTGGGAGAGCCGGGTCCGCGCGTCGTACATCGTCAGCAGGATCGTGCTGACCGAGAGCCCCGTGTTCAGGTGGGACTTGACCAGCTCCACGTTGCGCAGCAGCTGCCCCAGGCCCTCCAGCGCGTAGTACTCGCACTGGATCGGGATCATGACCTCGTCGCACGCCACCATCGCGTTGACCGTCAGCAGGCCGAGCGAGGGCGGGCAGTCGATGAGGATGTAGTCGAGGTCGGAGGTGTCGTAGGCGCTGAAGGCCCTCTTGAGCCTGGCCTCTCGCGCAACGAGGGAGACCAGTTCGATCTCGGCGCCGGCCAGGTCGATCGTGGCGGGGGCGCACCACAGGTCGGGGATGTCCGGGACCGGCTTGGCCAGCTTCCGGATCTCTTCGTCCTCCACCAGACAGTGGTAGATGGACCGGGTCTGATCGTCGCGCTCCATACCGAGAGCGGTGGAGGCGTTCCCCTGCGGGTCGAGGTCGACCACGAGGACACGCTGGCCGTGCATGGCCAGGGCCGCGGCGATGTTGACCGTCGTGGTCGTCTTACCGACGCCGCCCTTCTGGTTGGCGACGCTGATCACCCGGCAGGACCGGGGACGAGGCCAGATCTCCTCGCGTCCTCGGCCGGACATGGCCGAACGGGCCGCCTGGGCGAGGGGGGTTTCGGGAGCGCCACCGTGAGCCGCCCCCCATGTTTCACGTGAAACAGGGGACTGACCCACCGCTGGATCCGCCGGTGCTCCAGGGGAAACATCGAGCAGGTCTCCATAGGCGCCTACCGGTGTTTCACGTGAAACACCGGCGTTGTCGGCTGGGTTCTGGGACACGAATGAGTTCACCTCTTCCGTCCGCGTTTCTTCTTGCCGCCCCGTCTCTTCTTCTGGGAACCTCCGGATCGGGACGGACCACCGTCGGATGTCACCGTGACGCGAACGACCGTGGTAGCGGGATCGACTTTACCCCGACCCACCCTGATCACATCGCACGCACTGGGCCGCAGTTTCGAAACGTCTTTCTCGGCCTCCGCGAGTTCGGCCTCCGCCTGCTCCCCCTTGAGGGCCAGCAGGCTGCCGTCCTTGCGCAACAGAGGTAGCGACCAACCGGCCAATCGGGAGAGCGGAGCCACCGCACGAGCCGTGACGAAGTCGGTGTGGAGCTCCCCGTGGGCCTCTTCCGCACGCCCTCGACGCACCGTCACGTTCTTCAGCCCCAGCAGTTCGACCGCCTCGTCGAGGAAGACGGTCCGTCGCAGCAGAGGCTCCAAGAGGGTCATCCGGATGTCGGGACGTACCAGGCCGAGCACCAGCCCGGGCAGGCCGGCACCCGATCCGACGTCCACCACCTCCGCGCCCTCCGGAAGCAACTCCTCGACGACGGCGCAGTTGATGAGGTGCCTCCCCCAGAGGCGGGGCACCTCCCGGGGGCCGATCAGC
The DNA here is from genome assembly GCF_000341225.1 of Nocardiopsis alba DSM 43377. Lineage (GTDB taxonomy): Bacteria > Actinomycetota > Actinomycetes > Streptosporangiales > Streptosporangiaceae > Nocardiopsis > Nocardiopsis alba. Next base: position 59,185 of record NZ_ANAC01000024.1, read on the forward strand.
CCACGCCGCACACCATCGTCGGCGAGAAGTTCGGCGTAGCGGATGGCCACGGGCAGGCTGTCGCCGAACACCGCCTCCGCCTGCGGGGGCGGTGCGGGGAGCGTAGCGCCGGTCTCCTCAGCGCCCGAGGTCATCGGTCACCACCTGTCGGAACTCGTCCATCGTCACTTCCATGAACCGTTGAGTCGTCATGTCGACCTGTCCATCGGTCGACGACGAGCGGAGCGCACGGCGGATCACGGCAGTCCGCGCGCACAGAGACTCTCCCACCGAGGGATCGCGCGGTGCGCGGTTCAGGGTCGTCCTCACACTGCCGAGAGCGGGACGACACGAGGGAAGGGTCTCGGCTCGATCCTATGTGTGAGGCGCCCCCGGGTTTCACGTGAAACGCCTCCCCGTACCGATCGAGCGCATACGAAAGGGGCGGTGTTCCACGTGAAACACCGCCCCCGACGCTCGAAGAGCGGACGTCAGTCCGCCGGGTGGACCACCACGTAGCGGTTGGGCTCCTCGCCCTCCGACTCGCTGCGCAGGCCGGCCGCGGCGACCGCGTCGTGAACGACCTTGCGCTCGAAGGGGGTCATCGGCTCCAACTCGCGGGCCTCACCGGTCTCCTTGACCTTGTTCGCCGCTTCGGTCCCGGTCTGGAAGAGCACCTTGCGGCGCCCCTCCCGGTACCCGCCGATGTCCAGCATCAGACGGCTGCGCTCGCCCGTGGCGCGGTGGACCGCCAGCCGGGTCAGCTCCTGGAGGGCCTCCAGGACCTCGCCGTCCTCGCCGATGAGCTCGTCCAGGGTGGCACCGACGACGGAGACCATCGCCCGGTCGCCCTCGACGTCCATGTCGATGTCGCCGTCGAAGTCCGCGATGTCGAGGAGACCCTCGATGTAGTCCGCGGCGATGTCACCCTCGTTCTCCAGGGCCTCGACGTCGATTCCGGCCTCAGGTGCCTCAGCCACCGCTACTCCACCGCTCTCTTCCGCGCTACTTCCCACAGCGATCCCGTCTCCTCGTATCCGTCAAGTCCCTGACCGCCGTACGCCTCAGGGGCATTGTCGCCTGCGCACTCGCAAGTCACCGCCGTCGACACGAAGCGGATTCGACCCTACTTGGACCCACCGCCGCGCTTGGAACGCGACTGCTTCTTCGGCTGCCTGCGTTCGATCTTAGGCTGTTCCTGCGGCTCCGGCGTGGTTTCGGAGCTCTTCTTGCGACCCAACATCCCCTTGGCCGGCCCCTTGGAGGGGGTGCCCTTGGCGGAGGCGTCGGACTCGCCCGGAAGCGGCTGGTTCCGATAGAGGAAGTGCTGCTGCACCATCGTCCAGATGTTGGAGGTGACCCAGTAGACGAGGACACCGATCGGCATCATGAGACCGAAGAGCCCGAAGAGGGGCGCCATGTACATCATGATCTTCTGGGTCTGCATCATCGGGTTGTCAGGCTGCTGCGCCATGCTGCGCTTGATGCTCTGACGCATGGTCAGGAACGTCGTCGTTCCCATGACCACACACGCGATCGCGATGACGATCTTCGCCATGATCGGGTCGGTGGCGCCCAGGGCCCGAAGCTCTTCGGGCGAGGTGTTGAACTGGGCCGCGATCGGAGCGTGGAAGATCAGCGCCTCACGCGCGCTGTCGGCCAACTCCTGGGTGAAGCCGAACTGCACCTTGCCCTCGGCGACGCTGCGCAGCACGCTGAACAGAGCGAAGAAGACCGGCATCTGGAGCAGCAGCGGGAGGCAACCCATGATCGGGTTGGTGCCGCTCTCCTGATAGAGCTTCATCGACTCCCGCTGGAGTCGCTCCTTGTCGTGCTTGTAGCGCTCCCGAAGCTTCATGATCTTCGGCTGCACTTCCTGCATCTTGCGCTGCGTGTTCATCTGCTTGACGAACAGCGGCACCATCAGCAGACGCATCAGGCAGGTCAGCAGCACGATGGACAGGCCCCACGCCCACCCGCTGTCGGGGTTCAGGCCAACGATGGTCAGACCCGAGTGGATCCAGACCAACACGTGGCCGATGATGTTGTAAAGCCAGTCCAGCACCGGCCAACTCCTCGGTGATTCGGTTCAGCTACTGGTCCCCGGAAGCGGTGCCGGTGGACCCGGTTCCGCCCGTAGACTCCTCGGACTCCTCGTTCCGGCGCCCCCTGGGCGGCGGAACCGGATCAAGACCCCCCGGATGGAAGGGGTGGCAACGGGCGATGCGCCTGACGGCGAGCCACCACCCGTACAGCGCGCCGTGCACGCGGAGCGCCTCGACGGCGTACGCGCTGCACGAAGGATAGAAGCGGCAGACCGGGGGGAAGAGCGGGCTGATGAAACGTTGGTAGCCGCGGATCGGCAAGATCAGCAACCGCGCGAACGCCGTCGGTCTGTGCTCGGTCATCGGCTCGTCCACCGTTCTGCGCCCTCGTCGGGGCGGCGGTTCCCGTCTGTTCCGCTCTTCGTCGCCTCGGTCGGCGCGGGTTCGTCTCCCCCGCGTCCGCGTCGGCGTCGCGAGGCCCCACGGGGTCGTCGGGCCGCGGCGATCGCGCTGTCGAGTTGTACAGCCAGTTCCTCCTGCCGCAGATGCGCGGCGGAGGGTCGGGCACGTACTACCAGCAGGCTACCGTTTGGCAGAAACTCCGATCGAGCGCGCATCAGGTGACGCAGTCTGCGCTGGACGCGCTTGCGCACCACCGCTCCCCCGACCGCCTTGCTCACGACGAAACCGATACGTGGCGGGTCGGCGGCGTCGGTCTCCTTCTTCGGAGCGAGATAGACCACGCCCAGGGCGTCACGCGAGGCGCGCCTGCCCGAACGCATGACCGATCCGAACTCGGAGCTGTGACGCATCCGATTCCGCGGCGACAACATCGGCGTTCCTCCGGGAGCGGAAGGTGGCACGGCCGGACGCCTCGACCGACGCCGTCATGCCACGACAAAGGGACCGGCCGGCGAGAAGGCCGGACGGTCCCAGTGAAGACTTGAGGCTGCGCGTGGCCTAGTGGCTCACGGTCAGCGCGGCGCGTCCCTTACGACGACGCGAGGCGATGATGGCGCGACCGGCGCGCGTACGCATGCGCAGCCGGAAGCCGTGGACCTTCGCGCGACGCCGGTTGTTCGGCTGAAACGTACGCTTGCTCACTACTGGCTCCAGGGGCGTGTCAGGAAAGTACTACGACAGACCCCCAGGATATGCGGGGCCTTACAGTGCGTACGCCGTCGCCGCGACATCGTGATCTCACGAGCGCAGGCAGAATCCTCGGCATAAGCATAAAGAAGATACGACCTGGTCGGGTCGGGGTCAAATCAGACCGCTGCGTGGGCCTCCGGGCGGGGGCCGGGCGGTGGTGGAGACCACTGCGCGCGCTCACCCCGACGGCCTGTGGACAACCCGCCCGATCGGCGTGTGAGACTTCCACAGAAGGTGGGGTCTGTGGATAACCTCAACCTGTGGATAACTCACCTCCGAAGCTGTCCACAGCCTCCCCGCCGTCGAACAGAAACGCTATAAACCCCTTCTGACCAGGGGATTGTGGATAACCTCCCACTGTGCACAGACTCCTGACATCCTGTGGATAAACCTGTGCACAACCTGTGGACAACCCCGGGAACCTGTGGAAACCCGGGGGACCTCGCCGCCCCCGCGACACGCGGGCGGTGGAGTTCTCCACAGGGTGGTTCCGGCCCGAGAGTCCGGATCCGTACCTCCATCCCTGCCCCGACACCTCCCTCAGGGGAGGACAATGGGAGTGGCGGACCTCCCGGGGTCCGACACCGAGACACGCAGCACCTATCTCCCCCGTCCCCTCACCGCCTCCGAAACCCACCCGAACAGATCCGCACCGAAGGGACAGCAACCATGGCAGGTCACCTTGGCTGACGCACAGGTCAACCTCGCAATGGTCTGGTCGAGCGTGTTGGACGGGATCGACAACGACGCCCTCCCCGCACACCAGCGCGCCTGGCTGCCGCAGACCCGTCCGCTGGGCCTGATCGAGGACACCGCGCTGATCGCGGCGCCCAACGAGTTCACGAAGAAGGTCCTCGAAAGCCGGCTCCACCCGGCGATCAGCAAGGCTCTCTCCGCCCACCTGGGACGGGAGATCCGTGTGGCGGTGACGGTGGATCCCACCGCCGTCCCCACCCCTCCCCCGACCCCGTCGCCCTATGGCGGGCCCCGAGAGCCCGTGCCCGGGCCGTTCTCCCCCGGGCGGGACCAGGGCCCGGCCCTGCCCGACCACGCGCCGCCGGTCACCGAACCGCGCCCCTCCCCCGCCCGGCCCTCCTTCCAGGAGCCGCGCGGGCAGCACGCGCGCCCGGCGAGCCCTCCCGCGCCGCCCGCCCCCGAGCGAGGCCCGGTCCCCGCCGACCTGCTCGGCCCCGAGGGGGCGCACGGGACCCAGGAGCCGCTCCCCACCGCGGGCGGATCCGCGGAACCGTGGCCCGAGGCACCCGCGCCGGAGACCCCTGCCGAGGCGCCCGGGCTCCAGGAGACACCGCCGGAGACCCCCGCGTCCTGGGGGGCGGCCGGAGGATGGCCCACCCAGGAGGAACTCTGGCGACAGCAGGGTTGGGGCGAGGCCGACTGGGACCGCCCCAACCGCTGGGAGACCCCGGCGTCCGAGGCCGCCGAGACACCCGAGGTCGGCACGGTGGCCCCGAACGAGGTCGAGGACGCGAAGGCCACGGAGGAGGAGCCCCCGGAGTCGGCGAGGCCCGCCGCCGAGGCCCCCTCCCCCACCGCACCGCCCGGGCGCTCTCCGGAGATCCCGCCGGGCGATCACGCGCGGCTGAACCCGAAGTACACCTTCGACACCTTCGTCATCGGCTCCAGCAACCGGTTCGCCCACGCGGCCTCCGTCGCCGCGGCCGAGGCCCCGGCCAAGGCGTACAACCCGCTGTTCATCCACGGCGGTTCCGGTCTGGGCAAGACCCACCTGTTGCACGCCATCGGCCACTACACGCACCGGCTGTACGAAGGCTCGCGGGTCCGCTACGTCAGCTCGGAGGAGTTCACCAACGAGTTCATCAACTCGATCCGGGACGGTAAGGCGGACGGGTTCCGCCGCCGCTACCGGGACATCGACGTGCTCTTGGTGGACGACATCCAGTTCCTGGAGAACAAGGAGCAGACGCAGGAGGAGTTCTTCCACACCTTCAACACGCTCCACAACTCCGACAAGCAGATCGTCATCTCCAGCGACCGGCCTCCCAAGCAGCTCACCACGCTGGAGGACCGCATGCGCAGTCGGTTCGAGTGGGGTCTGCTCACCGACGTCCAGCCGCCCGAGCTGGAGACCCGCATCGCCATCCTGCGTAAGAAGGCGGCCCAGGAGGGCCTGGCGGCACCGCCCGAGGTGCTGGAGTTCATCGCCAGCAAGATCTCGACCAACATCCGCGAGTTGGAGGGCGCCCTGATCAGGGTGACCGCCTTCGCCAGCCTCAATCGGCAGTCGGTCGACCTGGACCTCACCGGCCAGGTCCTGCGCGACCTGGTGCCCAACAGCGAGGTCCCCGAGATCACGGCGAGCACGATCATGTCCCAGACGGCCGCCTACTTCGGGCTGAGCCTGGAGGACCTGTGCGGGACCTCCCGTTCCCGGGTGCTGGTGACGGCCCGTCAGATCGCGATGTACCTGTGCCGGGAGCTGACCGACCTCTCCCTGCCCAAGATCGGCCAGCAGTTCGGTCGGGACCACACCACCGTCATGCACGCCGACCGCAAGGTACGGGCGCTGATGGCGGAGCGCCGCTCGATCTACAACCAGGTCCACGAGCTCACCAGTCGGATCAAGGATCAACCGACGCTCACCTGACCGTCCCGGTCGGGGACGACGCGCGAGAGGAGGAGGGGCACCGTGCGGTGCCCCTCCTCCTCTCTTCTCTCCCGCTCTCCGTCGCCCACGTGTGGACGAGTCGCCTCGTCGCTCCGTCCACAAGTCGACACGTCCACATCCCCCGGATCGGGGCCCTCGTTCCTCCGAGAGCCCCGTTCCGCCGTCCACAGCCCCTCCGCCCCGAGGAGAGAGACGTTGTCCACAGGTTCCGCGTCCCTCCGTCGTCCGAACCCTCCAGGGTCCGCCCACGGAGAGTTATCCACAGGCTTGTGCGAGGTTTCCTCCCCTCTCGGGGGATAGGAGAGTGTCGTCGCCGGGTGCTACCGTCCGTGCCCGACACGTATGGTTCGCCCCTGCTCCTCAGGGCTTTCGGGAGGTGGGGCGACCTTTTGTCCGTGCCGGCCGGAGGGGGTGCGACCACCGTGACAACGAACGTTGCTCACAAAGTTCCGGTGACCTGTGGAAAACCCTGTGCACAGACCTTTCGCCCTGATTCGAGAGGTATGCGCGAGGGTCGGGAAAAAAATTTTTGCCGCATCGGAGCCGAGTTATCCACAGCCAGGCCCCAAAATCTGTGGATAACCCTGTGGACAAGCTGTGGACAACCGCCTCGGCCCTGTGGGTAACCCGGGGTCGCCCTGTGGACAGGGGAACCCATGATCCGACCACCGCATCACCGGCTGTTGTGGAAAAGATGGGGAAAACCTGTGGATGAGACTGTGGACGGCGTGTGGAAAAACTGAGAGGCGTCTGCTCCGTCCACAGGCGGCCCGAGTTACCCACAGGGTTCTCCACAAGGCCTGTGGACAAAAATTCCTGAGCTGACCTGCGGAAACAATGGTTATCCACATTATCCACAGGCCCTACTACTACGACGCACCTACCTAAGCTCAGTTGGGGCTTCAAAGCAGCTTCGCGGAAAAACTGTGGACAACGCCTCCAGATCGAGGTGACGGCGGTCGAGCCCCGAGCCGGCAGCGACAGCGGGTGAATCCGGGTAACGTGTGTTCTCGCCCCTGTCCTTCGCCGCCCCGCTTCGGGCGGTGGTCCCACGGGCATCGAGGCGGCTCCCGCGATCGGCGCGTCCACACCCTGTTGACGGAGCCCTCGGTGGGCCCACGAGCTGCAACGTTGAGGCTATGGCCGGTCCACCGGCCTTGCGGAAAGTGAGTCGGTAAGTGAAGTTCCGGGTCGAACGCGACGTACTGTCCGACGCTGTCGCCTGGACAGCGCGCACACTCCCGACACGCCCCTCGGTACCGGTCCTGGCGGGCATCCTGCTCGACGCCTCCGAGGTCGACGGTCGTCAGCGGGTCCGCCTGTCCGGGTTCGATTACGAGGTCTCCGCCCAGGTCTCGGTCGACGTCGAGATCGAGGAGCCCGGGCAGACCCTGGTCTCCGGTCGTCTCCTCGCCGAGATCACCCGCAACCTCCCGCCGCAGACGGTGGAGATCTCCACCGACGGCCCCAAGGTCGTGGTGACCTGCGGCAGCGCGAAGTTCACCCTGAACACCATGCCGGTCGAGGACTACCCCTCCCTGCCGGAGATGCCCGGTGTCAGCGGCACCATCGGCAGCGACGTCTTCGCCGCGGCCGTCGGCCAGGTGGCCGTCGCCGCCGGGCGTGACGACACGCTCCCCATGCTCACCGGCATCCGGGTCGAGATCGAGGGCGAGACCATCACGCTCGCCTCCACCGACCGCTACCGCCTGGCCGTGCGCGAACTGAGCTGGAAGCCGGAGAACCCCGAACTGTCCGCCGTCGCCCTGGTCCCGGCCAAGACCCTGCACGACACCGCCAAGTCGCTGACCTCCGGCGCCGAGGTCTCCATCGCCCTGTCGGGCGGCGACTCCGGTGAGGGCATGATGGGCTTCGAGGGCGGCGGTCGCCGGACCACCACCCGTCTGTTGGACGGTGAGTTCCCGAAGTACCGCGCCCTGCTGCCGGACACCTTCAACACGGTGGCCGAGGTCAGCCGCTCGGAGTTCATCGAGGCGGTCAAGCGCGTCTCCCTGGTCGCCGAGCGCAACACCCCGCTGCGTCTGGCCTTCTCCCAGGGCGCCCTGGTCCTGGAGGCCGGGACCGGCGAGGACGCCCAGGCCGTGGAGACCCTGGAGGCCGAGCTGGACGGCGAGGACATCCAGATCGCCTTCAACTCCGGCTACCTGCTCGACGGGCTCGGCGCCATCGGTACCGACGTGGCCCGCCTGCACTTCACCACCTCGACCAAGCCCGCGATCCTCACCGGAAAGCCGGCCGAGGAGGGCGGCTCCCCCGAATACCGCTACCTGATCATGCCGGTGCGCCTGTCCGGTTGACGGATCCGGCGAACTCGAAGACCGGCGTCCGCCGCCCGGCCCGCGGCTCCATGCCCGGGCCGGTCGGCTTCCACGTGTCCACAGGTGCCCAAGGGAGAGCCCAAGCATGCAACTCGGAATGATCGGACTCGGCAAGATGGGCGGCAACATGGCCGCCCGCCTGCGGGAGAAGGGGCACGACGTCGTCGGCTACGACGCCTCCCCCGGTGAGCGCGACGTGGAGAGCCTGGAGGCCCTCGTCGACCGCCTTCAGACGCCCCGCGTGGTCTGGGTGATGGTCCCGGCGGGCGACCCGACCTCCGCCACCATCGACCGGCTCGGCGAGCTCCTGACCGAGGGCGACCTGATCGTCGAGGGCGGCAACTCCCACTACGTCGACGACCGCAACCGCGCCGAGGCGCTGGCCGCCAAGGGCATCGGCTACGTCGACGCCGGGGTCAGCGGCGGTGTGTGGGGCCGTCAGAACGGTTACGGGATCATGGTCGGCGGCGGAGCCGAGAACGTGGAGCGTCTGCGCCCGGTCTTCGACTCCCTGACCCCCGACGACGGCGGCGGTTTCGTGCACGCCGGAGCGGTCGGTGCCGGTCACTTCGTGAAGATGGTCCACAACGGCATCGAGTACGGCATGATGCAGTCCTTCGCCGAGGGCTACGAGCTCATGGTCGCCTCGGGCATCGTGGACGACGTCCCCGGCACCTTCGAGAGCTGGCGCGAGGGCACCGTGGTCCGCTCCTGGCTGCTCGACCTGCTCAGCAGGGCCCTGGAGGAGGACCCGGACCTGTCCGGCCTGCGCGGTTACGCCCAGGACTCCGGTGAGGGCCGCTGGACCGTCCAGGCCGCCGTCGACCTCGCCGTCCCGGCCCCGGCCATCACCGCGGCGCTCTTCGCCCGCTTCGCCTCCCGCCAGGACGACAGCCAGGCCATGAAGGTCGTCGCCGCCCTGCGCAACCAGTTCGGCGGACACGCCGTCACCAAGGCCGACGACGCCGGATCACAGAGCTGATCCCCGCGTCATGGGGCGGCCGGGCCCGACCCGGACCGCCCCTCTCCCTTTTCTCACCCTCTGTCATCGTTCTGCGCTCCCCCGCACCAGGAGGAAGGCCGGATGTACGTCTCTCACCTGCAACTGGCCGATTTCCGCACCTATGAGTCGGCTCTGCTCGAACTCGAACCCGGCGTGAGCGTGTTCGTCGGCTCCAACGGTCAGGGCAAGACCAACCTGGTCGAGGCGATCGGTTACGTCTCCACCCTGAGCAGCCATCGTGTCTCCTCCGATACCCCGCTGGTCCGTCAGGACGCCGCCCGGGCGATCGTGAGCGCCAGGGTCATGCGGGACGGTCGGGACATGCTCGTCGATCTGGAGATCAACCCGGGCCGGGCCAACCGGGCCCGGGTGAACCGAGGCGCGGCCGGGCGCCCCCGCGATGTGCTGGGGATCCTGCGCACGGTGCTCTTCGCCCCCGAGGACCTGGCCCTGGTGAAGGGTGATCCGGGAGAGCGACGCCGTTTCCTCGACGACCTCCTCGTGGCCCGTACTCCCCGGATGGCGGGGGTGCGTTCCGACTATGAGCGGGTCCTCAAACAGCGCAACGCCCTGCTCAAGTCGGCCTCCGCGCGTCTTCGTCAGCGGGCCGCCCCCGACCTGAGCACGTTGGAGGTGTGGGACGCGCATCTGGCGGAGGCCGGCGCCGAGCTCCTGGCCGCCCGTCTTGCTCTGGTGGAGGAGCTGCGGCCCTTGGTGGCGGAGAACTACGCGGGGCTGACCGACTCCGGTGGGCCCGCCGTCCCCACCTACCGGAGTTCCGCGGTGGAGGAGGGGGAGGAGATCCCCTTCGACCGCCCGGCGCTGGTGGACCTCCTGCGTGGCGCCCTGGAACGGGAACGCGATCGCGAACTCCAGCGCGGGGTCGGTCTTGTGGGGCCGCACCGCGATGAACTGCACCTTCGCCTCGGTGAGCTGCCCGCGAAGGGGTATGCCAGTCAGGGGGAGTCCTGGTCGTACGCGCTGGCCTTCAAGCTGTCGGCGTTCGATCTGCTCAGGGCGGAGGGGGACGATCCGGTCCTGATCCTGGACGACGTGTTCGCCGAGCTCGACGCCGAGCGGCGACGTCGTCTGGCGGAACGGGTCGGCGACGCCGAGCAGGTCCTGGTGACCGCCGCGGTCGGCGAGGACATCCCCGGGGAGTTGGACGGCGTGAGATACGGGGTGCGTCGGGGGGTGGTCGAGCGTGAATGAGCGTCATCCACAGCCTGTGGATCCGATGGCGGGACGGGGAACGTTCGGAGGCGGTGGCGACCGGCACCGTCCACAGCCTGTGGACGGGTCGGCGGTCTCGGGGGAGGCGGTGGTCCCCACCGTGCCGCACGCCTCGGGGGCCGATCTGGCCCGGCAGGCCCTGGCCCGCGCCAGGGCCGAGGCCCGTGAACGAGGGGCGGTCCCCAGAGGCACCTCGCGCCCGCGCGCGCGTGGCCGATTGCGGTCACGGAACGAGCCCCAACTCTTCGGAGACGCGGTCCGCACCTGGCTGATCGAACACGGTTGGCAGGAACAGGTGGCCATCGGCGGGGTCTTCGGCCGGTGGAGCGACATCGTCGGCGAGTTCAACGCCGAACATCTGCGACCGGAGAGCTATTCGGAAGGTGAATTGGTCGTGGTGGCCGATTCGCCGACCATGGCGGCCCATGCGCGAGCGATGGTGCGTGATCTCATGCGCCGGCTCAACGAGGAGCTGGGGGACGGGACCGTCGTCTCCATCAAGGTGAAGGGGCCCGGTTCCCGTCGTCGCTGAACGCGTCGGGAGCGGGGTGGTTCATCCGAGACCGCCATGAACAGGGGCTTTACGGCCTGTTCGGGAGGATCGAGCGGTCCGGTCGTTCCGGGTGACCCTACGAGGACCGGACCTCACCCTTCGGGCGGGAACGGGCGAAGGGGCGCGCAAGGGCACTGAACCGCGCCGGGAGTTGCGAGAAGGCCCTCCCGCGTGTAGGGGCTCGGCTCCCTCCCTGATCGTTCGTTCTCGGGCGGCACAGCGCCGCCAATGCCACTTTGTCGTACCGCGCGAGGTATCATGGAGAAGGTTCTTCAGACGCCTGTAGCCGGTACCACGCCCCCATGTAGAGGGTGGGCGGGCGGCCCGTGCGGCGAACGGTGATCTCCCAGGTGCTGCGATGTACGTCGCCCCTCCGATCGCCCTGTCGTGGGTTGACCGTTGTCCGCTCGGCCGCGGCCGACAGGCGTCCCCAGCAGGAGGGTGTTCCCACTTGGCCTACGACGCAGGATCAATCACGGTTCTCGAGGGGCTTGAGGCAGTACGCAAGCGCCCGGGTATGTACATCGGCTCCACCGGCGAGCGCGGTCTGCACCACCTGGTGTACGAGGTGGTCGACAACTCGGTCGACGAGGCCCTGGCGGGCCACGCCGACGCCATCGAGGTGACCTTGCTGGCCGACGGCGGCCTCAGGGTGACCGACAACGGGCGCGGTATCCCGGTCGGTATCCACCCCGTGGAGCAGCGTCCGGCCGTGGAGGTCGTCCTCACCACGCTGCACGCGGGCGGAAAGTTCGACGGAAAGTCCTACGCGGTCTCCGGCGGTCTGCACGGCGTCGGTATCTCCGTCGTCAACGCGCTGTCCACGGCCCTGGACGTGGAGATCCGTCAGCAGGGGCACGTCTGGCGTCAGCACTACGAGATGACCGCCCCCACGGGCGAGCTCGTCAAGGGCGAGGCGACCGACGAGACCGGTACCCAGATCACCTTCTGGGCCGACGGCGACATCTTCGAGACGACCACGTTCTCGTTCGAGACCCTCGCCCGCCGGATGCAGGAGATGGCCTTCCTCAACAAGGGGCTGTCCATCACCATTCGGGACGAGCGTCCCGAGCACACCGACGACGGCCCGGTGGTCAACACCTTCCACTACGAGGAGGGTCTGTCGGACTATGTCCGACACATCAACAACAAGAAGGAACCCGCCCACGCCTCGATCATCTCCTTCGAGGAGGAGGGCGAGGGCATCGCGGTCGAGATCGCGATGCAGTGGAACCAGTCGTACACCTCGTCGGTCCACACCTTCGCCAACACCATCAACACGGCCGAGGGCGGCACCCACGAGGAGGGTTTCCGCTCCGCGCTCACGACCCTGGTCAACCGGTACGCCCGTGACCAGCGGCTGCTGCGCGACAAGGACGACAACCTCACCGGCGACGACATCCGCGAGGGTCTGACCGCGATCATCTCGGTCAAGCTCGCCGACCCGCAGTTCGAGGGTCAGACCAAGACGAAGCTCGGCAACACCGAGGCCAAGTCCTTCGTCCAGAAGGTCACCAACGAGCACCTGCGCGACTGGTTCGAGCGCAACCCGGGCGAGGCCAAGGACATCGTCTCCAAGGCCAGCCAGGCGGCCCGCGCTCGCGTCGCGGCGCGCCAGGCCCGCGATCTGACCCGCCGCAAGACCCTCCTGGAGACCACCTCCCTCCCGGGCAAGCTGTCGGACTGCCAGTCCACGGACCCGGAGGAGTGCGAGGTCTACATCGTCGAGGGTGACTCCGCGGGCGGCTCCGCCAAGGGCGGTCGTAACCCGCACAACCAGGCCATCCTGCCCATCCGAGGCAAGATCCTGAACGTGGAGAAGGCCCGCATCGACCGGATCCTCAAGAACCAGGAGGTCCAGGCGATCATCACCGCCCTGGGCACCGGTATCCACGAGGATTTCGACGCGGAGAAGCTCCGGTACCACAAGATCATCCTCATGGCCGACGCCGACGTCGACGGTCAGCACATCCGCACCCTGCTGCTCACCCTGCTGTTCCGCTTCATGAAGCCGCTGGTCGAGGCCGGTAACGTCTACCTGGCCGCGCCGCCGCTGTACAAGATCAAGTGGGACCAGAAGGGCAACGACGCGAGTTACGCCTTCTCCGACGCCGAGCGCGACCAGGTCATCGAGGCCGGCATCGCCGCCGGCAAGAAGGACCCGCGCCCGCGCGACATGGTCCAGCGCTTCAAGGGTCTGGGCGAGATGAACGCCAACGAGCTGTGGGACACCACGATGGACCCCGACCGCCGTGTCCTGCTCCAGGTAACCCTGGAGGACGCGGCCCAGGCCGACGAGATGTTCAGCGTGCTCATGGGCGAGGACGTCGAGTCCCGGCGTTCCTTCATCCAGCGCAACGCCAAGGACGTCCGTTTCCTGGACATCTAGGGAATCCCGCTCTCACCCGCTCAAGCCAGCCTAGAAGGGATCGACATCCGTGACGGATGCGAACAACCCCGACGCCCCTGAGGGCGGCGACTCCCAGGTGGAGTCCCTGCCGCGCGTGACGGACCGGGTCGAACCGGTCGACATCCAGGTCGAGATGCAGCGCAGCTACCTCGACTACGCGATGTCCGTCATCGTCGGCCGCGCCCTCCCCGACGTCCGAGACGGCCTCAAGCCCGTCCACCAGCGTGTGCTGTACGCGATGTACGACGGCGGCTACCGGCCCGACCGCGGCTACTTCAAGTGCGCCCGCGTCGTCGGCGACGTGATGGGCAACTACCACCCGCACGGTGACAGTGCGATCTACGACACCCTGGTCCGCCTGGCCCAGTGGTGGTCGATGCGGATGCCGCTGGTCGACCCGAACGGCAACTTCGGCTCTCCGGGCAACGACCCGGCGGCCGCCATGCGCTACACCGAGTGCAAGCTCGCGCCGCTGGCCATGGAGATGCTCCGGGACATCGACAAGGAGACCGTCGACTTCCGGCCCAACTACGACGGCCGCTCCGCCGAGCCCGTCGTACTGCCGGCGCGTTTCCCGAACCTGCTGGTCAACGGCTCCTCCGGGATCGCGGTCGGTATGGCGACCAACATCCCGCCGCACAACCTGCGCGAGGTCGCCGACGGCGTCAACTGGTACCTGGACCACCCCGAGGTCGACGACGAGCAGCTGCTCGACGAGCTCATCGCCCGGGTCAAGGGCCCCGACTTCCCCACCCGCGGACTCATCGTGGGCAAGCGCGGGATCGAGGAGGCCTACCGGACCGGCCGCGGCTCCATCACCATGCGCGCCGTCGTCGAGGTCGAGGAGGACGGCCGGGGCCGGCAGACCCTGGTCATCACCGAGCTGCCCTACCAGGTCAACCCGGACAACCTCGCGCTGAAGATCGCCGACCTGGTCAAGGACGGCAAGATCACCGGCATCGCCGACGTGCGCGACGAGAGCAGCGGCCGTACCGGTCAGCGTCTGGTCATCGTGCTCAAGCGCGACGCCGTGGCCAAGGTCGTGCTGAACAACCTGTACAAGCACACCCAGCTCCAGGAGACCTTCGGCGCCAACATGCTGGCCCTGGTCGACGGGGTGCCGCGCACCCTGCGCCTGGACCAGCTCATCCGGCACTGGGTCAAGCACCAGGTCGAGGTCATCGTCCGCCGGACGAAGTACCTCCTGCGCAAGGCCGAGGAGCGGGCGCACATCCTGCGTGCCCTGCTGCGGGCCATGGACCGCATCGACGAGGTCATCGCCCTCATCCGCTCCAGCGCGTCGGCCGACGAGGCCCGCACCGGACTGATGGGGCTTCTGGAGATCGACGACATCCAGGCCCGCGCCATCCTCGACATGCAGCTCCGCAAGCTCGCGGCGCTGGAGCGCAACCAGCTCACCGCCGAGTACGACGAGCTCATGACGCTCATCGCCGACTACAACGACATCCTCGCCTCGGACGAGCGCCAGCGCTCCATCATCCGCGAGGAGCTCGGCGAGATCGTCGAGAAGTACGGCGACGAGCGGCGCACGCACATCATCCCCTTCGAGGGCGACATGCGCATGGAGGACTTCATCGCCGAGGAGGACGTGGTCGTCACGATCTCCCGCGGTGGATACGCCAAGCGCACCCGCATCGACAACTACCGGGCGCAGAAGCGCGGTGGCAAGGGCGTGCGCGGGGCCCAGCTCAAGCAGGACGACATCGTCCAGCACTTCTTCGTCACCACCACCCACCACTGGATCCTGTGCTTCACCAACCAGGGACGGGTGTACCGGACGAAGGCCTACGAGCTGCCGGAGGCCGCACGTGACGCGCGCGGCCAGCACGTGGCCAACCTGCTGCCCTTCCAGCCGGGCGAGGAGATCGCGCAGATCATGGCCCTGCGCGACTACGAGGCCGCCCCCTACCTGGTGCTGGCCACCCGGGAGGGCCTGGTCAAGAAGTCGCGTCTGGAGGACTTCGACTCCGCGCGTTCGGCGGGCATCATCGCGATCAACCTGCGCGAGGACGACGAGCTGATCGCCGCCCGACTGGTCTTCCCCGAGGACGACCTGCTGCTGATCTCCAGCGACGCCCAGGCGATCCGCTTCTCCGCCTCCGACGAGTCGCTGCGTCCGATGGGTCGCGCCACCAGCGGTGTGATCGGCATGCGCTTCCTGGAGGGCGACTACCTGCTCTCCATGGACGTCATCCGGCCCGGTGACGGTTCGACCGACGTTCTGGTCGCCACCGAGAACGGCTACGCCAAGCGGACCCCGTCCGAGCAGTACCCGACCCAGAACCGGGGCGGCAAGGGCGTCCTGACCGCCAAGGTCGTGGAGGCCCGGGGCAAGCTGGTCGGCGCCCTCATGGTGGACCCGGAGGTCGACGAGATCTTCGCGATCACCTCCGCGGGCGGGGTCATCCGCACCGGGGCCGCCGAGGTGAAGCAGTCCGGCCGTACCACCATGGGCGTCCGGCTGATGAACCTCGACAAGGGCAACAAGATCGTCGCCGTCGCCGCCAACGCCGAAGCGGCGGAGGACGCCGAGGAGATCGACGACACGGAGGGTCCGCTCGACACGGGCGATCAAGAGGTCGCGGGTGAAGGCAACCAGGAGGCCTAGACTGCGCGTTAAGCGCAGTACGTCCCGTGGGGTGCGTTTCGGCGCCCCCACGGGGCACACGGACCGATCCGTCTCAACGAAAGTCCACCGGTAACGTTTCTATGTCTGAGAATCAGCCGAACGCCAGCAGCAAAGATTCCGACGCGGCGGGTGTCGCCGGGGACTCGGACGTGGAGACTGCGGACTCGACCGCTGCGGACTCCACCGAGCCTGCCGGTGAGAAGGAGGCAGAGGGCACCGACACGGTGACCGAGGCCGAACCCGCTCCCGCGACCCCCGGCGCCGTCAAGGCGACGCTGGCGAGTCGTAAGGCCCACCTGACGGTCTCCCGCGTGGAGCCCTGGTCGGTCATGAAGTTCAGCTTCGTGGTCTCCCTCGTGTGCTTCATCATCCTGTTCGTCGCGGTCGCGGTGATCTACGCGACCCTGTCGATGCTGGGTGTGTTCGACGAGCTGACCAACATGATCAACGCCCTCCTGGAGGGGGACGGAGGAGACGACGAGCTGGGCCTGAACCCGGCCGCCTGGTTCTCCCCCGGTCGTGTCCTGGGCTACACCGGTGTGATCGGCGCGCTCAACGTCGTGCTGATCACCGCCCTGTCCACGGTGGGCGCGATGGTCTACAACCTGGTCTCCGACCTGGTCGGCGGGGTCGACGTGACCCTGTCCGAGGCCGAGTAGGACCACACGGCCTCCTGCGGGCCCGGACCCTTCGCGGGGCCGGGCCCGACCTCTTTCCCGGACCGTCCCGAGCACTGTCGGGAACCGGCTAAAATGGGAGGTGAAGAGGGACGCGGGAGACCCGTGTCCCCTCTCTCGCGCCAGGAGGTCGCCGGTTCGCCCCGGTCCCCCGGATGCGGTAGAGTTCCTGACGGAACGAGGGCGTATAGCTCAGTCGGTTAGAGCGCATCCCTGATAAGGATGAGGCCCCAGGTTCAAGTCCTGGTACGCCCACCTCGAAGAAAAAGGCTCCCATGCGGGGGCCTTTTCTCATGTCCGGGGTCTTTCGAGGCCGCCGGTCCCAGGGGGCCCGCCGAGCGGATCGGTGGGCCCTCGTCGTATTCCGCGACGGAGGGGGTTGTCATTAGAGTAGACCGGTCGTATAGTCCCGTTGTCGGCACACGGCGGACACCGAGATCCTCGAAAGGGCGGACATCATGGGACGCATCAAGGTCGGCACGGAGAACAGCACCGACATCGAACTGCACTACGAGGACAAGGGGGCCGGGCGGCCGGTCCTCCTCATCCACGGCTACCCCCTGAGCGGCGACTCCTGGGAGGGGCAGATCCCGGCCCTGCTGGACGCCGGCCACCGGGTCATCACCTATGACCGGCGCGGCTTCGGTAGGTCCGACAAGCCCTCCATCGGCTACGACTACGACACGTTCGCCGCCGACCTGCACACGGTCATGGAGACCCTCGACCTGCGCGACGCGGTCCTGGTGGGCTTCTCGATGGGCACCGGCGAGGTCGCCCGCTACCTGTCCACCTATGGCTCCGACCGGGTCGCCAAGGCCGTCTTCCTCGCCTCGCTCGAGCCGTACCTGGCCATCACCGACGACAACCCCGACGGCGCCGCTCCGCCCTCCTTCTTCGAAGGTGTCTCCGAGGCGGTGAAGAAGGACCGCTACGCCTTCTTCACCGGCTTCTACGCGGACTTCTTCAACCTCGACGAGAACCTGGGCACCCGGGTGAGCGAGGAGGCCGTGCGCAACGCCTGGAACGTGGCGGCCGGCGCGGGTCCGATCGCCTCGGCCGCCGCGCCGCTGACCTGGCCCACCGATTTCCGGGCGGACATCCCCCGGATCGACGTGCCCGCCCTGATCGTGCACGGTACGGCCGACCGGACCCTGCCCATCGACGCCACCGGGCGCCGCTTCGCCGAGGCCCTGCCCGCCGCCGAGTACGTCGAGATCGAGGGTGCTCCGCACGGGCTGCTCACCACCCACACGGCCGAGGTCAACGAGATCCTCTTGGACTTCCTGGGCCGATGACGCGGCGGGTCGCCCGGGTCGACGCTCGGACTCGCTTAGACGACTGGTCTAATGAGCGATAGGGTGAGATCGTGACAGTCAACCAGGGCGACACGCGTCGCAGCATCCTCGACGCCGCGCAGCGGATCATGTCCCGCAAGGGGTTCGCCGCGGTGGGCATCAACGAGGTCCTCTCCGCGGCCGGGGTGCCGAAGGGGTCGTTCTACCACTACTTCGGTTCCAAGGACGCTTTCGGCGAGGCGATGATGAAGGCCTACTTCGCCGACTACCTGGCGGACATGGACCGCGTCCTCGGCGAGTCGGGTACGACCTCGGCGGAGCGACTGATGAACTACTGGCGGAACTGGCGCGAGTCGCAGAGCGTCGACGAGTGCCAGGGCAGGTGTCTGGCCGTCAAGCTCGGCGCCGAGGTCGCCGACCTGTCGGAGTCGATGCGGATCGCCCTCAAGGAGGGCACCACCGCCATCATCGACCGCCTGGAGCGGACGATCGCGGACGGCCTGGAGGACGGCTCGATCGTCGTGGACGGTGCCCCGCGCGACACCGCGCAGGTCCTGTACGACATGTGGCTCGGCGCGAGCGTCATGGCCAAGATCCACCGTGACATCGGCCCGCTGGACACCACGACGCGGGTCACCCGTCGACTCTTGAACCTGTAGGACCCGGGGCGGGCCCGCCCCGGGACGCTCATCACCCGTGATCACCCGACCGGTCGCCGTTCTGTCTGTTTTGAGACGACCGGTCTACTTAAACAAGGAGTCATCATGAAGGTCCTCATCGTCCTCACCTCGCACGACCGACTCGGCGACACCGGCCGCGAGACCGGCTTCTGGCTGGAGGAACTCGCCGCCCCCTACTACCGCTTCAAGGACTCCGGGGCCGACCCCGTCATCGCCTCGCCCAAGGGCGGCAGGCCGCCGCTGGACCCCAAGAGCAACGAGCCCGACTTCCGGACCGACGAGACCCGCCGGTTCGAGGACGACCCGGAGGCCATGGCCGCCCTCGAGCACTCCGTCCGGCTCGACACCGTCTCCGTCGACGACTTCGACGCGGTCTTCTACGCCGGCGGCCACGGCCCCCTCTGGGACCTGGCCGAGGACCCCGACTCCATCCGGCTCATCGAGACCACCTCGCGCGCCGGCAAGCCCCTCGCCCTGGTCTGCCACGCCCCCGGCGTGCTGCGCCACGCCGTCGACCCCGACGGCGCCCCCTTGGTCGAGGGACGCCGGGTCACCGGCTTCACCAACGGGGAGGAGGAGGCCGTCGGCCTGACCGAGGTCGTCCCCTTCCTGGTCGAGGACGAACTGAAGCGGCTCGGAGCCGACTACTCCAAGATCGGTGACTGGCTGCCCTACGTCCTCACCGACGGACTGCTCGTCACCGGCCAGAACCCGGCCTCCTCCGGTCCGGCCGCCGACGCGCTCCTCGCCCTCATCGCCGAAACCGGCGAGGGCCGCGTGTAGCGGCGTCACGGGCGCACCCGTACGGCCCCGGCCCTCGACGGCCGGGGCCGTACCCATGGCGATCGGACCTTGGGAGTGCCGTTCCAGGGATGGACTCGACCTTGCCGAGGTCACCCAGGGCCCGAGGCGGCCCTCCCCCTTCCGGTGTCGTCCGTGTCCCCCTCGGGGCGGCCGGTCAGGGGCAGCCGCAACGTGAAGGTCGTGCCCTCCCCGACCGTGCTGTCCGCCGTCACCGAACCACCGTGCAGTTCCACCAGTCCGCGCACGATGGCCAGCCCGAGCCCACTGCCGCCGGTGCGTCGGTTACGGGACCGGTCCGCGCGCCAGAACCGGTCGAAGACGTGCGGCAGGTCCTCTTCGGCGATGCCGACCCCGGTGTCGGCCACTCGGATCACGACCTGGGAGCCCGCCCGGTGGGCGCCGACGGTGACGGTCCCGCCCTCCGGGGTGTGCCGCAGCGCGTTGCCGACCAGGTTCCCCAAGACCTGGAGCATCCGGGACCGGTCGGCGACGAGGGTCACGTCACGGGCCTCGCCGACCAGGCGCACCCCGGCCTCCTCCGCGCGCAGCCCGTGGCCCGCGATCACCTGGTCGATCAGGAGCACGACCTCCACGGCCTCCGGGGACAGGCGCAGCCGACCGGCGTCGGCCAGGGCGAGATCCTGGAGATCGTCGATGACCGTCTGGAGCAGCAGGGTCTCCCCCAACAACATCCTCACGCGTTCCGGATCGGGTTCGACCATGCCGTCCTGGACGGCCTCCAACCAGCCGCGCAGGTTGCTCAGCGGGGTCCGCAACTCGTGCGATACGTCGCTCACCATCGCCTTGCGCTGGTCCTCGGCCCGCTCCAGGTGCTCGGACATCTCGTTGAACGCCTCCGCGAGCCGGCCGATCTCCCCGGAATCGCGAACCCGCACCCGGATCGAGGGCCCACCGCCCTCCCGCATGCGGTTCACGGCGTCGGTGAGCGCGTGCACGGGGCGCAGCAGGCGGGTCGCCAGGGTCGTGCTCACCACCACGGTCAGCAAGAGCACCAGTAGGACCACGCCACCCAGCCGCAGGGCGCCTTCCCTGGACAACGACAGTCCGGTCTCCGGGCCCTCCGCGGGGTCGTCGATGAACAGCAGGGCGGCGGGCGCGACGTAGGGGTCGAGCTGGGCGCGCCGGGCGGAGTCCAGGCAGGCGGCGGTCTCCCGACTCAACTCGACCCTCGACCACGTCAGGCTCTCGGCACCGGGGGGATCGGAACCCGGGTCGTCCGGCCAGGCCCCGGGGCTCGCCTCCGAAGGCTCTTCGGTCGGGAGCGGATACGACTCGACGGGGGCCTCGTCGTACGGGGGCGCGGGCGGCTCCGGCCGGCCGGACGGGAGCTCCGGGCCGGGGGTGGGTTCGGTGACTCCCTCCACGGGGTCGGCGCCGTCCGGGGCATCCTCCGGGAGTTCGGCCGTCGGGTCGTCCGGAGCGGCGGGGGGTCGGGCCTCGTCCGGGGCCGGTCCCGGGGAGTCGGGGGGCGTGCCCGTGATCACGAGGCCCCCGGTGCGGCCGTCCATCGCGTAGACCAGGTCCGTTCCGGCGTCGCCGCAGTCGGAGGCGCGCTCGTTCAGGTCGGCCAGTGCCTCCACCTCGCCGCCGAACGGCCGGTCAAGGGCGGTGAGGCCGCAGCCGGCCCACATGTAGGCGTCCCCGTGCTCCGATTCGACCGCGGGACGTCCCGTCGGCCCGGTCACCACATCCGCGGTGACGCCGTAGACCTCCTCCAGGCAGGACGCGCCCTCTTCCGCCCGGGAGCGCAGCGCGCCGCGCTCCTCATCGGTCAGGGTGAAGGGTCCGGTCGCGCGCGGATCGATGCGGTCGCCGTTCCCCGAGACCAGGGTCACGTCCACCGCGAGCGGGTCCACCACGGACGACGTTCGAGCGGGCAGGGGAGGGGTCTCACCCTGGGCCCCCGCGGCCGGGGAGGCGGAGTCGACGATCACCGCACGGCCCTCGGTGGTGAGGACGATCCGGCGCCCGGTCTCCTCCGCCAGGTCTTGGACGCTCTCCGACACCTCCGCCCAGTCCGAGTGCGTGGCCGCGTATCCGACGAGGGTGTCGTGGATGTGGGTGTCCACGGTCAGGGTCTCGCCCTGTTGGTCGGTGATGGATTCCGAGGTCCTCTGTACCGCCAGCCAGGCCGTCGCGGTGATCGAGCAGACCGCCACCAGGGACGATCCCGCCAGCAGCCGGAAGAGAAGCCCGTGCCGCAGGGAGGCCCGTCGCCGTTCCCCGTGAGGTCGGGGCGAGGACCCCTCAACGGACACGGTCGGGCCCCGCCAGCTTGTAGCCGACGCCGTAGACGGTGATCAACCGGACCGGTCGTCGGGGGTCGGGTTCGAGTTTGCGGCGCAGGTTCTTCACGTGGACGTCGATGGTGCGCTTGGTGATGTACCCGCTGATCCCGTGGATGGTCTCCAGGAGTTGGGTTCGGCTCAGTACCCGTCCGGGCCGGACCGCCAGGGCCCGCAACAGTTGGAACTCCACGGGGGTGCACGTCACCGGCTCCCCGTCGACCCGCACCATGTGCCGGGCCGGATCCACGGTGATCGGTCCCGCCTCCAGCACCCGTTCCTCGTTCGGGACCGTCGCACGGGAGCGGCGCAACAGCGTGCGCACCCGCGCCATCAGCTCGCGCGGGCTGTACGGCTTGGTGACGTAGTCGTCGGCGCCCAGGTCCAGCCCGGTCAGCAGGTCGTCCTCCGTGGAGCGTGCGGTGAGCAGTAGGACCGCGACGTCGGACTCGGCGCGCAGGACCCTGCACGCCTCCAGCCCGCTCATGACGGGCATCATCACGTCCATCACGATGAGGTCGGGGCGGGCACGGTGGTGCTCGTCCAGCACGGACCGGCCGTCGTGGACCACGCGGACCGTGTGGCCCTCGTGCTCCAGGTATCGCCGGATCAGCTCGGCCTGGTTCACGTCGTCCTCGGCCACCAGGACATGCGCGCACACGTGGAGGGCCTCCGTTCTCCGGTCGGGGAGGGAGGCCCCCCGACGTCCACGATCGTACGACCGCGGACACACGGGGCGAAGGGGGTGTCGGGTGACATCGCAGGTCACCACATGGGACGCACACGGCGGCCACACGGGTTCTTCACATTCCTCGGCCAGTCTTCATGGTGTCCGGTGCGGAGAGGCCCACCGGACCCCCTCGACCGGATGGACCCCATGTTCCGATCCCTGACACCCGGTGGGCCGGCCGGGACGCTTCCCGTCCTGGCCGCCGTCGCCGTCCTGGCCGTCGCCTCCGCCTGCTCGTCTTCGGAGACCTCGGCGGAGTCCGAGGAGACCGCCGAGGCGCCGGAGCGGGGAGAGGGGTCGACGGGCGGCCACATCGCCACGGTCCTCGCCGACGAGATCGAGATCCGCTCCGAACCCGACGGCGGCGAGGTGGTGCACACCCTCGCGAGCCCGAACGATTTCGGCGCGGACCGGGTCTTCCTCGTCAGGCGGACCCGGGGCGATTGGCTGGAGGTGCTTCTGCCGGTACGGCCCAACGGTTCCACCGGCTGGATCGAGGCCGACGACGTGGAGGTCACCGTCACCGCCTTCCGCGTGGTGGTCGACATGTCGGATTTCTCCTTCACCGTGACCGAGGGAGAGGAGGAGCTCCGGACCGGACCGGTCGGTATCGGTACGAGCGACGCCCCGACACCGCCCGGTGAGTACTACTTCACCGAGCTGCTCCGGCCCCCGGACCCCGGAGGGGAGTACGGGGCCTACGCCTTCGGCCTCAGCGGGCACTCCGACACCCTGGAGAGCTTCGCGGGAGGGCCCGGCCAACTCGGCGTGCACGGAACCGACGACGAGTCGGGTCTGGGCGGTGAGGTCAGCCACGGCTGTATCCGGGTGTCCGACGACGACATCACCTGGATGGCCGAACGCCTGCCGATCGGCACCCCGGTCGAGATCACCGAATGACCGCTCAGCGAGCGGACACCCACAAGACCAGAGGTCGATCATGCGAGTGAAGTCCCGAACGCTCATCGTCGCCGCCTTGGCGGTGGCCTTCCTCGGCGCCGCCCCGGCGTTCGCCTCGGAGGGCGCCCCGGATGTTCCGGCGGTCTCCACCACGGAGGGGCCGGAGGTCCCGACCCCGGCCCCCGAGGTCCCGACCCCGGCCCCCGACGACCCCACCTTCGAGCCGGAGGATCCCTCCGTCGAGGAACCGAGTCCGGAGTTCCCCGAGGCGGCGCCGTCCGAACCGATCGAGCGGGAGCCCTCCTACACGGGCTGATCCCACCGTCCCGCTCAACGGCCCCGGCCCTCGACGGCCGCGGGGCCTCATGAGGACCATCGGCCACGCGGTTCCCCGTTTCCGGCCGGGTCCGGTCAGGGGCTTGGTGTCGTTCCCGGACGTTCCTACGTTGGTGGGAGAGCCGAGAAGGAGGTCGGCGTGCGTCTGAAGACGAAGCCCTACGAGAACCGCCCCGACGAGGACACCGACACCCCGAACGCCCCCGAGGATCGTCCCGAGGAGACCGAGGGCGATCGCCGGGACTGACCGGCCGGCATGAACGTCACGAGGGCCCACCGATCCGTTCGGTGGGCCCTCGGTCGTGTTCCGGAGCGGGGCCCGCCGCCCCGCGCTCGGGTCAGGCGTCGTGGCGGGCCTTGATGCCCAGCACGATCAGGTCCAGTACCTGGTCGAAATAGGTGTTCTCCACGGCCAGGGCGTCCGCCTCCGAGACCGCCGAGGCGACGGCCTCCTCGTGCTCCCCCGCTCCGCCGGATCTGGCCACACGCATGGCGACGGCGGACGTGGCGGCGCCGAGGAGCTGGTTCGACACCGCCCGGATCGCGACCGCCCGCTTCTCCTCCTCCCCGCCGAGCGCGGCGAGGGCCTCGATGATCCGCCTCGACAGGGCGACGGCGTTCGGTCCGACGAGGGGACGGGACCCGGCGAACTCGGCGGCCCAGGTGTGCGCGGTCAGGGCCGAATAGAAGCGTTGGGCCGTCTCCTTGAGGGCGACGTCCCAGGGCAGGTCGGCGGAGGGGAGCCGGGAGGCGGCCTCGGCGAGGATCTCGTCCACGGCCAGGTCCACGAGATCCTCTCGGCGGTCCACATGCCAGTAGAGGCTCGTCGCGTGCACCCCGAGTTCGGCGGCGACCTTGCGCATGGTCAGCGCCGAGGCCCCCTCCCGGTCGAGCAACGCGATGGTCGCGGTGACGATGCGTTCCCTGCTGAGGGCCGGTTTCGACCTGCGGCGCCGTTGTGGGCGGTGGAAGACGCTGTCGACGTGCCGGTCGGAGCCTGTTTCGTCCATGTCCGACAGCATACAAGTAATCATACGTTGTAGGTTTCTCTCCAACAGTGTATGTTTCTCGGCATGGTTACCGAGACCCCCTCCACGCACCCCGTTTCCCCCGCTCCCGCCCACTCCCCCGACCCGTCACGGACGACGGCCGTCGACCCCCGAGGCCTCACCGCCTTCCTGGTGATCTCCTTCGCCTTCTCCTGGACCGCCTGGTGGCTGGGCCCCCGCCTCCTCGACGGCGGTGATCCGACCCCGGCCGTCCTGGTCGGCGGCTTCGGCCCGATGGTGGCCGCGATCCTCGTCACCGCCGCCACGAAGGGACGTGCCGGGGTGGGCGCGCTCTTCCGGCGCCACTCGCTCCGACACAGGGGAGGCATCGCCCCCTACGCGATCATGGCGCTCGTCGTCCTGGCCATCGCGGGGTCGGCCGCGCTCCCCGTGTACCTGGGGACGGCCTCGGTCGAGGAGGAGGCCCTGAAGGCGGCGCTGATGACGGTGCCCGTCCAGTTCCTGCTCATCGCGTTGGTCGGCGGCGGCAACGAGGAGCTGGGGTGGCGAGGGTTCGCGCTGCCCCGTCTCCAGGGATCACTTCCCCCGCTCGCCGCCAATGTCGTCCTCGGCGCGATCTGGGCCGTGTGGCACGCCCCGCTGTTCGAGGTGGCCGGCACGATCCAGTCCGAGGTGTACTTCCCCGCCTACGCCCTGCTCTGCGTCGGTCTCACCGTCGTCCTCGGCCACGTCTTCAACTCCGCCCGGGGCGGGGTGCTCGCCGCCGTGGTCGCCCACGCCGCGGTCAACGTCGTCGCCGGACTCAAGGGCATGCTCGTCGGCGACCCGGCCGGTCTGTTCGAGGTCTCCGCGGTGCTCCTCGTCGCGGTGGTCCTCACCCTGGCCACCCGCGGTCGCCTGGGCCTGCGCCGCCCCGCCGACTCCTGAGGGTCGAGGTCAGGCGAGGGACGAGAGCACGCGGTCCATCCCGTATTCGAACCGCTCCTCGAACGATCCTTCGGTCAGGTGCGGGAAGACGCGCACCAACGCGGGATGGGCCCGGACGTCCAACGCCGAGGCCAGACGGTCGGAGAGGGAGCCCTGCTCACGCTCCGCGCCCTGCTCCTCCTGGACCAGACCGAGGGCGAAGTAGATCAGCGTCCAGGCGGTCCAACCCGCGGCCCGCTCGTCGAGACCGCCCTCCAGCAGGGCGCCGACGAGCCGGTCGGCGTAGCGCAGGGTGGCCGGTTCGGCGGTGAACGTTCCGGCCACGACCCGTCCGCCGTCACGATGGGCGAGCATGGCCCCCCGGTAGCGGCGGAGCAGTGCGCGCACCGCCTCCTCCCCAGGAGAGGGCAGGTCGTCGAGCCGGATCTCGGCGAGGATCGCGTCCGCCATGAGGTCGCGCAACCCGGCCTTGGTCTTGACGTGCCACGAGACGGTGTTCATCCGTACCCCGAGCCGGTCGGCGACGGCGCGAAGGCTGACCGCCTCCAGCCCCTTCTCGTCCAACAACTCCAACGCTGCCCGGACGATCTCGGCCCGACGATCCCTCACCATGACCCGAAAGCCTACGTCATCCGCCGGCCTCGGCCCTGGTCGCGCCGATCCCCACCGCTCTCAGGGCCGCCGGAACACCGGAGGCGTCGCCCGCCCAGGCCACGTGTCCGTCCGGACGTACGAGCGCCGCGTCGACGTTCGTCCACTCTCGGCGGCCCTCGATCGAGGCGACCCGGTGGGCGGGCAGGCCCGGGGCTTTGAGCCCGCCCGTGAGGTCGAGCAGGACGAACCCGCCGGATCGCATGGCCGTGAACAGCCCGCCGGAGTCCGCGAGCGGGAGATCCGGGGCCCTCGTCCCCACGAGCGGGTGCGCGTCCGGCGGGGCCGGGTAGCGGACCTTCAGTCCGGAGAGGCGTCGGGCGAGGTCGTCGGCGAGGGCGGGGACCTCCGAGATCAGCTCGCTCATCAACTCCCGAAGTCTCCGCCCGTCCGGGGAGAAGTCCGTGAGCAGAGCGGTCTGGGCCTGCGTGGCGCGCAGCAGATCGACGCCCACGGGGTGGCGTTCGTCGTGGTAGCCGTCCAGTAGGCCCTCGGGGGCCGTCCCCAGGGCGGTCGAGGCGAGTCGCCAGCCCAGGTTCGCCGCGTCCTGGATCCCCACGTTCATCCCGACACCGCCGGCGGGCATGTGCCGGTGGGCGGCGTCCCCGGCGAGCAGGACCCGGCCCGAGCGATAGCGCTCGGCGATCCGTGCGGCGTTCCCGTACCGGGAGAGCCAGACCGGTGAGTGCGCGCCCCAGTCCCGTCCGGTGACCGCGGTGATCTTGCGCCGTACCTCCTCCAAGGTCGGTTCGCCCGGTCGGTCCTCGCGCACGTCCTCGCGCGCGATGCCCACGAATCTGTAGAGGTCCTCCGACAGGGGCACCCCGAGGACCTGTCCCTCGTCGTTCCAGGCGTCGACGATCGGAGGGTCGGGCCGTTCCGCGACGCGGACGTCGGCCAACCATCCGAGGCAGGTCGAGGAGGTTCCCGGGAAGTCGATGCCCGCCGCCGTGCGCACGATGCCGCGGGTGCCGTCGCACCCGACGACCCACGGCGCGTCGATCCTCTCCCCGTCCTCGGTCAGAACGCGCACCTGGTCCTCGCCGAACTCCAGACCGGACACCGTGACCCCGCGGCGGACATCGGCGCCCCTCCCTCGGGCGTGCTCCTCCAGGATCCGCTCGGTGCGCTCCTGGGGGATCGCCACGGTGAACGGATGGGGCGAGTCGAGCCCGCGGAAGTCGAGTCGGCTGTCGAGTACGGCGAAGTGCCCGTTCGGTATCCGGGTGCCCTCCGCCAGCAAGGGGTCGAGCACCCCTCGGGAGTCGAACAGTTCGAGTGTGCGCGCGTGGACGGTCAGTGCCCGGGAGTTCGCGTTCCGTTCCGTGCGCCGCTCCAGGACCGTCACCTCGACCCCGCCGTACCTCAGTTCCGCGGCCAGCCACAGGCCCACCGGACCCGCCCCGACGATCACGACCCTCTGATCCATGTTCTGCCCCTTATTGGTTGCTGAACAAGAGATAGTAGGTCACTGATCAAGAAAGGTCGATGGGGGCGCGGCGCCTCGTCGGTCGAGGTGAGCGGTCGAACCGGGTAGACCTGGGAACATGGCGGAAATCGACGATCACATCCGTGTCCGAGGGGCGCGCATCCACAACCTGAGGAACGTGGACGTGTCGCTGCCCCGCGACGCGATGGTGGCCTTCACCGGGGTGTCCGGATCGGGCAAGTCCTCGCTGGCCTTCGGGACCCTCTACGCCGAGGCCCAGCACCGGTACCTGGAGTCCATGGCGCCCTACGCCCGGCGGCTCCTGCGCCAACTCCCGGACCCGGAGGTGGGGTCGATCACCGGTCTGCCGCCTGCGGTGGCGCTGGCCCAGCCCAGGACGAGCCCCTCGGGCCGGTCCACGGTGGGCACGCTCACCATGATCTCCAACTCGTTGCGGATGCTCCTGTCCCGATCCGGAGAGCGCCCACCGGGAGACGAACACCTCGACTCGGACGCCTTCTCCCCCAACACGGCCGTCGGGGCCTGCCCGGTCTGCCACGGCGAGGGCGTCGAACACGAGGTCACCGAGGCCTCCCTGGTCCCGGACCCCTCCCTGAGCATCGCCGACGGGGCGATCGCCTCCTGGCCCGGAGCCTGGCAGGGCAAGAACCTGCGCGACATCCTCGACACCCTCGGATACGACATCCACCGACCCTGGCGGGAACTGCCCGAACGGGAGCGGGAGTGGATCCTGTTCACCGACGAGGAACCCGTGGTGACGGTCCATCCGGTCCGCGAGGCCGGTCGGATCCACCGCCCCTACCAGGGGCGGTACACCAGCGCCCGTCGACTGGTGCTCAAGGCCTACGGCACCTCGGCGAGCGAGGCCCGGCGACGCAAGGCCGCCGAGTTCATGGAGAACCGCACCTGTCGCGAGTGCGGAGGGCTCCGGTTGCGGCGGGAGGCCCTGAGGGTCACCTTCGCGGGATACAACGTCGCCGAACTGGCCCGTCTGTCCTTGACCGACCTGGTCGATCTGCTACGTCCTCACAACGACGACGAGGAAGGGGCCACCGGGGTCCTGACCCGGGACATCACCGGCCGGGCCGAGATCTTGATGGAGCTGGGACTGGGCTATCTGAGCGTGGCCCAGCCCGCCCCCACCCTCTCCCACGGGGAACTACAGCGCATTCGTCTGGCCACCCAGTTGCGCACCGGACTGTTCGGTGTGGTCTACGTCCTCGACGAGCCCTCGGCGGGGCTGCACCCGGCCGACCGCGAGGCGCTCTCCGACATCCTGCGACGGCTGCGCGACGGCGGCAACACCGTCTGCCTGGTGGAGCACAACCTCGACATCGTGCGCGGGGCGGACTGGGTGGTCGACGTCGGCCCCGGGGCCGGTGAGAACGGTGGCCGTGTCCTCTACAGCGGCCCGGTGGAGGGTCTGCGCGACGAGCCGGAGTCGGTGACGCGGCGCTACCTGTTCGAGAACGTCGTTCCCGAGCGTCCTCGACACGAGGCCCGGGGCGTGCTGGAACTACGCGGCGCCGACCGCAACAACCTGCGCGACGTCGACCTCGATCTCCCCTTGGGGGTGTTCACCGCCGTCACCGGGGTGTCCGGGGCGGGCAAGTCCAGCCTGCTGGCGGCGGTGGAGGAACGCGCGTCGGAACGCGGGCGCGTGGTGTGGGTCGACCAGCAGCCCATCGGTCGCACCCCTCGCTCCAACCTGGCCACCTACACGGGTCTGTTCGACACCGTGCGCAGACTCTTCGCCGCCACCGACGAGGCGAAGGAGTACGGCTACGGCGCGGGTCGCTTCTCCTTCAACGTCACGGGCGGACGCTGTCCCACCTGTGAGGGCGAGGGTTTCGTCTCGGTGGAGCTACTGTTCCTGCCCACCACCTACGCCCCCTGCCCCACCTGTGGCGGCTCCAGGTACAACCCCGACACCCTGCGGGTCCTCTACCGGGGGCGCACCATCGCCGACGTCCTGGCGATGTCGGTCGAGGAGGCGTTGGAGTTCTTCGACGAGGTGCCGGCGGTGCGGCGCTCCCTGGAGACCCTGCGCGCGGTCGGTCTGGGATATCTGCGTCTGGGGCAGTCCGCGACCGAGCTCTCGGGCGGGGAGGCCCAGCGGATCAAGCTCGCGGGCGAACTCCAGCGGCGTCGGGTGGCGGACACGGTCTATCTATTGGACGAACCCACGACGGGGCTGCACCCGTACGACACCGACGTGCTGATGGACCGGCTCCGGGACCTCGTGGAGTCCGGGGCCACGGTGGTCGCGGCCGAGCACGACATGCGGGTGGTGGCCGGCGCCGACCACGTCGTCGACCTGGGCCCGGGCGGGGGCTCCGCGGGCGGTCGGATCGTGGCGGAGGGGACGCCGGAGCGGATCGCGGCCACCTCGGAGAGCCGCACCGGCCGCTACCTGAGGCACCTGCTCTGAGTAGACCACCGCGACGGCACCGCCGGGTCCGCCCACCGTGATCGAGGTGGGTGGACCCGGCCGGCGAAGTCACCGATGCGAGGGTGCGGCCGGGCGCTCCAACCCCAGATGCCCGCGCAGGGTCTCCGACGTGTACTCGCGGCGGAACAGCCCCCGTTCCTGGAGGACGGGGATCACGTGGTCCACGAAGTCCTCGATCCCTCCCGGCAGGGACGGCGGCATGAGGTTGAAGCCGTCCGCGCCCTCCTCACGCAGCCATACGCCGATCCGGTCGGCGATCTGCTCGGGGGTGCCGGTCATGGTGCAGTGCCCGCCGCCGGCGGCCAGACGTCCGAGCAGCCCGCGCACCGTGGGCCTTTCGGACTCGATGATCCGCAGGATGGTGGCGTAGCGGCCCTTGGGTCCGGTGAACGCCTCCAACGGGGGGAGTTCGGGGACGGGCGCGTCCAGCTTCCAGTTCGAGCAGTCCTGCTCCACGAACAGGCCCAACTGTCGCAACGACTCCTCCACCGGAAGGAGCAGGTCCAGTTCGTTCCGCTTGGCCTCGGCCTCCGCCTCGGTGGAGCCCACGTAGGTGACCAGCCCCGGCATGATCGCCACCGAACGGGGGTCGCGGCCCGCCCGCCGGATCCTCGCCTTGACGTCCCGGTAGTAGTCCTGGGCGCTGGGGAGGTCGTAGGCCACCGAGTAGATCGCCTCGGCGCGACGGGAGGCCAGCGCGCGGCCCTGCTCGGAGGCGCCCGCCTGGAAGAGCACCGGGTGACCCTGGGGCGGGCGCGGTACGTTCAACGGGCCGTCGACCTGGAAGTGCTCCCCCTGGTGGTCGATGGGGCGGACCAGCTCGGGATCGGCGAAGACGCCGTCGCGGTCGTGGCGCAGGGCGTCCTCGCCCCAGGAGTCCCATAGACGCAGCACCACGTCCACGAACTCCTCGGCGCGGGCGTAGCGCTCCCCGTGCTCCGGCATCCTCTCGTAGCCGTGGTTGCGCGCTTCGGTGTCGAACATGGAGGTGACCACGTTCCACCCGATCCGACCGCCGGAGATGTGGTCGAGCGAGGCCAGCATGCGGGCGGCGTGGAAGGGGGTGTAGAAGGTGCTGGAGACGGTGCTGACCAGCCCGATCCGTTCCGTGGTCCGGCTCATCGCGGCCAGTGCGGTCAGGGGCTCGAGGAACCACCACGGCCCTTCGGCCACCTCGCCGGCGGCGTGGCCGTCGGCGAAGAAGACCGCGTCCAGGAGGCCCCGCTCGGCGGTGCGGGCCAGCTCCTCGTAGTAGTGGATGTCCCCGATCCGCTCGGCGGGGGAATCGGGGTGACGCCAGGCCGCCTTGTGGTGGCCGGAGCCGAAGATGAACAGGTTGATGTGCGCCTGACGTTCGATCTCGGACATCAGTCCATCACCAGCCCGCCGTCGACGACCAGGTTCTGTCCGGTGACCGACCGGGCCCAGGGGGAGGCGAAGAACAGGGCGGTGTCGGCGAACTCGGCCGGGGTGGTGACCCGGCGCAGCGGGGTGCCGGAGGCGATCAGGTCGAACACCTCCTCGGGGGTGGCCGAGCTGGCGTCGGTGGTGCGCAGCAGACCGCCCGAGATCATGTTGACGGTGATGCCGTCGGGGCCCAGGTCGTGGGCGAGGGTGCGGGTCAGGGAGAGCAGGGCCGCCTTGGCCGCGGTGTAGTCGTGGTAGGGCACGACCGGGTGCTGGAACAGGTTGGTGCCCACGTTGACGATCCGCCCTCCCCCGGCCCGGCGCATTCCGGGGAGGGCCGCCTGCACGGTGTTCAAGGCGCCCTGGACGGTCCCGCTGAACTGCCGGTCGAGGTCCTGCCACGTCAAGGTGTCGGCGTGCGGTCGAGCGTCGCCGTTGAAGGAGAAGTCGACGAGGGCGTTGTTGACGACGGTGGTGACGGGGGCGCCGAAGCGGCTCTCGGCCTCCTCCACCATCGCGGTGACCTGGTCGCGGTCACGCACATCGGCCCGGACCGCCAGGGCGGTGTCGGGGTGGGTCTCGGCCAGTTCGCGGGCGGCCTCGGCGCTGCTCCGGTGGTTGATCACCACACGGGCCCCTTCGCGCAGGAAGGCCCGGGCCAGATGGGAGCCCAGCCCGCGGGCTCCACCGGTGACGAGGACGACCTGTCGGTCGAGAGGGATCGCCTGTGCGGCTTCGGGGGAGGACATCGGTTCCCTTTCTGTCTGGCGGAGAAGGGAGCCGTGCACAGAGGAGTCACCGCCGGGGGCGGGTGAGTGGACATCCCTTCGCCGGCGTTACCCGGATCAGGTTCGACGGGTGTGATCTCAGCTCGGAACCCCTGTGCGGTCCGAAGCACCCCGTGTCACTGGTGCTCAAGGTAGTCCACCGTCCTTTCGAGGACGTGGGGTGGGGTGCGGTACGGCGTCACGGAGTGTGCCGGAACCCGGACTTTCCGACCGACCGTTCGGTAAGGACATGTGTTCTCAACTGCGAAAGTAAGGCCCCGGTGTAGAAAGTGTCGTGCCTCACATGGCATGGTGTTCTGGGGCTCATGAGCATGTCGTCCGTTTTTCCCCTTGTACGCCCCGAATACGCGGACGGCGCCTGCCGTGGCCCATCGACGGATCCGGCCCATGCCGGCAGAGAACTACGGAGCAGCAATGGCGACTTCCGACGCCACGACCCCCGAACCGGGTGCCCCTCTCGACCGAAGAGAGAAGCGCAAGGTCCTCGCCGGGACGATGGTCGGTACCACCATCGAGTGGTACGACTTCTTCATCTACGCCCAGGCCGCGGGCCTCGTACTCGCACCGCTCTTCCTGGAACCCCTGTCCGCCAGCAGCCCGGGCGTCGCCCAGGTGCTCTCCTTCGCCACCATCGGCATCTCCTTCCTCTTCCGGCCGCTCGGCGCGATCGTCGCCGGTCACCTCGGCGACCGGTTCGGACGCAAGCGGATCCTGGTGGCGACCCTCGTCATGATGGGCGTGGCGACCTTCGTCATCGGCCTGCTGCCCACCTACGCGCAGATCGGCATGGCCGCCCCGATCCTGCTGATCCTGATGCGCATCATCCAGGGCTTCTCCGCCGGCGGCGAGTGGGGCGGGGCCGCCCTGATGTCGGTGGAACACGCTCCGGTGCACAAGAGGGGCTACTTCGGCGCCTACCCGCAGATCGGCGTCCCCTGCGGCATGATCCTCGCGACCTTCGTGGTCTGGGTCATCACCGCGATCATCGGTACCGACGCCTTCCTCGAGTGGGGCTGGCGCATCCCCTTCCTGCTGTCCGTCGTGCTGATCGTCGTCGGCCACCTCATCCGCAAGACGGTCGAGGAGTCCCCGGTCTTCAAGCACATGCAGGCGCGTCGGGCCAAGTCCTCCGCCCCGCTGGGCCGCCTGTTCCGCGAGAACACCCGTGAGGTCGTCCTCTCCGCGCTGATCTTCGTCTCCAACAACGCCGCGGGTTACCTCGTCATCGCCTTCCTCGCCACCTACGCCTCGAGGCCGGTCGAGGACATGGGGCTGGGGATGGAACGCGGCCCGGTCCTGCTGGCGACGACCCTGGCCTCCTTCGGCTGGCTGATCTCGACGCTGTACGGCGGATGGATCTGCGACCGGATCGGCCGGGTGCGGACCTTCCAGATCGGCTACGTGCTGCTCGCCGCCTGGGCGGTGCCGATGTGGTTCCTGGTCGACACCGGCGACGTCCTCCTGTACTTCGTGGGGGTCTTCGTCTTCACGCTGACCTTCGGCCTGAGCTACGGACCCCAGTCCGCCTTGTACGCGGAGATGTTCCCGGCGGAGGTCCGTTATTCGGGCGTCTCGATCGGCTACGCCCTCGGGGCGATCCTGGGCGGGGCCTTCGCCGCGATGATCGCCGAGCTGCTGCTGAACAGCTTCGGCGCCTCGTGGACCATCGGCGTGTACATCGTCGGGCTCTCCGTGATCTCCTTCGCCGCGGTCTCACTGGTGAAGGTCCAGGAGGGCCGGGACCTGCACGCGGACGAGGCCGACCCCGCCACCGCGGGGTAGGCCTCCGGTCGAGGACGGGGCGACGGTTCGTGGGAACGGACCGTCGCCCCGTCCCATGTCGGGGACGGGTCAGCCGACGACGCGACGGACGTGATCGATGACCTCGCCGTTCCACATCATCGAGATGTGCTCCACGCACCCGACCCGGATGTTGTCGGCCCCGGGCAGGGAGGTGCTCTCCGTGGGAGAGATGACGATGTCGCAGGGGGAACGCAGGGTCGTGTACCCGACCGGCCCGGGCGTGGGGTCGCCGGAGTTGAGGTCGGCGAGGAAGTCCGACCCGTGCCTCATCTCGGCGCAAGGGGTGATCGGCGATGGGCACAGGTTCGCGATGTCGGTCCCGTTGTTGGGGCCGCCGATGGAGATCCACTGGTCGACGGTCTCCGTGCCGCCGAGGTTCTTGATGTAGTAGCGCGAGGACAGGCCGCCCATGGAGTGGGTCACCAGGTGCACGCGGTCGACACCGTGCTCGCCGCGCACCTCGTCGATCCGCTCCGAGAGCCGTTCCGCGATGGTGGTGTTGGAACGGGCCCAGTCGTAGGAGAAGACGTGCAGCCGGTCCTCCGGGTAGCCGGAGTCGACGAGGGCGGCCCGCATGTCGTCCCACTGGCCGCCCTTGCCCATGAACCCGTGGACGAAGACGACGGGGGTGTGGGAGTCGGCGCCGGCGGGGGCGGCCTGGAGGGACATTCCGAGGGCGAGGACGAATCCGAGCAGGAGGGAGATCGGGCGTCTCATATGAGCTCCGAGGGTGGGGGAGGCGGGGGATCCCGATTGTGCGCCGCGGACCATGGCGCGCGCATCGGCCGAATCGCCGGTCCCTTTACTCGTTTTTAACCGACGAGTAACTTAAGGGGGTGAACAGCGTGAACCCGCTCACACGTACAGCGCCCCTGTACGGGCGCGACCACGAACTGCTCTCCCTCCGCCACCTGCTCGAATCCGCCCGTTCGGGACGGAGCGGCGGCCTGCTCGTGACGGGGCCTCCCGGCTCCGGCAGGACCGCACTCCTGGAGCGCGCCGTGTCCGAGGCACCCGACTTCACCGTGCTCCACGCCCGCGCGGCGCCGGGCGAGAGCCGGATCCCCCTGGCCGGGCTCCACCAACTCCTGAGGCCCGCGCTCCCCTACCTCCCACGTCTGCCGCACGTCCAACGCGAGACCCTCACCCGCGCCCTGGACACCGGAGAGCCGGGCGGCGACCTCCCCCTGGCCGGCGCGGCCCTGGGGCTGCTCGCCGAGGTCGCGGCCCAGAGTCCGCTCCTGCTCCACGTCGACGACTTCCACCTGCTCGACCCGCTCTCCCGGAGGGTCGTGGCCTTCGCCGCCCGCAGACTGACCCACGACGGAGCGGTGGTCCTGCTCAGTGCCGAAGGTCCGGAGCCGGGGCTGCTCGCCGGCGTCCCGGCCCTTCGTCTGCGCCCTCTGCCGGAACGGGCCGTTCTGCGCCTGCTGCGCGAGTCGGCCGCGGGGCACGGAGGGCGTGCCGAGGACGGGCCGACCGAACCGGTGGCCTCCGCGCTCGCCGAGGCCGCCGAGGGCAACCCCCGTGCGGCCCTCGAGCTACTGGAGGGGAGCACCCCCGACCAGCGTTCCGGGGCGGTCGCCCTGGAACGACCACCACGCTCTCACGGTGAACTCACCGATGCCTTCGCCGAGCGTCTCCATCGGCTTCCGGAGGAGACCCGACTCGCCCTGGTGCGGGCCGCCGCCGACCCGCACGCCCCCGCGTCGACGGACCCCGACGTCCTCGAACCCGCGCGTCGCGCCGGACTGGTCGTGGAGACGGGGGACCGGACGGTCTTCGCCCATCCACTGGCCCGCTCGGCCGGCTACCACCACGCCTCCCCCGCCGAACGGCGCTCCGCGCACCTGGACCTGGCCCGCGCGCACGAGGACGCCCGGGACACCGGCCGGGCCCTCTGGCATCGCGCGCTCGCCGGGGGCGGCCCGGACGAGAGGGTCGCGGCCTCCCTTCACGCGGAGGCGCACCGCGCCGTAGAGCGGAACGGCCACGCCCCGGCCTCCCTGCTCCACGAACACGCGGCCCGCCTGAGCCTCGATCCGATCCTTCGGGGGAGGCGCCTGGTCGACGCCGCCCGATCCGCCTGGCTGTCCGGTGCTCCGGCCCGGGCCGGGCGGCTCCTCGAACGCGTGCGCTCACTGCCCGTCCGGAGCGACCGGGGGTACGCCGTCCAGGACCACGCCGACCTGCTCCGGGCCGAGATGGACCTGCGCTCGGGGGTGGCCATCGACGCCGTCCAACGACTCGGCCCGGCCGCCGAACGGCTGGCACGGAGCGATCCGGGTACGGCCCTGCGGGCCCTGTTGCAGGCGGGCGAGGCCGGATGCCTGTCCGGTGACCACGAGCGTTTCTTCGCCACCGTCGAACGCGCCCGGACCCTCGTCTCCGAGGCCGTGCCCGATGGCGGCCGCGCGAGGCCCTGGGATCGTCTCGTCCTCGACTACATGACGGGGAAGGCCGCCATGTTCCAGGGCCGGCACCGTGAGGGCGCCGAGCTCCTGGAACGGGCCGAGAGGGTCGCGGAGCGGATCGGGGACCCCGAGGCGCTCGTTCTGGGCGGGATCGCCGGCCTGCTCCGAGGCGACCACATGCGCACCCGGTCCCTGGCCGGGCGGGCCGTGACGATCGCGCGCCGGACCGGTGCTCTGGCCCTGGTCCCGCAGGCCCTGGAGTTCCTGACCTACGCGGAGATGTGGTTCGGACGCCTCTCCCTGGCCGAGGAGAGCGCGGCCGAAGGGCTGCGGAGCGCGGTGGGGTCCGGGCAGGACAACTGCGCGAGCCATCACCGGGGCGCGCTCGCCTTCGTCGCCGCCCTTCGGGGTGAGGAGGACGACTGTCGGGAGCACGCGGAGACCGCGCTGGCGCTGGCCGGGGAACACGACGTCGGCCTCCCCGCGGGGCTCGCCTCCTGGGCCCTGGCCCTGCTCGATCTGGGTTCCGGCCGTACGGCGGAGGCGGCGATGCGGTTGCGCTCCCTGGCCCGTTCCGGCCCCGGACGCGGTCACGCGGCGGTGCGGCTGTTGATCACCCCGCACCTGGTGGAGGCGTCGGTACGCGGCGGGGTCGAGGTGCGGGTGCGTCGCGCGGTGGAGACCTTCGCGGGGTGGGCCGAGGCGACCGGCCAGGACACCGCCCGGGCCCAGGTGATGCGCTGCCGGGGTCTGCTCTGCGAGGGAGAGGAGGCGACCGGGTTCTTCGAGAGGGCGCTGGAACTGCACTCCTCCGGTTACTGCGACTTCGAAGAGGCGCGCACCCGGTTGTTGTACGGCGGCCATCTGCGCAGGTCACGCCATCCGGGGCGGGCGCGTGAGCATCTGTACACCGCGATGGAGGCCTTCGAACGGCTGGGGGCCCGGCCGTGGGCGCGTCAGGCCGGACAGGAGCTCCGGGCGGCGCGCGGTGGCACGGCGACGCCTGAGGCGGGCGGATTGGAACGGCTCAGCCCGCAACAGTTGCGGATCGCCCGGCATGTGGCGGGCGGCGCCACCAATCGGGAGGTCGCGGCGCGGCTCTTTCTGAGCACCCGGACGGTCGATCACCACTTGCGCAACATCTACACCAGGCTCGGGATCCGTTCCCGCGTAGAGCTGTCCCGCCTCGTCGGCGGTTGACCGGTGCCGACGACGGGTCCTGAACGGCCCGAATACGGAGGGAGCCGGCCCCCGCCCGGGGCCGGCTCCCTCCGGT
Source organism: Nocardiopsis alba DSM 43377 (assembly GCF_000341225.1). Lineage (GTDB taxonomy): Bacteria > Actinomycetota > Actinomycetes > Streptosporangiales > Streptosporangiaceae > Nocardiopsis > Nocardiopsis alba. The sequence continues at coordinate 97,102 of NZ_ANAC01000024.1, forward strand.
GCGTTCGTGTCAGGCGTCGCGGACCTGGTCCTCGCGGTGGACCACCGGGGGCAGGACCGACCAGGGGAAGTTGATCCAGCGGTCGGTGTGCTTCCACACGTACTCGCACTTGATCAGGGACTGGGGCTTTTCGTAGACGACGGCGCTGCGCACCTCGGCGACGTGCTCGGAACAGAAGTCGTGCACGAGTTTGAGGGTCTTGCCGGTGTCGGCGACGTCGTCGGCGACGAGCACCTTCTTGTTGCTCAGGTCCACCACGTTGGGGACCGGGGGCAGCATGACCGGCATGTCCAGGGTGGTGCCGACACCCGTGTAGAACTCGACGTTCATGACGTGCAGGTTCTTGACGTCCAGGGCGTAGCCCAGGCCGCCGGCGACGAACAGGCCGCCGCGGGCGATGGACAGGATGATGTCGGGCTCGTACCCGTCGTCGGCGATCGCCTGTGCCATCTCGCGCATCGCGGTGCCGAAGAGCTCATAGCTCAGGTTCTCGCGCTCGTCGCTCACGGTCTTGTCTCCCCCTGATGTCCCTGCGGTGTCCGATGTGCGCGGCGCCTCGCAGGTCAGGCCGCTCGCGGCACCGACCCATGCTAACGACGCCCCCGCACCTCTCCGAGGCGCGGTGCCCCTCCCGAAGGCCGGACCGGGTCGGGTCGAGAAGAGGGTCACTCGGGTGTGAGGTGTAGGCCACATGTCCACGCGAAGTGGTGTCCCAGGTCACATATGTGGACACTCGGCCCGAAAACTCTGATCGATTTGCGACATTTTCTCGATTTTGACCGGTTTGTGGCGAACAGATGGTCGCGAACAGCACCATGTCTGCATACAGATCTTCCGCGCCCAGGAGGTTGCAGCATGGCGGAACATCAGGCCCTACTCCCCTCCGAGGAACCCCTTCGACTGCTCGACGAGTCGGGCTCACGGGTCGACGGCTCCGGCCTCCCCATGCCCGACACCCGACGCCTTCTGGAGGTGTACGGCTCCCTGGTGACGGCGCGCCGGGTCAACGACCAGGCAGGCGCCCTCGTCCGCCAGGGACGCCTCGCCGTCTATCCCTCCTCGCACGGCCAGGAGGCCTGCCAGGTCGGGGCCGCTCTCGCCCTCTCCGACGGCGACTGGCTCTTCCCGACCTACCGCGACACCGCCGCCGTCATCGCGCGCGGAGTCGACCCGATCGAGGTCCTCACCCTCCTCCAAGGCGACTGGCACGCGGGCTACGACCCCTACGAGCGCAAGGTCGCGCCCCAGGCGACCCCGCTGGCCACCCAGCTCCTGCACGCCGTCGGCGTCGCCCACGCGGCCAGGCTCAAGGGAGAGGACACCGTCGTCATGGCGCTGTGCGGCGACGGCGCCACCAGTGAGGGCGATTTCCACGAGGCCCTGAACTTCGCCGCCGTCTTCCGGGCACCGGTCGTGTTCTTCGTGCAGAACAACGAGTACGCGATCTCGGTCCCCCTCGCCCGACAGAGCGCGGCCCCCTCCCTGGCGCACAAGGGCGTCGGCTACGGGGTCCCCGGCGAACGGGTGGACGGCAACGACCCGGCCGCGGTCCTGGCCGTCCTGGAACGGGCGGTCGCGGACGCCCGAGCGGGGGGAGGCCCCCGCCTGATCGAGGCGCACACCTACCGGATCCAGGCGCACACCAACGCCGACGACGACACCCGCTATCGGAGCGGGGACGAGGTCGACCCCTGGGTCGCGCGCGACCCCCTGACCCGCCTGGAGAAGCACCTCAAGCGCAAGAGGGCCCTCACCAAGGCACGCCGGACCGAGATCACCGAGGCCGCCGAGGCCGTCGCCGCGTACATGCGCGAGGGCGTCGTCGAAGGGGCCGAACCCGAGCCCGCCGAACTGTTCGCGCACGTGTTCTCCGAGCCCACCCCCCAACTGGCCGAGCAGGCCGCCTTCCTGGCCGAGGAACTGAGCAGAGAGGGTCTGTGACGATGGCGACCGAGAAGCTCTCCATGGCGCAGGCCCTCAACCGAGCGCTGCGCGACTCCCTCGCGGAGGACCCGACCGTCCACGTGTTCGGCGAGGACGTCGGCCCGCTCGGCGGTGTCTTCCGCATCACCGACGGGCTGACCGCCGAGTTCGGCGAGGAACGCTGTTTCGACACCCCGCTGGCCGAGTCCGGGATCGTCGGTATGGCCGTGGGCATGGCGATGAACGGACTGCGTCCGGTGGTCGAGATGCAGTTCGACGCCTTCGCCTACCCGGCCTTCGAGCAGATCGCCAGCCACGTGGCCAAGATCCGCAACCGTACCCGCGGCCGTGTGGAGGTGCCCCTGGTCATCCGGGTCCCCTTCGCCGGCGGCATCGGCGGCGTCGAACACCACTGCGATTCCTCAGAGGCCTACTACGCCCACACCCCCGGCCTGAAGGTGGTCACCCCCGCCACCCCCGAGGACGCCTACTTCCTGCTGCGCGAGTCGATCGCCTCCCCCGACCCGGTCGTCCTCATGGAGCCCAAGAAGCTCTACTGGGCCAAGGGAGAGATCGACGTGGAACGGCCCGCCGCCCCGCTGGGCCGCGCGGTCGTCCGGCGTGAAGGCGCCGACGCCACCCTCATCGCCTACGGACCGACCGTGCCCGTCGCCCTGGAGGCGGCCGAGGCGGCGGCGGCCGAAGGACGCGACCTCCAGGTTGTGGACCTGCGCTCCCTCGTCCCCTTCGACGACGAGACCGTATGCGCGGCGGTGCGCTCCACCGGTCGTGCCGTGGTGATCGCCGAGGCCTCCGGGTTCGCGAGCGTCTCCTCGGAGATCGTCGCCAGGGTCACCGAACGCTGTTTCCACTCGCTGGCCGCCCCGGTCCGCCGGGTCTCCGGTTTCGACATCCCCTATCCCCCGCCCAAGCTGGAGCGGTTCCACCTGCCCGGTGTGGACCGCGTCCTCGACGCCGTCGACGACCTTCAGTGGGAGGACCAGTGACCGCACGGACCTTCGACCTGCCCGACCTCGGCGAGGGCCTGACCGAGGCCGAGGTGGTCCGCTGGCTGGTCGCCGTCGGCGACACCGTCGCCCTCGACCAGCCGATCGTCGAGGTGGAGACCGCCAAGTCCCTCGTGGAGGTGCCCTCCCCCTTCGCCGGCACGGTCGGCGTACTGCACGGCGCGGAGGGCGAGGTGATGGAGGTCGGTCGACCGCTCATCACCGTGGAGACGGAGGTCCCCTCCGCGGAGGCCCGGGTCCCGGACCCGGCCGTGCCGGAGACCACCGAGGACCCCGCCGGTGAACGTTACCGGGAGGAGGAGCGCGCGGGTTCGGGCAACGTCCTCATCGGCTACGGCACATCCGAGGGGAGCCCTTCGGGACGTCGGCGCCGTCCGCGTGTCAGGGTGACCGTGCCCGAGGCCCGTCCTTCGGTGGAGACGCGCCGTGTCCCTCTGGTCACCTCTCCCCTGGTCAGGCAGATGGCCCGGGAGGCCGGGCTGCGCGTGGGAGACCTCCAGGGCAGTGGACCCGGTGGGCTCGTCACCCGTCGGGACGTACGCTCCGCGATCGAGGCGGCCGGCGCCAACACCGCTCCGGCCCCGTCCGCCCCGATCGCGGTCCCCTCTCCCCCATCTCCGGTGGAGCCGGGCGCGGTCGACGCCCGCACCGGTCTGATCGAATCCCGCAGGGTGCCGATGGGCGCCTTCCGCAGGACGATGGCCGCGTCGCTCTCGCGCAGCCGCAGTGAGATCCCCGAGGCCACCGTGTGGGTGGACGTGGACGCCACCGAACTGGTGCGGCTGCGCGAGGCGAACCCGGAGGGTCCCGGCCTCCTCGCCCACGTGGCCCGGTTCGTCCTGGCGGGGCTGCGCGCCCACCCCGAACTCAACGGACTGGTGGACGCCGAACGTTCGGAACTGGTCCAGTACGACGGGGTCAACCTCGGTCTGGCCGTCCAGACCGAACGAGGTCTGGTCGCCCCGGCCGTGATGGGGGCGCACCGGATGACCACGGCCGAGTTGGACACCGCGATCAGGGAGGTGACCCGACGGGCGCGTGAGGGCGGACTCTCCTCCGAGCAGATGACCGGCGGTACCTTCACCCTGAACAACTACGGATCGCTCCGGGTGGACGGCAGCGCCGCGATCATCAACCATCCCCAGGTGGCGATCCTCGGCCTCGGCCGGATCATCGATCGCCCCTGGGTCGTGGACGGGGAGTTGACGGTCCGCAAGATCACGCAGTTGTCCTTCGCCTTCGACCACCGGGTCTGCGACGGCGGCACGGCGGCGGGCTTCATGCGCGTGGTCGCCGACGCGATGGAGGACCCGGGGCGGGCCATCGCCCACCTGTGACGGGCGGGCGTTCCGGCGGGGTCGGACCCTGCCGGAACGCCCTTTCTCATCCACTCCCGAGCGCGGCGCGCATCCGACGCAGGCGGGGGCCGAACGCGCCGCGGATCGCGATCGCGACCGCGAGGTCGCCGACCGGCCCGAGCCCGGTGGAGAACTCCACGACGTCGGTGTGCCGGGTGCCCTCCGCGAACGGCTCGACCGTGTGCGTGTGCCGCCAATAGCGGAAGGGGCCGCTCACCTGGAGGTCGCTGAACGTGCGTCCCTCCTCGTAGGCGTCGATGACGGCGGTCCACCGTACGGGTGCGAGACCGGCCGCGCCCCAGCGCAGGTCGAGGATCCCGCCCCTGCCGAAGGGTTCGGGCCAGTCCCGGACCCCCACCCCCGGCGGCATCGCGTCCAGGAAGGCCGACCGGTCGACGATCAGGGCGAACACCCGATCCACCGGGGCGTCGAAGTCCTCGGTCACCCTCAGGACGGTGGTCCGCCGCGGACGGACCCTTCTGTCGTGTCCTCTTCTCGACACGTACCCTCCTCCGTCGTGCTCCCGGCGCGCCGCCGCCCCCGACGGATACCACGATCCGGTCGGGGGCGACGGGAGACGGGCCGGAGGGTCACCGGCGCGGCGGGGCGACTACTCCTCGCCCTTGGCGACCAGGGTGAGGACGTCGTAGGTGGCGACGACCTCTCCGCTCTGATCGGTGACGACCGCGTCCCAGCGCACCTCGCCGTAGTCGGCGTTGGTGCGCGGCGTGATCTGCTTGGCGGTCAGGGTCACCTTGATGACCGCGTCCTCCTTCACCGGGGTGAGGAAGCGCAGGTGGTCGACGCCGAAGTTGGCGAGCACCGGGCCCGGAGCGGGATCGACGAACAGCCCGGCGGCCAACGACACGACCAGGTAGCCGTGGGCCACGATCCCGCCGAACAGCGGGTTGGCGGCCGCGGCCTCCTCATCGGTGTGCGCGTAGAAGGTGTCCCCGGTGAACTCCGCGAAGTGGTCGATGTCGGCGCGGGTCACGGCGCGTTCGGCCGACTCGATGGTGTCGCCGATCCGCAGACGGGACAGGTCCTTGCGGAACGGGTGGACGTCGTCGGCCAGGCGGCGCGAGCCCGGGGTCCACTGACCGGTGATCGCGGTGATCATGTCCGGGGAGCCCTGGAGGGCGGTGCGCTGCATGTGGTGCTTGACGCCGCGCACGCCGCCCAGCTCCTCGCCACCGCCGGCGCGCCCGGGGCCGCCGTGCACCAGGGCGGGGAGCGGGGACCCGTGGCCGGTCGACTCCTTGGCGTCGTCCCGGTCGAGCACCAGGACACGCCCGTGCCAGGGGGCGGTGCCCAGGACGACCTCGCGGGCCACGTCCTCGTCGTGGGTGACCAGGGAACCGACCAGGCCGCCCCGGCCCAGCGCGGCCAGCTCGACGGCCTCGGCCACCGTGTCGTAGGTGATGACGGTGGACACCGGGCCGAAGGCCTCGATCTCGTGCGGCTCACGCGCGCCCGGCTCGGCGCGCAGCAGGATCGGTGACATGAACGCGCCCGACCCGTCGTCGGCCCCGATGACCTCGACCCGGTCGGGGTCTCCGAACACGATCTCGGCGGAGCGTCCCAGAGCCCCGATCGCCTCGCGTACCGCCTCGCGCTGTTCGAGGGAGACCAGCGCGCCCATCCGGCTGTCGGGATGGTCGGCCGCCCCGACACGGACCTTGGACAGGCGGTCGGTGAGGGCTTCGATGACGGCGTCGGCCATGCCGGAGGGCACGAGCACGCGGCGGATGGCGGTGCACTTCTGGCCCGCCTTGACGGTCATCTCCGCGACGACCTGCTTCACGTACAGGTCGAACTCGGGGTCCTCGACCCGCACGTCCGGCCCGAGCATCGAGAAGTTGAGGGAGTCGGCCTCCACGTTGAGCTGAACGCCGCCGCGGACCACGTTCGGGTGTTCGCGCAGGAGCGCGCCGGTGGCGGCCGAGCCGGTGAAGCCGACGATGTCCTGGGGACCGAGGTGGTCGAGCAGCCCCTCGTGGGTGCCGACGAGGACCTGGAGGGATCCCTCGGGCAGCAGCCCGGACTCGATGATCCGTCGGACCACGGCGACCGTGAGGTAGGCGGTCTGGTCGGCGGGCTTGACGATGCTGGGCAGTCCCGCGAGGAAGGCCGGGGCGAGTTTCTCCAGCATGCCCCAGACGGGGAAGTTGAAGGCGTTGATCTGGAGGGCCACCCCGGGGCGGGAGGTGTAGACGTGCTGTCCGACGAACGTGCCGCCCTTGCTCAAGGGTTCGGGGGGTCCGTCGAGGATGACGGTGGAGTTGGGCAGTTCGCGGCGTCCCTTGCCGGAGAAGCCGAAGAGGGTGCCGAAGCCGCCGTCGACGTCGACCATCGTGTCGCGAGAGGTGGCGCCGGTCCGGTGGGAGAGGGCGTAGAACTCGTCCTTGTACCCCATCAGGTGTTTGGCGACCTCCTTGAGGAGGACCGCCCGCTCGTGGAAGGTGAGCGCGCGCACGGCGGGGCCGCCCACGGAGCGCGCGTAGTCGATCATCCCGGCGATGTCGGGGGTGTTCTTCGAGATCCGGGCGACGGTCTCCCCGGTGTTCGCGTCGGCCAGGGGCGTGCCCTCGTCCGAGGGGGTGAACCACGACCCTCGGGCGTAACTCTCCAGTACTCCGGACACCTGGCGGTCCTCTCCTCGGCTGGCGGGTCTGGTGGAACAGTATTACAGACCGATCGGTCAGTAAATAGGACCGGTTCGGCGGAGACCCTTTCCGGTGGGTGTCGTCGCCGCTCGGGCGGCGTACAGGGCCCGTCGATCGGCCTCACGGGTGCGCTCGAGAATCGCTCACTCGGGCACTTCGAGGTACGGTCGGCCCGAAAACCCCAGGAAATCCGCCCAAACCATAGGTCGTTTTGTCGACAAATCGACTTCCACAAGGCTCCCCGGGAAGATCCCCAGGAGACCCCCTACTTCGTCAGGGAGAGGACCTCGGCGCCGGGCAGTTCGGCCAACAGCGGGCCCGGGACCCGCAGCTTGGAACGGCGCAGGCCGCTGCCCACCACCACCCACGGGGTGTCGTGGACCTCCTTGTCCACCAGGAGCGGCCACTCCTTCGGCAGACCGAACGGGGTGATGCCGCCGTACTCCATCCCGGTCTCCCCGGTCGCCTCCTCCATCGGGGCGAAGGACACCTTGCGCGCGCCCAGGTGGCGGCGCAGTACCCCGTTGACGTCCGCGCGTCGCGTGGCCGGCACCACGCACGCCGCGTAGGAGACCTCTCCGCCGCGCTTGGCCGACAGCACCACGCAGTTGGCGCTCGTGTCCAGGGACAACCCGTAGCGTTCGCAGAACGTCGCCGTGTCCGCCGACTCGGGGTCGATCCGCGCGATCCGCGCGGAACCGTCGAACCTGGTCATAGCGGCGCGCACCGCCTCGGCCATCAACTCAGGGTGATCCAGCGCGGGTTTCCACTCGATCCGCTCCGTCATGACCGCTCCCCACTCGCGTTCCGCACCGTGCGGGACCATGATGCCGCACGGCCACCGACTGTACGGGTCGCACCCGACCGTTCGCGGGTACGCCGGCCACGGTCGGCCGGCGTACCCCGAAGCGAGGAACATCCCCCTATGGTCGATCCATGCCGAAAACCCTCCGAAGGCGTTGTTCCGTGCTGACGGCGCTCCTGTTCACGGTCGCATCGCTCGCCTCTTCGGCCCCCGCCTCCGCGAACTCCCTGATGGGGGACGGCATCACCCGCTACCACACCGAGGCGGAGATCCGTGAGGACGGCACGGTCGAGGTCACCGAGTCCATCACCTACGACTTCGGACACCGACCGAGTGCGGGGATCTCCCGCCACATCCCCGTCGACCTGGGAAGCGGCCCCCTGCGCTCCAGGCACGTCGAGGTGCGCGACCTGGAGGTGCGGAGCCCCACCGGCGCCGAGACCGCCCTCGATTTCGAAGGGGTGGAGGAGGGGGAACACCTCGTGCTCATCGGTCTGGAGGACTCCCCCGAGACCCATGTCACCAAGGAACAGACCTACGAGATCTCCTACACCCTGGTCGGCGCGATCGTCGAGCGGAGAGGACACGACGAGTTCCACTGGAACTTCGTCGGGAGCGAGTGGGACGTCCCCAAGGACGACGTCTCGGTCGAGATCACCGCCCCCGAGATCAGCGATCTCTCCTGCCATCGAAAGGTGGAAGGAGAGGACCGTGGCTGCCACGGGTTCGAACATGACGGGACGACCGCCGTCGTATCCCCGTCCTCCCTGACCGAGGACGAGGGGATGGCCGTCACCGTGTCCCTACCGTCGGGGGCCGTGGACACCTCGGTCGTTCTGACCGAGCTCAACGACTTCTGGCGTCCCACCCTCTGGTCGGGTTCCCTGGCCCTGCTCATGCTCGTCCTGGCGATCGCCTGCCCGATGTACCGGGCCCTGGCGGAGACGCGAGCCCGCCGGAGGATGCCCGATCTTCCCCGGGATCTGCACCCGTTGACCGCGTACTCGATGCTCCACGATCGGGTGCGGGTCTCGAGGGCCGCCCTGATCCTCCTCGCCCTCTCGGAGGAGAAGGGGCGGATGGTCTCCGAGCCCGCACCCGAAGCGCCGGGTGGCCGCCTCTTCCACCTGAGCAGCGACGGGCCGAAGCCCGCCCGGGGCCGAGCGGAGGAGCGGTTGCTCCTCAAGGTCTTCGAGGACAGGCGCACCGTCGACCTGGACACACTCGTCTCCTCGCTCGACCGGAGCGCGGGGAGAGAGTTGTTCAAGGCCACGCTCGCCGAACGGCGGTGGTTCATGAAGCTCACCGACCCCGAGCGCTGGACGACGTTCATCGTCACCGTGATCGTCCTCGCGGGGGTCTTCGTGTGCTTACTGGTCGGTGAACTGGTCGAGTTGTCGATATCCGGCGAGGCCATGGCCGGTCTCGGCCCGATCCTCCTGGTGACCCCGTTCATGATGATCGGCCTCTGGCGCGGCAAGGCGTTCTCCCGTCTCACCGCCGCCGGTCGGCACTTGAGGGACCTCTTGGACCAGGCCCGGAAGGACGTTCTGGATCGGGGGACGGATTTCACGGCCTTCGCTCCCTCGTTCGAGCTCGCTCTGGGCGGGGTCGACACACGGGAGGTGCCGAGAGAACGGCGGAGAACCCTGGTCTCTCCCTTCCACTACCGCGACCCTTCCTCCGTGGCCTGGTGGGACGCCCGGCTCCTCTCCTCCATGGGGACCGTAGCGCGCTCCGGACCGAGACGGGGGTGGGTGTTCTCCTCCCACCACCCCTCCTCCTTCCACTCCTCCGGCGGCTCGGGCGGCTTCACCGGGGGCGGTGGAGGAAGCGGGGGCGGGGGCCGCCGCTGATCGAGAGCGGACGAGCGGGCGCTACGGAGGGTCACTGTCCACATTCGGCCTGATGGGGGCGGTGATGTGTGGTTTCGGCACCATAGAATCCGGAACATGACCCCCGATCCCCTCACCGGTCTCGTTCTGCACGGTCGAGTGCTCCTCGAAGACCGGATCCACGGTGACGACACGGTGGCCGTGTACTCCGGCAAGGACACGACCTCCGGACTCCCCGTGACCGTGACCCTCCTCGACCCCGCGGCGGGCGCCGATCCCGCGATCGCGCACGCCTTCCTCGGACGGGCGCAGAGCCTTGCCGGAACCGACGCGCCCGGGCTGATCCGGGCCCTGGGGGACGGGCGCGACGGCGACCACGTGTACATGGTCACCGGGGCGGCCCGGGGCGAGAGCCTGGCGGCCCTGCTCACCGCCGAGGATGGGAACGATCGCTACGGGCCGCGTACGGCCCTGTCGATCGTGGCCGATGTGCTCGCCGTCCTCGCGGAGGCCCACGACCAGGGGTTCGTCCACGGTGGTCCGGGACCGGAGGACGTCCTCTTGGACGAGGACGACCGGGTACTCGTCACCGGGGTCCGCATGGTCGGTGCGGAGGAGGCGGACCCGCGCACCGACGTCCACGCCGTCGGGATCCTGCTGTACACGCTCCTGACGGGGGAGTTCCGGGGCGGAGAGGGCGAGGCTCCGCGCCCCTCGGCGGTGGTGCCCGGGCTCCACCCCGACCTGGACATGCTCGTCGCCAACGCCACCGATCCCAACCCGCGTTACCGGCCGCGCGACGCGGGCCGCTACCTCACCCTGGTCGAACAGGTCCTCCGATCCCTCCCCGAACCGGGGGAGGGGCCGGAGGAGAACGTGAGCACCCGACCGATCCCCGTGATCGAAGGCGCGGAGGCGGGCCCCGCGGATCGGAGGCGGCCTCCGCCCCCATGGCGTCGGATCCCCGTCCTGGTGGGCGCCGGCGTTCTGGTCCTCGGTCTGTTCACGGGGTTCCTGTTCCTCGGATCCGACGACGAGCTCGTACTGCCCGACCTCGTCGGTCTCTCGGTGGAGAGCGCCGAGGACGAACTGGAGTCCCTGGAGTACGGACTGCGTCCCTCCTACGAGGAGGACTACAGCGACGACGTCGAACCGGGCACGGTCGCCGTGACCGAGCCGGCCGCCGGCGTGGTGGTGGAACAGGGGAGTCGGATCCTGCTGTCGATCTCCGTCGGCCCCCGGTACGTCGAGGTCCCCGACGTGGTGGGCGAGAGCGAGACGGAGGCCCGTGACCTTCTGCGCGCGGCCGGGTTCACCTCCGTGGAGATCGTCCAGGAGCACTCCTCCGAACACGACCCCGGCACCGTCCTGTTTTCCACCCCCGAGGTGGGGGAGGAGGGGGACCGGGAGGGTGAGATCACCCTCAACGTCAGCGAGGGCACCATCGTCCCCTCTCTCGTCGGGATGGCGCGCGCCGATGCCGTCTTCGCCCTCGAAGGGCTGAGGCTGCGGGCCGGTGTGGTGGAGACGCCCGACGACACCGCGCCGGAGGGCGAGGTCATCGGGCAGGACCCCGAACCCGGCACGATCGCGGCCGAGGACCAGGAGGTCGTCCTGACCGTCTCCTCCGGCCCGGACGAGGGGGCCGGACAGGAGGAGACCGAGGTCGAGGAGGAGGCCGGCGACGCCGGATCCGAACCGGGGTCGGGAGGCGAGGGTCCGAACGCCGTGTGCTCCGGTCAGCCCTGGAAGGAGCACAAGGTCTACGACGACGGTGACGTCGTCCATTACGAGGGGCGCTTCTACGAGGCGCGCTGGTGGGTCAGGGGAGACCCGCCGAGCGCCTCCGGTGAATGGGGGCCCTGGGCCGACCAAGGGCCGTGCTGAGCGGAGACCTCGCCCCCGGCGGAGGTCACCCCTCGGGGGCGAAGTCGGCCCGATGGTCCCCGACCCACTCCCGGTAGGTCAGGGCGGGGCGTCCCAACACGCGGGGGACGTCCTGGGAGACGGGTTCGACCACATCGACGTTGGCCGACCAGTGGGAGAGGAGCTGGTCGGCGAACTCCTCCCCCACCCGCTCGACGAGCCCGTCCCGGGCCTCCTCCGGTGACTGCTCCACCCACCGTGTCTCGCGACCGATGACCTCGCCGATCACGCGTACCTGCTCCGCCTGGCCGATCGATTCGGGGCCGGTCACCGTGTAGGCACGGCCCACGTGGTCCGGATCGACCAGGGCCCGGACCGCCATCGCCGCGACGTCCTTCTCGTGGACCAGGGAGCGCCGGGCCCGGCCGAACGGCTCCTCGACCACGCCGCGCCGGACCCCCTCCACCCAGAGCAGGGTGTTGGTGGCCAGCCCGCTCACTCGGAGGAAGGTCCATTCGGGCACGTTCCGTCGGACCAGGGTCTCGACGACGCCCCAGACCCCGCCCTCCTCGGCTCCCTGCGCGGACAGGTACACCACTCGGGGGACGCGTCCTCCCAGCGCCTCGACGACCTCGGCCGCCCCCTCCGCCTCGTCGTCCGTGCCGGGCCACACCAGGTAGACGGCGGAGGCCCCCTCGGCCGCGGCGGCCACGTCCTCGGGATCGGTGGTCCGTCCTCGCACGATCTCCGCGCCGGCGGGCAGGGCGGCGCGCTCCGGGTCCCGGGTCATGGCCCGGACGGGGATCCCCTCCGCGAGCAGGCCCGCCACCACGTGGCGCCCCGTGTTCCCTGTGGCTCCTGTGACCAGAACGGGTGCGGTCATCGTCTCTCCTCCGTCGGTGGAGACCGGGTGCGATCCCGGCCGGGCGCCTTTCGGTGCTCAGGAACCACTCAAAGACCTCAACAAAGGTAGAGGTCAAGTCCTCCGGGGAACGTCCTCTGTCCGTGTTCTCGTCAACCGCCGTCCTGCTCGCCGAGCAGATCCACACCCTTGTCGAGTAGACCGTGCAGATGGAGGGCGAGCTGTAGTTCGAGCGCGCGGTCGGGACGCTGCCAGTCCTCCCCGATGAGCCGACCGATCCGCTCCAGACGCTGAGCCACCGTGTTCACGTGGACGTGCAGGTCGTCCTTGGCGCGAGAGAGGTTGCCCCCGGCCGCGAAGTAGGCGCGCAGTGTCCTCACCAGCAGGGTTCCTCGTTCGGCGTCGTACTCCAGAAGCGGTCCCAGGGCGGTCGCCACGAATCCGGGCACGTCGCGGTCCCGGCTCAGCAGCAGCCCGGAGAAGCCGAGGTCTTCGGTGGTGGCGGTGTCCCCCGTGCGCCCCAGCGCCCTCAGGGTCTGTAGACATCGGACCGCCTCGGTGAACGCGCTCCGGAAGGATTCCGGGCCTCGGGTGGGGCCGGCCAGCCCGGCCGTCACCGGACCGTTGACGGCGGTGGTCAGCTCGGTCATCACCCTGCGGCCCGTGTCCGAGGGGTCCGTGCCGGGCAGGGCCAGCACCAGTCGGCCTCCCCTGACCGCGGCCAGGCCCCCGGTCGTCTCGGCGGCGAAGGCCGCGGCCGAACGCAGCCGTTGCGGGTCGCCTCCCGGTGCCTCGGCCACCACCAGGACGTGCGGGGCGTCCAGGTCCGTGTGGAGCAGCGCGGCCCGTTGACGCAGGGACTCCGGATCGCGGGCGGGCATCTCCAGGAGTTCGTTCAGCAGGTCGCCTCGGACCCGGTGCTCGGTCTCGCTCACCGAGCGGCGGATGAGCAGTAGGAGAGCGGTCACCATCGCGGCCCGCTCCAGCACGCGCTGATCGGTGCCGTCCAGTTCCACCCCGTGGAGCACGAGCGTCCCCAGCGGCTCGGTCCCCGCCGCCGCCGTGGCCACCCACGCCTCCCCCACGGATACGGCACGGCCACCGGCCAACGAGGCGCGGGCCGCCTCGGAGAGCGCCTCGTCCCCCTCCGCCAAGGGGTCCCCTCCGGGGGAGAACCCGCCGGCCGTCCCCTCGGGAGAGGCGGTCACCGAGGTGTCGGAGACCCGGTCGTGAACACGCACCGTTCCCCCCAGCACCTCGGCGACCGCGGCCGCGACCTCCCGCACACCGCCACCGCTCAACACGAGGTCGGTGAACCGGTCGTGCGCGTTCGCCGACCTCTCCACCGACGCCGTGTGCCGTTGCAGACGTTCGTTCACGACGTGCAGTTCGTCCAGGGCCCGGCGGGTGTCGTCGATGAGGTTGGCGTTGTCGATCGCGATCGCCGCGTGGGTGGCCAGGGACGACAGCAGGGCCACCTCCGAGTGCGCGAACGGCCGCTCTCGTCGGTTGGCCGCGAACAGCACCCCTACTCGGCGCCCGTTCATCCGCAACGGCACGCCGAGGATCGCCACCAGCCCCTCCTCGCGCACCCCGTCGTCGATGTTCTGAGCGTGCTCGAAACGGGGGTCCGCGAAGTAGTTGGCGGTCACGTAAGGCAGCGACGTGCTGGCCACCAGACCGCCCAGGCCCTTTCCCGGGGCCAGGCGGAGCCGCTGGAAGGTGGCCGAGACCGACCCCGACGTCACCCGCATGTAGGTGTCGCCGGCCTCCGGATCGCTCAGGGTCAGGTACGCCACGTCCGTCCCGAGCAGATGCCGGGCCCGCTCCACGATCGCCCGCAGCACCTGGTCGAGACTGCTCATCCCGGCCAGATCGTTGGCGGTCTCGAAGAGCGCGCTCAACTCCGACTCCCGCCGTTGCCGATCGCGCAGCACCGACCGGACCCGCAACGCCGCCATCTTCGCGTTCTCCAACGCGGCGATCGTCTCCGCGTCCGCCCCGTCCGAGCGCGCGCGCAGCACCGGCCGTTCGTACTCCACGGCCGGCGCGTCACGCAGCAGGAGCCCGAGGTAGAGGGCCTGCCGCTCGGCCTCCGACCGCTCCGGGGAGGTGTCATGGGATCCGGGGGAGGTGCTCAGCTCGAACTCCAGGCTCCGTCGATGGGCAGGGACGCCCCGTTGACGAACGAGGCGTCGTCGGAGCACAGATAGGCGACCATCTCGGCCACCTCGGACGGTTCGATCAGCCGTTTCACGGGGGTGCGGGCCAGAAGCACCTCCGAGACCACACGGTCCTCGGGGAGGCCGTGCGCCTCGGCCTGCTCCGCGATCTGCCGCTCCACCAGGGCGGTCCGCACGTATCCGGGGTTCACACAGTTGGAGGTCACCCCGTGTGGGGCGCCTTCGAGCGCGACCACCTTGGAGAACCCCTCCAGCCCGTGTTTGCCGGCCACGTACGCCGACTTGTAGGCGGAGGCGCGGAGGCCGTGCACGGACGAGATGTTGACGATCCGGCCCCAGCCGCGCTCGTACATGTGCGGCAGGGCCCCGCGCACCACGCGGAACGGTGACTCGACCATGAGTCGAAGGATGAGGGAGAAACGCTCCGGAGGGAAGTCCTGTACGGCGGCGACCGTCTGCACCCCGGCGTTGTTCACCACGATGTCGGATCCCCGCGCCGCCTCCTCGGCGGCGTCCAGGTCGGTCAGGTCCAGTTCCACCGGTTCGCCCACGCCCAGTTCGGCGAGTTCGGCGAGGGCGGCGCCATCGATATCGACCAGACGGACGGTGGCTCCGGCGTCGGCCAGACGCGTCGCGCACGCCCGCCCGATACCGCCGGCGGCGCCGGTCACCAGAGCGGTCCTTCCGGTCAGGTCGACTCGTGTGGTGTGAGAGGTCGATGAGACCTGGGGGGTCGACGGGCCGGAGATGTCCGGAGTAGTGCCGGGGGCGCCGGGCCCGATGGCCTGTCGCGCGTCGTCCCGCGGGGGCTCGTGCGTCGTCATGCCAGAAAACTAGGCGCGGTCCGCGTCACGGGGGATAGACCCGGAACACACACCCCCGGGTCTTCTCATGTGGATCGTGCCCATGCCCGACCGGGCTCCTGTGGACTTCCCACCCGTCGATCCACTGTGATCAGAGTCTCACGTACATGTCGCGCGAATCACTTGAAGTCTAGGCTTCGACGCACCGGTTCGGCCGAACCTCCCGCTCGTCGACCCACTTCCGGAGCCGCACCATGCACCCCCACGCCCACCGGATCCTCCCCGACACCGGACCACCGATCCCGGCCCGCCTCGGCGCCCCCGCCCTCTCCGTGGTCGTCGTCCTCCTCCTGGCCCTGGCCGTCCTGGTCGTCACGGCACCGCGCGCCTCGGCCGCCGAACTCACCCCGGTGCCCTCCTTCGGGGCCGACCCCGGGAACCTCGCCATGCACGAGTACGTTCCCGACGGCCTCTCGGACGGGGCGCCCCTGGTCGTCCTCCTGCACGGCTGCACGCAGAGCGCAGCCGACTACCACCGCTCCTCCGGATGGGCCGAGCAGGCCGAGAGCTCCGGCCTGGCCCTCGTCTACGCCGAGCAGAGGACGGCCAACAACGCGAACCGGTGCTTCAACTGGTTCGAGCCCGGCGACGTGGCCCGAGGCTCCGGAGAGGCCCGATCGATCGCCTCGATGGTGGAGTCCGCCGTCTCCCGTCACGGCCTGGACACCGACCGCGTCTTCGTCTCGGGGCTGTCCGCCGGCGGCGCGATGACCGCCGAACTCCTGGCCGCCTACCCCGACCTCTTCGCCGGCGGCGGCGTCGTCGCGGGTGTGCCGGTGGGATGCGCGTCCGGCATGATCGACGCGTTCACCTGCATGAACCCCGGGAAGAGCCTGACCCCGCAGCAGTGGGGCGACCGGGTCCGGGCCAAACTCCCCGACGGCGCCGAGCCGCCCCGCGTGGCGATCTGGCATGGAACCGCCGACACCACCGTCTCCCCGGCCAACGGACGGTCGAGTGTCGCCCAGTGGGTGAACGTCCTGGGACTTTCCTCCGAACCCGACGGCACGGAGAGCCTGCCGGGGCCCACCACCGTCGAGTACTACGGCGGAGGAGCGGAGGACGCCGCGGTCGCCTATTTCTCCGTCGCGGGGATGGGGCACGGGACCCCGGTCGACCCGTCCGCCGGATGCGGTGCCGCCGGCGCCCACTTCCTCGACACGGTCTGTTCCGCCGGGTACACCGCGCTGTTCTGGGGCATCGGGGGGAGCGACGGGGGACCCACGGATCCGCCGACCGGTGAACCCACCGGTGAACCGACCGAGGGGCCCGCGGGGGAGTGCGTGACGGCGAGCAACCACACCCACGTCGCACAAGGGCGGGCCGAACACCGTCTGGGATACGCCTACGCGCTCGGGTCCGGTGACCCGCTCGGGCTGTGGAACACGGCCGTGCGGACCTCGCTGACCGAGACCGCCGCAGGCCACTGGGAACTCACTCCGGGCGGCTGCTGAGACGCGGACCCGCGAGTGATCGGGGCCGCGCGATCCCGATCCGGGGCGACCCGTGCGGGTGGACAGGCAGGCCCATCCGCACGGGACGCCCTTCTTCTCTCGGTGACGGGCACGACCCCCGTGGTGCCCGCCCGCCGCCTCTTCGGCCTCGCCGCGGGGGCGAGGCCGAAGAGGGCGCGCTCCGACCTCAGGGTCCCTCGGTGACGCGGGCCTCGCCCGCGAGCACGTTGGTGGTCAGTCGGCGCAGCGCGAGTCTGGTCGCCTCGAATTCCTCTTCGGGCAGGTCGATCACCCGTCCGATGGCCTCCGGGACGCCTCGGGCCCGTTCGCGCAGAGCGGCCCCCTCCTCGGTGAGGGTGACCCGTACCGAGCGCTCGTCCTCGGGGTCCCGCTCCCGCCTGAGCAGACCATTGGTCTCCAGGCGCTTGAGCAGGGGGGTGAGCGTCCCGTAGTCGAGTTGGAGTACGGCCCCGATCTCCTTG
Source organism: Nocardiopsis alba DSM 43377 (assembly GCF_000341225.1). Classification (GTDB taxonomy): domain Bacteria; phylum Actinomycetota; class Actinomycetes; order Streptosporangiales; family Streptosporangiaceae; genus Nocardiopsis; species Nocardiopsis alba. The sequence goes on from NZ_ANAC01000024.1 coordinate 114,427, forward strand.
ACCGAACACTCCCCTCGTTCCCACAGGAGCATCATCACGAGGTACTGCGGGTAGGTCAGACCGAGCGGGTCCAGCAACGGTCGATAGAGGTTCGTGACAGCCCGGGACGCCGCGTACAGTGCGAAGCACATCTGCTCGTCGACTCGCGGGAGTTCGAAGTCGCCCTCCTGGGCGGGATCTCGGTCCGGCATCACGTCACATCGTAGTAACCCCGCACCCGATGTCAAAGCCCACGATTTAATCGTGCGCAAGGAATATGGGGCGTTCGTGACGAGTCGCCGCACAAGTGGGCACAACGGTGCCGGTGCGTTCCCGCACCGACACCGAACGACCTAGCCCTCCTCGGCTCCGCGCGCGCCGTCGGGGAGCCTGCGCTTGACCACCTTCCCGGTGGCGTTGCGCGGCAACTCCTCCAGCACCACCACGTCCCGTGGCACCGAGAAACGCCCCAAGACCTCGCGCACGTGCAACCTCAGCCGGTTCGGGTCGACGAAACGCCCCTCATAGGGAACGACGTACGCGGCGAACCGCTGCCCGAACTCCTCGTCGGGCACCCCCGCGACCGCCACCTCGCGCACCTCGGGCAGGGCCACGATCGCCTCCTCCACCGGCCGGGGGAACACGTTCTCCCCGCCCGAGACGATCATGTCGTCGTCCCGACCGGCCACGTGCAACAGACCGTTCCCGTCCACGTACCCCCGGTCGCCGGTCTCCATCAGATCCCCGGACATCCGCTTGTGGCCACCGTTCGTGTAGCCGTCGAAGAGCATCTCGTTCCCGACGTGGATGGCGCCCTCGACCCCGGGAGGGACCTCCCGGCCCTGTTCGTCCAACACCGCCAGCCGCGTACCGAGAGGAGCCCTTCCCGCCGTGGTGGGGGCGGAACGCAGCTCTTCGGGCGTGGCGATCGTCGCCCACGACACCTCGGTCGACCCGTACAGGTTGTAGACCACGTCCCCGAACGCGTCCATGAAGTCGCCGATCAACCGGGGATCCATCGCCGATCCGCTGCACGCCACGATCCTCAGTGAGGAGGTGTCGTACCGCTCCCGCGTCGACCTGGGAAGATCCATGATCCGCCGCAGCATCACCGGTACCGCGAACAGGGCCGTGCACCGCCGCTCCTCGATCGTGCGCAGCACGTCCTCGGGCTCGAACAGACGACGCGTCACCAACGTGGCCCGCAACGACATCCCCAACTGGACCCCGGCCAGCCCCCACGTATGGAAGATCGGCGCCGACACCAGGATCCGATCACGGGAGTTCAACGGGATCCGGGACAACACCGAAGCCGCGTCCTGGGGGCCCTTCGGGGTCGGGCGCCGCGCCCCCTTCGGCGCCCCCGTCGTCCCGGACGTCAGCACGATCAACCGCCCCGGCCGCTCCGGCGGCTCCGGGTCGGGCCCCGAGATCTCCCCCGCCTCCGTCGGCACCCGGGGACCGGGAACGTCCGGCTCCCCCCACGCCGTCACCCGGGGGAGCCCCTCCGGCAACCCCCGGCACAACCCCTCGAACTCCTCGTCCACGACCAGCAGGGACACCTCGTGCCGCTCGATCACCTCGGCCAGCGGCCCGGCGGCCAGCCCGGTGTTCAACAGGACCACGTCCGCGCCGAGACGGCCGCAGGCGACGGTGGCCTGCACCAGACCCGAGTGATTACGACACAGGAGTCCCACCCGGGCCCCCGGACGCACCCCCATGTCGTACAGCTCCCGGGCGAAACGCCGGGCCAACAGGTTCATCCGGCCGAAGGTGACGCTCCCCCCGTCATCGATCACCGCGATCCGACCCGGATCACGTTCACCGGCGGCCGCGTAGCCGCCCGCGATGGTGGCGCCCCAGGTGCGTAACCGGCCGAGCTGTCGGACGACCCTGTCGGGGCGGCCGGGGGAGATGACACCGGCCCGGACGAGCACGCCCACCACCTTCAGAGCGTGGCTCAACCTGGACCGGGCGGACGGGACACCGACGTGGGACGCCATGAGGTCTCCGAGGGGGTGTACGGGGACGGGCGAAGCGGTCCGCGCCCTCCGAGGAGCCTTCGCCTCATGACTCCACGGAGTACTGCGACCGTAGGTGAACGAACGGGCCGTGTCTTCGTCCCCATGTGAGCGAGCGTCGGTGGATCGTTGTCACCCGTATGAGCGCTCGAGGCGTGACGGGACATGGGGGACCGGGCCGGCGCGGCGGCGCCGACCCGGTCGGAGAGAGGACGATCAGCCGGTCACGGTGATCGGCGCGGAGGGATCGTCGGCGTTGGTCACCTCATAGGTGGCGGTGAACCCGGCCTCGTCGGTGTCGGGACAGCCCAGGCCGCCCTCCACCACCACGGGGGCCGTGGTGTCGAAGGCCAGGGTCGAGGCGGGGTCGCCGTTGGTCCACGTGCCGGCGATGGCGACGTCGGCGTCCGGACTCACCGTCGCGGTGCACGAGGCCAGACCGCTCGTGGTCACCACGATGCCGCCGGCCGGAACCGTCATGGAACCGGTCGAGGGCTCTCCCGCGAGCATCGACATCTCCCACACCGGGTCGTTCACGGTGACGGTGGCGTTCACCAAGGGCATGTTCGTATCGCAGTCCTCGAAGGTCGGCGCGTTGATCGCCCCGGAGACGGCCCCGTCCGGGTTGTGGTTGTCCGGCGCCTCGGGAACGAGGTTGTTACCGTCCCCCGGAGCGGAGACGGAGACACCACAGGTGACGAGCGTTCCGCCCGCGTCGAAGGTCGCCGTGCCGGTCAGAGCGGCCTCGAAGGAGGCACCGGCGGGTTCGACGGTGGTCGGGCCCTGTTGCGCCGCCAGGGCGGAACCGCCCCAGGCCAGGGCCAGGGCCCCGGCGGCGCAGACGGCCAGGACGGAGGAGTTGCGGGATCTCGGTCGCGGAACCGACATGGTTACTCCTTGTGATGACTGCCGGGCGTCGTGGACGCCCGGCGCGACTGGGGTGCTGTACGCGCCGACGTAGGTGGACGGAACTTGCCGGTGGACCACCGGGACACGTGGCGGACCGGACGGCCGGACCACGTGCCCCGGACACTGAGATGCCGGGGGAGGGGCCGATCAGGATTCGAACGGAGGGAGCGGGACGGTCTCCCGCGCCCGCCGGGTCCTCGAGGCCTCGCCCTTCCCGCGCCGCCCCCGCTTCCGTCGAGGCGGGCGTGCGACCGGGCGCCAGGCGAAGGCCAGACCCCCGCCCGCCAGGGCCAGAAGGGTCCCGATCACGAGACCGCCGAGGTTGGACAGGACGAGCGCGCCCAACGCCACGAACCCGGCGAGACTGCCGGTGATCACGTGCTGGTTCGGGGTGCACCAGGTGATCAGTCCGAGGACGACCAACATGCCGGCGAAGAGCAGGGTGGAGACGGAACCGACGCCAAGGTAGACCATGAGCTCCACCGGCAGACCGGCGATCAGCACCATCTCGATCCCGGCGAGGATCATCAACAGCCCCCCGGAGAAGGGGCGACGCCGACGCCAGCGGGACCAGGCCTCCCACGACCTTCGAAGCGGACTCAGAAGCACTCGTCATCCCCCAGGGAGACGCCGAGGCTCAGGTTGTGCAGTCGGAAGGTGCCCGCGGAGGCGGCCCACGCGGTCTGTTCCAGGTTCTCGACCCGGATCACGTCCGACTGCATGCCGAACAGGTCGGTGTGCCCCTGCCCGCGTCCGAGACCTTGGGGCCCCTTGTCCAGGGTGGAGGCGTCCCTGCCGATCTCGATGTTGTCGAACTCGGCGTCGCCGTCCATCTGTTCCATGTCGATGACCAGGTCGGAGGCGCGCACCGGGGTGCCCGCGTCGCCGGCGGTCAGCATCAGGGAGATGGGTCCGACCATGGGGAACTCGGTGGTCGGCACCGATTGGCAGAGGCCGACGATCTCGGCCTCGCGGATACCGGCGACCGCCACGGGTACCGCCTCGTCGCGGACGGTGGCGTCGATCCAGCCGAACTGGGCGAACCCCTGGCCGGTCATCTCGTCGGCCGAGATCTTGAACTGCTGGCTGGAGATGCTGAAGGTGGCCGCGAGAGCCCCACTGGCCATCGCCACCAGGATTCCGCCGATCGCGGCTCCGGCGGGAACCGAGAAGAGAGCGAACCTCTTCCAGCTGATGTGACTCTCGGGTGCCCGGTCCGTGTCGGTCGGGGGCGCCTTGTCGGGGGATGTGGTGTCCATGCGTGTCCTTCCACAGGGTGCATGGCCGCGCTGCGCCTGTCGTCCCCCCGAACACCCGACACGCGGCCTGTTCCGGTCACTCGCGCCGGAGCGAGGGACCGAAGCGGAAACTGTTCCGATAAGCCGACATCATGTATCGGCCTTCGGGGGATTTCAAGGGCCTTTCGACAACTTTCTCTGCCTTTTCGGATTCCGCGATGAAATGATCTTCGTCCCTTCGCCTGTGGGGCCCTGGCCTGCTTCGACGTGGGTGAAAAGGGGGAACTCGCCCCTGATCGAAGCCCCCTCCGTTCCACGGGTGTCGTTCCGATCGAAACGGTGGGGTGCTTTTCCGTTGTCAGGGACATGAGCGTTGTCGGGTGCCCGTTTCATCAGTTCGGTGAGTGGCTGAGGTGGAGGGGAGAGCGATGGGGAGGGAGGGGAGGAAGGGAGGGTGACCCGTCTCGCCTCGCGCGCGAGGGCGCGGGCGCGCGAGAGACAGGGTGTGGGGCGGGAGGGGGTGTGGAGAAGGTCGGGGAGGGCGGGAACGGGGTGGGGGAGCCTCGGCGGGAGACGGGGCGACGCCGGTTCTCCGGTGACCGCCGACACAGGCGACTCGGTTTGCTCGGGTCCCGGAGTGGGGGTAGTGTTCTCCGAGTCGCCACGGGACGGCGAGCGGGAACCTCGGGTTCACCGTTCGGAACCGGGCCGTGAACTCTCGACACTTCTCTTTCTCAGCCGAAACGGTTCGGGCACTGCCCGGGGCATGTAGGATGAAAGAGTCGCTTCCCGGAAGC
>NZ_ANAC01000025.1 GCF_000341225.1 Nocardiopsis alba DSM 43377
TCCCTTTCTTTTTTGTGTGTTGGGGGGTGCCTTGGGGTGCCCCCCTTTTTTTGTGCCCGAAAACGGGAGCGGGGGTGGAGGGGCGCGGGTTCTCCGGGCTTCGAGTCTCAGGAGGGGTCCGTACCGCACCGCGGGGAAGGTCGTCACGACTCGGGGGGAGCAGGGGCGGACCGCGGAGGAGTGAGGCGACGGCACCGAGAACACCGGGGCCGCCCGGCCGGAGAACGTCTCGATGAGGGTGGACCCTCGCCGGGCGCCGGCTCCTCCAGGAGGAGGGCATGAGGGGAGAGGGGCCGGGGTGTCCGGGGGGCGGTTCAGGGAAAGGGCGGTCCGTGTTCGGCGCATCATCGAGGGACGGGCGGGGCTTCCTCGCCCGTCCGTCCTGGGAAGAGTCTCCGGACGACCCGCGCTCGAGAGGCGCTACTGGTCGTCGTCGACCTCCGGAGCGTCGATGAGCTGCCGCAGCAGCGCAACGAAATCCTCTTCGCTCATCGCCGACCAGTCCACGTGCTCGTTCATGTTGAGCGGTCTCCCCAAACTCGCGAGCGCTAAGCCTCGATGGCTCTGATCGCTCGGCGAAGTCCGGGTGAACTCGCTATCGTCGCAGGTGGAGACGGTGGCCGGAAGAGGCCGGCCGTTTCGTGTGTTCAGACGCGCTGCTGGAGGGCTCCTCGGCATTCGGGGCAACGGCAGCGCTTGTTGTACCCGGTCACGGTCCCGTGCGGCAGGGAGGGGTCCCTCTGCTCGGTGAGGGTGGCGTCCAACTGGTCGCCGAAGGCGGTGAGGATACGGGCGGTCGCGAACACCTGTTTCGGGTTGATACCGAGTTCCTCGGCCGCGTCGTCGATGTGCTTACCCATGCGGAGTTTCGCGATCAGCCGTGAGCGGGTGCTCGGCGGCATGTCGGCCTCCGCGTTAGCGATCAGCTGCTCGGCGTCGTCAAGCGGGTAGCTCATGGATTTCCTCACGTGTGCGGGTACGCCCGCCGAAACGGGCACCTCAAGCATCGTACGTGCCCCACGGAGTATCCCGGGATGGTCGTTCCGGGTGATGTCCGAGAAGTCGAGAAGGACGAATGAGCCCGTGAGCGGGCCATGTGACTCCTCTGTACGTCACTTCCTTCACACATCGTAACAAGAGGAGTAATTCCGGCGCTATGTGTCGAAGTTCCTCCTTCTTCGCGAACGAAACGACCGCTGTTTTCTAGAGACGCATTGCTAGATCCTAGAGAGCGTGTTTTTCTGGTGGGACACCCCCCCGACACTCGGCCATTGGATCAGTGTTATGACCAGTCCCACGGTCCGCCGACGGCGCCTGTCCGCCGAACTCCGCCGCCGCCGTGTGCAGGCCGGCCTGACCCTCAACGACGTGGCCGAGGAACTCGAATGGTCCCCGGCCAAACTGGGCCATATAGAGACGGGCATCCGTAAGTGGCCCTCCGTTATGGAGATCTCCGCCCTGCTGAGGTTGTACGGGGTCACAGGGGGCCAAAGGGAGGCCGTCCTGACCCTGGTGCGCGAATCCCGCCTGCGGCCCTGGTGGACCGAGTACGAGGACGTCCTGTCCTCCGCCTACGTGGGGAACGAGGCCGGTGCCGTGGCCCTGTGGACCTACGGGGGGATCCTCGTCCCCGACCTGCTCCAGGTGCCCGACTACACGGCCGTGGTGGCCCGGGCCCTGGGGCACGACGACCGCGGAGTGGAGAGGATGGTCGCCGCGCACCTCAAGCGTCAGGAGATCCTGGAGTCGAGCTCCTCGGTGGTCTATGACGCTGTCGTCGAGGAGGACGCGCTTCAGCGGGTCCACGGGGATCGCTCCGTGTTCCGTGCGCAGACCCGGCGGATCGTCGAACTCGCGTCCGGTTCCGAGCGCGTCACGGTACGGATCGTGCCGACATCGGCGGGTCCTCACACCGGTTCGGCCGGACCCTTCTCCATCATGGAGTTCGAGGAGGACGAGGCGGACCTCGCCTACGTGGAGGCCCCTCATGGGGGGACGGTCGTGGAGTCGGAGGAGGGGGTCCGCGCCTGCCGGAGGGTCTGGGAGGGGTTGTGCCGGAGCGCGGCCTCCCCCGAGGTGACGGTGGGGATCCTGCGTCGTATGGCGCTGCTCACCTGAGGGTTCGACCTGCCCTTGGAAGGCCTGAAACCGCTGTCCGGGAGGGGACGTGGCCGGTGAAGGAGGGGTCTTCGTGGGAAAGCCGGGGCGAATCGGTCCACCATGGCAGGGAACGCCCGCCACGACTTGCTAGTCTGCTAGGTGACAACCTCATAAAGTTGCCCTCGGTGCCCCGTCGCGGTGACGGGTGCCCGTGTGTACGACCGGTTTTCAACAGAGAAAGGGTCCGGACAGTGAAGAAGATCATCGTTCTGGCGCTGGTGGCCCTCGGGGCTTTCGCCGTCTACCGCAAGATCCAGGCGGACCGCGCCGAGCTCGACCTGTGGACGGAAGCCACCGCGGCCAGCGAGAGCTGATCGCGGACCCGACTGGCCGCCCGACAGGGGGCCGGTGGGTTTCCAAGGCGGGTCGACGGCGCACACCCGGTGTGTCGCCCGGGGTCCGCGAGTGACACGAAGACGTGGGTGGGCCGACGAACCCGTGGTGCGACCCACGGCTTTGTGCTGTGTCCGGCCCCCTGTCCAGTGCGCCGGACCACCCTCCGATGCGGGTATGCTCTGCATGGTGACCGGGCCTGGACCCGGATCCGAGAAACGGGGCCATAGCTCAGCTGGCAGAGCGCCGGTTTTGCATACCGGAGGTCAGGGGTTCGACTCCCCTTGGCTCCACCACAGAAGAAGACTGCTTCGAGCGTACGTGACGGGGATCTCCGATTCGGGATCCCCGTCACCTCGTTCCCGAGGGCCGGCGATCACCTGATCGCCGGCCCTCGGTCATCCGGTACGGACGACCGTGATGTGTCGTTCCCCGCCGGGGATCTCGATCTCGTCGACGACGGCGATGGCGAGGTCGCCGGAGGTGATCCGGGAGACGCCGGTGACCGTGTGGCCCCGATCCAGGGCCTCCTCCACGATCGCGGTTCCGGCCATGCCGGTGGCTCCGAAGACGGAGATCCTCATGAGGTGGGGGCCTTTCGTCGAGTGGTACGAGGGGTGATCTGGCCGGCGAGCATCGCGGCCAGGGCCAGGACGAACCCGGCGATCTGGAGAAGGGTGAGGCTCTCGTCCAGGAGGAGTGCTCCGAGAGCGGCGGCCACGAGGGGTGAGAGCAGACCGAGCAGGGCGGTGGCGGTCACCGGCAGACGGCGGATCCCCCCGAACCACAGGGTGTAGGCCATGAGCCCACCGATGAGTCCGAGCCACAGGTAGCCGGCGAGGGCCGGGGCGTCGACCTGGACTGGGACGCCTTCGATGAGCAGGGTGGGGACGAGGAGCACGAGGCCTCCGGCGGTGAGCTGCCACCCCGCCAGGGTGAGGTCGTCGACGCCTTCGGGGCGTCCCCAGCGTTTGGTCAGGACGACGCCCGTGCCCATGGAGGCGGCCCCCGTGAGACCGGCGAGGACACCGACGGGGTCGAGGGTCGCCTCGGGGCCCAGGACCACCATTCCGATACCGGCCAGGCCGACGACGCCCCAAACGACCCGCCAGGCCGACCACCGTTCGTTCAGGAGCGCGACGACGAGGAAGGCCACGATGATCGGCTGGGTGGCGCCCAGGGTGGCCGCCACGCCCCCGGGGAGACGCTCGGCGGTCAGGAACAGCAGGGGGAAGAAGGCGCCGATGTTGAGGGTGCCCAGGACCGCGGCCTTCCACCACCAGTCTCCGCGCGGGGGTCTTCGAACGATCGCCAGGGCCAGGAGGCCCGCGGGCAGTGCCCGCATGAGGGCCGCGAACAGCGGGTGGCCGAGGGGGAGGAACTCGGTCGTCACGATGTAGGTCGTGCCCCACACGGCCGGGGCGAGGGCGGTCAGCGCGGTCAGGCCGACTCTGCCCCCGACGCCCGTTTCGGGGGCTTCGGGAGTCGTCATCACGCACTCATCGTGCGGTCGGAGGTATCGATGAGTCCAACACATGCTTGTCATCGCATCGATCTCATATCAAGATCGATCTATGGAGCTGCAACAACTTCGCTATGTCATCGCCGTGGCCGAGGAGGCCAACTTCACCCGGGCCGCGGCGCGGTGTTTCGTGGTCCAGTCGGCGCTGAGCCACCGGATCAAGACGCTGGAGCGGGAGTTGGGCTTCGACCTGTTCGCCCGGACCAGCAGGAGGGTGGAGCTCACCGCGGCGGGGGAGGCCTTCCTGCCGGAGGCGAGGGCCGCCCTGGAGGCGGCCGAGCGCGCGGTCGCCGACGCCTCGGAGGCGGTGGGGCGGGTGAGGGGTCGGTTGAACGTGGGGGTCATACCGACGGTCACCGCCGTCGACGTGCCCGCCGTCCTCGGCCTGTTCCACCGGGCGCATCCGGAGGTCCGGGTCACCCTGCGGATGGGCGGTAGCGACGCGCTGGTGGAGGAGATCGTTCGAGGGGACGTCGACGTGGCCTTCCTCGGGCTTCCCGAGTCCCTCGAACCGCGCGGGGTCGCCTGGCGTCATCTGGGATCCGACCACCTCGTCGCCGTTCTGGCCGCGGAGCACCCCCTGGCCGAGCGTGCCGAGCTGAGGTTGACGGATCTGGAGGGGGAGACCTTCGCCGACTTCACCGCGGGGACTCCGGGGAGGGCCCAGAGCGATCTGGCCTTCGACGGCGCGGGTGTGCGGCGCGATGTGGCCTTCGAGTCGATGTCCGCCGACCTCATCGTCGATCTGGTCCGTCAGAACCTCGCCGTCACGCTTCTGGCGTCCCGTTACGCCCCTCGTGAGCGCGGGCTCGTCGTCCTTCCCGTGGTCGACGGGCCCTCCCGTGCCGAATATCTGTCCTGGAGCGATTTCAATCCGGGCCCCGCCGCACGCGCCTTCCTCGAACTGGTGGACGAGGCCCCTTCCGCATAGGGGCGGGGCGGTCGGCACGCTCCGATCCGAGAAAGCGCGTGTACGGCTTCGGGTGCCCCCATGGGCGGCCTCCTGTCTCCCGAGGTCGGAGCGGCGCTCTCGGGAGCTCTCAGAGGCCTTTCCCCGGCTGCGGTGGAGTCCGGGCCGAGTGATGAACGGATGTGGTGAAGCGGCCTTACATAAAGGTCCGCTTAAAACCCGGGAACGGGTCCTTCCGTCGGCTGAATAGGACTCTTCCCGTCTTCTGTGGACTATTTGTCGTGGTTACTAAACAGTAGTTCCAGGGGGGGTGGAGAGGGGGTGGGAAAAGGTGGGGGAGGGGGTTGCTCTAGGTGGCCGTGGAGGAGGGTCGCATAGCCCGATCGGGTGGGTTCACGGGAGGGCCGTCCGGTTCGACCAGGCCTGTCCGGACAGGCGGTCCGGGTCATCGGTGTTCCTGAAAGCGCAGGTCATTCAGGGGTTGTGCGTCTGGTTCGCGAGAGTTTCCGGTTTCTCTTCACTTGGTGCGCTCCTACCATATCCAGTGACTCTCCGTGTGTGTATGATGACACTTCCTGAGGAGGCAATGGTCCTACTGGGCCATATGAGAAATAGGCCTCTTGGGGCCTGTTGGTGAACTGGGACGATCCGTAGTTTCGACACCAACGACAACGAGGAACACAGCGCGCCGAAACGAACGACCCCCGAAGACGAGCCGAGCGGCCCCCGTTCGGCTTCGTGCATCGTCCTCGTGGCGGCCCGTTGGTCCCTCGTCCGCCGACAGCCGGTCGGCGGGTTCCGATCACCACACATGCTGATCTTGGGAGTGGGGCAACATGTGGAATGAGAAGATGGCGGCTCGTGCCAAATGCCGCGAGATCGACCCCGACGCACTGTTCGTGCAGGGAGCCGCGCAGAACCGCGCCAAGCTCATCTGCCGAGGATGCCCGGTCCGGACCCAGTGCCTGGCGGAGGCCCTGGACAGTCGGATCGAATTCGGCGTATGGGGCGGTATGACCGAACGTGAGCGTCGTGCTCTGCTGCGTAGGCGCAAGGACGTCACCAGCTGGTACGACCTCCTGACCAGTGCCGAGAAGCGTTACGAGGAGGAGAGGTCCCAGGAGGAGCCGGTGCGCAACGCTCCGGTCGTCGTCGCCGGGCACTGACCCGGGACGTCGAGGAGGGGAGCCTCGACGTCGATCGTGACGGGGATGTTCGCGTGAGGCCGTGGGGACGGCCGGGCGCGGGTTTCGAAGGGGAACGTTCCGACCTGGGACGGATCGACCCGGCCCTACGGGCCGAAGGTCGATGCCGCCTCCTCCTTTCGAAGGAGGGGCGGATCAGGGGAGGATCAGGGACGTCCCTCATGTACGCACTCGGCTCCATGCAGCATCATGGAGGAGGGCGCGACATTCTCGTACGGTCGAGCCCCACGCGGCTTTCGGGAGTGGGGATGACAGAGCAGAGTTCGCGGGACCCTCGGCCACGTCCGTGGAGTCCCGACGGTCCGCGACCACAGGTCCGGCTCACCCACCAGGATCGGGACGCCGTGGCCGAGGTCCTCCGAGAGGCCTATTCGAAGGGCCAATTGGAGGAGGACGAGTTCGACGAACGGCTCGACCGGGCCATGCGCGCCAAGGTCGCCTCGGATCTGGCTCCGCTCACGGAGGACCTCGGGGTCCGGCCCTTCACGGAGGGCGGGGCCCCGGGGCGACCCGGGGGCGAGGGCTTCGGCTCCAAGGGAGGCCGACGGCGTCCCGCCGCCGACCTTCGAGGGATGAGGACGGACAACCCCCTGGAGAAGGTCGGCTCGGGCCTGAGTCACGCGTCCGCGTACTTCTTCCCCCTGCTCGGTCCGCTCCTGATCCTGTTGATCAGTTCGGACAGCACGCCCTTCATGCGCAAGCACGCGTTGGAGGCCCTGAACTTCCAGCTCTTCTGGATCATCGCCATGGCGGTCAGCGCGGTGCTGTCCATCCTGGTCCTGCCGATCCTGATCCTGGTGGCCGTGGCGCTCGGAGGGCTCGTCCTTCCGGTCATCGCCGCCGCGACCAACATCATGGGGAACGGCTGGCGCTACCCCTTCACCTATCGGCTCATCAAGGGCGACGACGACTGACCCTCGTGTCCGGACCCCGGGTTCTCCCCGCGGCCCGGACACGAGGGGCGGGGTCGCGCTCTTACTCGCC
>NZ_ANAC01000026.1 GCF_000341225.1 Nocardiopsis alba DSM 43377
TACTCGCCGGACCTGCCGTTGGAGGAGGATCGGATCTTCTCCTTGGCCTTGGCCTTGGTCTCCTCGGCCTTGTCGGCCGCGTCCTCCGCGACGTCGGCCGCCTTCTCCTCCAGGTTCTCGCGGGTCTCACGGACCTGCTCACGGGCCTGGTCCAGGTGCTCCTGCCACTCGGCGTCCTGGGAGGCCTGACGCAGGCGGATGAGCGAGTACACGAGCACGCCGCCGACCAGGGCGGCGCCGCCGATCACGAGACCTCGGGGGATCCTCCGGCCACCGGCGCGGAGTCCGCGCAGACTACGGCGGCCCGGCTTCGGGTCGATCCGCTGGGCGGCGACGGTCAGCAGACCGGCCACCCGAGGGGCGACGGTGTCCTCGACGCGCTGAGCGGCGGTCTCCAGGCGGGGTGCGGTCCAGCCGCGGGCCTGGAGGAGCTTCACGGCCGCCTGGTCCCGTGCCTGATCGGCGTAGGGGCCGAGTCGGTCGGCCTGTTCCCGGGCCAGTTCCTGTAGGCGGGCGAGGGCGTCCTCGGCGTCCTTGCGTGCCTTGCGACGCTTGGCAGTGATAGGCACGTCGTCAGCTCCTTCGATCGTTCTCACCGGTTCGTACGGTCACTTCACCCGGCGGCCGACACGTTCCGGCCGCCTGAATGGTGCCGCCGGTCGTCCTTCCCTGTTATCCGGGTGTTATCTCAACATACGTCCTCTGCGTCTGTGATCTACGTTTCGACACCGTCCACGGTCGTCGGGCTTCCGGTGAAGCGCGCCGGTGGGCCGGGTAACGTGAGCACGTAATCTCACTCGAGCGAAAGGCACTGAGGTGTCGGACTCCACGGGTCAGCCCACCGCGCGGCTGAACACCTCCAAGGGAACCATCGTCGTCAAGCTGTTCGAGGAGCAGGCGCCGGAGACGGTCGCCAACTTCATCGGCCTGGCCGACGGTTCCAAGCAGTGGATGGACCCCACGACGGGCAAGCCGTCGAACAACAGCCTTTACGAGGGCACGATCTTCCACCGGGTCATCGACGGGTTCATGATCCAGGGCGGCGACCCGCTGGGCAATGGCCGCGGCGGCCCCGGCTACCAGTTCAAGGACGAGATCGACCCGAGCCTGCGCTTCGACCGTCCGTTCCTGCTGGCCATGGCCAACGCCGGTCCGGGCACCAACGGCTCCCAGTTCTTCATCACCGTCACCGAGCCGCACTGGCTCAACGGCCGCCACACCATCTTCGGTGAGGTCGTCGAGGGCGCCGACGTCGTGACCGCCATCAGCAAGGTCGAGACCGGCGCTCAGGACCGTCCGAACGAGGACGTCGTGATCAACAGCATCGAGATCACCCGATAACACGGGTATCGAGGTCAGACCCAGAGGAGTGACCAGCCGACCATGACCGCACCTCCCCCTTCCCCCGGGGCCTCGTCCGGCCAGGGAACGCCGCGTACCTGCTACCGGCACACCGACCGAGAGACCGGGGTCGGCTGCACGCGGTGCGGGAGGCCGATCTGCCCCGACTGCATGGTCGAGGCGGCCGTCGGCTTCCAGTGCCCGGCCTGTGTGGCCGAGGGGAACCGCAGGGTGCGGTCGGCGCGGACCACCTTCGGGGGCAAGGTCGTCGACAAGCCCTACGTGACCTGGTCGATCCTGGTCATGATGGTGGTGGGCTTCGTCCTCCAGCTGGGCACCTCCGTCCCGCTCGGCCAGGCCCTGAGCACACCTCTGGTCCAGCACTTCAGCATGTGGGGCCAGGGCGTCGTGTGGCACGGCGAGTGGTACCGGCTCATCACCGCGGCCTTCCTGCACGGGGGCGTCCTCCACCTGCTGTTCAACGGCTACGCGATGTACGCCCTCGGTCCGCAGTTGGAACGTTGGTTGGGGCACGGGCGTTTCCTGGCCCTGTGGGTCCTGGGCGCCCTGTCCGGTTCGGTGCTGAGCCTGATCGCCACGCCGAACCAGCCGTCCGTGGGCGCCTCCGGCGCGATCTTCGCCCTCTTCGGCGCGGTGTTCGTGATCGGTCGGCGTCTGCGGTTGGACATCCGGATGCTCCTGGTCCTGCTGGCGCTCAACCTCGGTATCACCTTCCTGGTCCCGGGGATCTCCTGGACCGCCCATATCGGTGGTCTGGTCGGAGGGCTGCTGATCGGGGCGGTCCTGGCCTATCTGCCGTCGAGTTCGGTCAAGGAGGGACGGCGCACCCTGGTGCACACGCTCCTCCTGGCGGCCTTCGGTGTTCTCCTGTTCACCCTGGTCGTTCTGGCCCCGAGACTGTGGATCCTGATCTACGGCTGACGTCCGGAAACGCGAAAGGCCCTCGGAGAACGTTCCGGGGGCCTTTCGTCCACATCCATGGCGGGCATGGTGCGACACGCAGAGTAGAGCTACCCACAACCTGTGGATAACTCTGTGGAAAACCTGATCAAGGCGGCTCGAACGGCCGAGTGGGGCGTCGGCGCCGTTATCGGGCCCGGGGGTGAACGGGGGACATCACGCCCACGGGAGGACCGGGGTCAGTGCCAGCGCGTCGACAGAATGACGGCGATGATGATGCCACTGAAGCCGATCAGCAGGTTCCAGTTGTGCCAGTCCTGCATGTACGGGACCGAGGCGCCGGCGAGGTAGTACACGCCGATCCAGAGGATGCCCAGGATGAAGAAGCCCAGCATCGTCGGCACCAGCCAGCGTGGGCTGACCTTCGGCTGCTCTTTGGAAGGAGGCGGCGTGTAGACGGCCTTCTTCTTGCGATCGTTGCGGGACTTGGGCACGGTCGCTGCTCCAGGATGTGGGGCGGTTCGGAATCACCACAGTGTACGCCCCGGGCGCCCCGGGCGTCACCGCCGGCAGGTCCCGAAACCCCAACGGTCCCACCCGGAACGTGAGAGGGGGCCGTGCCCCTTCGGACACGGCCCCCTCTCACACTGCTCCGGGTCTCATCGACGGCCGAGGACGAACCCGTTCTCCTCCGGCTGATCGGTCTCCCAGGGCGGAGGCGGGAACTCGATCGGCGGACTGTCCGTCTCGCTGGGCTCGTCCGGCTCGTCGGGCTCGGTCGGCTCCTCCTCGGCGGGGGCGACGGCGATCGTCACCGTCACGGTGGTGCCCACGTCCACGCTCTGCTGGGCGGCGTGGGACTGGTTGACGACGGTGTCCTCCGGGGCGTCCGCGGTCTCCTGCTCCTGGAAGTCCGCGACCAGGTTCGCCTGGTCCAGGGCGTTCTGCGCCTGCTCCCGGGTCATCCCCTGAAGGTCCGGCACGCTCGTCTGGTCGGGGCCGGAGGAGATGTGCAGGGTGATCTCCGTGTCCGGGGAGACCTCGTTGCCCGCCGGGGGGTCCGTACCGATCGCGCTGCCCTGGGCGATGGTGTCGTCGGCCCGGGAATCGGTGGTGACGTTCTCGAAGCCCTGATCGCTCAGAGTGGACCGGGCCTCCGACTCGGTCTGCCCCTCCACGCTCGGGATCTCGATCGCCCCGGGCCCGGAGGAGAGCACGATGACGACCTCCTCGTCGACGGGGGCCTCCGTGCCCGCCGTGGGGTCGGTCTCGATGGCCGTGCCCTCGTCGATCTCGTCGTCGGCCCGGGTATCGGTGCCGATGTTCTCGAAACCCTCATCGCGGAGCGCGGCCTCGGCGTCCTCCTGGGACATGCCGGCCACGTCGGGGACGGTGGCCTGTTCGGCCGTATCACCGCTCCGGTTGAGGAGGAAGAAGACCAGGATCAGGGAGCCGATGACGCCCAGGGCGAGCAGGACCCACAGGGCCGTCTTGCCCGCGTTGCCCTTCTTCTCGTCCCGGTAGTCGTCGTCGTAGTCGTCGTAATCGTCGTAGCGGTCGTCCCCCGCGGGCGGCATCGCCGTGGTGGCCCCCGCCGCGGCCATCGCCATGGTGCCCGCCTGGGTGGGCATCCCGGCCAGACCGCGCTGGATGTCGGCGCGCATCTCCGCGGCGTTCTGGTACCGCTCCTCACGGTCCTTGGTCATCGCGCGGAGGGTGACGTCCTCCAGCCACTCCGGGATCTGCGGATCCACCTCGGAGGGCGGGATCGGATCCTCACGGACGTGCTGGTAGGCGATGGACACGGGGGAGTCGCCGGTGAACGGGGGGCGCCCGGTGAGCAGCTCGTAGAGCACGCAACCGGTGGAGTAGATGTCGCTGCGAGGGTCCACGCGTTCGCCGCGCGCCTGCTCGGGAGAGAGGTACTGCGCGGTGCCGATGACCTGGGAGGTCTGGGTCATCGTCGCCTGGTCGTCGCCCATGGAGCGGGCGATACCGAAGTCCATCACCTTGACCTCGGCGTTGCGGGTCAACATGACGTTCGCGGGCTTGATGTCCCGGTGCACGATGCCGTTGTCGTGGCTGTACTCGAGAGCCTTGAGGATGCCGTCGACCAGCTCCGCCGAACGCTCCGGCACGAGCTTGCGGTCGTCGTCGAGGAGTTCCTTGAGGGTGCGGCCGTCCACGTACTCCATGACGATGTACGGGATGGAGACCCCGTCGATCATGTCCTCGCCGGTGTCGTACACCGCGATGATCGCCGGGTGGTTCAGGGAGGCCGCGGACTGGGCCTCCCTTCGGAACCTCGCCTGGAAGATGTGGTCACGGGCCAGATCGTGTCGGAGCGTCTTGATCGCGACGAGTCGGTCGAGTCGCAGATCTCGTGCGCGGTGTACCTCGGCCATGCCGCCGCGCCCGACCACCGTGTCGAGTTCGTAGCGTCCGCCGAGGAGCCGGGGCTGGGACATGTCGTGCACTAATCCTCGTGTCTTTCGGAGACCGCCCGCAGGCCGCCGCCTATCCTGAGCGTCTCTCGATCATCGCTTGGTCATCGGTCCGTGTCTCGTGCTGAAAGCTAGTTCCCTTCGTGCCCCGGCGGGTTGTCCACGCCACCGCCACCGCCGCCACCGCCGCCGGATCCGTCTTCTCCGCCGCCGTTGTCGCCGCCGTTGTCCGGGGGAGGATCCGTGTTGTCCCCACCGTCGGGGTTCTCGGTCTCGGGGACGTCGTCCTCGCCGTCGTCCTCGGGCTGAGTGGGTTCCTCGTCGCCCTCACCGGTGTCAGGGCCCTCGGAACCTCCCCAATCGTGGGCCGGAGGGGTCCAATCGGGGAGATCGTTCTCCGGCACCGGGATATCCGGCTCCTCCGGCTCCTCGGGTTCCTCACTGGGTGTGGGGGAGGGGGAGGTCTCCGAGACCGCGGGCGGGTTGCTGTCGTTGACCTTGTCGGTCCCGGGGTCCCCGCCGAACACGAAACCGGCCGCGGCGGCCGCCACGATCATGACGGCCGCGACCACGGCCGCGAGCACGACCGGCGTCCTGATCCGGCGTTCGGACCCGGAACCTTTCGCCAGGGTAGCGGAATCACCGTTCTGATCAGCGGGTACGAAGGGCTGATCGGCGGTTCGTCGAGCCTGGGATCCGCTCCGCGGCCCGGTGTCCGGAACGGCCCCGACCACCCGGGTCTGCGCCATACCGGAGAAACCGGTGGACGGGGTGGGCGGTCCCGTCCCCGCGTCGGAGCGGATGACCGCGGCCAGATGCGCGACCTCGCCTGCGGAGGAGGGGCGGTTCTCGGGGTCCTTCTCCAACATGGAGAAGACCAGGTCGTCGATCTCGGCCGGGATGTCCTCGGGAAGCGACGGAGGTTCGTCGCGCGTGTGGGCCAGGGCCAGCGCCACCGGGCTGTCGCCGGTGAACGGAGGCTCTCCGGCGAGGCATTCGTAGGCCACCACGCCGAGCGCGTACAGGTCGGAGGCGGCGCTCGCGGGCCGCCCGGACGCCTGCTCGGGCGAGATGTACTGCGCCGTGCCCATCACCATGCCGGTCTGGGTGAGGGTGACGGACGTGTCCCCGCGGGCGATACCGAAGTCGGTCAGCTTGAGCTGCCCCTCCTCGGTCACCAGCAGGTTGCCCGGTTTGATGTCCCGGTGCACCACGCCGCGGGCGTGCGCGGCGGCCAGTGCCTTGGCCGCCTGGCACACGAAGTCCAGGGTCTGGTCGGGGCTCAGCCTTCCCTGCTCGCGCAGGACCTGGGAGAGGGGGTCGCTGACCACCAGCTCCATGATCAGGAAGGCACGGCCGTCCTCCTCGCCGTAGTCGTAGACCTGGGCGATGCCGGGGTGGGAGAGACCGGCGGTGATCCGTCCCTCGGTTCGGAAGCGCTCGCGCGCGGTCGGTTCGGCCATCTGGGCCGGGTGGAGCAGCTTCACCGCGACGGAGCGGTTGAGCAGTGTGTCGGTCGCCCGCCACACAGTCCCCATACCGCCGGAGCCGATCTGCTCCTCCAGGCGGTAACGATCGCTCAGAACGGTCCCGGTGAGTCCACCGGGACCGCTCTGTGAAGACGGTTCGTAGGCGCTCACTACAGAACCACTGCCTCCATCATGTTCCGCGCGATCGGCGCGGCCAGGGACCCACCGCTGCCGCCGCCGTGTTCGATCACGACGGCGACCGCGACCTGCGGGTCGTCGGCCGGGGCGAACCCGATGAACCAGTTGTGGGTGCCCATCTCGCCACCGGTCTCGGCGGTACCGGTCTTACCGGCGACGTCGATACCGGAGATCGCGCCGTTGGGTCCGGAGCCGTCCGGCCCGGTGACCCGGACCATCATGTCGGTCAGGTCGGAGGCGGTGCTGGCGCTCATGGCCTGGGAGTAGACCTCGGGCGTGGTCTGGGTGACGACGGAACGGTCGGCGTCGCGGACCGAGTCCACCAGGTAGGGCCGCATGACCTCGCCGGAGTTGGCCACTCCGGCGGCGACCATCGCCATCTGGAGCGGGGTCGCCTCCACGTTGGACTGGCCGATGCCGGCGCGTCCCAGGATGTTGCGGTCGTCCTCGGGCGGGGCGAGGCTCGGCGTCACGCCCATCGGGACGGTCAGCCTCTCCTCTTCCTTCTCACGGTTGAACCCGAACGCCGTGGCCTGCTCGGACAGGTTCTTTCCGCCCACCTCGATCGCCCAGTTGGCGAACGAGGTGTTGCAGGAGATCTGGATCGAGTGGGCCAGGGTGTCGGGGTCGCCGCCGTTGCAGGTACCGCCCGGGGTGGCGTTGGGCAGCGGGTGCCCCAGTTCCAGGGTGTCCGGAGCGTCCATGGTGCTGTCCGGGCCGGCGTCCAGGTACTCCATGGCCGCCGTGGCGGTCACGATCTTGAACGTCGAGCCCGGGGGGTAGCGCTCGTTGAGGGCGCGGTTGAGCAGCGGCTGGTCGGGTTCGACCTCCAACGCGCCATAGTTCTCGATGGCCTCGGTCTGGTCGGTGATGCTCACGACGTCGTTGGCGTCGTAGGAGGGGTAGGACACCGCGCCGAGGATCGCCCCCGTGGAGGGGTCGATGGCGACGGCGGCGCCGTTCATGCCCAGGTCCTTGAAACCGTTGAAGCCCGCCTGCTGTACGGCGGGGTCGATGGTCAGCTCGACTCGGGCGCCCTCCGGTTCGCTGCCGGTGATCATGTCGCGGAAGTTGCGCACCGCCAGCCGGTCGTCGCTGCCGTCCAGCAGGCTGTTCTCGGTGTCCTCGATACCGGAGGCACCGTAGCTGCGGAAGGAGCCCACCACCGGGGTGTAGAGCGTTCCGTCGGTGTACATCCGCTGGTAGCGGGCCGGGTCGCCCTCGTCGGCGATGTTCTCCGAGTAGGCGACGTTCTCCCCGCCGATGACGATCGGGCCGCGCGGCTCGGTGAGCCGTTCGGAGTACTGTCGTCGGTTCAGCGGGTCCTCTCGGATGGCGTCGGCCTGGAAGCCCTGGATCCAGGTGAGCTGGAGCATCAGGGCACCGAACAGGAGCATCGAGAAGACGCTGAGGCGTCGGATGGGTGTGTTCATCGTCGGATCACCTGTGTGGCCCCCTCGTCCTGGATCGCCTGGGGGGCGGGGCGGCGCGCGTTGTCGCTCATCCGGAGCAGCAGTCCGATCATCAACCAGCTGGCCATGAGGGCGGAACCGCCCGCGGCCAGGAAGGGTGTGGTCATACCGGTCAGCGGGATGATCCGGGTCAGGCCGCCGAGCACCACGAACACCTGGAAGCACATGACGAAGGCGATGCCGCTCGCGAGCATCTTGATGAAGAGCTCGCGGGAGGCCAGAGCCACGCGCATCCCTCGCTGCACGAGGAGGAAGACCACGATCAGGATGACCATGACGCCGGTCAGCCCGAGGTCCTCGGCCAATGAGGCGAAGATGAAGTCGCTGTCCGCGGCGAAGATGTGGTGCGCCTGGCCGCCGCCGAAGCCGGTGCCGAACAGGCCGCCGTAGGCCATGCCGATGAGCCCCTTGACGAGCTGCTCACTGCCGCCGAGCCGTTCGTAGACCTCGGGGTCGAAGGCGTTGAACCAGATGTCCACGCGCTGGCGGAAGTGCCAGAAGATCTGCATCGCCAGGGCGGCCGCGCCGATGAACACGGTGAGGCCGATGATGACCCACGAGGATCGTTGGGTGGCCACGTACAGCATCGCGAGGAAGGTGCCGAACAGCAGCAGCGAGGTACCGAGGTCCTTGGTGATGACCAGCAGACCGATCGCGATGACCCAGCCGACGACCATCGGCATGAAGTCACGGGCACGCGGCAGGTCCAGGATCTTGAACCGGCCGACCTTGATCGACTTGGCGGCCAGCGACAGGACCTGGCGTTTGGTGACCAGATACGAGGACAGGAAGATCACCAGGGCGATCTTCGCGAACTCGGACGGTTGCATGGTGAAACCGCCGAAGCCGATCCACCGGCGGGCGCCGTACTCGTTGATGCCCAGACCCGGCACCATCGGCAGCGCGATCAGGATGATCGCGACCAGGGCGCTGATGTAGGTGTAGCGCTGGAGCACCCGCGGTTCCTTCAGGAAGAACAGCAGGGCGATGCAGAAGATCATGCCCACAGCGGTCCACACGAGCTGCATGCCGATGCCGGCGTGCTCGATCTCGCCGGACTCGGCGGCGTCCAGTCGCCAGATCATGGCCACGCCGACCCCGTTGAGGAACAGCGCGCAGGGCAGGATCAGCGGGTCGGCGTACGGGGCGATGAAGCGCAGCGCCACGTGGGTCGCCAGGGCCAGGGCGCCGAAGATGAGGCCGTAGCCCCACATGGCTCCCGGGATCTGGTTGTTGAGGTTCAACCCGGCGATCGCGATCGCGCCCATGGTGATGAGGATGGTGAGCCCGACCAGCACCAGTTCGGCGTTGCGCCGTTTGACCGGTGGTAGGGCGGTGGGTGCCTCAGGGGCGGTGGTGCTCACAGGGTCACCCCGATTCCTGGGTCTCGGTCCCCCGACCGGAGCCGTCCGCGTCCTTCTCCAGATCGGAGATCAGGGTTCGTGCCGCTTCGAGGTTCTCGACGTCGATGTTGGCCTCGACGCCCTGACGGTCGGTCGGGGCGAGGGAGTCCACGCCGAGGTCGGTCTTCTCGACCTCTTCGGAGAGGCTGATCCCGGCGATGTCGGTGTCGACGCCCTGGTAGATGCTGACGGTCCGGCCGTCGGAGGACAGACCCACGTAGTACTGGTCCTCGACGTATTGACGGCCGAAGTAGTAGCCGCCGCCGGCGATCGCGCCGACCACGATGACGAAGACGAGCACGATCGGCCACCAACTCCGGGACCGGTACTCCTGCTCGCCGTCCGCGTTCGGGCCGCCGGCGGGCGGGGCCTCGTAGGGACGTTCCTCGTACGAGGAGGGGGCGGCGCCCGCGGGCGCCGGGATCTCCTCCCGGATCGGGTTCATCTCGGCGGTGTCGCCACCGCCGGCGCCGCGCAGTTCCTGCGCCCGTCTGGCCGGGCTGGTCTCGTTGGGGCCGGTGGACTCGTCACGCTGGTCCGCGGCGCCGACCGTCTGCGGAGCGGCGGTGGGCCCCTCCTGGTCGGTGTCGGTCTCGATGACGTCCGCGATCACCGCGGTGATGTTGTCCGGTCCGCCGCCGCGGATGGCCAGCTCGATCAGCTTCTTGGCCGCCGCGCGAGGGTCGCTCTCGGCGGCCAGGGTCTCGTGGATGGTCTTCTTGCTGACCACACCGGAGAGCCCGTCCGAGCAGAGCAGGTACCGGTCGCCGACCTTCGCCCGACTGATGGAGATGTCCGGGTCGACCGGGGTCTTGCCGTCCAGGGCGCGCAGGATCAGGGACCGCTGCGGGTGGGTGGCGACCTCCTCCTCGGTGATCTTGCCCTCGTCGACGAGGGTCTGCACCAGGGTGTGGTCGTGGGTGATCTGCTCGAACCGGGAGCCGCGCAGCAGGTAGGCGCGCGAGTCGCCGATGTGGATCAGGGCGACCTGGGAGCCCGACCACAGCATGGCGGTCAGGGTGGTGCCCATGTTCTCCAGCTGGGGCTCCTGCCGGATGCGGATGGCGAGGGAGTCGTTGGCCTGCTCGACGGCGCGTTGCAGGACCTCGGCCATCTCCTCGGCCCGTGGGTCGTCCGGGGTGTCCAGGCTGCGGATCGACGAGATCGCGATGGAGCTGGCCACCTCGCCGCCCGCGTAACCGCCCATACCGTCGGCCACCGCGAGGAGGTGTTGGCCGGCGTAACCGGAGTCTTCGTTGCCTTCGCGGAGGCATCCTACGTCGGAGTACGCCGCGTATCGGAGAGCGATTGTCATTTGCGCAGTTCCAGGACGGTTTTGCCGATACGGATGGGCTGACCCACCGTGATGGGCTGGGGGCGGTTCAGCTTCTGCTGGCCGAGGTAGGTGCCGTTCGTGGAGTTGAGATCCTCGACGAACCAGCGGCCGTTTTCGGAGTAGACGCGTGCGTGCCGACCCGAGGCGTAGTCATCGGTGATGACCAGGGTCGAGTCGGGGGCGCGTCCGATCAGGATGGGTTGGGAGGCCAGGTCGACCGTGGTGCCCGCCAGGGATCCCTGTGTCACGGCCAGGACCGTGGGCTCGTTACGACGTGCGCGCTGCGGCCGGGCCTGCGACGATGACGATGACGCCGCGACGGGCCTGCGCTGAGGAGGCCGGATGGAGGGCCTGGGTTTCTTCTTCCTGGACTTCCTCTTCGACTGGCCGAAGAGGTCCGTGCGAATGACACCGACCGCCATGAGGACGAACAGCCAAAGCACCGCGAGATACGCGATCTTGATCAATATGAGGGTCAAGTTGGACATCGAACTGCTCTTCAGCCCCTGTCGTGCTTCGGCCGGGGTGGCGGTCATCGGCGCCGCCACCATGTCTGCCCCACCTTCGGTCGGTGAGTCCGGGTCGCTGGTCCACGGCCCAGCCGGCCGCGGTCATTGTGCCCGATCGGTCGGGTCTTCGCGGAGACTACCCTCCCGGTCGGTGTTCCGATACGACTCGGTATCGGGACCGACCCGGTCATCGAACACTCAGACGCCGATTCGGCGCCGTTGGTTGCGGTCCGGAAGGGCCGGATCGTCATCCCTTAGGGGGATCGGGGAGACGATCAGTCGCGACGGAAGGTCATGGTGGTGCGGCCCAGGCTGATACGGGTGCCGTCCACCAGCCGGGCCTGCCTGACCTGCTGTCCGTTGACGAAGGTCCCGTTGGTGGACCCCTTGTCCTCCAGGATGACCTCGTCGCCGTCCACGCGGATCTCCACGTGGTGGCGGGAGACGCCGTTGTCCACCAGACGAAGGTCACAGTCGGTGCCGCGGCCCAGGAGGGTGACCGGGGTGGTCAGCTCGAAGGACTGCTGCATCCCCTGGCTCGCGATGTTGCCCTCGGCGGTCGCGCCGCCGGGGGAGATGAGGAGACGGGGGCGGCCCGTCTGCTGCGGTCCCGAACCCTGTCCCGGGTCGCCCACGGGCTGGCGGAGCTCTCCGCCCTCCACGAGGCTGCCCCGGACCACGCCGGAGCGGATGCGGAAGCGGCCCGTCTTCAGGCCGTCGTCCGAACGGAACTGTACGCGGACCGGGCCGACGAACGAGTAGCCCTGCTCCGTCGCGTAGTCCCGCGCCAACTTGGACAGTTCCTGCCCCAGGCTGTCGGCGTAGACCTCCAGGCGTTCCTTGTCGCTGGCCGAGAGTTCGACGATGAAGTCGTTCGGGACCAGTGTGCGGCCCTGGGCGACGATCGCGGCCCGCTCGTCCATCTCCCGCTGGACCGCGCTCGCGACCTCGACCGGCTGGAGCTCCGACTTGAAGGCCATCGCGAAGGTGCCTTCGATCATGCCCTCGAGCCTGCGCTCGAAGCGTTGGAGCACTCCCACGAGGTACCTCCCTTTCGTACTCCACTCCGTATGTGTAGACGATCGTAACCGGGCCGGGGTGCCCCTGGTTTCAGGTGCACCCCCGGGACGGGCCCGGAGGAGTGTGATCGGGGCCGTCCGCAAACGGTGTGCGAGGCACCTCCAGACCGTGCTAATCTTCTTCATGTCGCCAGGGCGAAGCGGGGAAAACCGGCTCCGAACTGGCATCATAATCGAATACATGTCACTCGGGCGGGTGGCGGAACGGTAGACGCGCACGGTTCAGGTCCGTGTGTCCGAAAGGATGTGAGGGTTCAAATCCCTCCTCGCCCACAAGTTCACGGGACGACCCCGTCGGTAGGCTCAGGCCTCCGGCGGGGTCGTTCTTCGTTTCCTCCGGGGTTCGTGGGTCGAGGGGGCCTCATCGGCCCTCCCCGGGGAGAGAGGCTTCGGGGCGGCGCCGGCTCCCCTGGTTTCGGGGTGACCGTAATACCGGGCAAGCGCGATCAACGATCTTGGATCGTTAGGTTCGCGGCAAGCCGCCTTCGCGGGTCGGAACCGAACACGGGGCACATGTCGGGCGTCGAGGGCCCGGTCGTCCGGTGGGGGTGAGGCCGGGGTGCTCATTCGGACGAAAAGCGTGTGATGAGACACTTCGGGCGTGGGTATCACCGAACGACTTCATGAGATCGGGCGGCCGCTGGTCGCCGAACAACTCGCGCACCCGACGGTCGCCGGCATCTCCCGAGGCGACCTCGACGAGCGCGCCTTCCGCTACTGGCTGGAGCAGGACCACCTCTACCTGCTCGACTACGCGAGGGCCTTCTCCCGTCTGGCCTGGCAGGCCCCCGACGACCATCTGGCCGACCTGGTCGGTATCGCGCACAGCACCCTCACCGAGGAACTCGAGCTGCACCGTTCCCTGTCCGGGGAGTTCGGCGCGGACCTGACCACCAAGGAGAAGGGGCCCGCCTGCGAGGCCTACACCTCGTGGCTCCTGGAGGCCGCCGCCGACTACCGGGACGGGCTCGCCGCCGTCTACCCCTGCATGTGGGGGTACAACACCCTGGGGCGGGAACTGGCCCGCGACCGTCCGGAGGACCCCAGGTACGCCCGCTGGGTCGATACCTACAACGACCCCGGCTTCACCGAGCTCACCGAGAGGTACGGGCGCATGCTGGAGGAGTCCGGAGCCGACCCGGAAAGGGCCGAGCGCTTCTTCCTGGAGGGGATGCGTCACGAGATCGCCTTCTGGAACACCCCCTACACCTGATCTCCATCGGAATCACGGGCGAGCGCCCTCACTCCGGCCCCGGCCCCCGGACACGTTCTCTCCGTTCGGGGCCGGAGCGGGCGCGCCGCGGCCGGCTCAGGGAGCGATCACGGCCTCGACGTCGGAGAAGCGCTCGATCTCGCATCCGTTGTGCCTGTTGAACTCGGTGTCGATCTCGGTGTCCCCGACGTGGCCGGTGACCCGGGCCGCCTCGGGGCCGCCGACCTGCATCGTGCAGGCCATGCCGTCGGTCTCCATGACGAAGGGCTCGGAGCCGAGTTCGTCGATCTCGGAGCAGGCGGCCTCGGGGTCGGGGTGGTCGCCGCCGGTCGGGGAACAGGTGAGGGTCCAGGTACCCTCCTGGAAGTCTTCGGAGGGGGGCAGGCCGTCCTCGTCGGCCACGAAGGCCTCGATCACGAGCTCCACCTCGGCGTCGCCGTTCCCACCGTCTTCGGAGGTTCCGGAATCGTCGGTGTCGTCGGAGTCGTTCTCCTCAGAGGTGCCGTCCGTGGGATCGGTCTCCTCCGAGGGGTCGGTCTCGGGTGCGGTCTCCTGAGGGGCTTCGGCGTCGGGCCCTGAGGATCCCACCTCGGTGGCGTCGTTGCCGCAGGCCGTGAGTAGCAGGCCTAGGGCCGCGAGCGCGGCGAGGCGGGTCGGCAGGGCCGTTCCGAAGTTGTGCTCACGCATACTGCTTGGACGGGGCGCGCGAACCCGGGGTTCCGTCGTCCTCTCACTTTTTCAGTACACACCCGATACAGGGGGTCACCACCATGTCCGATGGTCAGGTCGCCGAGGTTCTCGTGAACGAGATTCCGGAGGGCGCCTATCTTCTCGACGTCCGCGAGCCCGCCGAGTGGAGCGCCGGGCACGCCCCGGACGCCGTGCACATCCCGCTGGGAACGCTGGGGGAGCGCGCGGCGGAGGTCCCCCAGGACCGGAAGGTCTACGTGGTGTGCCGTTCGGGCGGGCGTTCCGCTCAGGCCACGATGGCGCTCGGCCAGGCCGGCTGGGACGCGGTCAACGTCGCGGGCGGTATGCGCGCCTGGGAGGCGGCGGGGTTCGACATGAAGGCCGACTCGGACGCCGAGCCGACGGTCCTCTGAGACTCGAATCTGGACGGATTACGCAAAGGCCTGCCACTCGGGGGCTCCCGGGTGGCACTATGACGTCGTGAGTTCCGAGCGCGCGCCCCTCAGCGCCGAAGCCATGCTCGCCTCCTCAGCGGACGCGGTGATCGGCATCGACGGCGAGCTCCGAGTCACCTTCTGGAATCCGGCGGCGGAACGGATGTTCGGCTGGTCCGCGGACGAGGTGCTCGGTGGCGAGCTGCCGATCATCCCGCAAGAGCTGAGACCCGAGTACGGCGCGGTGCTCGAACAGGTGCGCGCGGGCACCCCGTTGACCATCTTCACCCGTCGTCTGCGCAGGGACGGGACCGCTCTCGACGTGCGGGTCAGCACCGGCTGCGTGCACGACGATCGAGGGCGGCACAACGGCTGGGTCCTGGTCCTCTACCCGCGGGAGAAGGAGGCCCAGGCGCAGGCCTCCGCGATGGAGCGGGCCCGACTGGTGCGCAGGCTCACGGATGTCGTGGCCGACATCAACACCGACCTCAGTCTCAAATCGGTCCTGGACCGGATCATCAGCAGCCTGACCGAGCTCACCGGCGCCGACGCGGGCGGTTTCGTCCTGTTGGACGAGAACCGGGTGCGGCTGGTGAGCCTCACGCACCTGTCCGACGAGTTGTACGGGGTGAGCGCACCGCTGGAGACCAGCCTGTTCGGTGAATTGCTGCGCAGCGGCAAGTCCGTGCTGTTGGCCAACAGCGACACCCGCAGCCTGGAGGATCTGGTCTGGGCCGACCTACCCGGGCTGCACACCATCGCCCTGTGCGTCTCCAACGCCCAAGGACGCCCTTACGGGGCCCTGTACGCGCTGTACAGCCGGCGCAGGGTCGGCCACGTGGAGCTGGAGCTCCTGGAGTTGTTGGCCGAGCACGCCGGTGTGGCCATAGGCAACGCCATGGCCTACGAGGAGCTCAAGCTGCAACGGGCCCGAGAGCGGGCGGTGGCCGACTCCAGCGCCGACGGGATCGCCGTACTCGACTTCAGTGGCAAGGTCCGCAAGTGGAACCGCTCTGCCGCGGAGTTGACCGGCTACTCCTTCGAGGAGGTGGAGGGCAAGCATCCTCCCTTCCCGATCCCCGCCGCGCACGGAGAGCCCGTCAAGCACAAGAACGACGGAGGGCGTTGGCTGGAGATCCTCATGGCGCGGATCCCCAGCACCGACGAGTGGGTGGTGGACTTCCGGGACATCACGGCGCAGAAGGCGTTGGAGGAGGAACGGGAGTTCTTCCTGGCCAGCACCGGTCATGAGCTGCGGACCCCGGTCACCGTGATCCAGGGGTACGCGGCGATGCTCTCGCGAAAGGGAGAGCGGTTGGGTCCGGCCGGGCGCCAAGAGGCCAGCGAGATCATCCTGGATCGTGCCCGGGCCCTGGCCAAACTGGTGGAACGCCTGCGCCTGGGGTCGGACGTGGCCAGCGGTGAGATGACCCTGGACCGGGTCCCCTTCGACCTCGCGGAGCTGCTGGGCCAGTCGGTGGCGGCCTTCCGCCCGCTGGCCGAGCGGCAGGAGTTGGTGCTGGACTCGGAGGGGCCGCTGTGGACGGTGGGGGACCCGCTGGTCACCGGCATGGTCATGGATCAACTGCTGGAGAACTCGTTGAAGTTCTCGCCAGACGGCGGCGAGGTACGGGTCACGGTGGAGGAGGACGGGGAGGACTCTCTCACGATCCACGTTCAGGACGAGGGGGTGGGGATCGACCCGGGAGACGAGGAACGGATCTTCGAGCGCTTCTTCCAGAGCGGTGAGCGCGGTGACCGTCGAGGCTACGGCGGCCTGGGGATCGGCCTGTACATCGTGCGCCAACTCGTCCGGGAACAGGGCGGGGAGGTGACCGCTCATCGGTTGGAGCGGGGGACCCGGATGCGGATCACCCTGCCCAGACACCGCGGCGAGGAGGTCGAGTTCGGGGTGGGTCCGGAGGATACGTCCGTGCGAGGGAGGGTTCCGGGGCCTTCATCCGCGTGAGCGTAGTGCCAGGTCGTTCGTACCGGACGGAGTGCAAAAAAACCTGAAAGTTCCTCGAAGCCCTGTGGCGCCGATGATGTAAGCCCCGGTGAGAGGGGGTGTCAGGGGGGTTTCACCTCGGCGTTGGTTTCCTCCCCGGGTGATCGGGGCATTTCCACCCCTGGTGGAATTCGCCGTCATACAACGGACGGGTTCCGGGCCAGCCGATAAGTACGATCGCGCAGGGACGAAAGCCGTGTCAGGAGACCACACCCCACTCGACAACGGGGACCCCGGGAACCCGCGGAAGGTCGAGCGGAGCGTCGCTCTTCCCTACGCCGCCGAGAGCGTCACCGAGGCCAGACGAGGGTTGTGCGCCGACCTGCGCGCCCTGGAGGTCGGCGACGAACGGATCGGTGACGCGGCGCTGATCCTCAGCGAACTGGTCAGCAACGCCCTCAGACACGCCGGACCCCTACCGGACGACACCGTCGGGGTGGCCTGGCGGATCGAGATGGGCGGCGAGGCCGGTGGACGGTTGGAGATCGCGGTCCGTGACGGTGGATCGAGCAGCATGCCGCGGGTGGCCCGTCCTTCGATCTCCGGTCTGGGCGGCCGCGGGCTGAGCATCGTGCAGACCCTGGCCGGGCGTTGGGGCACCGAGATGGAGCCCACCACCACGACGGTCTGGGCGCTCGTGGACCTGGCCGTCGACGAACCCCCCGTGGCGGACGACGCCGCCGATACCGGCATGTCGTTCCCCTCGACGGGCGGGGAGGGGGCCGTGGAGTTCGGCCTCGACCCCCGAGAGCCGGTCCGCGGCCTTCTGCTGTAGTCGCGGACGACGGGGAGGCTCCGACCTTTCGGGAGGGTCCCCCACGCTCCGGGCGGAGGAACGTGACCGATGGAGCGAAACACCGTCGACGAGGTGGCCCGGCCCTGGTCTGGACGCTACAGTCACGACTGTGGAGTTGAAGATATCAAGCCGGTCTCAGGATGACGTCGCGGTGGTAACCGTGGGCGGCGAGATCGACCTGTACACGGCACCCCAATTGCGCAACGAGCTCGTCGATTCCCTGGAGGACGGGGCACGGCGGCTGGTCATCGACATGTCGCGGACGGAGTTCTGCGACTCGACCGGGATCAGCGTCCTGCTCTCCGCGATGAAGCGCTCTCGTGACAAGGGCGGTGATCTGGAACTCGTGGCCCCCAAGCCGGCGGTCATGAAGGTCCTGGAGGTCACCGGGCTCCACGAGGTCTTCACCATCCACGCCGATCTCGACGCCTCCCCGATGACCGCGGGGACCGGCGGGATCGAGTAACGCCGATGGCACCCGAGGACCGGAGCCGGCCCGCCGGGCCGGCCGATGCCGGGGTCGCCGTGGTGATCCCCGCCAAGGACGAGGCCGACCGCATCGCCGCCACGGTGACGGCCGCACGTGGACTTCCCGCCGTGGACCTCGTCGTCGTCGTCGACGACGGATCCTCGGACCGGACCGTCGAGATCGCCCTGGACTCGGGCGCCCGGGTGCTCCGGCACAGCCGCAACCGGGGCAAGGGCGCGGCCATGGAGACCGGGGCCGAGGGGGTCCTCATGGTGGAGGAGCACGAGGCCGCCGCGGGGACCGTACGTCCCCCGCGCCACCTGCTCTTCCTCGACGCCGACCTCGCGGAGACCGCCAAGGACGCGGCCCCGCTGGTGCTTCCGGTCCTGGAGGGCACCGCGGACATGACCGTCGCGCTCTTCCCGGCCACCCGTCTGCGCCTGGGCGGCCACGGTTTCGTGGTCCGTCTGGCCAGGGACGGGGTGCGCAAGGCCACCGGCTGGGAGCCCGAACAGCCCTTGAACGGTCAGCGATGCCTGAAGCGGGCGGCCTTCGAAGCGGCCCGACCTCTCGCCCCGGGTTTCGGGGTGGAGACCGGCCTGAGCATCGACGTCCTGCGCGCGGGCTTTCGGGTGAAGGAGGTCGAGGTGCCCCTGGAACACCGGGCCACCGGGACCGACCTGCGGGCCCAGATGCACCGGGCGCGTCAGTTCGTCGACGTGGCGCGCGCCCTGGCCGCCCGAGACCTGGGGCCCGCGGTACGGCGGACCTGGGGCGACGCGGTCGACGGGGCCAGGGGTGGGGCTAAGGAAATGTCTCGAAAAATCGGGCAGATTGCTCGCAAAAAACGCTAGGAGTGACCACACGGACGCGATGCGTGGCGATACGCTCGCGCTGTGTTCACTACGTTCCTGGCCTTCATCGGTCTACTCATCGGACTGGGGGGACTCGCCCTCGGCGTGTACATGCTGCTCAGGATCCGTGTGCTCCAGGACGAGTACCGGCTCCTGGCCCGTCGGGCCCTGGCCGTCAACGCCTCCGGCACCGACCCGCGCGCCGTCCGCGACGTCGCCGTTCTGCACTACGACGCCCTGGAGGAGATGACCGGGGCCCGCTCCTTCTCCCTGGCCCTGCTCAACAGCCATGGGGACGGGGTGGTCGTCACCTCCATCAACGGGCGCACCGAATCGCGCACCTACGCCAAGACGGTGACCGAGGGGGAGTCCGAGTCCCTCCTCAGCCCCGAGGAGTACCGGGTGGTCCGCTCCGCGCGCCTGGGAGCCGGGGTCGGCGCCGCCCTCCCCGATCCCGGACCGTTCGAGGAGGAGACCGCCGGATCGGAGGAAGAGCCCTCGGTCACCCTGGTCTCGGTCCCCGGGCCGGAGGGGGAGACGACCGGCGGCGCGGGTACGGGGCCCGACATCGGCCTCGACACGGAGGAGATGACGGACATGGAGGAACCGGTCGAGCGGACCACCGCCCGTACGCCCGAACCACGATCCGAGAGCTGACCACCTCCGACCGCGCTTCCCGTATAGCCTGAACAGCATGCCCAACCGTTACGCCTACCTCGGCCCCGAGGGCACCTTCACCGAAGCCGCCCTGCGCGACCTGCGCCCCGACGCCACCGAAGACGACCGCGTCCCCTGTGACGGGGTGGCGGCGGTCTTCGACGCGGTCCGTTCCGGGGCGGTCGACGGTGGGGTGGTGCCGCTGGAGAACTCGGTCGAGGGAGGGGTCACCACCACGATCGCCGAACTCGTCAACGGCGAACCTCTGCTCATCACCGGCGAGACCGCCGTCCCGGTCGAGTTCGCGCTCTTCGCCCGTCCGGGCACCGTGCTGGAGGACGTCAAACGGGTGGCCACCCACCCCCACGCGCTCGCGCAGTGCCGGGGGTGGCTCTCACGCCGGCTCCCCAACGCCGACACGCACACCGTCTCCTCCACCGCGGCCGCCGCCCGCGCCGTGGCCGAGCCGGGTGCCGCCTACGACGCGGCGATCTGCGCCGTCATCGCCGGTGAACGCTACGGACTCCACGCCCTGGCCACGGGGATCGGCGACCGGGCCGACGCGGCCACCCGCTTCATCTACCTGTCACGGGGCGGCGCGCTGCCCGAACCCACCGGGGCCGACCTGACCTCCCTGGTCGCCTTCATCACCGACGACCACCCCGGCGCGCTCATCGAGGTCCTCAACCAGTTCGCCGTCCGCGGGGTCAACCTGACCCGGCTGGAGTCCCGGCCCACCGGCGACGGCCTGGGCAACTACTGCTTCTGCATCGACGCCGAGGGACACGTCGCCGACGCGCGCGTGGGCGAGGCGCTCATGGGGATCCGCCGCGTCTGTCGTGACGTCCGCTTCCTCGGCAGCTATCCGCGCCGGAGCCGAGGGACCGAACTCGACCCGCCGCTGCGCCCGCGCACCACCACCGACGCGGACTTCGCCGAGGCCGAGCGCTGGCTCGCCCGCGTCCGCGCCGGCGACATCGACTGAGGGCCCCGAGCGGGGCCCTCCCCCTCCACACCGGGCCGTCAACCGGCCTCGGTGAGGTCGCCCACCTCCTCGAACACCCACTCCTCGGACGCGGCCCGGCGCAGCTCCAGGTACAGGGCCAGCCTCAACGCGGTGTCCTCGGAGTGCGCGTCGTCCAAGGCCTCCAGAGCCCCCGTGAG
Source organism: Nocardiopsis alba DSM 43377 (assembly GCF_000341225.1). Lineage (GTDB taxonomy): Bacteria > Actinomycetota > Actinomycetes > Streptosporangiales > Streptosporangiaceae > Nocardiopsis > Nocardiopsis alba. The sequence continues at coordinate 20,458 of NZ_ANAC01000026.1, forward strand.
CTCTTCGATGTTCATCTCGCCGAGTGGTTTCACGACTGTCTCCCCACGGTCGCCGTGCCGTCGGGAGCCCCCGCTCCCGTTCGGCCCTTCCACATGGAGGACGAGGGCGGTGACCTTCCATGACGCGACTACGCGGAAAAGATGTGAACCCGGGTGAGGGCGGGCGGTAACCTGCAAGACGTGATCGACCTTCGCGCTCTTCGAGAAGACCCCGAACGACTCCGTGCATCGCAGCGTGCGCGCGGCGAGGACCCCGCCGTCGCGGACCGGCTGCTCGCCCTGGACGCCGACCGCCGTTCCGCGTTGACCAGGTTCGAGACCCTGCGGGCCGAACAGAAGAGTGTGGGCAAGTCCGTCTCCAAGGCCTCTCCCGAGGAACGGGAGGGGCTGCTGGCCAAGGCCAGGTCGCTGGCCGCCGAGGTCAAGGAGGCCGAGGCCGAGGCCGGGCGTCTGGGAGACGAGCTCGACGCCGTCCTGGCCCGGGTGCCCAACCTCGTCGAGGAAGGGGCTCCCGAGGGCGGGGTCGACGACTTCGTGGTCCTGGAGACCGTGGGCGAGCCCCGCGAGTTCGACTTCACCCCGCGCGACCACCTGGAGCTGGGCGAGATGCTCGGCGCCATCGACATGGAGCGCGGCGCCAAGGTCTCCGGAGCCCGCTTCTACTTCCTCACGGGCGTGGGCGCCCGCCTGGAACTGGCCCTGCTCAACATGGCGATGAACCAGGCCGTCGAGGCCGGGTTCACCCCCATGATCCCGCCGGTCCTGGTCAAGCCCGAGACCATGGAGGGCACAGGGTTCCTCGGCGAGCACTCCGACGAGGTCTACCGTCTTCCCGAGGACGACCTCTATCTCGTGGGCACCTCCGAGGTGGCCTTGGCCGGATACCACGGCGGGGAGATCCTGCCCGGCGAATCCATGCCCCGACGCTACATCGGCTGGTCGTCCTGCTTCCGTCGTGAGGCCGGCTCCTACGGCAAGGACACCCGCGGCATCATCCGCGTCCACCAGTTCAACAAGGTGGAGATGTTCGTCTACACCCACCCGGACCAGGCGCACGAGGAGCACGAGAGGCTCCTCGCCTGGGAGCGGCGGATGCTCGACAAGCTCGACCTGCCCTACCGCGTGGTGGACATCGCCGGCGGCGACCTCGGCACCAGCGCGGCCCGCAAGTACGACTGCGAGGCCTGGGTCCCCACCCAGGAGACCTACCGCGAGCTGACCTCGACCTCGAACTGCACCGAGTTCCAGGCCCGCCGGCTCAACGTCCGCTATCGGGACGAGGACGGCAAGCCCCGTTTCGCGGCGACCCTCAACGGCACGCTCGCCACCACCCGGTGGATCGTCGCCATCCTGGAGAACCACCAGCGCGAGGACGGCTCCGTGGTCGTCCCCGAGGCGCTCCGCCCCTACCTGGGCCTGGACGTGCTCGAACCGATCCAGGCGCCGCGTGGCAAGAAGAAGTGAACGTGACGTCCCGACGGCCGTGAGCCGTCCGAGACACGAGAGCGGGGTCCGACCGGACGGGTCGGGCCCCGCTCTCGTTCAGGTGCGCGGTGAAGGACTACAGGTAGGGGCCCGACCCCATGTGGGGGCGCCCCCGACCGTCCTCGCCCTCGGGCTCCTGTTGGGCCTGCAACCCGGCGACGCCGGGCGGAAGCGCCTTGCGCATGTTCTCCAGCTGGGCCCGGGCCGCCATCTGCTGGGCGAACAGCGTGGTCTGGATGCCGTGGAAGAGGCCCTCCAGCCAGCCCACCAGCTGGGCCTGGGCGATCCGTAGTTCGGCGTCACTGGGCGCCGACCCCTCGGCGAACGGCAGGGTGAGCCGTTCGAGCTCCTCGATGAGCTCGGGGGCCAGACCGTCCTCCAGCTCCTTGATCGAGGAGGTGTGGATCTCCTTCAGGCGGGCGCGGCTGGCCTCGTCGAGAGGGGCGGCCTTCACCTCGTCGAGGAGCTGGCGGATCATGCTGCCGATCCGCATCACCTTGGCGGGCTGCTCCACCATGTCGGCGAGCGAGCGCGGCTCGGCCGTGCCCTCGCCGTCCTCGTCCCCGTGCCCCGAATCAGAGTCCATCACCAGGACCCGGGGTTCCTTCTGGTCGTCTGCGTTGCTCATCGATCCCCTAGCTCTGCTGTGTTCGGCACGCTGTCAGCGGGTGAGAAGGATCTTGCCGGTGTGCGCGCTCGATTCCATGACACGATGTGCCTCCGCCGCGTCCTCCAAGGGCAGTGCGCGGTCGACGACGGGGCGGATGTCTCCTTTTTCTACCAACGGCCAGACCTGCTCCAGTACTCCCGAGACGATCGTGGCCTTCTCCGCCGCGGGGCGGGAACGCAGGGTGGTCGCCTGGACCGAGAGCCGTTTGACCAGCATGCGGCCCAGATCGAGTTCGGCGGTACGGCCGCCCATCAACCCGATGATCACCAGACGGCCGCCCGTGGTCAGCGATCGAAGATTCGCCCCGAGGTACGACCCGCCCATGATGTCGAGGACGAGATCGGCGCCGCCCTCGGCCCGCATGCGTTCGGAGAAGGATTCGTTCCGGTAGTCGATGGTGATCTCGGCGCCCAGCTCACGGCAGCGCTCCAGCTTCTCCGCGCTACCGGCGGTGACCGCCACCCGGGCCCCCAGAGCGCGCGCGAACTGGATCGCGAAGGTTCCGATGCCGCTACCGCCACCGTGGATCAGGATGGTCTCCCCGGCACGCAGCCGGCCGGCCATCACCAGGTTGGACCACACGGTGCAGGCGACCTCGGGAAGCGCGGCGGCCTCGACCGGGTCCATACCCTTCGGGATCGGAAGGAGCTGGCCGACCGGAACGGCCACCCGCTCCGCGTAGCCGCCCCCCGTCAACAGGGCGCAGACCCTGTCGCCGACGGCCCAGCCGGTCGTCTCGACCCCGGGGCCCGACCCTACGATGGTCCCCGAGCATTCCAGCCCCGGATACTCGGAGGCCCCGGGCGGTGGGGGATAGTTCCCCTGACGCTGGGACACGTCGGCACGGTTGACCGCCGTGGCCGCCACGTCCACCAGGACCTCACCCTCTCCGGGAACGGGATCGGGGACCTCTGACCAGGCCAGGACCTCGGGTCCGCCCGGTTCGATGATTCGGATCGCGTGCATGGGGCTGACAGTACCCAGGATCGGGGAGGATCACGTCGCGGGGTCCGGACCGGTTCCGGGGGCCGGGAAGGATGCTTCGCCGCCCCGACACGGGTAAGAGAACCCCCGAGGGCCGTCCCGACACCTCCCCCAGGGAGGGCCCACCTCCCCAGCAAGCCCCCTTGACGCAGGAGAACCCCGGTGGCACAACACGAACACGACGGGTCAGGCACCGAATCGGAGACGCCCGACCGCACCGATTCGGTCCGGAGTTCCCCGGACGTCCCGGACGACCTCGGTGAGGAGACCGGCGAGGCCGCCCCGGGGGCGCCCGCGCCCACACCCAGGGAACAGTGGTTCGGAGGCTTCGAGGGCACCGCCCCACCGCCTCCTCCCTACGCCAGGTCGCCCGAGGAGACCCCGCCACCGCTCCCCGGCACCGCCTTCGACGCCCCCGCCCCACAGAGGGCGGAGGACGAGGAGACCCCCTTCGACGGTCTCGGAGAGGCCGGAGGCGGCACGATCCGGCTCATGCCCGGTGGCGCGCGCAAGGAACGGCCGGCCGGACCCTGGCGCGAGGATCCACCGAAACTCCCCGTCAGGCCCACCCGACCCGGTGCCGCGCCACGGGACCCGCTCGGCCCACGACGAACGCGCGCGGACTCCGACGTCCCCGAACCCGAACAGCTTCCGCCTCTCGAAGCCGAACGCGCCGAACCCCCGAGCGGACCATGGGGGCCGGAGAACGGCGCGTCCGCGCCGGTCGCGCACGAACCGCGCCCCGCCCCGAGCGATCGCGTCGAACCGGAACCGTTCCGGCCCCCGGCGTGGCCCGAACCGACCGGTCCGCGTTCCCAAGGCACCGCCCCTGTACGCCGCGATCCCCCGGCCCCTCCGCCCTACCCCGGGCCCGACCCCGAGGCCGGGGTGACCTCCGACGCCCTCGACGCGGCCACCCTGGTCCGCAACCGTAGACAAGGGCCCAGCGGAGGATGGCGCAAGGCCGTGCACACGGCCAGCCTCGGCCTGATCAACCCGGGAGAGTCCCCCAAGGTGCTGCGCGAACGCGAACTCGTCGCCCGCGCCTGCACACCCGTCGCCTCGGGCCATCACCGTGTGGCCGTGCTCAGCCTCAAGGGCGGGGTCGGCAAGACCACCACCACGGTCGCGCTCGGCGCCACCCTCGCCTCCCTGCGCGGGGACCGGGTCCTGGCCGTGGACGCCAACCCCGACCGGGGCACCCTCTCGGACAAGGTACGGCTGGAGACCGCCGCCACCATTCGCGACCTGCTCAACGAACGTCACCTGGTCGCGCGCTACGCCGACATCCGCGGCTTCACCTCCCAGTCGCCCAGTCGGTTGGAGATCCTGGCCTCCGACCGGGACCCGGCCGTCTCGGAGGCGTTCAGCGACCAGGACTACCGCGAGGTCGCGCGACTCGTCGAGCACTTCTACTCGATCTGCCTCACCGACTGCGGCACCGGTCTGCTGCACTCCGCGATGCGGGGGGTGCTCGGACTCGCCGACCAGGTGGTGCTGGTGAGTTCGGCCTCCGTGGACGGCGCGCGCAGCGCCAGCGCGACACTCGACTGGCTGGAGGCCCACGGCCACGGGGCCCTCGTCGCGAGCGCCGTCGTGGTGCTGTCCATGGTGCGGACCGACAACAAGAGCAGCGTCGACCTCGATCGGCTCCAGGACCATTTCGCCGGACGCTGCCGGGCCGTCGTCCGGGTCCCCTGGGACGGACACCTGGAAGAGGGGGCCGAGGTGGACCTTGAGCGCCTGGCACCGGCCACCAGGGACGCCTACCTGCAACTGGCAGCGAACGTGGGGGAGGCCTTCGCCCATCGGGGCTGACCTCGAACGACCCTCGGCGCGTGTTTCCCTCGACACTGGTTTATCGCTCCCCGATGACGACAATGGGAGAGGAGGGGAAGGGGTGGACATGAGCGGACAGGAGCGCCCGCCGACGGTCATCGTGGGGGTGGACGGCACGTCGGCCGCGCAGGCGGCCCAGGCGTGGGCGATCGAGGCCGCCGTCGAACGGGACGAACGACTACGGATCGTGCACGGCCTGGGCATGTCCGCCGTGATGGGGACCCTCGCCGGATCCGGAACCGAACGCCACCAGGCCGGGGAACAGGCCCGGGAGGGCGGACACGCGCTCTTGGCGGCCGCGGCGGAGGAGGCCCGACGGGTCCACCCGGACCTGAACGTCTCCACCCTCCTGGCCATGGAGGACGCCCCGGCGGTCCTGCTCGACGAGGCCGGGCACCGGGACATGATCGTCGTCGGCTCGCGCGGGCTCGGCGCGGTCCGGGCGATCATGCTCGGCTCGGTCGGCCTGCGCACCTCCACCCACGCGCCCTGTCCGGTGATCGTGGTCCCCGAGGTGTCGGAGCGGCGGCGCGGGGGTCGGATCGTGGTCGGGGTCGACGGCTCGGCCTCCTCGCGTCGGGCCCTGCGCTTCGCCCTGGACCATGCCCTGGTCACCGACGCCGCCGTGGTGGTGGTCAACAGTTGGGAGGTGCCGTTGCCCCAGGACCCGGAGTCGCTCGCCGCCGACACCCACTCTCTGCACGAGGAGATGTTCGACCGCCAGTCGGAGGAGGTCGTCGCCGGTGTGCTGGCCGAGGTGATCGACGATCGGACCGAGGGGCTCGACATCTCCGCCGTTCGGATCCAGGCCGACCCGGTGGAGTCCCTGCTCGAAGCAGGAGAGGGGGCGGACATGATCGTCGTCGGATCCCGGGGCCGGGGCGGGGTGAGCGGACTGGTGATGGGGTCGACCAGCCAGGGGGTACTGCGCCGGGCGACGGTCCCGGTGGCCGTTCTGCCGCCGCGCGCGGAGGAGACGGACTGAACGGCGGACGACCCTTCCCACCAGGGACCTTCCGCCCTGTGCCGCTACGGGGCGGATCCGGTCTACTCGGTGATGATGGTGGTCGGCGCCAAGGGGAACCTAGGGGGAACAATGGCAACAGAACCGCAGCGAACCGCCAAGGTGGTCGTGGGTATCGATGGTTCCGATCAGTCGCGCGCGGCCCTGGAATGGGCGGCGGTGGAGGCCGCCCGTCGTCGGGTCCCGCTTCTCATCGTCCACGCCCTCGGGATGCCGGTGATCGTCTCGGCCTACGGTGGCCCGGCCCGCTTCCAGCCGACCGAGGAGATGTCGGGTCAGGCCGACGCGGTCCTGAACTCGGCCGAGAGGTACGTCAACGAGCTTCGCCCCTCCGTCGTCGTCGAGTTGGTGACGGCCTTGGAGGAGGCGCCGCTGGCCCTGCTCCGGCAGAGTCACCCGCACGACCTCATCGTCGTGGGCACCAGGGGGTTGGGCGCGTTCGCGTCCATGTTCGTGGGCTCCGTCAGCGTCCGCGTCTCCGCCCAGGCACCGTGCCCCGTGGTCGTGGTGCCCGCCGACGAGGAGGGGCACGCCACCAGGACCGGACTCGACCGTGTGGTGGTCGGGGTCGACGGGTCCAAGCCCTCCCACCGCGCCCTCGGGCTCGCGGTGGACGTGGCCGCGGAGAGCGGAGGGGAGCTCATCGTGGTCAACAGCTGGGAGGTGCCCTTCCCCTATGACCCGGTCGCGATGACCGCCGCGGGGTACAAGTCGCAGGACGAGATCTTCGAGAGGCAGTCCGAGAAGCTCGTCGCCGAACTGCTGGACGACGTGATGGCCGAGCGCCCGGGCGACCTCGGGATCGAGGTCACCATCGTGCGCACCCAGTCCAACCCGGTCGACGCCCTCTTGGAGGCCGCCGCGGAGGCCGACGTCATCGTGGTGGGCTCCCGAGGCCGTGGCACGGTCCGGGGGCTGCTCATGGGCTCCGTCAGCCAGGGCGTGCTCCACCACGCCAAGGTCCCGGTCGTCGTGATGCCCAAACACGCCGACGAGGACTGACCCTCCCCGGGGGCGTGAGAAGCCCCCCCGGGGCACGTCGCCCGGCCCGAGGTCCCTCTATCGATCCAGGAGTGCCCGCAGCTCGTCGACGGTCAGCCAGGGCCGGGACACGTGGATCATCCGATGGCAGTTGGCGCACAACAACGCGAGGTCCTCGAGACGGGTGACGCTCTCTCCGATGTGGTGGAGCGGGACCACATGGTGGACCTCGATGTAGTCCTTGCCGCGGGGGCCATAGGTGGCACCGAAGTCGAAGCCGCAGGCCTCGCAGGCGATGGGCCGGCCCTCGGCGCGGGTCCGGTCGATCTTCTTCTTCCGGAGGCCGCGGTCGCGCTCTCGGGCGTAGTGCTTACGGATGAGCAGACGCCCCTCGGGGGCGCTGATGTCCTCGTCCGCCTCCTCCTCGAAGGCAGGGAGCCCTGCCAACTCCCCGGAGCGCACACCGCGGCGGATGTTCTCCGCGGCGTTCCTCATGCGTCGGGGCTCGTCGAGGAAGGCCCACATGATCTCGGCGTCGCGGGCGCTGCCGTTGGTCTTCTTCGTGTCCCGATCGGGGTGCTCGTTGAGGATGTTGTCGGTCTTGAGCCTGACACTGTTCGGGGAGCGGAAGCCCACCGGTCTTTTCTCTCGGGGATGGAGGGGGAGACGCTGGAGCAGCTCGGAGAGCGCGATCACCTCGGAGCGGGTGGTGTCCAGGGTCTTCCATCCATGCTCGACCAGAAGGTCGCACGCCAGGATCAACTCGTCCCAGGCCCAGGGGATGCTCGGGGTCGAGCGGACCTCGAACCCGAGTTCGCGGAGCCGTTTCTCGATGTCGGCTCTCCCACCCGGGAGTTCGGAATCGTAGGGGAGTCGCCCCGTGGCGTACTTGTGGGCCGCATGGAAGACGGCCTTGGGGTCGTAGGTTCTGTCGTCGTGCGCGAGGGCGTAGGAGGAGGTGAGCCTGAACCCGTAGGTGTCGAGGAAGGCCTCCCGGCCGAGTGCGTCGTACTCGGCGATCGCCTTGAGGACCGCGTCCGCGGTGATGTCTGCCGGACCCATGCCGTCAGCCTAGAGACGAGGGGTGACAGCGTCTCCCCTCCCCGGGGTAACGAAGAAGGGCCGTTCGTCGGTGACGAACGGCCCTTCGGGCGCGGAGGGTGTGGGATTTGAACCCACGAAGCCCCGTCAAGGACTTGGTGCTTTTCAAGAGCACTGCACTCGGCCGCTATGCGAACCCTCCTGGGGGAGAGTGACTCTCCGCCAGACATGGTAGCCCACGGGTGCGTCGGGGGCATCGGGGTGTCAGGGGTGGCGCATTGTGGTTACTCGTGAGTAACATGTGTGGCATGGAGAAAATGGACGCCGCGACGGCGGAAATGGTCAAGACCGGGTTCCTCGACTCGGTTCCCTTCGCGCGCACCCTCGGGGTCACCTTCACCGACCTGGACCACGGTCGCGCCGTCATGCGGCTGCCCGATGACGCGGCCCACCACAACCACGTCGGCGGTCCCCACGCGGGCGCCATGTTCACCTTGGCGGAGTCCGCCTCCGGCGCCATCGTCATCGGCACCTTCGGAGACCAGCTGAACCGCGCGGTCCCGCTCGCGGTCAGTGCCGAGATCCGCTACCTCAAACTGGCCATGGGCGACGTCACCGCCGAGGCCGTCCTCGGACGCCCCCGTGAAGAGGTCGTCGCCGAACTCGACGAGGGCCGGCGTCCCGAGTTCCCCGTCGACATCGAGCTGCGTACCGACGACGGCACCGTCACCGGCCGCATGACGGTCCTGTGGACCCTGCGGCCGAACAAGAAGTAGGAGCGCTCCGGTCGGACCCCTCCTGCGGGGTCCGACCGTGTCCCGCCGATTGTCGTTACCCCTGGGTACGTTGACCTCGAAAGGCATCAGCCGAAGAGGAGGTCGCGCGGTGAGACTACGAGTGGATCGTGACGCGTTCGCCGAGGCGGTCACATGGACTGCTCGGGCCCTCCCGGCCAGGCACGCGGTACCCGTGCTCGCCGGGATGCGCATGGAGCTGTCCGAGGACGGTTCCGCCCTGCGCCTGTCCGGGTTCGACTACGAGGTCTCCACGCGGTCCTCGGTCGAGGTCCTGTCCGAGGAGGGCGGCGCCGTCCTGGTGCCCGGACGCCTGCTGGCCGAGATCGTCACCAACCTCCCCTCCGGCTCGGTGCGTATCGAGACCGACGGCCCCAAGGTGCGGATCGAGGGCGGGGCCGCGAGGTTCACGCTCATCACCATGCCTTTGGAGGACTACCCGGAGCTGCCCGGGATGCCCGACGCGGTCGGTTCGGTGGCCTCGGACGCGTTCGGAGCCGCGGTGCGTCAGGTGACCCCGGCCGCGAGCAGGGACGACACCCTGCCGATGCTCACCGGCGCCTATCTGGACCTCACCGGTGACACCCTCAAGGTGGCGGCCACCGACCGTTACCGGATCGCGGTGCGCGAACTCCGGTGGCGGCCCCTGGACCCGGGAATCGACACGTCCGCGCTGGTTCCCGCCCGTACCTTGGCGAACACGGTGAAGGGTCTGATCGGCCGTTCCCACGTGGACATCGCTCTTTCTCCGGCAGAGGCGGCCGAGGGCGGGGGGCTTTCTCCGGGTGAGGGGATGATCGGGTTCGCCAATGGCGACCGTCGTACCACCACCCGGCTGATCGACAGCGACTTCGTCAAGTACGAGACCTGGTTCCCCACCGAGTTCTCCTCACGGGCGGAAGTGCCCGTCACGTCATTGGTGGAGGCGGTCAAACGCGTCGCTTTGGTGGCGGACCGAAACACCCCTCTCCGGCTTGCTTTCACGGAGGGTGAAGTCGTTCTGGAGGCCGGTTCCGGGGAGGACGCCCAGGCGATGGAGGCCATTCCGGTGTCCTTCGAGGGGGACCCGATCAGGCTGTCCTTCCGCCCCGACTACCTCATCGACGGGCTGGCCGGGGTGGAGAGCGCCACCGCCCACCTGAACTTCACGCGACCCACGAAACCGGCCGTGTTCACCGACGTTCCTGAGAAGGAGGGGGAGAAGCCGGTCTTCCGCTATCTCGTGCAGCCTCTGCGTGCCGTGTGACCTGCGTCTTCTTGACTTTCGAAGGGCTCCGTCCACCGTTGTGCACAAGTTATCCACAGGCTGCCCTCCGAGGCTGTGGACAACTCCGGGTGATCACCCTGTTCGAAGAGGCGGGTCACCCCGGGAAAGGGCTCGTATTTCCCCTTTGACAAGGGAGAATCGAACTCTCCGCCAATCTGTGCACAGCCTGTGGATAACTCGGGGTGAGGGTCTATTCGCCCTCGGCCAGAGTGGACGTCCCGCCACTGGTCACAGGGGTCTCCAGACCCAACTCCGCCTGACGCCCCCGCCGGTATCCGGCCCGGTATCCGGCGGCGCTGTGAGTGCGTTCGGGGCGGTGTTTGCGCAACTGCGGGAACTGCTTGTGGAACTCCTCGTTGACCCGGTGCAGGTCGTCTCGGAGCACCAGTTCGGCCCCGCGCTTCGAGTTCTCGCCATCACCGTCGGTCACCCCTCCGGCGCCGGTTTCGGGCGAGACCGTTTCCTGGAGGCGGGCGCGGAACTCGCGAATGCGCTCGGCCACCGCCTGCCCGTAGGCGCGAACGAAGGAACGGTAGTAACGCTTGCGCTCGGTCTCCAACTCGGAACGCGTGTAGTTGCGCAGTTCCCTGATATCGGAGACGTGCGTCGAGCTCATGAACCTCGCAGACGCCTCCATCTGCATGGAGATCGACGGCATGAGCATTCGCAGCGCTTCCAGCGCGTTGGTCGTGCCCACCAGGATGATGGTGCGGTCCGTGTTCTCGGAGGAGTTGCCTCGGACCGCGGACTGGCAGCCGTAGGCGGCCGCGATGTCGGCCAGGGCCTTCACGCGGGCCTTGCCGTGGCCGCCCACTCCGGAGACGGTGTAGTCCATGCGGCTGATCGCGTCCGGCTCCTCGCCCCGCTCGACGCGGGCCTCGGCCTCGGCGATCGCGTGGCGGGTCATGAGCTCGGCGGCCTTGGCGGTGAACGCCTGGCTCTCGGCATCGGTGACCGCGGGGTCCTCCGCCATGCGAAGGAGCCCGCGGACCCGCTCGACCATCTTCTGACGGGCAGCTTCAGTCATCGGCGCCGGTCGTCTCCCCTAGGTGAGTGTCGTGGTCCCGTCCCCGGGCGGAAACAACGAGCCTAAGCCCTCTTGTTCCCCACCACCATCACGGAGCCCGGTGGATCGCCTCGGCGCCCGTCCGTGCCCGCCTCTCCCGCTCGCGGCGGCCCTGGTCTCCAGGCCGCCGAAAGGGGAGGACGGGGGCTAGGGAGTGTTTTTTGGATGCTTTCGCCTGGCATCGGCGGAGCCGATCCTCGGCGAGCGGTCGCCGGGCGATCTCTCGCCGGACGACGAGCGAAGGTGCCCCTACTGTGCCCTGCTACGCAGGATCGCACAGCGGGGGCCCGCCCGGGTTCGGCTGTCCTCATCAGTGTTTGCTTCGAATGGGCGGCGCCGCGAGAGGAAGCCAGGCCCCGTGTGAAGCACCGCGCGCGTCAGCGCGACCGTTGAGGGTGGTGGTGGGTGACGGCGCGGGAGGAATGATCCAAAAAGCACGACCTAGTTCTTGTCGCCGACCACGGCCGCGACGACGCCGATGATGAGCCACAGCATCAGGCCCACGCCCAGACCGGCGAAGGCCGCGCCGAACAGACCGCTGAAGATCGCGAAGCTGCCGATCACGGAACCGATGTAGGAGATCACGGCGGTGGCGCCGCCGCCGAGGATCGCCGGAGCGCTCGCATAGCGGAACGGGTAGGTGGCGGCCCAACGGCGCCCTCGCCGGTCGCCCTTCTTGCTCATCACGCCGCCGATACCGCCGATCAGCGCGAAGAAGAAGATTCCGGTCGTGACCGCACCGGGGATACCGGCAAGCCCGAAGTTCATCAGGAAGGAGAGGGCGCCCGCCACCGAGCCGCCCACGATCGAGGCGCCCCACGGCCAGATCATCGTCGCCGAGGCGACGGGAGTGAATGCGTTACCGCGCTCCAGCGTCATGTTCACAGCTCCAGTCGAATCGCGTGGCCTCCGCGCTTCGCGGGACCCTCCCCACCAGGATGGGGTGTCGAGGCCTCCCGCGCATCAGGGCCTGTCCCTGACTTACCCCGGAGTCGACGCCCTGGCACCCGACATCCTTGAGGAAGCCGACACGTGCCCGGCCGAAAGCCGTCTTCGAGACGCCTCGGATGGGGACAACGATCAGAAGGCCCCGGAAGTGCCCGCCGTTCCGGTGTTCTCGTGTTCCCCTTCGTCCCGGGGGGACGCGCCCAGGTCGGCGCGCAGTTCCGGCCAGGCGGAACGGAACGCCGGGAGGAGGGGAAGGGACTCGGTCGTCTCCAACGGGATCCAGCGGATCTCCTCGCTCTCCGAGTTCCCGGCACGGAACGGGGTCAGGGCCGGGACACGCAGGAGGAAGGTGTCGTACCGCCATACGGACAGGTCGTGTTCGTGTCGAGCGAGTACCGTGTAGCCGTCGAGGTCTCCGTCGACCTCTTCGCGGAACTCGCGGACGGCGGCCTCGAGGGGACTCTCGTCCCTGTTGCGCGCCCCGCCGGGGATCCCCCAGGTGCCTCCCATATGGGTCCACCCAGCACGGTGTTGGAGCAGTACATGCCCACCACCGGCCTCATCGGTGGCGTACAACAACAGCCCGGCGGCGCCGTAGAGCCCCCACCTCTTGGAACCGTCGGGCAGCGTCACCCAACCGTTTCCGTCACCCTCCTGCATCAGGCCCTCCGATCGAGCGATCTCCTCCGGCCCACGATCTCCCACCGCGGACCTGTGGACAACGGGATTCGAGATCGCGAACCCCACTAATCTTTTGAACCTATGGCCCCCTTGACCTCTTCCGCAGCCCGTCTCCCCGTCTACACGCTCGGCCTGGTACGTCGCCACTGGGCTCCGCTGTTGTGCGTGTACACCGGTGGAATGTTGCTCCACGCCCTGATCATGCGTGGTCTGGTGGCGTTCAACGACGTCGAGCCCGCTCTCGCGCTGTCCGGTCTGGGATTGACCCTCCTGATCACCCTGGTCACCTTCGTGGTGATGTTCCAACTCCTGCGCCCCGGGCTCCCCCTCGTCGACTCCGAACTCAACGCGGAGATCGTACGGCGTAACAAGCGGAAAGGTTTCGCGGAACGGGAACGTCGGGTCGTGGACGGTGTCGCCCTCGCGATCATGCCCTTCCTGCTCTTCTACGGGGCCTGGGGGCTCTTCGAGGAGCAGTACAACACCTACAGTGTCGACCTGCTCAACACCGGCGGTGTCGAGGCCTTCTCCGCGCCCACCGAGATGGCCTGGTTCGGCATGCCCCTACTGGTGGCGTGCTCGGCATGGCTGCTGCGACGGGTGTGCGGGCACTTCTACAAGACGGGGCGCAACCCGGTCCTGGGCATCCTCACCGCTCTCTTCGAGGGCGTGTGGATGTTCATGGTCGTGTTCTCCATCGGTGTCCTCATAGGGCTCTGGAACGATTGGATCGGCAGCCGGGTCCTCTGGGTGTCGGTGGAGCTCTCGATCACCCGGGGCATCGACGGCTTCGGCGACCTCATCGACGTTCCGAACCTGTCCCTCGGGGTCTCCGCGGCCTTCGCCGCGCTCTGGGCCACGGTCAAGGAGGGGTTCATCGGGCCGATGCTGTGGCTGACCATCACCGCCGTCGTGTACCGGGCCCAGATCGACGATCACGACGCGCTCTTCGAGGAGCGCCGGGGCGGTGGCCGGTTCGGGGCCGCGGTCAACCGCACCGCGAGGTTGAGCCGGATCTTCGGTAAGCACGCCGACTCCGACTTCCGTGACAAGTTCACGCCCTGCCTCAACGCCGTACGGTTCGTGCTCGGGGCCGGTCCGGTGTTCTACCTGACCTTCTGCCTCTACTTCGTCCTTCTGGACCTGGTGTTCAGCAGGCTGCACCGGGGGGCCCTCGTGCTCCTGGAACGGACGGGGGAACCGAACGAGGTGTGGCTCTGGACCCAACCGGTCGACTTCGTGATGACCGCTCTGCACATGCTGCTCCGGCTCTGCCTGTTGGCGGCGACCTTCGAGATCGCCCTGCGCAAGGCGGAGGAGACCAGTGTGGGACGGCACCTGTGGAGGGTCGCCGGGCACGCCGTGCCCACGCCCGAGGCCCGAGGCCCGGTCCGAAGAGGGACGGGCCCCGGTCGAGGCGCCCACTAGGAAGTGGTGTCCATGGGCTCGATGTCGAAGACCAGGGCCTCCGGGGCCGGCCGGGTCGAGTCTCCGGTGGTGGTGACGCTCACCTCGAACCGGAGCTCCTCCGCCACCTCCTCGGGGACCAGGTAGGACACCAGGAAGGTCTGTTCCGTGCCGCCTCGGACCGGCCGCATCGAGCCGTCGGTGCAACCACCGGACGTGTTCCCGGGGTCTCGGGACAGACCTCGGTCGCCGTATTCGAGAGTGGGCTCCCAGGATCGACCCTCGCCGTCCAGGGCGCGGAACCGGCAGTAGGCGCCCAGCAGTTCGCCGGCCTCGTCGTCCCGGGGGGTGACCCGGAAGCCGATGTCGACCAGCTCCACGCCTTCGGGGGGCGGGGGCTGCCCTCCCAGGACGCCGACCACGTAGACGGCCGCCAGCCACTCGCTACCGACCAGGGAGGCGGTGTCCTCCCCCTCCACGAGCCGGGCCTCGGGACGGACACGGCCGTTCTCGCGGGCCTCGTCGAGCTCGCTCAGGTACGGCCAGCCGACCATGACGGGGAAGAGCACCAGGAGGGCGGCGACGTAGGGCAGGTGCAGCCGTTTCCACAGCGGCAGTCCACGACGCGGTCGGCCGGAGCGGGGCCGGGGCGCGCTCTCGGGGCGTCGGTGGGAGCGGTGTCCGTGCCCGAGAGGAGCCCGGCGCGGGTCCGGCCTCGTCCGGTCCCACCCCGGCCCTGACGGCGGCCCGTACGGCCCCGGGGCCCCGGGTGGAGGAGGAGTGGGTCCCGGGCCGCCACCGTGACGGCCGCGAGGCCCTCGGGGTACGGGAGGTGTTCGAGGATCGGGCGCGGCCGGACGCCCGCCCATGGGTGCGGGTCCGGCCGGAGGGCGGTCCCCGGGCCACCGCTGTGATGGAGGCGGCCCCTGGGCCGGAGGGGGAGGGAAGACCTCTCGACCCGGGCGGAAGGGGTCCCGACGGCGAGGATCATTCGGATGCATCGTTGTCCTTCCCGGTACGGACCTCGGGAGGGAGGAGGACCAGGGGGTCGTCGAGAGGGCGGGGTTCCACCGGGTCCAGCGCCACGGACGCCTGAGCACCCAGATACCGGTTGAAGTCCGGTGCGTGGGTGACGACCAGCGCGGGCTCGTCGATCCGGTCGAGGGGGACTTCGAACAGGAACGCGCCCTCCTGTGGGAGGCCGGGGGAGAGGGTCGCCCGGTCCAGGGAGTCGGAGAACCAGCCGGGCACGTCGTAGGTGGTGCCGTCCTTCATCCGCAGTTCGGCCGGGAAGTTGGTCATGGTGGTGTGGGCGGCGGTGATCCGCGCACGGACGAGGACCCAGACACCATTGGCCTCGACCGGGCCGATCGGGTCTCCCAGGATGTCGGTGGCCTCCAGAGCCGATCCGACCTCCAGGTCCACGACCTCCAGGGAGAAGTCGTCGGTGACGACGGGCTCTCCGACGGAGCCGGTGGTGGTGACCGGGGCGAACAGGCTCTTCTTGTCCAGCGTGAAGTGCTGAAGGACGGCGATGCCGACGACCAGGAGCACGCACAGGAGGCCGGCCGTCAGGCTGCGGCTCATGAGCGTCCTCTCTCGTTCAGTGGGAGCGTGACGGTGCCCGCCACATCGTCGGAGGAGATCCAGAAGGACCCGAGACCGTCGCGCGTTCCCAGTTCCTGCATCCCGTGGACGGCGAGGTCGACCTCGCCCAGGTCGGAGGCGGTGATGTCCTCGGGCATCTCCCAGGACAGCACCGCGTTCTCCTCGGCCATATGAGGCTGAAGGGAGGCCACGAGGCTCTCCGGCATGCGTTCGAAGGAGACGTCGGGCCGGTCGGTCGAGGTGCCGGAGGGGCCCAGGAGCAGGACGAGCCCGCTGCCGACCTCGAACATCGGGACCGAGACGTCGGACGCGCGCAGTTCGATGTCCGCCCGGACCTGGAGGCGGGCGCCGTCGTCACCGGTCTCCACCCACGCCTCGTAAGGGGTGACGGCGAACAGTTCGTTCTCCAGTTCGGTCCCCGGGGGCTCGGGGGAGGTCTGTGAGTCGGCCCTGTCCAGACCGCCGAAGGCGGCCACGATCAGGGTGACGATCGCTCCGGCCGCACCGACTACGGAGACCAGTGCGAAGCGGGCGAGGGGATCGACGGGGAGGAAGGACCGCCGTGCGATATCGGCGGCACGGACATGGTGGACCACGAGCCGCAATTCTAGGGCCAAAGCGCCAAAGGCGATCTCGGGACGATGACGATGAACAGGGTGGGCGGTGAAAGCGCAGGTCAGAGGGTGTTCGGATGGATGGGGACGTCCTCGGCGGCGAACCCGGCCCCCGATTTCGATCCCTCTCTTCAGGGGGGGCGTGTTTAGAACGTCACCCGTTGTGCATAATTCGATTCGAGAGCGGAAGCGCCGTGAACGGCGCCCGTCGCCGGCGCGTGAAGAGCCCCCTGCGGACCCCCTCACCATTGAAAGCGCTTTGAAAGCGCGATGGAAGAGAGTCTCTCTAGTGTGAAACCTGTTCGACGAGGCCGATGCCCGCGAGAGGACGGCTCGCGGGAACACGGTCGACTCGTCGGAGTTTCGGACACCAGTCATCCGTGGCGTACCTGGAGGGGGCGCCACGGATGACCGTCCCGCCGGGGAGCGGTGATCCCATGATGCTTCGTAGACGACGTAGGGCCACTTTGCGGCTCTACACGAGCGCTGTGAGAAGAGGAGTTCGCGTGCCGAAGATGCTGACGATGGACGAACGCTTCGAAGCGATCGTCGCCGATGTGGCCCTGACCCCCGAGGCCAAGATGGGCCCGCTCCGAGAGCCGGACCCCGAGCGCAGGCTTCCGGACGAGACCGAGGACGGCCCCGAGGAGCGGGAGCCCGCCGAGGAGAAGTAGTTCCTCGTCCGTGGCCCGACGGTCACCCCGAGTACGACAATGGGAGGCGTACTCGGGGCCGTCGGGCTTATCTTCTTTCGCGAGTGCGACCTTGCTAGGGTTGCTGCTTGTGGAATTCGGTGTGCTCGGCCCTATCGCCGTATGGTCAGACGGAAAACCCGTTTCCGTGGGCGGACCACGCCAGCGTTGTGTCCTGGGCGCGCTTCTGGTCCACGTGGGGCGCGAGGTCACCATAGACCAGCTCACCGGTTACCTCTGGAACGAGGACCCGCCCCGCACCGCCCGTTCGGTCATCCAGGTGCAGGTTTCCCACCTGCGCCGACTGCTCCCGGGGCGGATCGCGACGACCAGTGGCGGGTACGTCCTGGAGGTGGACCCCGAATCGGTCGACCTCCATCGTTTTCGCAGACTCAGAGACGAAGCGGCCCGCGCGGATTCCGCGGAGGCCATCGAATTCCTCGACCTCGCTTTGAAATGCTGGCGTGGAATTCCTTTTTCCGGTGTCGGTTCCGATTATCTGGACGATTCGGTGGTCCGCCCCATACGCGAGGAGCGATGGTCGGCGGTCATCTCCTGGGCCTCCCACGCACTGGAGCTGGAGCGCCACTCCGACGTCGTGGCCAGGTTGACCTCGCTGAGTAGCGAGGAACCCTTCAGTGAGCGTCTGCACGAGTTCCTCATCACCGCCCTGTGGAAAGCGAGCGGTAGGGCCAAGGCCCTCTCCGTGTACGAGGACTTCCGGCGACGTCTGGCCGATGAGCTGGGCGTCGACCCCGGACACGAACTCCTCTCCCTCCACTCCCGCATCCTTCATGAGGACGTATCCCCCCAAGGGGACGTCGATCCAGTGGAGGAATCGGTACCGGATTTCAGGATCCGCAACGATCTGCCACGGGATCTTCCCGACTTCACCGGCCGAGGCGAGGCCCTGAAGAACCTGGAGGACTTCTCACTCGGCGACGACGGTCGGGCCAAGATCTGCGTCATCACCGATAGCGGCGGGGCGGGCAAGACCACGACCGCCGTGCATTTCGGCTATGAGATAGCGGACCGGTATCCGGACGGTCAGATCTTCATCGACCTCTACGGCTATACCTCGAACAAGGAACCACTGGATCCGGCCTCGGCCCTCGGCTCCCTACTGCGCGCGGTCGGGATCGAGCCGGAGGCCGTTCCCGAGTCCCTGGCCGAACGTTCGGCGCTGTGGCGGGCCACGTTGCGCGGGCGCAGGGTGCTGCTCATCCTGGACAACGCCTTCAGCCATGCCCAGGTCAGCCCGCTGCTCCCCTCCTCTTCCGGGACCCTGACGCTCATCACGACACGGAACGAACTCGTCGGACTGAGCGGGGCGCGGTTCCTGTCCTTGGGGATGTTCGACGACGACTCGTCTCTGGAGCTGCTGCGACTGATCCTCGGAGACGCGCGCGTCGACTCCGAGTTGGAGGGGGCCCGCGAGGTGGCCCGCTTCTGCGGCGGCCTCCCGCTGGCGTTGAGGGTGATCGCCGGTCGTATGGCGGGTCGGCCGAAATGGACGTTCGCACACGTCATCAGACGGTTGGTGGAACAGAACCGGACGTTCCGGGAGCTGGCGGTCGAAGGCCAGAGCGTCGAGGTCGCCATCGACCTCTCCTTCCAGAGCCTCAACCCGACCCAGCGGAGGGCCTTCCTCCTTCTGGGGCTGATGGTCGGGAACGTCATCGACCTCTCCGGCGCCGCGGCGCTCTTCGATACGTCGGTCGAGGACGCCGACGACACCCTCCAAGAGCTCGTCGGGGTGTGCCTCCTGGAGGAACCCCAAGAGGACGTGTACCGGGCGCACGACCTCATAAGGGCCTTCGCCCTCGACCGGGCCCTGGCGGAGTTCGGACACGAGGAGGCCGACCGGATCAAGGTGCGGCTCTCCGGTTTCTACCTGGAGACCGCGCAGCGCGCGGCGGAACTCCTGGGGCCCCGGGTCCAGGAGAGGTCCGAGGTGTCGTTCTCCCGCTACCGGGTGGAGTTGTCCAGTCGGCGGGAGGCCGAGGACTGGTTCTCCCTCCACCAGGAGAATCTGGCCGACGCCATCGAGTACTTCGCCTCGCGCGACCACGGAGAGGAGGCCTGGCGTCTGGCCGACGCCGTGTGGCGCTTCTACGCGGTGCGCGGTCAGATGGGGCTGCTGGTCACCTCCCATGAGCGGGTCCTACAGATCAGCGAACGTCAGGGGAACCGGCGAGGGCGCGCCGTCACCCTGATCGGACTGGGGATCGCCTACTACATCTCCGGGCGTTTCGAAGAGTCCCTGAGACTGCTCGGCGAGGCCAGGACGATCCTCGAGGGGCTCGGGGACGGTCGAGGCGTGATCCGCGCCCTCGCGAACCTGGGCATGGTCTATGAGCGCATGGGACGGTTCGCCGACTCCGCCGCGGCGATCAAGGAGGTGCTCCGTTACGCCGAGGAGCTCCGCAACCCCAAGGTCGAGGCCCTCCAGTGGGGCAACCTGGCCGTTCTCCAACAGTCCCTCGGTGAGTACAAGGAGGCCCTGGCGAGCGCGGAACGGGCGATCCTGATCTCCCAGGGAGAGCAGGAGGGGGAGATCCGGGCCCGGGCCAAACGGGTCATGGGAGAGGCGCACACGTGCCTGGGGAACATGGACTCGGCCTTTCAGGAGTTGGACGAGGCCATGGAACTCTCCTCCCACCTACAGCTGGTGGGGAACAGGATCTACGTGCACAACTCCAGGGGGATCGCCCACCGCGCGGCGGGGCGGTTCGACGAGGCCGTCCGGGAGCACGGCAGGGCCCTCGCGTTGGCGGAGACGTCCGGCGACCGGAGTGGGGACGCCGAGATCCTCACCGATCTGGGGGTCACCCAGGTCGAGGCCGCCCGCTATGAGGAGGCCCGCGAAGGACTCGATCGGGCCCTGGAGCTCGCGGTCGAACGCGGAGAGCGGTACATCGAGGCCCGTGCCTCGCTCGCGCTCGGAGGGATCCCGGGGCCGTTCGTCGACCCGGGACGCGCGCGCGACCTGCTCGCGGAGTCGGTACGGATCTTCGAGGACCTCGACCTGCCGGAGGCGGAGGCGGCCCGTCGGCGGCTTCAGACCCTGGACGCGGAACCCGGCCCCGACGTCGCGCCCGCCTTCTAGGAGACCCGGGCCCTTCTTCCGGCCGAGCCTGATCCACGACGGCGCTTCTTCCAGCCGCCGCCTCGACGCATCGACCTCAGGTACAACGTCGACGGCAGTGTCCTCACCCCTCGTGGGAGCCTCGGATACACCGCTCCGACCATCCGGAACAGGCGATCGAATCTTCGCTGGTGGGCCGGTGACCAGGGGATGCCGAAGGCCTCTCGAAGATCCGGGGGGAGCAGGCCGCCGCTGATGAAACGCTGGGCCGCGGTGAGCGGCCACAGCAGGCGGTTGTTCGGCCGGAACAGATCACGGGCCAGGGCCCGGGCCTCGGGGCCGACCTCCAGGCGCGCGCAGGCCCGTTCCCAGTACTCCTCGAACTCCTCCAGGGAGGCGGGCCAGTGCTCCTCCGGCAGTCCCAACGAGGTCCCGTACCGGGCGGACTCCCTCAACAGAAGCTCACGCTCCTGTTCGGACCGTTCGCCGAGCACCAGTTCGTACAACCGGGCGCCCGAGTGGTAGAGGGTCGCGGCCACCCACAGCAGCAGTTCGGGGTCGAGCGCGTCGTAACCGGGACCGCGCACCTTCCGGTGCAGGGCCCGCACGATCGCCCCGACCCGGGCGCGCTCCTCCTCGGTGCCGAGGGAGACGCCGTAGACGTAGTAGAGCGTGCCGCGCAGTCGGTCGAGAGGGCGGGACGCGAAGTCGCTGTGGTCGGCCACACCGCGGGCCACGTCGGGGTGGGCGATCTGGAGCAGGACCGCGTAACCGGCGCCGGCGAGGATGCCGGCCTCCCCACCGGTCCGACGCAGCATGGATTCATCGGACGGGTCCATGTTCGAATCGTACGGCAGCGCCCCACCTCCCCGCAGGTGGCACGCCTTTCCCTGGCGGGGGATAAGGCGCGTTTCATCCCTCTTCCTCCAGGAACCGCCCGGCGAGGTCGCGCAGCGGACCGAGGCGTGCGAGGGCGTCGGTGCCGTCGATGTACTGGTCGACCGCGCCCACCGGGACGCCGTCGCGCAGCGCGGGGTCCTCGATCCGTGCCAGAAGCGCCTCGGTGAACCGCCCGGCGTCCAGGACCGGATAGGGGCGAGAGTGGAAGGGGCGTGGTTCGGGGGAGAGGGGGTCGGCCAGACCGGTGCGGTTCTGGAGTTCCGCCACCTTCCGGTAGGCCTCGGCGAGTTCGGTCGCGGGGCGGGCCGAGGTCAGGGCCCTTTCGAGTACCGGTCCCACCTCGACCGCCGCGTCGAGGGAGGCGAACACCGTCCCGAGCCACTTGGAGTAGGGCGGGTACCGGCGTTCCAGGAGCAGACAGAGCCGCATCAGGTCACGGACCAGGCGGGCCGTGACGATCCGTTCGCCGAGCCCGTCCCCGACCTCGGCGCAACGGCCCACGAACGCCTCCTCCTGGGCGATCCGCCGCCATTGGCAGGCCAGAACATAGCGCCACAGGTCGTCGGGGTACCACTCCAGGGCGTGGCGGATCCGGGTGATCTCGCCGAGGTCGTCGTGGAAGACGGCTCCCCCGATCACCTCGGCCAGTCGTTGGGTCGGAACGGCGAGCCAATCGATGGTGCGGACCCCATGTCCCGGGTCGAACCCCAGCTGTTCGACCGACCAGGTCCTCGGGTCGACGACGTCCACCCCATGACGCCCTTCGGGGGAGTCGGTGAGCATCCGGTTCCCGGGGTCGTCGGGGTCGGGCAGGAAGCGCGTGGGCCATCCGCGGATCCGTCCGGGCAGGCTCCGCTCCAGGAGATCGTCGATCCGCCGATGGTTCCGGTCCACGAAGATCTGGAGGCGAGGTCCCCAACCGTGGTCCGTGGAACGTTCCGTGTCCAGCCCCGGCACCTCCGACCCCGGCCCCAGTAGGGCGGCGGCGTGCGGGATCCCTTGAAGAAGAGGGGCGACGGCCTCTTCGTACAGAGCCCTGGACAACTCCAGTCCGGGAAGGAAACGCGGGGTCGGATCGTTCATCGGCGTCCTCTCACGGAGATCGGGGTCGGTTATCCCATGCAGACCTCGAGGAGGGCCACGGATTTTCCGCCCGGAGGGCTCCCGAGGGGTGGGTAAGGAAAACATCACCTTGTGGTGAGGTCTGCCTCGATGGTCATGGAAAGACCCTCTTGGTCCACCTTGTGTCGCACCGGACCGGACACGATCGGTGAGTGAGTCGTGCCAGTTCGGAGCCGCACCCGTGATCGAGGGGGCCAGTACCAGTGGCCGCCGACGGCCCCCTGGTCCCGAAAACCGGTACGTAGGGGCCTGCCTGCCTTCGGTAACGGCGGTCTTGACGGGGGATGACGCGCTTTTTACGGTCTTCGAAAACCGGGTGGGGGAAGTTCCCGAGAACCACGGGATCTTTCTCGGACATCCCCTGGAGCTCATGGAAATAACCGGCCGTGAGTGCCTCCGCCCACCCCTGGACCGGTAACGGTCCGGGTCACCCCCGCTACGGCTCCTCGGAGCCGTGACCCACAGGAAGGGCACGAATTCATGACCGTGCGCAGCAAGATCCGTTCCGGCGCGGCCGTCGCCGCCGCGACCGCCCTGGCCTTCACTCTCATGCCGGCCGGCGCCGCCAGCGCCCACGGCTACGTTTCCGACCCGCCCAGCCGTCAGGCCCAGTGCGCCGCGGGTGTCGTCCAGTGCGGCCCGATCCAGTGGGAGCCGCAGAGCGTCGAAGGCCCCAAGGGGCTGATGGAGTGCGCCGGAGGCAACGCCGCCTTCTCCGAGCTCAACGACGACAACTACGGTTGGGACGTCACCCCCATCGGCACCACCGCCAACTTCGAGTGGACGATCACCGCCGCTCACGCCAGCGCCGAGTGGGAGTACTTCATCGACGGTCAGCTGGTCGCCAGCTTCGACGACGGTGGCGCCCGTCCGCCGTGGAACTTCACCCACCAGGTCGACCTCTCCAACTACCCCGGTGAGCAGACCGTCCTGGCCCGGTGGAACGTCGCCGACACCGCCAACGCCTTCTACGCCTGCATCGACGTCAACGTCGGCGCCCTGTGATCCTCGGGCGGAGTGATCCGCCCTGAGGGCCATGAGCGTCCTCGCGTCCCGGTCCGGCCGTGAGCCGGGCCGGGACGTATTCGTTCGCGAGGATCGGGGTGCTTTCGTCCGGCGCCTCGTGGGAATATCCGTCGAGTCAGGTTTCGACTACCCCCGGACGGACCTCCACGCATGGGCCACCCCTACCCGCCCCCTCACGGACAGCCCCGCCCCGGACCCCAAGGGCCGCCCCCACCGGGGTTCACCGGACCTCCGGGACCTCCACCCCACCCGCCCGGCCCTCCGCATGCGGCCCACCTCGCGGCGCCCCCTCCCCGGCCCCCGAGAACGCTCGCGGCCATCGCCCTCACCGCCTCCGGAACGCTGGCGGTCGCCGGGATCCTCACCTGGACCGTCGTCTTCGCCTACGGATCCGGCGGGGTGAGCTCCGCCGGAGGCCTCCCCACCGACGACCCGTGCGCCGTCCTCGCCGAAGAGACCCTCACGGACCTGGACGCCGAGGTCTCCTCCTGGAACACGAGCCCCTACTCCAACGGCTGTTCCTGGACGGTCTCCCTCGACGGCGACGAGACGACCCTGCACTTCGAACGCATGGTGCCGCTGTCCGAAGAGGACGCCGCCCTGGAGGAGGAACGCGGGGAGGAAGAGGTCCCCCGGGACGCCGATGGGCTCTACCGATCCGCTCTCGAAAGCGCGGCCGGCGGTGACTACGCGGTGGACAGCGAGGCGTCCCTCTCCACGGATACGCGTTCCCTCTCCTACGGGGACGAGAGCACGCTCACGATGCTGGACACCACCTACGAGTACTCCGACGGCAGGTCGCAGTACGTGAGTCTCACCGTTCGAGAAGAAGGCCTGGTGAGCGTGCTCTCCTTCCTCGTGGGCACCGAGTTCGAGGACATCGACCTGGCCGAGGCGGAGCGACTGCTCACCCCCGTGGCCGACGACGTGTTCGGCTGAGCGACCCCCACACCAAGACCGGCGCATGGACGACGCCCAGAACAGGAGATCCGCCGTGTACCACGGCCCGGAAGCGCGGTTCCCCCACCCTCCGACTCCCCCGCCCGCACGCCCGCCTCGTTCGACCGGACGCGTCGTGGCGATCACCATGGCGGTGACGCTCGGAGCCTACGTACTGGTCGCCGGTGCCGTCGGCGCGGTGCTGGCGGGAGGGGGAGGAGGGAGTGTCACCGGCCCGGAGTTCGAAGGTCTGCCCACCGAATCGTGCGGGGTGGCGACCGCGGCCGAACTCGACTCCGTCTCCGCGACCCTGCCCTACGCCACGTTCTCCGAGACCTCCTCCTCGTGCGGGTGGGGCGCCGAGTTCTCGGACGGGACGGAGGGCTTCCTCCGGCTCGAATACCGACTTCCCGTCGACGAGGATCGAGAACCCCTCCGGGCTGTGAGCGACGCGGAGGAGGAGTACGAGACCGAGTCCGGGAAACTGCTCGACGGGGAGGACGAGGGTTACTGGGCCGTGGAGGTCCTCGACTCCCGTGAACTCGAACTCGGGGACGGGGCCGTCCTCTCCCACCACCTGGAGGGCGGCGACGAGAAGAGCAGCCGGGTCACGGTGCTGGCCCGTGTGGAGGGCGTCCTGGTCGAGGTCACCGCCCAGGAGCGTTGGGACGGGCGTTCCGGGGCCGCGGACTTCACCGACGACGAGGAGACCATCGTCGCCATCGCCGAACGCGCGGTGTCCCTGTTGGAGGGGTGAGACGGCCGGCCTCGGAAGGCCGGCCCCACCACCCACGGGAAGTGTCAGTGACCGCCGTCGGAGGAGACGTTCCTCAGGAACAGGACCGCTCCGACCGCCACGAGAACGAAGAGGAACGCGCTGCCGAGCCCGGCCCAGGCGAAGCCCTGGGCGAAGGCCTCCTGGGCCCGATGTACCAGCTCCGGGCCGATCACGTCCGCCTCCGCCAAGGCCCCGTCCAGGCTCTCCACGGCACGACGGGAGGCCTCCTCCGGGACCCCCTCCACGTCCACGCCGGACATCCACCCTCGATAGAGGACGGCGCCCACGCTGCCCAGGACGGCGATGCCGGTGGCGACGCCGAACTCGGCCGCGGTCTCCTCCATGGCCGAGGCGGATCCCGCCTTCTCCTGGGGAGCGGAGCCCACCACCAGATCCGCTCCCAGCACCATGGACGGCCCCATGCCGAGGAAGGCGAGGGTCACCCCGAGCTGGAGAAGAAGGAAGGAGGGGGAGGAGGTGTCGGTTTCGCCCGCCGTCGCCACCTGGGACATCAGACCCAGGCCGACGACCGAGAGTACGAGACCGCCGGCCGCGACGACGCCCGGCCGGGCCCAACGGATCAGGGAGGGCGCGAGCAGGGAGCCCACCAGCAGACCCGCGGCGGAGGGCGCCATCCAGATCCCGGACCACATCGGAGAGAACCCGACCACCTGTTGGAGATAGATCGAGAACAGGAACTGGATGCCGCCGAACACGAAGAGCACCAGCACGATCAGCGACAGAGCGGCACTGAAAGCGCGATCGCGGAACATGGTCAGATCCAGCAGCGGGTCGTCGAGCCTGTGC
This sequence comes from Nocardiopsis alba DSM 43377, assembly GCF_000341225.1. Lineage (GTDB taxonomy): Bacteria > Actinomycetota > Actinomycetes > Streptosporangiales > Streptosporangiaceae > Nocardiopsis > Nocardiopsis alba. Next base: position 46,219 of record NZ_ANAC01000026.1, read on the forward strand.
TGGCGGCGCAGGAAGATCACGCCGATGACGACACCGGCCACGGCCGAGGCGACGGTGGAGAGGGTGAGCCCGTCGGTCGCCGCGTGCTTGATCCCGTAGATGACGGCCAGGACCGAGACCAGGGACAGGGCGACGCTGAGCAGGTCGATCGAGCCTCTGACCGTGGGATCCCGATACTCGGGGAGCAGGATCGGCCCCACGACGAGCAACAGGATCAGGAACGGCAGGCCGATCAGCAGGGTGGAGCCCCACCAGAAGAACTGGAGCATCGCGCCGCTGAGGAGCGGGCCCAGGGCGATGCCGACCGACAGCGAGGTCGCCCACACGGCGATCGCCGACGTGCGCTGTCGAGGATCGTGGAACATGCTCCGGATCAGGGAGAGCGTCGACGGCATGATCGTCGCGCCGGCGACGCCCATCAGCCCTCGGGTGACGATCGCCAGTTCGGGGGTGGGGGAGAAGGCCGCCAGCACCGAGGCCAGGGAGAAGGTCGCCGCGCCGATCAGCAGCAGGCGGCGTCGACCGATCCGGTCTCCGAGGGTCCCCATGGTGATGAGGAACCCGGCGATGAGGAACCCGTAGATATCGGTGATCCACAGGCGTTGGGCCTCGTTCGCGCCGAGCTCCGCGCTCAGCTCCGGTTGCGCCAGGAACAGCACGGTGGTGTTGATGCCGACGAGCAGTGTCGGCAGGGCCAGTACCGCGAGTCCGAGCCATGCCCGGGCGCCGGCCCGGTCCTCGGTCGCTTGGGGGTTCATTCGATCCTCCACTGATTAGAACGTTCGATCTAGACAATAGAACGATCGCTCTATCCAGTAAAGTCGGGGGTATGGACGAGTCGACCGGTTCAACGCTCCCTACACGCGACCGGATCCTGCGGGCGACCGTGGAACTGCTGCGCAGGCAGGGCTACGACGGCACCGGGGTCAAACAGATCGCCCGCGAGGCCGACGCCACACTCGGCTCCCTCTACCACTTCTTCCCCGACGGCAAGGGTCAGTTGGCCGCGGAGGCGCTCCGCGTCGACGCCGACCACTACGCCTCCCTTCTCCGCCAGGGCATGGAGAGCAGCGACGACCCGGCCGAGGGGATCGTGGCCTTCGCGCACCTGCACATCGAGGAACTACGCGCCTCGGAATGGCGCGACGCCTGCCTGGCCTCGGCCGCGGCCCTGGAACGGATCGGCCACTCGGCCCCCGTCCAACACGACTACGAGACCGCCCTGAGCACCTGGAGGGACATCATCGCCGCCAGGCTTCGGGCCGTCGGAGTGGACGAGGCGACCGCCGACGACGCGGCCTGCTTCGCGCTCAGCGCCCTGGAGGGCGCCGAGATCCAGTGCCGCGCCACCCGAAGCGAGAAGCCGCTGGTCACCGCCGGCACCCACCTCGCCGAACTCTTCCGAGGCCTCCACCCCACCCCCTGAGGTTCTTTCGTCCCCTCCACACCTTCTCGATACCTGCGGAGCGTGGGTGTCGTCGCCTGTCGTTATTCTCGGCGCGGGAACATGAGAGCGGTGGGAAGGGGTGGCTGTGAAAGGCCGGTTGCGTGCAGGGCAGGTATTTCGTTATCCACGACCCAAGGTCGAACATATTTCTCAGGTGGACGGCTACCCCAATTTCCATCACGTGACCCACTCTTCCGCGTACGGAGAACAGGTCCAGTTGGAGAAGGGGATCAACGGGACGGCAGGCATCACCGCGGTCGATGGCTCACGTCGTCCCGCCATCCTCATCCGATCGAGCCCTTGGAAGTCCGGGACGGTGGAGACACCCTGGAAAGACCACTTCGAGGTGGAAGACGGGTACGTCCGCTACTACGGCGACCACAAGGCGAGCACGGAGGTCGCACTCGGCAGGACCCCCGGTAACGCTGCGATGCTCGAAGCCTTCGATCATCATCGGGTGCCGTCCGCGTACGCACCTCCACTTCTCCTGTTCCGCGCCGTCCCGCGCAACGGAAAACAGAAGGGCTACGTGGAGTTCTGCGGATTGGGGGTGATCGAGCGGGTCGAGAAAGTCGAGCAGCAGGGTGGGCAGGCGAAGGATTCCTTCATCAACTACGCCTATGACATCGCACTTCTCGATCTGACCCCCGAAAACGACGCTGTCGCATGGGAGTGGATCGAAGCACGTAGGAACAAGACGTACTCGGCGGAGGAGACCCTGGAATGGGCGCCCAAATCATGGCGCCACTGGGTCGAGAACGGCACTGTGGGAAACCTTCGATCGTCACGGCGGGCCACCGTCTCCGAGAACCCGAAACCGAAAGAGCGAAAGCCGGAGGCGGAGAGTCCCGAGGTCCTGGAGGCCGAGGAGGCGGCGGCCAGGACCGCCGGGCGCCGTCGGTCGGGCACGGGCCAGGGGCGCCGGATGAGCGCGGCCGAACGGAAGGCGCTGGAGGACCACAGCGTCGGTAGAGCCACCGCCCACTTCGAGGCCGACGGGTGGTCGGTCGAGGACGTCGGCGCGAAGAGATCCTACGATCTGCTCCTGACCCGAGGGGACGAACGACTGTACGTGGAGGTGAAGGGGACCACCTCCGAAGGGGCACAGGTGATCCTCACCCGCGCCGAAGTGGAGAAGCAGCGCGAGTTCGCGCCCCACAACGCTCTCGTGGTCGTCCATTCGATCGAGTTGGACCGCACGGTGTCGCCTCCCGAGGCCAAGGGAGGCGTTCTGCACTGCACCTCCCCCTGGGAGATCCGGGAGCAGCACCTCAAAGTCGTCTCGTACGTCTACCACCATCCGGACCTCTCCTAGAGGACCGGAAGGAGGAAAGCCCGGGAGGGGCGGGACGGCCCCTCCCGGGTGGGGTCAGAGGGCGAGGAGCCTCCTGACGCGCTCGGCCTCCTCCTCGGAGAGACGCACCGAGGCGGCGGCCATGTTCTCCTCCAGGTGCTCCACGCGTGAGGTGCCCGGGATCGGCAGCATCACCGGCGACCGGTGCAGGAGCCAGGCCAGCGCGAGCTGGGCCGGTGTCACCCCGTGCTCGGCCGCGAGCGGGGCCAGCGGCGAGTCCGGGTGCGCCAGTTCTCCACGCGAGATCGGAGCCCAGGGCAGGAAGGCGATCCCGTCCTGCTCGCATCGCTCCAGGACGTCCTCGGACCTGCGCTGGGAAGGGCTGTACTCGTTCTGTACCGAGGCGATGGGGGTGGTCTTGCGGGCGGTCCTGAGCTGTTCCCTGGTCACACCGGTCAGCCCGATGTGGTGGATCTTGCCCTCTTCGCGCAGCTCCACGAGGGCGCCCAGCTGTTCGGAGAGCGGCACCTCCGGGTCGATCCAGTGGAGCTGGAGCAGGTCGATGCGCTCCAGGCCCAGGTTGCGAAGGCTCGCCTCCACCTGTCGCTTGAGGTGGGAGGGGGTGCCCTCGGCCTCCCACTGCCCGGGGCCGGAGTGCACCATGCCGACCTTGGTGGTGACGAGAAGGTCCTCGGGGTAGGGGTGCAGGGCCTCGCGGATCAGCCGCTCGTTGACCTCGGGGCCGTAGGAGTCGGCGGTGTCGATGAGGGTGACGCCCAGTTCGACGGCGCGTCGCAGGACGGCGATCGCCTCCTCGCGGTCATGGGGCTCTCCCCACGCACCCGGACCGGTCAAGCGCATGGCGCCGAACCCGAGCCGGTGTACCGGGAGGTCGCCGCCGATGGCGAAGGTCCCCGACAGGCGGGCGAGATCCGGTGTGGTGTGTACGTCGGTCACGAGAGGTTCCTTCCGGGCGGCGCGGGGCGCCGCGTGTTCATGGCGGAGGGGGATCGGGCCACGACGTGCGAGAGCAGGCTCGCTGCGGTGTTGCGGGCAGAATCCCAGCAGGTCGGGGCGGTGGCAAGGAACCTCTGAGCGCGTCGGCGAGGTGATGCGGTTTCCGGTTCGCCTCGACGGTGGAAACGTCCGAGGACGGTGCTTTCGCCCGGTCGGCCCCTCTCGATCGGTGGCGGTGTCGTCCGTGATCGACATGGTCGGTTCCGCGCTCCGGGGCGACCCTCGTCGCTTTCGGGGGCGCCGGGTTCACACTCTGGCCGTTATGGGTCATATGGCCTGATCCGGGGTGGGTGACGCCTACCGTGGTCGTCGATTCCCCGCGACCGTTCGGGGGCCGGCCCCGGAACGCGGGCCCGGCCGCCCTTCCGGCGGTCGTGTCCTTCCACCACCACTCGCGTAACCCCGAGAGGGCGCGAAAGAGGAGTGTCGCCCCTTGGGTCGGATGAGAGCGTGGGTGTTCTTCGCCGGAGGCGCCGTCGTCGGATCGGTGGCGGCGTCGCTCGTCTCCTGGACGCCGAACGACCCCGAGGAGGTCGATCGGGTGGCGACGTTCGGCGAGTACGTCGCCCCACCGGGGCGCGATGTGGAGGACTCCCTGGTGCGGACCGTCTCGAGGACGGAGGCCTTCGGGGGCGCCGCGGTGTCCCGGGTCCACGAATTCGTACTGATCGTCGTCAACCGGACGGAGAACATGTCGGAGGGGAACATCCCTCGGATCGAGTGTGCGGGCGGCTCGGAGAACATCCTCGTCTTCGAACCCGCGGATCATCGGGGCGAATATCCGACCGGACTGGAGGGGCAGGGGGCGAGGACCCTCGCCTCGACCTTCCGATTCGCGTGCGAGTTCGAGGAACGTGTCTCCGACGCGGAGGTCGAGGTGAGGCTGATCGAGCGTGGGAGGGAGCAGGAGGAACGGGTGATCGTCTTCAGGGACCCGTTCCACGGAGTGGATCGTGTGAAGTGGGAGCACGAGGGGCCGACCTGGCCCGGAAGGTCGGCCGTGATGCCCTCGGGACCGTCGTGACGCATGGGTGACGCACGAACCGACGCCAGGCCCCGTATCACCTCGGACACGACGAAGGCCGGTCCCTGAGGAACCGGCCTTCGTGCTCTGTCGGGGTGGCGGGATTTGAACCCACGACCTCTTCGTCCCGAACGAAGCGCGCTGCCAAGCTGCGCTACACCCCGAAGCAACGTCCCCAAGTCTAGCGGACTCGGGGAGTGCTCGCGACGCGGTTCGCGCCACGTCGACCGGAGGGGCGTCAGGCCTTCGCGACGAGGTCCAGGAGGGAGGCCTCGGGGCGGCAGCAGAAGCGCACCGGGGCGTAGGGCGAGGTGCCCAGGCCGCCGGAGACGTGCAGCCACGCGTCGTCGTATTCGTGAAGTCCCCAGGCCCGCTTGCGGTCGATCCCGCAGTTGGTGACGAGCGTGCCGTAGAACGGCAGGCACAGCTGGCCGCCGTGGGTGTGTCCGGCGAGCAGGAGTTGATAGCCGTCGGCCACGAACCGGTCCAGGTTGGCCGGTTCGGGGGAGTGGAGCACGCCCAGCCGCAGGTCGGCGGCGGGGTCGGCCGGGCCGGCGATGTCGTCGTAGCGGTCCAGTTTGATGTGCGAGTCGTGCACCCCGGCCAGGGCGACGTCGATCTCGCCGACCTTCAGGGACCCCTTGTGGTTGTTCAGGTCCAACCAGCCCGACGCGGACATCGCCGCGCCGAGTTCGCGCCAGGGCAGGTCCGGTACCCGACGCTTGCGGTAGTCGGTCTTACTGGTCCGCCACAGGTAGCGCGCGGGGTTCTTCAGCTGGGGGGAGAAGAGGTCGTTGGAGCCGTAGACGAAGGCGCCGGGGCGGTCCAGAAGCGGACCGAGGGCGTCGATGAAGGGGCCCACGGCCTCCGGGTGGGCGAGGGAGTCGCCGGTGTTGACGACCAGGTCGGGCTCGTACCTCTCCAGCCCACGGATCCAGTCGATGAGCATGCGGCGCCCGGGTGTCAGGTGGGCGTCGGACAGATGCAGGATCCGGGTCCGGGGGCTCCCCGGTGGCAGCAGGGGGAGTTCGTATCTGCGCAGCCGGAACCAGTTGCGTTCGATGACCGAGGCGTATCCCAGCCCGGCCACACCGACCGCGCCCGTGATCGCGGCCGCACGCCCGATTCCACGCAGAATCCGTCTGTTGTCAGCGCCCATCCGACCCTCCTTCGTCGTCGCACGATCGTCTCAGATCCGGAACGGTCCCGTGCGCAAACCGTTGGTGATGGCGGGAGCGGCGACCGTAGGATCGACGCATGTCCGAACTCAAAGACCGCATCAAGTCCGACCTCACCACCGCGATGAAGGCGCGCGACAAGGTGCGTACCGCCACCCTGCGCATGGTGCTCGCCTCGATCGCCACCGAGGAGTCCTCCGGCTCCTCCCGAAGCGTCCTGAGCGACGAGGAGGTCACCCGGCTCCTGGTCCGTGAGACCAAGAAGCGCCGTGAGGCGGCCGAGGCCTTCGACGCGGGCGGTCGACCCGACGACGCCGCCAACGAGCGCGCCGAGAGCGAGGTCATCTCGGACTACCTGCCCCAGCCTCTCACCGACGCGGAGCTGACCGAACTCGTCGAGGCCGCGATCGCCGAGACCGGCGCCTCCGGGATGAAGGAGATGGGCAAGGTCATGAAGGTGCTCAACCCCCGTATCGCGGGTCGCGCGGACGGTGCCCGCGTGGCCGCCGAGGTCAAGGGCCGGCTCGGCTAGAACACGCGGAAGGGGCGGGGTGATGTGCTCACCCCGCCCCTTCTTCGCGGTTCCGGAACCTACTCGCCGGAGTTCTCCCCGGTGGGGAGCGTGGCGGGTCGGACCGGATGCCATTCCTCGTTCCCGGGGTGCGTTCCACCGGCGCTCTCACGTCCGGAGCCGTCGCTCAGGAACACGATGACCGTGGCGCCCTTGGGCAGCCGCCGGCCGGGGTCGGGGTTGATCGCGGCCACGGAACCGGAGGGCTCGGAGGAGCGCAGGGTCGTACCGGAGACGTTCACCGAGTATCCGGCGTCCTCCAGCTGCGCCACCGCGGCCGACTCCGACATGCCGATCACGTTCGGGACCCCGCCGTCGTCGGAGGCCGGGCTGGCCTCCTCGTCCCCGTCATCGTCCTCGTCGGACGAGCGCGGTTCGGAGGTGGAACCGAAGCTTCCCGGTGCGGAGGCGAGCCGGCGGGTCTCCAGCCCCTCGTGGGCGCCGCGCATGGTCTCCTGCCAGATCGGCCCGGGGATCGTCGCCCCGTACACGACCGGGAAGTGGCGGCTGCCGATGGTGACGTTGCGCAGCGGGTACTGCTGCGGTCCGCGGGGGTCGCCCACGAACACGGCGCTGGCCATCTGCGGGGTGAAACCGGCGAACCACGCGGCGGCCGAGCCGTCGGTCGTACCGGTCTTGCCGCCGGCGGGACGGCCGATGCCGAGGCTGGCCGCCGTACCGCCGTTGAAGGTCTGCGACAGCAGGTAGGCGGTTCCGTCGGCGACGTCCTCGCTGATGGCCCGCTCGCATTCGGGCTCGATGTCGATCGTGGTGCCGGCCTGGCGGTCCTCGATCTTGGTGATGGCCTGCGGCTCGCAGTACATGCCGCCGGAGGCGAAGGTCGCGTAGGCGTTGGCCACCCGCATCGGGGAGACCTCCTCGCTGCCGAGCGTGAAGCTGCTGTTGGCGAGGGTGTTCTCGTTCTCCGTGAACAGTGTCCCGTCGGCCCGCTGTAGTCCGAGCCGCTCGGCCATCTTGATGGTGTCGCACAGACCGACCCGCGCCTGGAGCTGGGCGAAGAAGGTGTTGGAGGACGCCTTGGTGCCGGAGATCATGTTGTGGTTGCCGGCGTTGCTGTCACCGGCGTTGCTCAGGCTCCAACTCTCCAGGCGGCCTCCGTTGCAGGAGGTCTGTCCGCTCACCGTGGTGGAGCTGGGCGAGTTGAACGAGGTGCTGAACGGCAGTCCCTCGTCGAGCGCGGCCGCCAGGGTGATCGCCTTGAAGGTCGAACCGGCCTGGAAACCGCTGCTGCCGCCCCGGTCGGAGTCGGTCGTGAAGTTGATCGACGTCTCGCCGAGCTTGCTCTCGTCCGGCCCGTAGTTGCGGCTCTGCATCATGCCGAGGATGTGGCCGGTGCCCGGCTCGATGACGGCCTGGGCGGCCACCTTGCGGGACTCGTTCTCACGCGGGACCCACTTGTCCACGGCGGCCTGGCCGGCCTCCTGGGTCTGCGGGTCCAGGGTCGTGTGGATCTCCAGTCCGGCGGTGCGCAGCCAGCGGGCCCGTTCGGTCTCGTTGGGGCCGAAGCGCTCGTCCTGCTCGATCTCCTGGACCACGTAGTCGCAGAAGAACGGCTGGTCGCTGGGCACGCATCCGTTGGGCGGGGTGTCCAGTTCGAGGTCGAGTTCGACCTTCTTGGCCTCCTCGGCCTCCTCCTCGGTGATGGCGCCGGTGACGACCATCCGGTCCAGGACGACGTTGCGCCGTTCCTCGGTCTGTTCGGGGAAGAAGCGCGGGTTGTACAGGTAGGGGTAGCGGACCAGGCCGGCGATGGTGGCCGCCTGGTCCAGCTTCAGCTCGCTCGCGGGCACCTGGAAGAAGTGCTGCGCGGCGGACTCGACGCCGTAGGCGCCATCGCTGAAGTAGGCGATGTTGAGGTAGCCCTCGAGGATCTCGTCCTTGGTCATCCTCTGTTCGAGGGCGATCGCGTACCGCAGCTCGCGGATCTTGCGGGCGATGGTCTCCTCGCGGGCGTGGTCGAGCTCCTCCTGGGAGGTGGCCGCTTCGATCTGGACGTTCTTGACGTACTGCTGGGTGATGGAGGAGGCGCCCTCGGTGTTGCCGCCCATCGTGCGGACGGCGGCGCGCAGGGTGCCGGACACGTCAAGTCCGCCGTGGTCGTAGAAGCGCGAGTCCTCGATCGCGAGGATCGCGTCGCGCATCACCGGGGAGATGTCGTCGAACTCGACCAGTTCGCGGTTCTGGTCGAAGATCTCGGCGATCACACCGCCGTCCCGGTCATAGATGGTGGAGCGTTGCGGGGGAGGCGGGGTCTCCAGTTGGCTGGGCATCTCCAGGAAGCCGGCGGCCACGTTGCGGGCGGTGATCCCCAGACCACCGACCGCGGGGAGGGCCAACGCGGCGACGAGGAGGCCGGCGACCACGCCGACGATCATGAGTTGGCTGATTCTTTGAAGCAATGTCCCCTGACCCACCCCATCAGACTAAGTGACCGCGAACGCGATAAAGCGGTGCGATCGGCGCCGGACGTTGCGTTTCACGCGATAACGCCCGACTCCACGCACGAGCCGTGCCCCTTGATCATCTTTACACGCTTATCGCCGAACAGATCCGGTGCGGTTCGACCGACGCACGTCGTTCTCCTGGTGGGAGCGGGTGGTCGATCGGCCATGTCGGGACCCGTACGGGTCATGCCCGGTGAGACGGGAGGCGGGGCGCCCGGGTTCTGTCGGTTCGACGGTCCGAACCTTGTTTTCCAGAGACGAAGGTGTGGCGACACCGCGCGTGTCGCCTATCCCGTTCGACGGTACGAGGCCGCCGTGTCACCCTCCACTCAACCAGAGCACACCGACCACCTGTGACCGAGAAACCGATCACATGTCGGGAGAACGACCGAATCCGGAACGAACGGTGCGCGTGAGGCGCTCTCCACCGGCGAATCGGCGCCGACGCGTCGTTCGTCACCCTGGCACCGCGATCCCTATCCTTCCGTCTCCGGGGCGGCGCCCGCCAGGGACGCGCCGATGCCGCGCAGCCCGTTCAGGTCGTGCACGGCCTCGGCGCGGTCGGCGACCTCGACCGTCCGGATCCCCGGGTGGGCGGCCAGTGTCCGGTCCCGCAGGAGCAGCTCCCGTTCGCGTGCGCGCACCCGCTCGGCGTGCAGGCGCAGCGCCGCGGCGGCCAGGGGGTGTTCTCCCGTGCCCTCCAGCGACTCCGCCGCCTCCAAGGCCTCCTGAGCGCTCAGTTCGGCGGCCGGGCCGGCGGGAAGGGGGTGGGTCCGGTTCAGGACCAGCCCGGCCGGAGACATCGAGTCCCGGCGCAGCCGTTCGATGAAGAAGGAGGCCTCGCGCAGGGGGTCGGGCTCGGGCGCGGCCACGACCAGGAACGCGGTGTCGGGGCCGCGGAGCGACCGGTAGGTGCGTTCCGCCCGTTCCTGGAAGCCGCCGAACACCGCGTCGAAGGCGGAGACGAAGGAGCGCAGGTCGTTCAGGAAACCGGGGCCCGTGATCCTCCCGATCACCGAGCCGACCACGTCGAAGCCCGCGCCCAGGAAGCGGAGGACCCCGTTGCCCTTCGGGGCGGTCAGGAAGCGGACGAGCCCGCCGTCCAGGAACCGGCCCAGCCGTTTCGGCGCGTCCAGGAAGTCCAGGGCGGACCGGCTGGGAGGGGTGTCGACGACGATCAGATCCCAGGCCTCGGAGCGGCGCAGCTGCCCCAACTTCTCCATGGCCATGTACTCCTGCGTGCCGGAGAAGCCCGTGGAGAGGGATCGGTAGAAGGGGTTGGCCAGGATCCGGCGGGCTCTCTCGGGGTCGGCGTGCTCCTCGACGATCTCGTCGAAGGTCCGCTTCATGTCGAGCATCATCGCGTGCAGTTCGCCTCGCCCGGAGGAACCCTCCGCGTCCTCCCGCGAAGTGACGGGGCGCGGCGTGTGGTCCAGCCGGTCCAGGCCCATGGCCTGGGCCAGTCGGCGGGCCGGGTCCACGGTGATCACGACCGTGCGTCGTCCGCGTTCGGCGGCCCGCAGGGCCAACGCGGCCGCCGTGGTGGTCTTGCCGACGCCGCCGGAGCCGCAGCACACCACGACCCGTGTGGCGACGTCGTCGATCAGGGCGTCCACGTCCAGGGGTGGGGGTTCGGGACGAGCGGTCCGCGGTCTCGCCGCCTCGGTCATCGACGTGCCCCCTGTTCGGTCAGTCTTCGCGCCAGCCCGGACAGCGCGGATCGTGGCGCGCCCGATTCCAGACGGGACAGGGTCAGGAGAGGGCGGCCGGTCTCTCGGAGTTCGCCGAGGAGGCGTAGTTCCAGGAGGTGGCGCAGCGCGTACGTTCGCAGTTCGGAGGCCAGGCCCTCGGACAGGAGCGCGGGATCGTCCAGCCCGGCGGCCTTCAGGCCTTCGGTGATGGCGTCGACGTCCGGGCCCGCCGCGGCGGTGGCGGACAGATCGGCCGCGTCGAGCAGCGTCGGGCCGACCATGTTCACGATCACGGCCCCGACGCGCAGCCCGGACGCCTCGATCTCGGCGATCCCCTCTCGGGTCTCCTGGACGGGCATCTCCTCCGGCGTCGTCACGAAGTGCACGCGGGTCCGGTCGGAGCGGACGACCTTCATGGCCCGTTCGGCCTGGTCGTGGACGGGACCGGTGGTGGCCAGGCCGGCCACCTCGGAGTGCACGTTCAGGAACGACCCGATCCGTCCGGTCGGCGGGGCGTCCAGCACCACCGCGTCGTAGTGGTGGCGTCCGGTGCCGGAACCCGGCGGGCGGCGCCGCCCGCCCTCACGGCGCTGGACCGCCTCGGTGATCTTGCCCGTGAGTAGAACGTCCCTCAGCCCGGGGGCGATGGAGGTGGCGAAGTCCACGGCGCCCAACCCGGTCAGGGCCCGGCCGGCGCGCCGCATCCCGTAGAACAGGTCCAGGTACTCCAGGAGCGCGGCCTCGGCGTCCGCCGCCAGGACGGACACGGAACCGCCGCCCGGGGCCGAGAGCGCCTCGCGTTCCTCATGAGGGAGGGGATCGCTTTCGAGGAGGGACGCCACCCCTTGGCGTCCTTCGACCTCCACCAGCAGCACCCGTCCACCGTCGGTGGCCAGGGCCAACGCCAAAGCGGTGGCGACGGTCGTCTTCCCGGTGCCGCCCTTGCCCGTCACGATGTGCAATCGGGCCCCGGCGAACGCCTCTTCGGGGCCGCCGTCGTGCGGTCCGTCCTCACGCTCGTTCACCTTACGGAGTCTATGCGTGCGCCTCTCTCGGGGGTGGGGCGAGGGGCGGGTGGTTCTCCTGTCCACCGAGGGGGCCCGGGTGAGTAAGGTGGCGGCGTCGAGGTGCGGTCCTTCGGGCCGCCTGTCAGCGAAGAGGGGTAGTAACGATGACCCGGTGGGAGTACCAGAGTGTGGCGCTGCTGTCGCACGCCACCAAGCAGATCCTGGACGGTTGGGGCGAGGACGGCTGGGAGCTCGTCAGCGTCGTCCCCGCGCCACTGCCCGAGGGAGCGGACCCGCGTAACCAGCAGTACGTCGCGTACATGAAGCGGGCCAAGTAGATGGCGACCCCCGAGGAGCGGATCGTCGAGCTGGGCCTGACCCTGCCCGAGGTGGTGCCCCCGGTCGCGGCGTACCGCCCCTCCGTGCGCAGTGGCGACCACGTGTACGTCTCCGGGCAGCTTCCCTTCGTCGAGGGTGAGCTCCCCGCGACCGGCAAGGTCGGTGCCGAGGTCGACGCGGACCGGGCGCGGGAACTGGCCGCCGTGTGCGCGCTCAACGCCATCGCTGCGGTCAAGGCCGAGGTCGGCGACCTGTCGAAGGTCGTGCGGATCGTGAAGGTCGGCGGTTTCGTCGCGAGCACCCCCGACTTCACCGGACAGCCCGGGGTCATCAACGGGGCGAGCGAACTGCTCGGCGAGGTGTTCGGCGAGGCCGGGGTGCACGCCCGGGCGGCCGTCGGCGTCGTCGCCCTGCCGTTGGACGCGCCGGTCGAGGTCGACATGGTCGTCGAGGTCCGCTGACCGCTTCTGAGACGATGCGGGTCATGGCGCGGCTTTCGTGAACGACAGGAGTGCGTCGATGACCGAGAACGATGGTGTGGCCCGACCCCGTACCGCCGCCACCGTGATGCTGGTGCGTCCGGTGGCGGAGGCGTCGGGTTCCCCGGCGGAGCGCCCCGTGGAGGTCCTGCTCATGCGCAGGGTCGCCTCCATGGGGTTCGCTCCGGGGGCCTACGTCTTCCCCGGGGGGAGGGTGGACGAACGCGATGCCGACGGCGGTGTCCCCTGGACCGGCCCGAGCCCCGAGGAGTGGGCCGGGGTCCTGGGCACCGATGTGCGGACCGCGCGGGCGCTGGTCTGCGCCGCGGTGCGGGAGACCTTCGAGGAGACCGGGGTCCTACTGGCCGGTGCTCCGGAGGGTGGGGAGATCACCCCGTTGGATACCGCGACCGAGGACTGGGAGCGGGATCGGCTGGGGCTCATCGACCGTTCGCGCTCCTTCACCGAGGTCCTGTCCCGGCGCGGACTGGTGTTGCGCTCGGAGTGGTTGCGGGCCTGGTCCCGGTGGATCACCCCCGCCCGTGAACCGCGTCGTTACGACACCTGGTTCTTCACGGCCGAGCTGCCTCCGGGGCAGGAACCGCGTGACGTGGGCGGGGAGGCCGACCACACCCTGTGGGTGGACCCCTCCATCGTGGCGGACGAATGGCACGCGGGGCGGATGCCGATGCTTCCTCCGACGGTGATCGCCTGCGCCGAACTGGCGGATCGGCGGACCCTCGAAGGTGTACGAAGCGCACTTCGGGATATCTTTCCCATCGAACCGGACGTTCGGGAGATCGACGGACAACTCCGCGTCGTCGCCCCGGACGGCAGGGACTTCCCCCTACCCAGGCCCGACGCGACGCCCTGAGATCGCGCCACGGGACCGACCTCGTGGCGGACGCGACGCGAAAGACGGAACCGTCCGACGGTGTGGGACCTCCTCACCGCGGGCAGGTTCCCGCCATGTCCTCTCGGCCGTCCTCCGTACCGGTCCGGTTCCGGCGAGTGAAGCGAGGTGCGATGAGGATCGACGGTTCCGGAACGCTGCGTGCGGGCTGCGTGCTCTGCCCCAACCCGGGTCCCATGACCTTGGAGGGGACCAACACCTGGATCCTGCGCGAGCCGGGCGCGCGCGGGGTCGTGGTCGTCGACCCGGGCCCGCACGACGAACGACACCTGGAACGGGTGGCGCGGAACGTGCAGGAACAGGGCGCCCAGGTGCAGATGGCCCTGGTGACCCACCGACACTTCGACCACTCGGAGGGGTCGCGCTACTTCTCCGAACTGACGGGCGCCCCCGTGCACGCGGTCGATCCGGACATGCGGGTGGGCGGAGAGGGGCTGGAGGACGGGAGCACGATCGTCGCCGACGGTCTGGAGCTCGGGGTGATCGCGACACCGGGGCACACCGACGACTCGATCTGTCTTCTTCTGGAGGCCGACGGCGCCATCCTGACCGGGGACACGATCCTGGGGCACGGGACCCCCGTGATCGACGGGGACGACGGCCTGGCCCCCTATATGGAATCGCTCTATCGATTGCGCGAGCTGGTCCGCGAACACCAGGTGCGCACCCTGCTGCCGGGGCACGGGCCGATTCTGACCTCACCGGCCACGGTCCTCGACTCCTATATCGACCACCGTGAGTCACGCCTGGAACAGGTCCGGGACGCGGTCCGCGCGGGCGCCGGCACGGTCGAGGAGGTCGTCGACCGCGTCTACCCGGAGGTCGTCGAGAGCGTCCGGCCCGCGGCGGCCTCCTCGGTCCGCGCCCAGCTCCGATACCTGGCGGTCAAGGGGGAGCTCCCCGAGGGTGTCGAGGGCTGACCGGACGGAAGGGGCCCGGACAGAGCTGTGGCCGCCACCCCGGAGGGTGACGGCCGCACAGCGTTCGTGGTCGTCGTGTTCGCGTCGCGGCCACCACGAGCCGCGTCACGTCCTAACGGGCGCGACGACGCATCCGCTCGACGTCCAGCAGCACCACGGCCTTGGCCTCGATCCGCAGCCAGCCGCGCAGGGCGAACTCGGCGAGGGCCTTGTTGACCGTCTCACGGGAGGCGCCGACGAGCTGGGCGAGCTCCTCCTGGGTGAGGTCGTGGTGGACGTGCAGGCCGTCGTCGCCCTCCTTGCCGAACTTGTCGGCGAGTTCGAGCAGGGCCTTGGCCACACGGCCGGGAACGTCGGTGAAGACCAGGTCGGCCATCACGTCGTTGGTACGGCGCAGACGGGCGGCCAGCGACTTCAGCAGCTGTAGGCCCACCTGCGGGCGGCTGGACAGGAACGGCCGCAGGTCGTCGTGGCCCAGCCCGGCGAGCACGGAGTCGGTGACGGCCACGGCGCTCGCGGTGCGCGGGCGCGGGTCGAACAGCGACAACTCACCGAACATCTCGCTGGGGCCGAGTACACCCAGCAGGTTCTCGCGACCGTCGACGGCCGTGCGGGTCAGCTTCACCTTCCCGCTGAGGATCACGTACAGGCGGTCGCCCTCGTCACCCTCGTTGAACAGGGTCTGACCGCGGCCGAGACGCACCTCGTTCACCGAAGAGCGGAGCGCGGCCGTGTCCTCCTCGTCCAGCGCCTCGAACAGAGGAGCCTTCCGGAGCACCTCGTTGATCTCGTCCACACGTCCTCCTAAAACCTGACCGTCAACAGTGTGACGTATATCGCAACCGAGTGTGAAACCAGGTCGTTACCTCGGCTTGTCCGCCGGGAGACAACGTGCCCACAACAGCCGACGTCAGCCCCTACGATCCTAGTCGTCATCGGCCTGTCGCAGGGATGCCCGCGCCGGTCGACCGGGACATTGGTTACATAATCTCGGTCACCGGTCGTAATGCCGAGGTGAGCCATGGGGGTGGAGCGTCCCGGGCGCCGTCTCCGGGAGCGGACGCCTACCCTGTGACGATGCCTCGTGACACCCCAGACGCACCCGCGGAGAACCCGACGCCGACCGGTGAGAGCCGACTGGCGTTGGTCCGCCGCGCTCGGAAGATGTACCGGGAGCTCTCGGAGCTGTATCCGGACGCCCACGCCGAACTGAACTTCACGACTCCACTGGAGCTGCTGGTCGCGACGATCCTGTCGGCCCAGTGCACCGACAAGAGGGTCAACCAGGTCACTCCGGCGCTCTTCGCGCGCTACCCCGACGCGGAGGCCTACGCGTCGGCCCGGCGCGAGGAGCTGGAGGAGATGATCCGTCCGACGGGGTTCTTCCGGGCCAAGACCAACAGCCTGATCGGCCTGGGCCAGGCCTTGTGCGAACACCACGGTGGCGAGGTTCCTGGAAACCTCGCCGACCTGGTCAAACTACCCGGTGTAGGGCGGAAAACCGCAAACGTATTGCTTGGAAACGCCTTCGATGTGCCGGGGATCACCGTAGATACCCATTTCGGGCGCCTTGTCCGTCGTTTCGGATGGACCGATGAAGAGGATCCGGTCAAGGTGGAGCACGCGGTCGGCGAACTCTTCCCGCGTCGGGACTGGACGATGCTCTCCCACCGCGTGGTCTGGCACGGTCGTCGCGTCTGCCACGCCCGCAGGCCCGCCTGTGGCGCCTGTGTCGTCGCCCGCTGGTGCCCCTCCTTCGGAGAGGGGCCCACGGACCCCGAGGCCGCGGAGAAACTGCTCCGGATGCGCTCCTTCGCCTGACCCCGCCCCCCGGGCGATCGTCACCGACGGTGGTCGCCCGGGCGGGTCCACGGAAGTGGTCGACGGCGGTTTGTACCCTGAACACGTGAGCGTGCGCACATCGTCCGGGACGGAGGGTCCGGCCGCGTGCCCCGGAGGCCCCGACCCGCACGGTCCGGAACGGGGATCCCACCACCGGACGACCGACCGGGAGAGCCCCGGGTGAAGGGGACCACACGTCCCTCGCCGAGCGCGTCCATCCACGCGACCTCCGCTCACCGGCCACAGACGACGGTGCGAGAAACCCGGAACAGGTGCCTCTCATGAACCCCATCCCGCCCTGGCTGTCCACGCTCGCCGATTCCGCGCGGACGATGCCGATCCCCCGCCCGATGCGACCTCCCGAGCGGGGCGGACGCGAATCGGCGGTCCTCATCCTGTTCGGAGAGACCGATCGAGGGCCCGACCTGCTGCTCATCCAGCGCAAGGACGGCCTGCGCCGCCACTCGGGCCAGCCGGCCTTCCCCGGTGGGCGCATCGAGCCCACCGACGTCTCCCCCGAGGCCGCCGCCCTGCGCGAGGCCGAGGAGGAGACCGGCGCGGACCCCGCGGGCATCGACGTGGTCGGCCGCCTGCCCGAGCTCTACCTGAGCTTCAGCGACTTCAGGGTCGCCCCCGTCCTGGGCTGGTGGCGGGAGCCCTCGGAGGTGCGGGCCGCCGACACCGACGAGGTCGCCGCGGTCTCCCGCGTGCCCATCGCCGAACTCGCCTCCCCGGCCAACCGGGTCAAGGTGCGCTACGGGGACGGCCGGATGTGGGGGCCGGGGTTCCGGGTCGACGACATGTTGGTGTGGGGCTTCACCGGCAAGATCGTCGATCTGCTCCTCACACTCGGAGGGTGGGAACTTCCGTGGCGTGAACGGGGTCTTACGGAAGAGTTCGAAGCCACCCCGCAGGGACTGCGTCCGGTCGGGTAACCGCTCACTATTGGAGGGCAACCGTGCTCGACGCGGTTCTGGTCATCCTGTTGCTGCTCTTCGCGGTGACCGGCTACCGGCAGGGTTTCATCGTCGGCGTGTTCAGCTTCGTCGGCTTCGTCGGCGGAGGCGTGATCGCCGCGCTGACCGCCCCCGATCACATCCAGAACTGGATCGAGGACCCCGGGCGGCGGGCGCTGCTGGCGATCGCGGTCGTCTTCCTCGCCGCCGCGCTCGGCCAGTTCCTCACCTCCTATCTGGGCACACTGGTGCGCAACAGGGTCACCTGGGATTCGGCCCGGGTCCTGGACGCGTTGGGCGGCGCCGTGGTCAGTGGCGTCTCGGTCCTGCTCGTGGCCTGGTTCATAGGGAGCACGGTCGCCAACTCCGCGCTCCCCTACGTGTCACAGCAGGTCAAGGACTCGCGCATCCTCCACTCGGTGGACGCGCTGATGCCCGACGCCGCCCACCAGGGCTTCTCCACCTTCCGACGGATCGTGGACCAGAGCGCCTTCCCCCAGGTCTTCAGCGGCCTGGGCACCGGCGACCTCGCGGAGGTCGAGCCGCCGGACCCGGACGTGCTCACCACCCCCGAGCTCATCGAGTCCAGCCGCAGCGTGGTCAAGGTCCTGGGCACCGCGCCCTCCTGCCAGAGGCGGGTCGAGGGCACCGGATTCGTGTACGGCGAGAACCGCATCATGACCAACGCCCACGTGGTCGCCGGGGTCACCGACGACCTGCGCGTGGTCACCAGGGACGGGCACCAGCTCCCGGCCACGCTGGTGCTGTTCGACGCCCAGCAGGACCTGGCCGTGCTGGACGTCCCCGGCCTGGACCTGCCCGCCCTGGAGTTCGACGGCGACGCGGAGCAGGGGGACGACGCGGTCGTCGCCGGCTTCCCGCGCAACAGCGGCTTCACCGCGGTCCCCGCCCGGATCCGGGCCCGCCAGACGGCGCAGGGGTCGGACTTCTACCACTCCCAGCAGGTCAGCCGGGAGATCTACCAGGTCCGCGCCGTGGTGCGCCCCGGTAACTCCGGCGGTCCCCTGCTCGCACCCGACGGAACCGTCTACGGGGTGGTCTTCGCCGCCGCCACGAACGAGGACGAGACCGGTTACGTCCTGACCGCGGACGAGGTCGCCGAGAACGCCGAGAAGGGGCTGACGGCCACCGAGGAGGTCTCCTCCCAGACCTGCGACTGATCGTGCCCCGGGAGGCGCCACGGCGCCGTCCCGGGCCGGCCACGACGAAGGGGCGCCTCCCCGGTGGGGGACGCCCCTTCGTCGTGTTCGTCGTTCGCGGGCCGTCGATCGACGGCCGGACGGGTCAGTTCGGCTCGCCGCTTCGCGGGTCGTCGCCGGTGAGCGGCCAGCTCATCCGAACGACCGTGCCCGTGTCACGGGGATCGATGCTCACCTCGTCCGCCAGACCGGTGATCACCGCCAGGCCGAGGCCGGGGGAGAAACCGGAGATACCGCCGGGAGGGGTGTCGTCTCCGTCGAGGAAGAGTCCGTCGAGCAGGGGTTCGAGCGGGTTCGCGGTCTCCTCGGCGTCCTTGGAGGGGGCCTGGTCGGAGACCACGACCTCGAAACGCCGAGGGGCGCTCCCGTTACCGCTCGGGATCTCGGCGCGGGGGTCCGCCACCGGATCGGGTCCGCCACCGTCGATCAGCTGGAGCAGGATCGGCTGCTCCGGGCAGTGCAGCTTGTGCGCCGCGACAGCCCGGGAACAGGCCTCACCGACCGCCAGCCTGATCTCGTCGATCGCGGAGGCGGCGACACCCGCCCGACGTGCCACGGTCGCGGCCATGAGCCGAGCCGTGCGCACGTGGGCGGGAAGCGCGCTGATCGTGAGCGTGATGGTCGCCATCGCTCGCTCTGGGCTACTTCGAGGAGCGCTTGTCGATGGCTTCCTGCACCGTTTCGTGGATGCCGAACACCTTGGTCAGACCGGTGATCCGGAAGATCTTCAGGATCCGCTCCTGGGTGCAGACCAGGTCCAGCGTCCCGTCGTGCGCGCGGACGCGCTTCAACCCGCCCACGAGCACACCGAGACCCGTCGAGTCCAGGAATTCCACCTTCTCCATGTTGACCACGAGGTGGAAGTTGCCCTTGTTGACGAGGTCGATCAGCAGCTCACGGAGCCGGGGCGCGGTATAGACATCGATCTCACCCTCAACGACGACGATCTCGGTGTCGCCCTCGGTGTAATGATCAAGCTTCAAGTCCACTAGTCCTCCAGCGCCGAACCGCGAAATTACGCGAATGGTCTCTGCCGGGCGTTACCCCACCAGCACGCATTCAACCACGGGTGCGGTGAGTGTCTTCCCGCCATGAACGGAAAGCGACGACCCCGCGCAACTCTTCCCCCGGATGTCACACTGAAACCGATGTCCATCGATGCCCGGGGCGTGTTCCCAGGGTCCCGAGCTCGGTGAACGTGTCCAGTGAAGAGGGGTCTCGATGAGGCGATCGGAGCCCGTGCTCCCCGGTGTATGGCGTGATGACACACGGTACCCGCAGGTCACCCATATCGAGCATGTGACCCGGAACGAGGGAGAGAGCGGGGACTGGCCGACGTGGACCGCCCCCCGCCTGGTCGCGCGACTGGCCGAACGGGGGATCACGAAACCGTGGTCCCACCAGGCGGCAGCCGCCGATCTCGCACGTTCGGGCCGCGATGTGATCATAGCCACGGGCACCGCCTCGGGGAAGTCGCTCGCCTTCCTCCTACCCGCCGTGGACGCGATCGACGCGGGAGGAACGGTGCTCTATCTCTCGCCGACCAAGGCGCTCGCCCAAGACCAACTCCGGTGGATTACGGACCTGGGACTTTCGGGCATGAGGGCGGCCGTCTATGACGGTGACACCTCTCGTGAGGAGCGCTCCTGGGTCCGTGAACACGCGAACTACGTCCTCACCAATCCGGACATGTTGCACCACGGGATGCTTCCCGGACACCCCGCCTGGACCCGCTTCCTCCGTCGGCTCCGCTACGTGGTGATCGACGAGGCGCATCGGTACCGAGGGGTGTTCGGGTCGCACGTCTCCCAGATCCTGCGGCGTCTACGCAGGCTGTGCGCCCGCCACCGGTCCGAACCGGTGTTCGTGCTGGCCTCGGCCACGTCGGGGTCGCCCGCCGAGAGCGCCGGCCGGCTGACCGGGGTGCCGGTCGTCGCGGTGAGCGAGGACGGATCGCCCCGGCCGGGGATGTCCGTGGCCCTCGTGGAGCCGGAGCTGACCGACATGACCGGCGAACAGGGGGCGCCCATTCGACGTACCGCGCCCTCTCAGGCCGCGGAGATGCTGGCCGACCTGGTCGTCGAGGGGGTGCGCACCCTCGTGTTCGTACGCTCCCGTCAGGGCGCGGAGGTCGTCGCGTTGAACACGCAACGCCTACTGGCCGAGCGGGGCGAGAAGGATCTGGTCGACCGTGTGGCGGCCTACCGGGGCGGTTACCTCGCGGGCGATCGGAGGGCCCTGGAGGAGGCGCTCCGCACGGGCGAGCTCCTGGGGCTGGCCAGCACCAACGCCCTGGAACTGGGCGTGGACATCAGCGGTCTGGACGCGGTGCTCATCGCCGGATGGCCCGGCACGCTGGCCTCGCTGTGGCAACAGGCGGGGCGAGCGGGACGACGGGGCGGCGACGCCCTGGCCGTGTTCATCGCCCGGGACGACCCCCTCGACACCTACCTGGCGCATCACCCCGAGGCCATTTTCGGACGCTCGGTCGAGGCCACCGTCCTGGATCCGGAAAACCCCCATATTCTGGGTCCTCACCTCTGTGCGGCCGCTCAGGAGCTGCCGATCACCCATGAGGATTTCTCCCTCTTCGGTGGGACGACCGGTGAGAGACTCGACGATCTCGTGGCCGGGGGACTGCTCAGGAAGCGGCCCCGGGGCTGGTTCTGGACCAGCAACGAAAGGGCTAGTGACCTCGCCGATATCCGAGGTTCGGGTGGTGCGCCGGTACAGATCGTCGACACGGGCAGCGGACAACTGCTGGGCGAGATCGACGAGGCGGCCGCGCACGGCACCGTCCACCCCGGAGCCGTCTACCTCCACCAGGGGGTGACCCACCTGGTCGACGAACTCGACCTGACGGAGGGCGTCGCCCTGGTACACGAGGCCGAACCCCCCTACAGCACCTGGGCCAGGGACACCACGGACATCACCATCCGCTCCGAACTGCGCGGTGAGAGCTGGCCGAGCGGGGCCACCGTGCACTTCGGAGAGGTCGAGGTCGTCCGCCGGGTGGTGGGCTATCTCAAGCGCGACGTGCGCACCGGCGCCGTCCTCGGCGAGCAGCCCCTCGACATGCCGGAACGCACCCTCCAGACCCGCGCGGTCTGGTGGACCCTCGACCAGGACGCCGAGAACCGGCTTCGAGGGCGGGACGTGGGCCTGCTCGGAGCGGCGCACGCCGCCGAACACGCCTCGATCGGGCTGCTGCCGCTACTGGCCACCTGCGACCGGTGGGACATCGGAGGGGTCTCGACCTCGCTGCACGCCGACACCGGAAGACCGACGGTGTTCGTCTACGACGGATACGAGGGCGGGGCCGGGTTCGCCGAGCGCGGATACGCGGCCGCCCACGAATGGTTGACGGCCACCCGGGCGGTGATCGCCGACTGCGAGTGCGATCAAGGCTGTCCTTCCTGTGTCCAGTCGCCCAAGTGCGGCAACGGGAACGAGCCGCTGAGCAAGTCCGGTGCCCTGCGCCTTCTCGACGAGGTGCTGGGGGAGGTGGCCACCGACCCCTGAGCGAACGTTCCGCGGTGTCCGGTGGGGCTCGGGCGGAACGGGGGGTGTGGCGGTTCGGGGTGGGTTGTCCACAGGCTGTGGATCGCCACTTCCCCGACGCCCCCCGACCGACCAACCTGGAAGTACCGGGGTGGCGACCACACCCCCGTGACCAGGGAGGTCCCGTGTTCCCCTATCAGTGCTCGAACGACCGCACGCCCCCCGACGACCGGGGGATGACGACCGCGGAGTACGCCATGTGCACCGTCGCCGCGGTCGCGCTCGCCGGAATCCTCTACCTCATCGTCACCGGAGATCCCGTCCAGTCCGCCCTCACCTCGACCATCGTCGATGCGCTCGGCTCCGACCGCTGAGCGCGGCTCCGTCACCATGGAGACGGCCATGGTGCTCCCCGCGCTCCTGGTGGTGTTGACGATCGGACTCGGTGGGGTCGGGGCGGCGAACGCCCAACTCTCCTGTGCCGACGCCGCCCGGATCGGCGCCCGTGCGCTGGCCCGGGGTGAGACACCGGAAAGGGCCCGTTCCCTGGCGGAGGAGGCCGCCCCCGCCGGAGCACGGGTCGATCTCACCACCGAGTCGAGCACCGCCCTGGTCTCCGTGTCGGCCGCGTTCCGACTCGGCCCGGAATGGGCACCGTCCGTCGAGGTGGCCGGGGACGCCTCGGTCCCGTTGGAACCCGGCCTGTGAGGGGCGACGACATGGGATCCGCCGCCGTCTGGTGGGTCTCCTGCTGTCTGGTGTCGTGGTTCCTGGTCCACACCGTGCTCACCATCGCCGCGGCCCGCCTGGAACGCGACCGCGCCGGTACCGCCGCCGACCTCGCGGCGTTGTCGGCGGCGGCCCGGGCCCACCGGGGAACGGAGGCGGCCTGCGCGGTCGCTCGGGAGACCGCACGGGCCAACGGAGCCGATCTCGACGAGTGCGCCGTCGACGTCCACACCGTCACCGTGACGGTCGCGCTCTCCTCGACCGTCCTGCCCCGGACGGTCCGGGCCCGTTCCCGTGCCGGCCCGGCCCACCTTCTCGAAGCGGAGCCGGAGGGGACGGCACCCTCTCCCGGGGTTCCTCCCTCTCCGTCCTCCTGACGGGCCCGGACCGTGGCTTCGTGCGGGCACCCCTCCTCAGTGGGCCAGAGCGGCGTCGAGCAGACCGGCGGCCATCGGAACCAGGCCGATGAGGATGAAGGCCGGCAGGAAACATGTCCCCAGAGGGGCGATCACCAGTACACCCAGGCGTTCGATCCGTTCCATCGACCGGGCTCGAGACGCTCTCCTCAGATCCGCGGCGTGCCGGTCGAGGAGATCGGCCACCGGAGCCCCGGTCTCGGAGGCCCGGGCCAGATCGCGCCCCACCGCGAGCAGGGGAGCGGGCAGGGCGGAACGTCGCCAGGCCTCGGCGGGTTCCGCTCCCAGCCGCAGACGTTCGGCGACGGCGGCCAGCTCCGCTCCGGACGTGCCGGTGGCGGCCCTGGAGACAGCGGTCAGACAGGCCGGAAGGGTGGCGCCGGCCCGGATCCCCGAGGCGATCAGACCGATCAGTATCGGGAGGTCGGTGTCGACCGGAAGCCGCTCCGGCGAGGAACGCCCCCTTCTCCGCCACCACACGGCGGCGGCCCCGGCGAAGACGAGGGGTCCGGCGAGCGGACCGAACAGCACGGTCGCCACCGTGACCGCTCCCGCCGCGATCGTCACCGGAACCCACCATGTCGGTGGGCGCCGGCGGGGGAGCCGCGGGGGACGAGCCGGGCCGGAGCCACGTCCGGGGCCCGAGGCCACCGTCACGGCGGCAACCGCGCAGAGCACGGTCGTCACCTCGAAGAACATCCCTCATCCCCTTTCGGTCGCGCGAATCGAGGCACGGATCACCGCACCGCGCCCCTGACCATGCGCAGGGTCCACCAGGCTCCGATCAGGTCCAGGACCACCCCGACCGACAGACACAGGAGCCCCCACGCCGTGGTGAACAGGAACGTCAGTGGGGAACCACCGAGCCCGGCCGACATGACCAGCCCCACCAGGGGCAACCCGCTCAGGACCAGGGCCGTGGTCCTGGGGCCCGCGGCCCGGGCGACGGCCTCGGCCCGCAACTCCTCCCGTTCGGTGAGTCCGGCCGCGAGCTCGTCCACCACGTCGGCCAGGCCCGCCCCGGTCTCCGAGGCCACCTCCCAACACGCCGCCAGGTACGCCAGGGCCCGCAGGTCCTCCTCCCGTTCCGCCGCACGGCGCAGCGAGGCGACGTCCGACAACCCGCCCACGAGGGGTCCGACCTCGACCGAGGCCGTGGCCAACGCGGGTTCGGGCGGCTGTCCGGCCCGGAGCTCGGCCGCCATCACACGGCAGAGCGAGATCACCGCCCGCCGTCGTTCGGCGCTCGTGCGGTCGGTGAACGAGGGGAGACGCCACGCCGGTGGGCGCCGGAGCACGGAAGGGGTGCCGGGCAGCAACAGGGCCAATCGGTGACGACCGCCGGGAGGGGACGACCACAACAGGGCGGCGCCCAGAGCGCACACCACCAGGAACGTCATCGCCTCCACCCTTCACCGAGTCGGAGGGAGAGCTCTGCGACCCCCGCGTACTCGTGCCGGTGGCCCTCTCCATCGAAGGCCACCGCCGGCACCGCGCTCACCAGCCCGGAGGGACGGCGCCGCAGTGTACGGACCTCGGCGAGTCGACGTCCGGCCCGATCGCGCACCAGGTGCAGGACGAGCACACCGGTGGCGGCGAGTTGGCTGTGCACGGCGGCCCGGTCCATCCCGGCCGCGCAGCCCATCGCCTCCACCCGCGCGGGGACCTCCGCCGCGCCGTTGGCGTGCAGGGTGCCGGCGCCGCCCTCGTGGCCGGTGTTCAGAGCACCCAACAGGGACACGATCTCCGGACCTCGGGCCTCTCCGACCACCAGACGATCCGGGCGCATCCGCAACCCCTGACGGACCAGGGTCTCCAGGGTCACCTCGCCGCTGCCCTCGATATTGGGCGGCCGGGTCTGGAGCCGCACCACGTGCGGATGGTCGGGGCGAAGCTCGGGGGAGTCCTCGGCCAGCACGATCCGTTGGTCCGGAGGCACCAGGGACAGGAGGCAGGACAGCAGGGTGGTCTTTCCGCTGCCGGTGCCCCCGCTGATCAGGAAGGGCACCCGGCGTTCCACCAGGGCCGCCAGCAACGCGGCCCCGGAGCGGGTGAGGGTGCCGCATTCGATCAACCGCGCGAGGCCGAACACCCGGTTCGGCGGTAGACGGAGCGAGATGCAGGCGCTGCCGGCGCAGATCGGGGGTAGGACGGCGTGCAGCCTCGCCCCGCCGGGGAGACGCGCGTCGACGTAGGGGGACGCGGCGTCCAGTCGGCGGCCGGCCCGAAAGGCCAGCCGTTGGGCCAGCCGCCGGACCTCCTCGGCCGAGTCGAAGCGCACCCCCTCGGCCCTGCGCAGGCCCTCTCCGGAGTCGACCCACACCTGGTCGGGTCCGTTGACGAGGATGTCGGTGACACCGGTGGTCATCAGCGCCTCCAGGGGGCCCGCTCCGTAGAGTTCCGCCCCCAGCTCCCTGGTGAGGTCGAGCATGTCGGTCCCGCCGAGCGGGGTGCCCTCGGCGCGCAGGGCGGCCGCGACACCGGCCGGGGTGATGGGACCTCCTTCGGCCACGAAGCGATCGCGGACGCGTTCGACCAGGGCCCTGCGTCGCGCGGCGGTCACCGGGCCGGTGTCCCGTTCCGGGCCGGGCGGAGACGCGGGAGGGGGCGGGGCGTCGGACGAGCGATGTTCCCGGGTCGGCGCGGCGCGATCCGCTCCGCCTCGCCACAGACGTTCGAGGCGCGTCATCCGGCCTCCCGACGGTCGAGGAGGAGCGAGACCACCCGGTGGGCGTAGCGGGCCATCGGAGAACGGGGATGCCGCGCCGGTACCTCGCCCGCGGCCAGAGCGCGGGACAGTCCGGGTTCCGGGGGGAGGTCGGCGTCGAGTTCCACGCGCAGGTTGCGCGCGACCACCGATGCCGGCACCTCCTCCCGGGCTCCGCGTACCACCAGCCTGAGCCGGTCGGTCTCCCGGCGGAGTCGGCCGACCATCCGGGAGGCGGAGAGGACGGAGCGCACGTCGGCGGGGACCACCATCAAGACCAGGTCGGAGCCGTTCAAGAGGGCTCGGGTCGCCGGGTCGAAGGAGCGTGGCAGGTCGACGACGACCAGGTCGGCGCCGCGTCGAGCGGAATCCAGGACCGAGCGGGCCGTGCCCGCCGGGAGGGGGAGACCCTGGGCGTCCTCGTCGCCTCGTGCCCAGGTGAGCACGCTCACCGGGCCGGCCCGGGGCAGGCCTTCCCGGAGGATCCGCCAGGGGGTCCGGGACCGCCGATCGGCCAGATCTCCCCATCCCGTGCGGGGAGAGGAAGGGGAGCGCTCGGGGCCGAGGTGGACGTCGGGACCGTGTCCGAGGGGGTCGGCGTCCAAGAGGGCGGTGTCCCGCCCCGCCCGGCCGGCGGCCAGCGCGAGGGCGATCGTGAGCAGGCTGGCCCCGGCCCCGCCGCGCCCTCCGATCACGGAGACGACGGGCGCCGTGCCGCGTTCGTCGATCGAGGAGAACAGTTCGACGAGCGCCGCCTCGTCCCGAGGCAGTGCGAAGGAGAGGGCCCCAACGTCCCCTCGTCGGTCCGCCGGGGGCCTCGGTCCGGAGTCCGAGGATGGTTCGCGCGGTCCGGTGGTCCTCGTGGGGAGCGGGCGCGGGTCGAGGGAACGGGTGACGAGGATCGGTCGAGGCCCGGGCTCGGGTTCCGAGCCGCGCAGGGCCGGTTCCAGATCCGGGCCGACGACGACCAGAGGGGCCCGGTGCCAGGAGCGGAGCGCCTGTTCCGGGGTGCGGGCCACGGTGATCTCGGTGGCCGCGGCGGCGGCCACCCTGCGCAGGTCGTCGAGGAGCGCGGGGTCTTCGGTGACGATGAGGGGGTGGCGCGGACCGTCCATCGGACCTCCGGGAGGCGGCGGGGCTGCTTCTTCGACCATGGCCGACGCCGGAGAGGGAGGGAAGCGGGGTACGCGGATCTGTGGACAACCCTCGACCGCTCGGGGGACCGAGACGGGAGGGGCGAGGTCCACCCGGCGGGCGGGACACACGCACGGGGGCGCTCGTGTGTCCCGGCCCGTCAGGTGTGACGGAGCGGATCCCGTGGGCCGACCCCACAGGGGGGACCTGGGGCGACCCGACTCCGGTTCCGGGGGTGGATCGGAGCCGACCCGGGGGCGGGTCGTCGTTCCGCTCTCCTGGGGAGGATCGAAGGGCGCGGTGGGCGCTCCCCCGATCGAGGAGAAAGGCTCGTGGATTCGAGTCCTGTGGGGAACGGCCGGCGATCTGTCATGCGTGACATGTCCGCATTGTCGATGTCCCGGCCGAGGACGTACCCGTCCCGGTGTGTTCGCCGGATGGGCGTGGTCCTTCGCTCGACTTCCGGATCAGACGTTACCACGAGGATTCGCTTATGGTCTCGCGAATCGAGAACGGGAAAACGATTGTTCGTCTTTTCGATGAAGGGAGGACGGCGCACAAAGAAAGAAGGCCGTGGGGTGATCGTGTCCCGGCGCGGATGTTCGGAACCCGCGTGTCGAAGCGGATGTAGGGCCTGACCAGTGTCGGTGGTACCGGGTTTCACCGGCTTGGTGTGGAGTTTTACGGCTTCCGGTGGTCCGTTTCGTCGGGTCGGAAACGGGAACCCGGTATCTCCACTCGAGGCGCCCTTCCATCTGCGCGTGCATCTGCACGCGGCAATCCGACCATTCCCAGACTTCCAAGCGTGACCGAACCGATATGAATGGTCGGGCTACTGGTTGGTAAATAAACTTGTTCGGTGAAGCGGAGCGGCTTTCCCGGAAACGCCGCGAAGGCCGTTCCCGGGAGAACGGACAGAGCCTCAGCCCCGCTTGAGCGCCTCACAGGTCGCCAGGGAGTCCTGGGCTCCGGCGAGCACCGCACGGCAGCAGTACACGATCCAGCCGCCCACGCCCTCGGGGGTTCCCGCCATGTACCCGCGCAACGCGGGACCGTACTCGTCCTTCAGCGTCCTGTGCCCCGACTCGGAGGCGACCAGGGACTTCGGGTCCAGGCCGCGTTCGATGAGGGTCAGGCGCTCGGCGGCACGCGCGACCAGGCCGTCCCCCCAGCCGAACGGGCGGATCGCCATCAGTTCGCCGTGCACGAGAGAGGAGGTGACCAGGGCGGGCACCTTGGTCCGGGACTCCAGCAATCGGTACAGGCCTTCGAGGCGGGCGGAGGCCACCGCGGCGCTCGGAGCGGGACCCAGCTCCAGCGGGTCCTCGATCCGCTCGCCCTCCAGACGGGGGCGCCCCAGGGCCTCTTCGGAGACCGCGTCGGCGGCGGCCAGCGTGTGCAGTCGCGCCAGGGTCTGACGAGGGGCCTTGGGCCAGGTGTCCACCAGACCGCCAAGCTCACCGCCGATCCGGAGCGCGCCCTTGATCCGTGTGTCGTACACGTGCCCTTCGCGAATCTCGTCCATCGAGACTTCGGCGCCCTCCAACGCGGCGGAGGCGCACGCTCCCCGCAACGAGGACTCCAAGGACACATCGTTGCTGCGCCGACGCAGGATCCGATGGTCCCGGAGGCGGTCGACCAGGGTCCGTGTCTCGTCGATCGCGTCGTTCACGCCCGGAAGCTCGGCGATCCGGGAGAGTGGGTCGGACAGGGAGGCAGAACTCGATTCGCTCACGTCAACCAACACTACGCGCCGGTAACACCGTGTGCCTCCACCGAGGAGCGGGCAGAACAGAACCGCTCATCGTGAACCGACGACCGCTCGCCGACCGTTCGTCGCGTGTTCGGCCCTTGCCGCCGCTGGACGCCACCCCGGCTGTTCACGAGGTATAGACCACATGGTTAATTGGGTGTCAACCGCCAACGTAAGGAGAGTCACAGTGGCCGACAGCACTCCCACGAGCCAGGAGACACTGTCCAACCTGCTCCGTGAGACCCGTAGTTTCCCGCCGCCCGCGGAGTTGGCCGCGCACGCCAACGTCAAGGCGGACGTCTACGAGACCGCGGACGCCGATCGCCTCGGCTTCTGGGAGGAGCAGGCCCGGAGGCTCCAGTGGGATCGGCCCTGGGACACCGTCCTGGACTGGAACCCGCCGTACGCGAAGTGGTTCGTCGGTGGAAGGCTCAACGCCTCCGTCAACTGCGTGGACCGCCACGTGGACGCGGGGTTGGGCGACCGGGTCGCCATCCAGTGGGAGGGCGAGCCCGGCGACAGCCGCAGCATCACCTACGCCGATCTCAAGGACCAGGTCTCCCAGGCGGCCAACGCCCTCACCGAACTCGGTGTGACCAAGGGCGACCGGGTCGCCATCTACATGCCGATGATCCCGGAGACGGTCGTGGCCATGCTGGCCTGCGCGCGTCTGGGCGCCGTGCACATGGTGGTCTTCGGCGGATTCTCCGTGGACGCTCTCGGCCAGCGACTGGACGACAGCCAGGCCAAGCTGGTCATCACCGCCGACGGCGGTTACCGGCGGGGCAAGCCCAGTGCGCTCAAGCCCGCCGTGGACGAGGCCGTCGCGACCCGCCCCACCGTGGAGAACGTCCTCGTCGTCCGCCGCACCGGCCAGGACGTCGAGTGGACCGACCGTGACGTGTGGTGGCACGAGGCCGTCGGTTCCGCGAGCACCGAGCACACGCCCGAGGCCCATGACGCCGAGGACCCGCTGTACATCATGTACACCAGCGGCACCACGGCCAAGCCCAAGGGCATCCTGCACACGACCGGCGGCTACCTCACCCAGGCCTCCTACACGCACTGGGCGGTCTTCGACCTCAAGCCCGAGACCGACGTCTACTGGTGCGCCGCCGACATCGGCTGGGTGACCGGTCACTCCTACATCGTCTACGGTCCGCTCTCCAACGCCGCGACCGTCGTCATGTACGAGGGGACCCCGGACACCCCGCACAAGGGGCGCTTCTGGGAGATCATCGAGAAGTACAAGGTCACCATCGCCTACATGGCCCCGACGGCGATCCGTACCTTCATGAAGTGGGGCGATCAGATCCCCGCCGAGTACGACCTGTCGAGCCTGCGCGTCATCGGCTCGGTCGGCGAACCGATCAACCCCGAGGCCTACGTCTGGTACCGGGAGAACATCGGCGGGGGCAGGACCCCGGTCGTGGACACCTGGTGGCAGACCGAGACCGGAGCCATCATGGTCAGCCCGCTGCCCGGCGTCACCGCGGGCAAGCCCGGCGCCGCCATGCGCGCCGTACCGGGCATCGTCGCCGACGTGGTGGACGAGAACGGGGCGTCGGTCCCGAACGGCGAGGGCGGCTTCATCGTCATCCGTGAGCCGTGGCCGTCGATGCTCCGCGGCATCTGGGGCGACGACCAGCGCTACAAGGACACCTACTGGTCGCGCTTCGAGGGTCTGTACTTCCCCGGCGACGGCGCCAAGAAGGACGAGGACGGCGACCTGTGGCTGCTCGGCCGCGTGGACGACGTCATGCTCGTCTCCGGCCACAACATCTCCACCACCGAGGTGGAGTCCGCCCTGGTCTCGCACGAGAAGGTCGCCGAGGCCGCGGTCGTCGGCGCCACCGACAAGGTGACCGGCCAGTCGATCGTCGGCTTCGTCATCCTGCGAGGCGGCCAGGAGGAGGTCCCGGAGGACCTGGTGAAGGAGCTGCGCGACCACGTCGGCGGTTCGCTCGGCCCGATCGCCAAGCCGGCCCGTCTGCTCGCGGTCCCGGAGCTGCCCAAGACCCGTTCCGGAAAGATCATGCGGCGCCTGCTGCGTGACATCGCCGAGAACCGTGACATCGGTGACACCTCGACCCTCACCGACGCGTCGATCATGGACGTGATCGCCAAGCAGCTGCCCTCTACGGGCAAGGCCGACTAGAACGTCGGTCGGCCGACGCGTGGCGCCCCGCCCCCGGAACGGGGCGGGGCGCCTTTACGGTTCGGCCGTTGACAAAACCCGAGGCCGCCGTTTTGCGTGCCGTGAGAGACATCCGTGGCAGGGCATGTGCGAGGATGCGGAGGATCATCCGCGTGTTCGGACCGAGAGAAGGGAACCCCCACGATGGTGGACAAGCCGGGTGCCGGCCGACCTGGCGCTGCCAGCGACCCCGAACGTTCCATCGGTGAGCTGGTCTCCGACGCCACCGACAACCTCTCCCGCCTCGTACGGCTCGAGATCAAGCTCGCCAAGCTCGAGGCCAAGGCGGACGCCACCAAGATCGGGAAGAGCATCGGCGAGTTCGGTGCCGCCGGTGTCGTCCTGCACCTCGTCGCGATCCTCTTCTCCGTCACCGTCGGGCTCTTCCTGGCGGAGGTCGTGGGCTGGCAGTACTGGCTCTCGTTCCTCGCCGTCACCGGGTTCTACCTGCTGATCGCGCTGATCTTCATCCTGGTCGCCGTCATCAACCTGCGACGTCGCCAGGGTCTGGCCCGTACCGCGGTCACCACCTCCCGACTCATGGGGATCCTGCGCGGAGAGATCCGTCCGCCCAAGCGGAGCGACCTCGACACCGCCGAGGAGGGCGAGACCTCCGGCTCGGCGAACAGCTAGCCCTCCCCGAGTGCTGGACGATTCGGCCGCCTACGTCGACGGCCCCTGGAACCACCGGACGGTCAGCGCCGCCGGTGCCCGCTTCCATGTGGCCGAGACGGGAGAGGGGCCCCTGGTCCTCCTCCTGCACGGATTCCCCCAGTTCTGGTGGGCCTGGCGCTCACAATTGGTGGCGCTGGCCGAGGCCGGATACCGTGCCGTCGCCGTGGACCTGAGGGGATACGGGGCCAGTGACAAGACGCCCCGCGGCTATGACCTGGTGGGTTCGGCCCAGGACATGGCGGGTCTGATCCGGGCGCTGGGAGCGGCCGACGCCATCGTGGTCGGCCACGGCGTGGGCGGGCTCGTCGGTTGGACGATGGCCTCCTACCACCCGGAGTCGGTCCGTGCCCTGGCGGTCCTCTCCGCCCCCCACCCCCGACGGGCGGCACGTGTCCTGCTCTCCGGTGGTCCGGGCGTCTCCCACATGCTCCGGGCCCAGATACCGATCCTTCCCGAGCACCGTCTGCTCACCGACGGCTGTGTCCGCGTGGGCGAACTCCTCGACGCCTGGTCCGGGCCGGGATGGCCCCACGCGGAGACGGAGGAGCGCTACCGGCTGGCCTTCGCGATCCCGAAGGTCTCGCACTGCTCGCTCGAATACCACCGGTGGATCTTCCGATCGCGCTGGCGTACCGATGGGCTCCGCTACGCCCTGCGTATGCGGACCCCGTTGCGCATCCCCGTCCTTCAACTGCACGGATCGCTGGATCCGGTCTGCCCTCCGAAGGTCGCTCGGGCCTCGGGGGGTCTGGTCCGGGGCCCGTATCTCTGGAAGCCGGTGGAGGGGACCGGGCACTTCCTTCATGAGGAGAGCCCGAACGAGGTGAACGAGGCTCTCGTAGGCTGGACGAGCGAGATCGGAACGGCGGTGGGGGACGGATGACGACCCGAACGGACGACGCACGCGATCGGAACCCCGAGGGGCGCGCCCAGAATCAGCGGCCTCGCGACCGCTATGGGCGGCCGATGCCGCACGGTAGCAGGGGAGAGGTCGAACGGGTCCCCGACGACGCCGAGTTCACCGTGGAGGAAGGGTTGAACGAGGCCCAGCGTCTGCTCGATCAGGGGTACGCCTTCACCGCGCACGAGGTGCTCGAAGCGGTGTGGAAGTCGTCCCCGGAACCCGAGCGCGAGCTGTGGCGCGGGTTGGCGCAGACCGCGGTCGGGGTCACCCACGCCCAGCGCGGTAATCGGGTGGGTGCGGCCCGCCTGCTCCGCCGGGGCGCCGAGAGGGTGGAACCGTTCGGACCGAACGCCCCGCACGGCGTGGACGTGGCGGGGGTGGCCGGGTTCGCGCGAGGGCTGGCCGACGACCTCGACGCGGGACGCGCGACCTCCGGGGACGGTATCGACCCCTCGGGAATGCGGCTCCGCACCGCCTAGATCCGGTTGGACCGAAACCCCCGCGCAGCCGAGGCGCAGGGGGCCACTGTGGCGCTCGCTGCCTCCTGTGGCCCCTGGGGGCGAAGAGGGACATTCCTGCTTCATGCTTCTATGTGTGGTTTAGTGTGCCGATGGCGTTAAAGCATTATGCAACGTTATTCGAGTGCCAAAGGCTCGTTGAAACTATTTATCCGAATCATGAGATCACCGGGGGGTCACATCTTCCGGCTCTCTTGAGAAAATGCCGAACCGGCCCTCTTATTCATTCTGATTCGTGCGTACAATCCCCGGATCACCGTTCGCGAGAACGCCACGCGAGCGGCGTGTACCACACAGAAGGGTGGCACCGCTTCGACCCCGACACGTGTGCCGTCACTCCAGTTCATGAGCCTTTCGGACGGCGGCGCACACACCGCGGTGCGCGGCACCGGAGCCCGTGAGACGGCTGTTCCGCACACCTTGGACGGCGGGGCCGAAAAGAAAGTGCCCGTCTCAAGGAGGACGGATTGTCTGGGCTCAACCTCGCCGCGGGAAGCGGCATGGTCCTGGCACTGGAGGGCAGGGATCTCACACTTGTCATCGTCGTCATGGTGGTCGCGCTACTCGCGCTCGCCGTGGCGGGAATGCTCGTACGTGAGGTACTCTCCGCCGGCCAGGGCACCGAGCGAATGCGCAATATCGCGGTCGCGGTTCAAGAAGGGGCCGGGGCCTACCTGAAGCGACAGTTCCGCACCCTCGCGGTCTTCGTCGTCGTCATCCCACTACTTCTGCTGATGCTCCCCGCCGACACCTGGGGCATCGCCATCGGCAGGTCGGTCTTCTTCGCCCTCGGAGCACTGCTCTCCGCGGCCACCGGGTTCATCGGCATGTGGCTCGCGGTCCGCGGCAACGTCCGTGTGGCCGCCGCCGCCCGAGGAGGCGGCGAGAACGACGGTCGTACCGCGATGCGGATCGCCTTCCGCACCGGTGGCGTCGCCGGCATGATCACCGTCGGCCTCGGCCTCTTCGGCGCCGCGCTCGTCGTCGTCCTCTACCGGGGCGACGCGCCCATCGTCCTGGAGGGCTTCGGCTTCGGCGCCGCCCTCCTCGCGATGTTCATGCGTGTCGGCGGCGGCATCTTCACCAAGGCCGCCGACGTCGGCGCCGACCTCGTCGGCAAGGTCGAACAGGGCATCCCCGAGGACGATCCGCGCAACGCCGCCACCATCGCCGACAACGTCGGGGACAACGTGGGCGACTGCGCGGGCATGGCCGCCGACCTCTTCGAGTCCTACGCCGTGGTCCTCGTCGCCTCGCTCATCCTCGGCCGGGTCGCCTTCGGTACCGAGGGGCTCGTCTTCCCGCTCCTGGTCCCGATGATCGGCGTCATCACGGCCATGATCGGCATCTTCATCGTCGCCCCCAGGGCCAGGGACCGGTCCGCGATGAGCGCGATCAACCGCGGTTTCTTCATCTCCGCGGCGATCTCCGCAGTCCTGGTCACCCTGACCGCCCTGTGGTACCTGCCCGGCAGTTTCCAGGAGATGAACGGGGTGAGCGAGTCCGTCCTCCAGGAGATCGCCGCCGCGGGTACCGACCCGGACCCGAGGTTCATCGCCATCGCCGCCGTCCTCATCGGCCTGGTGCTCGCCGCCGCCATCCAGCTCCTCACCGGCTACTTCACCGAGACCGACAAGCGTCCGGTCAGGGACATCGGGGAGAGCTCCCGTACCGGGGCCGCCACCGTCATCCTCTCCGGCATCTCCGTCGGTCTGGAGTCGGCGGTCTACTCGGCCCTGCTCATCGCGGGTGCCGTCTACGCGGCCTTCCTCCTCGGAGGCGGGTCCATCACCCTGAGCCTGTTCGCCGTCGCCCTCGCGGGCACGGGGCTCCTCACCACCGTCGGCATCATCGTCGCGATGGACACCTTCGGTCCCGTCTCCGACAACGCCCAGGGCATCGCGGAGATGTCCGGTGACGTCGAGGGCAAGGGTGCCGACATCCTCACCGGTCTCGACGCCGTCGGAAACACGACCAAGGCCATCACCAAGGGGATCGCGATCGCCACGGCGGTCCTGGCCGCCACCGCTCTCTTCGGGGCCTTCCGGACCTCGGTGCAGGAACGTCTCGGGGACACCGAGGTCTTCTCCCTGTCCCTCGACGAACCCGACGTGCTCGTCGGCGTGATCATCGGCGCCGGCGTCGTCTTCTTCTTCTCCGGCCTGGCCATCATGGCGGTCGGTCGCGCGGCGCAGCGCGTGGTCATGGAGGTGCGCGACCAGTTCCGTACCCGCCCGGGGATCATGGACGGCACCGAGAAGCCGGAGTACGCGCGGGTGGTCGACATCTGCACCAAGGACTCCCTGAG
Source organism: Nocardiopsis alba DSM 43377 (assembly GCF_000341225.1). Lineage (GTDB taxonomy): Bacteria > Actinomycetota > Actinomycetes > Streptosporangiales > Streptosporangiaceae > Nocardiopsis > Nocardiopsis alba. The sequence goes on from NZ_ANAC01000026.1 coordinate 81,424, forward strand.
GGAACTGGTCACCCCGGGCCTGCTCGCGGTCCTGGCTCCCATCGCCGTCGGGTTCGCCTTCGGGTACGCGCCGTTGGGCGCCTTCCTCGGTGGGGCCATCGCCGCGGGTGTGCTCATGGCGGTGTTCCTGTCCAACGCGGGAGGCGCCTGGGACAACGCCAAGAAGCTCGTCGAGGACGGGCACCACGGAGGGAAGGGGTCCGAGGCGCACGAGGCCACCATCATCGGCGACACCGTGGGCGACCCCTTCAAGGACACCGCGGGTCCGGCCATCAACCCGTTGCTCAAGGTGATGAACCTGGTCGCGCTGATCGTCGCCCCCAGCGTGGTGATCTACGCGGACAACGTCGTCCTCCGGGCCGTGGTGACCGTGGTCGCGGTCGGACTCCTGGTCGCGGCCGTGCTCTGGTCGAAGAACCGCGGCGCCGGCGGCGAGACGGACCCGGCCGACCTGGAGGGGAGCGTGGAGCCCGAGGCCGCTCCCGAACACGACGGCGGTACGGCGCTCGGAGACGGGGGCTCGTCCCCGTCCGGGAACGTCGACGGCGATGTGATCGGGAACGGTGAGGGAGAACGCAGGGAGGAGGCCCGCGCCGGAGACGTCGGTAAGGACTGACGGAGAAGAGGTCTTCTCCGACGAGGCCGTCCGGGGGCCGACCCCCGGACGGCCTCGTCATATGCGCACCTACCCTGAGGGAAAGACGTAGGTGAGAGGGAGTGGGTCGCGGTGTCCGGAATGAAGGGGCTGTTCGTCATCCTCGGGGTCATGTTCGGCTTCATGGCGTTCCTGGCCATCGTCGCGACGGTGGTGTCGCCGTGACCCGCACTCTGTTGCTGATGCGGCACGCCCAGGCCGAGGACGGCGCCGGGAGGGTGGATTTCGACCGTCCCCTCACCGATCGCGGGCGTGCCCAGGCCGAGTCGGTCGGCCGTCTGCTCGTCGAGCGGGGATACCGGCCGGACCATGTCGTCTGTTCCTCCGCTCTGCGCACGCGGCAGACCCTCGAGGGGGTCTTGGCGGCGATGGGTCATGAGCCCGAGGTCGACCACACCGAGGCCGCCTACCTCGCCGGACCGGAGAGCCTTCTGGAACTGGTGGGTTATGTGGACCCCGAGGTGAACACGTTGCTGGTGGTGGGACACAACCCGACCATCGCCCAGGTCGCCTCCTCCTTCGTGGGGCCCGAGGCTCTGGCGGCCTTCTCTCCGGCCACCGTGGCCTCGGTGGAGCTGGAGGTCGAGTGGCTCTACGCGGCCCCGGGAACGGGGGCCGGGTACATCCTCGGCTGATGTGACCCACGACACCACCGGAACCGTTTGCTTCGGCCGATGGGCGGGGGTAGTGTTCTCCGAGTCGCCTCCGACCGGTCCAAGGCCGCGAGGGGGGTCGAAATCCTCTCGATCGAAACGAACACGGATTCTCCGTGGGCGTGATCGGATCTTCGAATCGGACATCTTCTCTTTCTTAGCCGAAACGGTTCGGGCACTGCCCGGGGCATGTAGGATGAAAGAGTCGCTTCCCGGAAGC
>NZ_ANAC01000027.1 GCF_000341225.1 Nocardiopsis alba DSM 43377
GAAGCGACTCTGCGAGTTTACATGCTCCGAGCACTGCTCGAACCAGGCTTGATCGAAGAGGTGAGACCGGCCCGCCCGCGGAAGATTCCGCGTTCGTCTCGCTCGGTCTTCACCAACTGTACCCCCGGGTGGGAGTGCTCGTGACGGGTTCGGAGAAACTCTCCGGTGTCGTGGCTTACACGTCCACCGAGCGCCCCGTGACCCGCCCCGAACGTCCCCTCGTCAGAGCTTCTCGATCGGGGCGTACTTGACCAGGAAGTCCTTCTCCCCGATGTCGGCGCCGAAGTCGATGCGCGCCTTGGTCTTGTCCCCGGCCCCGTCGACCAGCTGGACCCGCCCCATACCGAAGGAGTCGTGGTTCACCAGATCGCCGACGCTGAGCGTGGGGGCCTCCTTGGCCGCCTTCTTACGGCCTCCCCCGAAGGTCCCGCCGAAACCGCCACCTCCTCGACCGCCACCGATCCCGCGCGAGGGCGGGGCCGCCAGGGACGATTCGGCGCGCCGCCAGTCGACGAGTTCCGAGGGGATCTCGTCCAGGAAGCGGGAGGCCGGGTTGTAGGAGGGGGTCCCCCAGGCGCTGCGCACGGCGGCCCGACTGACGTAGAGCCTCTCCTGCGCACGGGTGATCCCCACGTAGGCCAGGCGCCGCTCCTCCTCCAACTGGGTCTTGTCCCCCAGGGTCCGGGTGTGCGGGAAGACGCCGTCCTCCATACCGGTGAGGAAGACGACCGGGAACTCCAGACCCTTGGCGGCGTGCAGGGTCATCAACGTGACCACGCCGCCCTCGTCGTCCTCGTCGGGGATCTGGTCGGTGTCGGCGACGAGGGAGACCCGCTCCAGGAAGTCGACGAGTGTGGGCTCGCCCGGGTCGATCCCCTGGTTCTCGGCACCTTCGAGGGCGGCCTCGTCCTCGATGAGCGCGGCGAAGGTGTTCTCGAACTCCCGGGCCACGTCGACGAACTCCTCCAGGTTCTCCACCCGGCTCTCGTCCTGGAGGTCCTTGGACTCGGTGAGCTCGGACAGGTACCCGGTCTTGCCGAGCACCGCCTCGACGATCTCGGCCGGTGTGCTCCCCGGAACGCCCTCGGAGAGCTCGTCGAGCAGCGCGGTGAAGTTGCGGACGGCGTTGGCCGAACGGGTCGCGATCCCCGGGGCCTCGTCCACCCGGCGCAGCGCCTGGGCGAACGTGATCCGTTCCCGGGCGGCGAACAGCTCGATGGACTCCTCGGCCCTGGCCCCGATCCCCCGCTTGGGGACGTTGAGGATGCGGCGCAGACTGACCGTGTCCTCGGGGTTGGCGAGCACCCTCAGGTAGGCGAGGATGTCGCGGATCTCCTTGCGCTCGTAGAAGCGCACTCCGCCGACGATCTTGTACGGCAGTCCCGTCCGGACGAAGACGTCCTCGAACACACGCGACTGGGCGTTGGTCCGGTAGAACACCGCGACCTGCCCGGGGCGAACGACGCCCTCGTCGTTGAGCCTGTCGATCTCCCCGACCACGAACGCCGCCTCGTCGTGTTCGTTGTCGGCGACGTAACCGGTGATCCTGGGGCCTTCGCCCTGTTCCGACCACAGGTTCTTGGCGGGTCGGCCCTCGTTGCGATCGATGACCGTGTTCGCGGCCGAGAGGATGTTCTGGGTGGAGCGGTAGTTCTGCTCCAACAGGATGGTGCGCGCGTCGGGGAAGTCGCGCTCGAACTCCAGGATGTTGCGAATGGTGGCGCCGCGGAAGGCGTAGATCGACTGGTCCGCGTCACCCACCACGCACAGTTCGGCGGGCGGGACCACGCCGGTATCGGAGCCCTCGGCGGCACCGACCAGTTCGCGGACGAACACGTACTGGGCGTGGTTGGTGTCCTGGTACTCGTCGACCATGACGTGCCGGAAACGGCGCCGATAATACTCGGCGACGTCCGGGTACATCTGGAAGAGGTTGACCGCGACCATGATGAGGTCGTCGAAGTCCATGGCGCCGGACTCGTGGAGACGGCGCTGGTAGAGCCGGTAGGCCTCGGCGAGCTTCTTCTCCTGTTCGGTCTGCGCCTGTTCGGCGAAGGTGTCGTAGTCGATGAGCTCGTTCTTGAGGTTGGACACCTGGAAGCCGAAGGACTTGGGCGGGAACCTCTTGGGGTCCAGGTCCATCTCCTTGCACACCAACTGCATGAGCCGCGCGGAGTCGGCGGAGTCGTAGATGGTGAACCCGCTCGGGTATCCGAGTCGGTGCGCCTCCCTGCGCAGGATGCGCACGCACGCCGAGTGGAAGGTCATCGTCCACATGGTGTTGGCGGCGCGGGTGCCGAGGAGCGCCTGGATGCGTTCCTTCATCTCGGCGGCGGCCTTGTTGGTGAAGGTGATCGCGAGGATCTCCCCTGGACGCACCCCGCGTTCGGCCATGAGATAGGCGACGCGATGGGTGAGGACACGGGTCTTTCCAGAACCGGCGCCCGCCACGATCAGGAGGGGGGAACCCGCGTGCGTCACGGCTTCGCGCTGGGGACCGTTCAGACCTTCGAGAAGTTGCTCTTGGGAGGACACGTCTACCAGGTTACGACCGACCGACGACGTCGCCGGCCACGCCCGGTGTCCGGGGCGGCTTAGTCTGGTTTTCCACCAGGTGAGCCTTTCGCCCACCTGACGCATGTCCTGATCGGGGGAGATTGGTCTTGGCAGACCGGGAGACCATACGCGTGTTCGTCGACTGCGACCCGGGGATCGACGACGCCGTCGCGCTCGCGTACCTGGCCGCACGTCCCGAGGTGGAGATCCTCGGAGTCGGCGCGGTGTTCGGCAACAACACCGTGGAGGTGACCGCGAGCAACGCGCTGCGGCTGTTGGACCTGTACGGTCGCCCGGGCGTCCCGGTCGCGGTCGGCGCGGAGCGTCCGCTGGTGCAGCCCCCTCGTCTGGCCGAACACGTCCATGGCGGTAACGGCCTGGGCGATGTGGAGCTGCCCGAACCGGCGCGTGAGCCGGTGGCGGAGTCCGCGGCGGAGTTGCTCGTGCGTCTGGCCCGGGAGAACCCGGGCGAGCTGGACGTGCTGGCGGTCGGTCCGCTCACCAACCTGGCGATCGCGCTGTCCTTGGAGCCGCGCCTGCCGCGTCTGGTCCGTCGCCTGGTGGTGATGGGCGGCGCCGTCGAGACGGCGGGGAACGTGACCTCGCACGCCGAGGCCAACATCGTCAACGACCCCGAGGCGGCCGAGGCCGTGTTCGCCGCCGGGTTCGACCTCGATCTGGTGGCGCTGGACATCACGATGCGCACGGTGGCCACCGGCGAGTGGCTGGACCGGCTCAAGGAGGTGCCCGGCGATCGCGCCCGGCACACCTCGGCCTTCCTGGACTTCTACGCCGACTTCTACAAGGGGATCTTCGGTGTGCGTCAGTGCGCCATGCACGACCCCTTGGCCGCGGCGGTGCTGGTCGACCCCCACCTGGTCACCGAGGCCTTCGACGCCCCGATCCGGGTGGAGCTGGCCGGGTCGCTGACCCGGGGCATGACCGTGGCGGACCGTCGTCCTCGCCCGAGCGCCGACGAGCGCCGCGCGACGCGGGTGGTCGTCTCGGTGTCCGAGGAGGAGTTCCTGAAGCGGATGCTCGACGCGCTGCGCTGAGCCCCGCCTCTCACGGCCGTCCGCCGCCGGGTTCAGACCAGGCGGCGGGCGGTGGCCCAGCGGCTCAGCTCATGCCGGTTGGAGAGCTGGAGTTTGCGCAGTACCGAGGAGACGTGCGTCTCGACCGTCTTGACCGAGATGAACAGCTCCTTGGCGACCTCCTTGTAGGCGTACCCGCGGGCGATGTGCCGCAGGACCTCGCGCTCGCGCTGGGTGAGGCGGTCCAGCTCGGGGTCGACCGGGGGCGCGTCGGTCGCCGAGAAGGCGTCGAGCACGAAGCCCGCCAGCCGCGGTGAGAACACCGCGTCCCCGTCGGCGACACGGACGATGGCGTCGGCCAGTTCCCTACCGGAGATGGTCTTGGTGACGTAGCCGCGGGCACCGCCGCGCACCACGCCGATGACGTCCTCGGCCGCGTCGGAGACCGACAGGGCCAGGAAGCGGATCCCGGGGTTCTTGGCGAGGACGCGCCGGAGCACCTCCACCCCTCCGCCACCGGGCAGGTGGACGTCGAGGAGAACGAGGTCGGGGCGGGTCTCGTTGATCACGTGCACGGCGCTGTCGACGTCGCCGGCCTCACCGATGACCTCGACGGCGTCACCGAGCTCGCCGCGTACACCGCTGCGGAACAGACGGTGGTCGTCCACGATCACGACGCGGGGAATCGCGTCTCCGTCACTGAAGGTCGTGCTCTCTTCTCCCACACGAACGACCTTACCCCCGTGCCGGTCCCATCACAGTTCCGGGATGCGGGGCATGGTGAGCTGAACCTCGGTGCCCTCCCCCGGAGCGGTGCGGATGCGCGCGGAGCCTCCGTGGCGTTCCATTCGACCGATGATGGAGCCGCGCACCCCCATGCGGTCCTCCGGGATGGCCTCGAGATCGAACCCTTCCCCCCGGTCGCGGACGAAGACGAGGACCTCGCGTTCCTCCACCTCTCCGAAGACGGAGATACCGGAGCCTCCCGCGTACTTGGACGCGTTGACCATCGCCTCTCGGGCGGCCCTGAGCAGGGCGCCGAGACCGTCGTCCATGGGGCAGTCGCCCACGCAGACCACCTCGATGGGGACGCCGTGCTCCTCCTCGACCTCGGCGGCGACGCGTTCGAGGGCGGGAGAGACGGTGGTCTCCGCGTCGGCGGGACGTTGGTAGAGCCAGCTGCGCAGGGCGCGTTCCTGGACGCGGGCCAGGCGTTGGACCTCTCGGGGGTCCTCCGCCCGCCGTTGGATGAGGGTGAGGGTGTGCAGCACGGAGTCGTGGATGTGCGCGGCGAGTTCGGCGCGTTCGGCGTTGCGGATGCGCTCTCGGCGCTCGGCGTCGCGTTCGCGGACGAGGCCGATGATCCAGGGCGCGGCGACCAGGGAGATGCCCGCGAGCAGGGTGAGCGCGAAGCTGAGACCGGCACGGGCGTCCTGGAGCTGCTGTTGGAAGACCATGAAGCCGATGACGCCGATGACGATGAGCAGGACGCCCGTGCCGGTGCGCATGAGGCCTTTGGGGCCGGCGCGGCTGACGGTGCTGGCCATCCATTCGTCGCGTTCGGCCGGGTTGGCCTGCTGCCACAGGATCGTGGCGCCCAGGGCGCCGAAGATGATGAACCAGAGCAGTGGGTCGAAGACCCCGCCGAAGATCATGAAGAGCACGCCGAAGGCGGCGGCGAGACCGACGTAGGCGATGATCTGGGAGATGTCCCGGCCCTTGCGCCGGTGTTCCTCGGAGCCTTCGGGCCGGTCCTCGACCTCTTCTCGGGGCAGGGCGAAGTACAGGGCCGCGTACACGGCCAGCCCTATGCCTCCGACGGTCAACGCCATGAGGGCGAGCCGCACCACGACCGGGTCGATGCCCAGGTGGCGGGCCACGCCGGCGGCGACCCCTCCGAGGAGGCGGCCCTCGACCGCCCGGGTCAGCCGCGGGGTCTCCGCGGCCGTCGTCTCCACCGCCCGCTCACCGCCTTCGTCCGATCGCTCCGTAAGGACGCGCCCGCGTGACGCGGCGCCTCCGGTTACCTGCCCTCTCCAAGCATGCCCTGTGGTCGACGCGCCGACATCGGGGACGCACCCCTGGTCCGCGGCGCACGCCGGTCAGGGTGTGCTCAGGGTCGTCCCGGATTCCCTCTGGGACGTATCAGGGGCGACGATGGTTCCATGAGGAAGGTGCGGTGAGCGACGATGACCGACGGTGAGGCCCAGAGTCCTCCGGCCGAGGCCGGGGACGCCGTCGATCCTCCGGAGACCGGCCCCGGTCTGCGGCGCGACGACGACCGGCGGGTGATCGCCGGTGTGTGCGCCGGTCTGGGCGCCTACACGGGGGTCGACCCGGTCCTGTGGCGGACGGGTTTCGCCTTGACCGCCTTCGCCGGTGGCACGGGCCTGTTGTTGTACGTCGCGGCGTGGATGTTGATGCGCGACCCCCAGGGCGGACCGGCCACGTTCGAGCAGATGTTGGACCGGGCCATCCCGTCCAGGGCCGTCCCCCGCCTGTTGGCCGTGGGGTTGATGGGCGCGACCGCGCTGAGTCTGGTGGGCGGTTTCGGCTGGGCGACGTTGGTGTTGGCGATTCCACTGGTGTTGGGCCTGCTGACCGCGCGTGCGCGGGGCATGGAGCTGCGTTCGGTCCTGTCGGGGCTCCGCGCGGACCTGGCCAGACGGGATCCGCCGCCGACCGGACCGGTACCGCAGCCGAGCGCGGCCTACTACAACCCGGCTCAGCCGTGGGCCTCCGCTCCGCACGGACCGGTGGATCTGGCCGTGGTCTCGGAGCGCACCTCACGGGACGCCGAATCCGACGACGACCTCGACGACCCCGCGGATGACGAGGAGGGCGCTCCCGAAGGGCGTGATGACGGGAAGGGCGGCGAGGGCTGCTTCGAGAGACGGAGCCGTCCTTCCCCCCTGGCCTCGCACGCGCTGTGGACCGTGGTGACCATGGCGGTCGCGCTGGTCGTGGCCGCCCCCCATCTGGGGTCGGTGTTCCACGGGGCGGGGAGTACGGACCTGCTGTTCGGTCCGGTGTACGGCCTCTACTTCATGGCGGCGGCGGTCGCGGTGGTCGGCGTGTTCTCGCTGATCGGCACGTGGGCGGGCAACACGCGCGGACTGTTGTTCCTGGGGACGCTCGCCGTCCTGGGCGCGGTCCTGGTGGGAACGTTCGATCTTCCTCGGGCGAAGGTGGGCGAGGCGGTCTGGGAGCCGGAGACGGTCGCCCACGTCGAGGAGGAACCGATGCGTCTGAACCTGGGCCGGGGGGTCCTGGACCTGAGCCGACTCGGTTCCTCACTGGAGGCGGGACAGAGCGTGGACGTGGCGGCCCGGGTGGACCACGGCGTGCTGGTCGTGGTGCTCCCCGAGGACGCGCGGGTCGACCTGACCGCGGGCGCCGGCTGGGGCATGATCGACCCGACCGGCGCGGGGGCGGACGAGATGTACGGGGCCGACCTGACCTACGAGGAGGTCTTCGACCCGCCGGAAGGCGGCGCGAAGGACGAACCGAACGGGCCCGAGACGGGAACCGAGGAGGAACCCGAGACGAGCGGGACTGACGAGACGCCCGTGATCAATGTGAACGCGGAGACCGCGGGTGGAGTAGTGGAGGTTCGATATGGCCAAGCGCGGGATTGACGTCGGCTCGCTGATCGCCGGGGTGATGTTCCTCGGTCTGGCGGTCGTGCTCGTCGTCCGGGGCGGCGGCTCCTGGGACTTCGACCTCCTGTGGCTGATCCCGGTGCTCTTCACCGGTCTCATCCTGGTGGGGGTCGCGAGGGCCCTCCTGAGGTCGAGGGCGCGATCCTCCGAGGGGACCCGGGCTCCGGATCGGAGCGAGCGGGCCGCCCCCGAGGACTGATCCGCTACTCGGGACGCTGTTCGGCGATGGCGGCGAACCCCTCGATGCCCAGGGACTCCCCGCGCGCCTTCGGGTCCACGCCGGCGGCGCGCAGGGCCTCCTCCGCGGCCGGGGCCGAGCCGGCCCAACCCGCGAGGGCCGCGCGCAGGGTCTTGCGGCGCTGCGCGAAGGCGGCGTCGATGACCTGGAACACCTCCCGCCGGGAGGCCTTGGTGGTCGGAGCGGGTCGGCGGATCAGCTCCACCAGGCCGGAGTCGACGTTGGGGGCGGGCCAGAACACGTTGCGTCCCACGGCTCCGGCCCGGCGCGCGGAGGCGTACCAGGCGACCTTGGCGGAGGGCACCCCGTAGATCCGGCCGCCGGGGGTGGCGGTGATCCGGTCGGCGACCTCGGCCTGCACCATCACCAGGACCCGTTCGAGCCCGGGCAGGAGTTCGAGCAGGTGCAGCAGGACGGGGACCGACACGTTGTAGGGCAGGTTGGCCACCAGTGCGGTCGGCTCGGGGCCGGGGAGTTCGGTGACGCGCATGGCGTCGCCGGGGACGACGGTGAGCCGGTCGGCGAGTTCGGGCGCGTGCGCGGCGACGGTCCCCGGCAGGGCCTCGGCCAGAGCGGGGTCGATCTCGATCGCGGTGACCCTGCGCACGTGCGGGAGCAGGGCGAGGGTGAGCGAGCCGAGTCCCGGACCCACCTCGACGACCACGTCGTCCTCGCCGACGTTCGCGACGCGAACGATGCGGCGGACGGTCCCGTGGTCGATGACGAAGTTCTGGCCCAGGGTCTTGGTGGGCCGGATGCCGAACCGTTCGGCCAGCGCCCGCACGTCGGCGGGGGTGAGCAGGCGGGAACGGTCGTCGGGGTCGGGTGCGGATGTCTGTGTCACCCACACATCTTGCCGGCAGCCGCCCACCCGCTCGTCCCTGTGTCAGTCGAAGAGGTGGATCCCGCAGTGGGGCCACTGGCTCCGCCAGTCTCCGCCCACGCTGTCGTAGAGCAGTTGGGCGCGCATGGTCTGTTCCTCCGGGCTCGCGTCGGAGGGCAGCCCGCTACCGCCGACCGAGGCCCAGGTCCGCGGACTGAACTGGTAGAGGCCGTAGTAGCCGCCCGCCGAGTTGACGGCGGCGGGGTCCCCTCCGGATTCGCAGGCGGCGAGCCCGGCCCAGTCGAGCCCGGCCGCCTCTCCACCGACCTCGGGGAGGTCCGCGGTCGCCTCCTCGACCTTGGTGCCGATCTCCACCAGCCCCGCCACCGGTTCGGTGAGGATCTCCTCGGAGAGTGCGTGTTCGACCTCCTCCCCCTCACGCAGGACGGTCGCCGTGGTGACCTCCTTGAGGCCGTCCTCGGGTTCGGTGACGACCTCGCGTTCCCCTTCGGGCAGGTCGGGGTTCTCCCGTTCCACGATCTCGGCCTCGATGACCACCTCCTCCGTCTCGGGTTCGCCGATCACGGGCAGGACGTGGACGACCATGTCGGGCTCGGCGGGTTCGTCGAGGTCGGGGGTGACGACGTCGTGCTCGCCCGGTTCCACCCCGGCGGCCTCCAGGACGTCGGCGACGGTCTCTCCGGTGGTGCGCGTCTCGGAGCGGATCGTGTCGTACACGACGACCATGCGGGGCGCTCGGCCGGCGGTGACGGTCAATCCATCGGAGGGGATGGCGGTGTCGTGGGCCTGGGAGAGTTCGACGCCCTCGGGGTCCAGACCGATCTGGCGGAGCCCCTCTCCGAGGGTCGCGGCGTTGACCCGATGTTCCAGGCGGCGACCGTCGAGTTCGACGGTGAGGTCGCGCGGCGAGCGGACGATGACGTGGTCTCCGCCACCGATCGGGGTGTCCGGGGAGGGGGCGACGATGTCATGGTCGTCGAGGGTGATCCCCGCGGAGTCGAGGACGTCCTGGACCGTGCCGCCGAAGGTGTGGACGGTGCTCCGCTCCCCGTTGGCGTCGAGGGTGACGCTCTTGTCCATGGCCAGGGCGGTGCCGCCGCAGGCCAGGGCGAGGGCCCCGGCGACGGAGGCGGCGATCAGGAGGAGGGGCGGGGAGGAGCGTGTACGCCTGCGTCCCTTGGCGCGACGTCCACCTCGTCCCTTTTTCCTTCCGGGGTTTTCGGACATGACCTTCTCACTCTTCTCCGGCACGGGAAAGGCAGGGGTTCTGTCACCGTTCCGGGGGCCGTCCGGGCGAATGCCGGCTTTGTCCCCCGCGATCGGGATCGCCGTTCGACCGTCCCTCGAGAGCAGGGTGCGACGTCCTCTTACGTGGGGTTTCCGCGCAGGAGGACGAGGGGCGCGAAGGCGAGTAGGACGACATTAACATCGGGGCGAGTTCTCCTTTTGCTATTAGCCGAAAATCGAACCACGCGGCGCTCTGTTAAGCCATATCGCCCCTTTTCTTCTTTTCGGCTCCACCCGTCGTGTCCAGGACGCGCTCCGCGACGGATCTGGCGTCCGCGCCGCTCGGGCTGCACAATGAACCGAACCCCGTTCTAGTCAGCTCGCGTTCGAAAGGCACCCATGGGACCCCTCAACGGAATCCGCGTCGTCGAGTTCACGGGCCTCGGCCCCGCACCCATGACGGGCATGCTCCTCGCCGACCTGGGGGCCGACGTCGTCCGGATCGACCGCCCTCAGGCCGCCGAGGCCATGCGCTCCGGCGCCCCCGGCCCGCACATGTGCGAGGGCCGGGCCGTGGTCGGGATCGACCTCAAGTCGGAGGAGGGACGGGAGACCGCCCGCGACCTGATCGGCCGGGCCGACGTCCTCCTGGAGGGCTTCCGTCCCGGTGTCATGGAACGGCTCGGACTGGGCCCCGACGACTGCCACGAGATCAACCCCCGCCTCGTGTACGCGCGGGTCACCGGCTGGGGGCAGGACGGCCCCCTGGCCCACACCGCGGGCCACGACATGAACTACGTGTCCGTGAACGGGGCCCTGCACTCCATCGGACGCGCCGACGGCCCCCCGATCCCCCCGATCAACCTCCTCGGCGACTTCGGCGGAGGCACCATGTTCACGATCACCGGGATCCTCGCCGCCCTCGTGGAACGGCAGACCTCCGGACGCGGCCAAGTGGTCGACGCGGCCATGGTGGACGGGGTCTCCCTGTTGATGTCGATGGTGCACGAGGACCGTTCGCGCGGCGCGTGGAGCGACGAGCGAGGCACCAACTACCTCGACACCGGTGCCCCCTGGTACGACGTCTACGAATGCGCGGACGGACGGCACCTCTCCGTCGGGTGCATCGAACCGAAGTTCTACCGGGCCTTCCTGGAAGGGGTCGGGCTGGCCGAGGAGGATCTCCCCGAGCAGTGGGACACCGAGAACTGGCCCGCGCTCCGGGAACGCTTCGCGAAGGTCCTGCGCACACGCACCCGGGACGAGTGGGGGCGGATCTTCGAGGGGACCGACGCCTGCGTGATGCCGATCCTGTCCATGGAGGAGGCCCCCGACCATCCGCACGTGCGCGCCCGCGGCTCACTCGTGCGCGAGAAGGGGCGGATCATGGCCGGACCCGCGCCCCGGTTCGATCGGACCCCCGGAGGGGTCACCCGGGGCGGACCGCTCCCCGACATCGACGAGGTTCTGCGCGATTGGGGCGTCACGGACTGAGCGGACGCCCGGAATCGCCGTTGTCATCGTTTTCCCACGACGAGCCGCGCAGGTCACTAGGGTGAGCGCGACCAGAGGGTGATTCGTGCGATCGGGGGGCCGCCATGTCACCGAGTCCTGTGCTCGGCACGCGTTGGGGAGGACGACTGTGCGCGCTCCTTCTGGCCGCGGCGGTCCTCGCGGGCGCGGCGCCCGCCGCGGCCGCCGAGGGTCCGACGCCGAGAGCGCCGAAGGGACGGGAGGCCCCGGTCGTCCTGGTGGGGATCCCGGGGCTGCTCTGGGAGGACGTCACCCCCGAGCACACGCCCACCCTGTGGGAAATGGCCGGGGACGGGGCGATCGGCAACGTATCGATCCGCACCGCCACCTCCCGGACCTGTCCCACCGACGGCTGGCTCTCGGTGTCGGCCGGCCAGCGCGCCCTGTCCGAGCGGGAACGATTCACCGTGTGCGAACCGGCCCCCGCGCCCGTGAGCGACGGCTCGGGCGCCTCCGTTCCGGGATACGACTCCTACATCGAGCAGAACCTGGCCTCCCCCTTCTCCGCGCCCGTGGGCATGCTCGGCCAGACCGTGCGCGACGAGGGCGGGCTCACCTTGGCGGCCGGCCCCGGGGCGGCCCTGGGCGCGGCCGACACCTCGGGACGTGTCGACCACTACCTGCCCTCGGCACGGGAGCTCACCCGTGAACGTCTGGAAGGGGTGTCCCTGGCCGTCGTGGAGCTGCCCGAGCTCACCCGCCTGTACCCCGACCCCGCGACCACCACCGACGGGGAGGGCGACCCCGACCCCGAGGACGTCCCCGAGTGGGTACGCGAAGAGGCGTTGGAGACCCTCGACTCCCGAATGTCGTCCCTGATCGGAGCGCTTCCCACCGGTTCCTCCCTGATGGTGGTCGGGGTGTCCATGGACACCGGGCCCTCACGTCTGACCGTCGCCATGAACGGGGAGATGACCGCCCAGGGCCTGGTCGGTCCGCACTCCTATCTGGCCTCGGAGTCCACCCGCCGCCCCGGGCTGGTGGTCCTGACCGACACCACCGCGACCGTGCTCGACGCGCTGGGCATGCGGGCCCCCGCGCCCACGGGAGGACGGGTCTGGCAACTCGACCAGCGCCCGGCGACCACGGAGGCCGCCATCGGTCGACTGGTCGACTTCAACACCGCGGCGGTGGTCGTGGGCGCCTCGATCCCGGGCTTCTTCAGCGGCCTGGTCGCCCTTCAGCTGCTGATCTACGCCGCGGCCGCCTACGCCCTGCACCGGTACTCGGACGGGGAACGGAGCAAACGGGCCCTGGTCCTGTCGATCACCCGCGTCGTCGCCCTGGCCGGGGCGGCCTTCCCCGTGGCGAGCTACCTGGCCAACCTCATCCCGTGGTGGGCGGCGACCACTCCCCCTCTGGCCCTGCTGACCTCGGTACTGGCCGTGGACGCCCTGGTCGTGGCGCTGGCGATGGCGGGACCCTGGCGCCGCACCATCCTCGGGCCGATGACGGTGGTGGCGGGCGCCACCACCCTGGTGCTGTTCCTGGACCTGTGCTTCGGCGCGAACCTCCAGATGAACTCCCCCACCGGATACTCACCGATCGTGGCGGGACGTTTCTACGGGATCGGCAACATCGCGTTCGCGACCTTCGCCACCGGCATGCTCATGGCGGTGGCCGGGATCGCGCACATGCTGATCGGACGTGGCCGACGGCGGACCGCGGTGGTCACGACGCTGATCATCGGGGTGTCCTCGGTCCTGATCGTCGGCTGGCCGGGGTTGGGCACCGACTTCGGCGGCGTGATCGCCCTCATCCCGGGGCTGGCTGTGACCACGATGATGATCGCGGGGATACGGATCACCCTGCCGCGCCTGGCCGTGATCGGCGTGACCTCTCTCACGGTGATCGCCCTTCTGTCCTGGATGGACTACCTGCGGCCGATCGAGGAACGCAGCCACTTCGGCGCGTTCGCGGCCCAGGTCGTGAACGGGGAGGCCGGTACCGTCCTGGCCCGCAAGCTCGGAGCGATGTTGGGGACCCTCGGCAACTGGCAGCTCACCCTGCTCTCGGCCGGCGCCCTGCTGTTCCTCTTCGCGGCCCTCAACCGGCCGACGAACTGGCGGATCGGGGCGCTCCAGCGGGCCTACGAGTACGCTCCCACGCTGCGTGCGGGCCTCACCGGCTCCCTGGTGACCGCGCTCGTCGGGTTCGCCGCCAACGACTCCGGTGTGGCCATCCCGGCCCTGGCGTTGACCGTGGCGGTCCCGCTCACCCTGTCGGCGTGCGTGTGGGCGCTCCAGCAACAGGAGCGGCCGCCCGAACCGGACACCGATATCGATGGAACGGAATGCCTACGAAAGGCGTGATCGTGTACACCATCGCGTACGGAAAGCGACAGGTCCACGGGCACGACCCGGCGTCTCTCACGTCACGAATAGGCTACGGCCCTGTGGTAAAGTCCGAGGCTGAACGACCCCGGTGACACGGCACCGCACCGAGCTTTCGGGGAGACGGCCCGGCGGGAGGATCCGGACCGTCCGCCTTCGGTGTCGTCCCGCGCGAGGGAATGTCCGTCGGCACCGGTGGGTTCTCCTGTGCAAGGGACCGAACGCCGTCGAAGACGGTGGCGACGAGCGGTCCCGTCCCATCGCACACCGAGTCTCCCTGCCCTTGAGCACCCGGTCATCGCCGATGACCCACGGCACCGGGAACTCGGGCCCCGGCCCGAACGTTCCCAGAACGCTGTGCTTTTCCGAGTAATCCAGGCGAGAAAGGCGTTTCCTCCCCGGCTTTCGATCCGGGGCACCACGCAAGGAACTTGATGAACCATCAGCTTGGCTCACGCGTCAACGCAACCAACGCACCGGTCACCACGCGCCCCTGGTGGGGCGACGTATGGTCTGCCTCGCCGACCTATCGGGCAAGGCCCGAGTTCGCCGGAGTCGCAATGCCCGACCTGAACATCTCCTCCACCCTCCACGAGTCCGGACGTGTCCTGACCCTGGACGGGGAGATCGACATGGCCACCGAGGCCCGCTTCCAGGACGCGGTCACCGAGGCGCTGACGACACAGCCCTTCGGCCGTGTGGTGCTGGACTGCACCGACCTGAGGTTCATCGACTCCAGCGGCCTGCGCGTGCTGATCCGCGCCCACAAGGCCGCCAAGGAGCAGCAGGCCCTTCTGGTGATCGCCGCCGCCCAGCCGCGCATCGTCCAGACGTTGCGCGTGACCTCCCTGGACACCCGTATCCCGGTGTTCGACTCGGTGGCCCAGGCCCTGGCCGCCCCGCAGAGCGCCTGACCCCCACGACGACGAAGGCCCCGCGTCCGCACGCGGGGCCCCTTTTCCGTGTCCGAAGGCCCTCCGGGCCCCTCGGATCAGAAGAACAGCATCCACACTCCCAAGAGGGTGACGGCGGCGTTCACCAAGAGGAACACCATCACCCAGAAGGTCCCGGGCAGCCCCGTCAACCGGGCGAGCTGGTCGGCGTCGGAGTGCGGGGAGGGCTGACGCATCCGCTGGCTCTGGAGCTCGATGACGGGACGCACCCCGGCGAAGAGCAGGAACCAGATGAACAGGTAGGCGAAGGCCGCCTGGACCTCGTGCGGGGTGAACCAGCTCACGCCGAAGACGACGGCGCCGGTGGCCACGATCGAGATCACGCCGTAGAGGTTGCGGATCATCAGGAGCATGGCGGCGAGCACCACGATGCTCAGCCACAGGAGAGCGGTGATCCTCCCCGCCATCAGCATGAGGATGCCGAGGAGGCCGATGACGCTCGGCGCGACGTAGCCGGCGAAGACCGTGAGGATCATGCCGATACCGGTGGGTCTACCCCGGGAGACCGTCACCCCCGAGGTGTCGGAGTGCAGCCGGATCCCGGTGAGCTGACGGCCGCTGAGCAGAGCGACGAGGGCGTGACCGCCCTCGTGGGCGATGGTGACGACGTTGCGCGCCACCCGCCAGGGCTGACCGAGCAGGACGACGGCCAAGGCCACCGCGGCCGCCCCGATGATGATCCACTGATCCGGATGGGGTTGGACGGACAGCACGTCCTGCCACACGTCACCCAAGCTGGTTCCACCCACTGGTCTCCCGACTCCCTGCGTCGACCGATTCCTCGTCAGCGGGCCCGCTCAGCCGACGCCGCGGTGGCCGGGAGGCGCACGGGCGCGCGGGCCCTTGCCGAACTTTAGGGCATCGCGCGAGTGCTACGACGGCCCGGTCCCGACCCGGGCGAACGGACCGGGGCGCCGGCCCGGAGCACGCTCCGGCTCAGTCCCGCTCGGCCTCGCGCTTGAGCAGTCGCAGGCTGCCCTCGATCGAGCGCGCGTTCCGGGCCGGGGCGCCGGACATCATGTAGAAGAACGTGTGGCCCCAGGTGTAGTCGAAGGTCTGGGTGACCCGCGTCCCTTCGCCGTCGAGTTCCTCCAGCTCGTACCGCCAGCGGTGCGAACCCACGTGTTTCCACGCGATGACCCGGTTCTCCTCGAACTCCACCACCCGGTTGGTCATCCGGTAGGGCAGCCCCATCATCCGCATGTCCATGCCGAACTCCGAGCCGAGTTCCAGCCGTTCCGGGCCGGAGACCGCCTTCAGGACGGTGCCGGAGCCGTCCAGGAGAGGGTGCTTCCCCGGCGAGGCGATCAGGTCGAAGATCCTCTTGGCCGAAGCGTCGATCACGATGCTCCGGGCCACCATGTGTTCAGCCATGCACGCATCATGTCACCGGCTCGGGAGCGCTCCGACCCGGGTCGGTGGGGACGGTCCTCATTCCCGCACGTCGTGGCGTTCCACACCGGCGAGCCCGCCGTCGACGGACATGTGCAGTACCCAGAACGACCCCTTGCGCAGCCCCAACTGTTGGGACAAGGGGGCGCCGGCGCGGGTGAGCGCCTCGGCCATCAGCGCGGGGACCAGTTCGCCGTGGGTGCACACGACGGTGGGCCTTCTCTCCGTGATGATCTCCGCGAACACCCGTCGGGCCTCGTCGACGTCGTACCCTCGGCCGCCCCGACCCACGGTGAGGGCCCGTTCGGTGACCATGGGCGCGTCGAACCCGACCGTGTACGGCAGCAGCGACTCCGCGCAACGGGCCGCCGCCGAGGAGACCACGCGCGGCCGCCCATAGGCGGCCAGGACGTCCGGCAGGGCCGCCGCGTCGGCCCTGCCGGTCTCGTCGAGCGGACGCAGCAGGTCGTCACCGGTCCAGGCGCGTTTCTCCCCCGCGGACAGATGCCGCAGAAGGACGATCGGGAAGGTCTCCGCGGGGCCCGCGCGGAAGTTGTCGACGACCTGGACGTCGTGGTCGTAGGTGAGCCGTTCCCGAGCCTCCTGGACCGGGACCCACTCGACGGCCTCGATCTCCTCGTTGGGCTCGTAGTCGATCGCCCCGCCGCCCCCTTCGGGAACGGCCGCCCACCACTCCACCTGCTTGGGCCAACCGTTCTTGAGGTAGCGCTGGGGAGGCAGCCGACGGCCGAGCAACGGCCTCAGCCCCGTCTCCTCCTCCACTTCGCGTACCGCGCCCGTGATGGGGTGTTCACCGTTCTTGAGCTTGCCCTTGGGCAGGGACCAGTCGCCGCGGCCGGGACGGCGGATGAGGACGATCTCGCGCCCCCGGTCCCCGTCACGCCACAGCACCGCCCCACCGGCGCGGATGGGTTCCAGGTATCCGCCCACCGCGGTGTCCCGGGGAGGGAAGGCGCTGGTCACCCTGATGTCGGTCGTACCGTTCCCGGAGCCGGTCCCGTGACCGCTCATCCTCCGTCCACCACCCGCAGGTGACGGTCGCCGCGCAGGGCCTCCTGGAGGTCGATCAAGGGCTGTCCGTTCTCGTCGTGGGTGACCCGGGTCCACGAACCGTCGGGTTCGAGACGCCAGGAGGAGGTTCCGTCGGCCATCGCCAGGTCCATCAGGCCCACCAGCCTCCGGCACTGCTCGGGGTCGGCGATCCTGACCAGCGCCTCGACACGTCGGTCCAGGTTGCGGGGCATCAGGTCGGCGCTGCCGATCCACACCTTGGGGCGGCCTCCGTTCTCGAAGACGAACACGCGGGAGTGCTCCAGGAAACGGCCGAGGATACTGCGGACGTGGATGTTCTCGGAGAGCCCGGGGACCCCCGCGCGCAGGACACAGCTCCCCCGGACCCACAGGTCGACCCGGACCCCGGCGAGGGAGGCCCGATAGAGGGCGTCGATGATCTCCTCGTCCACCAGGGAGTTCACCTTGATCCGCACACGCGCCGCCCCGCCCTCGCGGGCGGCCGCGATCTCCTCGTCGATCTGTCGCAGCAGCCCTTGTCGCAGGGCGGCGGGCGCCACCAGGAGTCGTCGGTAGTGCTTCTTGCGGGAGAACCCGGTGAGGCTGTTGAACAGGTCGCTGACATCCTCGCCCACCTCGTCTGCGGCGCTGAACAGACCGAGGTCCTCGTAGACGCGCGCGGTGCTCGGGTTGTAGTTACCGGTGCCGACGTGGCAGTAGCGGCGGAGCAGACCGTCGTCGTCCTGACGGATCACCATGGACAACTTGCAGTGCGTCTTGAGTCCGACCACGCCGTAGACCACGTGGCAGCCCGCGCGTTCGAGTTTGCGGGCCCACTGGATGTTGTTCTGTTCGTCGAAGCGGGCCTTGACCTCGACCAGGACCACGACCTCCTTGCCGGCCCGGGCCGCCTCGATGAGCGATTCGACGATGGGGGAATCGCCGCTGGTCCGGTACAGGGTCTGTTTGATCGCCACGACCTTGGGATCGGTGGCGGCCAGGGAGAGGAACCGTTCCGTGGTGGTGGCGAACGACTCGTAGGGGTGGTGGACCAGGACCTCGCGTTCCCTGATGGTGGCGAACAGGTCTCCCGAGGTGAGCGAGCGGGGTTCGCCCGGGACCATCGGCGGATAGCGCAGGTCGGGGCGGTCCGCGTCGGCGATCTGAGCGAGCCCGGCCAGGTTGAGCGGCCCGGGGACCCGATAGATCTCCTCCTCCTCGGCGCCGAGCTCCTCGGTGAGGATGGCCAGGACCTCGTCGCTGATGGTCCGCTCCACCTCCAATCGCACGAGGGGACCGAACCTACGGCGCAGGAGTTCGTTCTCCAGCGACTGCACGAGGTCGTCGGTCTCGTCCTCGTCGACCTCCAGGTCCGCGTTGCGGGTGACCCGGAAGGCGTGGTGCTCGACCACGTGCATGCCCTCGAAGAGCTGGGGCAGGTGGGCGGCGATGATGTCCTCGACCGGGACGTATCGGCCACCGCCGCTCGTGGCCGGTTCGATGAACCTCGGAAGGGAGGCGGGCACCTTGACCCTGGCGAACATCTGACGGTCGTCGTCCGGATCCCGAACGGTGACGGCGAGGTTGAGGGAGCGGCCCGAGATGTAGGGGAAGGGGTGGGCCGAGTCGACGGTGAACGGTGTCACCAGGGGGTAGACGGAGCGGCGGAAGTACCCGTGGAGGTACTCGCGCTCGGCGGTGTCGAGCTCGTTCCAGCGGACGATGCCGATGCCCTCCTCCGCCAGGGCGGGGGCGACGCTCTCCTCGAAGCAGGCGATCTGACGGACCACGAGTTCGTGGGTGACCTTGGAGACGCGTTCCAGCAGATCCCGGGGGTGGTGGCCGCTCGAGGAGGCGACGAAGAGGCCGGTGGCCAGGCGCCGTTTGAGGCCGGCGACCCGGACCATGAAGAACTCGTCGAGGTTGCTGGAGAAGATCGCGAGGAATCGCGTCCGTTCGAGCAGCGGTATGTCCTCGTCCTCGGCCAGTTCGAGGACCCGCTGGTTGAAACGGAGCCACCCCTCCTCCCGGTCCATGAACCTGTCGGACGGTAGTTCCGCGGTGCCGAGTTCCGCCTCTGTCGGCGCTGATTCCGTGCTCACAGTGGGCAGACTCCCCCTTTTCCATGACCACACGGTGACACTCCCGCAAGGGGAAGATGACCGCGGTGCGACCCCTGTGGGTCTTCTCTACCCATATGCCCGATGACCCTCGGGTCGTACCGGGTGAAATCTCCGCCATGGCGCGAAGACTTCGCAGGTGGCGCCGGTTCAGATACCGATCTGGAGATCCGGCGGCAGGATCAGCACGAAGACCGCCAGACGCATGAGGACGTTGATCCAGGTGTTGCGGAAGCAGGCCCACAGGTATCCGTAGAGCACGCTCGCCGCACCGTAGGTGAGCATGGCCATGCCGATGTCGTGCGTCAGGTCGTGCTCCGGCGGCAACTGGGCCACCGCGTCATAGGGCTGGATGAGCGCGTAGGTCAGCGCGAAGACCGCCGAGGTGATCACGATGCCGCCCCAACGGCCCAGGAGGATCTCCAACCGGGTCTGCATCATGCATCGGAAGAAGATCTCCTCGCAGACCGCGATCAGGGCGAAGGCGAACAGCATCGCGTACAGGGTCAAGGACGGCGGGGGCAGCCCGATGTGCGGCAGGATCAGGTAGCCCATCATCCCGACCGCCAGGGCGACGGGGGCCAGGCCCAGCCAGCGCCAGGGTTCGCTCACCCCGAGCGCGATCGCGGGCATGGCGGTGCCCTTGCCCTCGACGGTGATGCCGGAACGGTCCAGGATCAGCAGCGGGATCGCGAAGAGGAACAGGAGTCGGGACACCAGCGAGGCCGACATGGCCAGGTCCGGGGTGGTCCCGGTCTCCTCGCCGTAGACCCGCAGGACCCCCGAGATCAGCATCATCGACAGGATGAAGCCGATGAGCATGAGCCCCTGCCAGAGCAGCTCCCGGTTGAGGGGGTGGCCGTCCATGGCCCCCACCACGCGTCGGTCCAGCTCGTCCCGTCGCCCCAGCCCCCGCGACAACCCCCAGGCCACGACGCACGCCACCAGCATCGGTATCCAGGAGATCAGCAGCAGGACGGCCGAGTTCCCGAAGACCTCGGAGCGAAGGACGGGGCTGAGGATCAGTGGCCCGATGATGAGGACCGCCGCGACACCGAGCGTCCACGCGAGCCCCCATCTTCGCACTATGGTCACAAGAGTCCCCCCTGTCTCAGAACACACATTCTGCACCAGGGAAAACTAAAAGCGACTTAATGACTACGGTATGTCGTTGCCGGGTCCCGACGAGGGCGCCACACCGGTGATGCCCCACATGACGAGGGCGCCCGCCCGATCGTCGACACGACCGGGCGGGCGCCCCACGGGAACGGGCTCAGTACCCGTTGTCCAGGACCGACTTGAGGAACGACTTGGTCCGCTCCTCCCGGGGATCCCCGAAGATCTGCTCCGGCGGCCCCTCTTCGGCGATCCGCCCCTGATCGAACATCAGGACGCGGTGGGAGACATCGCGGGCGAAGCCCATCTCGTGGGTCACGCACAGCATCGTGATGTCGGTGGTCTCGGCCACCTCCCGCAGCACGTCCAGCACACCGGCCACCAACTCCGGGTCCAGCGCCGAGGTCACCTCGTCCAAGAGGAGGATCTCCGGTCGCATGGCCAGCGCCCTCGCGATCGCCACCCGCTGCTGCTGTCCACCGGACAACTGCGTGGGGTGCGCGTCGATCTTGTCGCCCAGTCCCACCAGCTCCAGGAGTTCCTCGGCCCGCTGGGCGGCCTCGTCCTTGCCCACGCCCAACACGTGGACCGGGGCCTCCATGATGTTCTTGCGAACGGTCATGTTCGGGAACAGGTTGAACTGCTGGAAGACCATGCCGATGCGCTTGCGCCGCCGACGCAGGTGGCCCTCGTTGGCGGGCACCAGCGCGGAGCCCCTCCTCATGTGGCTGAAGGGCTCGCCCTGGATCCAGATGTGGCCCTCGGTGACCTTCTCCAGGGTCATGAGCAGACGCAGGATGGTGGTCTTGCCCGAACCGCTCGGTCCGATGAGCGTGACCCGCTCACCGGGGGCGACCGAGAAGTCCAGATGGTCCAGGACCGTGAGATCGCCGAAACGCTTGACGACCTGATCGAAGACGATCAACGGGCCGTCGGCGTCGCCCTCGACACCCGGTGTCGTCGTGTTCTCGGGGGTATCAGACGGCGGCATATCGCTTCTCCAGTCGTCGAATCACGATCGCGGACGGGATGCTCACCAGGAGGAAGAGGAACCCGACCACGGTGAAGGCCTCCACGATGCGGAAGTCGGCACTGCCCACACGCTGGGCCTCGGTGAGCAGCTCGGCCACACCGATCGCGAAGAGCAGCGGGGTGTCCTTGAACATCGCGATCAGGTAGTTGCCCAGCGCGGGGATGACCTTGCGGATCGCCTGGGGCAGCACGATCGCCCCCCAGGTACGGGTGGTGGGGAGGCTCAGGGCGCGTGCCGCCTCCCACTGGCCCTTGGACACGCCCTCGATACCCGAGCGGTACACCTCGGCGGTGTACGAGGAGTAGTGCACTCCCAGGACCAGGATGCCCACGGTCATGCCCGAGACCGTCGACGGCGCCAGGAGGAAGACGAACACCAACTGGATGATCAGCGGTGTCGTCCGGATGAACTCCATGACGAAGTGCAGGAGGGAGCCGATGATCGGCACTCGCCGGACGATCGCGATGGCCAGGCCCAGGGCCAGGGCCATCAGATAGGCGATCACCGTGATCTGGACGGTCGCCCAGAGGCCGGAGAGCAGGTCCGGCATGATCTGGAACGTCCACTCGAAATCCCAGAACATCACTTGGCCACCCCCACTCGTGTTCCGACCGAGGGCGGTCTCAGCAGGGACAGCGGACCGCCGCCCCCGGGCGTCACCCGGCCCAGCTTCCGGTTGGCGCGGCGTTCGAGCAGTCGCATACCGAGGATGAGCACCTGCGCGATCAGGTAGTAGAGGACGAGGGCACCGGAGTAGGCGACCACCGTCTCGCCCGTGGCCTCACGCAACTGCTGCGCGACGGCGGCCAGATCGGCGACACCGATCAGGTAGGCCACGGCCGTGGCCTTCATCAACTCGATGACCAGGTTGCCGAAGGTCGGCAGCATCTGTGCCCAGGCCTGAGGGACCACGACCAGGCGCATCCGCTGGAACCAGGAGAGGTTCAGAGCGACGGTCGCCTCGACCTGGGCCCTCGGCACCGCGTTGATCGCCGAGCGCACGACCTCGGCGCCGTACGCTCCCACGTTGAGCCCCAACGCCAGGATCGCCGCGAACATGTCGTCCAGCTGGAAACCGGTGGCGACGGGCAGTGCGTAGGCCATCCAGAACATCAGGACCAGGGCGGCGATGCCCCGGAAGACCTCCACGTAGACCGTGGAGACGGCTCTGGGCAACCAGTGGCCGGCCGTCCCCATGATCCCGAAGACCATGGCGAGGACGAAGGCCAGCGCGCTCCCCCCGAGGGTGAGCTGAACGGTCACCCAGGCGCCGTCGAGGAACCTGGGCAACCGTTCTATGAGGAATTCGATCTGTTCCACGGGGCTCAGCCCTCGCAGAGCTCAGCGGTGCTCGTGCCGTCGGGGAGGTCGTCCTCGGTGAAGCCCCACTCCTCGCCCAGCTCGAGCAGACGACCGCTCTCGGTGAACTCCGCGATGACCCGGTTCATCTCCTCCAGGAGTTCGGTGTCGTCCTGACGGACGCACAGACCGCCCCAGCCCTTCTCCTCCTTGCCGTCCATGACAGGGAAGAAGGGCTCGGAGACCTCGAAGTCGCCGCCGCGCTCCTGGATCAGGTAGTGGTGGGACACGCTCAGCATGGAGACCGCGTCCACACGGCCGGACTCCAGCAGCTCGTAACCGGCGGTCTGATTGCCGATGAGCTCCATCTGGCCGTCGGGGACCCCGAAGTACTCGGCGTACGTCTGCTCCACAGAACCGTTGAGGACGGCGAGCTTGAGGTCGGGGTTGTCCGCGAAGTCCTCGAAGTGCTGGATGTTGTGCGGGTTGCCCGAGGCCACCATGAACGCCTCGGGAGAGGTGGCGGTCGGCTCGGTGAAGGCGACCTGGCCACAGCGATCGGGGGTGATGAACACACCGGCGGCGAGGACGTCGAAACGGTTGGCGTCCAGGCCGGGGATCAGACCGTCCCAATTGACGGGCGAGGCCTGGATCTCGGGGACCCCCAGTTCCTCGAAGACGGCCTGGGCGACGGCGGGCGACTGCCCCGCGGGGTCACCGGCGTCGTCGACGAAACCGAACGGGATCTCGTTGGCCAGACCGACCGCGACGAAGCCCTGCTCACGCAGTCGCTCCAGGGTCGACTTCCCGTCCTCGTTCGCTCCGCCGTTGCCGTCGACCCTGGTGCACGCCGAGAGACCGGCCACGGCGAGCCCGACACCACCCAGGCGGAAAGCGTCTCTGCGGCCCCAGGTTCCCCGCCGACGCGCTGGTCCCTGTTTCTTCACGACTGCTCCTCGGATACTCGCGAGAGCGGCGCCTTCGCCCGAAGAAGAGGGGGCGAGGGCTCCGCGACGTTCGAATGATGTGGATCGCCTCGTGTGGGCTGCTGCCGTGGTGTGGTCCACGGCCCCGTCCGTCACCCGGGAACAGGGGACGACGGCACTGGTACGGGGTCTCCCTCCCCGAGCCCGCCCCTCAGTAACGGGACACCTTTGGTCCGTTATGCACTGGTTATGAGCTTCAGGCCATCAGGTGTCCTTTGTAAGAACCCTCTTCACCCCGGTCACCTGTGCGGGGTGACCCAGGGTCCGTACATCCGTCACCCAGGGGTGTCCACCCTCGCGACGACGAAGGGCGGGGTCCGCGTACGCGGACCCCGCCCTTCGGTCGTACGACCCTCGCCCTGGATCAGGCGGGGGCCTCCTCCTCGACGACCAGCGGGTAGACGCCGTTCTCGTCGTGGACCTCGCGCCCGGTCACGGGCGGGTTGAAGACGCACAGGACACGGAAGTCGGTCTTGGGGCGGACCGTGTGCTTCTCGTGGCCGTTGAGCAGGTAGAGGGTGCCCGGGGTGATGATGTGCTTCTCCCCGGTCTCCTCGTTGGTCAGCTCGGCCTCACCCTCGATGCAGTGCACGAGCTCGACGTGATTGGCGTACCAGAACGTGGACTCGGTGCCCGCGTACAGCACGGTCTCGTGGAAGGAGAAGCCCACCTTCTCCTTGGCCAGGACGATCCGACGGCTGCGCCAGTTCTCGGTCTTGATGTCGGCGTCGGTGTCGTTGATCTCGTCCAGACTGCGAACGATCACTTGGGTCTCCTAACGTGCCGGTGCGCGGAGAGTGCGCTGGTTACACGGTACGGGGCCGACCGATGTCCCGCACGGAGACACCGACCGGCCCCGAAGATTTCGGTGGTCGGTCCTTCGGATGCCCGGTCTCCACCCCGCCCCGACGCACGGACGCGCGTCGGGGTGGAGGGACGGATCCCGGGCACTTCGTCACGCCGGCTGGGCGACCTTGACGGCGGCCCGGGCGGCGTCGGCCATGATGTCCAGACCGGCGTTGAGCTCCTCCTCGGTCGAGGTGAGCGGCGGCAGGAGCTTGGCGACCTCGTCCTGGGGACCGGAGGTCTCCAGGAGCAGGCCCCGCTGGAAGGACTCGGCGGCGACCTTCTTGGCGATGCCCTCGGTCTCGAACGCCAGACCGCGGGCCAGGCCACGGCCGCGCACGTGGGCGCCGAAGTCGCCGTACTCGGAGGCGATCTCCGAGAGACGGGCCTCGACCATGGCGCCCTTGGCCAGGGTGGCCTCGGCGAAGGAGTCGTCGGTCCAGTAGCGACGCAGCGTCTCCGTGCCGGTGACCATGGCCGGGTTGAAGCCGCGGAAGGTGCCGTTGTGCTCACCCGGCTCCCACACGTCCAGCTCCCGCTTGAACAGCGTGAGCGCCATCGGCAGACCGTAGCCGCTGATGGACTTGGACAGGGTGACGATGTCGGGGGTGATCCCGGCCTCTTCGAAGCTGAAGAACCGGCCGGTACGACCGCAGCCCATCTGGATGTCGTCCAGGATGAGCAGGATGCCGTACTCCTTGCAGAGCTCGGAGAGCCCGCGGAGCCACTCGGCGCTGGCGACGTTGATGCCGCCCTCGCCCTGGACGGACTCCACGATCACGGCGGCCGGGGCGTCCAGTCCGCTGCCGCTGTCCTCCAGCAGGCTGCGCAGCCACAGGAAGTCCGGGGTCTTGCCGTCGAGGTAGTTGTCGAACGGCATGGTCGCCACGTGGTCGAGCGGCACACCGGCGCCACCGCGCTTCATGGAGTTACCGGTGACGGCCAGGGCGCCCAGGGTCATCCCGTGGAAGCCGTTGGTGAAGTTGATGATGGTCTGGCGTCCGGTGTACTTCCGGGCCAGCTTGAGCGCCGCCTCGACGGCGTTGTTCCCGGCCGGGCCGGGGAACTGGATCTTGTAGTCGAGTCCGCGCGGTTCGAGGATGATCTCCTCGAAGGTTTTCAGGAACTCGCGTTTGGCCACGCTGTAGGCGTCGAGGCTGTGGACGATGCGATCGTCCGTCAGGTAATCGATGAGCGACTTCTTCAGCTCCGGGTTGTTGTGCCCGTAGTTGAGCGAACCGGCCCCGGCGAAGAAGTCCAGGTAGGGCTTGCCGTTCTCGTCATAGACGTGCGAACCGACCGCCTTGTCGAAGACGACCGGCCAGCTACGGCAGTATCCGCGGACTTCGGACTCGAGGCGCTGGAAGGTCTCCATCGTGATGTTCCTTGATTCCTTTCCCCAACTTCGTGGGCTCAGGGCTTAGACGAGGGGTGGGTCAGGATCGCGTTCGATCCGGTACGGACGGTCAGTCGTCGGAGGCGGTGGGCTCGGGGCCGATGGGGCCGATGCGCACGAGGTCCTCGGGGTCGTGGTTCTCGCCCCCGCCGGCCGGGAAGTGCTCCTCGGTGAAGAGCGGGCTCCACTCGGCCTCGGTCCCCAGGTCCCTCGCGAACGAGGCGAAGAGGGCACGAGAGGCCTTGTTGTCCGGGGTGACGGTCGCTTCGAGGTACCGAAGTCCCTGCTCGGCGAAGGTCTCGCCGATGAAGTCGAGCATCCGGCGGGCCAGTCGCCGACCACGGTGAGCGGAGTCGACGGCCACCTGCCAGAGGAAGTACGTGTCCGGGCTGTCGGGACGGACGTAACCGGTGACGTAGGCCGCCACCCGCCCGTCGGCGTCCCTCGCCACGACGCTGGTCGCGGCGAAGTCCCGGCACCAGAGCGTGTAGGCGTACGGAGAGTTCACGTCCATCCCCGTCTCGCCGGCCAACCGCCACATGTGCGGCCCGTCCTCCGGGGAGGGGTGGGTCAAGCGCACGTCCCCACGGCCCACGGCCTCGGCGGTTTCGGAGCCCGGGGCTCCGTCGTCGTTTCGGTC
Organism: Nocardiopsis alba DSM 43377; assembly: GCF_000341225.1. Taxonomy (GTDB): domain Bacteria; phylum Actinomycetota; class Actinomycetes; order Streptosporangiales; family Streptosporangiaceae; genus Nocardiopsis; species Nocardiopsis alba. The sequence continues at coordinate 26,241 of NZ_ANAC01000027.1, forward strand.
GTGTGCTTCGAGGTTCGTTCGTAGATGTGGCACGTCGACCGAACTTAGCGAACGAAGACCAAAAGAGTTTCAGCGAGATTCCGCGCAGATGTTTGAACAGATAGGGCGCGGGTATGGCTCGTCTATTTAGCAGTGTTCGGCGACCTCGGCCGACACTCGCAGATGACGCGCGGTAGCGGTGGAGCGGCCCGCACACCCCCTGTCCATCAGGGGGTTCGCGATCCTTTCCGGACCCGGTTCACCCGGGGGAGGCGCCCACCGTCCGGCCGATCGCCTCTAGGCGTCAGGGTCAAACATAGAGCCTCGGAGCGCGATATTAAGCGTGCGTTAAGTCACATGAATTCGGTGGGAACCTAGCGACATAACGCCCTCGAAGGACTGCGGCCCACGTCACACGGTACGCGCTCCGAGCTCCGAAAGCGGCTGTACGCAGGAAAATCCCTCGGCCTCGGAACGGGTCGAGAGACCGCCCCCTTCGCCCCTTTCGCCCCTCGCCCACCTCTCGAACGGGGCCCGAAGCCCCCTCCTCCCCGACGGACGTCCTTGATGATTCTCGGATTTTGGAGCAGACTTCCTGTAGTACGACCTCATGTAGTACTACAATTAGTCGCACCGCTTCGCCGCAGCCCAGAAGGGTCGCAAACCTGGGACGGCAGCGTGGACACCAACTTCGCTGACCCACCGTGGGATCCACGGTGCGGACCACTGACCAGGGATCGGAGGCACTCGTGAACCGCCTGTACCACGAGAGCGAGGACTGGGTCGAGCAGGGGAACTGCCGCTCATACGACCCTGAGATCTTCTTCCCGGTGAGCAGCACCGGGATCGGTCGCATCGACACGGAGAAAGCACTCGACGTCTGCCGCAGCTGTACTGTTCGCCCGGAATGTCTGCGGTGGGCCCTTCGCGCCGGTGAGGCTCATGGAGTCTGGGGTGGCACCACCCCCGAGCAGCGTCGCTACATGCGCCGCGAGCTGGTACCGGCGGGATAGCCCCGGGTGAGGCCGTCGGGTGCGCCACGCGCCCGGCGGTCTTCCCATGTCCCCGGTCACCGTCTTGCGGCACCGGAGGGCACGGCCTAGGTTCTCTAACGTGCGACCCGCTCACGGCACGCTCCGTCTCACGCGCACGGCCTTCCTCGCCGGCGCGTGCACCGGGCTTGCCTGGGGAGGTCACAACCTCTGGGCCGCCACCCCGGCCGGGGTCGAGGGCTTCGCCCTGGCCACGCTCCTCCTCTTCTGCCTTCTGTGGCGCTTCACCCGCGTCATGCGGGGGTTCGGCGACATCTTCGCCGTGCTGGCCCTCGCGCAGATCGCCCTCCACCTGACCCTCCAGGGTTCGGCGGGCCCGCTTCCGATCGCCCTCGACACGGGGATCGACCACAGCGGACACGGGCTGCTCACCCACACACTCGGCTTCGCCCCGGGCATGCTGTTCGCACACCTGTGGGCCGCCCTGCTCGCCGCCGCGCTCCTGGCCCACGGTGAATCGGCGCTATGGTCCCTGACCTCCGCCGTCTCCAGGGCCCTGCCGCGGCTGCTCCGCGTTCCCGATCTCGCGTTCGACCCTTCCGGACGAACGCCCGCGTCCCCTTCGAAGGGCCTGTCCTCCCTCGCCGTCCGCGCGTCGCACGGCCCCCGTGGGCCCCCCGGTTCGCCCATGTCCCCGCCCATCCCGTCGTGAACGCTCCTCGCGTTCCCTCGGTGTGCTCCGGGGACCGGCGAAAAGAGCCGGGCGAGCACGGTCGCACCCGTGCCGGCCGGACGTGAACCCTCACCCCGACGGCCTGAGAGAAGAACATGAGAAGAATCCGCACCGCAGCCGCCCTCGTCGTCCCCGTGGCGGCCGCCCTGCTGCTGGCCCCCTCCCCCGCCCTCGCGCACGACGTCCTCACCGGCTCCAACCCCGAGGACGAGGCGACCCTGGAGACCCTCCCCGAGGAGGTCGTGCTCACCTTCAACAACGCCCCGATGGAAGGGGGAAGCGGCAGCGCCATCGTCGTGACCGGCCCCGACGAGGAGACCCAGTACGAGGACGGAGAGCTGGTCTTCGACGGCACCGACGTCTCCGTGGGCCTGGCCCCGCTGGACCAGGCCGGCGACTACACCATCGCCTTCCGCGTCGTCTCCTCCGACGGCCACCCCATCCAGGAGACGCTCACCTTCACCGTGACCGACGAGGCCATCGCCGAGGCCGCTCCCGAGGAGCCCGCCGAGGAAGAGGCCCCTGCCGAGAACGAGGCCGCGGACGAGCAGGCCGAGGAGGCCCCTGCGGAGGAGGCCCCCGCCGAGGAGGCGGGCGGCTCCTCCTCGACCATGCTGATCATCGGTGGTGTCGTCGTCCTCGCGATCATCGGTCTGATCGCGATGCTCGTGACGCGCATGCGCAACCGCCCCGGTTCCGACTCCTGATCCGTAAGGATCCGGCCCACGGACACCGGACACACGAAGGGGCCCGTACGCCGAAGCGTGCGGGCCCCTTCCCGTCGTGGTGCCCCGAGACCGTGAGCGGTCCCGGGCACGACCGTCAGCGTCGCCGCGCCAACAGGATGCTGATGTTGTCCTTGCCCCCGGCCCCCATCGCGGCCTGCCAGAGGGCGTGGACGGCGGCCTCGTCGCTACCGGCCTCGGCGATGATCCGCTCCATTTCCTCCGGCAGCACCAGGTCGGACAGGCCGTCGCTGCACATGAGCCAGGCGCTGGGGTCGGCGGCCTCGTCCCGGCCCACATGCGGGACCATCGATCCGCCCGAGCTTCCGCCCAGGGACTGGGTGATGAAGTTGGTCGTGACGGGACGTCCGTCCTCGGAGGGCGGTAGGGCCGGAGAGTCGTCCTCCGAGAGCTGACGCAGGTGGCGCCCCTCCAGACGGTAGGTACGCGAGTCTCCGACGTTGAACCAGAAGTTGCCGTCGCTGTTGAGCAGGACGCCCGCGACCGTGGTCCCCATCCCCGAGAACTCCGGGTGCTGGGAGGCGTGGTCCTTGATCTCCTCGTCGATGTGGGTGAGGAGCTGGGCGACCTCCTCGGTGTTGTTGAGCCGCGGCCCCATCTCGGCCATGCGGTGCACCGCGTGCTCGGAGGCGATCTCCCCGGCGGCCTGGCCGCCGATACCGTCCGCGACCGCGAGGATCACCGGTTCGCTCACCGGCAGCACGCAGCGGACCGGGGAGGTCATGTTCGCGCTGGCGACGGTGAGCGCACCCATGACCACGGAGTCCTCGTTGGCAGGGCGGATAGCGCCCCGGTGCGTGAGGGCCGTGACTATGACTTCCCCACCAGCGACACCCATACGCCCTTCCTCCCGTTTCGTCGGCCGTGGCCGGTTGCCCGGCGCCCAGCGCCGGGCCTTGGTCGAGTCCCGTTCAACGTCTGGATTCTGTAACCGTACCGAGCCACCGCCGGAGTCGGTCAAAATCCGCGTACATCATGGCGGAAAACACCCGGATATGCAGTTCCCGCACCGCTTTTCGCCGCCAAAAGTGTTGCGCGGGTGACCTGAGGGACTTCCAGCGCCGTCCCCCTCGGTTCCGGTCCGACAGTAGCGTTGCCGGAACCCGACCAACAGGGCCTATCGGAATGTTCGACGAAACCGCAGACCAGGGCTTCGCGGCGACGAAGGGCCCGGGTACTCCGGGAGGGTTTCGGACAGCCTGTGGGATAGAACGCACGTTGTCGGCCGGTCCGGGGTCTGGCAGAATGGTCGGAGTTGGGTGTCTAAGACGCAGACACACACGACCCCGCCCCGCGCGCGGACCTGGCCACAGGTACGCCCGGTGGCGCTCAGTCTCCTACGACGGTCGTTTGGTGTGGTCTGTCATGCGTCTCTCCCCTCCTCTCTCTCCTCTTCCGCCGCGCCGTGCCCTTCGTACGCGCGTCTTCCTCGACGCCGCACGGCGTTCCCCACCGGCCGCGATCGCGCCGTCCCCGTATCCCCCGTCATCCTCCGCGGGCGCCTCGTAACGAGACGACGCCCCTCGGTCGGCCCCGCTCCCCGCTCCGGCCACCGACCACAGTCATCCCGGGTGGACTCCGACTCCCCGCTCCGGAGTCCCGCCGGGACCAACCACTAAGGACACCACGGCGGTGTCCAAGGAGTTCAGCCCAGTGAAGATCGCCATGGTCGCCGAACACGCCAATCCCCTTCCCGCTCACCGGGGCGAGCCGGCCTGCCCCGCGAGCCTGCACGCCTGTGCCCTCTCCCGTCAGCTCGCCAAACGCGGTCACCGGGTGACCGTCTACGTCCGCCGCAGCGACCCCGAGCAGCCCGAGGGCCGCACCCGTATGGCCCGCGGCGTCTCCGTCGCCTACCTCGACGCCGGCCCCGCCCGCCCCCTCACCGAGGACGAGCACGCCGAGCACACCGGGGCCTTCGGCACCGCGCTCGCCGCCGTCCTCGACGAGGACACCCCCGACGTGCTGCACGCCATCGGCTGGACCAGCGGCCTGGCCGCCCTCCACGCTCAGGCGCACAGCGAGAAGGACCAGAGCGGGACCCCCATCGTCCAGACCTTCCACTCCCTCAACGCCAGCGAACAGCGGTCCGGCATGGCCCACCGTCCCGACCGCGCCCGCATGGAGACGATCCTGGCCTCCCGGGCCGACCACGTCCTGGTCAACTCCACCGACCAGCAGGGCGAGCTGGCCCGACTCGGTGTGCCCCGACACCACGTGAGCGTCGTCCCCTTCGGCGTGGACACCGACCACTTCAGCGTGGAGGGCAGCGCCTCCACCGAACCCTGGCACTCCCGCCGCGAGGAGCGTCCCCGTCTCATCTCGGTGACCTCCCTGACCGCGCCCGGTGGCGCCGAACGTCTGGTCGAGGCGATGACCCGCCTGCCCGAGGCCGAACTGCTGCTGGTCTCCACCGCCGACGACCGCACGGTCGCCCTCGACGAGAACGCCCGCCGCGTCGAACTGCTGGCCAAGGAGGCCGGGGTGAACGACCGCGTGCACCTGACCGGACCGGTGGAGCGCAAGGAGCTCCCGCGTCTGCTGCGCTCCGCCGACGTGTACGTCTCCGCCGCCTCCCACGACCCCTACGGCGGCGCCGTCCTGGAGGCCATGGCCTGTGGTCTCCCGGTCGTCGCCACGGCCACCGGGGCCGTCCCCGGCGCGGTCCTGCACCGCACCAGCGGCGTGCTCATGCGGTTCGGCCGTCCCGACGAGGTCGCGCGCTCGGTACGCGCCGTCCTCAACACCCCGACCATGAGCAGCGCCTACGGCATCGCCGCGGTCGACCGCGCCCGCTCCCGCTTCACCTGGCAGCGCATCGCCGTGGAGACCGAGCTCGCCTACGAGCGTTCCCGGCCACAGCAGACCGACCACCGGGACCGTTCCGACGAGGACGAGGCGGAGCTGCTCCTGTCCGGGTCCGCCCACTGAGCGGTCCCCCACCCTCGATGACGTTCGAACACCAGGGACTGCTCCTGCGCCGTGGAAGACGCTCTTCCACGGCGGTCGGGGAGCGGCTCCGCTCCACCGTCCGGGCCGGCGTCCGGACCGTGCTCGCCGTGACCGATCCGGCCGCCCTCCTCGACGGGCTCACACCCGCCGAACGCGACCGGATCGAGGTCATCGAGCGGGACACCCTCTACGACGCCCCGGGGCGCGCCCTGGCCGCCCTCCACCGGATGGCCCTGCTCCACGGCTCCGTCAGCGTCGTGGCCGAGCCTCCCCTCCTGCCCTCCGACGGGTTGGAGGGACGCGAGTGGCACCGGATGGAATCGGTGCTGAGCACGGCCCTGGCCCCCATGGACATGAGCCTGTTGTGCGTCCACGACGAACAGTGGCTCCGTCCGGGGAACAGGTCCGCGGTCCTGGCCACCCATCCGATGCTCCTGGGCGCGCGCACCGCCCGACCCAACCCCGACTACCGGGGCACCGAGGCCTTCGGGCGGCGGGTCCGCGCGCCCGAGCCGATGGCCGTGACCGGCCCCTCCCACCGGCTGGAGATCTGTCCGTCGCTCCCCCGGTTACGGGAGGACCTCGGCGACCTGGGACGGCTCCTGGGTCTGGCCGACGGCCTCGTGGACGGCCTGGTCGTCGCGGTGAACGAACTCGCCGCGAACGTCCTGGAACACGGGGCGGGCAAGGGCACGGTCCAGGTATGGCGTGGACCGGACCGATGGGTGTGCGACGTCTTCGACGAGCGAGGCGGCCTCACCGACCCGTTGGCCGGCTACCGACCGGCCGACAGTCTCCGACCACGCGGATACGGGCTGTGGATCACCCGCCAGATCTGCGACTACATGGAGATCTGCGGGAGCAGGGACGGATCCCTGGTGCGATTGCACTTCATCGACCGCGTCTGACCGGCCGTTCTCCGAGCTCACCCCCTGTATTCTGCGGCACGCGCCCGTCCCCCGAGGCGGGCGCCCCCTTCGAGAGGAACCATCATGACCACCGAGTCGAACGCCGACGCCCCGGCCGAACTCCTCGACCGGGCCCGGCGGGACTACAAGGAACTGACCGCGCGAGGCCTGAAGCTCGACCTCACCCGCGGCAAGCCCGCCCCGGAGCAGCTCGATCTCTCCGAGGGGCTGCTCTCCCTCCCCGGCGACCGGCACCACGCCCCGGACGGCACCGACGTGCGCAACTACGGCGGCCTGCGCGGCCTGCCGGAACTCCGGGAGATCTTCTCCGACGTGCTCCAGGTCCCCGCGGACCGCCTCCTCGCGGCCGGGAACTCCAGCCTGGAACTGATGCACGACTGCCTGGTCCACGCCTTCCTGAGCGTCCTTCCCGGCGCCGAGACGCGCTGGGCCGACCAGGAGCGGATCGCCTTCCTGTGCCCCGTGCCCGGCTACGACCGGCACTTCGCCCTCACCGAGCGGTTCGGCATCGAGATGATCCCCGTACCGATGGACGACTCCGGTCCGGACATGGACGTCGTGGAGCGGCTCGTCGCCGAGGACCCGGCCGTCAAGGGCATCTGGTGCGTGCCCAAGTACAGCAACCCGAACGGGGTCGTCTACGGCGACGAGACCATCGCGCGTCTGGCCCGGATGACCACCGCCGCCCCGGACTTCCGGATCTTCTGGGACAACGCCTACGCCGCCCACCACCTCACCGACGAGCCCGTAGAGATCGCCGACCTCTCCGCCGCCTGCGCGGAGAGCGGGAACCCCGATCGGCCGTTCGTCTTCGGCTCCACCTCGAAGATCACCTTCGCCGGGGCCGGCGTCGGCTTCTTCGGTTCCTCGACCGCCAACGTGGACTGGCTGACCGCCAACAGCTCCAAGCGTTCGATCGGCCCGGACAAGGTGAACCAGCTCCGGCACCTCCTCTTCCTGAGGGACGCGGAAGGGCTGCGGATCCACATGGAGCGCCAGCGGAGCCTGCTCCAGCCCAAGTTCGACACCGTCCAGCGGATCCTGGAAGCCGAGCTCGGCGGTACCGGGCTGGCCGAGTGGACCACCCCCACCGGTGGCTACTTCGTCACCCTGGAGGTCGGCGAGGGCTGCGCCAAGGAGGTCGTGCGCCGCGCCGCCGAGGCGGGTATCGTCCTGACCCCGGCCGGGGCGACCCACCCCTACGGCGACGACCCGCGTGACGCGACGATCCGTATCGCGCCCAGCTTCCCCTCTCTGGAGGAGCTGGAGAAGGCGATGCTCGGCCTGACCACGTGCGTGCGCCTGGTCGGCTACGAGAAGCGCCACGGGAACTGACCCGTGCTTCGGGGCGCGGGCCGCGACATCGGCGCGCGCCCCGCGTCAGCCGGCCTCGGCGAAGGAGGCGACCGCCTTCCCCACGCTCTCCATGATCGGGATCACCTGGTCGATGCCCGCGATCACGAACAATCGGTTGACCTGCTGCTGAGGCTCGGCGATCACCAGACCCACACCGAGGTCGCGGGCCTGCCGGAAGGCGGCCACCAGCACCCCGATGCATCGGGAGTCGCAGAACCCCACCTTGTCGAAGGCCACCACCACGCCCTCGGGCCCTTCGGACAGCACCTCGTCCAAAGCCTCGGCCAGGGCCGGAGAGGTGACCGCGTCCATCTCGCCGACGGGCGTCACCACGGCGACACCGTTCTCTCGGCGGATCGAGATGTCTGACGTCACGGTCGCTTCTCCTTGTCGTTCGCGTGCACCGGGTGGGACTCGTGCCCGCCCTGGGGCGGACCGGCCGCCACCGCGTTCCGCGACGGCCCCGACCTCTCATCATGACGCCTCCCGATCACACTCGGGACTCGTATCGATGTGTTCACCGGGACGTTCACGCCGGGAGGCTCACCCTCGACGCCCGCGCCCTCGCATCCGCGGCTGGGGGCCGGTGTTCTCCGCCACCAGGTCCCGGGCCACCTCCACGACCCGCTTCCGATTGCGCTGGGCCACCTCGCGCAGGGCCGCGAAGGCGGTGTCGGCGTCACAGCCCCGGGCGTGCATGATGATCCCCTTGGCCTGGTCGATCACCGTACGCGCCGACATCGCCCTTCGCATGTGGGCGGACTCGCGCGCCGCGTCGGCCTGACGCCCCGCCGTGTGCAGGGCCATCGCCGCGTGTTCGGCCAACAGCGCGGTGAGATGGGTGACGACCTCTTCGTCGAAGGCGTCCGACCGTCCCGAGTGCACGCCGAAGGTGAGGACACGGTCCTCCCCCTCGCCGGGAAGCTTGCTGGGCTGGGTGATAGAGGAACGGTCACCGCACTGGACGGCCATGCTCGTGTATCCGGGCCAGCGCTGGTCGCGGAGCACGTCGGAGACGCGGACCCTGCGCATCTCGCGGACCGCCTCGACCGTGGGGCCCTGGTCGGTCGTGTACTGGTATTCGAAGGCCTCGGAGAGGTCGGAATGGGAGGCGCCGTAGTCGCTGACCACGTGACAGCCGGTCCCGTCCGGGGCGACCACCTCGCGCCAGAGCACAACCAGGGAGGCCGAACATCCGGGAACGCCCCACGCGGCGGCGCGGCTCATCTGGTCCAGAGCCCGCTCGGGGGTGGTGCTCTCCTCTTGTCCCAGAGCGCCGATGTCACGGGCGAGGCGTTCGATCCACATCGTGCGAACCTCCTCCGCTCGTCCCGTTCTCCCCCACCAACGGTAACCTTCGGAAAGGCCTCGACCGGACACGGGCCGTCCTCAGCACGGGGACAAAGCACCTTCTCGGCACCCGCCCCGGGCCCGCCGAGCACCGCCGCACCGCCCTCGAAGACGACCGGGAGACCGTGAGCGTGTCGGACAACCTCGCCGATCTGCAACGCGAGATCAACGCGTTGAGCGAACGTGTCGCCGCCCTGGGCAACACCCACGCCACCTACCCGGACGATGCCCAGGGCACCGCCGAGGCCGCCCTCGCGGAGTTGGAGTACGCAGAGCGTCTGCTCGGCGACGCCGGAGCGGAGCTGGCCCGTGCCCACAGCAACCCCGCCGCGCCCCGCCGCTCCGGCGATGACAACGACCGGGTCCTGCTGCGGGCCGTGTTCAACGAGCTCAGCGTGCCCGTGGTGCTGTTGGACCACGACGGCTACATCCGGAGGATCAACAACTCCGGGGCCGAACAGTTGGGCGGAGCGCCCGGTTATCTCACCGGCAAGCCCTTCGCCCACTTCGTCGACCTGCGCAAGCGCGCGGCCATGCAGTCGTGGCTGGCGGCGGTGCTGCGCGGTGACGGGCCCGCCTCGTTGGAGTCCCGGCTGGCCCAGCGGGGGTGGGCCGAGGACGTGCATCTGACCCTGACCCGGTTGGAGCTGCCCACGGAGGCCCAGCCGCTGGTCCTGGTGGCGATGTCGCCGCCGATGCACGGCGACGAGGAGGAGGGGCCGGCTCCCTTGGAGTCGGAGGTCGAGGACCAGGTGGTGGTCCTGGCCGCCCGACGGTTGGACGTGCTCACCCGGATGACCCGGCTGCTGCTGCGCGGCACCACTCCGACCAGGGGGCTCGCGCTGACCGAGGCCGCCGACCTGCTCGCCGACTCCTACGCCGACTGGGTGATCATCGACGTCTGTGATCTGCCGAAGGACCCTCAGGCCGCGCGCCGCGCCACCGTGGTCGGCCCGGCCGACGTGCCCGACGGCCAGACCGAGGAGGTGGCGGCGCTGCCCCCGGGCGACTCCGACATCCCCGGCGAGGTGCTGGGGCGCGGCCAGTCGCTGTTGTTCCCCTTGATCGAGGACGAGTCGGTGCTCGGCCATCTGGCCTCGGGCGCCCCGGTCCTGGCCGCCCTCGGCGCCGGTTCACTGCTGTCGGTGCCTCTGCGCGGCAGCCGCGGCGTCCGAGGCGCGCTCACCCTGATCCGCCGCAGCAACCGGGGCAGCTTCCGCCTCGCCGACCTCGGCCTGATCGAGGAGATCGGCGAGCACATCGGCCTCGCCCTCCCGCCCCGCCCCTGACCGGTTCGGGCACCTCCGCCCTCTCACATCTCCCAGGGGGCGACCGCCACGCGGTCTCCTACAGCACCCCCCTGGGGGTCGGTGCACACGGTCTCCCACACCAACCCCCTGGGGTCGGTGCACACGATCTCCTACCTCGCCACGGGGGGTTGCCCGTTCGGGCGCCGGCGGGGTTCTGGAGGTGCCGCAGGTGGGGTCGCGAGGAACGAGTGGCCACACCGTAGGTGCCGAAGGTTCCCGCCTCCCTTGGCGCCCGAACACGGCCCGAAGCGCCAGCGGAGGGCCAAAGCAAACACTTTCGGACCCCAACCCCGGCAGGGTGTAACCCACACCCGACCTCCTACCTCAACCCCCTGTAGTGACCGGCACTCGGTCTCCTACCTTCACCCCCGGAGACCCCGAAGCGCCGGCGGAGGGCCAAAGCAAACACTTTCGGGCCCCGACCCCAGCAGGGTGTAACCGGTACATGGTCCCCTACCTCAACCCCCAGGGGTGCCCGAAGCGCCAGCGGAGGGCCAAAGCAAACACTTTCGGGCCCCGACCCCAGCAGGGTGTAACCGGTACGCGACCTCCTACCTCGACCCCCTGTAGTAACCGACACCCGACCTCCCACACCAACCCCCGGAGGCCCCGAAGCGAAGCGGAGCACCGAAACTAGTCGTCGGGCCCGTGCAGGGTGTCCACGAGGGTGGACAGGCGTGAGGCCGAGCGGTCGACCCTGCGCACGGCGTCCACCAAGGGCTGGTCGACCTCCTGGTAGTTGGTGACGATGTGCTCGCGCAGGTCCGCGAGGTCGGCCTGGACCTGGCGGGAGCGTTGGGCGAGCTGTTCGGCGAGGACCTTGCCCGGTTCCCCGGTCTCCTGGTTGAGGACCCGTTGGAGGGAGCGGGCCTGTTCACGCATCTGGGCCTTGAGCTGGTGCAACTCCACGAAGACCTCGACCTTGGAGCGCAGGACCCATGGGTCGAACGGCTTGATCAGGAAGTCCACGGCCCGCGAGGAGTAACCGCGGAACACCTGGTGCCGATCGACCTCCTGCGCGGTGAGGAAGATGATCGGCACATCCTTGGTCTTCTCCCGCTGCTTGATGTGCGCGGCGGTCTCGTACCCGTCCATTCCGGGCATGATCACGTCGAGCAGGATGACGGCGAAATCGGTGCCCAGAAGGTGTTTCAGCGCCTCCTCGCCGGAGTTGGCCCGCACCAGGTTCTGGTCCAGGGAGGTGAGGGCCGCTTCCAGAGCGATGAGGTTCTCGTCGCGGTCGTCGACGAGAAGGATGTTGGCCTTCTGAGTCACTGCTGGTTACTCCGAGTCGTGCGGCGGGGTGTCTCCGGCGTCACCGGGGTCCCCGTTCGAGTCGTTGTCGTCCCTGGTCTCACCGTGACCACTGTGGTCCGTTCCGCCATTGTGCCCGTCCTCGGACCCTTCCGTGTCACCGCTCCGCTCGTCGGCGGCGGCTCCGGCCCGGGTCTCCTCCGGTCCGGCGGTCAGCCAACGGCGCATCACGTCCAACAGATGGTCCAGGTCGACCGGCTTGGTGACGTAGTCGGTGGCTCCCGCCGCCAGGCTGCGTTCCCGGTCTCCCTGCATGGCCTTGGCCGTGAGCGAGATGATCGGCAGATCCTCGAACTGGGGCATCTCCCGGATCCGCTGGGTGGTCTGGTTACCGTCCAACTCGGGCATCATGACGTCCATCAGGACCAGGGAGATGTCCTCGTTGGCCTCCAGCTTCTCGATCCCGGTGTGCCCGTTGTCCGCGTAGAGGACCTCCAGGCCTTGGGCCTCCAGAGCGCTGGTCAGGGCGAACACGTTGCGCACGTCGTCGTCGACGATGAGCACCCGTTGTCCGGCCAGGACCGCCCTCCGTTCGGGGTCGGGCCGTGCCTCGCTGTGCTCCTCGGCGCCGGGCTCCTCGGGCTCGGGCGCCTTGAGCACCTGCACCATCGGCAGCGGCTCGTCCGGCTGTCCGGAGTCCGTCAGAGCGGCCACGACCGCGTCGAAGTCCTCGTCGGGCAGGTCGAGGTCGCTGTCGCCGACGGCGGCTCCGAGGGCGTCGTGCTCTCCGCCGCCCTGTTCCAGGACGGCGAGGGGCTCCAGGGTGCCGCCGGTCTCGTCGACGGCCTCTCCGGCGTCCTCGGGCAGCCGGACCGGGAGCAGCAGGGTGAACGTCGACCCTTGGCCGGCCACGCTCTGCACCCGGATCTCACCGCCGAGCAGACGGGCGAAGTTACGGCTGATGGAGAGCCCGAGCCCGGTTCCTCCGAAGCGGCGCGAGGTGCCGCCGTCGCCTTGGTGGAAGGCCTCGAAGATCACCTGAAGCTTGTCCTCGGCTATGCCGATCCCGGTGTCCGCGACGGTGAAGGCGATGACCTCCTCGTTCTCCACGAACATGTCGAGATCGGTGTCCTCCAGAGCCCAGGCCGGCTCGATGAGCAGTCGTACCTCGCCCTGCGAGGTGAACTTGACCGCGTTGGAGAGCAGGTTGCGCAGGATCTGCTGGAGCCGCTGTTCGTCGGTCCACAGGGTCTCGGGGATGTCCGGTGAGACGTCCACCGCGAACGCCAGCCCCTGTTCCCCGGTGACCGGTCGGAACGTGGCCTCCACGTAGTCGACGAGCTGGGCGATGGACACCTCGCTGGGCTGCACCTCGGCGCGGCCCGCCTCCACCTTGGACAGGTCGAGGATCTCGTCGATGAGCAGGAGCAGGTCGCTTCCCGCCTTGTGGATGGTCTGGGCGAACTCGACCTGCTTGGGCGTGAGGTTCTGTTCGGCGTTGTCGGCGAGCAGACGCGCCAGGATCAGCAGGCTGTTGAGCGGCGTGCGCAGCTCGTGCGACATGTTCGCCAGGAACTCGGACTTGTACTTGGACGAGACCTGGAGCTGGTGGGCGCGCTCCTCCAGAGCGTTGCGGGAACGCTGGATCTGCTGGTTCTGGAGTTCGATCGCCCGGTTCTGGTTGGCGAGCTGGGTCGCCTTCTGCCGCAGCTCCGCGTTCATGCCGCGCAGCTCCTCCTGTTGGCGTTGGAGCTCGTTGGAGCGTTCGCGCAACTGGCTGGTGAGCTGCTGGGACTGTTCGAGCAGGTACTCGGTGCGGTTGTTGGCCAGGATGGTGTTGATCGTGGTCCCGAGCAGGGAGACCAACTGGCGGAGGAAGTTCTTGTGGATCTCCCGGAACTCCTCATAGGAGGCGAACTCCACCACACCCAGAGAACGTCCCTCGGTGACGATCGGGAGGATGTACAGGTGGTTCGGTGCGGCCTCGCCCAGGCCGGAGCCGACCGTGACGTAGCCGGCCGGCAGGTTGCCCACCTGCTGTTCCACCTGCTGGGACAGGGCCTCGCCGGCCAGCCCGACACCCTTGTGGATGCGCAGTCGGCCTTCATCGGGTTCGAATCCGAACCCGGCGTAGAGCCGGAAGATGTCCTCGTGGTCCTGGTCCTCGGGCAGGTAGCAGGCCCCGTGCTGGGCACCGATCAGCGGCGTGACCTCGGTCATGATGAGGCGGGCCAGCTCGTTGAGGTCGCGGTGCCCCTGGATGCGCCCGGAGATGCGGGCCAGGTTGGACTTGAGCCAGTCGGCGTCGCGCTGGTCGGCGGTGGTCTCGCGCAGATTGGACACCATCAGGTTGATGTTGTCCTTGAGCTGCTGCATCTCCCCGAGGGTGTCGACCTGGATGTTGCGGGTCAGGTCGCCCTTGGCGACGGCGTTGGCGACCTCGGCGATGGCCCGCACCTGTGTGGTGAGGTTGCCCGCCAGCCCGTTCACGCTGTCGGTGAGCTGCTTCCAGGTTCCGGTGACACCCTCGACCTTGGCCTGGCCGCCCAGCTGTCCCTGGCTGCCCACCTCGTAGGCCACTCGTGTGACCTCGGTGGCGAAGGCCGACAGCTGGTCGACCATGGTGTTCACCGTCGTCTTCACCTCGAGGATCTCTCCCTGGGCGTTGACGTCGATCTTCTTGGTGAGGTCACCGGCGGCGACCGCGGTCGTCACCTCGGAGATGTTGCGCACCTGCGTGGTGAGGTTGTGCGACATCGAGTTGACGTTCTCGGTGAGGTCGTTCCAGATACCGGAGACGCCCTTGACGCTGGCGCGACCGCCCAGCTTGCCCTCGGTGCCCACCTCACGGGCCACACGGGTCACCTCGTCCGCGAAGGCGGAGAGCTGGTCCACCATCACGTTGATGGTGTCCTTGAGCTCCAACATCTCGCCCTTGGCGTTGACCGTGACCTTCTTGGTCAGGTCGCCGGCGGCCACCGCCCGCGTCACCATGGAGATCTGCCGCACCTGGTAGGTCAGGTTGTTGGCCATCGAGTTGACGTTGTCCGTCAGGTCCTTCCAGACCCCGGAGACGTCCCGTACGTGGGCCTGTCCGGCCAGTTTGCCCTCGGTGCCGACCTCGCGCGCGACGCGGGTGACCTCGTCGGCGAAGGTCGACAGCTGGTCCACCATCGTGTTGATGGTGTCCTTCATCTCGAGCATCTCGCCCTGGGCGTCGACGGTGATCTTCTTGCCCAGGTCGCCCTTGGCGACCGCCGTCGTGACCTGCGAGATGTTGCGGACCTGGTAGGTGAGGCTGTTGGCCATCGAGTTGACGTTGTCGGTCAGGTCCTTCCAGATACCCGACACGCCCTTGACGCTGGCGCGACCGCCCAGCTTGCCCTCGGTACCCACCTCACGGGCGACCCGGGTGACCTCGTCCGCCAACGAGTCGAGCTGGTCGACCATGGTGTTCACGGTGTTCTTCAGGGCGAGCATCTCGCCCTGGACGTCGACCTCGACCTTGCGGGTCAGGTCGCCTCGGGCGACCGCCGTGGTCACCTTGGAGATGTCGCGGACCTGATTGGTCAGGTTGTCCGCCATGGAGTTGACGTTGTCGGTGAGGTCCTTCCAGATGCCCTGGACCCCGCGCACGTTGGCGCGACCACCGAGCTTGCCCTCGGTACCCACCTCACGGGCCACTCGAGTGACCTCGTCCGCGAACGTGGAGAGCTGGTCCACCATCGTGTTGAAGGTGTCCTTGAGCTCCAACATCTCGCCCTGGACGTCGATGGTGATCTTCTTGCCGAGATCACCGCGGGCGACGGCGGTGGTGACGGTGGAGATGTCCCGCACCTGGAGGGTGAGGCGGGAGGCCATCTGGTTCACCGACTCGGTGACCTCGCGCCAGGCGCCGGAGACGTCCTCGACGCGGGCGCTGCCGCCCAGCTTGCCCTCGGTTCCCACCTCGCGGGCGACCCGGGTGACCTCCTCGGTGAAGCCGCTCATCTGCTCGGCCATCCGGTTGACCGTGTTGGCCAACCGCAACAGGTCGCCCTTGAGCTCCCCGCTGCGTCCCTCGGTGGAGGCTCGACGGTTGAGCTCGCCCTCGGCGACCGAGTCCAGCACCTGGGCGACGTCGGTGACCGGCCGGGCCACCTCGTCCATGAGGAGGTTGAGCGCGCGGGCGCTGTTGCCCCAGGCGCCTCGGGCCGGGTGGACGGTGACCCGTTCGTTGAGTCGACCCTCCTCACGGACCACGTCGCCGACGCGCTGCAACTCGCTGCTGAGCTGTTCGCTGTGGTCGACCACCTCGTTGAAGACCGAGGCGATCTCGCGGAGCCTTCCGCTACCACGCGATCGGAGCCGGACACTGAAGTCGCCGTCACGCATCCGGTACAGAGCGTTCAGTATCTCGTCGAGTTGATCGTCGGCCAGTTCCATGACCGCCTCGGGCATGAACCCCTCCTCAATCCGCACACCACGTCGGCCACCGATCACCATGCCGGGGTCGTCCCGACTCGACCCTCAGCGCAGTGGGCCGGTCCCGTGCCGGGTGCGGGCACGGGACACGGAGGACACGCGTGCGATCACATGTCCACCGGTGACACCCCGTCACGCTACCGTCGCGAAGTACCACCCGAAAGAAGCGGATGTGTCGTCTTACACTAACCGGCCGTGCCATCGCGCACAGGCGGGTTGAGGATCTCGTCTTCTCGGCGTTCCGCGAACAGAGGTCCGCACGCGTGGGAACCGATCCCGCGTATCGTGGCAGGAACCACCCCTCCACCACCCGCGCCCAGTGACGAAGGACACCGACGGCTTGGCAGCACAAGACGCGTTGAAGGTCGCTCGACGAGAGTTCCCCCCTGCTCCAGAGACCGCGGCGGCCGCCCGAGAGTTCGTGCACGACACCCTGCTGAACTGGGGTGTCCCCGACCCGTTCGACGACATCATCCTGTTGGTCAGCGAACTGGTCACCAACGCCGTCATCCACGCGGACTCCGCGCTGGAGGTCACCGTCCGGCGCACCGACGGTTCGACCGAGGTGATGGTCACCGACTCCGCGCCCGAACGCGCCGTCCCCCAGGCCGGGCCGCTCGCGGTGGACACCTCCCCCTCGACCGGCGACGAACGCAGCGGGGGCCTGGGGCTGGCCCTGGCCTCGGCGATCGCCTCCAGCTGGGGTGTCAGCTATGGGCGTAACGACAAGGCGGTGTGGTTCCGGATCGAGGACAAGGGCACCGAGCACTCCTCTCTGGAGTCGCCGCCGGTGCGCAGGGGTCCCTCCCGTCCCGCGCGTCCGCCCGCGTGGTCGGCGCTGGACGCGGCGTTGGGCTCCCGACTCAGCCTTCCCCAATTGCTGGAACGCACCGTGGAGTACGCGACCACGGCCCTGGGCGGTGACGCCGCCTACATAGCGCTGGCGACCTCGGACGAGACCATGTGGGAGATCCGGGCGGCGATCGGGCTGACCGGCGGCGCCCCTTGGCGTTCGGTGCGGGTGCGCACCGAGGAGACCTTCCCGTCGGCCGCTCCCGAGACCGGGCCGGTGATCAACGACGATCTGATGATCGCCCGCGCCAACCGAGGCGTACTGTCCCGCGCGGGGATGCGGTCCCTGGTGACGGCCCCGCTGATCGTGGACGGCCGGGTGACCGGACTGCTGGCGGTGGCCTCCACCCGGGCCCGCCACTTCGGACCGGCCGCGGCCAAACGGCTCCAGGAGGGCGCCGACCTGATCGCTCTCCCGGTGGAGCGGTCCCGTCTCGCCGAGGTGGAACTGAGCCGCCGCGCCTCGCTGAGCTTCCTGGCCGAGGCCAGCGACCTGCTCGCCGGCACGTTGGACGAACGGATGACCGGGGCCCTGGCCGCCCAGCTCATCACGTCGCGACTGGGCCGCTGGTGCGCCATCCACACCATCAACGAGCTGGGCATCTCCAGGCTCACCCACGTGGTGCACAGCGACGAGAACCTCAACGACATCCTGCGTTCCCTGCTCACGGCGCTGCCTCCGCGCGAACAACGCGAGCCGCAGCCCCTGTGGACCCAGAAGGAGCTGGCCGCCGAGGGGCTGGACGAGCAGATGACGGGCGTCCTGGCGCGCGGCCCCGCGATCAGCATCCCGCTGATCGCGCACGGCCGGGCCCTGGGCCGGATGACCATCGGCAAGAACGAGACCGACGACTTCACCCGCGAAGAGGCCGACGTCGCCGACGACCTGAGCCGTCGGGTCGCCTCGGCGATGGAGAACGCCCGTCTGCACGAACGGCACACCGCGATGAGCACGGCGCTCCAGCGCAGTCTGCTGCCTCCCAAGGACAAGGAGCCGGTGATCCCCGGTGTGGACCACGCGGTCTACTACCGTCCCTCGGACGAGCGCAGCGAGGTCGGCGGGGACTTCTACGACGTCTTCTCCGCCAGCGGACGATGGTGCTTCGCCATCGGCGACGTGTGCGGTACCGGACCGGAGGCGGCCGCCGTCACCGGTCTGGCGCGACACACCCTGCGCGCGCTGGCCCGAGAGGGGTTCACCCCGGCGCACATCATGCAGCGGTTGAACATGGCCATCCTGGACGAGAACACCTCGACCCGATTCCTGACGATGCTGTACGGGGAGATGACCCCCGCCACCGACGCCGCCGGAGGCATGCGCGTACGCATGGTCTCGGCCGGGCATCCGCTCCCGCTCCGGCTGAACCAGAAGGGTCGGGTGGAGCCCTTCGGCACCTCCCAGCCCCTGCTGGGCGCCTTCGAGGACGTGGGCTTCAGCACCGAGAGCGTGGACATCCGCCCGGGCGAGGTGGTCCTGGCGGTGACCGACGGCGTCACCGAGCGCCGCAGCGGAAGCGACATGCTCGGCGACGAGGGACTGACCGAGATCTTCTCCCACGCCGCCGGGCTGACCGCCCAGGCGGTGATCAGCCGGATCGAGCGCGAGCTGGAGGAGTACGCTCCGGGCGGCAACTCCGACGACACCGCGATGCTCGTCCTGCGCTTCCTCTGACCCCGCGGCCTCAGAGCCAGCCCATGTCCTGGGCGGTGCGGATCGCGGCCATGCGGTTCTCCGCGCCGGTCTTGCCGATGGCGTTGGACAGGTAGTTGCGCACGGTGCCCTCGGTCAGATGCAGGGCCTTGGCGATCCCGGCCACGGTCGCCCCGTCGGAGGCGGCGCGCAGCACCTCGGTCTCGCGATCGGTGAGAGGGCTCTCACCTCCGACCATCGCGGCGGCGGCCAGGTCGGTGTCGATGTACCGACCGCCGCCGTGGACCTTGCGGACGGCACCGGCGAGCTGCTCGACCGGCGCGTCCTTGGCCAGGAACCCCCGGGCCCCCGCCTCCAGGGCCCGACGCAGGTAGCCGGGTCGACCGAAGCTCGTCAGGATGACGACCCCGCAGCCGGGGGCGCGCCGCCCCAGCTCGGCCGCGGCCTCCAGGCCGGTGGCGCCCGGCATCTCGATGTCGAGCACGGCGACGTCGGCGGCATGTTCGAGAACGGTGTCGACCACCTGGTCGCCCCGCCCCACCTCGGCGACGACCTCGATGTCGTCCTCCAGGCCGAGCAGAGCGGCTATGGCGCCCCTGACGAGATGTTCGTCGTCCGCGAGCACGAGCTTGATCACAGGTGGGGCCTTCCCTGTCGTATCGGCCTGGTGTTGGGGAGAAACGGTATCGTTCCGGACATCGTCCGGCATCACGGCGGGAATCCCTTCCCGGTCCCACGCGTTCTCCCGGCCGTGAGCCGAACTCGAAACCGCTCTGTATCGGGCTCTCACCCTGTTCTAACCCACGGGCCACATGATGAAGCATGTCCGTACATCGTCCCATCAGCCGGAGGATGAGTTGCAGCCGAACGAACCGAGTAACGGCCGGGAGACCGACGCGGAGGCCCAGAGCCCCGCGGGCCCCGAGGAGCACCCTGCCCAGGACTCCGCTCTCACCGGTGGTCAGGGACAGGACGTCCCCGTGAACGACGTCGCCCCGGAGGAGCCCGCGAACCCGGAGCCCGCTCTGAACGGCGACCCCCGCCCCTTCCAGAACACCGCCCAGGCCCCTCCGAGCGGCCCCCAGGGCACCCCCCGCTTCTCCCCTCCCGAGGGAACCGGCCCCGGCTGGGCCACCGGCCCCGAGAGCACCGGCCACCCCTCCTACGTCTTCCCCGGGGCGGGCCACCAGGCCGCCCCCGGGCCGAACGCCCCCGGCACGGGCGTTCCCGGACAGAACACCTCCGGTCCGGGCGTCCCCCCGGGGAGCACCCCGGGTCAGGGCCCCGCGACCGGCCCCTTCGGTCCCGGCCCCTCCGGCCCTCAGCACACCGCGGCCTTCGCCGTCGGGCGGCCCGGCGGTCCCGGCCCCTACGGCGGCCCGTTCGGGCAGCCGCCCTTCGGCCCTCCTCAGGAGGCTCCCAAGAAGCGCGGCGGTGGCCGGATCGTCGGGATCGCCGCGGCGACCGCCCTGGTCACCAGTCTCATCGTGGGGCCCGCCGCCGCCCTCGGCACCGCCTACCTGCTGCCGGGCGCCGAGCCGATCAGCTCGCTCACCGGTGAGCAGGGCAGCACCGCCACCGAGGGGGCCGTCGGCGAGGTCGCCGACCAGGTCCTGCCCAGCGTGGTCTCCATCCAGACCAGTCAGGGCGGCGGCAGCGGCGTGATCCTGTCCTCGGACGGTCAGATCCTCACCAACGCGCACGTGGTCGACTCGGCCACCGACGGCCGTCTCCAGGTTCGCTTCAACGACGGCAGCGCGGCCGACGCCGAGATCCTCGGTTCGGACCCGGTATCCGACATCGCGGTGATCCAGGCCCAAGGGCGCGACGATCTCACCCCGGCCACGCTGGGCGACTCCGACCAGGTCGGGGTCGGCGGCGACGTGGTGGCGATCGGTTCGCCGCTGGGCCTGTCCGGCACGGTGACCACCGGTGTGGTCAGCGCGCTCAACCGCCCGGTGAACACCGGTGCCACCGAGAGCGGGGGCGCGCGGACCTCCACCGTGATCAACGCGATCCAGACCGACGCCGCGATCAACCCGGGCAACTCGGGCGGTCCTCTGGTGAACATGGCCGGTGAGGTGATCGGGATCAACACCGCGATCGCCGGTCTGTCCCAGGAGAGCGGCTCCGTGGGGCTGGGCTTCGCCATCCCGATCAACCAGGTCCGGCCGATCGCCGAGCAGTTGGTCGCCGAGGGCAGCGCGAGCTACCCGGCCATCCAGGCGACCATCGCCCCGGCCCGGAGCGGGGGCGCGCAGATCATGGAGGTCACCGACGGCGGTGCCGCCGCCGAGGCCGGCCTGAAGGAGGGCGACGTCGTGGTCTCCCTCGAAGGCGAGGCGGTGAACTCCCCCGACCAGCTGATCGCCCAGATCCGTGCCCACCAGCCCGGTGACGAGGTGACCCTCGGTGTGGTCTCCGAGGACGGAGGCTCTCCGAAGGACGTCCAGGTGACCCTGGGCGAGCAGAGCGCCGGGGCCGCCGCTCAGGAGGAGCCCGAGGAGGACTGACCTCCCCCGGCAGGGGGGTGTGTGACCGGTCCGCGGTCTCCTGCATCAACCACGGGGGGGTGCCCGTTCGGGCGCCGGGAGTGTTCTGCAAGACGAGTCGAGCCGCCCGCGAGGTACGAGCGTAGGCGTGGACGAGGATGAAGAACGCTCCCTCCCTTGGCGCCCGAACACGCGCCGAAGCGAAGCGGAGGCGCAAAGCGAACACTCTCGGGCCCCAGCCCCGGCAGGGTGTAACGGCCACCCGCCCCCTACCTCAACCCCAGGGGCGAAGCGAAGCGGAGGCGCAAAGCGAACACAGACCCGGACTCCGGGGGCGGGTGACGGGGGCGTCGCTCCGCCGGGGTCCGGCGAGGGGGCGGTCCGCCGTACGGCGGGCCGCCCCTTCGCGTATGCGTGTGGGGAGACACGACGCCACAGGGAAGACATAAGACGATACGGAGAGTATTGTTCCCTGCGCCGTGTGCTACCTCTCCGGTCGCCCAGGTGTCACCGGAAGGTCGGCGACGGTCCATACGGGTGTCCCACACTGGGGGCTCATCCTCATCGGACCGGAGCACGGGCCAGCCGCTCGACGCCCCAGGAGAAACCGGTATGTCGACGTCCTTCGCGCAGCAGTCCCCCACCGGCCCGGCACGGATCCGGGCGGAGCGGGGAAGGCACGGCACGAAAGTCCTCATCGGGACCGACACCTATCCGCCTGATGTGAACGGCGCCGCGTATTTCACCGCCAGGCTCGCCCGGGGGCTGGTCGAGCGCGGGGCCGAGGTGCACCTGTTGTGCCCGTCGCCGTCCGGTGTTCCACACGTGGTGGTGCGGGACGGCGTGATCGAGCACCGTCTCAGGTCCATGCCCTCCCTGGCCCATGAGAGTGTGCGGCTGGCGTTGCCGCCGGGGGTGAGGGGCCATCTGGATCGGCTGTTGGAGCGGTTGCGTCCGGACGCGGTGCACATCCAGAACCACTTCCTGATCGGTCGGATGCTCGCGCGGGCCGCGCACGACCACGACGTTCCGGTGATCGCCACCAACCACTTCATGCCGGAGAACCTCTTCGACCATCTGCGGGTCCCTCGTCCGTTGCGCCCGTATACGGCGCGGCTGGCCTGGTGGGATCTGGGTCGGGTGCTGTCGAGGGTCGAGCACGTGACCACGCCGACCCCGGCCGCGGCCCGTCTCCTGTTGGATCAGGGGTTCGCGCGGCCGGTCGAACCGGTCTCCTGCGGGATCGATCTGGACCGTTTCCATCCGCTTCCCGCACGATCGACGGTCTCCGAGCGCCGTCGGCTGCGGGGCCGCTTCGGGCTGGCCGACCGTACGACGATGCTGTTCGTGGGCCGGCTCGACGAGGAGAAGAACGCCGACGAGCTGATCCGTTCCCTGGCCCACGCGCCCCACGTCCAGTTGGCGTTGGCCGGGCAGGGGTCTCATCGGGGCAGGTTGGAGGAGCTCGCCGAGGCCGAACGCGTGGCGGACCGGGTCGTGTTCCTCGGGTTCGTGGCGCACGAGGATCTGCCGGACGTGTATCGCTGCGCCGACGTGTTCACCATCGCGGGCACCGCCGAGCTACAGAGCATCGCCACTTTGGAGGCCATGGCCAGTGGCCTTCCGATCGTGGCCGTGGACGCCATGGCCCTGCCCCATCTGGTGGAGGAGGGCCGGAACGGGTACCTGTACCCGCCGGGTTCGCCGATCGAGCTCGCCGCACGGGTGGACGCGGTGGTCTCGGACGAGGCCGTGCGCGCCCGGTTGGGGGAGCACAGCCGATCGATGGCCGAGCGGCACCGCCTGGAGGACTCCCTGGAGCGTTTCGAGGCCATCTATCGGCGGGCGGGCGCCATCGTCCCCGCGCAGAGGGGTACGACGTAGCCGCCCGCCGCCCGGTGGCCTCCTAGCCCTGTTCGGTCGGCCCCTCGTCCTGGGGCGGCCGGTACAGGGGCAGTTGGAAGCCGATCACGGTACCGCCGCCCTCGCGGTTGCGCGCGAAGACCCGCCCTCCGTGATCGTGGGCGATCTCCCGGACCATGGAGAGCCCCAGACCCGAACCGGGCAGGCCTCGGGCGACGGTCGCCCGGAAGAAGCGTTCGAAGAGGTGGTCGATCTCGGCGGGGTCCACTCCGGGCCCCCTGTCGAGCACCTCGACCACGCCCTGACGTACCCGGATCTCGATCGGCGCGGCCCCGGCCTCGTCGAACTTGGCCGAGTTCTCCAGCGGGTTGGCGATGGCCCGTTCCAACGCCCCGGGGCGTCCCCACACGACGCTGTCGTCGGCGTCGACCAGGATCTCGCGGCCGGTGCGTCGTCGAGTACGGGTGGCGACCCGAGTGGCGACGTCGGCGAGCGCGACGGGGCTGCGCGCCTCGTCCTCATGGTTGCCGGTGGCCAGCCCGACCAGTTCGTTGACCAGGTCGGTGAGTTCCCGGGTCTCTCCCTGGAGGTCGTCGATGAGTCTCTGGCGACCGTCGGGCGAGAGTCGGTCCACCCGGCCCAGGACCTGGACGTTGGTCCGCAGGCTGGTGAGCGGTGTGCGCAGTTCGTGGGCCGCGTCCTGGACGAGGCGACGCTGTTCGTCCTTGGACCGGGCCAGTCGGGCGAGCATGGCGTTGAAGGCGCTGGTGAGCCTGCCGACCTCGTCGTGGCCGGGTTCCTCGGGGGTGCCGTTCCCTCCGTTCCCCCCGTTCCGTTCGGTGGTGACCGGGTCCAGACGGCCGGTGGAGCTCACGTACTCGGCGGCGTCGGTGAGACGCACCAGGCGGCCGGTGATGCGGTGGCCGACCAGCCAACCGACGGAGGCGGCGCACAGGGCGACGAACAGCCCCACCCACAGGATCTGGGTGGCCAGTCTGCCGATCATCTGCTCGACCGGCGAGAGGCGTTGCAGGAGTTGGATGGCGCCCCGGCCGTCCCCCAGGGAGACGGTGCCCACCCGGTACTCCTGGTCGTGGACCTGCTGTTCCCGGGTCCGCACCACCCCGGGCTCGTCGGTGCGGGCGACCTCCAGGTCCTCCGTGGTGGGGTGGAAGGAGGACAGTTCGTGCCGGTTGGCGAGCAGGCGCGCCCAGCTGCCGTCCGGGCCGAGCACCTGGGCGTCCAGGCTGCCGGGGGCCAGGAAGGCGAACCGGTTCTCCTGCACGTCCTGGCTGTCCTGGGCCGAGATGACGAGCTGGCGCGACAGGTTCCGCACGGCGGAGTCGAACTCGTTCTCGGCGTCGGCCCGGATGAGCGCGGCGGCCGTGCTGTAGGCGAGCGTCCCGACCAGGGCGATGGTGACGACCGCGACCGCCGCGAACAGGACGGCGAAGCGGGTGCCCAGCCGCCAGTCGCCCGGGGCGAACAGGACACGTCGGCCGTGGTCTCCGGAGGTCTCGCGCGGGGCGGCCACCCGGCTCACCCCTGGCGGAGCGTGTACCCGACGCCCCGCACCGTCTGGATCAGGGGGGGACCACCGTCCTCCAGCTTGCGCCTCAGGTAGCTGATGTAGACCGCCAGGTTCTTGGACTCGGGGCCGAAGTCGTAGCCCCAGATCCGGTCGTAGATGGTGGCGTGGTCCAGGACGATCCCGGCGTTGCGCATGAGCAGTTCGAGCAGGTCGAACTCGGTCTTGGACAGCTCCACCTCGCGTTCGCCACGCCAGACGCGGCGCGCCC
The DNA here is from genome assembly GCF_000341225.1 of Nocardiopsis alba DSM 43377. Classification (GTDB taxonomy): domain Bacteria; phylum Actinomycetota; class Actinomycetes; order Streptosporangiales; family Streptosporangiaceae; genus Nocardiopsis; species Nocardiopsis alba. The sequence goes on from NZ_ANAC01000027.1 coordinate 50,963, forward strand.
GAGCGTCCAGCCGCAGTTCGCCCACCCGCAGCGGCGCCTCTCCGTCGAGGTCCTCGGTGATGGGGGCGGCCCGACGCAGCAGGGCCCTCAGGCGGGCGAGGAGCTCGTCGAGTTCGAAGGGTTTGGCCAGGTAGTCGTCGGCACCGGCGTCCAGCCCCGCCACCCGGTCGGGGGTCTCCACCCGGGCCGTCAACATCAGGATGGGGGTGCGATCGTGCTCGGCGCGCAGGACCCTGGCCACGCCGAGGCCGTCGACCCCGGGCATCATGACGTCCAGGACGAGGAGGTCCACGGGTTCGGCGTGGACGGCGGCCAGGGCCTGGACACCGTCCGCGACCGTGCGCACCGTGTACCCCTCCAGTTGGAGAGCGCGTTCCAGGGACTCCCTGATGGCCCGATCGTCGTCGGCGATCAGAACGGTGGCGGTGCTTTCCATGGCCCCCATGCTCTCCCACCTTGGTGAGAGAGCGGTAAGAGCGGCTTGGGAACGGCGTGTGCCCCGTGAGGTCAGACTCACGTACCGGGGTCGAAGGTACGGGTGCGGCGGAGCCCGGCGGCCCGCCCCTTCCCGGCGATCACCAGAGCCATCTTCCGAGAGGCCTCGTCGAGCATCTCCTCCCCCAGCATGACGGCGCCCCGACGGTCCACGGTGGTGGCGTGCGCGTAGGCGTCGAGGATGAGTTCGGCGTGGTCGTAGTCCTCCTGGGAGGGCGCGAAGATCTCACCGGCCGCCTCGACCTGGAGCGGGTGCAGGACCCACTTGCCGTCGAAGCCGAGCGCGGCGGTGCGACCGGCGGCCCTCCGGAAGGCGTCGACGTCGCGGATCTGGAGGTAGGGGCCGTCGATGGCCTGGAGTCCGTGGGCTCGGGCGGCCACGAGGATGCGCATGAGGACGTGGTGGTAGGCGTCGCCGGTGTCGTAGCCGGGCGGCTGTTCGCCCACGACCAGGCTCTTCATGTTGATCGAGGCCATGAAGTCGGCGGGCCCGTAGACGAGGGTCTCCATACGCGGGGAGGCGGCGGCGATCTCCTCGACCGCGGTGAGGCCTCGGGCGTCCTCGATCTGCGCCTCGATGCCGATCCGGCCGACGGGCAGGTCGACGGCGCGCTCGATCTGGGTGAGCAGGGTATCGAGCCAGTGCACGTCGCGGGCGGCGGTCACCTTGGGCAGGATCAGGGTGTCCAGGTGGGCTCCGGCGTTCTCGACCACGGTGATGACATCGCGGTAGGCCCACTCGGTGGTGATGTCGTTGACCCGCACGGAACGGACCTTGCCGTCCCATCCCCCGTCCTCGAGCGCTCTGACGACGCCGGCGCGGGCGGCCTCCTTCTCCGATGGGGCGACCGCGTCCTCCAGGTCCAGGAAGAAGGCGTCGACGTCCAATCCCCGGGCCTTCTCGACGAACCGGGGGTTGGATCCCGGTACGGCGAGCACCGACCGCCTCGACCTCGGTTCCGTCATGGTGTGTCCCCGCTCCGTCCACTGTGCGCGATCTCCGGTCCCGGATCGGGCCCGCGCCGATCATCATCGCACCGTGCGGTGCGTAGAGTGTGCCCCGGGCCCGGGGCACGCGGGACCGAGGACCATACGGGGAGTGCACATGTCCGCGACGTTCCACCCGACCAGCACCCATTGGGGCGCCTTCCAGGTGGAGGTCGAGGGCGACCGTGTGGTGGGGGTCCGTCCGAACCCGGAGGACACGGCGCCGTCCCCCGTGATGGCCAACACCCCCGCGGCCCAGCACCACCGCACCCGTGTGGCCCGGCCGGCCGTGCGTCGTCGCTGGTTGGAGCACGGTCCCGGGCCGGATCCGCGTCGCGGCGACCCCGACGACGTGTACGTGGAGGTGGAGTGGTCCACCGCCCTGGACCTGCTCGCCGCCGAGCTGGACCGTGTGCGCACCTCCCACGGCAACGAGGCGATCTACGGCGGCTCCTACGGCTGGGGCAGCGCAGGTCGGATCCATCACGCCCAGAGCCAGCTCCACCGGTTCCTCAACAGCATCGGCGGGTACACGCGTTCGCGCACCACCTACAGCCATGGCGCGCTGGAGGTGCTGTTCCCGAGACTGATCGGAACCCGGGGCGCCAATCACCTGCTGCACCGGGCCCCTTCCTGGGAACGGATCGGGGAGCACACCGAACTGCTGGTGAGCTTCGGCGGTCTGCGCCTGTCCAACACGTGGATCGCCTCCGGGGGGCGGGCCGTCCAGACGGCGGGCCCGGCCATGCGCGCCGCCGCCGAGGCCGGTGTGGAGTTCGTGTCCGTCTCTCCGCTGAGCGACGACACCCCCGAGGACCTGAAGTGCTCCTGGATCCGGACACGTCCCGGGACCGACACCGCCGTGCTGTTGGCGCTGATCCACGTGTTGTTCGACGAGGGGCTGGCCGACATCGGGTTCCTCGACCGGTACACGGTGGGCGCCGACCGGTTGCGCGCCTACGTGATGGGGGAACGGGACGAGCGAGGCGCCCCTGGCGGGGTGGAACGTTCTCCCGAATGGGCGGAGTCGGTGAGCGGGGCCCCCGCGGCCGAGCTGCGCTCCCTGGCCCGGCGGATGGCGGAGCGGCGCACCCTCGTGAACGTGGGCTGGTCGCTTCAGCGGGCCCGCTACGGCGAGCAGCCTCTGTGGGCGGGGTTGGCCCTGGCCTGCTGTCTGGGACAGGTGGGCCTGCCCGGAGGCGGTTTCGCCTCCGGCTACGGTTCCATGGGCAACTACGGCGGTGGCGCCACCCCGGTGGGGCTGCCGCGCATGCCTCAGGGGGACAACCCGGTCGACTCGTTCATTCCGGTCGCCAAGATCTCCGACATGTTGCTGGGCCCGGGCCTGTCCTACGACTACGACGGGGAGCGCCGCCGTTTCCCCGACATCCGCCTGGTGTACTGGGCGGGCGGAAACCCCTTCCATCACCACCAGGACCTGGCCCGGTTGACCAGGGCGTTCGGCCGTCCGGAGACGGTGGTGGTGCACGAGACGCATTGGACCGCCACGGCCAGGCACGCCGACATCGTGATCCCCGCGACCACGGCGCTGGAACGCGATGACATGGCCGCGAGCCAGGGAGACCTGACCCTGCGGGCGATGCCCCGCGCGGTATCGCCGCACGGGCGGGCCCGTGACGAGTACGACACCTACGCCGACCTGGCCGAGCGGCTCGGGGTCCGGGGCCGGTTCACCGAGGGGCGGACCTCCGGCGAGTGGCTGCGTCTGGCCTATGAACGGTGGCGTTCGATGTTGGCCCGCCGTGACCTCCACGTCCCCGACTTCGATGGGTTCTGGGCGCGCGGGCGGATCGAGATCCCCGGCCGGGTCGAGGACGAGGCCCTTCTGGGCGACTTCCGCGCCGACCCGGAAGGGCGACCGCTGCGCACTCCCAGCGGCCGGATCGAGCTCTATTCGGAGACGATCGCCTCGTTCGGCTACGAGGACTGCCCGGGACACCCGGTGTGGCTCCCCGGGCCCGCGGTGACCGGCCACGATGAGGGTGACGAGGCCGCGGCGGAGGAACTCCCCCTGGTACTGATCGCCAACCAACCGAAGGAACGCTTCCACGGCCAGCAGGACATGGGCGCCCACAGCGTCGCCCACAAGGTCGCGGGACGCGCGCCGTTGCGCATGTGCCCCGAGGACGCCGAGGAGGCGGGTGTGTCCGACGGGGATGTCGCGCGGGTGTGCGGGCCGAGCGGTTCCTGTCTGGCCGGTGTGGTGGTCGACGACGCCCTGCGACCGGGGATCGTCCAGCTCTCCACGGGTTCCTGGTACGACCCGTCCGGGACCGACGTGACCTGTGCGCACGGCAACCCCAACGTCTTGACCGTGGACGAGGGCACCTCCTCGCTCGGTCAGGGGTGCACGGGCCAGCTGGTGCGGGTGCGGGTGGAGCCGTACGAGGGCACCCCTCCCGAGGTGCGGGTCTTCCGTCCCCCGCTGGGGATCGCCGAGGCTCCCGCCCCGGAGCGGGAGGGGCTCAACGGGTGAGCAGTCGATCCACCCCGCGGGGCAGCAGCACCCCGACCAGACCCAGCAACGCGTAACCGACCTGGCCGGGGGCGAGCATGCCGAGGATCGCCCCGGTGTTGGCCGTGGGCGCGCGGAGGAACTCGCCCATCCGGGGGTGGGCGTGCGGCACGCCGTTGCCCATGGTGAGCAGGCCGAGCAGCGCGACCCCGACCAGGACCGTCCAGACCGTTCCGGCGGTACCGGCGCGGGCCAGCCAGTTCTGGAAGTGGTCCGCCGCCACCACCGCGTAGGCGGGACCGGCGGGTTCGACCGTCGTCCCCGACCAGAACAGGACGGCGCCGGGCAGGGCGAGCAGGAGCGTCGCCGCCACGATGACCGCCCCGGTGGCGGTGCCGGCCAACCCCAGCCTCAGGGAGAGGTCGCGGGCCCGGGTATCGAGCTCCTCCCCCGTGGGGTGACGGCGTCGGCTCCGCCCCTGTGAACGCGCCTCGCCCATGGCGTCGGCACGACGCTGTCGCAGGAAACGCAGCGTGTCGCAGAGCGCGGTGGGGCCTCGTCGGGCGGCCCGGAGCACGGTGGCGCCCTCGTGCGCGATGGCGGTCAGCGTGGTGGCCAGGGTGACCGGCAGGTCCCCCCAGAACAACGCCAGACGCCGGAACAGCGGGGCGATGTCGGCGGGCACCCGCACCCGTGTGGACACCGAACGCCCGTGCGCGCGACGCCGCATCCGGGCGAGCGGGGCCCTGCCCGGCAGCGGCGGTGTGCTCTCCGCGGCCGAGGCGATCAGACGATGGTCCATGACGACCGCGCAGATCAGGGCCAGCAGCAACAGCCACGGTGTGAGGGCCCCGCCGCCCATCATCCGGTGCAGGAAGGTGGAGACCGGGTCCAGGGCGCCGGCGGCCAGCAGCGCGTTGAAGTGGAGATGTTCCAGGTAGACCAGGGCCGAGGCCACCACCGGCAGGGCCCACAGCCCTCCGCCGTACCTGCGTCCGACGATGGCCAGTCCGAGGGCGGCACCGATCAACCCGGTGACCACGGCGTGCCCGGAGAAGACGGCGAGGACGGCGCCCTCGGTGTCGTGGATCGTGCTGCCTCCGGGCAGGAACAGGCTCTCGGAGCCCAGGGTGGGTGCCTGGATCTCGGTGAACAGCCGTTCGGCGAGCTGGAAGCCGGCACCGGACGCCGCGGCCAGCAGGAGGAAGTCCACGGCGGCCAGCCGACGCACCCGGTGGCGGGCCACCAGGAGGAGGATCGACAGCGGCGCCAGTTTGGCCAGTTCCTCCAGGGTGACGGCCACGTAGGTGTAGCCGAGCACGTGGTAGCGGTCCAGCCCCATGAGGGCGGTGATCGAGGCCTCGGCCAGGGCGACCGGCCAGACCAGGAGCGCGCCCAGCGCGACCACTCTGAGCAGGGTCGCGAAGGAGACGGTCCGGGACCGCGCCAGGAAGGCCAGCTGGAACAGCAGCACGAAGGTGAGGGCCAGCGCGGGCAGGGCGGGCCCCAGTTCGGGGACGGTCAGCGGCGCCACCAACAGCACCACGACCATGAGCCAGCCCCAGGTGCCGCGCAGTGCCCTCAGGGAGCGGACGGCCCCCGGGGAGCGCTCCCTGGCCCGTTGGGCCCGGCGGGTCAGACGTTCGTGCAGGTCCGGCCCCGGACCCCGGTTGCGCGAGTGCCGTGCCCCGGGTTCGACGCAGTGGTACTGCTGGGCGGCGGCGAGGAGTTCGGGGCGCTTGGTCCGTCGGGCCTTGGCCGCGAACTCGACGCGTACCCCGGGGATGTCCGAACCGACGATCTCACGGACGAAGTCGGCCGGACCTGCGGCCACGGTGAGTTCGTTAGCGGCGATCAGGACGGCGGCGGAGAAGTCCTCGACGCAGACCAGGAAATCGGTGGGGCCGGTCCCCCAGCCCCGGATGAGGTCGATGAGGGTGTCGGTGTCGAGGGGGACCTCGGTGACGGGGTCGTAGGAGAACTCCGCCCGGGTCCGACAGACCAGGAGCCGTTCGACGCCCATCGCCCGGCCGGCGTCGACGATCCCCTGGACCAGCCCCCGGTCCCGGGGCACCGAGAAGGGGGTCGTGACCTTGCCCCCGGCCCGCACCCAGGAGGGGGCGAACTCGGTGGGGCCGGCACAGACGCGCAGCACGAGGTCGCGCGCGAGCATCGCCTGTTCTTCCATGGACTTCCTCGTGCCGGGGGGCGGGATCACGTCGGGGCCGTCCCCGTCCGGCGATCCCGCCGGGCCGGTGCGGCCCCGAACGAGCATAACGGCGAAGGCCTCCGCCGGAACATGCGCCTCAGGGGCTTTTTCACCGTTCGTGGATGAATGTCAGGTATCGACATCCTCCCGTTCCCGCTCCGCTTCGGCCAGGGTCGGCGACTCCCGTCTCGAAGGACGTGGACCCGCCCCGAAGGCGTCCGCGCACAGTTGGAGCGTCCAGCGCACCCCCGGAAGCGAGATGGTCCATCCGACCATCGCCCACCCCAGGTGCAGATGCTCCATCGCCCTGGCCAAGGCCGCCAGACCGCTCCAACGGTCGCCGGCGGCGTTCTCGTACGTGAGCCGGTACAGCACCTCGGGATGTTCGGCGGCCGGGCGCAACCGCAACGCCGTGGGACGGCGCGAGGCCACCATGCTCCCCACTCCCCGGCACATACCGCAGTCCATCGCGACGTACAGAACGCCCTCGGCCCGCCCCTCCCACGGCCGTAGGCGCGGGATCCAGGAACGCACCCCGGACCGATAGACCTCCCAGTCGGAGCCGAAGCGCTCGCGCATACGTCCGCCCTCGTCCCAGGAGGCGAACCCCGCCCCATAGACCAGGGAGGCGGCCGTTCCCACGAACAGGACCGGATGCAGGAACACGCCCGCCACCAGGTAGAGCAGGGCCATGGAGAGCTGCATCGGGTTGCGCACGTAGGCGTAGGGGCCACTGGTGACCAGCCGCGCGGGCGGATCGTAGGGCAACGGGGTACCGCCGCCCACCACCGCGAACTCACGGGCCGCGACCACCCCGGGAAGACAGGCCAGGGCGAGGAGTTGGACGAGGACCGAGAGGGCGCCGGGGTACTCCGGCGGGGAGAGGCCGTCGGGCCCGGGAAGTAGCGCCATGATCCCCGGCGGCGCCGTGGCCAGCAGATACACCGGCAGAACCACCATGAGGACGAGGAACAGCAGGGCCTGGACACCGCCCCTGACCCCGGGCAGGAGCCCTCGACGGGTCCAGAACGCCAGCGTCAGCGCGGGGATCAGGCACACCGCCACGCCCACGACCTCACCGAGCACCCACCACGCGCCCAGGACCACCACGGGTTCGGCGAGCGGCATCAGGACCATGTCCACCCAGACCAGGAGCACGGTGACGAGGGGGATCGGCAGCAGCCGGAGCGCCAGAGCGGGCAGCGCGCCCCACAACAGCGCCCAGGCCCCCAGCAGGTCCACGGGGATCCCCTGCCAGGAGGCGCCCTCGACGTGGAAGGACCACCAGCCCGCCCGCACCGCGTACAGGTTCAACGGGACGAGTGTGCACAGTGCCCATCCGGAGGCCACGATCATCGACGCGATCTCACGCCGCCCCGGAGCCCGCCACAGGCACAGCGCCGCCACCGCGGCCACCGGCAGGAACAGCCCCAGACCCCGGACGATCAGGGCGGGGACCTCGGGGGACGGGACGGCGATCACGGCCGACCCACCCCCTCGGCGCCGGTGGATCGTTCCGCCTCGGTGGCGAAGGTCTCGGCGAGGTAGGCGGCGGCCAGGTCGGTCGTGTACCCCTGCACCGGGCCGAAGTACCAGGACGGGTCGTAGGTGCGGACGTAGTCGAACTCCCAGGCGAGCCGGGTCCGGTCGCCCTCGCGCGTCCAGGTCGCGGTGGCCCGGCGCAGGTCCATCCATCGGGCGAGGACGGTGTCGTCGACGACGTCGAAGACCACACGACCACCGTCGGTCGCCACCTCGCTCTCCACGATCTCCAGTTCCAGGGAGCGCGGGGTCGGTTCGGCGCCGATGGCCAGGGAGCGGCGCGGGGTGAAGTGGACGAGGCGGGTGTCCCCCACGGCCAGTCCCTCTCCGACCGCCTCGACCGGCTCCGGGAAGGGGACGACCCGCAGGAACGCGGCCTCGGGCCGCTCGTACTCGGGCGGAGCCGCCAACGCGGCGGCGACCCGCTCCGGCGCCGCCTCGACCAGGACCTCCCCCGCCCCGACGTTCTCCCGGGGCAGCAGAGAGAGACCTCCGACCCCTTCCAGGGTGAGCACGAACAGGACCGGCACGGCGATGAAGGAGTGCGGGCCGTACGGATCCCGACCGGACAGGGAGACGCACATCCAGGTCACCAGCGCGACCACCCCGTAGATCAGCGGCGCCGAGATGACCAGGCAGACCAGGCCTTCGCCGAGGAGCGGACCTGAGAGCAGGAGGAGGACGGTGGTGACGGCCACCGCCACCCCGACGGCGCTCTTGGGGCGGGCGAGCAGCACCACGGACAGCGCGATGACGACGGGCAGCCCGACGTAGAACAGCGCGGTCTGGTCCAGCCCTCCGTATCCGGCGATCCGCAGGAACAGCAGGGCGGGGAAGGCGACCAGGACCAACAGTCCGCACAGGGTCCAACGGGCCTTCGAGGCTCCGCGGCCCGTCTCGGGATCGGGGGCGGGGTGCTCGGGAAGGGGGTCGGGAACGTGCGCCATGAGGGCTCCTCACACTTGACCGACTGATTGAATCAACCGATTTAATCACTTGATTAAACCGTATGATGAAGGTCGAGTGAAGGGGAGGGTCATGGCCAGAGGCGGCGGTGGCGGACGCAAGAACAGCGCGGAGACCAGGGAACGCCTGCTCACGGCGGCGGGCGAGGTCCTGAGAGAAGAGGGGTACGCCGGAGCCTCGGCACGGGCCATCGCCACCCGGGCGGAGGCCAACTCGGCGCTGGTCTTCTATCACTTCGGCGGGGTCGACCAGCTGCTCCTGGCCGCCCTGGACCGCTCCAGCGCCGAACGGATGACTATGTACCGGGAGGAAGCCTCCCGAGCGCGCACCCTCGAAGAACTCGTGGAGGTCGCCACCCGCATCTACCGGACCGACCTGGAACGCGGATACATCACCGAGTTCTCCGAGCTCGTGGCCGCCGCCGTCACCAAGCCCGAACTCCGCGAGGAGATCCGACGGCGATCGGAACCCTGGATCGACTTCATCGCCGACGAGTGGGAGCGTGTGGTGGGCGGATCCCCCCTCGGCGGCCTCCTGCCGGCCCGAGAGGTCGCCTACGGCGCGCTCACCTTCTACCTGGGGGTCAACCTGTTCTCCGTCCTCGATGAGGACGCCTCCCGGACCGAGGCCGTCTTCGACCTGGCCGGAAGACTGGCGCCCCGAGCCCGCCTGCTGACGATGCGCCTGCCCCGACGCGGCGGCAGGACCAAGGAGAAGGAGAACGAATGAACGTGCACGTCGCCGAGGGGATCGAGTTCCCCTCCACCGACGACGGCGAACGCCGGGTGGTCGCCGCCGTGATCATCGACGGGCGAGGGCGGGCCTTCGCCCAACGCCGCTCGGGGACCCGCAAGATCTTCCCCCACTGCTGGGACATCGTCGGCGGCCACGTCGAAGAGGGGGAGAGCATGCTCGAAGCCCTCACCCGGGAGATCACCGAGGAGACCGGCTGGCACCTGACCGAGGTGCTCCAAGAGCTGTACCGGATCGACTGGGACCCGGGCGACGGCGTCACCCGACGCGAGGTCGACTACCTGGTCCGGGTCGAGGGGGACCTGGAACGACCGACCCTGGAGGCGGGCAAGCACACCGAGTTCATGTGGGTCGACGACTCCCGTGTCCCCCTCCTGCGCGAGGCCCGCGAGCCCGACGACTACTTCATCACCGACATCGTCCAACGCGGTCTGGACGCCGCCGCGAGGCTCGGGCTCTAGGGAGCGATCCGGACGACGGCGTTCACCCCCGTCGCGAACGCCGTCCGGCGGCACGCACCTCCCGGAGCGCGAGAGGGATCCCCTCCAACAGATCCGAAGCACTGATCGGCCCACCGTCGTGCGCCAGCGTCGCCGCGCGTCCGTGCACGTAGGCCGCGCACAGGGCCGCCTCGCGGGCCGACAGTCCGGAGGCCAGGAGCGCCCCCGCCGCACCCGAGAGCACGTCGCCCGAACCGGCCGTCGCCAACAACGGCGTCCCCGTCGGGGAGACGAACGACGGGGCGCCCGGGTGGGCGATCACCGTCGTCGACCCCTTCAGCAGCACGGTCGCCCGGTACAGGGACGCCGCCTCGACCGCGTGCTCCAGACGGCGCGCCTCGATCGCGGAACGATCGACGTCCGACAACAGCCGGGACAGCTCTCCCGCGTGCGGGGTGAGCAGCGTATCCGCCTCGCGCTCCCGCACCAGTGCGGTGAGACGCCCGTCGTTCGCCAACAGGTTGAGCGCGTCCGCGTCGAGCAGTACCGGACGGTCGCTCTCCAAAAGGGCCCGGAGCTCGTCGGCGTCGGAGGGGCGCGTCCCCCTCCCCGGCCCGACCACGACCGCCGCCACCCGCCCCGGCCCCAGATCCGTGTGGTCCAGCGGGTCCAGGGGCAGGCCGACCGTCTCGGGCCAACGGGCGATCACCCGGGCCAGCGCGTTCTCCCCCGCCCCGAAGCGGACCATCCCCACCCCGGTGCGCAGGGCGCCGCCCACGCACAGGACCGCCGCGCCCGGATAGCGGTCGGAGCCGGCGCGGACGGCGAGCACGCCTCGGCGGTACTTGTCGTCCTCGACCGATGGGGACGGCAGCATTCGGGCGATGTCCACAGCCTGTGGACGGAGCAGAGCCGCCTCGGGAAGCTCCGGAGCGAGCCCGATGTCGACGAAGTGGACACGTCCCGCCCGCTCGGCCCCCGGGTCGACGAACAGGCCGGGCTTGTACGTGCCGAAGGTGACGGTGGCGTCCGCCCGGACGGCGGCGCCCTCCACCTCTCCCGTATCGGCGTCCACCCCGCTGGGCAGATCGACCGCGATCACGAACGCCGGCGAGGCCTCCGCCAGGGCCGCGAGAGAGGCATGGGGTTCACGCAGGCCACCATGACCTCCGATACCGACCAGCCCGTCGACGATCAGGTCGGCGCCCGACAGGGCCGAACGCACCTCCTCCGACGAGGCCGCGTTCTCCTTCAGCATCCGACCGCCCGCGGCCAGCAGGGCGTCACGACCACCCCCGTGGATCCGAGAACCCGCGGACACCACCCGCACACAGGCGCCCCTGGCCGCCAGGTCCGCCCCCGCGTACAGGGCGTCCCCGCCGTTGTCCCCGCTCCCCACCAGCAGAGTGATCCGAGAGCCGTACACACGGGGAAGCGCGCGAGAGCAGTGGAACGCGAGTCCCGTGGCGGCGCGGCGCATGAGCGCGCCTTCGGGCAGACGGGCCATGAGGGTCCGTTCGGCTTCCCGGACGACGTCGACGTGATGGGCTGAGAGCACGGTCTCCTCCGAGTGGCGGGGTCTGACGTTCCATCGTCGCCCATCCGATTCGCGACGCGCCCGCATCGCCACACCGATGGTGCCGCCGGAGCCGGGAGTCCGGTCGCACCGTTCATCCGAATAGGACCTTCGACCCATAACTAAGAAACGACCTTAAAGACATATCGCCCATTGTTATGGAATCACTACGTAGAGAAGGCGCGGTTGGGAACAATGGAGGTATGCCTCGACCGAAGAAATACGTGTCCAGGTCCGATCTGGGGTGGGGTTCCTCCCCGGCCTCCCGAGCCGACCCCCGCTCCGGTCTCGTCATCCACTACGACAGCACCGACCAGGGACTGGCCGGTAAGGACCACTCCGCCTGCCTGACCTACTGGCGCAACACCCGCAACTTCCACACCGGCCCCTCCCGCGGCTGGGCCGACATCGGCTACTGCGTCGATGAGAGCACCGAGATCCTCACCGAGGACGGGTGGAAGACCTTCCACGACATCCGCGAGGGCGACCTCGTCCTCACCCTCGACCATGAGACGGGCATGTCCCGATGGCAGCCGCTCCAAGCGGTGAACGTCTTCCCCGCCATGCCACGGGAACTGATCCGGATGGAGGGCAGGGATCACTCCTCCCTGACCACCGCCCAACACCGCTGGCCCGTCGAACGCCACGCGGAGGGGGCCGGGGCCGAGCGGGCCTGGGCCACCAGTGGCACCTTGAACGGGAGAGATCGGCTCCTCCTCGCCTCTCCCTGTTCCGCACTGCCCACCGAGCCCAAGTGGGACGACGACCTCGTCGAATCGGTCGCTCGTTCCTGCTCCGGGCTTCCCGAGGCCCCGGAACACCGAACGGAGGAGCGGTGGGAGTTCTCCGAACAGGCCCCAGGAGGGGTCCCCACCTTCGCCTTCGTCTCCTCCCTCACCGCATCACAACACGCCCTGTTTCTGCGGACCGCGTGTGACGTCTCCCCCGACGGCCCCGGCACGGCGACCCTGCCCTCCCTGGCGTCCGCGGAGGCCTTCCGGCTGTCAGCGGTACTGATCGGCCGTGCGAGCGTGGTGCGCCGGACCTCTTCCGGCTACCGTCTGACCCTGACCGATCCCGACCACACGGCCCTCGCACCCGACGCCCTCACCATCGGCAGGGAGACCTATGAGGGGCGGATCTGGTGTCCGACCACCCCGGACGGGACCTGGCTGGCCCGACGCGAGGGGACGGTCTACTTCACCGGGAACTCGTTCATGGCGTGTCCGCACGGGTACGTGATCGAGGGGCGCGGGCTGTACCGCACTCAGGCCGCCCAGCCCGGCGGGAACTCCAGTCACTACTCCTGCACGCTGGCCACCGGACCGAGCGACCCCATCACCCCCGAGCAGATCAACGCGGTCCGTGTGCTGCGCGAGTGGCTGATGGAGCCCGACACCTCCATCGCGGGCACCGTGCTGGGGCACCGCGACTTCATCTCCACCTCCTGCCCCGGCGACAAGGCCTACCGGATGGTCCAGGACGGCACCTTCGCCAAAGCCCCCGACGACTCCGAAGGAGACGACGACATGCCGCAGCACCGCCGCTTCGAGAAGAGCGGGTCCCAGACCCTGGAGCCGGGCAAGTGGGCGAGCCTGGCCTTCGACAGCCGGCACGACGGCGAGACCGGCGAGTTCTACGCCGTGGTGGGCGTCGAGGAGAAGGAGGGCGCCTACTACGACGTGTCCGTCGGAGTGGTCCTCGAAGGGGTCACCCCCGGGGCCGAGGTGCAGATCCGCGCGACCGAGTACGAGCCCGACGGTGACGGCGGCTGGAAGATCGCCCGCAACCGTCCGCAGAACAGCCCCGTCCACCAGGGCGGCATGGCCCACTTCACCTACTCCTGGAAGGGGAACCTGGCCAAGGGACGGCGCGTGCGCTTCCGGATCGCCCAGTTCGGCGAATCGGACGCCCAGGTCACCTCGGCCACCACCGACGTCTTCTACTGGCCCCGTTGAACCGAACGTCGAGGCCCCGGACGATCCACCCCTTCGCCCGGGGCCTTCCCCATGTCCGGGACCGGCCATAGCGGGCATGAAGCACACAAAACCCTCAGGTCACCGGATACGCTCTGTCATCGGTCGTGTGAGTCGGTTCCTCGGCCTCCCCCTCCCCCGCTACCGAGAGACGGACAGCACCATGGCCCACCCCGGCGACCCCCAGGGCCCACACGGCCACGAACCCCCCTACGGTGGACAGCCGCCCCACGGTTCTCAACCGCCCTATGGCCAGGGGCCCGACCCCTATGGTCAGGGGCCGTACGGCACCTCTCCGCCCTACGGGCAGCAGCCGCCTCCCCCGAAGGCCGGCATGTCCACCGGGGCGAAGGTCGGCATCGGTTGCGCCGCCGCGGTCGTTCTGCTGGTCCTCTTGCTGGTCGGAGGCCTCGTGGCCACTCTGGTGACCGAGGACTCTTCCTCGCCACGGCCCGAGACGTCCTCGGCCGCCCCGGAGCCCGAAGAGCCCGAGGAGACCGACCCCGTGACCGAGGAGACGGAGGCGGCCTCCGAGGAGGACGACATCGTCATGACCGCCTCGCTCGCGGGCAACGTCGAGAACTCCATCGACGACGCGGTGTTCACCGTCGTCGACGTCACCGTGGAGAACAACGGCGACGAGAGCATCGACATCAACCCGATCTACTTCCAGGCGATCCTCGCCGACGGCACCTCCGCGAACGATTGGGGCGAGGCCCTCTTCGCCGACATCGACCACTTCAGTGTCGGTTCCCTGCCTCCGGGCGGGAGCGTCGAGGGGCAGATCTCGGTGAGCGGCGCCGACGTCGACATCGTCGAGGTGGAGTTGGGCGGGTTCTTCGGGACCCGTGAGCCCGTCAGGGTCGAGGTCGATTGATCCTTCCCCCGGGCCCCGGCGAGCGCGTGCCGCCGGGGCCCTTTCGTGTCCAGGAGTGGCCATGAGGCCGGTAAACCGCCCTTCCGGCCCTCCGCCACGGGCTACGCTCTGCGCACAGCCGCTCGACCCGCTCATCAGTCGGCATCCCCCCGCGGCACCCGCTCCGCCGCCCCCTGAGAACGAGAGACGGAGCAACACCATGCAGAGACTCGCCCTTCCCAGCACCGCCCTCCTGGCTCTTCTCGCCGCGTCCGCGTGCGGTACCGGTGGGACTCCGGCCGAGGACCGTACCGCGAACATCGCCGAGGCCGACACGGAGGCGGAGCCCGCCGACGAGGCGGAGGACTCGCCCTCCGAGGTGGAGGTGGACCTCGGCGGGACCTACGAATTCGACGACGGTCTGGTCATCGAGCTCTCCGGCGTCGAGCGGGGTGTCAGTGGCGAATGGGCCTACCCCGAGAACATGGAGCACGCGAGGTTCACCATCCAGATCCAGAACGGCACCGGCGGCGCCGTCGATCTGACGATGTTCTACCTCCAGTGCCAGTACGGCGAGGAGGGCCGGACCGGCGAGACGATCCACGACACCGATCAGGGGCTGGGCGACGGGTTCACCGGCACGGTCATGGCGGACCGGAGCGCGACCGCCGACTTCGGATGTGAGCTTCCGTCCGAGGAAAGCTACCTCCAGGTCGAGGTGAGCGTCGGCGACGAGACGGAGACCGACTGGATGCGTCCGACCGTCTACTTCGTCGGCGACGTGTAGGCCGGACCCCGGGTCGAGGGCTCCGGCGGCGCGAACGTGCCGCCGGGGCCTCCGACCGGGAGCGCTTCGCGCTCGATACCCCCTCCGGGTCTCCGCCCGTGTTCTCTACGTAACAGCAGGTCAGATCGGCCTTCCGAGGCGTTCCAGAGCACTGGTCGAGCTGTACTACAGTCTGTCGTAGTTTGTGCGGGCTCCGCCGACATGGGCGGACGCCACGAAGGACCCGAGCGGAGGCGGCGTGGTCGACTGGCTGACCATGACCATTCAGATGGTGTCGTTGGCGATGGCCGTGTGGTGCCTCGTCTCGACCTTCCGCGACCAGCCGATGCTGGTCCCCCATCTGGTCGGCATGGGGGTCCTGTGGCTCCTGGTCCTGACCCAGGTCGGCGTGCTGATCGCGGCCATGATCGGCGGGGACCGACCCGACGAGATGGTCATGGTCGTGTCCTATCTGGCGACCATCGCCCTCCTGCCTCCGGCCTGTGCCGTGTGGGGGTTCATGGAGCGCAGCAAGTGGGGGCCCGCGGTCATCGCCTTCACCTGCTTCATCCTTCCCGTCCTCCTGGTCCGGATCGAGCAGCTGTGGAGTCCCGTTGTCTGACGCAGACGTCACCGAACGCCCCGACCGCACCCTGCGCACCGGCCCGGGGCGGCTGTTGGTCGCCGTCTACGCGGTGTTCGCCCTGGCCGCGACGGCGCGTGGGAGCTACCAGCTGGCCACCCGTTTCGAAGAGGCCCCGCTGGCGTACGGGCTGTCCGTGTTCGCCGGGATCGTGTACCTGATCGCCGCGATCGGCCTGGCGCGCGCGGGCCGTACCTCGCGTCGGGTGGCACTGGTGTCGGTCTCCGTGGAGATGGCGGGCGTCCTCGTGGTGGGCGCCCTGAGCGAGCTCACCAGCGGCGTCTTCCCCGAGGACACGGTCTGGTCGCACTTCGGAAGCGGCTACATGTTCATCCCGTTGGTGCTGCCGGTCCTGGGGCTGTGGTGGATCCTCAAGGTGCATCGGGCCGACCGGGACCAGGGTTCGTTCTCGACCACGTAGCGCGCCCTCCTCACTAAGCTGTCGGCCATGTCCGATCAGACGCTGACCCTGCCCGTGGCCGTTTCGGCCGACCGGCTCCGCGAGCACCGTGACGAGGTCGTCCTCGTCGATTCCCGCTGGTACCTCGACGGCCGTTCGGGCCGGGAGGCCTATCTCGCGGGGCACATCCCCGGAGCCGTGTACATCGACGTGGACACCGATCTCGCCGCGCCCGCCTCTCCTGAGGAGGGACGGCACCCCCTGCCCGATCCGGCCGACTTCGCCCGAACCCTGGGGCGCCTGGGGATCGGCGACGACTCCTCCGTGGTGGTCTACGACGACGCCGGTGGCTCCGTGGCCGCCCGTCTGGTGTGGATGCTGCGCACCCTGGGCACGCCCGCCGCCTTCCTCGACGGCGGCCTCCAGACCTGGACCGGGGAATGGGAGGAGGGGGACGTCTCCGTGGATCCCGTCCACCGTTCCACCGTCCCCTGGCCCGCCGACCGTCTCGTCGACACCGAGACCCTGCGCGAGGACCTCGGCTCCTCGGAACGTCTGTTGTTGGACGCCCGGGTGTACGGTCGTTTCACCGGCGCCGAACCGGCCCCCGTGGACGCCCGGGCCGGACACATCCCCGGGGCCCGTAGCGCCGAGTGGCCCGCCAATCTCGACGCCGAGGGCCTGTTGGCCTCCCCCGAGACCCTGCGTGAACGTTTCGTCTCCCTGGGCGCCGACTCCGCGCGCACCGTGGTCGCCTACTGCGGCTCCGGCGTCACGGCCTGTCACGACCTTCTGGCCTTGGAACACGCCGGGTTCACCGACGTCCGTCTCTATCCGGGATCGTGGAGTCGTTGGGGCGGGGACGAGGAGCTTCCTCTGGAGACCGGCGATCCTCAGGCCTGACCTGGGCTTATCCGCTCACGACGGCCCTTCGTCTCGGGGTCCGCGCTCGCCGCGCGGGCCCCGTCCGCGTTCCCGCCTCCCTCCTTTCAGGGGGGAACGGGGGGTCGGAGGTCCGACGAAACCGTCGATATTGACAGAATGAACCGATAAACAACCGATGGGCCACACGAAAAGTTCCCCCTCGGGTTCATCTCCTGGCCTGTTCCGGCCTCTTCTGGAACCAGAACCCCTGTCTTCGCGTCAAAGCGGGCAGTAGGGTCACCCGCCCCGGGAACAAAAAACGTGCTTCTCCGCGAAACGAGGAACTCTGGTGATCGAACTCCTACTCCTACTGATTCTCATCGTCGGAATCGTGATCGGAGTCCTGATCTACACGCAGCGCTCGCGCTCACAGAAGCAGGACACCCCTCCCCCGCCGCCGCAGGACCCCTTCGCCGCCTCCTCCACCACCGACACCGCCGGTGACCCGAGAGCTCTCAAGGCGGGCGACATGATCGACTGGGGTACCGAACGCACCTGGGTCCGGGGCACCCTGCGTCTGTCCGAGGGCGGCTATGTCTGGTCCGAGCACTTCCTGGAGGTCGAGGGCGGCAAGCGCTGGATCTCGGTCGAGGAGGACCCCGACATCGAGCTGGCCCTGTGGACGGGACGCCCCGACCTGACCATGGTCCCCCAGGGCAAGAGCATCGAGCTCGAAGGTGTCACCTACAAGCTGGAGGAGAAGGGTTCCGGCTCCTACCGCTCCGAGGGCACCACCGGTCTCAAGGCCCAGGGCGGCATGGACTACGCGGACTACGAGTCCGACGACGGGAAGCTGCTCTCCTTCGAGCGCTTCGACCACGGCAACTGGGAGGTCAGCACCGGGACCAAGATCGCGGCCGGAACCTTCACGATCTTCCCCGGGAGCTGATCTCCCATGCGCGCGAGCATCAGCGCTCCCTTCATCGACACCAAGGCCGATGACCTGATCTGGTCCCTGGAGCATCCGTTGATCGACCCCCTGGCCACCCGCGTCGTCGAGGTGGCGGGGTCCAGGGTCGAACTCCGGGTGCTCGGGGCCTCGCACCAGGTCCTCCTCGGGTCGGACGAGGGGACTCTGGTGGAGACCGTCGCCTGTCTGCCGGGGTTCCCCGGCCGGCTGCCCGACAACGCCGAGCACCCCCTGCCTGGGGTGGGCGACTATCGCTTCGCCTCGGTCGTCGAGTCTCTGTCTCGCGCGGAACTGGCCCATCGGGTGGAGGAGGTCCATGCCGGGACCGCCGACTCCCCCGGTGGGCTCCTCGTCGCCTTCCCCGGTGATCCCCTCGCGATCACCGCGCTGCACCTGACCACCGGCAGCGGGGCGTCCCTGCGCTGGCGTACCTGGCACGCCTATCCGCAGAGCGGCGAACTGGTGACGACGACCACGACCCTGACCCCCTGAAGGAGGCCGACATGGCCAAGACCCGGATCCACGGGGCCCGCACCCCGAGACAGAAGTTCGCCGCGGTCGGCGGGGCCGCGGCCCTGCTGATCATGCTCTCCGCCTGTTCCGGCGGGGGCGGCAACAGCGCCGACTGTCAGCCGAGCGAACGGCCCAGTGACAGGGCCACGACCAGCGCGACCGGCACCACCGGAGCGAGCGGCCAGAACACCACGTCCGACCTGCGCAACAGTCCGAGCCCGAGCGCCTCGCCGACCGATGACTGCAACGGGCGCAGCGGTAGTGGAAGCAGTGGCGGCGGAGGAGGAGGTTTCTTCTTCTTCGGCGGCGGAGGCGGGGGCGGCAACAACTCCAACAGCGGAGGAAGCGGCAGCGACACCCGCGGTGGCGGCTCCGGCTTCGGTAAATAACCCGAGATCAGGCCAGTAGTCTTCCGTGTCGGGGGGACCTGCGCGTCCCCCCGACGCCTGCACCCCCGACACGGACAAGGCCATGGACGAGATTCTCACCAGTTCCCTCTACGCCCTGGGTTACGGCGTGGTCGGCACGATCATCATGCTGCTCGGCTACCTGATCACCGACCTGCTGACGCCCGGCAAACTCCACACGTTGATCTGGGAGGACCGGAACAGGAACGCCATCCTGCTGGTCTCCGCCAACACCTTCGGATCGGCGATCGTGGTCGTCTCGGCGATCCTGTCCAGCTACTCCGAGCTCGGACTGGTGCCGGGGCTGATCTCGGCGGCCGTCTTCGGGCTCATCGGCCTGGTCGTGATGGCGCTGTCCTTCCTCCTGATCGACCTGCTCACGCCGGCCAAGGTGAGCCACATCATCTCCTCCGCCGAGTGGCACCCGGCGACGTGGGTCAACGCGACCGCGCACGTCTCCATCGCCCTGGTGGTGGCCGCCGCCATCTCCTGATCCGTGTTCGCTCCGATCCCGCGCTCCGCACACCCGTCACCCGTTCACGACGGGCGCCCACGGCACCGCGCCCTCCCGACGCCCACCACCGGTGCCCCTCGAAGAACGTCCACGGCAGGGCCCTGATCGACGCTCGGGGGTCGAGGTCATGACAGGAACCTCGGCCCCCGTACCCGTGCCCCTTCTCGAGAAAGCAGTACCGTGACCGAGACCCCGGCCCCAGCGAGAACGAGACTTCCGGTGCCGCCGCGCGCGGCCCGGTTCTTCGTACTGCTCGCGGTGTTCATCTGTGCCGCCTGCGGACTGGTGTACGAGTTGGCGCTCGTCGCCATCGGCAGTTACCTGCTCGGCGACACCATCACCCAGGCCTCCGTGGTGCTGTCGGTGATGGTGTTCGCCATGGGTGTGGGTTCGCTGTTGTCCAAGCGCTACCAGAGTCGCCCGGCATTGTCGTTCGCGGTGGTCGAGGGGCTGCTCTCGCTGGTCGGCGGCCTGTCGATCCTCCTGTTGTACGGGTCCTTCGCCTGGTTGTCCGCGTCGGCCTACCAGCCCACGCTGGTGTTGTTGGCGTTCATCATCGGCACGCTGATCGGTATCGAGATCCCGCTGCTGATGACCCTGATCCAGCGCATCCGCAAACAGGAGGCCTCCGAGGCGGTGGCGGACCTGTTCGCCGCCGACTATGTGGGCGGACTCATCGGTGGTCTGGCCTTCCCGTTCCTGTTGCTCCCGCTGTTGGGGCTGCCCAAGGGCGCCCTCATGGTGGGTGTGCTGAACGCGGTGGTCGGTGTGGCGATCGTGTTGTGGCTCTTCCGTTCCGAGCTCACCCGGGTCGCCTACGTGGGGCTGGCCCTGGGGCTCGTCGCCATCGTGACGGTCCTGAGCCTGGCGTACTACTACGCCGAACGCTTCGAAGTGGACGCCCGACAGGCCATGTACCGGGACCCGATCGTCTACGCGGATCGGAGCGAGTACCAGGAGATCGTGGTCACCCAGTCGTTGGACGGTGTGGATACGCGCATGTTCCTCAACGGCGACCTACAGTTCTCCACGCTGGACGAGTACCGGTACCACGAGTCGCTCATCCACCCGGCGATGGCGGGCGCGCACGAGAACGTGCTCGTGTTGGGCGGCGGTGACGGACTGGCCCTGCGCGAGATCCTGCGTTACGAGGACGTCGAGAAGGCGACCCTGGTCGACCTGGACCCGGCCGTGATCGAGCTGGCGAGCACCGATCCGGTGATCCGCGAGCTGAACGACGACTCCTTCGAGGATCCGCGCGTGGAGGTGATCAACACCGACGCCTTCCAATGGCTGCGCGACAACACCGACCGTTACGACGTGGTCATCGCCGACCTGCCCGACGGCACCGACGTGGGCACCTCGAAGCTGTACACGGTGGAGTTCTACTCCCTCATCGCGCAGGCGATGGAGGGCGACAGCCGCTTGGTCGTCCAGGCCGGATCGCCGTTCTTCGCCCCCGACGCCTACTGGAGCGTGGAGCGCTCCTTGGAGGAGGCCGGGTTCGGGAGCACCCCCTACAACGTGGACGTCCCCACCTTCGGCAACTGGGGCTTCTATCTGAGCACCCTCGGGCAGGCCCCCGAACTTCGTCTGGCGGAGGACGTCCCCGACCTGCGCTTCCTGGACGAGCCGCTACTGGCGGCCTCTCAGGTGTTCCCGGCCGACCGCCGTGAGAGCGACGTGGAGGAGTCCACTCTGATGCACCCCCGGGTCATCGGCTACCACCAGGACCGGCAGGCCTGGCGGGGCTACTGACCTCGATCCCCCGAACGACGGATCGGCGCCCGTACCGAGGAGGTACGGGCGCCGATCGTGATGAGGCACCGCGCGACCTGACGATCTCGGGCCGGTGGGCGGCCACGCGGTGTTCCGGGGAGGGGTGACGGCCGCGGAAGGGGGCCGGGCCGTCTCGGGAGGGCTCCCTCTCGCTCCAGGACCATCCTGCGGTCCCCCGCCGAGGACGGCCCGACGCCACGCCGCCCTCCTCGTCCCGCTTGGCAACCCTTGACACAGTCTTGCCGATCCGCACTGGAAAGGGAGGCTTTCGAACCCCTCGCGCACGGACGTCCTGTTCCGCGCGTTCGAGCGCCCGCCGTCCCGTACGACCTCACCTCTCTCGACGTTCGGCGTGCTCCACCGCGGCCAGGGCGGTGACCGCGCCCAGTTCCCAACAGGCCTCCCGTGCCTCCGCCCCGGGGCGACCGACGACGGTCACCGGGGGCCGATGCCGTTCCCAGCCCATCCCCTCGGCGATGGTCTCCACCGAACGCACCGCGCCCGAGGTGTCGTTGTCACCGTGGACGTAGAGTGTGTAGGGCATCCCTCGATGGTCGACCTGGACCGTGTAGTACACCGTGTCGAAGAAGTGTTTGAGGGCTCCGGACATGTAGCCGATGTTCGCGGGCGTTCCGAGCACCACCGCGTCCGCCTCCAGCAGGTCGGTGGGGGTGGCGGCCAGAGCGGCCTTCACCTGCGTTCGCACCCCTTCGATATCGTCGTTTCGGGCACCGTCCAGGACCGCGTCCAGAAGTTCGGCGGTCGCGGGCGAGACCGTGTGGTGAACGATGAGAAGTCGTGCCATGCACCCACAGTAGGCAGTCGTTCCTCTCGGAACCGATCCGGCTCGGGTCGCGTCTCAACAGTGGCGTACGACCTCACGTTCTGGAGGTCCTCCGACACGAGTCCCCCTCCGTTCGACAGCAACCTTGGAAGAAAGCCAGGCACCTCCATGAGTCAGCCTCCCTACAACGGACCCCACCAGGGACCGCCTCCCGGCGGCATGACCCCGCACGGCGGTCAGCCCCCCATGGGTCCTCCGCCCGGTGGGCCTTACGGAGGCATGCCGCCCGGCGGTCCTCCGCCCGGGGGAATGCCGCCCGGTGGACCTCCGCCCGGAGGGATGCCGCCCGGTGGACCTCCCGGAGACCCCTATGGAGGGATGCCGCCCGGCGACCCCTACGGTGGCCCTCCGCCCGGAGGCCCCTACGGCCCTCCTCCTCCCGGCAAGAAGAAGACCTCGCCGTGGCTGTGGGTCGGCCTGGGCTGTGGCGGCCTCTTCGTGATCGGTGTGGTGCTGGTCGTCCTCCTCGTCTTCGTCTTCGGCAACACCGACAGGAACGAGGGCGACGGTGGCGGCGGCGATACCGGCGGCACCAGTGACGGCGGTGGGAACAGCGGGGGCGGCGGCAGCTCGGCCGCGGGCGACACCAGCACCGGCCTGGGCAACGCGGAGCGGTCCAACCCCGACCTCCCCGGTTTCAACGAGCCCGTCGAACACGAGGACATCCGTTACACCGTCACCGACATCGAGACGGGTGTCACCGACGTCGCCGGTATCACCCCGTCCGGCCAGTTCGTCGTCGTGACCCTCGAGGTGGAGTCGCTGGACTCCCTCGCCTTCTTCTTCTGGCGTGACGAGCAGCACCTGTACACCTACTCCGGTGAGGCCATCGAGGAGCACTACGAGGCCACCGGCTCCTACGACGGTGAGCCCATGAGCGTCGACCTGGAGGTGGGCGAGCCCGTCGAGGTCTCCATCGTGTTCGACGTGGACGACCCCTCGGAGATCTCCACCATGGGCCTGAGCGGCGAGACCTACGGCGGCAACGAGGTCGAGGTCGACATGACCGGCTGATCCGGTCCCGTCGTCGGGTCCGATGGGCACGGCACGGTCGAAGCGGCGGGCGCCCGGTGATCCGGACGCCCGCCGCCGTCGTATCCGGGTGAGGGACGTCCCTCTGTCTCTTCCCGAGCGGGATCCCGCACTGTGCGGTCGCACGAAAACCTCGGCCCCCGATCCCTCGAAACCTGTCCCTTCCCCCGAAGCCCGGCACCCCCTCAGGCACACGAGGCACCCTCGTGAACGCAGGCCCCATCGAGCGGCCCGTTCACTCCCCCGGGCGGGGAATGTCGAACGTTGACCCGCCCCACGGGCTTGTTTAGTGTGCGGTCCCTACCGTGCCGTCCCGATCGCACACCGACGCGATCAGGCCGTACGCGGGTGCGCGAGCGTCCCTCGCGGCCCCGCGACGTGGCGGCGCTCAACGAGGAGCGAGGGAACCATGCCGCACACCGTCCGGGCCGCACTCGTCCAGACCGAGTGGACCGGGGACACCGAATCCATGCTGGACGTCCACGAGAGATACGCGCGGGAGGCCGCCGCGCGAGGGGCCGGGATCATCGGCTTCCAAGAGGTCTTCAACGCCCCCTACTTCTGCCAGGTCCAGGACCCCGAACACCATCGTTGGGCCGAGGCGGTGCCCGACGGCCCCACCGTCACCCGCTTCCAGGCCCTGGCCCGGGAGCTGAACATGGTGATGGTGCTCCCCGTCTTCGAGATCGAACAGCCGGGCCTCCACTACAACACCGCCGCCGTCATCGACGCCGACGGCCGCTATCTCGGCAAGTACCGCAAGCACCACATCCCCCAGGTCGAGGGGTTCTGGGAGAAGTACTACTTCCGCCCCGGCAACCTCGGCTGGCCGGTGTTCGACACGGCGGTCGGCCGGATCGGCGTCTACATCTGCTACGACCGCCACTTCCCCGAGGGCTGGCGGGCGCTCGGTCTGGCCGGAGCGCAACTGGTCTACAACCCGTCGGCCACCCACCGGGGTCTGTCCTCCTACCTGTGGAGGCTCGAACAGCCCGCGGCCGCGGTCGCCAACGCCTACTACGTCGCGGCCATCAACCGGGTCGGTCGTGAGGAGTACGGCGACAACGACTTCTACGGCACCAGCTACTTCGTGGACCCGCGCGGACGCTTCGTCGGGGACGTCGCCTCCGACACCGAGGCCGAACTGGTCGTGCGTGACCTCGACCTGACCATGATCGACGAGGTCCGACGGCAGTGGGCGTTCTACCGCGACCGTCGACCCGACGCCTACGGGCCGCTGGTGGAGGGGTAGGAACATGGCACGCACCCTCATCACCGGCGGGCTGGTCGTCACCGCGGCCGAGGAACTGGAGGCCGACGTCCTCATCGAGGGCGAGAAGGTCGCCGCCCTGGCCCTCCGCGGCAGCGACACCGCGCGCACCTGGGCCGAGAGCGACGCCGAGATCATCGACGCCGCCGACCACTACGTCGTCCCGGGCGGGGTCGACGGCCACACTCACATGGAGATGCCCTTCGGCGGCACCCACTCCTCCGACACCTTCGAGACCGGGACCCGCGCCGCCGCCTGGGGCGGGACCACCACGATCGTCGACTTCGCCGTCCAGCGCCAGGGTGGATCCGTACGGGCCGGGGTGGAGGCGTGGGCGGCCAAGGCCGAGGGGAAGTGCGCGATCGACTACGCCTTCCACGCGATCCTGTCCGACGTCGACGATTCCTCCCTCAAGGAGATGGACACCCTCGTAGAGGAGGGCATCACCTCGTTCAAGCTGTTCATGGCCTATCCGGGTGTGTTCTACAGCGACGACGGTCGGATCCTGCGCGCGATGCAGCGCGGCGCCGCCAACGGCGCCCTGACCATGGTGCACGCCGAGAACGGCATCGCGATCGACGTCCTGGTCGAGCAGGCCCTGGCCGAGGGGAGGACGGATCCGCGTCACCACGGCGAGGTCCGCAAGGCCCTGTTGGAGTCGGAGGCCACCCACCGCGCCATCCAGCTCGCCCGGGTGGCGGGCGCGCCGTTGTACGTGGTGCACGTGTCGGCGGGCGAGGCGGTGGAGGAGATCGCCAGGGCCAGGGACAAGGGTCTCAACGTGTTCGGGGAGACCTGCCCGCAGTACCTGTTCCTGTCCACGGACGACCTGGCCGGGCCGGGGTTCGAGGGTGCCAAGTACGTGTGCTCGACCCCATTGCGTCCCCGGGAGCATCAGGAGCACCTGTGGAGGGCGCTGCGCACCGACGACCTCTCCGTGGTCTCCACCGACCACTGCCCGTTCTGTTTCACCGGGCAGAAGGATCTGGGGCTGGGCGACTTCTCCAGGATCCCGAACGGCATGCCGGGGGTGGAGCACCGGATGGACCTACTGCACCAGGCGGTGGTCGAAGGGCGGATCGGCCGGCGCAGGTGGATCGAACTGGCCTGCGCCACGCCCGCCCGCATGTTCGGGATGTATCCGCGGAAGGGGACCGTGGCTCCGGGGGCCGACGCCGACCTGGTCGTCTACGATCCGCGGGCCGAACAGACCATCTCCGCCCGGACCCACCACATGAACGTGGACTACTCCGCCTACGAGGGCCGCGACGTCACCGGCCGGGCCCGGACCGTGCTCTCCCGGGGCCGCGTGATCGTGGACCGGGGTACCTACCTGGGCCGCCCGGGCCACGGTTCCTACGTGCGCAGGGACACCTGCGGCCATCTGATCTAGAGGAGGACACATGGACATCGGACTGGTCCTCCAGACCGACCCGCCCGCGGACCTGTTGGTGGAGAGGATGGTGCGCGCCGAGGGCCACGGGTTCACGCACGGCTGGACCTTCGACTCCGTGGTGCTGTGGCAGGAGCCCTTCGTCGTCTACGGCCGGATCCTGGAGCGGACCCGGAACCTGGTCGTGGGCCCCATGGTGACCAACCCGTCGACCCGGGCCTGGGAGGTGACGGCGTCGCTGTTCGCCACTCTCAACGACATGTACGGGAACCGGACGATCTGCGGGATCGGCCGGGGCGACTCGGCGATGCGGGTGGCCGGACGTTCGCCCGCCACCCTGGCCCGACTGTCCGAGGCGATGACGGCGATCAAGGATCTCGCCGAGGGGCGGGAGGCCGTCGTCGACGGTTCGCCGATGCGCATCCCCTGGGTGCGCGACGGCTCCCTGCCGGTGTGGACGGGGGCCTACGGGCCCAAGGCCCTGGCGTTGACCGGGCGTCGGGCGGACGGGTTCATCCTCCAGCTCGCCGACCCGTATCTGACCGAGTGGATGGTCGCGGCCGTACGGTCGGCCGCGGTCGAGGCCGGGCGCGATCCGAACGAGGTGCGGATATGCGTGGCGGCGCCCGCCTACGTCACGGACGGTTCCGCCGAACAGCGCGCCCATGCACGGGACCAGTGCCGCTGGTTCGGCGGCATGGTCGGCAACCACGTCGCCGACCTGGTCTCCCGCTATGGGGACCACTCGGGCGCCGTGCCTCCGGAGCTGACCGATTACATCAAGGCCCGAGAGGGCTACGACTACAGCCACCACGGCCGGGTCGACAACCCCGACACGGCCTTCGTCCCCGACGCCATCGTGGACCGGTTCTGCCTGATCGGGACCGTGGAGGAGCATCGGGAGAAACTGGCGCGGCTGCGCGAGGCGGGCGTGGACCAGTTCGCGATCTACGCGATGCACGACGACATCGACGGGGTGATCGACGCCTACGGTCGGGAGATCGTTCCGACCCTGTCCTGAGGGTCGCGATCCCACCGAGCGGGGCGCGCGTCCCGCCGCCCACCTGCTCGAACACCGCGGTCGACGTGCCGCGTCGAGGGCCGGCCTCCGCCCGGATCGGGGGCCGGCCCTCGGCGTGCCGCCTCCCACCGTCGTCCGCACCCCGGTGACGTGCGAAGATATCCGATGGCCTGCACCTTTCGACGGATATGTCGAGCTTGTGAACAGGCCGTTCCGGCACGGGCCCGACACCGCACCCGTGCCCTCTCCGACGTCACCACCGAAACACAGGTAACCCGTGTCCGAAGCACCACCCGCGCCCACGCCGACGGCGGCCCGGCAGATCATCCACCCCGACGGTCGGGTCTCGCTCCCCGAGGGCGCTCCGCTGCCCGCGGGTCCCTATGTCAACGACGACCTCCAGCCGGTCCCGATATCCAAGCGCACCTGGGGCGTGGGCAGCTTCACCGCCCTGTGGGTGAGCATGTCCGTCCAGATCCCCGCCTGGACCCTGGCCAGCGGCCTCATCGCGGTCGGCATGGACTGGCGCCAGGCGATCCTGACCATCGCCCTGGGCAACCTGATCGTGCTGGTGCCCATGGTCCTGACCGGCCACGCCGGAGCCAGGTACGGGATCCCCTTCCCCGTGTTCGCGCGCGCCTCCTTCGGTCTGCGCGGGGCCAACCTGCCCGCCCTCATCCGCGGGGCCGTCGCCTGCGGCTGGTACGGCATCCAGACCTGGGTCGGCGGACAGGGCGTCCACATCCTCGCCGGACGCATGCTCGGCGAGCGGTGGAGCGACGCGACGGTGGTCGGTGGACAGCCGTGGACGATGTGGCTCTCCTTCGGTCTCTTCTGGGTGATCCAGCTGGCGATTATCCTGTGGGGCATGGAGGGCGTGCGCCGGGTCCAGGTGTGGGCCGCGCCCCTGATGCTGGTGGGCGGCGTCGCGCTCCTGGTGTGGATGGTCCGTGAGGCCGGTGGCCTCGGCCCGCTGCTGGCGGTCAACTCCGACCTCGGCTGGGGCGCGGACTTCTGGAAGCTCTTCTTCCCCTCGCTGATGGCGATCATCGGCTTCTGGTCGACGCTGAGCCTCAACATCAGCGACTTCACCCGCTTCTCCTCCTCCCAGAGGGCCCAGGTGGTGGGCCAGTCGTTGGGTCTGCCGACGACCATGGCGGCCTTCGCCCTGCTCGCGGTCATGGTCACCGCGGGGACCCAGGCCGTCTACGGGGCCCCGCTGTGGGATCCGGTGGAGATCGTCGCCCAGATGTCCAGCGGTCTCGCCCTGCTGTTCGCCATCTTCATCCTGCTGCTGGCCACCGTGTCGACCAACATCGCCGCCAACCTGGTGGGGCCGGCCTACGACCTGGCCAACCTGCGACCGAAGCTGATCGGCTTCCGGACCGGCGCGGTGATCACCTGCGTGATCAGCGTCGGGATCTTCCCCTGGCGGCTGATCGCCGACCCGAACATGTACATCTTCACCTGGCTGGGCACCGTCGGCGGCCTGCTCGGCACCGTGGGAGGCATCCTGATCGCGGACTACTGGCTGCTGCGCCGCGCCCGCATGGACCTGCCCTCGCTCTACAGCCGTGACGGCCGCTACTGGTACACCGGCGGCTGGAACTGGCGGGCGCTGGTCGCGTTCGTGGTCGGCACCGTCCTGGCCGTGGGAGGGTCGAACTCCCCCGAGGGCCAGGGCCCCTTCCCCACCGACGGCATCATCCCGTTCCTGGCGCCCCTGGCCGACTACGGCTGGCTGGTGGGCCTGTTCAGCGCCCTCCTCCTGCACTGGGCCCTGGGCCGCTTCCTCCCGGACCCCCGTCAACGCGCGGCCGAGGAGGACTCACCGACCGCGGCCTGACCGGACACGAGAACGAGGGGGTGTGGGACGCCCGAACGGCGCCCCACACCCCCTTCACTTACCGCAGGTCGGCCGACGTACGCTCACTCCGATTCCGGTCCCCCGTTCTCCAGGGACGGGCCCACGAAGGACATCGCCGTCATCATGCGGTAGTCCTCGATCTCCTTCGAGTGCCGGCGCACGATCTCACAGATCCGCTCCCTCACCTCGGGTGAGGGACGGAGGGCGAACGGCTCCCCCTCGGGCTCCCTATCCACGATCACGGCCCGGACGGCACCGGCCCCCAGCCCGAGGCGGTCCAAGGCCTCTCTGCGCACGTCCTCCAACCGTCGCCGTCGGTCCTCGGAGACCAGGCCGACGGCCAGGACCGTCTGCGCCCCGGTCGTCTGTCGGTTCAGGCCGCCTCCGGCGTACAGGGCGTACGCCTCCATGCGCACCACCTCTCCGTACGCCTCGTGCAGACTCTCGTAGATCTCGTCGGCGGCCTCGGGTTCGCGCGCGAGCTCGGTGAGGACGTCCAGCGTCTCCTCCGGTTCCGTCAGTCCGAACAGCTCCATCCGGTCCGCCAACGCCTGGAGCGGGAGTTCGTGGATCCACCCCTCGCCGTCCGGCCCGGGCTCACTCCAGAGTGAGAAGCAAGGCCCCACACCCGCCAGGTTCGTGAACTCCACCTCGGTGTACTCGATCGGTTCCATGTCCACGCCCCTCACACTCCGCTCACGTCGTCTTCGACCCACACCGACAGGTATTGCAACCGTTGTGGGGTCGTCTCACCGTGCAGATTTCGGCTTCTCGCGTAGACGGTGCCCCGCCACTGGGAGAGCACGGTCGCGGCGACGTCGTTCATGATCTGGTTGACCCCGTGACCGGTCAGCATCATCAACCGGCCCCCGTTGTGCGCGGCCTGCCCATAGGTCAGGGTCCACTGCGACCCCAGGACGGTACGCATACTGGTGAGCCCATAGACGAACATGTCCCGGGAGTGCTGCCCCCGGCTCAGACGCCCACGGAGCACCAGACTCCACTGTTCGAAGGTCATTCCGATGCCGGTGTAATTCCCGTGCACGTAGCGCAGCGATCCACCCTCATTCGCGGAGCGGAGGACCAGGTCGCTACGGCCCGACTGGTTGGTGACCTGCTCTCGTCCGGTGATCACGAACGCTCCGGCCGCATACCCCTCGGAATTCACCCCCAGCGCCTGAATTCTCGGCTGAAGATCGAAGGCGGAGTTCCCGGTGTGGAACCGGACCGCCGGGCGGCCGTTGTGCAGCCCTCGCTCCATGACGATGTGGTTCTCGTTATCGGCACCGGCCTGGACCCGACCGTTGAAGTAGGCGTTGCCCGAAGCCGACGACATGTCGACCACCGTGGTCCCGTCGGTCGCCAGCAACCTGATCCCGTTCCGGTCGGCCACCCAGCGGCGGCCCGAGGCGGCGCTGCGGACCGTCGCCCCGGTGATGGTCTGACCGTCGATGGCGCCGGCCGCGACGGTGCCCGCCGTCACCGCTCCGGCGGCGATGTGGCCCGCCTCCACCGCGCCCACGTCGATCTTGTCGGCGGTGATGGAGTTGGCCGCGATGTGCCCCGCCTTGACGGTCTCGGGGTACAGGTCGGTGTCGACCAGGGGCGTGGTGGCGATCCGGGCCTCCTCACCCGGCTCCGAACGGTTGCCCGAGCGGTCGACCGTGGTCAGCCGGAAGTAGCGGGGCTCGTGGTAGGGCTGACCGGGAACCACGAGCTCGGCCGGACCGGACTCCAGCGACCCGATCGGGCGCCAGTCGCCCCCTTCGGGGCCGTGGACCCGACCGATACGGATACCGTCCCCGTCGACACTGATCCCCATATGGGTGGCGATATGAGGGCCCGACGGATTGAGGTTCCCGTCCGCGGCGAGCACCCCGTCCACCCAGATCCGGCGCCGCCAGCCCTCGACCCGGATCCGGAGGATATGAGCACCGGAGCCGACCTCGGGAATGTATTCACTGCTGTAACCGCGGTTCAGTTCCCTGTTGAACCGCACCCATAGACGGACCGATCTCTCCGGCCCCTCCTCCGGGGCGATGACCTCCACCGTGTACTCCTGGTCCAGAACGCCCAGGTCCCGGAGGATCAGAGCGTAGGCGTCGGAGGGGGAGCCCAGCGTCCCGTCCCGTACCCACATCTCGCCGTGGACGACCTCCCATGGGTCGGTCGGGGGGCCGTCCACCTCCCATTCCTCGCTCCAGGTGTGCCCGTCGCGCATCTCGACCTCGGTGTGCAGGAAGTCGGGCGGCATCACCTCACCGCCCGCCCCTCGTCCATCCCAGCCGACGTTGATCACGCCCAGTCGTGTGGACAGTTCCGGAGCCGGGGGCACGGGCGGCGGTTCGGCGTCGGAGGCGACGGTCAGCGACACGACACCGCCGAAGGCGCCGGCGAGGTTGTTGTGCTCGCCGACGGCGCGCACCTTGAAGGCGAGATCGGCACCGACCTCCAACCCGGAGAGGTGCACCGTCGTGTCGGGATGGTCGATCGAGACGACCCGGCTCCACACCGCGCCGACCGTGTTCGGCCGGCTGTAGACCTGGTAGAAGCCCACGTCCATCGCGGTACCGTTGCTCGCCGAATCCACCGGGGCCCATTGGAGGCTCACCTGGCCGCGTGCCGCGCCGTCGGAGTCGAGATAGGCGTTGGTCTGGGCGACGAGCCCCTGCGGGGCCGCCGGACGGCGACGATCGTTGCCTTCGGGGGCGGGGACGGAACCCGAACCGCCGTTGGCGACGCTGCCGCCGGTCAGGGCGGCGGTGCGGCGGGCGCGGCGGATCTCCGCTTCGAGGAAGCGGTCGTTGAGGACGACGTTGCCGCCGAGCGTGCCCTCCTGGTCCCTGGACAGGGTGATCTGACGCAGCCGCAGCGGCTCCATCGTCCCGTCCCCACCGGGGGCGAGGACCAGGTCGCCGGGGGCGTAGTCCCGCCAGGGCAGCCATCGGGCTCCGAGGAACACCAGACCCCGGGTGACCTGGACCCTCTCCCTCGCGCCTCGTTCCAGGGCGGCTCCGGCCAAGAGCCGCGCGGTGCCCTCATCGGTCACGCCGCCCTGGGTGAGGTACTCCTCCCACCGGCCCCACGGGGTCTCGGCGTCGGGGTTGGCCAGCTCCAGCCGGAACCCCTCGTCCCCCTCCAAGAGGAGGTGGGAGACGACGTCCTCCAGGCTCCCGTCCTCGGGAGCGTCGGTGATGTCCCGCCCCAGCCTCAGGTCGACGGGTGCCTCACCGGAGGCCCGGTCGGTCGCCATGACCGTCTCCGGACCGAACAGGCGCAGGGTGCGCCCCTCGAACCTCCAGTCGCACACCCCTTGTTCGGCCAGACCGTTGAGGACGGTCAGCAGGTCGGTGCCCAGGTCGTACTCCAGGGTGAGCAGGGTCCCCCAAGGGCGGCCCGCCGAGTCCCTCGCCGTGTCGAAGTCGACCTCCAGACCGGGCAGGGCCCCTCGACCGGCGCCCTCGTTGGTCCAGGTACGCACGATCGTGCCCACCGTCGCGGCGGCGAAGGTGCGCTTGCCGTCGGTGGCCGAGCCCCCGGCGGTCGGGTAGAGCCGGAGCTTGCGCAGCTGCCAGCCGTAACCGGGCAGGTCGTAGGAGCGTTTCGCGGTCCGGTCGGTGAGGTTCCCGGAGCGTTTGATCCTCAGGAAGCGGGAGTCGGGACCCTCGTGCCACTCCCCCGTGGCGGGGTCGTACATCTGGACGGCGATCTCGCAGGGGGATTCGAGGAACTCCGCGCCCGGGGCATGGGCCGTGTAGTCGATCCGCAACGAGGGCAGGTCGTTGTACGGCTGGCCGAGCTCGATGCCGAGCGGGTGGGGCAGCGGGCCCAGCCGGGGCCCGTTGGGTTCGTAGGCGATGAGCCTGATGTCGAACTCGCTCACAGGAAGGCCCTCCTCGCGTGGATGTCGATACGGGAGCCGTCACCGGAGTCGGCCGCCTCCAGACGCACACGAGGCACACGTCGGTACGGGTCGTCGGCGACCCTCTCCGGGGTCAGGTGCAACCAGCGGGAGGCGGAACCGGGGCCGAAGGCGGTGACCGAGCCGGTGACGTCCCGCCCTTCGGGGAGCACGCGCGCGGTCATCCGTTCGCAATCCACCTCCAGCGACTGGTTCGCGGTCAAGGTGCCGTCCCAGCGGAACCCGCCGCCGGTGGCCACGTCCGTGACCTCCGGGCGGGCCAGCGGCCCGGACAGGACCAGACGGGCGTCGACGATCGGGGCGGTGGATCCGCTCAGGGCGTCGACCGCCACCCCCTCCGGAGGGGACTCGGTTCCCATGGGGGCCTCCCAGGAGGAGGCGTCCGGGTCACGCCAATAGACGCCGGGGACACGGAACAGAACGGTGAGCAGCGCGGTGGCCGAGGCGACGTTCACCTCGGGTTCCGCCGCGGTGACCACTTCGGCGTCGGCCTGACGCACGGTGTCGGCGTCGACGTGGAAGCGCAGGTCCAGCATCCGGTGACGGGCACCGAACAGCGAGGTGAGCGCGGCCAGGTTCTCCTCCAGGCCGGCGAAGCCGCCGGGGGATCCGTCCGGGGTCCGGGGCCCCACCCACAGGGTCATGCCGAGGGTGGTGGCCTCCAGGTCCAGGCCGGTCACCGGCAGGTCGCCGGCCCTCCCGGGGACCTGGACCTCGGCGGTGCGGACCGCGGGCAGGGGGCGTAGGGCGGTTCCGGGTGCCAGACGCCATCCGGGGGCGTCGAGGGGCACGCCGTCCACCGTGTAGGTGGGGTACGGCATCGTTGATCAGCTCCGTTCGTGTGGGTGTTCCGGGATGCTCGTGGGGCCGGCCGCCCGGTGGTCCCGGGCGGCCGGCGTCGCGTGGCCGAGGACGGCGGGTCAGACCAGCCCGACGGCCGCCGCGTACTGGAGGGAGCGGTTGACCGTCGCGCTGGTCGGTTCGGCCTGGGGATAGTGGTTGACCACCTGGATTCGGGGGCCGCCCTCTCGGGAGGCGACCTGGGAGGCGTGGCGCCTGACCTCCAGGGAGGGAGGGACGAGTCGGGTGGAGATCTCGCCGGTCACGTCCCCCAGTTGCCCTCGCAGGTCGGGGATCCTGTCGTCGATACCGCCCATGAGGCCGTCCATGATCATGCGGCCGGCCGGGGTGAGCAGCCTGCGGTCGACCCGGCGCGGGCCCTTCCAGTCCGGGATCATGTTCGTGACGCTGGAGAACTGATTCTTGAGCGAGCCGATCATGTTCTTCACGCCGTCGATCAGACCGGTGATGATGTTCCGGCCGGCCTGCAACAGGATGGTCTTGGCGTTGGAGAACGCCTCCCTGACCTTGGTCGGGATGCCCCTGATGGTGGTCATCAGCCCGTCGATCCGTTCCCGCACCCGGTCGCGCATGGTGGAGAAGGCCTCGACGGCCCGGTCCCGGGCCCCGGTGAAGGTGCTCACGACACGCTCGCGGATCGCCTCCACGATCTGCACGAGACGGTCGCGCAGGCCGGTGACGACCTCGGCCACCCGCTCGCGGATCGCGGTGAAGATCTCGACCGCCCGATCGCGCAGGCCGGTGACGATCTCCACGATCCGTTCCCGGATCGCCGTGAAGATCTCCTGGGCCCGGTCACGGACCGCGGTGAAGATCTCCACCACCCGGTCCCGGAACCCCGTCACCCGTTCCACGACCCACTGGACCGCCGCGCCCACCAGGGCGAGGATGGTGTCCCACGCCGCGGAGATCAGGTCGGTGATCCAGGTCCAGGCGGCGGACACCGCCTCGGTGATCGAGGTCCAGATCCCGGACAGGAACTCGGCGATCGTCTGCGCCACCGAGGTGATCTTCTCGACGATGCCGTCCCAGACCTCGCCGGTCTTCTGCACCAGCCAGTCCCAGGCCTCTCCGATGAACGCCTTGATCTCGTCCCAGTAGGTGAAGAGGATGACGAACGGATGGTGGGCGATGATCGCCTTGATCCATTCCCAGGCGGTCTCGATCAGACCCACGAGACCGTCCCAGAACTCCTGGGCCTTCTCCTTCAGCGCCTCCCACATCCCGGGGAGGGTCTCGGTGAAGAACGACATGACGTCCTCGGCGATCTCCTTGACGAAGGAGAACACCGCGTCCACGATCTCCCGGAACGTCTCGGAGTTGTTGTAGGCGTAGATCAACCCGGCCGCCAGGGCCGCCAACGCCGTGACGATCAGCCCCAGCGGGTTGGCGCGCATCACCGTGTTCAACACCCGTTGAGCGGCGGCCAGGCCCTTCTTGCCCACCTCGGCGACCTTGCTCGCCGCACCGGCCAGGGTGAGGTTGCGGGAGAAACCCGAAGCACTGGTTCCCGCGGACCGGAAGCCGGACGCCAGATCGCGCAGAGCGTCCGTCCCCGCCGAGAAACCCTTGGACACCACCGGACCGGCCGAGTCCACCAGTTTCCCCGCGAGGGCCCGACCGATCTGCTCACCCGCGTCGGGGAGCGTGGCCGAGAGAGTGTCGGCGACCTGGGAACCGAACCGCTGCACCGCGGGCGGCATGTTCGACAGGCCGGAGTCGATCATCTCCCCGGCGCGTGAGGCCAGGAGTTCACCGCCCTGTCGACCGGCGTCGGCGGCCCCTTCGGTGATCTTGTCGGTCAACATCCTCCCGGCCCGCGCGCCGAGGTCGTCGACGATGTCGGGCAGGGCGTCCAGTCCGTCACCGATCAGGCTCATGGCCGTGTCACCGAGCTTTCCGCCCAGCTCACGGCCGCTGCTCAGCCCGATCGAGGGCATCTTGCCCTGGAACAGATCACCGGCGGCCGAGGCCAGTCCGTCGACGATGTCGGGAACACGCCCCACACCGTCCTCGATCAAAGAGACCGCCCCATCGGCCACCTTCGAACCGAGTCTGCGCCCGGCCTCCTCTCCGTAACCGGGCAGGGTCTCGCTCAAGAACGACCCCGCCCGCTGCCCGAGCTGTTGGACCGCCGGGGGCATCCCCGACAGCCCCTCCTCGATCAGTTGGTTGGCGCCATCGGCCAACCGGGTACCCAACTCACGTCCCGCGTCGGCACCCGCCTGCGGCAGCCTCTCCTTGATCTGCTCCCCGGCACGATCACCCAAAGCCCCGACCACACCGGGCAGATGCTCCAGACCGGTATCGATCAGGTCCGACGCCGCACCGGTCAAACGCTCACCCACGTCACGCCCCGCGGCCGCGGCCGCGTTCGGAAGCGTGGTGGTGAGGAGGTTCCCCGCCTGGTCCGCCGCGGCCGCGGCCGCGTTCGGAAGCGTGGACGTGAGGAACGCCCCCGCCTGATCGGCGGCGCTGTTCGCGAGGTCGGGCAGTTCGTCGAAGACGCTCCGCATCCGTGGGGAGACCCCGTTGACGAGGGTCGATCCGAACTCCTGGCCGATGGCCTCACCGGCCCCCACGATCGAGGAACTCAGACTCGATCCGACCTGGTCGCCGAACCGCTGTACGGCCGGTGGCGCTCCGGACAGGGCCGAGGAGATCTTCCCCGAGACGGCGTCCGCGAATCGGGTGCTCACCTCGTTCCCCGCCTGACGGCCGACGGCCGGCAGGGTCGCCAGGTCCTTCTCCACTTCCTTCCTGATCTGGTCCCCGATGCTCTGTAGCTCGGAACCCAGGTCGACACGCACGGTGATGGCACCGGACATGGTTCACCTCTTCTTCTCTGTAGACACGGGTGGGGCCCTGTGACCGGGAAGAAGACGGAAACGACGCGGGTCCTCGACACGCCGGCCCGAGGGCCGGGGCGGTCACCGGGCCCTGAGGCGTCCATGAGCGGACACGATGGCGTCGAACCGGGGGAACAGGGCCCCGGAAACACGAAGACCCGGCTCTCGGCCGGGTCGAACACACCTGTGGCGGTGTCGATGACCACGTCATCGGACGCGGTACCGCCGCAGGACCCTTCCTCTTCGGACCTCCTCGTACACCTCGTCCGGGGATCGTCCCGGGGGACGGACGAAGGGGGTGCGGGGCGCTCCACGGCGCTCCGCACCCCCTTCACGTGACGTCAGTCGGCCAACTCCGCACGTCTGAGTTCGGCCCTGCGTACGGCCTCGGCGAGCCTGGTCTTCTTCTCCTCCTCGGCCCGTCGTACACGGGGGTCGGCCGGATGCGGCTGTCCCGTGGTCGCGTGCACCATGTCGGCCATCAGATAGTGGGAGAGCGTCCAGCCCTCCCCGCCCAGAGCCACCGCGACCGCCGAGTCGGCGGGCAGGTGGCGGATCAGGACCGCCAGACGCCGCAGGCTGAGCCGCCCCCGCCACAGGTCGGCCAACTCCAGCCGGTAGTAACGGGCGAGATCGGCCTCCACCGCACCGGAATGTTCCCGGAGAAGGCGGAGGAGGCGTCCTATTCCCCCGGGGACTCGAACCCGTAGACGCCGGCGATCTGCTCGGCCAGGGTGTTCAGGTCGCCCAGGGTGGCGCCCTCCTCCTTCAGACGGGCCCACTGCTCAGGGCCCAGCAGGCTGCGCAGGGCGGCGACGATGCGCCCCTCCTCGAAACCCTCCAGGGCACCGAGGGGCCAGGCGTCGGAGGAGGCGGGGACGGAGTAGTCGGCCCCCCGTAGGGAGAGGGTCTTGGCCTCCCCGGTGTCCGTGGCCTCGTCCCGTACGGCGGTCATGGCGTTGTTCTCGGTCATGTCGCGGTTCCTCGCTTCGTATGTCGATCGTTCTTCGTGCGCGGTCCGTTCCTCGGGGGGGGGAGGTCGGGCCGGAGGAACCGCGCGAACCCCGGCCCGACCTGTCATCGGGAACGTCGACGCCGAGGAGGCGTCGACGTTCGGTCACTCACCGTCGCCGGAACGGGCGCGTCCCTTGTAGGTGTAGAACAGGGTCGGCTCATCACCCTCGGTCGGATAGATCGCCACCGTGA
>NZ_ANAC01000028.1 GCF_000341225.1 Nocardiopsis alba DSM 43377
CCAGGGATCGCGCGGATCAACTCACTTCACGACGACCATTTCACTGAGAAAACCTCACTGGGGGAGCGTCGGGTAGCCGCGAGTGCCTGGTGTGCGACAGGCCCGTTTTCGCTGCACATTTCGAACCAAGCGAACAATTCAGGCATTTCTTTCCGTGATTCCCTGTCCTTCTCAAACCGAATATGAGGTATCCAGCGAAAAGGCCACGAACCTCTGTTCGACTCGCTAGCGTGGAACACGACAAGAAAAAACCCGGCCGGTGTTTGCGCACCGGGCCGGGTTGTGGCCGACGCCTGCACCAACAGGCGGTTCGACCGTGCCACCTCCCTGTCTAACCCCAGGAAGGCGACTCGTGATGGAGTCTATCCCTACCCTCCCCGTCCACGTGGGCGAAACCGCGCGATCTCTGGGTGCGTACGTGGTCCGCAAGCGCCCGCTCGGCGCCCTGAAGGGGATCGGGTTCATCCCTCTGCTGTGGGTGCGTGACGCGCTCAAGGCCGGTCTCTTCAGCAGTACCCGCGCCTACACGGTCGCCTCGGTGATCGCCACGGCCGGTGATTGCGACGGCCGTTACTGCTTCCTCTACTTGAAGGGGGTGGTCGAGCGTTCCGGCGGGACCATGAGCCTGCCCACCGTCAAGCGCGCGATCGACGACCTGGTCGAGGCGGGGCTGGTCCGCAAACTCGACCGTCGCCAGGTGCGGGCCTTCTTCGCCGAGGACCTGGCCGATGGAAAGCGGTGGGGCGACCGGCTCCCTTCGGTGCTGGAGCTGCTGATCCCGGCCTCCGCCTACCCGGAACAGACCCTGAAGGAGATCAATGAGGTGCGGGACAGGCTCGGCGAAGGGCCTCTGGACGAGACCACCCGTCCTTACCCATCGGTAGGAACGACGGCTCAGGTCGGTGAGGACGACGGCTCGGAAAGCACTACAGACGGTTGTCCTGGGACGCGCTCTTCGAACAAGGACCCTGCTTCCGTCCGTGACAGCGTAGGTACAGGGGAGCGAAGCGCACCGAAACGATCGGACGGACCCCATCGCCTCATCTCCCGCATTCCGAACATTCGCCTGCGCGAACCGGTGGCCGATAGGCGACGGCTCGGGCGGGCGGTGGACGATCTGCTCCGCCAAGGCCTGGGCGTCGGCGACGTGACCGCCCTGTTCAACGGGATGGAGGGGCTGCGGCGCCCGTTCCCCGCGTTGATGCACCGGCTGCGCGGCCTGAAGGCGGCACGGGCCTTCCTGGACGGATCTCTGGGGCGAGGTGTGACCGGTGCGGGGTTCTTCTCGCCGCGATGGCCGACGCCGGACGACGATCCCTTCGGGCAGGCTCCGGAGTTCCACCTCGACTCTCAAGGGAAGGCCGACGGGACCTGCCCGGAGCACTCCGGCGTTCGTAACGTCCCGGGCGGGAACTGCGCTCTGTGCGGTGCCCGGTGCCGTTCGACGCCGGGTGAACTCCTGAACCCCGTTCCCGCACCCGCGGCCCGGCAGGAACCGCGGTCGCTTCCCCGGGAAAAGCCCGACCTCATGGGGGAGTGGCTGGATCCAGATCTGGTGGAGCGGATGACGGCCTCCCTCGCTGGGGGAGGGGCGCCCTCCACGGCCTCGGCGGCGCCGGGCGGGCCGAGGCCGTCGTCGGGCTCAGGCCTCTCGCTCAGGACGCGTTCCACCCTCGACGAACTGCGCGGATTCCTCATGGACTCGCGCGATCGAGGGGCGAAGACCCACTGAGTGGCGGGCCTTCACGAGGTCGATTCACCGAAGCCATGGCGAAGGCGCGCGGTGACGGGAGGGTGAGCGTTCGTCATTCACCTCCACCATCGTCCCCTCCACCCTCCCCGCTTCCTCCACGGCCTCCGAAGAGCGAGAGGACGAACCCCGCGCCGCCCACTCCCAGCGCGTAGGGGATGAGAGGGTCGGTGGCTTCGAACATCGCGAGCAGGAGGGTGGCGGGGAACATGGCGATGAACAGAGCGACGCCGAACAGGCCCAAGCGGCCGCGGAACCTGCGCCTCCTCTCCTCCTCTTCCTCATCGTCGCCGGACGCGTCGTCGATGTTCTCCCGCTTCGTCGACAGCCGGTCGGCGAGCACGATGGCCGTCGCGGCTGCCGCGATCAGGGCGAGGAGCCAGAGCAGGGCGGACAGGCTCCCGCTCAGCACCTCACCGAAGAGCGTGACCCCGAGGCCGCCCAGGAGACCCAGGGCCACGAAGACGATGCAGCCTCTCATCGCACCTCCGAAGTAGGGGCCCAAAAGTACGTCGAAGGTGCTGTGAGCGGTGTTGGATGGCCACAAGTGGTCGCGAAAAGATAACGGTGACCGTTGGGCGATGCCCTCACCTGTGAATTCGGCGTCGGACTCCCGGTGATAATCAGTGAATCTATACCGTAAAGGTGTCGGTTCGATTCACCCTGCTCGATGCTCGGCCGGTTCTCACCCGCTCCGGTGAGAAGTTCCCGAGGTCGCCGGCGACTCGAAGGAACACCCCATGAGCGCCTGCGGGCGACGAGGAGTCACACGAGACCACAAGAAACCCATACCTCACATCCGCCCAACGAAGGCGTTTTCCCCTATGGTTGGGGCGACCGGCTTATGGCCGAGAGCGACCGCCGCCCCGAGGCGATCGCCGGATGCTCGGCCGCGTGGCGCGACCCCCTGCGTGTAGAGGTAGATGCTCTGATGTCCGACGACTCCTCCCCGTCCACCTACAACGACCCCGACCGTCCC
The DNA here is from genome assembly GCF_000341225.1 of Nocardiopsis alba DSM 43377. Lineage (GTDB taxonomy): Bacteria > Actinomycetota > Actinomycetes > Streptosporangiales > Streptosporangiaceae > Nocardiopsis > Nocardiopsis alba. The sequence continues at coordinate 2,730 of NZ_ANAC01000028.1, forward strand.
GCCCCGATCGACACCACCCGGACCCACTCGGCCCGGATCTGGAACTACTGGATGGGTGGCAAGGACCACTACCCGATCGACCGCATCGCGGGCGACCAGGTGTCCGAGTCCTTCCCGGAGATCGTCGACCTGGCCCGGACCAGTCGGGAGTTCCTGATCCGCGTGGTCACCCACCTGACCGAGGAGGCGGGCATCCGCCAGTTCCTCGACATCGGGACCGGGATGCCCACCGCCAACAACACCCACGAGGTCGCCCAGGGGATCGCCCCCGAGTGCCGCGTCGTCTACGTGGACAACGACCCCCTCGTGCTCGCGCACGCGCGCGCCCTCCTCGTGGGAACCCCCGAGGGCGTCACCGACTACATCGACGCCGACCTGCGCGACCCCGACGCGATCCTGGAGAAGGCCGCCGAGACGCTGGACTTCGATCGGCCCATCGCGCTGATGCTCATGGGCGTGCTCGGCCACATCCCGGACGAGGACCTCCAGCCGATCGTCCAGAAGCTGCTGGGCGCCCTGCCCTCCGGTAGCTATCTGGCCAGCTACGACGGCACCAACACCAGCGAGGCCTACAACGAGGCCATCGAGGCGGGCAATAAGCACGGGGACGTCCCCTACATCCTGCGCAGCCCGGAGGCGGTCGCGGCCCGTTTCGAGGGACTGGAGCTGCTGGAGCCGGGTGTCGTGCCCTGCCCGAAGTGGCGTCCCCTGGCCGGTGAGCTGAGCGCCCGCCGCGGCCTGGACCAGTACGGCGGCGTGGCCCGCAAGCCCTGAACGGCGGCCGGGGGTCCCGCTCCACGCACCGGTCACCGACGAACACGATGAGGGGTAACGGCCTGCTGGATAGAGGTCGTTACCCCTCTTCTTTGCGCGCCCAGGGCGTCCATGAACGATGGGTGTGGGCCGTGTCCTGATCCGGCCATGGCTCCAGGCCCTCGGTGGCGGCCAGGAGGGTAGAGGTCGATCACCATCATGTCGTGGAGGCCCCGCCATGCTGTCGATGTCTTTGATCGCCGGAGGACTGGCGCTGTTATGCGTCTACCTCCTCTGGGATGTGGTCGACTCCTACGGCGAAGAACGTCATCGGGGCCGTAACGACAGGCTCGTGACCTTCGCGCTGTGGGCGGCCTGCGGCAACGTGGGCATGACCCTGGCCCTGTTCGAGCGTGCGCTGTCCCGGGATCACGGGACGATGTTCTTTCCGGTGGTCCTGGCCGCGTCCGCGTTCGTGTGCGCCGCGTGCCTCCTGACCGTCGTCTGCGTCGGCGATGTCCCCCGTCATCGCGGGCGCGTTCTCCACCTTCCGATGGTCGCCATGAGCGCCGCGTACCTGGGCGTCATCATGGCCCTGTTCATGATCCTGACCGTTCCCGATGTCCGGGACGCGGTCGCCACGGTCGTGACCACCGCGGGGAACGTCCTGGCGCGGATTCTGGAGTTTCTGGGGATCGTGATTCTCTCGGTCGTGACGTTCGTCGTGGTGATCGGGTTCATGATCGTCGTGGGGGAGGAGGACCGGAACGCCCCTCGGCGCCCCGAGTGGATGAGCAAGAGCGCATGGCGGAGACAACAGCGGATGCTGCGGCGGTACCGAGGCGGTCGCGGTGAGACCGGCTCCGGCTATGACGGCGGTTCCGGAGGCGATGGAGGTGACGGAGGGGGCGGTGATTGAGGCGGGGTGCGGCACCCGGCCAACGACCATCCCTGGGAACGTTCCCGGACGAACGCGCTGTCACGGACACCGGCGCACGTGGGCGGGGTCTCCTCGGAAAGGGACCGGTCTCCGATGGGAGCACGCCCCTGGCTCTCCGGTGAGACCTCACCCGCTCAGGCACTGTCCTTTGAACGGGTCAGGTCGCGCAGCCCGGAGGCGGTCGCGGCCCGCTTCGAGGGGCTGGAGCTGCTGGAGCCGGGCGTGGTGCCCTGCCCGAAGTGGTGTCCCTTGGCCGGTGAGCTGAGCGCCCGCCGTGGCCTGGACCAGTACGGCGGCGTGGCCCACAAGCTCTGAGCGGGGGCCTGGGGCCCGCTCCACGCACCGGTCACCGACGGACATCATGAAGAGGTAATGGCCTGTTGAGGATAAGTCGTTACCTTTCTTTTCATGCTTCGGCGATGTGCCGGACGGCGAATCGGCGGAGCACCGATGGGCCATGGTCCGCATGGACACGAGAATCACTCGGTCCTCAGCGGTCTGGAGTAGATCTGGAGGGCTCAGGTGTCGCGTATGCGGGGTTCAGGCGGTGTCGAGCGCTGTGGATCTGGAACGCGACCCGGACGAGAAGCTCCGAATATCGCGGAAAGCGATACTTTGGGCACGGAACGTGGAATAGTTGACGACATGACTGAAGCAACCCGTCGCCTCGTCCTGCTCCGTCATGCCAAGGCCGAATGGTCCGACAACGACGACCACGAACGCCCCCTCGCCGAACGGGGGCGCAAGGAGGCCCCGGTGGCCGGCCAATGGCTGGCCGGATCCGGGGTCGTTCCCGAACTCACCCTGTGCTCGACGGCCACCCGCTGCCGTGATACCTGGAAGCTCGTCGTCGCCGAGCTACCTCAGCGCCCCAAGACCGTCTACGACGAACGGATCTACGAGGCCTCCCTCGGTAAGCTCATCGCGATCCTCAACGAGACCTCCGACGAGGTCGAGGACCTGATGCTCGTCGGCCACAACCCCGGACTCCACGCTCTGGCCGACGCGCTGGCGGGCGAGGCCGAGGGGGACCTGCTCACGCGGATGAACCGCTCGGGCTACCCCACGAGCGCGACGACGGTGCTGACCTTCTCCGGCTCCTGGAAGAACGTGGAGCACGGCGTCGGTCGCCTGGTCGCTTTCTGGTCCCCGCACGCCTGAACACCGGCCCGGAGCGCCACGGTGTTCCCAGCCTACGACGGGCCTCGTGCCCTCACCCGTGACCGGGGGAGAGGGCACGAGGCCTCGCCGCGTCGGGACGAGGCGCGCATCGGACCCGGGGGCGTTTCCCCGGGGTGATCGGCTGTCACCATGGACGCGTGACGAACCCCGAGGACCCCATCGACTGGCGGGCCCTGGCCGAGGAGATCGGCGCCGACCCGAACCGGGGCGGCGACGCCATCGCCCGGCGGGCCATCACTTCGCTCCTGGGCGATGAGGCGATGCGCTGGGCGGTGGACTGGTACGTCGAGGGGCGCCCGGCCGCCGAGCACGCGCGTTCGGTGCTGCGGCTCCTGCGTCCCGAGGCCGCCAGGTCCCGCTGCTTGGAGATCTACCGGACCGACCCCGACCCCGAACGTCGACACCTCGCCGTCGAGCTGTTCCGCGTGGTCGTCACGGCCGAGGACCTTCCGTTGGTCGGTGATCTCCTGGCCGACCCCGATCCGGCCGTCCAGCTCTGGGGCATGGGCGTCCTCGATCGACTGCTGTGGGACGGCCACGTCGACGCCGACGACGCGGAGCCCTTCCTGCGCATGGCCGAGCGGCATCCGAACCCGAAGGTCCGCGAGAAGCACACGGACCTTCGGGCCCACCTGGAGCCCCACGAGTAACGTGGCCGGACGCTGAAGAGCCCCGGTCGGCAGGGCCTACCGCCCGGCCGCCCCGACCTCCGTCAGGTGCGGGTACAGAAGGGCCGGGTCCTCACCGAGCCGGGCCTTCCACCCCGCCGTCCGCGCGTCGGCCAGCACTTCGAAGGCACCGGCCTCCACACCGTCCAGCGCGGCCTTGGCGATCACGCGGGGGTCGGACTTCTCATCCTCGATATCGGCGATCATGTCGGTGTCCACGCTCGCCATGGCCAGCCCCGTGACCCGGGTGCCCTGCGCGGCGAGCTCGTGACGGACGCCGTTGGTCAACGACCAGGCGGCGGCCTTGGACGCCCCATAACCGTTGGAGTGCTCGAAGGCCATCCACGCCATCACCGACAGCACGTTCAACACGGCGCCGCCCCCGTTGGCGCCCAGGATCGGGGCGAAGGCGCGCACCATGCGCAAGGGGCCGAAGAAGTTGGTCTCCATCTCCAGCCGGATGTCCTCCTCCGCCCCGTCGATCAACCGGGCGAAGGTCGACACCCCGGCGTTGTTGATGAGCAGTGTCGTGTCCCCGGCGAGCTCGGCGGCCCGGGCCACGGACGCGTCGTCGGTGACGTCCAACCTCAGCGGGACGACCCCCTCCGACTCGGGGACGGTCTCCGGCCGACGCACGGCCGCGTAGATCTTCTTCGCGCCTCTCGCGCGCAGTTCCTCGACGAAGCCGTTCCCGATTCCGCGGTTCGCGCCGGTGACCAGAGCGATCTCGTTTCGCATGTCCATGACCGCTAACCTAGAACCTCACGTCGGCGTGAGGTTCAAGTGCTGGAGAGAGGAGATTTCGGCGCGATGAAGATCGGAGAGCTCGCTCGGCGGGCAGAGGTGAGCGTGCGTGCGCTGCGCTACTACGAGGAACAGGGGCTGCTGGCCCCGGAACGCACCCCCTCGGGGCAGCGTCGCTACACCGAGGAGACCGTCGAGGTGGTGCGCCTGTTCCAGCGCTTCTACGCGGCCGGCCTCAGCAGCCGTTCCATCGCGGCCCTGCTGCCCTGCGTGGGCGGCGGCCAGGCCACGCGGGAGCAGCGCGAGATGCTGAACGTGGAACGCGACCGTCTCGCCGCCAGGGTCGAGGAGATGGCCGACACCCTCGTCCGTCTCGACCGGCTCATCGCCGACGCCGACCTGCTCGACAGGGAGGCCCGCGACCGCTCGCCGCGGAGTGAGGCCGCAGGGGTCTCTTCCTGATGGACGGCCGCTCGGATCAGCCGAGCTCGCGGATCGATCCGGGCAGCTCGGCGAGCGACACCGGCACACGGCCCTCCGCCGGTGCGCCCACGTAGAAGGCCGCCAGCCCGGCCCGACGAGGCCCCTCCACGTCGGCCGTCCAGTTGTCGCCGACGAACACGGCGTCCGCCGCGGTGATCCCGTGACGCTCCAGGACATGCGTGTAGATGCGGGGATCGGGCTTGCGCCACCCGACCTCGACCGAGGTGACGACGTCGGCGACGTACCCGGTCATCCCGAACGCCTTGGCCAGATCCGGCACGAGCGGAATGTGGTGGGTGTTGCTGACGATGGCGAGACGGTGGTCCTCCGCGAGGTCGGCCAGGCAGTCCAGAGCCCCGTCGGCCGCGCGCACATCGGAGGTCCACACCTCCAGATACTCCGCGATCAGCCGGTCGATCTCTCCCTCGCCCACCCGAGGCGAACCGAGCAACTCCCGATACCGGGCGGCGATCTCCAGCATCGAGCACTCCCGGCCGGTCTCCCACGCGCGATCGTCGAGCTCGGTCCAGGCCCGCGACCAGAGCGCGTCCGTCCGCTCGGAGGAGAGCGGAAGCCCGGCCCGGCGGGCGAACTCGTACGGCGCGTTGTAGTCGGCCGGGTGGATCGACGGGTCGTAGTCGACCAGGGTGCCGAAGAAGTCGAAATAGACGTGCGAGGCCAAGACGTTCCTTCCAAGGACGGCGTCGACACGGGTCGCCTCTCGCGAGTGTAGGCCCCGACCGTCGACGCCGACGGTCCGGGACCGGTGGAGGACTCATCCCTCCGCCCCTTCAGGGCCGATCCCGTCGCGTACGGGCGCACCGAGGCGAAGCGTCCATCCGCGACGGGTAAAATGGATCACGAAAGATCCCGACGGGACGGCCCGTTCGGATGAGCACATGAGCAGGGACGGCCCAGCAGAAACGGGTATCCACCCGTGCGAACTCAGCACATTCTCCGCGGTGTCCTGACGCCTGCGGTGATCATCCGACTGGCACTCGGTTGGGGCGCGTTCATCGCGACCCTCGTCGCCCAGCCGTTCCTGGCCGCGCACCTGCCGACCCCGGCGCTGGTCGCCGTCCTGGGCGCCATCGTCGCCGTCATCATCGTGTGCGCCTTCGGCGTCGTCGTCGAGGCCGAACACCTCGCCCACAGACTCGGCGACCCCTACGGCACGCTCATCCTCACGCTCTCGATCGTGCTGATCGAGGTCATCCTGATCTCCGCGGTCATGCTCGGCCCCGGCGAACACGCCACGATCGCCCGTGACTCCGTCATGGCCGTGTCGATGATCATCCTCAACCTCGTCGTCGGCGTCTCCCTGCTCATCGGCGGCCTGCGCCACAGGGACGTCCGCGCCAACAGCACCGGTGTATCGACCTACCTGTCGCTGCTCGTGGTGCTCGGCACCGTCGCGTTCGCGCTGCCCGGCCTCATCGGCGAGGGCGGTGCCTACACGGCCGGCCAGGAGATCCCGATCATCATCCTCACGGTGATCCTCTACGTCGCCTTCCTCACCCGGCAGATGGGCGCCCAGCGCGACGACTTCAAGGAGGTCGTCTCCGCGGGGGCCACCGGCGCCGGCGTTGCCCCGCAGAGCGATGGCGCGGTGGCTCAGCAGGTGAAGCCGGAGCGCGCCTCGGTCCTGGCGATCATCTCCGAACACCGCTCCGAGGTGATCGCCCGCGCGCTCGTCCTCGTGATGACCGTGATCCCGATCGTGCTGCTCTCGCACGATATGGCCAGTCTTCTCGACGACGGTCTCGACCGCGCCGGGGCACCGATCGCGCTGTCCGGCATCCTCATCGCGATGATCGTGTTCCTGCCCGAGACCCTCACCGCGATCCGCGCCGCCCTGGGCGGTGAGATCCAGCGGGTGAGCAACCTCTGTCACGGGGCACTCGTCTCCACGGTCGGACTCACCATCCCCGCGGTGCTCACCATCGGACTGTTCACCGGCCAGACCGTGATCCTGGCCGAGAACCCGACCAACCTGGTACTGCTCGGGGTCACTCTGCTGCTGACCCTGACGACCTTCTCCGGTAAGCGGGTGACGGCCCTGCACGGCGCCGCCCACCTGATGGTCTTCGTGCTCTACGGCATGACCGTCTTCTCCTAGAAGACGAAGGGCGCGGCCTCGCGGCGGATGCCGTGGGGCCGCGCCCTCGTTATGCGTCGACGCGCTACTCGGCGACCAGGACGAAGAAGAGGAACCCGATGAAGCGGGACCGTCCCCGGATCTCGGGCGGCAGCAGCTCGGCGGGCGTGTCCTCGGCGTAGGGCGGCTCGTCGATGTCCGCGATCCGGAACCCGGCCCGGGTGAAGTCCTTGACCATCGCGTGCAGCGGACGGTGCCAGATGTTCAGCACGGCCTTTCGACCTTGGAACTCGTGTTCCAAGGGCCAGAGAGAGGTCTCGAAGTAGTCGGCCTCCGGATGCACGATCTTGTGGACCATCGGGTGGTCCACCGAGAGGATCAGCCGGCCGCCGGGCCGGAGCACCCGGTGCAGCTCACGGAGCGGGGCGGACCAGTCCTCCAGGTAGTGAAGTGCGAGCGAGCAGACGACGTCGTCGAACGCGCCGTCCTCGAAGGGGAGCTCCTCGGCCAGGTCGAGCACGCGCAGATCGGTGTCCTCGCCGAGCCGCTCTCGGGCCAGCCTGATCATCTCCGCACTGGAGTCGAACCCGGTCACCCGCGCGCCCCGCTCACGGAGCGCCAGGGCGATCGGGCCGGCGCCGCAGCCGGCGTCCAGGATCCGGCGGCCCGCGACGTCGCCCGCCATGTTCAGTATCGCGGGGCGCGCGTAGTGGCCGTTGGAGAGGTTGACCTCGTTGTCGGCCGCGTAGGCGGCCGCGAAGTCGTCGTAGTCGCTGGTCGTCATGGGGGTCTCGTTTCCGGTCCGCCGGGGGAGTGGTCCGCCCCGACGCTAGCCGGTCCGGTGGAGGGGCGGAACGGTGTGGACGCGAGAGGCCGGTTGTGGTCCGGGCGTGAACCCGAAGCCGGTCCCCCCGCGTGCGCAAGGGCGGACTCATAGGCCCGAATGGATCGTCTCGACGTTCGGCATGGCGCCGATCGATCCCCGCGCCCGAGCGCACGCGGCCCGGGCCTGTCCGGGGCACCCGCGAGGATGCCCCGGACAGGCCGCGGACTTCATACCTCTTCGCGGTCGGACCTTCGCTGAAGGATCAGGGACTTCGAACGAGGTGGGGTTCTACTGGCGATCGAACCAGGGTTTGCCCTCCGCCGCGATGCCTTCGAGGACGCGGAGGGTGTGGGGGAACCCCGCCGCCTCGAGGTTGATCTTGGTGGTCTCGTTCTGATCTTCCTCTTTCGGCCTGGTCATATCCGTGCCGACCAGGGTCGGGGTCTCCGAGACGATCGTGCTCTTGGTAGGGCCGTTCGTCAGTGTGATGTTGAGCGTGTAGTTGTAGCGACTGGACATCTCCACCTGCACGGAGGAGAGCGCGTCGAACCGGTAGTTGTCCCGTTCGCTCAGAAGCCATGAGGCGCGCTCGAAGTCGAGTTCGGCGGAGGCCTCGCGGACCCCTTCGTTGGTGATCAGGAAGATCCTGATCACGTACTTCGAGTACCGCAGGGGGCCGCCCTTCATCTTCGCGTTCTTGCATGGACGGTCCGGGGTGGGCAGGAAGGCGTGGGTGATGACCTCGTGCCATGCCAGACGGTGGTACGACATCGCCTCGTGGAGGATCAGGGTCTTATCGGCCTCGAGCCACTTCTCCATCTCGGTCTCCGTGGGCCTGTTCCGGTCGAGAAAATCCTTCCAACGCTCGTACTCGGCCTTACGAACAGCGAGGATGTCCATATGTTCCCGTGTCTCCTCGCGGAAACGTCGACGTTCGCTGTAGATCCCCAGCCACAGAGGGATCGCGAACCTGGACAGGAACACCAGCGCCGGAACGCAGCCCACGGTGACCACCGGTGCGTGCTGGAAGGCGGCGACGATGACGAACCCGATCCCCAACGCGGAGAGCGCGCACAGGGCCTGGCAACGGATCCTGGTCGCCTTGGCGACCCGGTGGATCTCCTCCGGCCGCAGTGGCAGTCCGGCGTTCCGGCGCTGCTGCACATCGCGCACCAGGAATCGGATCAGCCAGTTCACCTGTCCGGGGCGGACGCCGGTCTCCCGATAGATCCGGGCGACCTCTCGACTCTGTGAGCGACGGATCCCCTTGGTCGCCTCCAACCAGTCGGCCCGCTTCTCGGAAACGGGTGTGTACTTGCCGAAGTAGTGCTCGAAGGTGCTCTCCACCCGCTCGGTGAAACCGTTGTCGGGCAGGGTGCGTTGGGAGGTCCGGGGGCTTTGGTCCTTGAGCGCGGCGATCACGCGTCGCCGTTTGTGGTCCCACAGGGCGATGTGCCAACCGGCCGCGGGGAGAAGAACGAGTGTCACCAGGCAGGCGAGGAGCGCCGCCATGCTGCCATGCCCGAGGGCGGACCTCAGCAGAGAGAAGAAGAGGAACAGGACCCCTCCGGCCAGAAGGGTCGCCCCGAAGACGTCCCAGCCGCTGGTCGAGGGCGGACGTGGCCTACGTGCCCGGGCCGTGGCCGGTTCGGGTTGGAAATAGATCCAGGCTCGCTCGGTACGATCATTGGAGGTTCTGTCCCTTTTCGCGGTCTCCTGGTACTTCTTCCAGATCGCTTGTTTCATGCTCCCGGTCAGGACCAGACCCAGGTGGCGCAACGCGAGGTCGCGTTGTGGGTTGGGAAGAGCCTGTAGACGATCCACCACTGTGTCGGGATCCGCGTCGGAACCGTCCACACAGGCCACCAGCATGAGAACGACGCTCAGCGCCTCGTGCCACGCCTCCTCTCCCGCACCTTCGGTATCGGGTATCCACCGACCGGACAGCGCCTTCAGTGTCTCGAGGTTCCTCCTGTCCAAGTCCCGGTAGGAGCGTTTGCTGAGCAGTGCCAGGACCAGGTGGAAGCGAACCCGGGAGCTGTCGTATCCGCGATTCAGCGCGCGTTCGATGTGGTCGCGGGCCTTGTCCGGAACCCCGCACTCCAGGTACTTGACCCCCAGTTCGTATTCGCGCTCGGGAGGGTCGTCCGGCCCCACGACATAGATGTCGGAGTTCCAGACCTCACCGGCCTGGACGCCCACGAAGGAATGAGGACCCGCGGTGTTGACGGTGCCGGGCCCACTCATGAGAGCCCCTTCACAGCGGTGATCATCGACGCGACCTTGGTCGCCAACGAGGCCAGGTCGCCGAGCAACCCGAGCAGGCGCTTCAAAGCGAGAAGAGACCTTTTACGGCCCTCGGGGGTCGCCTCGGCGATCCCCTTGTCGGCGGTGTCGATCTCCTCGGACGCGGCCTCATGGGTCTCCGCGTCGATACGCCCCGCGGAACGTTCTCGGGAGAGATCCTCCCGCAACGCGGCGAGCTGCTCCGGTAGAGCGACGGGGGCGCTCGTGGTCGAGGTGAGCGACACGTGGAAGGTGCCGCCACTGACATGCCCGGCTTGAACACCGACGTTGCCATGAGCGGTGTTGGAGACGTTTCCGCCGGAAGGTGCCGGGCGATCGTCGCGCATGGTGGGGGGCTCCTCTTGTCTCGTGAGTTCTCGGGCGAGCTCGAGCGCGAAGGCGGCGGCGTTCGCCGCGGCGAGAGGCTGCTGATTCCGGTCCGACTCGGTGGCCTTCTCACCGTCGGCGTGATCGCTGATGCCGCGTACGACCGCGACCGGGGTCCCGCTCAGGTGACCGGCCTGGGCGATTCCGGCGCCTTCCATTTCCACGGCCAGGGCATCGTTGAAGGTCCGCCTGATCCACTCGGCCTCCGCGGAGACACGGGAGTTCTGCACGACCTCCCCGGCGGCGATGGGGCCGAAATGCACCTGGGGGTGGTTCGGCTGGACCGGTACGAGCCGTTCCCAGGTACCGAGCCTGGCCACATGCGCGGCGGTCTGACTGATGTGGTGTGGTGCCTCCCAGGCGCGGGGTCGTGCTTTGAGGCCGTCGTCCTCGCTGGTTCCGCCGTGGTAGGCGTAGATGTGGGATCCGATGACCACATCGCCCAGCGGGGTGTCCCACAGGGCCCCGGCCACCCCGACGAAGAGCAGCGCCGAGGGTGAGAACTCCTGGACGGCCCTTTCGGTCAGGATCGCGGACGACTGGTTGCCTTTACCCGTCAGGCCGAGGACGACGCGGCCACGGCCATCGGGCAGAGAGCCGATCTCGAATCGGGTGCCGCGAGGGTGTGTGTACGGCTCAGGGGAGAGCAGCCGTTCACGTACGGCCTGGTACTCCAGGTTCAGGGCGGTCAGAACCACCACAAGGTCATCGCTGGTCATGACGTCTCACTCCGGGGTCGGGAGAAGGGCCGAGGCTGGGGGAGCGGGCGCAACATCGGTGGGCGGAGTAGATGCTCGGGACCGGCCTGGAACAGGCGGGCCGGTCGCCCCTTGGTGGTGCGTCGATCGGAGTCGACCGGAGTGATGAAGCCCGAGATCGCCTGCACCTTGCGGTAGAAGTTGCGCGGATCGAGCTCGAATCCCCACACCGCCTCATAGACCCGTTGCAGGTCGGTGATGGTGAAGGTCGTGTCGCAGAACGCCGTGGCCAACGAGGTGTTCTCGATCTTCGTTCGGGCTCGCTCCAGCCCGTGATCGAGGATCTCCCGGTGATCGAAGGCGAGTTTCCGGTGACCTGAGGTGAACTCCTCGACGGGTCTCCAAGAGGCCGCCGAGGCGTCTGTGCCCGCTTCCGGTTCCGGTAGCCCCGGGGCGATGGCGAGGTAGGCGACGGAGACGATGCGCCCACGTGGATCCCGGTCGGGGCGGCCGTAGGTGTTCAACTGCTCCAGATGCAGAGACGTCGCGTCCAGGCCCGCCTCTTCCCTCAGCTCTCGACAGGCCGCGTCGAAGATGTCCTCTCCTGTATCGGAGATGAAGCCCCCGGGCAGGGCGAGTTCGCCTTTGTGAGGATCGATACCTCTCTCGACAAGGAGGACGTGGAGGGCCGAGGAGCGCAGGGTCAGGATCACCAGGTCGACGGTGAGGAGTACGCAGGGTGGTCGCCAGGTTTCGTTGTGCATGCGGCGAGCTTAGCTTCTTGTCAGTTCGACAAAAAGCGGTTCTCGAAAATTGGTACTAGTGATGAGAATGAGTTGGGTGGGGTGCTCTTTGTCCTATGGGTCCTGTGTGGCGGATGGTTCGACTTCGCTCCCAGGTCAGGCCTCTTACTCTTTCGTAAGTCTATGCGTTTCGCATAGAGTTGAGGTATGGAACCGAACATCGAACCGGCGATCGACGAGTGGCACACGAGCGTCAACGATGGTGACCCGAAACGAGCGGCGGACGCGGTCGGGAACCCGATCGTCGTTCTCGGGCCCAAGGGCGCCGGATCCATCACTCCAGAACAGTTCGCCGACTGGGTGGAGCGCTCGGGGATCAGGCTGATCCCACGCTCGTGGCATCCGGTCGCCGAGCGCCTCATGGTGGTGGAACAGGACGCCACCTGGCCGCAGAGCAAGGATCCGACCCGTGTGGCGACGGTCTTCCGGGTCGCCGGCGGCAAGGTCACCGCGGCACTTCGACTGCCCGACCTCGGGTCCGCGCTCGACCTCGCCCACATCTGCCACGAGATGGCGGCCACGGTATGAGCGCCGATGGCCCCGGGCAGACCCTGTTCGCCTTCGTCCGCCACTGGGCGCGCAGAACACCGGCCGGAGACCCGAAGGAGGCCGACCGAGGCCGCATCGTCCTCGTCTGCGAAGTGGTCCACTCGCTCGCCGAACGCGGGGCCTCGGCCACGGTCAACGCGATCGCCCACGAGGTCGGCATCGACCAGAGCGGGGTGTCGCGGTTGGTCAAGAGCGCGACCGAAGACGGATACCTGGCCATGGAGGTCTCCCGGACGGACGGGCGACGCCGTGAGGCGTCGCTCACCGACGAGGGGCGTGCCCTGCTGGAACAGGCCCACCACTGGCAGGAGCGGGTTTTCGACCGACTGACCGAGGGCTGGAGCGCCGAGCGGCGTCACGAGTTCCACCGTTCCATGCGAGAACTCATGGAACGGTCGCGTGAACCGGAGGTCTGATACCTGGCCAGCGGGCAGGGGAGCCCGTGCCTCGCCGCACGCCGAGCGTTCCACAGGAGTGTCCGACCCGCTCGTTATCGTTCACACATGTCCGACTCTCCCGATACCCCACCGCCGTCCGGCCTGCGCATCCTGCGTGGAGACGCCACCAGCCCGCAGGCCTCCGGGCCCAAGATCATCGCTCACGTCTGCAACGACCGGGGCGGCTGGGGCAAGGGGTTCGTCCTGGCGATCTCCCGCCGCTGGCCCGAGCCCGAACGCGATTACCGTGCCTGGTATCGCGAACGCGCCCACAACGACTTCGAACTCGGTGCCGTGCGCCTGGTCCAGGTCGAAGCGGACCAGTGGGTGGCGAACATGATCGGCCAACACGGCATGCGGCGCGGTAGCGGCGGGCCGCCC
>NZ_ANAC01000029.1 GCF_000341225.1 Nocardiopsis alba DSM 43377
CTCCTGTCTGCGCGCCCTGGCCGCGCACGCCCTCGAACTCGGCGCCACCGTGCACATGCCCCGGATCGGCTGCGGGCTGGCCGGCGGGAAGTGGGAACGGATCCAGCCCCTGGTGGAGCGGGAACTTCTGGAGCGTGGGGTTCGGGTGACGGTCTACGACTTCGACTGACCCGGGCGGGCTCGAACGGCCGGAGGCTCCGAGGGGTGGATATCTACCGGGTTCCCTCTTGTGGATCATCGAAACGGTGAATTCTGGATGTCGAGATCGCCCGATTTTGGAATCTATATGAGTGTATTGGCTTTTGATTTCTCGTGATCCATGAGGGTCTTCCTGTTAAGTGCTTCGCCTCCGGTGGTGGGGGTTGAAGTGAGTATGGAATTTTTGAAACAAATCCTTTTCGGGTCTTCGGTCTTCCTTTGCTTCTGTCGGGGTAAAGCGGGTCAGATCAAGGCAATATGTGGGCGGCGTTCGATGCGATTTTTTCCTTGACGCCATCTGTAGGGTCTGCGTAAAGTCGTGGTGTCTCATTCGCTGTTCTCGAAAGGGGAACTTTGAAGAAACACCTTCTCGTGTTCTTGGTGGCGTTACTGCTTCCGATGTCGAATGTCGCCCATGCGGAGGAAGAGGGGCAGGAGGTGGAGGTCGAGATCACCGTCTATGACGATGGGCGGATCGTCGAGACGGGGAGCGACCTCGACCGTATGGCCGGCGATACCTCGACGAGGCTTTCCAATGGAACGTTGTCGTTGCGGTCCAACAACTGCAACTACGTCCGGGTGAGTTACGTGAAGCGCTCGGGTGTGTCGGTGAACCTGAAGCTCGGATGGTTCTCCGGTGACACCGGCAGGGTGAGCGGGACGAAGCGGGGCGTCGCGGCCGGAGAGACGGTGAGTCAGACCTGGGAACAGGTGCGGGTTCCCGGCGGCGTGGTCGGATACATGGAGGCCGAAGGGCAGGGCAGGTTCCAGACCCCTTCGGTCGGATGCCGGTAGGAGCCTCTGAGATGTCGAGGAGGCGAGACGTATGTGGCAGCTGCTCTTCTACGTGAACGTCCCGGTGTTCTTTTCCGTGGTCGTCGTCGGTGCCGCGGTGGCGTTCATCGGTGTCCTTCTGCGGAGAAGAAACGAGCGCCTGGTCACCGGGGTCTGCCGGGTCGTGCTGGCGGTCTCCCTGCTCGCCTATGTGATCGTCCTCGTCGAGCCGGTCGACGGTTGGGGTCAGGTCGGAAGCGGGGGAGTCAATGTCAGCCTCATCCCGTTCGATTTCCTCTCCGGCGAGCATGTGACCGAGAATTCCCTGCACTGGGAGGAATGGATGCTCAACATCCTTCTCTTCCTTCCTTTGGGCATTGTCGCGGCCCTGCTGTTCACCCGTTGGGTCGTGTGGCTCTTCGGCCCACTGCTGTCGCTGACGATCGAGGTGGCTCAGGCCGTTCTCGCGACCGGGCGGCAGAGCGCGCTGGACGACCTTCTGGCCAACAGCCTCGGGTACCTGATCGGCGTGACCCTCGTGGTTCTGGCCGGCGCGGTGCTGAGTCGGCGTGATGAGGCGACGAGAGTGGCGGCATGAGCACGGCCCCGGCAGGCCCTCGAGGGTGGGCCCGCCGGGGCCGTCGCCATCGTGAGCGGAGGCGACGCCTCACCTCGGAGTCGTTCCGTTCACACCGGCCGCCGTTCGAGAACGGCTCGAACGGGGGTGCGGGGGTCGGGTGGTGGTCTACGACTTCGGTCGACCCGGGCCGGCTCGGACGGTCGGTCACCACGACACGTCGCGTATCGGGTGAGCGCGCCGAGACGGTGAGGGGGACGCCGAGATGAATCCCTTTCGGGTTTTCGCCTCCTCTGCTTTCGTCCGGTCAAAACGGGTCAAACAAAATCGGCGCTCGGATGGTTTTCGGGGCGATTTTTTCTTGACGGAATGAGTGTGGTCTGCGTAAGGTCGTGTTGTCTCATTCGATTTTCTCGAAAGAGGGACTTTGAATAAAATCCCCCTCGTCTTCTTGATGGCCTCGCTGCTGCGGTCTCGGCTGCTGCTCATGCCGACCCCGAGGCTTCGGTCTGGATTCAGAACCCTTCGACGGTATGTCGCCAGGAGCTTCTGAGATACCGAGGAGACGAACCGTATATGGCAGTCGCCCTTCTGTTCGAACTCACCGTCGTTCTTTTCCGTGGTCGGCTTCGGCGCCATCTCGGCGTTTATCGGTGTCCTTCCGGGAAGAAGGGGAGAAGAAACGAGCGTCTGGTCACCAGGCTCTGCCGGGTCGTGCCGCGTACGCGCGGTGAGGCGGAGAGGGTGACGGTATGAGAACGGCCCCGGGAGACTTCGACCGTCGAGTCTCCCGGGGCCGTCGGTGCCCGAGTCCCGCGCACGCGGGAATGGACCGATCTCCCAACGGTGCGTACGGGCCTCGACCTGCTGTTCTCCGCGTATGAGGGCCGGACTCGCCTCCAGGACGACAGGACGCTCCTCGGTGTCCTGCCTCTTCCGGGCCTCACTCACGATCCTGACGGCATCCCACCCCCCGACCTCGACTACGCGGCCACGCTGCGCCGGTCACCCGCCACCACGCGCCGCCCGATCGCCCAGACGGCCAGCGCGCAGAGGGAGAAGGCCCCGCCGAGAACACTGGACCCCGTCCACCCGTAGGTCGAGTACACCGTTGTGGTGGCGGTCGCTCCGAGAGCGGAGCCGAGCGAGTAGAAGACCATGTACCCGCCGATGACGCTGCCGGTCCGGCCCGGTCGGGCGGTCGTGAGCAGGTGCTGGTTGCTCACATGCACCGCCTGCACCGCGAAGTCGAGGGCGACGACGCCGACGACGACCGCCCAGAGCGACCAGTTCACCTGTCCGGTCGCCACCCACGACACCGCCAGGAGCACCAGTGCGGCTCCGGTGACGATATCGGCCTGTCCGGAGTCGGCCCAACGTCCGGTGCGAGCGGCGCCGAGGGCCCCGGCGAGACCGGCGACCCCGAAGAGGCCGATCTGCGCGGTGTCCAGGTTCCAGGGTTCCGCCGCCAGCGGCAGGGCCAGGCCGCTCCAGAGCGTGCCGAAGGAGGCGAAGAGGAAGAACGCGATCAGCCCGCGTGAGAGGAACAGCCCTTCGTGGAACAGGCGGCCGAGGGAGAACAGCACCTGTCCGTAGGTCGGGCGCTCGGTGCGAAGATCGGTCGGTAGAAGCCTCAGCGCGAGATAGGCGAGTGCCAGCAGTAGTACGGCCAACGCCAGGTAGACGCTTCGCCACCCCCAGAGCGCGGCGAGCCCTCCCGCGAACACACGGGAACCGAGGATGCCGAGGATGACCCCCGAGGTCACGATGCCGAGGGTGCGCCCGCGTTCGGTGGGGGAGGAGAGGTCGGCGGCGTAGGCGACGGCCGTCTGGACGACCACGGCGAGCAGACCGACGAGGGCGAGCGCCGAGAGCAGAAGCCAGAGCCGGTCCGCGACCGCGGCCAGGAGCACACCGCCGGCGGCGAGGGACAGGTGCCCGACCAGAAGCCGGCGTCGGTCGAACATGTCGCCCAGAGGCACCAGGAGCACCAGGCCGATCAGGTAGCCGAGCTGTCCGGCGGTGACGATCCATCCCAGGTCGGCTTCGGGGACCCCCAGGTCGTCGCCGATCCGGGCGAGTACGGGCTGGGCCGCGTAGATGGTCGAGACCGCCACCGCGCAGATCGCCGCTAAGAGCAGTCTCCTTCGGGCCATCGTGGTCATCCCGCCTCCTTGAATTAGTAGCATATTGCAACTGATTTGACGGTAGGGCACACTGGTTTCAAACCGCAACTCTTCTGGAGTGGTGATGACGAACACGGCGACGCCCGACGACGCGATGACCTGGACCGACCCCTCCTGCCCGGTCGCCCGCACGCTCGACCTGGTCGGAGACCGTTGGAGCCTGCTGATCGTCCGGGACGCCATGGACGGTGCGCGAGCCTTCGGCGACTTCCAGAGCCGGACCGGGATCGCCCGCAACATCCTCACCGACCGACTGCGACGCCTGGTCGACCGAGGGATCCTCGAACGACGGACCGCCCCCACCGGCCGCAGGCAGGTCTACGTCCTCACGGACACGGGGCGCGACCTCTTCGCGGTCATCGTGTCCCTACGGCAGTGGGGCGAGCGGCACGCGTTCGCGCGAGGGGAGGAGCACTCGGTGCTCGTCGACGAGAACGGCGTTCCGCTCCCGGAGCTGCGCCCCACCGACGCGCGGGGCGAGCCCGCCGGTGTCGACACGACCACCGTTCGCAAGGAGGGATGAAGAGGGCGGGGCCGTGAGGCGCGGTCTCTGTTCCCCCGGGGCGACTTCCCTGAACCCCGCGCACGCGGGGATGGGCCGAGCGCTGGATACGGCGGATGAAGCTCAACGGTTCCGAGCCCCGCGCACGCGGGGAGGATCACCGACCGACCATGCGCCCGGCCAAGGTTCATCGCCCGGGTTCGTCCTTCTTCGAGACCGGCGCCGCGAGGAACTCCCGAGCCCCTCGGAGAACGGTGCTGACCCGGCTCTGTGTCCGGCCGCTCTCCAGTCGGACGTCCAAAGGTCCGGGAGGCCCCATCTCCGCACGCTTCCCGGCGGTCAGAGCGCAAGGGTCGAGACCGTCACGCCGGGCGATCAGAGTCCCCAGCTCGTAACGGCTGACGGCGTCGGAGCCGGCGACGTGGCAGACGCCGCCGTAGTCGGAGAAGGCCAGTTCCAGAAGAGCGGCCGCCAGGCCCCCGACATGCACGGGGCAGCGGATATCGTCGGTGAACAGGGCCCCATCCCGGCGTCCGGTGGCCAGGTCGTGGACCAAGGACTCGTGAACGGAACCGCCGTCACCGATGATCAGGGAGGTGCGGGCGATGACGGCCGTGGGATCCAGCAACCGGATCGCGGTTTCGGCTGCGGCCTTCGCGGCGCCGTAGGGGGTGACCGGGTCCGGGAGGGAGTCCTCGTCGTAGTGGACCCGGTCGCCGGAGAAGACCGTGTCGCTGGACACCTGGACCAGACGCGCGCCCTGGCCGACCGCGGCCATCGCGACCCTGATGGCGCCGTCCGCCGTCGTCGCCCAGTCGGACCTCCGATAGGCCGTGTTGATCACGACGGTCGGTCGCACTTCCTCGAACAGAGAGGTGATCGCCTCGGGATGTCGGAGATCGAGCCGCCGCCATTCGGCGCCGGGGAGGGCTCCTGCGCGGGTGCCGAAGGTCGCCGTGACGGTGTGTCCTGCGGCGATGGCCTGTCGGGTCAGTTCGCCGCCGAGAAACCCACTGCCACCGATGATCAGAACGGTCATGGCACGACACCGTACGTCGAAACGGGTGCCGTTTGATCCGAACTCGGATGGACGTGGGGCCCCGGCTTCCGAGACGGGGCCCCACCTCGATCTCTCCCGGATCAGGGTGTTCCGGGGGTCTAGCCCAGTTCGTAGACCCGCACGTAGTCCACGCGCATCTCCTGGGGGAACTGCGTACTGCCGTCGGGGTAGCCGGGCCAGTCGCCGCCCACGGCCACGTTGAGGATCATGAAGAACGGCTGGTCGAACACCCACGGGTTCCCTCGGGTATCGGCCGAGGTGTAGGTCTGATAGGCGACGCCGTCGACCGACCAGGTGATCGAACCGGGCCTCCAGTCCACGGCGAACGTGTGGAAGGTGTCGGCGAAGGACCAGCCCTGCGGGTGCATGTAGGAACCGGTGAGCGGCTCGCCGCCGAAGTAGCCCGGGCCGTGGAGGCTACCGTGCACCAGGTGGGGCTCGCGGCCGATGTTCTCCATGATGTCGATCTCGCCCGAGTCCGGCCACGGCGTGTTCGGGAAGTCCGCGCCCAGCATCCAGAAGGCGGGCCAGATGCCCTGGCCGCGTGGGATCTGGATACTGGCCTCTACTCGGCCGTACTGGGGCTGCACCTTGTTCTGGGTGGTCAGCCTGGCCGAGGTGTAGCCACCGTCCGCCTCCTGGCGGGCCGTGATGACGAGGTTGCCGTTGCCGTCCAGGGCCGAGTTGGCCCGGCTGTCGGTGTAGTTCTGGAGCTCGTTGTTGCCCCAGCCGTGATCACCGGTCTCGTGGTTCCAGTTGGCGGGGTCGGGAGCGCTCCCGGCGGGGCCGTCGAACTCGTCGGACCACACGAGGGTGGCTCGCATGTCGGACTCCGTGGTGGACGCTGAGGCGGTGGTGGGGGAGATGAGGGCCGCGGCGGTGACGACCGCCATGAACAGGGCGCGGTGCATGGGCTACTCCGGGGGAAGCGCCACAGGGTGCACCTGGGGTGGTCACCCTGTGACCATTAGTACTTAGGCGTCACTTTACGTTCGGCTTCTCGAATGCACAAGCGGGGTTTTCGTGGAAGTTTTCCGAAAGTCCGCCCGCTCTGACAAGGGTTCTACGCTCATCCGTCATGACGCGGACGGTTAGAGGGTGAACAGCTCTCCCTGTGCGGGCCGGTCGACCTTGGACTTGCGTCCGGCGACCCTCACCAGTTCGGCGAGATCACGGATGTCGCCTTCACGGTCGGCGTCCTCGATGAGTCGCCTGAACACCCACGCGGTCACCCGGACGTCGGCTGCGGCGCGATGACGGTCCGCCGGCAAGGGGATGGAGTAGTGCCCCAGCAGGGTGTCCAACCTGTAGTCGGGCAGGCCGGGCACCATACGCCTGGCCAACGGGATGGTGTCGAGAAGGTCGATCCGCGCCGCCACCGGGCAGTGCTCGCGTTGGTTGTAGAGGAGTCCGGCCTCGGTGGCGGCGTGCTGGGCCACCAACAGGTATCGGGAGTCCGCGGTGAAGCGGCGGTCCAGGGCGCCCAGGGCTTCGGCCGGCGTGGGGGCCGAGGCGAGGTGCTCGGAGGTGAGGCCGCTGTGGAGGGTGTTGAACCGGGTCACCGGTGCGAACTCCGGTGGGCGGATCAGGGAGGCGAAGCGTCCCGCTTCCACCCAGTCGCCCTGCTCGTAGCGCAGTGCGAGAGCCGCGACCTCGATGGGCTGAGCCGGACGCCCCGCCGGGGTGGTCGCCTCGAAGTCGATGACCACGTACGTCGTCGCGAGAAAGTCCGGGTCGTCGGTCAGAGAGCCCATACGCTCACCGTAGCCACCGGGGACGGAGAGAAGGTGGGATTGGTGAGATGCCCCTATTCGCTCCGTTCGGCCGCGTGTGGATGTGGAGTCCTCCTTGTTGCCGGGGCTTCGCGGCTCGGCCGGGGGCGCGCGTGAACCCCTTCCCCGGACGTGGCAACCTCGACCTCTACGAGAACCGTGCTCTCTCCACCGACCCCTGTCGGGCATGGCCCCACGAGAGGAACCCATGAAGACCGTCCCCTTCGGAAACACCGACACCCGGGTGCCCAACGTCATCGCGGGGATGATGCGGATCGCCGACAAGACCGACGAACAGATCCGCGAGCTGTACACCACCGCCCGCGAGGCCGGGATCGACTTCTTCGACCACGCCGACATCTACGGGATCGGCCACCCCGGCGGCGGTCTCCACCTGTGCGAACGCCGGTTCGCCGAAGCGTTGAGCCTGAGCCCGTCGGAGCGGGAGGGGATCGCCCTCCAGACGAAGACCGGCATCGTCCCGGGCCGGGGCTACGACCATTCGTACGAGCACATCGTGGCCTCCGTCGAAGAATCGCTGAAGGCCCTGAACACCGACCACATCGACGTGCTCCTGCTGCACCGCCCGGACGCGCTCGTGGAACCCGAGGAGGTCGCGCGCGCCTTCGACCACCTGGAGTCCGGCGGCAAGGTGCGCGCGTTCGGGGTCTCCAACCACACGCCGAGGCAGATCGACCTGTTGAGGACCACCGTCTCCCAACCGATCGTCGCGAACCAGGTGCAGCTGTCGATCACGCACTCGACGATCATCGCCCAAGGGATCTCGTCGAACATGGCCGGAGCCGACGACTCGATCACCCGTGACGGGGGCGGTCTCGTCGATCACGCCCGGATCAACGGGATCACCCTCCAGGCGTGGTCACCGTTCCAGAAGGGGGCCCAGGGCGGGGTGTTCTTCGGCTCCGAGGACCATCGGGAGCTGAACACCGAGCTGGAGCGTCTCGCCGAGAAGTACCGGGTCACCCCGATCGCTATCGCGACGGCGTGGATCACCCGTCACCCGGCCGGGATGCAGGTCGTGCTCGGCACGACGAACCCGGGGCGCGTCACCGACGCCGCCGCGGGCTCGGAGCTCCCTCTGACACGGAGCGAGTGGTACGGCCTGTTCCAGGCCGCCGGTCACGACGTGCCCTGACCCGCCGCCCCGAGTACGCTCGGGGGCTCGACCGACCCGGGGCCGGAGAGTGCATTCTCCGGCCCCGGGGCCTTCACCGGGTGGACCCGCCATCGCGGGCCCACCCGACACGGGCGGCGCCAGGACACCATGTTCACCTCAGGACGCGACCTTCCTCAGGGCGTGACGATGTCGAAGTCGGGATCGTCCTCGTCCAAGAGCCCGAACAGGGTCGTGAGCGTTTCAGGGTCCCCTTCGTAATCGATACCGTCCAGGCTCCGGGTGGCGAGCACTTGGAGAAGCTGCGCCTTGGTGAGTGTGACGGTCAGGGAGGCCTCGGCCCCTTCGCGCTCGGCGTGCTGGGTGAGGACGCCGTTCTTGAGCGTGAGCCTGACCTTCTCCACCGGGTCGGTGAAGTTCCAGTCGATGACGAGCTCGGTGTCCCAAGCACGGGGCCCGTCGACGAGGATGGCGACCGAGTCGAAGATCTGCCCGATGCTCAGGGCGTTCATGACGTCGGGGGAGGCGGTGTCGATGGGGGTGGGGACCTTGTTGCCGCGCAGCTCCTCGGCGCCCTGGAGGTAGAAGTTGCGCCAGGTGCCGTTCTCCGCGCCGTGGCCGAGCGCGGTGTAGACCCGGGCGAGCAGCTCTCGTGCGTCGGTATCGCCGGGGTCGTCGAAGACGACGTAGTTGAGGACCTGGGCGGCCCAGCGGAACTCCCCGGCGTCGTAGGCCTCCTGGGCCTTGGGCAGGATCACCGAGGCGCCGCCCATGAACTCGACGTGCTTGGCCGCCGACTCCTCCGGAGGCAGCTCCCACAGGTGGGCGGGGTTGCCGTCGTACCAACCCATGTAACGCTGGTAGATGGCCTTGACGTTATGCGAGACGGACCCGTAGTAGCCGCGGGCGTGCCAGGCGCTCTCCAGCACGGGCGGAAGCTGGATCCGTTCGGCGATCTCGATGCCGGTGTAGCCCTGGTTGATCATGCGCAGGGTCTGATCGTGCAGGTAGGCGTACAGGTCGCGCTGTTGGGAGAGGAACGTGGTGAGCTTCTCGGTGCCCCAGGTCGGCCAGTGGTGGGAGGCGAACAGGACGTCGGAGTCGGCGGCGAAGAGCTCGATGGCCTCGGTGAGGTAGTTCGCCCACACGTGCGGGTCACGGACGAGCGCGCCCCGCAGGGTGAGCACGTTGTGCAGGGTGTGGGTGGCGTTCTCGGCCATGCACAGGGCGTTGCGGTCGGGGAAGAAGAAGTTCATCTCCGAGGGCGCCTCGGTGCCCGGGGTGAGCTGGAAACGGATCCGGACCCCGTCGATCAGCTCCTCATGATCGGTCTCGGTGACGTAGGTGTTCGGCTCGATCAGGGAGATGGTGCCGGTGGAGGTGGTCTGGCCGAGCCCGGTGCCGATCTGACCGTCGGCGCCCCTGCCCAGCACGGACCCGTACATGAAGATCGACCGTCGGGTCATGGCGGTGCCCGCGTAGACGTTCTCGGAGACGGCGTGCTCCAGGAAGCCGGAGGGGGCGATGATCGGGATGTCCGCGCCCTCGGGCACCACGCCCCGGACCCCGCCGAAGTGGTCGACGTGGGAGTGGCTGTAGATGACTGCGGTGACGGGGCGGTTCTCGTCCCGGTACTCGCGGTACAGGGCGAGCGCGGCCTCCGCGCACTCCACGGAGATCAGCGGGTCGATGACGATGACGCCCTCGTCGCCCTCGACGAAGGTGATGTTGGACAGATCGAAGCCGCGCACCTGGTAGATACCGTCGGTGACCTCGTAGAGGCCGTGTTTGGCGTTGAGCTGCGACTGGCGCCACAGGCTCGGGTTCGTCGTCTCGGGGGCGTCGGCGTCGAGGAACGCGTACGCGTCCAGGTCCCAGACGACGCGTCCGGTCTCATCGGTGATCCGCGGATCCGCCGCCGTACCGAGGTAACCCCGGTCGGCGTCGTCGAACGACGGCTGATTCACCACAGTGTGTTATCTCCATGTGCTTTGAGTGATCGAGCGCCTTGGTCCTCCCCGGCCTTCTCCACGCTGAAGCGTGATGGTTTCATTACCTGTAGTGATTTTTCCTCGGTTTCGGACGGCCGGTGTTCCGGGAGCCGTGTCACCGGGACGGTGGAGCGCGGAGGGCCCGTGCTCTCCGTCCTCGCGGGTCGTTTCGCCACGCATACGGGGACACGTGCGGTACCGACGCCGACGCACCCGATGCGTCGTTCCCCTGGAAACGCCCCCGACCTGGGTACGGTCGTCTTCATACCTCCGGACCGAGAGGAAACCATGCTGCCCATCACCTTGGCCCACATCGCGAACGCGACCTCGGGTCGGATCTCGGAGGTGTCCGAGACGATCGAGGTCACCGGCATCTCCTACGACTCTCGCAAGGTCCACCCGGGGGATCTCTTCGTGGCCCTCCGAGGCGGCGAGGGGCGTGACGGGCACGACCACGCCCACGAAGCGATCGCCTCGGGGGCCTCCGCGGTCCTGGCGTCCCGGTCCCTGGGGCTGCCCTCGGTCCTGGTCGAAGACCCGCTCACCGCTCTCGGTGTTCTGGCCCGAGCCCACGTGGAGGCGCTTCCGGACCTGACCACCATCGCGGTCACCGGATCCTCCGGAAAGACCTCCACCAAGGACCTGATCGCTCAGATCCTGGAACCGGCCGGGCCGACCGTCGCCACCGAGGGCTCGTTCAACAACGAGATCGGCCTCCCCCTCACCGCCTTGGAGACCGACACCGAAACCCGCTACCTCGTGGCCGAGATGGGCGCCCGCGGGCAGGGGCACATCACCTACCTCACCGAGATCACCCCGCCGACCGTGGGCGTGGTCCTCAACGTCGGCACCGCCCATATGGGGGAGTTCGGCGGACCCGAGCCGACCGCGAAGGCCAAGGGCGAACTGGTCGCCGCCCTCCCCTCGGCGGCCGAGGGCGGGGTCGCGGTCCTCAACGCCGACGACCCCCGAGTGGCGGCGATGGCCGACCGGACCAAGGCCCGGATCATCACCTTCGGCACGGCCCAAGGGGCGGACGTGCGCGCCGTCGATATCGGACTGGACTCACAGGGGCGGGCCTCGTTCACCCTGCGGACCCGCGCGGGCGACTGCATGGTGGGCCTACAGGTCGTGGGCGAGCACCAGGTGCCCAACGCGTTGGCGGCAGCGGCGGCGGCCGGAGCGGTCGGTATGGACGTACTCCAGGTCGGAGAGATGCTGTCGACGGCGACGCCCGTGTCCGAGGGGCGGATGCGGGTGGTCGAACGCGGAGACGGGCTGTTGGTGGTCAACGACGCCTACAACGCCAACACCGACTCCACCTCGGCGGCGCTGCGCGCGTTGGCGCATCTAGGGCGCGGGCGTGCCGGACGGACGATCGCCCTGTTGGGAGAGATGCGCGAACTCGGGGACGGGTCGATGGAGGAGCACCGCAAGATCGGCGTGCTCGCCGCGGTGCTCGGCATCGACACGGTGACCGTGGTGGGCATCGCCGAGGCACGGGCCCTGGCCGAAGGGTACGGGCCCGACGCCCTGGTGCTTTCGGACAAGGACGCGGCCCGAGAGTGGTTGGGCGGCCAACGCTTCGCCTCCGGGGACGTGCTGTTGGTCAAGGGCGCCCACTCATCGAGGCTCGGGGAACTGGCGGACGCGCTGACCGTGGGCTGACCTTCACAGATACCGGGTGGGGTCCACGACGACGCCCCGCCCGGCGAAGAACGTCGCGAAGGTCGCCTCCGCCACCGTCGCCGAGACCGTGTCGGGCCGATGCCCGGAGGGGTTCCTGAAGTGGAGGAGCCCGTCCCGGTGGCCGATGACCAGAACCAGATGTCCGCCCTTCCCCGGTGCCGCGCGCTCGGGGCGGCGGATCTCCTTGTGCACCGACGCGATCACCATCCGGCCCCGGTCCAGTTCCGAGCGCAGCGCCTCGGTGTCCAGGTCGGTGCGTACGCGGGCGTCCAGCCGGTGGGTGTCATGGACGTATTCGACGAAGGGCGCGTAGATCAGGCCCTTCACCGTGCCGTCGGGCCGTTCCACGTAGCCGCCCGCCTCGCGGGTCCCGTGCAGGAGTTCGAGGAGCGGGGGAGCGTCGCCATCGCGGTGGGCGAGGACCATGCGCAGGCACGCCATGCCGCAGGCGTGGCCGCACCAGGCGCCGTACTCCTCGCGGGAGGTCGCCCCCGATACCGCCCAGGCCGGGTCGTCGCCGGGGTCGTGCCCTGCGTAGACGATCCTCTCGATCAGTTCGGGGGAGGCGTACTGGGTGACCGGGACGACCGGTTCGTGCAGGGTGCCTGTTCCGTCGCAGGCCGGACATCGGGGCTTCACGGGTCTCTCCCGGTGTCGAGTGGCTGTCCGCCGCACGACGTTACCCCCGTCGGACGATCGTCGGCCTTCCCGGAGACTTCGATGCGGTCGGTGTCAGGGTGGGCCGTGGCAGAGGCCGCTCCGAGCGGACGGGTTCACGCGTTCCGTCCCGCGGAGAGCGAAGGTCTGCGGGGCCCTACCCTCGCTCGACCGCTGCTCCGGCGGTGAGCATCGCCCGCACGGTGGAACGGATCCTTCCGGCGATCTCCTCCGGGTCCGTGGCGTCGAGCTTGCCGTCCAGGTGCAGGAAGGCCAGCCCGTGGACGAGCGACCACACCGCCGTGGAGAGCGCCTCGGGCTCGGCCTCGGGGAAGACGGCGCGCACGAGACCGTGGACGTAGGCCCGGATGGCGGCGGTCGCGGCGGCCCGTTCCTCGTGTGCGGGGTCGCAGGGTTCGGCGAACATCGCCCGGAACAGCGCCGGGTGTTCCAAGGCGAAGTGGACGTAGGCGATGGCGATCTCGGCCAGGTCGTCGGGGGTCTCGGGGGAGGGGTGGGCCCGCGCCAGATGTTCGGCGAGTTCGCGGTAGCCCTCGGCCGCGACGGCGGAGACGAGCGCGTCGCGGTCCGCGAAGTGACGGTAGGGGGCGGTCGCCGACACCCCGGCGCGTTTGGCCACCGCGCGCAGAGACAGCGCGGCCCCGCCGTCCTCCTCGAGGAGCTCTCGGGCCGCGCTGACGCAGGCGGCCCGCAGGTCGCCGTGGTGGTAGGTGCTTTTGGCCCGCGACACGGATCACACTCCCTCATGTTTACAGTGCACACATTGCCCATCTAATGTGAGCACTGCATACATGATAGCGAATCCGAAGAAGGGGCCGATTCCGATGGCCGGTGGACTGTACTCACCTCTGCGTCTGCGCTCCGGGGCGGTTCTGGGCAACCGGATCGCCAAGGCCGCCATGGAGGAGAACATGGCGGGCGAGGGCCAACTGCCCGACCACCGACTCCTGGAGCTGTACCGGCGCTGGTCGGCGGGCGGAACGGGCCTGCTCATCACCGGGAACGTCATGGTGCACGCCGAAGCGCTCACCGGACCGGCCGGTATCGTCCTCGACGAGGCCTCCCCGCTGGAGCCGTTCACCCGGTGGGCACAGGCCGCCAAGTCCGGCGGCTCGACCGTGTGGATGCAGATCAACCACCCCGGCCGCCAGGTCCAGGCCGACATGCCCGGCGTCGTGTGGGCTCCGTCCGCCGTCGGCGTCGAGCTGGGCCGGCTCAGCAAGAACTTCGGCCGCCCCACCGCCATGACCCCCGAACAGATCGAGGCCACCGTGGAGCGGTTCGCGGTCACGGCGACCCGCGCCGAACAGGCCGGGTTCGACGGGGTGGAGATCCACGCGGCGCACGGATACCTGCTGTCCCAGTTCCTGTCCCCACTGGTCAACAAGCGCACCGACGCCTGGGGCGGATCGCTGGAGAACCGGGCGCGGACGCTGCTGGACGTGGTCCGCGCGATCCGGGCCACCGTCTCACCGACCTTCGCGGTCGCGGTGAAGCTCAACTCCGCCGACTTCCAACGCGGCGGCTTCGACGTGGACGACGCGCGTCGGGTGATCGCGATGCTCGAACCGCTCGGCGTCGACCTGGTCGAACTGTCCGGCGGCAGCTACGAGAGCCCCGCGATGACCGGCCGCTCCGCCGACGAACGCACACAGGCCCGGGAAGCCTACTTCCTGGACCTGGCACGGGAGCTGGTGGCGACCAGCCCGCTGCCGTTGATGCTCACCGGCGGCGTGACCCGACGCGAGACCGCCGAGAAGGTCGTCGCCGACGGCGTGGCGGTCGTCGGGATGGGCACCGCCCTGTCCCTCACCCCCGACCTTCCCCTGCTCTGGCGGGAACACCGTGAGGCCGGCCGGTCGATGCCGCCGGTGACCTGGTCGAACAAGGCGCTGGCCTCGGCGGCGGGCATGGCGCGGGTCCGCCACCAACTCCGCCGCGTCGCCCGGGGCAGGGCGCCGCGCCCCGGCACCCTTCCGGCCTACGCCCTGGTCTCGGAACGCCTCGGGCAACGTCGGGCGCTGCGCCGCTACCGCGCCTGGCTGTCCGAGCGAAGGAACCCGGCGGCCCCGGCCGGTCGATGACCCACGCGGGCCGGCCCCCGGCCCCGCGGGCGACGTCGGCGGGGGTGTCTTCGCCTCCGCCGACGATCACCTCAGCGCGAATACGCCCCTGACCGCTGTCCGGCCTGTTGACGGGGCACCGTCGACCGGGTCTCCAACACGTCGGCCAGGAAGTCCGACGTCAACCTCAGCGCCGCCTGATTGGCGTGGGTGTCGCGCATGCTGTCGATCATCATGAAGTCGTGGATCATGCCCTGGAAGCGGACCGCCGTCACCGGCACCCCCGCCTCCCGCAAACGATTCGCGTACGCCTCGCCCTCGTCGCGCAGCACGTCGGCCTCCCCGTTGAGCACGATCGCCGGAGGCAGTTCGCGTAGCTGGTACAGCGACGCCCGCAGCGGCGAGGCGTAGACCTGCGCCCGCTCATCGGGGTCGGTCGTGTACTGGTCCCAGAACCAGATCATGCCGTCCCGGTTCAGGAAGTAGCCGGTGGCGAACTCGTGGTAGGAATCGGTGTCGAAGTCGGCGTCGGTCACCGGATACAGCAACGCCTGACCCTTGAACGACACGTCCCCCCGGTCCTGGGCCATCAACGTCAGCACCGTGGCCATGTTGCCGCCCACCGAGTCCCCGCACACCGCCATGCGGGTTCCGTCCAGGTCCTTCTCGGCGCCGTGCTCGATCACCCAGCGGGCCACCGCGTATCCCTGCTCGATCGCGGTCGGATACCTCGCCTCGGGCGAGCGGTCGTATTCGGGGAAGACCACCGCCGCGCCGGTGCGCACGCACAGCTCCCGCACCAGCCGGTCGTGGGTGTTCGCGCTCCCGAAGACCCAGCCCGCCCCGTGGACGTAGAGGATCACCGGCAGGACCCCGGTGGCCCCGGGCGGACGCACGACCCGCACCGGCACCTGGCCGGTGGGACCGCCCTCCACGGTGAACCACGCGTCGACCACCTCGGGCTTGGGCACGCCCTTGCCGCTCTGGACGTCCTCCAGGATCTGCCGGCCCTGCTCGGGCGGGACCTGGTAGATGAAGGGCTCGTTCGCGTTGACGTCGGCGAACTCCCGGGCCGCCTGCTCCAGGACCACCTTGTGCTCGGACATCTTCCCTACTCCGCTTCGGTCGGTGTCGCGCGGGAGCGGAACTCGCTCACCGGGGGAGCACCCGCCGGACGGATCCGAAGTGGACACGAGGGTTCGGGACCTCGCGCCACGAGACCCGGCACGGGGTGGCACCCCGCACAGGTGGTTGACCGGTGGTGTGGGCGCGGAAACCGATTTTCCCGAAACCTGGCCCGATCCATCCCCCGGAAAGAACCTTCGTGGGTGCGGGGAGGACGGGGAACGAGCGATCCCCTCCCCGCCACCGGGGCGAGGGGCGCGAGGTTTACGCCCAGAGCCTCGTCGGGCAGAGGTATCTGCACATGCTCACCAGCGAGAACGTCGCCATCGGGGCCGTGCTCCTCGAGCCACGAAGGCCACGACGCGGGGCTCGAACCGATCACCGGAGAGCGGTACGGCCGGCTCGGGCGGGAAGAGGCGGAACATGACGATCCTGAACGAGACCTACACGCTGTCCAACGGCGTGGCCATCCCCAAGGTGGGGCTGGGCACGTGGTTCATCGACGACGACGAGGTGGCGCGGGCGGTACGCGAGGCCGTCGAGATCGGCTACCGCAACATCGACACCGCGCAGGCCTACGGCAACGAGCGCGGGGTCGGGCATGGGGTGAGCACCGCCGATATCGCCCGCGAGGACCTGTTCGTGTCCACGAAGCTGGCCGCGGAGATCAAGGACTACGACCGGGCGGTCGCCGCGATCGAGGGGTCGCTCGCCGACCTGGGGCTGGACCACATCGATCTGATGCTCATCCACAGCCCGCAGCCCTGGGACGATTTCCGCGGCGACGACTACGCCGAGGGCAACCGCGAGGCCTGGCGGGCCCTGGAGGACGCGTACGGCACCGGCAGGATCCGTTCCATCGGGGTCTCCAACTTCCTGCGGTCCGACCTGGAGAACATCCTCGGCTCCTGCACCGTCGCACCGCAGGTGAACCAGCTGCTCGTCCACGTCGGCAACACCCCGTCCGAGCTCATCGCCTTCTGCGAGAGCGAGGACATCCTGGTCGAGGCCTACTCGCCGATCGCCCACGGACGGATGTTGGAGAACACGGACGTCGCGGCGATGGCCGAGAGGTACGGCGTGAGCGTCCCACAGCTGTGCATCCGCTACACCCTCCAGTTGGGCACCGTTTCACTGCCCAAGACCGCGAACCCCGAGCACATGCGCGCCAACGCCCAGGTCGACTTCGTCATCTCCGACGAGGACATGGACACTCTGCGGAACGTGCGCATGCGGGACTACGGCGAGCACAGCGGCTTCCCCGTCTACAGCGGTAAGTAGGGGCCGCCGTGCTCGCCGTTCCACCACCACGGTCCACCACGGGGAAGCAGACCGGGGGTACGCCGTCTCGTCAGGCCTTGGCGGCCCGGCGGCGTTCGTATTCCTCGCGGGCCTTGGGTGTGAGCAGCGGGGAGGGCACCCATTCGGCGGGCTGGTTCGCGCGTTCGCGCTGGAGGGCGATCTCCTCTTCGGTGAGGTGTTCTTCGGGGATGTCGAACTCTCCGTCCCTCGCACCGAGGGTGAAGGCCTCCCATTCGGCGGGGGTGAAGAACAGGGTGCCCTTGTCGGGGGATTTGCCGTCGCGTACGGCGCGGAAGCCGTCGTCGAACTCGGCGACCTCCACGATCGCCTCTGATTCGGGGTCGGAGAGTGAGGAGCGCATCCATACCGCGTCGGTGGTGTCGTGCCACTTCTCGTTCCCCATGGCCTCCGGGGGGAGGTCCTTCTTGGGCTGCTGCTCGCTCATCGGTGCTCCTGAAAAGGGGACAGGCTCGTCGGGGTCGCCCATCACGATAGCGAGCCGCCGACCGGTCCCGGGCCAGACCGAGGCCGGTCGGCCACGTTCGGTCATGATCCTGGATCTATTCGCCTCCGCCGTCACCCCCATCCCCACCGTCTCCATTACCTCCCCTGCTCCGGGTCCGGTAGAGGGTGAGTTTCTCGGACAGCACCGTGCTGGCGTCCCGCATGTCCTCCGACAGTCCCGCCACGGCCCCGATGCCCCGGGCCCGATCGAACCGTTGGCGCGTCTTGAGGGTCACCCCGAGGTGCTCGCCCAGGCGGGCACCGGTCACGAGGTCGAACAGGAACAGCATCCGTTCGTCCATCGAGGCACGTTCCTCGGCGATCGCCTGGAGCCAGATGACGAGCGTGTCGCACACGGCGGGGTCCGGAACATGGTGCCCACGAATTCTCGAGGGCCGTAGGAGGCCGCGACCGATCAAGGCCTCCTCGTGCAGGGACAGTGCTCTGGAGTCGCGGTGCCGGATCCAGGCGTCCAGGCGGATCGGCCCACCCCGCGAGACCGTCATGGCCCCCACCTCGGAGAGGATCTCGTCGGCCCAGGCCAGGCCGGTGGGGGCGGAGGACTGGAGGTGGATCCTGCCCGACAGCGAGTAGACGTCCAGGCCGAAGAGCCGAGTCTTCTTGGTGGCGAGCCACAGGTCGCGGCGGAGCACCAGTTCGCCGAGCTCGGCGAGCGCGCATCCCAACGCGGTGAGGTCGGGATCGTCGAGGCGCCCATGTGGGTGGTGGGACAGGAGCAGGAACTCTTCGGGCAGGGACGGACGCGGCTGAGCGGAGGACATACGCACCTCGAGCGGGTCTCGCCGAACAGGGTCTTCGGGGCCTCGGCCGGGTGCAGTCGCCGTGGGGGCCGTCTGGTGAGGGTCCGGACCCTCATTCTCTCAAAGGAGGGTGCCCTACGGGAGAGGGACGAGGGGTGGTCGTCGGCGTGAGGCCCGTCCACCGTCCCACGCCCACCGTCCCTCTCGTCCGCCACCGAGAACCCGTTGAAGCGGGAGGGCTTCGCGCCCCTCTATCGGGCGCGCATCCCATCGAGGAGGAAGACGGTGCGGCGGTCGTAGTCCTCTCGCCGGGGGAGAGGGCCGTGCTTGAGCGCGAGCGCGTTGTCGTGCACGAGCGCGTGGAGGTCGTCCACGGTGAACTCGGGGCGCAGCGCCCCCGAGGCCCGGCTCGCCGAGATGAGCTCCTCGTTGATCTCGCCGGCGATCCGACAGATCTCCATGAGGCTTCGCGCCTCGGGATAGACCTGCAACATGGTGTCGTTGGCGGCCGGCTGACGGTACTGGAGATCGCGGAT
Source organism: Nocardiopsis alba DSM 43377 (assembly GCF_000341225.1). Classification (GTDB taxonomy): domain Bacteria; phylum Actinomycetota; class Actinomycetes; order Streptosporangiales; family Streptosporangiaceae; genus Nocardiopsis; species Nocardiopsis alba. The sequence continues at coordinate 18,854 of NZ_ANAC01000029.1, forward strand.
CGCGGTGACGTAGTACGCGAGTCGTTCCCCGGCGTCGTCGATGGAGCGGGTGCGGTCGACGATGGCGCGCAGTTCGACCGCGACGACCTCTTCGATGACGGCGTCGATGAGGCCGATCCGGCCGCCGAAGCGGTTGAAGATCGTCGCCTTGCTCACCCCGGCCGCCTTGGCGACCTCCTCCAGAGGCACGGTGAGGCCCCGCCCCCGAAAGGCGTCGATCGCGGCGCGCCTGATCTGGGCGGCGTTGCGTTCGGCGTCGGCGCGCAGCCGAGGCCTCGATGACACTCCACCGCTCATCTCCACACCGCCCTCGTCGTCGCCACCATAAATTGACCTACAGGGTCAGGTTACCTAGGGTCGGGGTCATGAGCGAAACTGACCACCCTGGTCAGTTTATGAACGAAGGGTGTGACCATGATCGTGGTGACCGGTGCGACCGGCGGTCTGGGCGGCGCCACCGTCGAGCACCTCCTCCGGCGCCTGCCCGCCGGGCGGATCGGCGTCAGCGTCCGTGACGAGACCAGAGCGCGGCACTTCGCCGACCGCGGCGTCCGCGTGCGGCGAGGCTCCTACGAGGATCCGGCCGCTCTGCGCGACTCCTTCGCCGGAGCGGAACAGGTACTGCTGGTGTCCGGCAACGATCCGACCGCCGACATCGTCGCCCTGCACCGCGACGCGATCGAGACCGCCGTCGACGCCGGTGTCCAGAGGATCGTCTACACCGGCCAGCAGGCCGCCGTCCCCGGCAACCCGTACCCGCCGTCGCGGATCCACATCGACACCGAGGCGGCCCTGGTCGAGTCCGGTCTCGCCTGGACGGTCCTGCGCAACGGCGCCTACGGCCCGCTCGACCAGGTGCTAGGCCCGTGGTCACGGACCGGGGAGATCGCCCTGCCCGCGGACGGCCCCGTCCCGTACACCGACCGAGCCGACGTGGCCGAGGCGACCGCGGCGATCCTCGCCGGCGACCGCCGCATCGACGGCCCCGTCACCCTCGCCGCACCCACCGCCCTCACCCTCGGGGACATCGCGGCCATCGCCTCCGAACTCACCGGCCGCACCATCGAGCGCGTCGTCGTGGACGACGAACGGTGGGTCGCCGACCAGATCGCGGCCGGCCTCCCCGAACCGGCGGCCCGGTTCATGCTCACCTGGTATCGGGCGGCCCGCGAGGGCCACTTCGCCGAGACCACCCCGCTGCTCTCCGAACTCCTCGGACGCGAACCCCGCGGAGTCGCCGAACGGCTCGCGGAGCAAATCGCGGTCTGAACCTCGGCCTCACCGCGTCGAAAAATCGTGGACGGGACCGGTCGGGCCCCGACAGGATGACGAACGACCTTGCCCCACGAGGAGAGAGGCCCGGCCATGGAGGTCTTCCTGGAGACCGAACGGCTGCTGCTCCGGCGGTTCACCGAAGCGGACGTGGACCACCTGGTCCGGCTGGACGGCGACTCCGAGGTGATGCGCTTTCTCACCGGCGAGCCGACGCCGCGCGCCGAGATCGAGGAGAAGGTGCTGCCGGGGTTCCTACGCGAGTACGAACTCGGGCCGGTCGGGCACTGGGCCGCGATCGAACGCTCCACGGGCGAGTTCCTGGGCTGGTTCGCCCTCGAACCCTCCGCGGACGGCGGCGCGGAGGAGGTGGAGCTCGGCTACCGGCTCAAGACGTCGGCCTGGGGACGCGGATACGCCACCGAGGGGGCGCGAGCGCTGGTGCGCAAGGGCTTCGACGAGCTGGGCGTGCGGCGGGTGTGGGCCGAGACCATGGCGGTCAACCTCGCCTCCCGCCGCGTCATGGAGAAGGCCGGCCTGAGGTACGTGCGGACCTTCCACGCGCACTTCGACGACCCGCTCCCGGGCACCGAACACGGCGAGGTCGAATACGAGCTGTGCGGGCCCGCCCCCATGGAGTCCTGAAGGCGGACCCGAAGGTGGGAGGTCGTACTCGCAGGGACGGCTTCCAGAAACAGGTGGGGGAGGTCGCCTTTCTCAAGAGGGGGAGGGGTCCGTGAGACGGGCGGTCACTGTCTCGCGCAGACGTTCGGCCCTGGGGTCGGACAGGTCCGCGATGGTTTTCAACGCTTCGCGCCGATGTTCACGCGCGGCCTCCGGTTCACCGATGTCGGACAGCACGGTGGCCAGGCGGTCGAGGCACTCCGCGAGATCGTGGTAGGCCTTGTTCCTGCGATAGCCGATCGCCGCCTGCCGGAAGAACCGCGCGGATTCTTTCAGACGTCCGGTCGACCGGTGGACCTGCCCCGCCCCCTCGAAGGAACGGGCCTCTCGCACGTGATCGCCGATCGACCGGTGGAGGAGGGCCGCCTCATGGAAGTTCGCCAGAGCCTCCTCCGGCCGGTCGAGTAACTCGTGGATCCGACCGAGTTCCAGAAGCGCGAACCCTTCCCGGACCGCGTTGTCGAGTTCTCGGGCGACGTCGAGAGCGCTCAGGACGTAGGACAGAGCCCGGTCGAGGGAACCCAGATGCCGCCATGCCGTACCCAGGCAGACCAGACAGGCGAACTCGCTCATCCTGTTACCGGTCTCCCTGAGAATCGCTCTGGCCTTCTCGGCCAGGGCCACCGAACCGTGGAGATCTCCCGAATCGAGTAGAGCGTCGGCCAGGTTGCCGAGGACGATCCCCTCCCAGGTCCGTTCGCCCAGACGTCGGGCGGTCGCGAGTGAACGTTCGAAGACCTCACGTGCCCGATCGACCCGATGCTCACGCAGATGTGCCAGCCCCAACGCGTTGAGGGACATGGCCTCACCGAGTTCATCGCCCAGTTCTCGACGCAGCCGCAGAGCGTGGCGATGCCGCTCGATGCCCTCTTGCGTGCGATGGGATTGCACGTAGGCCATCCCCAGACTCTCCAGAAGCTCCGCCTCGGCGGCGTGTTCTTGCTCGCGTCGGGCCGCGCCCAGTCCGAGGAGAGTCGTGGAGATCCAGGCGTTCATGGGTGTTCTGTAGACGTAGACGTGTCTCAGCACGATCGGTAGACGCCATGCGATCGAGTCCATGCCCGCTTCGGAGGCGGCCTCGGTCAAAGCGACCAGGTTCCTGTTCTCGGCCTCGAACCATCGGACCGCGTCCGCGTTGTCGGCGAACTCGCGAATGTCACCGGCAGCGTCCTCGTTCGATGCCGAGACCGATTCGAGCCGACGCAGGGGTGAATCCACCGCTCTGGAAGCGCTATCGGCGGTGCACAGATACCGGTTCAGCAGACGTTCCAGCGCTTGGTAGCGGCTCTCGGGCGACTCTTCACGACGAGCCTGGTCCAGAGCGTAGGAACGTAGGAGATCGTGGAATCGATATCGGTCCGGGCCGATCTGTTCCACCAGGTGGGCGCCGACGAGTGTGTCCAGGACACGTCGTGCCCGCCTGAGCGGAAAGTCTCCGAGAACCGCGGCGGAGCCCGCGTCGAAGTCATGGCCGGGGTGCAGCCCGAGTAGCCGGAACAGGCGTGCGGTCTCCTCCGGCAGCGCCCGGTAGGACCAGGCGAAGACACTACGAACCGCGTCGGCCTCGTCCTCATCGTCGGTGGCGAGAGCGTCCCAGAGAGCGGACTCGTCTCGCAGGTCCTGGATCAGCTCCGCCAACGGCATGTGGGGTCGTCCCGCCGCTCGTTCGGCGGCTATGCGCAGGGCCAAGGGCAGCTCTCCGCACAGACGGGCCAGCTCGGCGACCTCATGCGGCTCGTCGCGTGGCCGATGGCTCTCGGTGACGTGTTCGAGGAGTTCCACGGCCTCCTCCGGCTCCAGCGTGCGCACGGTCAGACGCCGAGCACCATCTCTGGCGACCAAGCCGGACAGCCGGTCCCTGCTGGTGACCAGCACGACGCAGGCCGAGGAGCCGGGTAGTAAAGGGCGTACCTGCGCCGCGGTCGCCGCGTTGTCGAGGACGACGAGCACGCGTCGTTCGGCCAAGAGGGAACGGTAGAGGGCGGAGCGGTCGTCGAGATCTGCGGGCACGGCGTCGGCGGGCACCCCAAAGGCGCGAACGAAGCGCTCCAGCGCCTGATCCGGGTCGATGGGTCGACCGGCACCGTACCCTCGCAGATCGACGTAGAGCTGACCATCGGGGAAACGGTCGCGCACTCGATGGGCCCAGTGCAGGGCCAGAGCGGTCTTGCCGACGCCGGCAGTCCCGGTGATGACGTGGACGGGTGCCTCGGAAGCGCCGTCGAGGTCCTCGGTACTCAGATGGGTGCTGAGCACCTCCAGCTCCCCGATCCGATTGACGAACCCGTGAACGTCACCGGGCAGCTGTCCGGGTACGGGGGAGGAATGCGTCGGCGGGTTCTGGCCGTAGAAGTGGATCCCGCCCTGGACGTCCCTCGCCTGTACCGCGCGTCCCGCGACCGCCCCCATCCGAGCGCTGTCGCCTGTGGCGGGCTGCTCGGCGGAGCCCCCATCGGGCTCGGAGGATCTATGGTCGCTCACGGTCGAGCGTCACCCCCTCGACCTTGCGGGGGAAGTAGCTCCTCAGGTCCTCGCCGACCTGGTGGAGGGCGGCGACCTCCGCGCGGCATTGTGTGATGACGGCGCGGTCGGTGAAACGGACGCCGCCCTGGAGAACCCCCTGGTCGTCGTACTGGATCCGGTACATCACCTCATCGCCGAGCCCCACGATCTCGGGTACCGGACGTTCCCGTTCCCAAGCGGCCAGAGGCTCGGCGGAGATGATCCTGATGTCCTCACCGCACTGGGCTCGTAGGTGGAGGGAGTGCAGTTCCCACAGAAGATAGGTCGTGAAGGGCTTCTCCACGACACGGGTCCTTCGCAGCACGCATCCCGCTCGGGCGAGTTCGGTGAACTGCTCTCGCAGGGAGGCGCGGTTGTCCTCCAGAAACCGTAGGGAATCGTCTCGGTGTCCATCGCGGAAGGCCAGCCAACTTTCGCTTTCCGGCTGGTGAAAGACCTGTTGCCGTTCGAGCTTCCAGACTTCGGCGTTCCTGAGAGAGGTCAGACGTCCGTCGAATTCATCGAGGTAGGGATCGAGCTCCAGGCTCTCACCAATGAGACCATCGATGGTGTCAAGCATCGGGGATGTCCGCTTTCGCTGATATGAGGGTGTTGCGGGGGATGACGACCAGGCGTTCGTCCTTTGCGATGACGGCTCCCGCTGGAAGGCGTTCCGTGTAGGCGTCGGTCAGATCGCGTCCGATCACGGCGATGTCACCGTTGTCGAGCTCCCAGATGTCGGGGCAGCCGCTGACTTTGTCGGTGTTGCCCAGTTCGACCGGGGATCTCCCCAGCCTGCGCGCCATGTTCGCTTCGGGGTTCGCTTCCCAGGGACGTGTCATGGTAGGCCCTCCTGCGCGTTCTTGGAATCGGGGGGTGAACGCGTGTGAGAAAAATACCATGGCGGTCGTATCGATCAGATCGACCATTCGTTCTCTGTGGAGATGTCGGCATGGTTCGAGTTTGATGATTGCTTGTATGTCTTGATGGTATGTCTATGTCGATGAATTATGCGCATGAAGTGGTATTTGGTGTCGATGTCATGTGCTGATGTATTGGTTTTTCCTGGGCTTCAAGTCGTGTCCTCGTTTTTTTCGAAGGGGTTCCTTCGGGGGTTGGAGAAGGCCTGGTGGGTGGGTTGTCGGTGAGGTCTATTCGCTTCTTCGGGAGCGGGTGGTGGGGGATGTGGGCCACCCGTGAGACGGGGCCTTCCTACCCGGGGACCGGAGCCGCCTTCGGGTTCCACCGTGGAATGTGTCGGATGGTGGTTCTCCCCGGGCCGAACAGGGACAGCAACGGCTCCAGGGCGTTCTCCGGATCGGTGTCGGCGCGGCAGGAGACGAGGTCGATCTGGGCCGCGCGATGCTCGGGCCAGGTGGACACGACCAGGTGGGACTCGGCCAGGGCCATCATGTGGGTGACGCCGTGGTCCGGGTACCCGGCGGGCGCTTCGAGGAGTACCCGTACGCCCAGCCGTCGCGCGGTGGCGTGCATGGCCTCACCGACGTCCTGAGGCGCGGGGTCCACGACGCAGTCGTTCAGGTCGATGGCCAGACAGATCACGCGGCCTCCCCGACCCGAACCTCGGGCACCGGTGTCGTCAGGCGACCGGCGGCGGGGGAGCGGTACGGCCGTCGAGGAAGGGACGCCCAGTGGGCGAACCCTCGTGGCGACGCCTCGAAGGCGTCCTCGTTCGGAGACGGGGCGACCCGGTCGATCTCGGCTCCGGGTCCGGTGATGACGTGGAACCCGGGGCCCTCGGGCCCGACCGGGCATGAAGTGAGCGACGTGTGGAGTGTGCCGGGTTCCGACGCGCGGGGGAACTCGACGATGACGGGCGAGCGGTGGTGGTTCACGGAAGACCTCCGACCGAAGACGATGGATGGTTCCAGGGTCGCCCACCGGCGGGCCCCGGGCCAGGTCACCGGTTGTCCACCACGTTGTTCACCCCCTGCTCGGGCATGGTGGACAGCCCGGGGACAAGGAACGCCGAGACGACCACCCGCGCTCCAGCGAGGAGGATCCTCTTCCGCGGACCTGGTTCTCCGCCCGACCCAGGACCGCGGGTGCGGGTATGAGAGGTCGATCCGCCGGGTACGGAGGTGAACGGGGTCCACCAGCACCGATCCCCGCCCCGCTCCCCCTGACCGAGGACGTGGTGCGTGACACCACCCACCCCCCGACCCAGCCCCTTACGTCAGGTCCGCGTCGATCGCGGTCTGACCCTGGAACAGGTGTGCGCCGACCTGGACCACCGGTCACGGACCGGGTCCAGCGGGGTCACCCCGAGCATGCTCTCCGGGTGGGAGCGCGGCCGGCGCACCACCAGCCGCCGCTACCGGGACCTGCTCACCGACTACTACGGTCGTCCGATCGAGGAGTTGTTCGTCCACCAGGACGGCGCGGTCGAGTCCGGGAACACGTCCTGTCTGGTCAACGGCCCCCGTGACCTGCGCGAGGCCATGAGCGAGGTGGCGCGAACGGCCGCCTCCCATCTGGCGGTGACCGGGTCCCGCTCCCGCGACGTCGCCTACCTGAAGACCATCGAGAAGGCGCTCGCGGCACGCCCGGAACTGGTCCACTACCGGCTGCTGTTCGGACCTCCTCGCAACAGGGCCCTGCACGCCCACCTGGGGCGTTTGTTGGAGGCCCGCGACCCCGACGACCGGTCGTTGGGGATGAAGACCCTGCACATCGGTCTCATCCGTCCCGAGCAGGACATGCCGGAGCGGTTCTTCGTCGCCTCCGAGCGGGCCGCCGTCGTCCCCATCCCCTCCCTCACCAGCGCCTATGGTTTCGACTCCGGGGTGCTGCTCGGTCCACCCGCCGCCGAGCGTCTACTGGACCACGCTCGCCAGTGCTATGCCGCGGCCACTCGGGTGGAAAGCCTCGAAGCCCTGCACGGACTCCTTCCCGCTCCCTCACACCCCCGGGATCGCTCATGGCCGACCTCCGCACCTCTCCCGCCCTGCTCCGAGCCAGGGCCGACCTCGACTCGGTCCTGGAACTGATCCGGGACCTGGTCCGTATCCCGACCCGGGGCGGCATCGACCCCTACGACGACGCCGTCGACCATCTGGGCCGGTGGATGGCGGAGAAGAGCCTGAAACCGACGGTGCTGCGCGACGACACCGGCTCGGCCGTCGCGCTCACCGCGTCCGTTCGTGGAGAAAGACCCGGGCCGACATGGGTATTGGACGCCTGCCTGGACACCGCGCCGTTCGGTGACGAGGCCGCCTGGACCCACCCGCCCACCGGCGGAGACGTGCACGAGGGGTGGCTGTGGGGACGTGGGGCCGCCGACTCCAAGTCCGCGGTCGCCGTCTTCTGCCATCTGGCCGCGCGCCTGAGACACGAGGCCGCGCACCTGCGTGGAGACCTGGTGCTCCTGTTCGACCTGGACGAGCACACCGGCGGCTTCGGCGGGGCCGAGCGCTACTTCGAGGGCCCGGACGCTCCGACGGACATCGGCGGCGTGATGATCGGTTACCCCGGGATGGACAAGCTCGTCGTCGGTGGTCGGGGCGTGTATCGCGTACGGCTCAGGGTGCACGGGCGATCCTCGCACTCGGGGGGAAGGCGGAGCACGCCGAACGCGATCGGCAAGGCGGCGGCGATCGTTCGGGCGCTGGAGGAGAAGCCACTGCCGGGGCCGGCCGAGGGCTTCGGGCCCGGAAAACTCACGGTGACCGCCATCGAAGGCGGCACGGGGTTCTCGGCGGTCCCCGATCTGTGCGCGGTGAACGTGGACGTGCGCACCACCGCCCGCTTCACCGGGAAGGAGGCCGCCGACCTGGTCGCCGCGGTGGTGGCCGAGATCGACGCCGCGTGGCCCGGCACCCCACCGACCCTGGTGGAGGAGCGCACACGCTGGCCGGCGTACGCCCTACCGGAGCGGTCGCCCCTGCGGTCGGCGCTGCTGGGGGCCGCAGCCGAGCAGGGCATCGATGTGGTGGCCGAGATCGCCGGCCCGTCGAACATCGGTAACCACCTCGCCGGGCTGGGGATCCCGGCCACCGCCGGCTTCGGCGCCGTGTACGAGGGACTGCACGCCACCGACGAGCGGGTCCTGATCGAGACGATCCCCATCGCGCAGGCGGTGTACGACCGGGCGGTACGCACCCTCATGGGGTGAACCGCCTTCGAGTCCCACGACCGGCGGTTTCACCTCTTCTCAGGTGCCCCACTCCCGTGGTGCCCAGGGCCATGCAGTCGTACATCGAGTAGCCCGCGTGGTGGTAGACGTCCGCCCCGGACCGGCTTCGCCACCCCGCCGGAAAAGAGGTTGGAACCCTCGGCCGCCCCTTGCTACAGTCCCGGCATGGCTTCTTGAGTGCTCTTCCTTCTCCCGCGTCCGCGGCCATCGCCCGGCGGGATCCTTTCCGATGACGCAGAGAGCACTCGTGGCCATTTCCTCTTCTTCTCCTTCCGCTTCCGCGCACCTTCGTATCGACGCGGTCTCCGTCTCCTTCCCGGACCGTCGCGTGCTCACGGACGTGTCGTTCGTGGTCTCCTCGGGCGATCGGGTCGGCCTGATCGGCGAGAACGGATCCGGCAAGTCCACGTTGCTGAGGGTCGCCGCGGGGCTGTTGTCGCCCGACGCGGGGACGGCTCGCGTGGTCGGCGGGCAGGACGGCACGTCGGCGGTCGGACTGCTGCATCAGGAAGCGCCCTTCGCCCCCTCGATGACGGTGCACGAGGCGATCGAGACGGCGGTCGCTCCGATCCGGGCCGCGGTCGCGGCGGTGGACCATAGTGCCCAGGCCCTGGCCGAGGCTCCTCAGGACGCCGAGGTGGAGCGGGCGTACGCGCACGCTCTGGACGTGGCCGAACGCCTGGACGCCTGGAGCGTGGACGCCCGTATCTCCACGATGCTCGTGGGGTTGGGCCTGGCCTCCGTACCGGGAGAGCGGCGCACAGGGGAGCTCTCGGGCGGGCAGCGGTCCCGGCTCTCACTCGCCTGGCTGCTGCTCCGCGATCCGGACGTGCTGCTGTTGGACGAGCCCACCAACCATCTGGACGACGCCGCCACGGAGCATCTGCGTCGTGTGCTGCTCGGCCGGCGCGGTCCGGCGCTCCTGGCCAGCCACGACCGGGCCTTCCTCGACGAGGTGGTCACGTCCCTGGTCGACCTCGATCCGGCGCCGATCCCGCACCGGCTCGCGGACGAGGTCCGGGAGGACGGTCCGGGATCGGGGGTCGGGGTGACCCGGTTCTCCGGCACCTACAGCGACTACCTCGTCTCGAGGGCCGAGGCCCGCCTGCGCTGGGAGCGGCGGTACCGCGACGAGCAGGACGAGCTGAGAAGGCTGCGGGCCGGTGTCCAGGACAATCAGCAGGTGGGGCACGTGAACTGGAAGCCCCGCACGGAGTCGCGTATAGCCAAGAAGTTCTACGGGGATCGCAACGCCAAGGTCGTCGCGCGGCGGGTCAACGACGCCCGTGCCCGTTTGGAGACCCTGGAGAAGGAGCAGATCCGCAGGCCCCCGGAGGAGTTGGCGTTCGCCGGTCTCACCGCCTCGGGCGTTCCGACGGTCACTTCGCCGGAGGACGATGGACCGCTGCTCACCGCCTCCGAGGTCCACGTGCCGGGCAGGCTCGCTCCGGTGTCGTTGGCGCTCGGGGCGGGGGACAGGCTCCTGGTCACCGGTGCCAACGGGGCCGGCAAGTCGACGCTGTTGCGCCTGATCTCGGGCCGTCTCGCACCGGTCTCGGGAACGCTGAACCTGCTTTCGGGGCAGCGCGTGGGGCTGCTCGGTCAGGACGTGACCATCGCGCTCTCCCACGAGGACGGTTCGGAGCGCACCGTCTCCGAGGCCTACACGGAGGCCGTCGGGGCCGAGCGCGCCGAGCGGACCCCCTTGTCGACCTTCGGGCTGCTGTCCGGGCGCGACGAGCATCGTCCCGTCGGGGTGCTCAGTCTCGGGCAGCGACGTCGTCTGGAGTTGGCGATCCTGCTGGCCGACCCACCCGAGCTGCTCCTGCTCGACGAGCCCACCAACCACCTGTCGCTGCCTCTGGTCACGGCGTTGGAACGGGCGATCGGCGAGTATCCGGGCACCGTGGTCATCGCCTCGCACGACCGCTGGATCCGTGAACGCTGGGCCGGAGCGCGGCTCGATCTCGAAGCCGAGTCGACGGGTTGAGCGTCGGTGCCACCCGGGCGAGGGCACACCGCCGTCGTTCAGGAGGCCCCCGCGTCGATCAACCAGTGGTAGCGCAGTCGGAGGGCGCGCTCGGTGGCGGCGAGCGCGGCCGCGATGGCGAGGGTGACGTCCAGCCATCGCGGTAGGTCGAACAGCGGCTCGATCCGGCCGAAACGCTCGGCGATGGGAGGGATTTCGGAGAGCGGTACCGCGATCTCCTGGGCCAGGAGGGCGAGACCGACCAACAGGAACACGATCGATACGGCACCGATGGCGCGGCTCACCCCGGGATGCCTGCGTCCGAAGCGGGCGCGCCGACCTTCAGGGGACCGTGGGTCGGGCGTGAGCAGGCGTTCGGTGCCGTCGTCGGCCACGAAGTGGCAGCGCTTCATCCCGTAGTCGCTCATGTCCACTTCGATCACCCCGCCCTCGATGGGGAAGGCGACGGGCATCCTTCCCACCGCGTGTTGACGCCCGTCGAGGTACAACCTGGCCTCGACCTCTCCGGAGGACTGGTTCCCCCAGTGCCGCACGTCCACCGCGTAGCGGCGGGGCGGTCCCCACGGGTCGGCTTGGTCGAGGTGGAAGAGCGCCCGGCCCGGGACCTGCCACCAGCGGAAGCGCTGGAGCGCTCGGCCATCGCCCGGGGCGACGCGCTTCTCGGCCTGGCGGCGTCGCCACTGCTGATACACGGCTTCCTCCTCCACTCGGGGGTCCACTAGTACGCTGTGCTAGTGGAATGATGGCACACTAACACACCGTGCTAGTACAGTGTGTTGGAAGGAGGTCGGTAGGAACATGGACGACGAGCAGCCGTCCGGCACGCGCGAGCGCATCCTCGCGGCGGCCGCGGAGATCATCCAGGAGGGTGGGGTGACGGCCCGCCTCAGCGTCCGCGCCGTCGCGGCGCGGGCCGGGGTGAGCAGCGGCTCCCTGCGCCACCACTTCCCCACCCAACAGACCCTGCGGGACGAGGTGATGCGCCGCATCTACGACTGGATCGCCCCGGCGCACAGCATCCACGACACCTCGATCCCCGCGCGCGACCGCCTCGTGGAGAGCCTGCGAGAGATCCTGACGGCGGTGGGATCCGCGGAGCAGGCGCGTGCGGCCATGGGTGAGCTGACCCGGACCTTCATCACCGGTGAGCAGAGCGCCCAGGTACGCGAGGCCTATCTGACGATCGATCGGGACACCCGGCACCGCGTCGAGAAGTGGCTGGCACTCCTCGCCGAGGAGGAGGGACTGCCCCTCGAAGGCATACCCGGCCGCGCGAGCCTGTTGTGCACCGTGCTCAGCGGCCTCGGCCTCGAACGGGCGCTGCCCGCGGAGGACTCGCTCGCCCAACGCGAGACGGAGACCCTGTACCGGGCGGTGGACGCGGCGCTCACCCCCTGACGAGGGGCGGCGGACCTTCGCCCGCCCCCGAGATCGGCGGCGCACCGCCTTCCGGCCTCGCGAGGGCGCCGTTCCCGTTCCCTTCAGGGGACTCGCGAGGCCGGACCGGTCGGCCCGAGCCCTACGGAAGCCGCTCCAGCAGCCAACCGGCGAGCTCTTCGGTGACCAGCGTGTGGGTGTCGTTCTGAGAGGAGAGCTTGACCTCGTGGAAGGGGGTCTTCTCCAGCTCCTCGTCACTGATCGGCGTGTAGAGGTCGTCGTTGGAGGCCGGCTCCCGGGCGGCGATGGCGCTGACGGCCGGGACGAAGCAGTGCTCGCGGATCGGGTTGTCGACCTTGAGGCCGTACAGGGGCGGGAGGTCGTTCAACGTGTTGGCGAGGATGCCGAAGCCGTAGAGGGTGCCGCCGGGCGCGCTGTCGATGTCGGGCATCCCGTGGGTGTAGACCTCACGTGTGGGGGCGCTGACCACCCGGAGCCTGGCGACCAACCGGTCGTTGCCCGTGGACTGGGTGAGCAGTTCCGTGCCGGTGATGGAGAGCCCCTTACCGATGACGGCTTCGACACCGGGGGTCACACCGTTGCCCTGGCCGGTGGAGGGACCGTTGGCGATGGCGATCCGGTGAGGCTCCTGCGGCCATTGGCCGACCTCCTCCAGCGCACGCAGGAACTCCAGACGCCGCTCGCTCATGGCGGGCTCGTCCTCCCAGTGCGCGATGTGCCTCCAGAGCAGTTCCTGGGAGGCGTCGCTGTTGATCTGGTTCGAGAAGTCGGCGTTGAGCCCCTTGATGTAGTGCGCGAACGCCTGGAGGGCGATGGGGACCCAGGCGCCGTTGTGCGGGCTGTCGTAGGAGAAGTAGAGCCGCGCCTGGTGCTCGGTGCCCTCGGTCTCCATTGCCGCCAGGGCGTAACGGCTGACCAGGCCGCCCATGCTGAAACCGCCGACGGACAACGGGTGGTCGCCCTCGCGACGCTCGATCGCCTTGGTGATGGCCTTCTTCACCGTCTCCGCGTTCTTGAGGATCGAATCGCTGCGATCTTTGTAGCCGATCAGGACGACGTCGTAGCCTCGGCGGCGGATCTCGCTCAGGAGCGGGTAGGGGCCGTACTCCAAAAGCTCCCAGCTCAGATCGATGTCGCTGGGGCCGACGCTGAAGCCGTCCGCCGACAGGACCGGGCGGGTGAGTCGATCGTTGCCTTCACCGAGGTAGACCCAGGCCTTGCCGTCCGGGAACTCCCAGATCTCGTCGGCCTCGGGCGCGGTGTGCTCGGTCTCGCGTGGACCGGGCGCCAGGATGATCGGGGGAGCGTCCTGGAGGGCTTCGGCGGCCTGCTCTTCGGTGATGCTCATGGCATTCCCTAGCTGAGAGTATGGGGCGGGGCCCCGCGTCACGGATCGCATGCCGGGTCCGTCGCTTGAGGGAATCGCGGCCGTCCCCGGCGAAGCCCTGGCAGCCTACTGGTCACTTACCGTGCTTGAACAGGATCTTATGGTGACGAATGCCTGGTGTGCGGGGGTATGGCCGCCGAGGGATCGGAGAGAATTTCCGTCCCGTACGAACGGACGGTCTTGCGGCGGGCCGGATACCGGGCATCCGGCCCGCCGATCGACCGATGGGCCTGCTCCGCGACCGTTCGGATCACGCCTGTGGGAGATGGTGCGGCCGAGCCCCACCGGGTTCGAAGGGGTGCCCCGCACCCCTGGCTCAGCGGGTCCAGGCCCGGTGCGCCACGAGGGACGTGAGCCCGCAGCCGAGCAGGAAGAACACGATCCGCGCCTCGTGGACGACGAGGTGCACGGGGTGGCCCAGGTTCGGGCTGTACGACAGTCGCAGAAGGCCGATGTCGAAGTGACCGCCGTAGCCGATGTGGACCTTCGTCCAGGCCAGGGCGAAGGCGAGGTTCAACGCGAGAAGGCCGAGCCCGGCCCCCAGGAGAAAGGCGCGGACCGGTCTTCTCCGATGGACGGCTCCCTCGCCGTGGGGGAGTTCGGTGGTGTCGCTCCGTGGGGGGTGTGGAGTCATGTCCCGCGTTCTTCGTGGTCGGTCGAGCGCGGTTCGTCGCGCCCTTCCTTCCTACACCACACCGTCCTTCAGGACTCGATCGAGCGCCGCCCGGCCCGCCGGCCCCCAGGTCGGCTTACCGCCGGGCAGGCCCTGGTCGCCGTTGCGGCCCATGAGCATGAGGAACAGGCTCTTCAAGGCGGCCAGACCACGGGCGCGCCGGATCGTCCCCTCGTCCGCTCGCTCGTACGCGTCGAAGAAGGTCTTGGCGGCACCGTCGGGAAGCAGCACCCAGGCGGCGGCGAGGTCCCAGGCCGGGTCTCCGGCGAGCAGGTCTTCGAAGTCGACCACGCCCGAGAGCGTTCCGTCCGTGCCGATGGCGTTGGCGGGGTGGAGGTCGCCGTGTACCCAGAACGGCGGGCCCTCCCAGGCGGGAGCGGCGACGGCGTCCTCCCATACGGCCCGGACCCGGTCGGCGAGATCGTCGGGGACGACCGCGTGGCAGAAGTGGTCGAACCCCTCCGTGTACTCACCGGGATGTCCGCCGCGGGTCTCACTGATCGGCGCGTCCGCGGGCGCCTCCACGTGGAGGGCGTTGAGGAAGTCGGCCAGGACGACGGCCGCGTGTTCGCCACGATCGATGGGGGCGCGGTCCAAGGGCTCGCCGGGGATCCAGGTCATGACGGTCCAGGGCCTGGGGAAGCGGGCCGACGGCTCACCGGACCGCACCGGGACGGGGATCGGAAGGGGAAGGCGCGGGGCCAGGAGGGGCAGCCAACGGCGTTCCCGAAGCTGGAGCCTGGCGGCGTCGTCCATGCGCGGCATCCGCACGGCCAGGTCTTCTCCCAGACGCCACATCTGGTTGCCCCAGCCGCCCTCCACCTCGTGGATGCTCCGGCCCGCCAGGTCCGGATGCTGTTCGCGCAGCAGGTCGTCGATCAGCTCGGCGGTGATCTCGATCGGGGCGTCGCTCATGAACGGTCACACTAGCCGGACGAGCCGGCCCCGGTGGTATCGGTGGGCTCTCAGGGGACGACCATGGAGGTCGAGGGCCTTTCGACCCTCGACCTGTCCCGTCTCCGCTTCGAAGGGCGTGCCCTAGAAGGAGACCTCCCGCCACAGCGCGCGCACGCCGCCGTCCCGATCCTCCTTCCGCAGGTCGACGGGCAGGTCCCAGATCCGTACCGGGGTGTCGTCCGGGCCGGCCGCCGCCCACCCGGGGTCGCCGTGCGAGGCGAAATCGGCCCACGCGCGGATCATGCGTTCCGACAGGTCACGGTGTCGATCGGTGGAGGGGCCGTCCAGGAAGAACGCGCTCTGTCCGGAGTCGAGTTTTCCGAAGACGAACGTGAGGTCGAGCTCGTGGCAGGCCCCGAGCGCGCCGTCCAAGGCGGGGCTCTCCCAGGTGAATCGGGACAGGAAGGTCCGTCCGCCGGCGCGCGCGTGCTCCTCGCCGATACGCATGCTGTACTCGGAGAACAGACCGTCCCCGGCGATCGCGTTGTACAGGTCGGACGGGGACGCGCCGGGGAGCAGTGCCCGGTACCCGTCGACGGCGTCCTCGCCCAGCCCGAAGGAGACCGCCGCGTGCCTCAGGCCCTCCTCGTCCTCGACGGGGGAGACCGACTCCAACGCCGTGAACAGGGTCCATTCGTGCTGTGTGTGGCAGACCAGCAGGTCGGTGTCGCGGGCGGCCCCGGAGGCGATCGCGCGTAGCGGGTTCTCGGGCAGCACCTCACCGTCCAGGATCGGGGCGTAGGGCATCGAGACGTAGTGGTTGAACCCGGCGTTCCGATCGCCCCTGAAATACGCGATCACGGCACGGGTGGCCTTGATGAGGGCCTCCGGCGGGATGTCGTCCCAAGGGCCCTGACCGAGCGGGACACCGAGCGCGGCGCCGACCCGTTCGGTGACCTCGCGCGCGTGGTCGACGGCGCGGAAGTCACTGGGAGCACTATGTGCGATCGCCCTGGTGAACAGTCCGCGCGCCGAGGGCATCGTGAGCAGTGCGGCGACCGAACCGGCGCCCGCCGACTGCCCGGCGACGGTGACGTTGTCGGGGTCGCCGCCGAACTCGGCGATGTTGTCGCGCACCCACCGCAGTGCCGCCACCTGGTCGAGGAAGCCCCGGTTGTCGGGGCGACCGGGGACGTGGCCGAAGCCCTCGAAACCGAGGCGGTAGTTGAGCGAGACGACGACCAGTCCGGCCCGCGCGAGCGGGCTCGCCTCGTACAGCGGCTCGGCGGCGGTGCCGAAGAGGTAGGCGCCACCGTGGATCCACACCAGTACCGGGAGCGGCCCGGGGTGGTTCCTCGGGGCCCACACGTTGACGGAGAGGTATTCCGCCTCGTCGTCGGGGGTCCAGGGCGGGGCACCGGGGAACGAATTCGACTGAGGGGAGATCGGTCCGAACCGGGTGGCGTCCCGGATGTCATGCCAGGGAGTGGGCGGGACCGGGGCGCGGAATCGGGCGGCGCCCGTCGGTGGCCCGGCGTAGGGGATGCCGCGGAAGGCGACGATGTCGTCGGTCAGGGGGAGACCGCGTACCCGACCGTTGCGGGTGTGCGCTACGTGATCCATGTTTCTCCGCTCCGGTACATCGGAACCCCGGTGGGGTGGACCCGGGGCCGCCGGGAAGCGTAACCGGTCGACCTCTCGTCCAGGTCGCGGAAGCGGGGAGAAACCGGTCTTCTCTCCCCTGACCGGTCGGAGGCGGGCCGGTAACCTGGAGGGATGGTCGATCCACTGGACGAGGGGCCGCTCTACCACGGCACCAACGCCGACCTGCGGGTCGGAGATCATCTCACCGCCGGTTTCCGCTCCAACTACCGGCCCGAGATCGTCATGAACCACATCTATTTCACCGCGTTGATCGACGGAGCGGGGCTCGCCGCCGAGATCGCCGTCGAACTCGCCTCGGGCGAGGGGACCCCGCGGGTGTACCTCGTCGAACCGACCGGGGTGTTCGAGAACGATCCGAACGTCACCGACAAGAAGTTCCCCGGCAACCCCACGCGCTCCTACCGGAGCACGGATCCGCTGCTGATCGTCGAGGAGGTCACCGACTGGACGCGGCTGAGCCCCGAAGCGCTCCAGATGTGGCGGGAGCGGCTCGCCACCCTTCGCGAGGAAGGCCGCGACGAGATCATCAATTAGGGAGACAACCCGACGTTTCGAGCCGGGTGCCGATGCGATCGGTGCCCGGCTCGGGCGTGGGCGGGGTCTCCGTTCGTGAGATGGGTGAGAGTGTCCCTCTTCTGCCTTAGGTCGGGAAGTCGACGAAGGCACTCAACCGAAACCGAAACAGAAAAGACGGGAGAAGTCTCCATTTCGATTCCCCGGTATTCGGAAAGCGCTCGCTGATTTCTCGTTCCCCGGTTCTTTCGTCGGCTCCGTGGTAGCTTCTCGCGGAAAGAGGGGGAAGGGTGTTCGGGGTGCGGTATGCGGAATGGGATTTTCGGTACGCGTTGGGAAGGCTGGGGTTTTATTCGGACGGGCCGATCAGAATCGGATATCGGGCGGCCACCGTCACCGGTCCCGCGCGCATGTCGGACGGAACCCGTGTGTGGGTACGGGTGGGCACCGTGGCCGACCACGTGGTGTGGATGCGCCCGGAATCCATCGAGGAGGCCTCCCGAGAGCTGTCCTTCCTCGTGCCCATGCCCCACGTCCTGGGCAGCTTCACCTGGTCGAGGCCGGATGTCGACGAGGGTGTCGATCGCCGAGCGCGAGCGCACGTCTTCGCCTACGTGGAAGGCGCTCCCGTCTCCCCTGAGCCCATGATCCGGGAGGACCCGTCGGTGGACGAGGTGTGGTGGGACGACCTGCGTCGAGCCCATGACCGGATCTCCGAGGCCGGCTGGTCGGGGCCAGGACAGTCGGAGCGAAGGGTACGTCGTTGGGTCTCCTCCTTGGCCGGGGAGAGGTTCGCCGACACCGAGATCGAGTGGATCCCGCAGCACAACAACTTCCACTGGCAGAACCTTCTCGCTCCGAAGCTGACGGTCGTCGACTGGGAGGGCTTTTCCCTGGCCCCGGCCGGTTCCGACGCGGCGCATCTGTTGATCTACAGCCTCGCCCATCCCCCTACCGCCGACCGTGTGCGTGATCTCTTCTCGGACGTCCTTTCGGGAGAATCCGGAGAAATGGCACAGGTGTTCGCCGCCGCGAATTTCCTCACCGCCGTGGAGAACGGATTCCACGACGATCTTCGAGAGCCGATCAGAGACCACGTGAAGAGTCTTCTCGCCGATTGATCCCTCTTCGGCGGCTGCCGGAGGCCGGCCGAAAATCCGCGGAGCCGGGGTGTCCCGCTCACCCGGGGCCCGCTTCCGACCCGAGCCTTCCCTTCGACCGATGGGACCACCGCCCATCGGAACCCCACATTCCCGTCCACCATGGCTGGAGAGACCCTGATGACCGACACGAGCACCCTGACCGAGGACACGATCGCCCACGCGCGCCACACACTGGCCGATCGCCTCTGCGCCGAGGGGACCATCACCGACGCGGCCGTGGAGGAGGCCTTCCGGAACGTGCCCCGGCACGCCTTCCTGCCCCACGCGAGTCTGGAGGAGGCCTACTCCGACACGATCGTCTCCATCAAGGACGACGAGAGCGGCAGGTCGCTGAGCTGCGCTTCGATGCCCGGCGTCGTCGCGTCGATGCTGGAGCAGGCCCGGATCGAGCCCGGGGCGCGCGTCCTCGAAGTGGGTGCCGGTACCGGATACAACGCCGCTCTGCTCGGGCGCATAGTGGGGGAGCACGGCCGGGTGGTCACCATCGACGTGGACCGGGACCTCACCGACGACGCGGCCGCCCGTCTCGCCGAGACCGGTGCGACCGACGTGGAGGTCGTACTCGGGGACGGCGCTCTCGGATACGAGGCCGGGGCACCCTACGACAGGATCATCGCCACGGTCGGCTCGCACCGGATCCCCGCGGCGTGGCTGAGGCAGCTCGCTCCCGAAGGTCGGCTCATCGCCCCGGTCCGGGTCGCCGGAGACGTCTCGTACAGCATCGTGTTCGAACGCGACGGTGAGAAGTGGGCGAGTGTCGACGCCCGACCGGCCACGTTCATCCCGTTGCGGGACTCCGTGGAGGAGGACACCCGTGCCTACCGGTCCATCACCGGTGATGACAGGGTCACCCTTCAGGTCAACCGGGAGCAGCACGTCACCGACGAGCAGGTGCGCGGCGTACTGGACGAGCCCTCGTCCCTGGTGTGGACCGGCGTCACCATCGGTGGGATGGAGCCCCGGGACAAGGTGTGGCTCCGGCTGGCGCTGCTACTCGACAATTCCGTCTCCCGCATGTTGGTCGAGCGCGCCGCGATCGTCTCAGGCCTGGTCGCCCCCGGCCTTCCGTGGGGGGACATGGCCTCGGTACCCGTCGATGAGCGGGGGCTGGCCTACCTCACCGCCCGGGCCCTCACCGCTGATCCGCGAGGGGAGTGGGAGTTCGGGGTGGTCGGTCACGGAGAGGCCGGGCGAAGGCTCGCGGAGCGGATGGCGGACCTGATCCGGGGGTGGGAGCGCACCGCGAAGGTCGGCTTCGAAGTGCGCCTGGACGGCGAGGGCCGGACGAGTCTCGACGTGACCTGGGATTGAGGCCGGCCGGGGTGCTCTGGAGGAGGGCGCCCCGGCCCGCGGGTTCCCTCCGGCGGAGAGCGTCGGCCGCCCACCGCCGGAACGCTCGAGGAGGGGCCCTACTCGAAGAAGCCCACTTCCGCCTCGCGCCGCGCACGGCCTGTCCGCCCCTCGTGGACGAGGGTGTCCAACAGGGCCAGGGCATCGGTGGAAGGCTCGTCGGCGGGGAAGTAGACCTCCAACCGATGGTCCGGGGTATCGGCCTGGAGCCAGACCTGGAAGTGGACCGTCAGCGCGCCCACGAGCGGGTGCCGCAGGCGCTTGGTCCCCTGGGTGCACGCCTTGACCCGGCCGGACGCCCACATCGCGGCGAAGTCGGCGTCCTTCATGCACAGCTCGCCGACGAGTTCGGCCAGGCGGGTGTCATCGGGGTACTTGCCGCTGACCAGCCGCAGATAGGCGACATAGGTGCGGGCCTCCGCCTCCCAATCGGCGTAGGTCTCCCGCACCCGCGGGTCGAGGAAGAGCAGACGCGGCAGCGAGGGGCGGGTGTGCGGATCGTCGGTGTCGAAGGGCAGGTGCGGGGCCAGGAGCGCGTGCCCGGTCGGTGTCCAGGCGAGCGCGTCGTTGCGCCGGCCCAGGAGTACGGCCGGCCGGTTCCCGAGCGATTCCAGCATCGTCAGGGAGCGCGGGTCCGGATGCTCGGGGCGGGTGCGCGGAGCGGCCTTCACCGGGGAGGGCCTGGCCAGATCGAGCAGATGCTCGGTCTCCGTCCGCGATAGGCGCAGCGCGCGTGCGATCGCGAGAAGGACCTCGTCCGAGGCGTTGTGGGCCTGGCCCTGTTCGAGGCGGACGTAGTAGGCGACGGAGACCCCCGCCAGGTGGGCGACCTCTTCACGGCGCAGGCCGGGTACCCGCCGACGTCCGCCCCGGTACTCGACACCGGCCTCGGCCGGGCTCAGGGCGTCGCGACGCGACTTCAGAAAGCCGCCCAATCCACCTGAACCGCGCGGGCGGGACGAACCACTCATACGAGCCAGGGTACGTGGATCCTCCACGTTCAGCCTGACCCTGTCGGTGGTACGCACGGCGATCACACGATCAAGGGGTGTCTGGTCGCCACGGCGAACGCGCATGAGACTGGCCGTCGGCGACACGACCGGCATCACCTCTACGTGCGCGGCGTCGCCCGGCCGCCGATCGTCGCGGCCCACTCGATCCGCTGAGGAAGGACCCATGAACGACCATCGCTCCACCGCGCTCATCGTCGGTGTCAACGGCATCGTCGGCTCGGAGATCGCGCGCAGGCTCGCGATCCGCGACGACTGGGACGTGCACGGCCTGTCGCGCTCGGCCCACGAGCTTCCGCCGAGGGTGCACCCGATCCTCGGCGACCTACGGGACGCTCAGAGCCTCGCCCCGGCCCTGAAGGACGTTCGGCCGACCCACGTCTTCTTCACCGCCTGGTCGAGGCAGGAGAACGAGGCCGAGAACATCCGCGTCAACAGGGCCATGACGCGCAACCTCTTCGAAGCGCTCGCCCCGGCCGGAACGGTGCGTCACGCCGCGCTCATGACCGGGTTGAAGCACTACATGGGCCCGTTCGAGGCCTTCGGCACCGGCGAGATGAGCGAGACCCCCTTCAGGGAGGAATCCGCACGGCTGGACGTGCCGAACTTCTACTACGCGCAGGAGGACGAGCTGTTCGCGGCCGCCGAACGCGATGGTTTCACCTGGAGCGTCCACCGTGCGCACACCGTCACGGGGTACGCCGTCGGCAACGCGATGAACTTCGCGCTCACGCTCGCCGTGCAGGGGGCGATCGCCCGCGAGACCGGTACCCCGCTGATCTTCCCCGGCACCGAACTCGTCTGGAACCACCTCACGGACATCTCCGATTCGCGGGTGGTCGCCGAACAGATGATCTGGGCGTCGACCACCCCCGGCATCGGTGATGAGGCGTGGAACGTGACCAACGGCGAGATCTTCCGCTGGCGCCGGCTGTGGCCGCGCCTGGCCGACGCTCTCGGTGTCGACTGGGAGGGCCCCACCTCCGAGCCCCGCCCACTGGTCGGGCAGATGGCCGGAAAGGAAGGGCTCTGGGAGGAGATCGCCGACCGGTACGGGCTCAAGGAGCGCCGGCTCGACCGGGTGGCGTCGTTCTGGCACACCGACAGCGACCTCGGCGTGGAGGTCGAGGTCGTCGCCGACATGACCAAGAGCAGGCTGGCCGGGTTCGACACCTATGTCGGTACCGAACGGGCCTTCCTCGACCTGTTCGACCGTTACGAGGCGGACGGCCTGGTGCCCGCGCGGCCTCGCCGGGCCTGATCGTCTTCGAGACCGGCCGGGGCGCTCTCCTCCAGGGCGTCCCGGCCGGTTTCCTTGGGCGAGGCGTGTCGGTGGGCGATCGATGATCCCGACCCCGTCGAACCACCCTGACCAGGGTGTTTCGCGGTGTGTCGAGAGCACATCGATGATGATCGGCGCACACACTGAGAACCGTGTGATGTCAGATGCCCACAGAAAGGGATGAGCCGTGGTCCCCGTTCCCACCGCCGTCGCCGTGCCGCTGGCCGCCTGTGCCCTCGTGGCCTCCACCATCGCTCCGGCGCACGCCGCCACCGAGGGCGCTCTCGTCTGGACCGTGGACGGAGGATCCGAGGTCGTCGTCGAGACCCCGGAACTCGGCTGCGCGGCCGTCCCCGAGGAGGTCCGCTCCGCACCGGAGAGGGTCTCCAGGTTCCACAACGCCACGGACACCGTCGTCCACCTCATCGGCGTCCCGTGCGACCCCGCCCGGGAGGGCGGTGTGCCCAGCGACGCCTTCGAAGGCGAGTACCTGGTGGTCGCCGCCGGCGGAGTGGTCGGATCGGGCTCCGCGCTGGAGCGGGCGAAGTCCGTCATCATCGGCGACCCCGCCTGAGGCATCCGGGCGGGCCGCCCGAACGGTCACCTGCCGAGGCCCCTCAACGCGTCGATCCTCGCCCGGTCCGTTCCCGACCGCTCCAGGATGTCCAAGGCCTGCCCGCCGTTCTTTCTGAGGGCCTCCCGCTCAAGGATCCAGGCCCCTCTTTCGACGATGCCCTTGCACCTTCTCTCCAGATCGAGGTCGCCCCTTTCCAGCACCTTCTCGTGAGCGACACCGGAAACGATCTGGAAGATCACCTCGAAGAGGACCGGCTTCACGTGTGACGGGGGATCGCAGGCCAGGGCGGCCATCGCCAGTGAGACCGTGGCCTCGGCCGCTTCGAAGAGCCGCCCCTGGACGAAGACCGAGTTCTCGATATCCCAGTAGTGGTTCATGGCGTCGTCTTCGGAGGTCTGCGAGACGAGCTCGATCATGCTGTCGGGGACGAAGGACGCGTCGCCGGTCAGGGTGTGCAGGGCGGGCCAGTCCCAAAGACGGGCCTCGATCCGGACCAACTGGGGATTCACTTATCTCGCTTTCGTGGGAGGGGCGACGGGAATCCGGTCACCTCATTGAACACGCACTCCCCGAGTGCCGAGGAGCCTTCGAAGGTTCTGGGGCCATGGCGATCACGACGTCGTTCGTGGCCGGCCGTGAACGTTATGGGAAAGGGGCAGAATCGTCGTATGCGACGAACACGGGCGTGGGCACGCACGATCTCCCCCTTGACGCCGACGGTACCGGGCACGTTTCCGGCGTGGCCCGGTCTCCTCGCGCCCCTTCGGTTCCGGGGCCGGTGGTAGCGGTGGTCGACAACCGTACGCGCGACAACCACGGGGTCTCGATCCAGGCCCGTGACATCAATGGGCCGATCACCGTGCACCCCCGGACCGACGCTTCGGTGCCCGGATGGGTGGATACGGCCCTGCCCGTCCATCGGTGCGATGTGGGCGAGTTGGGCGTCCACAACGCCCTGTCCGGAGACGGGGGTGAGGGTCTTCCTCCCTACGTGGCCCGGGATGTGGACGAGGAGATCGACCGGCGCCTGGCCGCGGTCTCGGAAGCGCCACGCGGTGGTCTGGTGTTGGTGACCGGAGCCTCGACAGCGGGTAAGACCCGGGCCATGGTCGAAGCGTTGGGACGCACGCTTCCCGACCGGATGCTGGTGGCTCCGCCAGAG
Organism: Nocardiopsis alba DSM 43377; assembly: GCF_000341225.1. Lineage (GTDB taxonomy): Bacteria > Actinomycetota > Actinomycetes > Streptosporangiales > Streptosporangiaceae > Nocardiopsis > Nocardiopsis alba. The sequence continues at coordinate 42,535 of NZ_ANAC01000029.1, forward strand.
GGCGCCGGTCTACGGGCACTCCCGGCCTGGCTCGGAGAACGGGCCGAGAGCGCACCCCAGGGGTGGGTGGTCTGGCTGGACGACCTGGAACGTCATCTGGGTTCCTCGGGGCTGACCCCGACACTGGTCGCCGAGCTCGGTCTGGCCGGTGCGGTCGTGGCCGCCACCATCCGCCGCAACCACCTGGAGGCACTGCGTCCGAGCCCCACCGACCGTGCCTTCACCGCGGAAGGTGTGGGGTACGCGGTGCTCAAGACCCCACCGGTCGTCGTCGAACGCCGGTGGAATCCACAAGAGCGCGATCGGGCACGGGCCAGTGGTGATGAGCGTTTGGTGCAGGCCGCCGACGACGAGCGGTTCGGAGTGGCCGAGCAGTTGGCGGCGGGCCCTCTTCTCCAGCAGGCCTGGAACGGAGGCCCCGACGGCGGCCATGCCCGCGGTTACGCGCTGGTGGCCGCCGCCGTGGGTCTGGCCGAGGCAGGTGTGTCGAGTCCGTTGACCCGCGAGCAGATCCAGGCCGTACACGTCGCCTATCTACCGGCCCCTCCGCCTCTGCCAGAGGAGGGCGATCAGGCCTGGGAGTGGGCCACCTGTCCACGTAGTGGCATGGCCGGGTTGTTGGTGCCCGCCGATCATGAGGGCCGTCGCTGGCGGGCCTTCGACTACCTCACCCACCAGGGTCCTCTGCCCGAAGCCGTGTGGCGCACCGCCCTGGAGACCACCACCGGACAAGAGCGGCTCGACGTCGGCCTCACGGCCCACAGCGTCGACCTGTACGACGTCGCCGAAGCCGCCTGGACCCCGTTGGCCGAGCAGGGCTACAACGCTGCGATGGTCGACCTCGGGCTCCTACTGGAGGAGGTGGGCCGAGTCGGGGAAGCGGAGGCCTGGCTTCGACTGGCGGCGGGCAAGGGCGAGATCAACGCGATGCACGCCTTCGGGATCCTGCTCTGCAGATCGGGCCGGCTCGAGGAAGCGGAGCCTTGGTACCGCCGGGCCGCTGAAGGGGGGCTGGCCGGTGCGATGTTCAACTTCGGGCTTCTGCTGCAAGAGGTGGGTCGGCTCGAGGAGGCCGAGTCCTGGTACCGGCGGGCCGCCGACGTGGATGAGATCGACGCGATGGGCAACCTGGCGATCCTGCTGTCCAGGTCGGGTCGGTTCCGGGAGGCGGAATCCTGGTATCGGAGGGCGGCTGAGAAAGGCCGAAGCGATGCGATGTTCAACCTCGGACTCCTGCTGAAAGGGCTGGGGCGGGATGGGGGAGCCGAGGCCTGGTTTCGGTGGGCCGCCGAAGAAGGCGAGGTCAAGGCGATGAACAACCTCGGTCTCATGTTGGAGGAGGCGGGTCGTATCGGGGAGGCGGAGGCCTGGTATCGGCGGGCCGTCGATGGAGGTGACACCGAAGCGGTGTTCAACCTCGGGCTCCTGATGCACAGGGAAGGACGGTCGAAGGGAGCCGAGGAGTGGTATCGGCGCGCCGCCGCCGAGGGCGACCCCGGCGCGATGTCCAACCTCGGGGTCCTGTTGAACGACGCCGGCCGAGTGGAGGAAGCGGTGTCCTGGTTCCGACAGGCCGCTGACGCGGGTCATCCCGGTGCGGCGCACAACCTCGCCGTCCTGTTGGGCGAAGCCGGCCGAGGGAGAGAGGCCGAGGCCTGGTAGCGGAAGGCCCGCGGGGGTGACCCGGCTCCTCATCGGGTGAGGACCACCATGGGCGGGAAGGGTGCTTTTCTAAACCACGAGGGAGGGCCGCCCGAGGGGACGCCCAGGGAGACCCCTCGGCGTATCGATCCTTGCCCGGTCCGTTTCCGACCGCTCGAGGATGTCCAAGGCCTGCCCGCCGTTCTTTCTGAGGGCCTCCCGCTCAAGGATCCAGGAGTCCCTTCAGCCGGTATCGACCGTCACGAGTGCGTCGAGCGCCTGCCCCACCTCCCCGCGGATGGCGTGTTCGATCTCCTCGGGCCCCTCCCTTTGCAGAATCCCCTCGTGAAAGAGGTCGTGCCGCAGCAGGAGCGCCCCGACCAGCAACCCGGCCCAGGACCGTGAACCTCCGGCCTCCGAAAGCGGGGCGATCCACGAATGGAGGATCGCCGAACGCCCGGCGGTCAACGTGGGGGAGTCCCGTTCACAGCGGCTCCAGCGGCGCATCCCCTCCCAATCCTCCGGCCCTATGTCGGTCCAGCGGCGAGGGTCGGCGAGCAGGGGGCCGTCGAGGACGAGTGGGCGTAGTGCCTCGGTGGCCGCCGCGGGCCCGTCGCAGGCCTCGACGGTCGTGATCAGCGCGTCGAGGACGGCGGGTTCCGCGTCGAAGAACAGGTCCTCCTTGGCGGTGAAGTAGTTGGTGACCGTCTTGATCGATACGTCCGAGGCCTCGGCGATCTGGGCGAGGGTGACGGTCTCGAAGCCGTCGCGTTCGAAGAGTCGGGTCGCGCGGTCGGAGATGCGCTGCCTGGTCTCGCGGCGCTTGCGCTCCCTCAGGCCGATATTTACCATGATGGAAAGTTTACCATCATGGAACTTATATCGATGGTCCCGCCACAGAAAGACCGACGACCATGCCCCTGCGCCTCTCCTCCCACACCTTCACCTCGCACGCGGTCGAGGCCGAGGTCGAATACCGGCTGCTCCTCCCCGACGATCACCGGGAGGGGGAGCGGCTGCCGTTGGTCCTCCACTTCCACGGGGCCATGTCGTCCTCGGCCTCGCTGGAACTCGCCCTGCCCCTGTATCGAGAGGCGTTCGACGCCGAAGAGTTCCCGCGCGCCGTCGTCGCCTGCCCGAGCACCCCGACCCAGGGCGGCTTCTACCTCGACCAGGAGGACGGGCCTGCCTGGGAGGCGATGGTCGGTACCGAGCTGCCCGCGTACCTCGAGGAGACCTTCGGAACCTTCGATCGGGTGGCGCTCCTGGGAGCGTCGATGGGCGGCTACGGTGCGCTCAAGCAGGCCTTCGCCGACCCCGAGCGGTTCACTGCGGTCGCGGCCCTCTCACCCGCGGTGTTCCCCGGCGAATCCCCGGCCGACGTTCTCGCGCGGAACATCCCTTCCGTGCTCGGGGAGCTGCACCGGGCGATGGCCCCGGGCGGCGACGCCCGGACCTATGCCCGGAACTCGGTCCACGGCCGTGCCCGGACCCGGGTCGAGCTCATCAGAAGCTCGGGCCTGTCAGTGCTGATCGACTGCGGGGCCGCCGACGAGTTCCTTCTGTACGAAGGGGCCGCGTACCTCCACGGGGTGCTGACCGAGCTGGACATCGAGCACACGTTCCGACTCGTCGAGGGCGCCGGCCACGTCGGCCCCGCCGCCGAGCGGCGCACATTGGAGGCGATCCGGTTCCTCGGGCGGGCGCTCATGAGCCGGTAACGCGATCATGGGCAGAGGACGTAACGGTGTCCGCGCCCGGAAGACGACCACGCCTCACCGGCGGGGAGTAGTCTCGATCGAATGCCTTCCCCCCGTATCGACGGTGTCGGTGGACACCGGGACTTCCGCCGCCTCTGGGCCGGTTCGGTGGTGGGTCAATTCGGATCCGCCATCGGCATGGTGGCCCTACCCGTCATCGCCGTCGTCGTGCTGGACGTCAGCGCCTGGCAGGTCTCCCTCTTGGCCGGGATCACCGCGCTGACCACCGTGCTGGTCGCCTTCCACGTAGGCCACCTCGTCGAATACACGCGCAAACGCCCGGTCATGATCGGTGGCGACCTCATCCGAGCCGTCACCCTGGCGAGTCTTCCCATCGCCCATGCCCTCGGCGCCCTCACCTATGCCCACCTGTGCGCGGTCGCGGCGGTCAACGCCGTCTGCGCCATCGCCTTCACCGGGGCCTCACAGGCGCATCTGAAGTCCCTGGTCTCACCCGCCGGCCTCATCGACGCCAACAGTCGTCTGGAATCGACCCGTTGGCTGAGCATCTCTCTCGGGCCCGCGCTCGCCGGCGCTCTGATCGCCGCGCTGTCGGCGGTCGGCGCGCTCGTGGCCACCACCGTGGGCTATCTCTTCGGGGCCTTGGCCGTACGGACCATCCGCGAGCCCGAGCCCCCTCCACCAGAGCGCCCCGTCGGGGGAGGGCGCACTTCGCGTCGCGCGGAGCTCTTCGCCGGCCTCGGATTCGTCCGGGGCCATCCCACCCTGCGGCCGATCCTGTTCGGTTGGATCCTGTTCGCCGGGGCCTCCTCGATGGCGGCCCCGCTCACCGCCGTCTTCTACATGCGTGACCTGGGGTTCAGTACGTTCGAGTACGGACTCCTCATGGGGGTGCCCTCGATCGGCGGGTTGGTGGGGGCTCGCCTCGTGCCCTCACTGGTCCGCAGACTGGGTGCGTTGCGCACGCTGCGGTGGGCCTCCCTGCTGCGCGGCCCTTGGTACTTCCTCATCCCCTTCGCGCTTCCCGGGCCTGTAGGGCTGTTGATGTGCGGGCTGGGGTTCGGCCTGCTCCTACTGTTCTCCGCCGCGGCCAACTCGGCGATGGCCGGGTATCGGCAGCTGGAGACCCCGGACGCCCTGATGTCCCGGGTGGCCACCCTCTGGGCGTTCGCGACCACGGTCTCGCAGCCGCTGTTCATTCTGCTCGGGGGAGTGGTGGCCGCTCTGCTGGACGCTCGGACGGCGCTCTTGGTCGCCGCGGTGGTGATGGCCCTGGCCGGGTTTCTTCTGCCACGGAAGGGGTGATCCCTCCTGGCCACCTCGTCCGCCTCCTCCGAGAACCGAGTGCGCTGGGCGTCGGGTGTGCGTTCCGGCCCGTCGAGGACATCGGTCGCGTCGGCCCGGCCGGGGCGGCGGATCGGGCGGAGCGAGAGCGAAGTCCTCCCGGCCCCCACTGGCCCAAGGCCGCCGCCCACCGCAACGCGGGTGCGAAGCGCTTGCGCCAGGCCAGGGACACGTACACCAGAGTGATGAGGACGGGCACCTAGGCCGGCGGTCCGGGTACCCAGGTGTCGGACGCGTCCAGGGTCCACTCGGAGGAGAACCGCCCCGGCCCGAACTCCACCTTCTGGAAGCCGGTCACCGCGTCGAAGTCGACCAGGGTTCCCTGCCGGATGGTTCCGGCGTCGATGTAGTAGGTCGGATCCAGATCGAAGGCGTGGCTCAGCTCGGGGCCGCTGGTGCCCACGATCGCCGGAGCGAAGGTCGACGGTCGGTTCCGCTCGCCGCCGGAAAGGGCCAACCCCACGGTGGGCCCGCCGATCGGACCGTACTCCGGGACGTTCGGGTCCGTGTCGACGTAGAGCCTTCCGGGCGTGGTCGGACGTGCCTCGGCGGGCTCCAGGGTGAACATGTGGCCGCCGCTCTGGTAGCCGAGCCTCGCCGCGTTGTCGTGGGTTCCGGCGGCGACCGGCATGGATGCGGCCTCCGTCCACTCGGCACCCGCCTCGATCCCTTGGGCCGCGAACACGAGCCGGTGGTCCAGAGTCCACTCGAACGTGACGCTGTCGCCCGAGTCCACGGTTTTCGTGAGCCAGGCGACGGGGGCGATCCGGTCCGAACTCGACACCGGGACGACGGTGTAGACGGCGAACGTCCACCGGGGGGCCGTCGACCGGTTGTACAGGGTGAGGGTGTACGTGTCCGTCATGGTCACTCCGTCCTGTCCGGATCCCTTCGCGCGCGAAGGCTCCTCGCGACCACGCGCCGCGCGACTCATGCCATGGTCACACCGGGTGACGCTCTGGGCGCTGAACGACAGGCGTATGCCCGTGGTCGTTCGGAGGCCTCGCGTCACGACCGAAGGCGAGGCCGCGTCCGAGCAAGGTGGGGCCGAGCGTCGGGGGACCGGAAAGGACCCGTGCGGCACGGCATTCTTCGCGCCTTGAACCCCGAGGCTCCGTCAGCAGGCCGCTCAGGCGCTCATCGCGCATACCCGGATCACGGGAGCCCACGACTTCGCGAGTCGTGGGCTCCCGTCTTCGTCGCTTCGGGCTCAGCCCGAGGCGGACTCCTCGCCCCGGACGACGAGCACCAGCTTGCCCGTCGTGTGCCCGGTCTCCCCGGCCTCGTGGGCGCGTGCCGCCTCGGCGAGCGGGAAGGTTCCGGCGATGGTCGCCCGCAGCCGCCCGGACCTGACGAGGGCACCGATGGACCGCATACCGGCGTGGTCGGACTCGACGAGGATGATCTCGGCGCGCACACCCAGCCGCTCCGCCTCCTCACGCAGCCCCTCGGCGGCGACGGGGATGGTGGAGACGAGGACACCGCCAGGCTTCAAGGTACGCAGGGAACGCAGCTGGTAGTCGCCGCCGATGGTGTCCAGGACCACGTCGACATCCTTGACCGCCTCGGCGAAGTCGACCTCCCGGTAGTCGATGACCTCGTCCGCGCCCAGGTCGCGCACCAGGTCGTGCTTGGGCGTGCTCGCGGTACCGATGACGTACGCACCGCGCGCCTTCGCGATCTGCACCGCGAAGTGTCCGACACCGCCCGCCGCGGCGTGGACCAGCACCCGGTCGTCGCTCGAGAGACGGGCGGTGTCCACGAGCGACTGCCAGGCCGTCAGCGCAGCCAGCGGCATCGCGCCGGCCTGCACGTGGTCGACCTCGTCGGGCTTGCGCGCGAAGGCCCGGGTGGGGCCGACCACGTACTCGGCGTGGGCGCCGGCGCCGTCGGGGTAGGGGAGCATGCCGAAGACCGCGTCCCCGGGCTTGAACAGGGTCACCCCGAGCCCGACCTCCTCCACGACGCCGGAGAGGTCCCAGCCCAGAACGAACGGGGGTTCGCCGAGGAACCGGCCGGTGGCGCGATGCTTCCAGTCCGTGGGGTTCACGCTCGCGGCGTGCACGCGCACGAGGATCTCGCTGATGCCGGGCTTCGGGCGCGGGATCTCGGCGATCCGCAGGACGTCGGTCCCGCCGAGCTCCTCCTGCCGGACGGCCCGCATCGTGGCCTGTCCGTCGTCCGTGCGCTCGGTGGTGCTGTCCATCGTGATCTCCGGTTCCCTGGCTTCGGTGATTCGTGGCTTCCAGCCTGTCAATCCGGGGCCAGCCGCCGCAACCAGGGGTGCTCTCGTTGGAAGAGGGGAAGGCGGGAAGAGTGGTGTTCGTGAGATGGACCGGTGGGGGCAGGAGTATGAGGGCGGCTTCTCGGGGCGGGGGTGTGCCCGCGCCCACGTCCGGCTCGTTTCGGGGAGTGTGGTAGGGACGGGCGGTGAGCGGAGGCTGCTTCCAACCGAAGGCTGCGGGAAGATAACGGCCTCTGTTTCCGCAGGTCATTTCCCCCTGAGCCCACGCACGTGGGGATGGAGTGAACGGTCGCCCTGGCCCCACCGTGCTGTTTCTCGACTTTGCTCAGTGAACCCGGAGAATTTCCGGTATTTGCTCCTGGCCTTCCTCATCCCTCTGGCGCCGAGCGGAGAACGACGACCATCCTTGAAGGAAGCGCTCGTCGACCGGGGCCTGAATCACGGGCATCGAGCTGATCACCGAGCCGGCCGCGGTCGTGCGCTATGCCATGATCCGGGACGCGGCGATGCACCACGCGGTGCCCTACGACGAGTTCGACGCGACCGGATGACATGAGACCGGGGGTCCATTGAGCACCGACTACCAGCAGGCCAGGGCCGCCCTGGGCGCACGGTTGCGCGAGCTGAGGTTCACCTGCCCGCACGGCCGACTCACCGGTCGACGGTTGGCGGCGCTCCTGGGTTGGCCCGGCTCCAAGGTGAGCAAGATCGAGAACGGCAGGCAGACGGCCACGCCCGAGGACCTGCGGGCGTGGGCCGAGGCGACCGGCCACCCCGAGACCTACGAGGAACTCGCCGGTCGCCTGGCCGGGTTCGAGTCCCACATCAGGTCGTGGCGCAGAGCCCTGGCCGGTGGATTCGCGCCCCTGCACCAGTCGCTGAGCACCGAGATCGACCGCAGCGCGGTCATGAGGGTCTGGGAGGAGTCGGTCGTCGCGGGCCTGCTCCAGACCCCCGAATACGCCCGCCACGTCATCACCCGCTACGCCCACTTGCTGGGCGGGGCCGCGGACATCGACGCCGCCGTGCGTTCGAGGACACGGCGGCAGGAGTGGCTGTATCAGCCGGGGCGGAAGATGCGAGTGCTCCTGTGGGAGGCCGCGCTCCGGTCGCTCATCTGCCCGCCGGCCGTGCTGGCCGCCCAGCTCGATCGGCTCTCCGGGGTGATCGGGATGGACACCGTCGAGTTGGGGATCGTCCCGTTCACCGCCCCGGTGAAGATCGTGCCGGCGAACGGCTTCTGGATCCTCGACGAGCGCCTCGTCGTCGCCGAGGACTGGCACGCCGAGCTGTGGCTCGACGACGACGAGAACATCGCCCTGTACTCGAAGGTCTGGCGGACATTGGAGGAGTCGGCGGTCTACGGGACCGACGCTCATAACGTCATCAACGCCGCGCGGCGAGCGCTGGAGCCACACTGACAAAGCCATCGGCCACCCACGCTCCATGCACTCGACCCTGTGCCGCGAGGCTCGGCCTTACCGACCTTGCGTCAAGGAGAACCCGCGTGGCCGGCCGATCTCGATCCGAGCGACGCGTCGGCCCACGGTGGTGATGGTGATGACCGCGAACGGGTGACCGCCGGGGGCGATGACGCCGACCGGGCGGCGGTCGATGAGCATGGGCACAGCGGCACGGATGCGGTCGGCGAACGACGAGGTCTCCCGGGCGATGGACCGGGCGCTGGTGACGACCGTCGGAACACCGGAGGGGAGGAGGCCGGCGTCGGCGACGCGCACGCAGTCGTCGGTCATCAGGGCGACCATCCGGTCGACGTCGCCACCGGCGGCCGCGGCGAGGAACGCCTCCACGACGTCCCGATCGGCGGTGGTCGCGGACGGTTCCGGTGTGGCCCGCGCCAGGCGCCCGCGTGCTCGGCTGGCGTGCTTCTTGGCGCTCGCCACGCTGGTGTGGAGCGTTTTCGCCACCTCATGGAACGGGACGTCGAACAGGTCGTGCAGGACGTACGCGACGCGTTGGGCGGGTGTCAGTCGGTGGAGGACGACCATCAACGCGCGAGAGACGTCCTCCCTCCGGAGGTAACGCTCGTCCGCGGCGACGCTCTCCGATGGGAGCAGGTCCGCGAACAGTGGTTCCTCACGGCGTCGGTGGCGTTTGCGCAGTTCGTCGAGGCAGACCCGGGTCAGCACGGTCGTCGCCCACGCGTCCGGGTTGAGGAGGTCCTCGGTGTGCGCGGCCGATGCCTTGAGCCAGGTGTTCTGTACGGCGTCCTCCGCGTCCTGGACGGAGCCGAGCAGCCGGAACGCGATCGCCGTCAGGCGCGGCCTCATCGCTTCGAAATCCATGTTCGGCACCACCGGGTGTCACCTTTCTCAGGGAGCGGACGTCGGGAGGGATGAGAGCAGAGGACTTCCGCCCGACGAACCTCATGAGGAGATGCCCACCGATGAGAGTACAGATAGACCGCTCGCGCACCGAACACCGATGCGCACCGAAACCGTGCCGCCCGCGCACGCCGAGAGGAGGGGGTTCGGCGTGACCACGGTCCTCTTCGCCGCGACCATCGTGTGCGTCGTGGCCAATGCCCTGATCGCCGTCGCCGACTACGCCGGGGCGGGCTTCGTGCTGAGGAACTCGGCCGAGGTGGGCCTCCCTGCGAGGGCCCTGCCCTACCTCGCGACGTTGAAGCTGGCCGGTGCGGTCGGGCTCCTCGTCGGCCTGAGCGTGTGGCCCTGGGTGGGTGTCGCCGCCGGCGTCGGCCTGGTGCTCTTCTTCGTCGGTGCCGTCGTCGCCCATGTCCGGGCCCGGGTCTTCCACAACATCGCCTTCCCGGTGCTGTACCTGCTCCTCGCGGTCGCGGCGGCAGTCCACATGATCCACCTGGCGGCCGGCCCCTCGCCCGGATGGTGAGCCGGGTGTGTTTGAGGTGGTGTTCCTATGAGCAGGGGAGCCGATGAGGACCGCCGCGCACACCTGGGGGACGTATGACCGATTGGACGAGTGAACGCCAGAAGGTGGAGGACCTCCTCCGCGACTCCGGTGTCCCGATGCTCCATCTCATGCCGGATACGGACGCGGCCCGGACCCGGAACGGGTGGGCGGTGGCCGTGGAGGAGCCGGGTCTGGTCCTCACCCCGGGGGAGGACGCCCAAGGGTACGAACGCGTGGAGGAGGCTCTGCGCGTGTCGAAGTACCGGTTCCAGAGCAATCGGGAGTACTACCCCCAGGGCAGTGAGAAACAGGGGAGGGCCGGGTTCGTCATCACCGGTGCTTCGTAAGCCGGGGGCCACGTCGCGCCGGGCGCCGTGCCTGCCCGTGCGGGGCCCGGTCAGTGGTGTCCGAGCCGTTATCGAGTCGTGGAGGGCGTCGTGATCGTTCGTGAGATCGTCGATGGGGTCGTGCTCCTGTCCCACGCTCACGTCAACTGTTATCTGGTCGAGGGCCGTGATGGAGTGACACTCGTCGACGCGGGATTGCCGAGCATGTGGACCACTCTTCTGGGAACCCTGCGGCGGAGAGGGTGGGGGTCTGGTGATGTCAAGGCGTTGGTCCTGACCCACGGACACTTCGACCATGTCGGGTTCGCCTCGCGCGCTCACCGTGCGTGGGGTCTACCCGTGCTGATCCATTCAGGTGACCGTCGGCTCGCGGCGCATCCCTACCGGTACACGCCTCAACGCAACCGCTTCCTGTACCCGTTGACGCATCCCCGGTCCCTGCCGCTGTTGGCGAGCATGGCCGCCGCCGGAGCGCTCGGCGTCAAAGGGGTGAAAGCCGTCAAGGCCCTGGAACCCGGAGAGGCCCTGCCGGTCCCCGGAGACCTCACCGCCGTGCACACCCCCGGTCACACCGACGGTCACTGTGTCCTCCACCTGCCCGAGCGAGACATCTTGCTCAGCGGCGACGCCCTGGTCACGCTCGACCCCTACACCGGTCGAAAGGGTCCGCAGATCGTCGCCTCGGCGGCCACGAAGGACACCCGGCGGGCCATGGAATCACTGGAGGCGATAGCGGACACCGGAGCCACGATGCTGCTGCCCGGCCACGGGACGCCTTGGACCGGAGGAGCACGGGCCGCGGTGGAGCTCGCGATCCAGGAGGGCGAGCACTGAACCGCCGAGAGTCTTCGAGGTACCGAAGAGAGCGACGAACGCCTTCGGGCACCACCGCCGGCCCGAGGAACCCGCCCACGGTCAGACGCCGTCGTGCGCGGTGGTCTCGTAACCCTGATGGACCTCGGCCAGGACGCGTTCGGTGTCCGTGAGCAGTGAGCTGTACACCGTCCACCGATCGTCGTCCCACCGTCCGCGCATCCGCGCGCGCCTCTCGTCCACTCCCTTCAACGCCCTTTCCACCAGAGCGGACAACCTCTCGGACGCTGCTCGGTTCTCCGGCTCCTGCTGGTCACGGACGGCCGCGAACACCTCCGAGACCTGTTCCAAGAGCGGGGCGAGCTCTTTGAGGAAGGACTCGTCCGGCACGCGGAAACGGTTCTCCTCGGTCATGTTCGCGCGCAACGTTCCGACCAGGGAACGCACGTGATGAGAGGACCTGCTCAACGCGTGGATCCAACTCCTGAAGACGTCCAGCCAGGACAGATCGATACGTCGGCTCACCAGTCGCCTCGGGTTGAGGCGGGCTCGATCCTCCTGCCGCCGTACCGACTCCAGAGCGTTGCGCACTGTGGAGTCGAGACCCTCCGCGAGTTCGGACCAACGCCGTGTGTCCATCCCGTCCACGCCGTCCCGCGCCCCTTTGGAGATCTCGCCGGTGAGGAAGCACAGCTCGTCGGCAAGGTCCAGGACGGCGTTCTCCGCGTCCCGGAATCTGATCGTGGGTACGAGGACGATGTTGACCACGAGGGCGGCGGCCGCTCCGATCCCGACCATGGCCAACAGGGATCCGAGTTCCTCCGCGTTGCTCGCCGTTCCTCCGGCCAGGGCGAAGGCGGCCACGATCGGAAGTTGCAGGCCTTGGCCACCGAAGAAGCGGACCTGCCCGACGATGAGCGCCACGAGCACGACGAGCGCGAAGGACGGCGTGTGCGCACCGACCGTGAGCCCCACCGCTCCGGCGAGGACGGCCCCCGCCAGAACGGCCGCTACATAACGCCCCGACTGGAGAACGGACCCGTACACGGAGGGGCGGACGACCAGCAAGGCGGTGAAGGGGGCGAACCCGAGCAGGGAGGTCTCGCCCGTCGAGGCGCCCGCCAGGTAGGCGAGGGTGGAGGCGAGAACGCTCCTCAGGATGAGGACGACGCGCTCGCGCTCGTAGCCCCGCCGCCGGTAGGCGCGCCGCAGGGCCTCTCTGAGTCTTTCGCCGATCATCCGGGCCGCCGTGGAGCCGGGCGGGGCACGGGCCGGCGTTGGGTATCACATCCGGTTCGCGTGCACGGGTCTTCGGCCGTCCCTTCGCGACGGTGTCGTCGAGGGACCGCGGGGAGGCGGCCCTCGGGCCGTGGACGACGGCCCCGCCCGGCGCGTCGAACCCGCCGTCGCGCCGGGGGGCGTATCGTACGCCTTCACCCTGTGAGCCCAGGCGACGCGGGATCGGCCTTCGAGTGGTGTCCACACTCCGAGTTCCGTTCCTTCGGGCATCGTGTCCTCCTCGATACGGTCCAGGGCGGGCCGCCGGACCGGGTCCTCCTGCCGTTTTCCACGTTGTTCGTCGGGGCAGGGTGCACTCATGGACGAGAGCGCGCCCGATGACGGCGAACGGGACCCGAGCGTCACCGTGACCGCGTGTCCGAACGGTCCTCTACTCCTCAGAGGCCCCTTCCGGCTCTTGGACTCGGAGGGCGAACCGATCCCGAAGGGCCGAAGGACGGTGGCCCTGTGCCGCTGCGGGGCGTCATCGATCCGCCCGTTCTGCGACGGAACCCATGAGCGCATCGGATTCAGCGCCCCCGGGCACGCCGAGAACAGGCCGCGACCGGAGTCGGCGTCGGAGAAGCCGGGGCGAGTGGGCCGCGACGGCGATGCGAGACCCCGCGTAGGCGACGCCGACCCCTGACAGCCACGCGGCGAAGGCGGGCCACACGAGCAGGGCCCGTTCGAGGACCCACAGCGGAGCGGTGAACGACGCCCGAGCGGGGAAGACCCGTGTGCCTCCGGCCCTTCTCCTGCCGGCCTCGGCCAACAGGACCACCGCTCCCGCGCTCGCCGGGAGAAGAGCCGGGGCCCGGACCACGGCGACGCAGAGCAAGGGAGCAAGACCCAGGAACAGCATCAGGCGCGCGGGCTGTGCCGTGTCATCGTAGGCCTGGCGCGGCCGCTGCGACCAGAAGCGAGCGGCCGACGGTGGTATCCGACGCACGTACAGGCCGCTCGCGCACGCCTCCACCCCTCCGCCCGCACGGATCGTGCGGGACAGTTCGAGGTTCTCGAACAGGGTGTTCCCGTCATAGCCTCCGAGGTGGAGTAACGCGTCTCTGCGCACCCCGAACGTGCCGGGATGGTCCTGGCCGAGGCTTCTGTTCAGGAGTGTGCGACCCGTGTCCCACACCGCGTGCCAGGGCAGCGGGTCGAAGTGGTTCTGTGGTCGGACGAGGTGGGCTCGCTCCAGCAGACGGGACATCGCCTCCAAGGTCCCGGCCTCGTAACGTACGTCGTCGTCCGCTATCACGACCTTGTTCCCGACCGCCGCGCGGACACCGGTGCGCACCCCGGCGACCTTCCCGTTGGCGCACGAGTCCTCGGGGGCCAGATGCCGTATGCCCGACTTCGTCCACAGCCGAGCATGGGTCCGGAAGAGATCCTCCGCGGAACCGTCGACCACGATCACCTCATGGACCCGGCGAGTCAAGGTTTCCAGGTATCCGGTCAGCTCGCCCAGCCCCCGGTCGTCGCGCCACTTCAAAGGCACCACCACGCTCAGCTCCGCCATGCCGCTCATGGGACAGCCTCCGTCCACGGCCGATCCACGAGGGACGAGGCCCCCTCCCGCCAGTGGCGCAGGACGTGCTCGGCCCACAGCCGGTCCAAGAGGAGCGAGGCGGCCGCTCCGAACAGGACGTCACGCTCCAGCTCGGGGTTCTCCATGACGAAGACACCGCACATGTCCCGCGCCGCGATCTGCTCGTGCGCCGCGTCGGCCTCGACGTGTTCGTCGAAGTAGTGCCGCACCTGCGCGGCCACGCCCAGGCGTCGCAGTCCGAGGGAGAGTTCCCGGTTGGGGCCGGTCGAGGTCATCTCGAAGGCCGCCAGGTGGCCCAAGGCCGCGCCGCGGAGCCGCCGGTGCAGGCCGAAGAAGGACATCGTGTTGTTCAGAGCCAACGTCACCGCGGGGACGACGGACAGGTACGCCCCGTACCGAACGTCCAGCCCCAGACTCCGCATGGCGGTCCGGAAGAGTTCGGAGTGCATCCTCCGATGATCGCCCTGACCGTACTCGTCGGCCTGGATCTCCACCAGCGCGGCCTTGGCCCGGCCCGTCACGCGTGGAATCGCCCACGTGTGGGGGTCGGCCTCGCGCAGGTGGTAGAGGGAGCGGTGCTGGACGAACTCCCGGAACTGACCGAACGTGGCGTGTCTCCTCAAGAAGGCGGAGACCGAGGGCCCCTCGGCCTCCCGGATCGTCTCCCCGAGCCGAGCGGCGACCTCGGTCGCCGTGCCGCTCCTTTCCGCGTACCGCCCCAGGCCCGAGGTCTCCTCACGTAGTGCCCACTCCAGCCGTGTCTCCAGCAGGGCGCGCAGTCGAAGAAGACGCGGATTCCATTCCCAGTCCTCGCCCACCCCCTCGAAACCGGAGTAGTGCAGCTGATAGCAGGTGAAGAGGGACAGTTGGAGGTCCTCGTCGAACAGCGGCGCATCGACCGGTGCCTCCACCTCCTCGGGAATCGATCCGGAACCCTCGCTCGGAGGTCGTCTCAGGGCCGCGACCAACCTTTCGCTCACAGGTCCGCGGGGTACGGGAAGAATCATGCCGGTCCTCTCTCGGGACGGAACTCCACCTACGTCCGGGGTGAGACGACCGCCGTGAAGGGCCGGGACGTCTCGCCGCCGTTCGGAACGGGCTCTGTCCGTCCGAACGGCGGTGACGCGCGGACGCCGCCATGAGGACGGCCGCGTCCACACGCCCCGGATTCACTCGAAGGCCTCCTTGACCTTGTCGGCCAGCCCCTTGCCGCTCTTGGTGGCCTTACCGGCCCCTTGGACCGACCCTTCACCGCCCGGTCCCGCGAAGGTTCCGTAGAGCTCGGGGTCGGGCGGAGGCACGGAGGCCGGACCGCCCAGAGGCTCGGGGTCGTCCAGGTAGCGCAGCTCGTGTTCGCCGTCCGGTGCGGGCCTGCTCGCCCACCGCCCCTCGGCGGCCGCCGTACCGTCCGACAGACCCCAGATGGTGTTGGCGTGCTCCTGGTCCTCCTCCTCGTGCAGGGCGTCGGGCGCGATCTCTCCCTCCAGCCCGTCCTCCTGAAGCTCCGCGATGGCGGCCAGCCACATGTTCTGGTGCACGGTGTCCCGGGCCAGGTTGAACTGGAGCATCTCCTTGACTCCGGGGTCGTCCGTCATGTTGTACAGACGGGCCGTCTGGAGCCTGCCCTGGGCCTCCGCGGCCACGTTGGCACGGAAGTCGGCGAGGAGGTTTCCACTGGCGACCACGTACTTGCCGTTCCAGGGGGTGCCCGCCGAGTCCGTCGGTACGGCGCCTCCGCCGGCGATAATCGCCTGCTGCGGGTTCATTCCGCCCACGACGGCGGCCACGGCCGGGTCCTTGACCGCTTCGGCGACGGTGTCGGCGGGCGCCCCCTCCAGTAGGCGGCCCACCATGGTCGCGAGCATCTCCACGTGGCCGATCTCCTCGGTGGCCACGTCCATGATCAGGTCCTTGTACTTGCCCTCCATACGGCAGTTCCAGCCTTGGAACAGGTACTGCATGGTGACGGTCATCTCGCCGTAGGCGCCTCCGATGAGCTCCTGAAGCTTCATCGCGTAGAGCGCGTCCGGTGCCTCGGGCTTGGCCTCGCACTGCAGGTGCTTGGTGTGTCGGAACATGGTCCGCCCCGTCCTCATCTCGTCGAGTGCGGTCGCTTTCCGCCACGGCTACCCGCCGGCCCGGCCCACATGCGCCCGTTGACCGAACGATGACGTTTCGACGGCCATGCCCACGGATGCGTTCGGGTCCTCGGACTTTCTCGATACGAGGGGTTCGAGCGATTAACGCGACGGCTCTGACGAGGAGTCCACAGGCGGTCGCGGGACCACCGCGCGCTTGGGGCCGTCGAGTCGCTCACACGGGCGGCCGGACACCACGGCCTCCGTCGGTTTCCCTGCGGGGGGTGCCGCGTCCGATTCGGTGGTCGCGCGGCCATCGAATCGGACCGGACGAGCAGGTCTGGTCCGCGATCACGCGCTAGGGACGTGTGCGAGGGCACCCTCGACCAGGGCATGGTGCCCGAAATGTGCCTCGACCCGTTCTCGGTACGGTTCAGGTCATTCGACCCCGGACGGTCATATCCGCGATATACGAAAATGAACTCGGCAGGTCCGTTCGGTGGAAATGGGAAAACACGCCTGAATCAGCGAAATATTGACCGCCTCAGTGTCCTCTGTGAAAGTCGTTCGGGCTCGATACGCGGAGGGGACACTGTGGCGGTCACGTACGGCGACCTGAAGAGCTGGCTCGATACGGTCAAAATAAACTCTCGGCTGGATCTGACACCGAATCGACACGACAGAGTCAAGGGGATTCTCGACCTGATCGATTTCGCCGCCGTCGATCAAGCGGCCGGGGCCGCGTCGACGGTCGTCCAGATCGATCGGAAGAGCGATCTCTCCCTCACGGGAACCCTCCCCAAGGGCGGGCTGGAGGTGACGCTGGAGTTCACCCTCGAAGACTCGAAGTCGACCGATGAAAAGCCGAAGTCGGACGATGGGGACTCGAAGTCGACCGAGAAGGAGTCGGAGCCGGCCGACACGACCCCGGTGACCGGGGTCTCCCTGACGATCTCCCTCGATACGGACCACTCGGTCTGGGGGGCTCTCACCGACGTGGGCCTGAAGTCGCCCAAGCTCGTCTTCGCGGCCGAGAAGGTCACGAAGAACGACGACGAGGCCTCGGAGACCGAGAAGAAGCCCCCGAAGGCGGACGACGAGCTTTCCGAGAACACCGAAGAGAAGCGCTCGGAGGCCACCGAAGAGAAGAAGCACGAGGAGACGGAAGAGAAGGGTTCCGAGACCGAGGAGAAGTCTCCAAAGGGGGTGAGGAAGCGGCTCACCGTCGAACTCGTCCTCAAGACCTCGCCGGAGCTCCGGGCCTCCTGCGAACTCGGCTTCGAGAAGAAGAAGCGCACGAGCTATCTCTTCCGTGTCGCACGCGCCGATAAGACCCCGTTCTCCCTCGTGGACGCTCTGAGCAGGCTCGGCATGACCGGGGTGGACGAGTTCGGCCGTCTCCTGCCGAGCGCCACCGGCCTCCGTCTCGACTACACCCCGGGCGGCGAGGACGTCGAGGTGATGATCACCGCCGACAGCACCGAGGAAGAGGAAGAAGAGGAAGAGGAGTCCACCGAGGAGGAGAACGAATCCACCGACGAGGACGACGAGAAAAAGGAATCCGCCGAGGAGAAGAAGTCCACCGACGACGATGACGAGGCCCCGGAGGGGTTCACGTGGGGTCTGGCGCTGCTGCCCGAGACCGAGGGCAAGCGCCCGCTGTTCCTCTCGGCGTCCTTCCCCCTCGGTGATCTGGCCCGTCTGTCCCGTCTCGACCTGGTCGAAGGCCAGGTCCCGAACGACGCCGACCTGTCCTTGGACGCGGTGACGGTGATCGGAGCCACCGCGCCGATCCCCGAGGACGCTCTGACCAAGGTCGGCACCGTTCTGGAAGCCCATGGCGCACCCAAGGTCCCCGGCTCCGGGGACCTGGCCAAGGGCCTTCGGGTCGGCCTGGACTTCACGCTGTTGAAGGAGAAGCGCTCCGTCGTCGCCCTGGGACGTAAGAAGGACGAGCCCGCGCCCTACGCCGTCTCCGCCGCCGAGATCGAGCCGGCCGCCGACGACCCGGCGCCGGTGCGGTCGGATTCCTCCTCCAGCGAGGTCCAACGCCCTCTCGGGCCTTTGCACATCGATCGGGTGGGCCTGCGGTTGGCCGTTCCCGAGGACGACTCAGAGGCCACCCGGGTGCTGTTGGACATCGACGCCGCACTGGTCACCGCCGGTTTCGAACTGCGCGCCACCGGCCTGGCCATCGGCCTGACCATCACCAAGAATCCCCGCGTCACCGTGGAGCTCTCCGGCCTGGGGGCGACCTTCTCCCGTGATCCGCTGACGATCACGGGCGCGTTCGTCAAGCGGGACCGCAAGGGCTACGCGTACGACTACGAGGGCCTGCTGCTGGTCAAGGCGGAGAAGTGGGGGCTCCTGGCCGTGGGCTCCTACGCCCGGCTCAAGGACACCGAGAAGCGGCCCGGGTACACGTCCCTGTTCGTGTTCGGCGGGCTGGCGGGCAAGATCGCGGGCCCGCCTCCGGTGGTCTTCACCGGCCTGGCCCTGGGCGGCGGCTACAACAGCAGGGTCGAGCTGCCCGAGGCGGACGGCGTCTCGGACTTTCCGTTCGTCCAGGCGCTGGCCGACATGCCGGGGTTCGTCGGGGACCCGCCCGACCCGCTCTCCACGCTGGAGAAGATCACCGGGGGCGCGGAGGATTCGAAGGACGCGGTCGTGCTCCCCGAGCCGGGCGACCTGTGGTTCACGGCGGGGGTGGCCGCCACCATCGCCGAGACCGTGGCCGTACAGGCGCTGCTGATCGCGCAGTTCGGCCCGGACGACTTCTCCGTGGCGCTCCTGGGCGCGATGAACGCCGACTTCCCGGCTCAGCGCAAGAAGAAGGCCGAGTCCGGGAAGAAGGGTCCGAAGGCCCCGGCCACCGCCTCCGAAGACGCGGACACGCCCCGGGTGGCCCACATCGAGCTCGGGTTCCGCGCGCTGTACGAACACGCCAAGCGGCGGCTCGCGCTCACGGCGGCGCTCTCGGACAACTCCTGGGTGATCCACCCGGACTGCAAGCTCACCGGTGGCGCCGCGGTGTACGTGTGGTTCCCGGGCAGCGACCACGCGGGCGACTTCGTGGCCACCGTCGGCGGCTACCATCCGGCCTACCGACCGCCGGCCCACTACCCGCAGCAGGTGCCGCGCCTGGGTCTGGACTGGTCGGTGAGTTCGGACGTGCGGATCAAGGGCGAGCTCTACGCCGCCGTGACCCCGAAGGTCGGCATGGTGGGCGGCCGACTCTCGGTCGACTTCGTCTCCGGAGGGCTGCACGCCTGGCTCGACGCCGGGTTCGACGCCATCGTGCGGTGGGCGCCGCTCTACTTCGAGCTGAACATGTGGGTCAGCATCGGGGCCAGTTACACCGCGCGGGTGCTGTGGTGGGACGTGACGATCCGGGCCGAGGTCGGCGCGTACCTGAACGTGTGGGGTCCGCCCACCGGCGGCACGGTCCGGGTCGAGGTGGGCCCCTTCTCCAAGAGCATCGACTTCGGCGAGCCCAAGAGGCTCCAACGGGAACCGCTCCCGTGGGCGGACTTCCACGCCAGGCAGCTCCCGGCCGACCCGCTCGGCATCAGCCCCATGGACGGCCTGCTGATCGACCCGACCAGGCCGGAGGCGACCAAGGGCGGACGTTGGCTGGTGAGCACGGACGGGTTCTCCTTCAGTACGCGCAGCGCGCTGCCCTCGACCAGGTGGAGCCACGGCGACGACACGGCACCACGCGACCGGGCTCCGCTGACGGTCGGGCCGATGGGCGATGCTCAGGTGGCCATCACCCAGCACGTGAAGGTCACCCGAGGCGGCACGACGGTCACGGGCTGGGATGCCTCCGAGATCACCGGCGCCTTCCCCATGGCCCTGTGGGCCGCCCAGGAGGGGTCCGGAAGCACGCTACCGGGTCCGGGCGAACCGCAGACGGTCTCGTGCACGAGCGGGATCCAGGTGAGCGCCCCTCCGCCCACGACCAAGGGACAGAGTCTGACCGCCGACGGCGAGGCCGTCCAGTTCTCCGATGAGCGGTGCGCGGCCAACCCCCTGAACCTGATCGAGGGCGAGTACGCGGCGGACGAGAACGTCACCTTGCCCGAGAAGGACAAGGGAAAGGCGCGCACCGAGCTCGAGAAGACGCTCAAGAAACTGAACCTACTGGTGGAGACGGTATGACCGTGACCAGGAATCTGCACTTCATCGACAACCTCGTTCCGAGCGTCTCGGCCGGCGACCACACCATCACGGTCACGCAGACGCCGACCGGCGGGAACATCCCCTCGGGGACGGCCTTCACCCTCACGCAGGACTTCACCGTCACCGGGCTGCGGTTGCGCGTGGAGGCCGACGAGATCCACGGCGTCTACCCGCCGCCCGGTACGGCGGGCCGTTTCGACCTGTACCTGCCGCACGTGGCCCTGGAACGTCGCATCGTGCCTTGGGAGCGCAGGGTCTCCTCCGACGACGATGGAACGACCCCGTGGCTGGGCGTGCTCCTCTTCGCCGAAGGCGAGCTGCCCGACGACCCGAAGGCGCTCGGCGGCACCGAGACGGGGATCGCGAGGACGCTGCTCGATCCGCGGAACGATTCCGCGGTGAGCGTCCCGGACTTCGCCGACCATCCACTGACGGCGGAGGAGGAGACCGCCACCATCAACACGATCCGGGTGCCCGGGGAGGTCTTCGCCCGGATCGCGCCCACCTCCGCCGAGCTCGCCCACCTCGCGCACATCCGTACCCCTGAGGACGCCGGAGGCTCCCACGAGGAACGCCGCTCCGCCGAGGTACGCCTACCTGTCGGCCAACCGGCTCCCCGATCCGCAGGGGGGACGGTACGTGGCCCACCTGGTCTCCTTCGAGGGCCACAAGGAGCTGCTGGACCACCCCGACCGGGCCAAGGCGCACGTACGCCTGATATCGCTCCACCACTGGTCGTTCGTCTCCGCGCGGGTCGAGGCGGGGACGGCCTACTCCGACCTGCGCGCACGGCTCACGGACGGGCCCGCCCGACCCCACCTGCTGGCCCGCCCGGCAGCGGAGTACGGAGACACTCCCGACGCCTACACCCGCCGCGTTCGCCACCTGATCGAGACGGGGCACGTGGCGCTGCGGCACGTGCGGGCCGACCGGCCCGGCGCCTACGACTTCTACCGGGGGCCGTTGACCCCCTACCCGACGGACCCGGTCGACCGCACCGGCCGATGGTGGATCACGGACGAGGACGGCTTCGGCGTCCGGAACGTGGGCCACCACACGGCGTGGTCACTGGGACGCGGACTGGCCCTGGCCGATCAGGAGTTCTCCGCCGCGTTGGCCCGGGCGGTGGACCAGGCGCAGAAGGCCGTCCAGAACCTCGCGCAGATCGCCGGGGGATACCGGGCCCGCGCCGAGGCCGTCGGCATGGCCGGCCCCGCGTACTCGGCCGCAGGCCCTCTGGACGCCCTGTTGCCCCCGGAGGGGTACTCGTTCTCCCAAGGCGAGGAGGCGTGGGGCCCGGCGGATGGGGATACGGCGTCCGAGCGGAGGGCGGGGATGGAGGCCCTCGACCGGTTGCTGGCCGGGGAGCCCCCGCGATTCCACGCCCGGGCCCTGCTCGACGGGCTGGCCACGCGGTACGGCGGCGGACCGAGCACCGGCACCGCGGAGGGCGGCGCCGGATCGGACGAAGAGGTCCGGGCCGACCCGGTGACGATGGTCCGGGCCGGAGATCTGTCCTTCCCCGCCTCGATGCCACCGGTGACCGAAACGGTGGCGGCGATCGCCGAGGACCCCCGGGTGATGGAGCGTTTCGCCGCGCACGTGCTCGGCTCCTCCTCACTCGGCCACTCCGGCCCTCAGGGCGACGGCGCCCCTGAGTCCGCGGCCGCGAGGGAGCCCGCGCTGGACTCGTTCCTGAACGGGCTTCGGGTGCTCTCCGGAGTGCCGTTCGATCACCTCGTTCCGGACACGGCGGCGCTGCCACCCGAGAGCATGCGGTGGTTCCGGGTGGACCGGGGCTGGCTCGACGCCCTGGTGACCGGGGCGCTGTGGGCCGGCATCTGCGGATCACACGACCGAAGGGTGGTGGAGGCGCTGGTCGATACCTACCTCGACGAGTCGCGATCGCCCACACCGAGCTCGGGGATCCTGATCCGCTCCCGCCTGGTGGCCGACTTCCCCGAGGTGGGGATCGTCCCCTCCGAGGGGCGGGTGCTCCGCCGGGCCGTCCTCGCCCCCGGGGTGCTGCTGGTGCTCTTCGACGAGGTGCCCTCGGAACTGCACTTGAACGAGCCGGACCAAGGGGTGCACCTGGGCGTCGGCTTCCAGGGCGGTCGGGAACGGATCACACTACGAGCCCTGCGGGAAACGGGCGATGTGAAGGTCGGGGACCAGGTGCCGGCCCAGGGCGGTGCCGGCACCCGCGTCACGGTCCCCTTCCGCGACGACACGCGGGTGCTGAGGCTGGCGGGCCCCGACGGACTGCTCGACGCGATCTGGACCGGCCTCGGCCCCTACAAGGACACCGGCCGGACGGATCTGTCCCCCGGAGAATTCGGCCTGCAACTCGTCCACGCCCCCGAAAGGGCGATCCTGCACACCCCCACGGCCCCGGCCACCGGCCCGGGCCACGACGAGGGAGCACACACATGAGCGATCACGCCCTGCTCGTCCCGGTGCGGGTGACCGCCCTGATGGTCAACCCGACCGTGCGAAAGAGTACGGAGAACACCTTCGCGCGGTGGAGCCTGAGCTTCTCCGCGCCCTTCCACCAAGGCCCCGAACCGCTCCCTGGGAACCCTCCCCTCGGTGGGGCTCCGTCGGACGGTGTGCTCTTGCACTGGGAGCCGCCGAGGGCCCTGCGGGACACCGATCCGTTGCGCGAGGGCGACACCCGGCCGCTGAACTGCCCCGACCGCTGGGTCGTGGTGCGTTACGCGAAGCAGGACGGACGACGGCGGGCCAAGGCCTGGCTGATCCAGAGCGATGCTCTGCGCAGGACCGAGGACGTGTCCGACGACAGTGACAACTCTCCCTATGGCATGGTCTCCGACACGAAGGACGGCCGGCGGATCGACCAGAGGCGGGTCGGGCGGCGGTGGGAGCTGACCGAGGACATCACCGAACCGTCGATGTCCGAGCCGCTCACCGCCTTCGGCCCGGGCATTCCGGCGTTCTCGGTGTACCAGCCCTACAACCTGGGCGTGTTCTCGATGCACGACGACCTCGCGGGGTTGGCCGAGGGGCCGGACGGCATCGACCTGAGCTACCAGGTCTTCGGCTGGTACGGAAGCACCGACCGCGATCCGCTCTCCCGGGTGGCCGGCGCACCGCACGAGAAGTACGAGGAACGGCTGCGCGAGCTGCTGGACCGGTTGCGGTGGCGCTACACCGGGCCGATCACGGGCACGATGCGCTCGGTGCACGCGGGCAGCGTGCACGGCCTCGTCTGGCGTAGGCATGGAGAGGGCGAGGGGGACGAGAAACCGCGTCGGGACGCCAAGACCGGCCAATGGGTCGACCTGAGCCTGGGCACGGCCGAGACCTCCTCCGAGGGTCTGAGCGCGCTCGCCCAGCGGATCCCCGGCATCTGGCCGGACGAGCGGCCCGACGAACGCGCCGAGTACCAGGCCCGGTTGCAGGCCCTCCAGTACGGGCTTCTGGACGAGTACGACGCCCCCGGCGGGCGCGCCGAGGTGGCGCTCAAAGCACACGAGGCCCGGTTCGAACCGGTGGCCGGGGGTCACGTCTGGGACTTCGTGAGCGGGCAATCCGACCAGGGCGAACCGACCCCGCCACCCGACGTCCCCCAGGCGCAGGCGGACTGGCTGAAGACCCTCAACACCGAGCAGGAGGCCTACGACACGAAGCTCCGGGAGCTGACCCGGCTCCAGGAACGGCTGCGCACCTTGTGGGGGTACCGCGAGCACGCGGCCTACCTGGGTGCCAAGGGCGGCGGCGCCTTCGGCTCGACGGGGTCGAAGAAGATGAAGGCCCTCGCCGAGAAGATCTCCCCCCACTTCGATCCGGCACGGTCCGACTCCCTGGCCGAGCGGATCGAACAGGCACAGAACGTTCTGAGTGAATGCCGAGCCCTCGTACGCGAGACCGACCCGGAGCGGATCGAACGGGCCATCACCGACGAGCTGAGGGGGCTCGAAGAACTGCTGGGCCACGAACCTGTCGGGGTTCTCACACGGTTCCCCCGGGAGCCGTTCCACCGCCCGACCGAGCCGGTGGTCCTGCTGCGCGGCGCGGGCACACGGCGGCTTCTGGAGGACCGTCCCGGCGAGCTCACCTGTCGGGGAGGCGGACAGACCGTGACGAAGATGGACGGGGCCGAGTCCGCCCCGGTCGTCCCGGACGGCTTCGCCACGATCCTCGACCGGCCCGGCTGGAAGGGCGTGTTCCCGACCGACCTGCACAAGGCCCTGCTCGCCGAGTTCACCGCGCTGGACGACCACCGCTCTCCCCAGGACACGACGACGGTGTCCTTCGCAGACGAGGCGACGGCGGTCCCGTGGTCGACCACCTCCGACCCCCGGGTGGCGGCGCTGCGCTTTCAGACGGAATGGTGGCGCCAGCCATGGACCCCGCTCTACCTGTGCTGGAGCGCCGACTACTACCCCGTGCCCTACGAGGACCGCAGGCCCGGGCACGAGGGTGAACGGAACTGGGTCTTCGACGGACAGCGGTACCTGTGGCGGGGTGAGGGGCACGTCGCGAAGAAGGGCGACCCGCCGCCCTTCCACACGGTGAACGGGCGCATCCTGCTGTCCCCGCACGCCGTGCACAACCTCGCCGACCGTTACCGGCATCTGAAGGACGCCGCGCGGGGCCAGGATCCGGCCTTCCTGGAGTTCGTGTCGAAGATCCTGGAGAACTTCAACGACGCGAAGAAGGGCACCGATCTGGTCTCCCAGGCGCTGGACGGGTTCAGCGCGCAGCTCACCGGCCGGGAGTCCCTGCTGCGGCCGACTCCGGAGCTGAAGAAAGGCCTGGTCTCGCCCGACTACGCCTACGAACCCCGCCTGTTCTCCACAGGAAGTAAACCGAAGGCCCCCAAGGACCCCGACGATCCGGAGAACTGGATCCGGCCACTGCCGGCCGAGGGCCTGCGTGCGGGACAGTTCGTCATCTCACGGCTCATGATCATCGACCGTTACGGTCGGGCCTGCGCGGTGGACACCGAGGACGGGCGAGATCGTCCGGACCTGAAGGTGGAGCTCACCCGCTCGGCCACCGTCACCCCCGACGATAAGGCGCCAGGCAGCGGCAAGGCCGACGCCACCGTGCTTTCAGGGCGGACCAACAAGGACTGGTCGACCCGGGTGATGCAGCTACGACCGCGCTTTCCCCAGCCGGCCCGGCTCCGCTTCGAGGCGCTGTCGAGGGGTTCGGACACCGAACCGCCGGTGCGGCCGGTCGACGGCGATCAGATCCGGGGATGGGTGGTGCCCGACCATCTGGACCAGGGCGTGCTCTGTTATACGCACGACGGTGTGTTGTGGGGCGAGTTGCGCGACGCCGACGGGGACCTGGTCTGGGAGGACGCGGGCAGTGGCCTGACCCCCGACCCCGAACTGGTCGGTTTCCTCGACGGCATCAAGAGGAAGGGGAGGAAGGGCCCGGCCGCTCTGGCCGCGTTCCTTCAGGCCGAGGAGCTGGCCCGGCTCACCACCAGCCCGGACCGGACCGCCGCGGGCCCTCCGACGCTGCGCCTGCTGGGGCGGCCGATGGCGCTGGTGTGCGCGCGATTGACGTTGGAACCGGACGCGGGCGCGATCGTGCCGGTCAAGCTCGACCGGTTGACCGCCATCGACCCTCGTCCCGCCTACATGGACCACACCTGGCCGGTGCTGCTGGGTTCGGACGCGGCCTTCGGCGACGGGCTGGTGGGTTACTTCCAGGAGAAGGAGTACGACACGTTCTACGCGGTCTCCCCACCGGAGGAGCGGGGCGGATACGTGGCCGACCGGAACCTCGGCTCGCGATTGCGGCTGCGGCTGAACCGGGAGGAGAGCGTGAAGGTCTCGATGCTGCTGGACCCGTGGGCGTCCGTGCACGCCACCACCCACGTGGTGCCGACCTCGCGACTGCGCTTGGAACCCGAAGCGGTGGCCGACGTGCTGGGCCGAATGGAGGCGCTTTTCCACGTCGGGCCCAGCCTGGGCGGCAAGCGCCCGGTCACGGTCGAACACGGCGGGACCGTGACGGCGGAGACCACGGCCTTCCCGATGCCGCTGCCGAAGGTCGAGCACGGTACGTGGTCGTGGGTCCCGGCGATGAACGATCGCGCGAACCCGGTACCGGTCCGCGACGACGACGGAACGGCCCGCCTCACCCCGGAAGCACCCGTACATCTGCGGACCGGACTGCTCCGGCTGCGACAAGGGTTCGGCCAGGCCCGCAGGACAAGCGACACGAACGATCAGGAAGGTGGACGGTCATGACGGACACGCGGGAGCGGATCCCGGAGGAACCGGCGGACGAGCGGTGGGGGTCCAGCGTGGCGTACAGCGACTCGGATTTTCCCGAGGCGCTGAGCGTCGTGGTGCAGACCGATCCGTCTCCTCTGGTGGCCTCGGGGTCGAAGGGTCCCGCTGATCAGGCGGGTCTGAGTGTGCTGGTGACCAATGTCAGCGACGACGAAGCGGTGCGGGCGCACGCGATCCGGATCCAGCTCAAGGTTTCCGACGACGGGGACGCCAAGGAGGATCTGCTCAGCGAGACCTGGTCGAAGCGGGGAGCGACCGTTACCCGGCAGTCCAAGACACGTCGTCCGGACCGTGGTGACGAGGGTTCGGGTCTCTACACCTTCACGTACTCCGGAACGGACCGTGAGGAGAAGCCGTTCGAGCCCGGTGAGACGGTCGCCGTCTTCATTCACGAAATTCTTGTCAGTGCCATGGAAGGGGCCACCGCCGTCGCCATCGGCGTGCAGGAGGAAGAGGACGGCGAGACGGTCTGGAAGCACATCCCCCTTGGTAAGTTCCCGGCCGGATACTACCTGCGGGAGTTGCGAGCGGACGCCAACCCGGTCAAATATGGGGATTCGGTCACGCTCACCTGGTTGGAGCCACCGATCGAAGGTATCCGTTACACCCTCTATGCCAATGGTCAGGAGGTCCCGCTGCACGAGGACCACCCGCAGCCGGTGAAGATCTCTGAACTCACCACCGACACCACGTTCGAACTGAAGCCCTCCTGGTCCGAAGACGTGCGGGCCAGGCAGCGGCTGTTGGTGCGGGTACTGGGGGGTGACATCGCGGCCCGCAACGTGTCGGTGAAGTCGAGCCTCACCGTGCGGGATCGTGTCCCTCTGCTCCGCAGCGAATGGCACGAGCTCTATTGGAGTATGCCTCGCCACTTCGCCAGGGAAGCCCCCGAGACAGGGCCGATCATCACCAATTTCCAGTTGGCTCCGTATACCGGGGGAAGCAGTGAGGTTTTCTCAGTGAAATGGTCGTCGTGAAGTGAGTTGATCCGCGCGATCCCTGGC
>NZ_ANAC01000030.1 GCF_000341225.1 Nocardiopsis alba DSM 43377
CGTCCAGTACGCCTACACCGAGATCGCGGACGAGTGCCGCCACACCGTCATGTTCGCCAAGATGGTGAAGAAGCTCGGCTGGGAGGCGCACCGGCTCGACCCGGTCGCCTACCACCTGGGACGGGTCTTCAAGGCGATCGCCCACGGACCTCTGATCTTCGCGGGCGCCCTGTTCGTCGAGGAGGTGCTGGACCAGCTCCAGCGCGAGGCCGTCCCGGACGAGCAGATCCTGCCCCTCGTACGCTCGGTCGCCCGGATCCACGTGACCGAGGAGGCCCGGCACATGCGCTACGCCCGTGAGGAGTTCCAGCGCGACTGGGTGGAGCGGGGAGCCCTCAACAGGGCCTACAGCCGGATCGTCCTGGGGCTGGTCACCTACTACTCCGCCACCCGGCTCATCAACCCGAAGGTCTACGCGCAGGTCGGACTCGACCCCAAGGAGGCCTACCGGGTCGCCCGCCGCAACCCCCACTGGATCGAGACCAAGACCTGGGCGGCCCGCAAGGTCGTCGGCACCCTCGACACCGCGGGCGCCATCACCGGGCTGGGACGCTACTTCTGGAGGAAGGCCGGCCTCCTCGGCCGCTGACACCCGGGAACGAACACGGCCCCGCCTTCTCCGGGGCCGCTCCGACCACCGCCGAGGGACCGGACGTCCCTCTCCCGAACGCCGCCGTCGGAAGACGAAACGCGCCACGTCTTCCGACGGCGGTCCCAGACGTCGGGTTCCGGGAGCGAACGCGCCACGCTCCCGGGGCCCGGCACCCCTCCCCTCGAAGGCGGAACGCGCCCCGCCTTCGAGGGTCATCCTCACCGGTCGGCCGGAGCGGACCGTCGGCCGGACGTACGAAGGGAAGAGCGACGTGACCGAAGCAGTACCGCACTACCGGGTCGCCGTCATCGGCACCGGTTTCGCCGGGATCGGCATGGCGATCCGTCTCAGGCAGGCCGGGCTCGACGACTTCGTCGTCCTGGAACGGGCCGACGACATCGGCGGCACCTGGCGGGACAACTCCTATCCGGGAGCCGCCTGCGACGTGCCCTCCCACCTGTACTCCTTCTCCTTCGCCCTCAACCCGGGCTGGAGCCGGACCTTCTCCCCCCAGCCCGAGATCCGGGACTACATGCGACGGGTCGCCGGAGAACACGGGATCCACCGCCACGTCCGGTACGGCAGCGACGTCAAGGCCGCCCGCTGGGAGCCCGCGGACAACCGCTGGCGGATCGAGACCGCGAGCGGCACCGTCACCGCGCAGTTCCTGATCAGCGGCGCGGGCCCCCTCGCCGACCCCGTACTGCCCGATATCAAAGGCATCGACACCTTCGAGGGGCGCCTCTTCCACTCCGCCGAGTGGGACCACGACCACGACCTGACCGGGCGGAAGGTGGCCGTGATCGGCACCGGCGCCTCCGCCATCCAGTTCGTGCCCAGGATCCAGCCGAAGGTCGGCCGGTTGAGCCTGTTCCAGCGCACCGCCCCGTGGGTGATGTTCCGGCACGACCGCGACATCACCCGCCTGGAGAGCTGGCTCTACCGGAACATCCCCGGAGCCCAGCAGGTCGCCCGCAAGAGCATCTACTGGGGTCGCGAGACCTACATCCTCGGTTTCGCGAAGAACCCCCGGCTGTTGGGCATCGTGGAACGCCTGGGCCGGGCCAACATCGACCGTTCGGTCAAGGACCCCGAACTGCGACGCAAGCTCACCCCGACCTTCCGCGCCGGGTGCAAGCGCATCCTGATGTCCAACGACTACTACCCCGCCCTCGCCCGACCCAACGTCGACGTGGTCACCGACGGGATCGTCGAGATCCGGCCGAACTCCGTGGTCACCCGGGACGCGTCCGGGGCCGAGACCGAGCACGAGGTCGACACGATCATCCTCGGAACCGGCTTCCAGGTCACCGACCCGCCCATCGCCCACCGCATCCACGACGCACGCGGCCGCTCCCTCGCCGAGCACTGGGGCGCCGACGTCCAGGCCTTCCGCGGCACCACCGTCAACGGTTTCCCGAACGCGTTCGTCCTCGCCGGGCCCAACACCGGGCTGGGGCACACGTCGCAGGTCTTCATGATCGAGGCCCAGATCCGGTACACGATGGAGGCGCTCAAGTACGCCTGCCGCAACCGTGTGGACCGTCTGGAGCCCCGGGCCGAGGCCCAGCGCGCCTACAACGAGATGGTGCACAGGTCGATGCGGGGCACCGTCTGGGTGACCGGCGGCTGTGACAGCTGGTACCTGAACGAGGAGGGCCGCAACACCACGCTGTGGCCCACCTTCACCTGGAACTACGCGCTGCGCACCCGCTGGTTCGACCCGCACAACTACGACCTGCGCCGTATCCGTTCGGCGAGGAGGGACGAGGCCGCGGCCCGGTCCGCGGTCTGACGAAGGAGGAACACCAT
Source organism: Nocardiopsis alba DSM 43377 (assembly GCF_000341225.1). Lineage (GTDB taxonomy): Bacteria > Actinomycetota > Actinomycetes > Streptosporangiales > Streptosporangiaceae > Nocardiopsis > Nocardiopsis alba. The sequence goes on from NZ_ANAC01000030.1 coordinate 2,405, forward strand.
GAGCGGGTTCGGTGACGACGAGGAGGAGTACCGGGGCACGGTCACGGTCCTGTTCTCCGAGGAGGCCGAGGAGGGCGTGGAGGTCGCGGCGCACCTGGCCGGCCACTTCTCCCCCCTCACCGGCGACTACCGGTGGACCGGCCGTCTCGCCGCGGAGCCCGGGATCACCAAGGCCTACGAGGACGGTGTGCGCACCGTCGTGGTCCGCACACCGGACGGCCACAAGGGCGTGGGCACCCTCGACGCGCCCAACCTGTGGGGCGGTCACCCGGTCAACGGAGCGGGCGCCCCTCCCTTCGCGGTCCCCCGGATCGTCATCGAGGACGACTGACGACCGAGGGGGACACAAGACGTCCCTCCAGGCCACGCGCCGACCTGGAGGGACACCCTCACCGCGCCGCGGCGGCCCCGCAGGCCGTCGCGGCGCGTCCGTTCCGGATCCGTCATTCGAGAGGTGATCCCCATCGCGACACGACACGTGGACCACGCACAGGAACTCCAGGTCCACTCCGCCGACGGCACCCGACTCCACGTGGAGGTCCGCGGTCCGGCCGACGGCCCGACCGTGGTCCTCTCCCATTGCTGGTCGACCTCCCTCGCCTCCTGGGGGCCCGTGGTCCGCAGACTCGACGAGAACCTGCGGGTGGTCCTCTACGACCAGCGCGGGCACGGCCGCAGCCAGACCCCGCTCACACGGGCCGGATACGGCACCGGGAAACTGGCCGACGACCTGTGCGCCGTGCTGGAGGCCACCGTCCCCGAGGGCGAGAAGGTCCTGGTGGCGGGGCACAGCATGGGCGGTATGACCATCATGGCCTCGGCCCCGCGCGCGGTCTTCCGCGACAGGGTCGCCGCGGTGCTGCTCACCAACACCGGCTGCACCGACCTGGCCCGCAGGTCGACCGCGATCCCGCTGCCCGGCCCCCTGGGCACCCTGGGGTCGAGGATCTTTCTGACCGCTCCGCTCCCTCTGGGCCCCGCCAACCCGGTCAGCGCGAGGATCTTCAAGTACCTCGTCATGGGCGGCGGCGCCGACAAGGCCACCCGGCGGCTGTGCGCCAGGCTGGTCCACGACTGCGGCGGTGTCCCCCGCGGCGAGTGGGGTCGGGTCCTCACCACCCTGGACCTGGACGACTCCGTCCGGCGGATCACGGCGCCCACCATCGTGGTCGGCGGCACCGAGGACAAGCTCACCCCGCTCTGGCACGCCCGCCACATCGGCGATCTCGTCCAGAACCTGGAGGAGGTCCGGGAGATCCCCGGGCTGGGTCACATGGGACCGTTGGAGGCTCCGGAGGTGCTGGCCGAACTGGTCGACAAGCTCGTCGTCGCCCACGTCGCGCCCCGCTCCGCCTGAACGGGCCGTCCCCGCTCAGAGGTCGGGGGTGGGGATCACGTGCTCGGAGACCTCGGAATGGACCTGGTGGAGGCGTGCCTGGACCGCCCGACGGAGCTTGGCCAGGCACTCGACCAGGGTGATGTCGTCGCCCACCATGCCGCCCTTGGCGATGGCGGGCGTGCCGTCGAGGGGCCCTCCGCTCAGGTGTCCGTGCACGGCCAGGGGGACCACCTCGCCCCCCACGTCGAAGGCGTGCACGCCCAGCTCGTCGAGGACGCTGGCGGCCAGGTCGCCGCCGGTCAGATAGAGCCCGCTGGGCAGGGCGTGCGCGCCGACGGTGTCGGCGAGCTCGTCGACCGCCTCGGAGACCACGCTCGCCAGACGCCCGGGCAGTTCCGCCCGGGCCTGGGGCGGAAGCCCTCTGATCCGCTCCGAGGACGTGGTCACCCGCAGCACGCACAGCTCGGGGAAGCCGGAGGAGGACAGGTGCTCGATGAGCCGGGCCGTGACACGGTCCGCGTGATCGCTCTCGGGGTCGCTCAGTTCGACGGCGTCCACGTCGACGAAGCGGACCGCGCCGGTGCGGGCCACCGTGGCGAGCTGGCGGCGGGTGAGATCGGTGGTGCTGCCGGTCACCGCCAACAGCGGGCCCCGACTCCCCGCCTGGCCCCGCAGGCGTAGGGCGTAGGCCAACAGGGCGCCCGTCGTCCCCGGATCGACCGCCACCCACACGACGCCCTCGGAATGATGCGCCGCGGCCGCCGCCTCAGCGATGTCGGTGAGATGCTGTTCGGAGGTCGCGTCGCACACGACCACCGGTTCGTCTCCGGCGAGCAGCTCGGCGGTGAGCATCTCCCGGGTGACCTGTCGCAGGGGCACGTGGCGCACGGCGAGGTCGCTCTGGGCGCGCAGGATGTCCTCGACCACGCTCGTGGTCATCGGCGAGAGCGGATCCAAGGCCACCTCGGTATCCTCCAGCGGACTGCCGTGGAGGAACTGGGAGCCGCCCTCGGTGGTCCGCCCCGCTCCGGGAAAGGCCGGGGTGAACAGAACGCGCACACGGGTTCCGGGCCCCACCCCGTCTCGTACGGCCTCGTAGGCGGCCTCGACCTCGGCGCCCACGTTCCCGCGCAGCGTGGTGTCGGTGCGCTTGACCACCAGCCCGACCGGCCACACCGCCTCGATGACGTCGGTGACCAGGTCGGCCGCCTGTTCCCCGGGCACGTGGCGACTGTCCAGGTTGGCCACGACCACGTCGTAGTCCCCCGCGACCCGGCTGACGTGCTCCGGGGTCACGGTGGCCACCCGCATCCCGGTGCGGGCGAACCTGGCACCGGTGGCGTTGGCCCCGGTGAGGTCGTCGGCGACCACGAGAACCTGGGCCACGGCGTGTCTCCTTCGGTGTGTGAAAAGCCTGGGCAACCTCCCTCCAACATAGGGCCACGGGGGAGGAGGGAGGTCGCCCGAGGACGATCCGGAGGGCGCCCCGCACGATGGGGCCCGCTCGAACGCACGGCTCGACCGGGCCCCTCGCCCCTCCTCGGATCACCGGGTCACCCGGCCCGCAGCTCCTCGTAGATCCGATCGGAGTTCTCGTTCCCGTATCCGGCCTCGATCTGGGCGAGGACGAGCGCCCGTGTCATCTCGATCGGCCCGGGAGAGACCCCCTGCTCGGCCGAGGCGCGCGCGATGGTGTCCAAGGCCGTGGCGGTCCATTCGAGGCTCTGCCCGGGCCCCGTGTAGTCGCCCTCGTCGATCACCTTCGCCGTCATCGGGAACACCCCGGTCATGGCGGACAGGAGCCGTGCGGATCGATGGGCGAACTCCTCCGCGGTGACCCCCGCCGACGTGACCATGGCGGCCCCGTGCGCGAAACCGGTGAACATCGTGTACATCCCCGACAGGAGGGCCAGGTCGAACAGCGACGCCGCCCCGTGGTCCGCTCCGTCGTAGGTGGCGCTCCCCCAGACCTCGAAGAGGGTCCTGTGGCGTCCGAAGGCCTCGGCGGACCCGCTGTAGAGGAGCGACGCCTCGGGGGCGCCGATCATCGACGGGGTCGCCATGATGGCGCCGTCGAGGTGCTCGATGCCCCGTTCCTCGGCCCATCCGCCCAGCCATCGGGCCTCGTTCGGGGTCGTCGTGGTGAGGTCGACCAGAGTCCTGCCGGCCAGGTCGGCGCCCACCGGTTCGAGTGTCTCCCGCACCGACGCGTGGTCGAAGAGGCAGGTGACGACGGTCGTCGCGGCGGTGACCGCCTCCCGTACCGTCTCCGCTCGCCGTGCCCCGCGTTCCACGAGCTCCGTGTCCCGGCCCGGGGTCCGGTTCCAGACCGTCACCGGATGTCCGGCGTCGAGGAGCCGTTCCGCGAGTACCCGCCCCATCGCGCCGAGCCCCAGAAGGGCGACCGATCCCTTCGTCACCCCGTCGTTCTTCATCTCGTTCTCCACTTCGTTCTCTCGGATGCCCCCATCGTGATCGGCTCGGATACGTTTGCGGAAGTACGCACTTTTTACTGGGGTACGCACCTTCGGGTAAGTACAGGAGGCCACGATGACCCGAGCACCGAGACGTGGACCCTACGTCTGTGGCCTCGACGCCGCCATGGACGTGGTGAGCGGCAAGTGGAAGGTCCTGATCCTCTGGGAGCTGGAACATCACGGGATCCGCCGGTTCGCGGAACTCCGTCGCGGCCTGACCGGGGTCAGCGAGAAGATGCTGACCCAGCACCTGCGGGAGATGGAGCAGGACGGGCTGATCCACCGAGAGGTCCATCCGGAGGTGCCGCCGCGGGTGGAGTACTCCCTGACCGAGCACGGGATCGCGCTCAACCGGGCCCTCGAACCGCTCGGGTTCTGGGGAAGGGACCGTCTACGCCGCGAGGGGATCTCCACCGTCGAACGCGAGGGAGTCGTCGAACGCCGGTGCACCGCCGCCTCGTGACGCTCGCGCTCAACCGATGGGGAGCTCCACCACGGAGCGGGTACGGGCACTGCGACGGGCGGCCTCGATGATCTCCAGTCCGTGGATCACCTCGTGCGGGTCGACCGGCAGCGGATCGGCCTCGCCCACCGCGTCGCGCACGCCCGCGTAGAACTCCTGGTAGGCGCCGCGCACGGCGGGGACCTTCTCGGTACGACCGTCGATGGAGAGCGTCCCCCACCGGTCCTCGGGCGACTCTCCCCAGTCGGCCGCGTCCGGGCGCTCCCCCGCGACCAACCGGGCCTCCTGCCCGTCCATGCCCCACGTCGTATAGGCGCCCCGATCGCCCAACACCCGGAAGCGAGGCCCCTCCTGCGCGCTCAGGGCGCTCATCCACAGATGGGAGCGGGTGCCGCGCGCGTGCTGTAGGGCGAGGAAGACGTCGTCGTCCGCGCGCACGCCCTCGCGTCGGGCGTCCACCTCGGCGTAGACGGACACGACCGGCCCGAACAGGTTGACGGCCTGGTCGATCAGATGCGGCCCCAGGTCGTAGAGGATCCCCGCGCCGTCCTCCGCCTCTCCGCTCTCCCGCCAGGTGTCCTTGGCCCGGGGACGCCAGCGTTCGAAGCGCGATTCGAAACGGTGCACACGCCCCAGCGTGCCCTCCTCGATGAGCCCCCACAGGGTGAGGAAGTCGGCGTCCCACCGCCGGTTCTGGTAGACGGTGAGCACCTGGCCGAGCTCTCCGGCCAGGTCGGTCAGCTCGCGGGCCCGAGCCGAGGTGAGCGCGAACGGTTTGTCCACGACCACCGCGAGCCCGGCCTCCATCGCCGCGCGGGCCAGCGGCGCGTGGGTGTCGTTGGGGGTGCTGATCACGGCGATCTCGTAGCGGCCGGCGTCGGCCCACAGGTCCTCGACGGTGGGGTGGACGGTGATGCCCGGATAGCGTTCCGAGGCCGAGCGGGCCCGCTCGGGGTCCCCGGTGACCACGGCGGACAGGCACAGTCCGGGTACCGCGTCGATGAGCGGGGCGTGGAAGACCTCGCCGCCCTTGCCGTAGCCGATGAGGGCGACGTGCAACTCGGGTCCATCGTGTGCGGGAGCGCCCTGGAACGGGCCGTCGATCGCGTTGGCCATGGGTCCAATGTACGGCTCCGGCCGGGGCGGGGCCCGTCTCACCCGCTCGGAGAGCCCGCCGTTCCCTCAGCTCCCCCGGAGCGCGGCCTTGGCCGTCTCCAGCGCCGTCGTCCGGTAGGCGGCGCCGAACAGGCACAGGTGGACCAGCAGAGGGTGCATCTGGTGCAGGGCCACCCGCCCCCGCCACCCCGACGACAGAGGGGCCACCTCGTTGTAGGCGTCCCGGACACGGTCCAGATGGGGCAGGCCGAACAGGGCCAGCATCGCCAGATCGGCCTCCCGGTGTCCACCGTGCGCGGCCGGGTCGATGAGCACCGCGTCGCGCTCGCGCCAGAGCACGTTCCCGTTCCATAGGTCGCCGTGGATCCGGGCCGGGGGTTCCGGCTCCCCCGCCAGCTCCTCGACCGAGTCCACCACGCGTTCGATCACGCGTGCGTCGGAGGGGGTCAGCGCCCCCTGGTCCAACGCCTGGCGCAGGTAGGGGCGCAGCCGCTGTTCGGCGTAGAAGCGCGGCCAGTCGCGCGCCGGGGTGTTGTCCAGGGGAAGGGGGCCGATGTAGCCGGGCCAGTCGGCTCCGAAGGAGCCCGCCCCGGTCAGATGGGTTCCGGCGAGTTGCCGGCCCAGGCGCTCGGCCGCGGCCGGGGTCGGATCACGCTGCTCCACCAGGGGCAGGACGAGGATGCGCTCATCCCAGGCCAAGGGTGTGATCACCGGAGACCCGAAGCATCTGCCCAGCCATTCCAGGCCGCGGGCCTCCGCCTCGAACACGCCCGTGGCCCCTTCTCCTCGGGCCGTGGACTTGACGAACAGACGGGTGCCATCGCTCAGTTCGGCGTAGGACAGGGTCCAGTCGTGGCTGGCGCCGGCCCGGGCCGCGCGCCGTACACGGAGGCCGAGCACGGCGGAGACCCGGTCGGCGAGCGTGCCGGCGAGCGGGTCGCGACCGCCCCGTCTCGCGCCGTCATCCCCGTCCCCGGAGCCGAAGGAGCGCGCCATCGGTTCGTCCACCCGTCAGTCCCGCAACCGGGCGACGAGCGCGCCGGTCAGCCCCTTGGACGCGGCCTCGACCATGTTCAGCACCGCAGTGAAGCCGTCGTCGCCCCCGTAATAGGGGTCGGGCACCTCGGGGTTGGGGCCGCTGTCGGGGGCGAAGGAACGGAACAACCGCAGCCGTGCGGGGTCGAAGCCGAACTCCTCCCCGCGTTCGTCGACGGCGCGGCGCAACTCGTCCAGGTTGTCCAGGTCCATGGCCAGGACCAGGTCCCGGTCGGCCAGACGCTCGGCGGAGAATCGACGGGCGGTGTGATCGGTGAGGTACCCGTGCACTCGCAGCGTGGACGTGGCTCGGGGATCCATCCCGTCGCCGACGTGCCAACCTCCCGTACCGAAGCTGTCGACCTCGACGAGGTCGCCGATTCCGGCACGTTCGAGGTCGGCGGTGAGCACCTTCTCCGCCATGGGAGAACGGCAGATGTTGCCCAGGCACACCACACTGACGCGGTAGGGACCGGCGGGGTCACGCGGTTCCGGCAGGCTCATACCCCTTACCGTAACGAAAAACCGTCGCACCCACCCGTTCTGCCGCGACGAACGCGCCCCCGGACCGTCGGATCCGGGAGAGGACGGCCCCGATTCAGCCCTTGGGCAGGCGGACCACGGTGACGAAGAAGTCGTCGATCTGGCGCACCACGCGGATGAACTGCTCGAAGTCCACCGGTTTGGGCACATAGGCGTTGGCGTGCAGACGGTAGCTGCGCAGCACGTCCTCTTCGGCCTCGGACGTGGTGAGCACGACCACCGGGATGTGGGCGAGGTCGTCGTCGTTCTTGACCTCCTGGAGGACCTCCCTACCGTCCTTACGCGGCAGGTTGAGGTCGAGGAGGATCAGGTGAGGGCGCGGGGCGTCGGCGAACTCCCCTTCACGACGCAGGAAGCGGAGCGCCTCGACGCCGTCGGAGACCACGTGCAGGCGGTTGCCCAGCTTGTGTTCCTCGAACGCCTCCTTGGTCATCAGGACGTCACCGGGATCGTCCTCGACCAGCAGCACCTCAATGGGATGCACCAACATGACCTCGCTCAAGCTTCCAGACCCCTATACGGGCCCCGACCGGTGACCGGGCGGTGCCGTATCGCCGGCCTCCTCGGACACGGGGTGGTCTCCCCCGTCCGGTTCTGGGCCGGGGGGAACGCTCTCCGTGTCGTCGGTGCCGGACTCTCGTGCGGCCGTCGGAGCCTCCTCCGCGGGGGCGGATTCGGCAGCCTCGGTGCCCTCGACTGCGTTAACGACCGTGGCGGCCGCTTCGGTTTCCTCCTCGGAGACCGTTTCCTCGGCCTCCGCCTCGGTGTCGACGGGCAGGGTCCAGCATATGCGGGTTCCGGTCCGCCCGGAGTCCGCCTCGTCGGAGGTTTCGGACTCCTCGGGGTTCTCCGCGTCCTGTGTCCCGGTGTCGAGCCACATCCGGCCACCGTGGAACTCGACGATCTTCTTGCACATGGCCAGGCCGATCCCGGTCCCGGTGTACTTGTCGCGGGTGTGCAGGCGCTGGAAGATGACGAAGATGCGCTCGGCGTACTGGGGTTCGATCCCGATGCCGTTGTCGGAGCAGCAGAAGACCCACTCGTCGCCCTGTCGTTCGACGGTGATGTGCACCTCGGGCGGGTCCTCGCCGCGGAACTTGACCGCGTTGCCGACCAGGTTGAAGAAGACCTGGGTGAGAAGGGTGCGGTCGCCCTGGATCGTGGGCAGCGGATCACCGGTGATGACGGCGTCCGCCTCCTCCAGACGCGTCTCGAGGCTGCTCAGGGCGTCGTCCAGGGCCACGTTCATGTCGACGGGGGCGAAGTTCTTGGTCCGCCCCACCCTGGAGAAGGCCAGCAGGTCGTTGATGAGCGTCTGCATGCGCTTGGCGCCCTCGACCGCGAAGTCGATGTAGGAGTCGGCGCGCTCGTCCAGCTGACCGTGGTAACGACGCTGGAGGAGCTGACAGAAGCTGGCGACCTTGCGCAACGGCTCTTGGAGGTCGTGCGAGGCGACGTAGGCGAACTGCTCCAGCTCCAGGTTGGAGCGGCGCAGCTCCTCGGTCTGGTGCTCCAGCAGACTGGACTGCTCCTGGAGTTTGCGCCGGGCCGAGGCCACCTCGTCCAGGTCCTGCACGATGCGCTCGCGCATGGCGTCCACGTCGTTGCCCAATTGGACGATCTCCGGAGGGCCGTGCAGGGAGATGCGGTGCGCGTAGTAACCCTCGGAGACCTGACGCATGTGCCCGGCCAACTCCTCCAGGGGACGCAGCACCCACTGCTGGAGCATCACCCACAGGAACACCGACAGGAACACCACGACGAGGCCGACGAGCACGAGCAGCGCCACCACCTGCTGGGTGGCCAGGGTGAGACCGCTCTGGGCGTCGGCGATCTCCCGCTCCAGGTGGTTGGTGGTCGCGTCGGCGGCCCGGTTGAGTTCGAGGAAGAGCACCCGGCCGCGCTGGAGGTCCTCCTGGGTCGGGGTCTCCCCCTCCCGGACCTTCTCGGCTACCGGTTCGGCGAACTCCTTGCTCCAGACGTCGCCCGCCGCGATGAGCTCCTCGATCTTGGGGGCGACCTCCTCGTTCTCGGCGGCGAGCTCGGTGAGGGCGTTGCGGTACTCGGCCAGCGATCTGCGCTGTTCGACGTAGGGCTCCAGGAACTCCCGGTCACCGGTGAGGATGTAGCCGCGCAGGGCGTGGTCCTGGCTCAGATAGGCCGAGCGGGTCTGTTCGACGGTGCTCAGCCCCGGGGTGAGCGACTCGACCTGGAGTGTCAGGGAATCGCGGGCCTGGAAGGCGGCGAGGGTGATCACCGAGACGGCCACCACCAGTACGACGGCGACCACCGCCAGCAGGCTGGTGACCCTGCGGCGAAGGCTCCAGGAGCGGCGGGCGGGCCGGTCCCAGGAGTCGGTGATCCTGACGAACGAGACGGGGCCACGACCGTCCCGTTCCGTTCCCGGGCCCGCCCCCCCGTCCTGTCCGGAGCCGATGGCGGACTCGGTGTCCATGGTGTGGTCTTCCTCCCCCGTGGGGTTCACTCAGGCTCTCCGTGGGTGATGAGCAGCATCGCCACGTCGTCCTGCAACGGCCCCCCGTTGCTGCGCTCGGCCTCGTCCACCAGGTGTTCGGGCAGATTGTTCAGGGCCACGCCCTGGCCGAGGACCCCGTTGACCAGGCGACGCAGTCCGGCGACCTCCAACCGCGCGGGCGGACCGCCGTCGTAGGCGTCGACCAGGCCGTCGGTATAGAAGAGCAGACTGACGCCCCGGGGCAGGACGACCTCGGTGAACTCGTCCTGATCGACCGGAAAGACGCCCAGGGGCGGCTGGGGCACGGCCTGGATCTCCTCGGCGACCCCGCCCTTGACGATCATGGGCGGCGGGTGACCGAGGCTGCGCACCCGGGCACGGTCACTGCCGGTATCGAGGCTGGTCATGCACAGCGTCGCGTACATCTCCTCCTGCGCCCGCTCCGTGGCCAACAGCTCCTCGAGGTTGGGCAGGACCCGCTCCTCGCTGATCCCGCTCATGACCAGGGTGCGCCAGGCGATGCGGAGGCTGACGCCGAGGGCCGCCTCGTCGGGGCCGTGGCCGCTGACGTCGCCGATGATGACGTGGGTGGTGCCGTCCTTCTCGACCGCGTCGTAGAAGTCACCGCCGACCAGGGCGCGTTTGCGTCCGGGGCGGTAGTAGGCGCGGTGGCTCAGGGGGGAACTGTCGAGCAGGACCTGCGGCAGCAGACCGCGTTCCAGCCGCATGTTCTCGCGGGCGCGCATCCGGGCCTCGCGGAGCTGGCGGGCGTTCTCGTCGGCGCGACGGCGTTCCAGGGAGTAACGCAGGCTGCGGGCGAGCAGGGAACCGTCGACCTGCCCCTTGACCAGGTAGTCCTGTGCGCCCGCGGCGATGCCCTCGTGCTCGTCGTCCAGGCCGGTGAAGACCACGACGGCGGCCGAGGGCGCGGTGTCGAGGACCTCGCGCAGGAGGTCGAGGCCGTGCCCGTCCGGAAGGTTGAGGTCCAGGAGGACGCAACCCCGGAAGTCGGTGAGGTGCGCGCGTGCGGCCTTGAGCGTGGACACCCAGGTGATGTGGGTGGTCAGGGCGGTGTCGGCGAGGAGTTCCTCGGCGAGGAAGGCATCGCCGGGATCGTCCTCGATCAGCAGAACGTCAACCGATTCGACGGTAGCCTCCACCCGGTCGTCCAGGACGGTGTCGTCACCCAGGGAGGCTCCGCCGTTCACGACGGTGCCCTCGGCGGACCCTGCCGCTCCGTCACCGATCACCATCACGGGATGGTGCCCTGTTCTCCTGGTATCCACTCATCGCCTCTAGGTTCGCGGTCCGCGGGACGTCCTGTCTTGTCATGCGAGAGGCCCGAGGGAACGCCTCGGGTCTTCCCGGCGGTTCGGACCGCACGACATCCAAACGATAATCGCCCGACCGACCAGTTGACCAGCGGACGAGACGAGACACATCCAACGTCGGGGCGTGGAACCGCCGCCGGTGAGCGAGAGCGTAAGCCCCCTCTCCTCGGTCTCCTCCACCCTCCGTCGACACGGTGTCACCCGTCCGCGACAGGCCGTGGGTCACATGGGCCCCGACTCTCCCGCTGTGATTCGACGCACGATCGATGCCCTTTCGTACCTTTTTCACGACGGGTTGTCATATCCACCTTGACAGAACCGTTCGCGTAAATGACATCATGTCATGAAAATTCCTCGACGGAAGGTGGAGAGTGTCGATGAGCGTGACGACGCCGCCCCCCACGACGACCGCCCCCGACCCGTTCTCCCAGCGCCTCAAGAACGCCACCTGGAACGACCACTCCACCGCCGAACACCACGGCTTCACCAAGGCCCTGCTCGAAGGGGAGCTGCCCCTCGACGGATACACCGCCATGGTCGCCCAGCACCACTTCGCCTACGTCGCCCTGGAGGGAGTGGCCCGAGAACTGGCCGACCACCCCGTGGCCGGCGGCTTCCATCGTCCGGAACTGGAGCGTGTGCCCGCCCTGGAGAGGGACCTGGAACACCTGCTCGGCTCCGAGTGGCGCGACCGGATCTCCCCCTCACGCCCCACCCGTACCTACGTGGCGCGCATAGAGCAGATGGTCGACCACCCCGAGGGCTTCGTGGCCCACCACTACACCCGTTACATGGGCGACGTCTCCGGCGGGCAGTTCATCCGACGCGTCGCCGTCGAGACCTACAGGTTCGAGAAGGGCGCGGGCACGGCCTTCTACGACTTCGGCGCCCTGGGTTCGCTCCCCCGCTTCCGTTCCGACTACCGCGACCGTCTCGACGCCCTGGAACTCGACGAGGCCGCCGCCGGGCTCCTGATCGAGGAGACCCGCCTGGCCTACCGGCTCAACACCGAGGTCCTGGCCGATCTGGGACGGCACCACGTCTGACGTCCTCCTCTCCCCGCCTCATCGGGGGCGGGGAGAGGATCGCGCGCACCGGTGTCCCCCCTCCGGCGTGCCACCATAGGAACATGCCCAAGATCACGGCTCCGACCATCGCCGCTCACCGTGCCCGCACACGGGAACGCATCCTGGACGCCGTCGACACGCTGACCCGGGCACGGGGGATCGACCGCGTCTCCATGACCGACGTGGCCAACGCCGCGGGCATCACCCGCACCGCGTTGTACAACTACTTCCCCGACAAGCCCGCCCTGCTCCTGGCCTTCACCGAACAGGTCAACGCCGCGTTCGTCGAGCGGTACAGACGCGAACTCCCCTCGGGGGTCTCGGCCTCCCGTCGGCTCTCGGCCTTCGTGCGCCTCCAACTGGAGGGCATCGTGGCCCATCCGCACCCGCCGGCGGCCGAACTCGGCGCCAGCCTCGGCCCCGACGCCTACCAGGCCCTGGCCTCGCACGTCGCCCCGATGCAGCGCCTGCTCACCGAGATCCTCGACGAGGGCGCCGTCCTCGGGGAGTTCGATCGGCTGCCCTCGGAGCGCGTCGCCGGACTGACCCTGTCCATGGTGGGCTCCCAACGGCTGCCGATGGCGAACGGGGAGATCGATCTCGAGGAGAGCCACGCCCTGGTGACCCGCTTCGTCCTGCGCGCGCTCGGCGTGGAGACCGAGATCATCGACACGATCCTGCCTCCCCCCACCAGTATGAACACTCAAAGTGACGGAACATGAACCCTGTGCGATAACGGTCCGGCTCTAACCGACGGTGGCCGTGTACGGCCATCGAAGAACCGCATGAAGAGGAAGAACACGGGGAACGAGACGGGTCGGCCCTCCCTCGGGCCGTTCCCTCATCCGTCCCTCGACCTCCGTAAGGCCCTCTCCGAAGTGACCCTCGCATTGATCGCCGTCGGCGCCGTCCTGGTGTCGATCGCCATGTTCAACAAGGTGCCCCGGATCGCGCCCGAGCGCCTGGACCGACCCCGCCCCGGAGGCGGTGTCGCCACCGCCCAACGCACCGTGACGGCGCTCCGGCCACGTCTGGCCGACGCCAGACTCACCGAACAGGGTCGCGCCGTGTTCACCGCCATCGGCGGCAGCGCGCTGATCGTGGCCTTCTTCCTGGGGCTGTCCGGGCTCTGAGGACCCGGCCGGGACCCGGCTCAGCCGCGAGCGGCCCCGGCCATGCGCAGCAGGAGGCCCCCCGCCACCGTGGCGGCGACCCCACCGGTCAGCCCCGCGGCCAGCGCCCACCGTTCGCGCACCAACGTCTCACGGCGGGCGGCCTGTTCGGCCGCCTCCCGTTCGGCGTCACGGAAGGCCCCGCCGCACAGGCGCGCGTCGAGCTCACGCGGTCGCCACCGCGCCGACCACGAGCCGCGGGGCGCCCACCCGCCCGCGCCCGAGGTGGTGCGCGGCTTCCAGCGCACCGGGGTCTCCTCCGGGGCGTCGCCCTGGAGGAATCGGGGCGCCGGGCCGGTGTAGCGCAGCTCGCCCGGGGCGTTCCCGATCATCTCCACGAGGAGCTTGGCGCAGGCCCGCGCGTCCCCCAAGGCGGTGTGCTGCCCGGTAGGCCAGTCACCGCTGAGCAGGTACGAGGCGCGCGGCAGCGAGTAACGGGCCAGATCCAGCTGTGAGCGCAGGGCCCGAAGCGTGCACAGACCCGACTGCCCCTCGGGGAGACCCGCGGGCACCAGTTCCGAGGCGAGGAAGCGCTCCTCGAAGTCCAGGTTGTGGCCGACCACCACCGCGCCGGAGAGCAGCCGGGCGATCCGGGGGACGATCTCCTCCGCTCGGGGAGCGCCGAGCACGTCGGACTCGCCGATCCCGTGGAACTCCCGACCACCGATCGGGGCCCGAGGGTCCACCAGGGTGCTGAACTCGTCCACGATCCGACCGTCGCCCCGCACCCGGACCACGGCGATCTCCACCAGCCGGGCCCCCTCGCGCGGATCGAGACCGGTCGTCTCGACGTCGAGGACCGCGTACTCCAGGTCCGCCGCCGGAGTCCCGACCCTTCTTCGGGTCAGCGCACCCGTCCGCAGCGTTCCCATCGTCGTCCTCACCTCTCGGGTCGTCGTACCTCACGGTCATCGGTGGTCAACCACCGGCAACGACCATACTGCCCGGTACGGACAACGGTGATCCCCGGGCTTTTCGGCCCGCCCCCGGGAAGGGCCCACCGCCTCGGGGAAGAAGCCCGACCTTGTGTACGTTTCTACGCGTGCCCGACGTCGTCCGGGGTCCGACCACCTCGGCCCCCGCCGTCTCACGGGACGCCCACCGATCGACATCAACGGCGAGGAGATCCCCTCATGACCCAGACCCCGCTGCCCGGCTACGTCCCCCTGGCGGAGGTGGTCCGCTCCGGCATGCGCGAGGGCGTCCACTATGGGGCCGTCGTCGGTCTCTCCCCCGAAGGCGAGATCTCCTACGCCCGCGGCCCCGTACACGACCCCATGTTCCCCCGCTCCTCCGCCAAGCCCTTCCAGGCCCTGGCGATGCTGCGGGCCGGGGCCCGCCTCGAAGGCACCTCCCTCGCCATCTCAGCGGGCAGCCACAACGGTGAGGACTTCCACCTCGCCGAGGCCGAGAGGATCCTGGCCGACGCCGGTCTGAGCGCGGACGACCTGCGCTGTCCGGCCGACGTCCCCGGCGGCAGGGCGGCGCGCGCGGCGTTCCTGGCCGAGGGCCGCTCCGCCTCCCCCCTGTACATGAACTGTTCCGGCAAACACGCCGGCATGCTGGCCGCCTGCGTGGCCCGGGGGTGGAGCACCGAGGACTACCTCGACCCCGAACACCCCTTCCAGCTCCTGGTGCGCGAGGCCACCGAGGACATGTGCGGTGAGCGGATCGCGCACACCGCCGTCGACGGCTGCGGCGCCCCCCAGCTCGCGGTCTCCCTCGTGGGTCTGGCCCGCGGCCTACAGAGCATGCGTCTCTCCCTCGAGGGCAGCCAGGAGCGTTCCGTCCCGGAGGCGATGAGCGCCCACCCCGAGTACGTCGCGGGTACCGACCGGATCGACACCGAGCTCATGCGCCGGATGCCCGGTCTGGTCTCCAAGATCGGCGCGGACGGCGTCCTGGTGCTGAGCGCCCCCGACGGCCGGACCGTCGCCGTCAAGATCAGCGACGGCGACGCCGAGCTCCGGGCGCGTACGCTCGTCGGCGTGACCGCCCTCGAGGCCCTGGGCCTGGACATCTCCCCGATCGCCGACCGCCTCACCACCGACATCCTCGGTGGCGGAGCGGTCGTGGGCGAGGTCCGTTCCCTGTGATCCACCCGGTCGCGGTCCTCGAGGACCGCGACCGTTCGAGTACACGTATGAGGAGGCGAACCCACGGTGTCCGACAGCCTGGACCAGATCGTCATCGCCGGCGCGGGGATGGCCGGACTGTACGCCGCCGAGGCCCTGCGCGAGCGGGGTTTCGAGGGACGGCTGACCCTGGTCGGAGAGGAACCGCACCGCCCCTACTCGCGGCCTCCGTTGTCCAAGGAGGTCCTGACCGGGATCGGCATGGGCGATCCGGACGACGCCCCCGGCACGCTGGCCGGGCACCGGGCCCTCCGCCTGCGCGAGGACGAGGAGATCGACCGTCTGGACCTGGACTTCCGCCCGGGTACCCGGGCCGTGGCCCTGGACCCGACGGCGAGGGAACTGCGGACCGAGGGTCCTGACGGCGCCGAGGCCCTGCGCTACGACGGGCTGATCGTGGCCACCGGGGCACGGGCCCGACGGCCCGACACGTCCCTGCCCGGCGTGCACGTGCTGCGCACGTTGGACGACGCCGAGGCGGTCCGTTCGGCGCTCACCTCCTCCGGACGCCTGGTGGTGGTCGGCGGAGGGTTCGTCGGCGCCGAGGTCGCCGCGAGCGCCCGCTCCGTCGGCATGGAGGTGACCCTGGTCGAGGCGGCGCCGACCCCGATGACCCGGGTCCTCGACCCGAGGATCGGCGAGATCCTCGTCCGGGCGCACCTGGACAACGGCGTGGACGTGCGTCTGGGCGTGAGCGTGGTGGGTTACGAGGGCGCCGACCACGTGGAACGGGTCCGGCTGTCCGACGGCTCCACGGTCGAGGCGTCGGCGGTGGTGGTCGGAATCGGCGTCCACCTGAACACCGAGTGGCTCCGAGGATCGGGGGTGGACCTGGCCACGGACGGCTCGGTGCTGTGCGACGAGTACTCCGCGACCTCCGTTCCCGGTGTCTACGCCGTCGGCGACCTGGCCGACTGGCCGCACCCCCGTTACGGTGGGCGGATCCGGCTGGAGCACTGGACCAACGCGGGCGAACAGGGTGAGGCCGCCGCCCGCAACCTGCTCGCCGGCGCGGGACGGACACCCTTCACCCCGGTGCCCTACTTCTGGTCCGACCAGTACAAGAGCAAGATCCAACTCCTGGGTCAGGGCGCTCCGGCCGACGAGGTCGCCTTCGTGCACGGCTCTCCGGAGGACCGGAAGTTCGTGGCGTTCCTGGGGCGCGGGGGGATGCTCGTCGGGGTGCTCGGACTGCGCTCCACCCCGCGCACCATGCGCTACCGGAGCCTGCTGGAGAAGCCCACCACGTGGGCGGAGGCCTTGGAGGCGGCGGGGTTCAGTCCCGTGTCGTGATGGCCTGTCGTGGGCAGAGGCGCACGGCCCGCCGGACCTTCTCGCGCAGCTCCGGCGCCGGCTCCTCGGTGAGCAGATACAGGAAGTCGTCGTCCCGGACCTCGAACACCTCGGGGGCCTCTCCCATGCACAGGGCGTTGCTCTCGCACAGGTCGAAGTCGACCTCGACACGCATGACGCTCTCCTCTCGTCCCGGGGCCCGCGGGCGCCCCGGCGAACACGTGGCCACACGATAACGAAGGCCTCCGCGCCCTAGGGGATCCTCGACGATTCCCGCCCCGACGACCTTCACGGGCGAGGGCCCCTCACCGGTCGGTGAGGGGCCCTCATGATCCTCCGTATCGAGCGCGGATCACTTCGCGAAGCGGTCGGTGGCCTCGATCAGCCGGTCGAGGATGCCCGGCTCGCTGAACGCGTGCCCGGCGTCGTCGACGACGTGGAACTCCGCCTCCGGCCAGGCCCGGTGCAGATCGTGGGCGGTACGCATCGGGGTGCACACGTCATAGCGCCCCTGCACGATCACGCCGGGGATGTGCCGGATCCGGTCGACCCCCTCGAGAAGCTGCTCGGGGGTGAGGAAGCCCTTGTTGCGGAAGTAGTGGTTCTCGATGCGGGCGAAGGCCAACGCGTAGTCCTCGCCCGCGTGGTGCTCCCGCAGGCCCGGGTCGGGCAGGAGGGTGACCGTCGACCCCTCCCACACGCTCCACGCGCGCGCGGCCTCCAACCGCACCTCCCGGTCCGGGGACTCCAGACGGCGCGCGTAGGCGGCGATCAGGTCGTCGCGCTCCTCCTCCGGGATGGGCTCCAGGTAGGACTCCCACAGGTCGGGGAAGAGCTCGGAGGCGCCCTCCTGGTAGAACCAGCGCAGTTCCCGGTCGCGCAGCGTGAAGATGCCGCGCACGATCAGCTCGGTGACGCGCTCGGGGTGCTTCTGGGCGTAGGCCAGGGCCAGGCAACTCCCCCAGGAGCCACCGAAGACCTGCCAGGCGTCCACTCCGACCATCTCGCGCAGACGCTCGATGTCCTCGACCAGGGTCCAGGTGGTGTTGGTGGACAGGTCCACGTCCATCCGACCGGCGTGCGGCGTGGAACGACCGCAGTTGCGCTGGTCGAACAGCAGGATGCGGTACTTCTCGGGGTCGAAGAGCCTGCGGTGGGCGGGGTTGCAGCCCCCGCCGGGACCACCGTGGAGGAACACCACGGGCTTGCCGGAGGGGTTACCCGACAGCTCCCAGTAGACACGGTGACCGTCACCGACGTCGAGCATGCCCGAGTCGTACGGTTCGATGGGCGGGTACAGGGTGCGCAAGAGACGGACCTTTCATGCTGTGTTCGTTCGCTCCGCTGCGGCTCTCACTGGGTCAGAGCCGGTCCAGGAGCTGGGCCTTCTTCGTGCTGAACTCCTCGTCGGTCAGCAGACCCTCCGCGTGCAGACGGCCGAGTTCGCGGATCTTGGTGAAGATCATCTCTCCGTCGCCGCCGTCCTCGGCCTCACCGGGCGCGGCCTCCACCTCGGCGGGGGCCTTCTCCCCGTTCTCCACGGACGCGAGCAGACTGTTGACGGTCACGGCCATCAGGAGGGTCTCGTCGGCGCCCTTCGGTCCGTGCGAGACCAGGGTGAAGAAGTCGTTCTCCAGGTCGGCGGCCTCGGGGAGGGAGACCCCTCGCAGGACCACGCGCAGGAAGCCCTCCGTGAGGTCGACCGTCGGCTGCCAGGAGACGCGTTCGATGTCGGAGAAGCGGTACTCGCGGGACTTCTCCCGTTCCTTGGCGGTGCTGGCCAGCCAGCCGTCCCACTGGAGGCGCAGGCGTTCTCCGTCGAAGGAGGCGGACCCCTCCGCCGTGCGCACCTGGAGCGGTGGACGTCCCACCAGACCGCGGGAGACCTCGGCCGGGTCCAGCGGGCCGGGAAGGACGCCGGCGGCGTAGCGAGCGGACTCGATCAGCCGTTCGGAGAAGTACTCCGAGAGCAGTTCCCGATCGTGGGGGCCGGTCAACAGCAGTGGGGAGGAGGGGACCGGGATCTCCGCGCGGGCGTAGGGGTCGGCCCCGTCCATCAGACGCAGGCGCAGCGACCAACCGCGCTTGCGGTCGCCCGGGTCGAAGTCCACCTCGCGCACGGCGGCGAGCGGGAGCGAGCACTGACCCAGCAGTTTGAGCAGCCGGGGCACCTTACGACCACTGTCGAAGCGGATCCGAAGCGTCTCGTCGTCGAACCGCCATATCGCGTGGTGTCCGCGTATCTCCTCCATGGCTCACCATCCTATGGGGACGTTCTCGACTCCTTGGGAGGGCGATCGGCGTGAGCGCCGCCGATCCCGGGTAGAAGCAGGGGCACACCCCGTCCCACCGGCCGCACGGTGGTGGGAGGCCCGCGGGCGGTGCGCGGCGCGCCGCTCCGATCCGGAGGTCGTCGACGATGTCGAAAGAGATGTCCGAGGGCGCGCGGGAGTTCCGTGACGCACGGGACCTGCTCCTGCGCCACCGAGAGGATCAGGAGACCGCCCACAGGGAGTTCTCGTGGCCCCGTCCCGAACACTTCAACTGGGCTCTCGACCACTTCGACGAGGTGGCGCGGACCCGTCCGGACCGGACCGCGCTGTGGATGGTCCATGAGGACGGCACCGAGGTCCACCACACCTATCGACAGATGTCCGAACGCTCCAACCAGGTCGCGAACTGGCTCTTGGGGCAGGGCGTCCATCCCGGCGACCGGATCATGGTCGCCTTGGGCGACCAGGTCGAGTTGTGGGAGACCACTCTGGCCGCGATCAAGATGGGCGCCGTGATCAGCCCGACCTCGCCGTCACTGTCCGAGGTCGATCTGGAGGATCGCCTGATCCGCGGCGACATCTCCCACGTGATCTGTTCGCCCGCCGACGCCGCCCGCTTCGAGAACGTCGACGGGCACTGGACACGGATCTGCGTGGGCTACATGGAGGGCTGGCTGGAATACCCCGACTCCGAGCACGCCGCCCTGGACTTCACCCCGCCGCGTCCGACCTCGCCCGACGACCCGCTGCTGCTGTACTTCACCTCGGGGACGGCCGCCCATCCCAAACTGGTCTCCCATACGCACGCCTCCTACCCCATCGGCCACCTGTCCACCATGTACTGGCTGGGGGCCCGCCCCGGGGACGTGCACATGAACGTGACCGCGCCCGGTTGGGCCAAGCACGCCTACAGCAGTGTCTTCGCCCCCTGGAACGCCGAGGCCACGGTGCTCGTGCTCGCCCGGGAACGCTTCGACCCCGAGGCCCTGATGGACACGATGGAGCGCTGTGGGGTGGCCACCCTGTGCGCTCCTCCCACGGTCTGGCGGGACATCTCCCGCGCCGACCCGGAGGCGTGGCCGGTCGCGCTGCGCGAGGCCGTCGCCGCCGGGGAGCCGCTCGACCCCGCGGTGGTCGAGAGTATCCAGCGGGCCTGGGGCATCACCATCCGCGACGGCTTCGGGCAGACCGAGACGACCCTGCTCATCGGCAACGGCCCCGGGCAGCCGGTGCTCTCCGGGTCCATGGGAAGACCGATGCCCGGGTACGACATCGTTCTCATCGACCCGGTCACCGACGAGCCGTCCGATCTCGGCGAGATCTGTGTGGATCTCTCCGACGATCCGGTGGGGACGATGCGCGGTTACGTCGACGATCCGGAACTCACCCGAGAGGCCACCCGTATGGGTCTGTACCGGACCGGGGACATCGCCTCCCGGGATTCGAGCGGTCACATTACCTATATCGGTCGTATCGAAGACGTGTTCACGGCATCGGATTACCGCATCTCACCATTCGAACTGGAAAGCGTTCTCATCGAACACGAATATGTGGAGGACGCGGCCGTGGTCCCCTCTCCCGACCCGTTGCGGCTGGCGGTGGTGAAGGCGTACGTGAGACCGGCCGAGGGCGTGGCCCTCGACGCCGAGAGCGCCCGGGCGATCATGCGTCACGCCCGAGATCGTCTGCCACCGCACAAGAGGGTGCGCCGCCTGGAGTTCGCCGAGCTGCCCATGACCGCCTCGGGTAAGATCCGAAGGGTGGAGCTGCGGCGGATCGAGGCCGAACGCGGCACGGCCACCGAGGGCGCGCGCCGTCCCCGCGAGTTCTGGGAGGAGGACCTCCCCGGGCCGGAGGAATGACCGCTCCAGGCCCGCACCGGCTCTCGACGGGAATGGCCTCGGCCCATTTCGTCTCGCACCATGAGACGCCGTTCACGCCAATGTCCGAATGTGGCCCTTCCCATCCTCGGAGAGCGGTGGAATTCCTCACGTGACCGTGTCCGAGGAAGGACGTCGCGCTACGGTTTGAGCGCAGGACGATCAATCGGACGGGATCTAGGGGAAACGATGACGAGCACCAACGACACACGTGTGGCGAGCTACAAGCCGCTCATCGCACCCCGGGACCTGCTCGCGGAGCTGCCTCTCGGCGAGGAGAGCACCGCCCTGGTGGAGAACTCCCGCGCCGAGATCAAACGGGTCCTGGACGGTGAGGACGACCGACTGCTGGTCGTCGTCGGCCCCTGCTCGGTGCACGACACCGAATCCGCGATGGACTACGCGCGACGCCTGGCCGAGCTGGTGCCCTCGGTCGGCGAGGAGCTGTGCGTGGTCATGCGCGTGTACTTCGAGAAGCCCCGCACCACGGTGGGTTGGAAGGGCCTGATCAACGACCCGGGCCTGGACGACACCTACGACGTGCACCGCGGTCTGCGCACCGCCCGCCGGCTGCTCCTCGACATCAACGCCCTGGGGCTGCCCGCCGGAACCGAGTTCCTCGACCCGATCACCCCGCAGTACATCGCCGACGTCGTCTCCTGGGGAGCCATCGGCGCCCGGACCACCGAGAGCCAGGTCCACCGCCAGTTGAGCAGTGGCCTGAGCACGCCGGTCGGGTTCAAGAACGGCACCGACGGCGACGTCCAGGTCGCGGTCGACGCCGTGGGCGCCTCCGCCGCCTCGCACACCTTCTTCGGGGTGGACCCGACCGGCGCCGGTTCGGTCGTGGTGACCGAGGGCAACCCGGACTGCCACGTCATCCTGCGCGGTGGACGCGGCGGCCCCAACCACGACCCCGTCTCCGTCGGGTCCGCCCTGGACGTCATCGGCGGCGCCGGTCTCCCCCGTCGTCTGATGATCGACGCCAGCCACGCCAACAGCGGCAAGGACCACGTCCGCCAGGTCGGGGTGGCCCGGGAGATCGCGGCCCAGGTCGCCGAGGGGCAGCAGGGCATCATCGGCGTCATGCTGGAGAGCTTCCTGGAGGAGGGCGCCCAGAAGCTGGGCGACCCCGCCGACCTCGTCTACGGACAATCGATCACCGACAAGTGCATGGGGTGGGAGACCACCGAGGGCGTGCTGGCCGACCTGGCCGACGCCGTCCGTCGGCGCCGCAAGAACGTCGCCTGATCCCTTCCCCGCACGACACGGGCGCCCGGAGGAACCTCTCCGGGCGCCCGTCGTCTCCCCGGGTCCCGGTCAGGCGCGGGTGTCCTTGACGACCTTCCCGCCCTGGACGACCAGGACCACGTTGTCCCGGTCCCCCAGCAGGGAGATGTCGGCGAGCGGATCGCCGTCGCAGACGACCAGGTCGGCCACCTTGCCCGCTTCGACGGTGCCCGCCCGGTCGGCCACGCCGACCAGCTCCGCGGCGTTCCGGGTACCCGCGACGATGGCCTGTGTCGGGGTCAGGCCCACCCGGACCAACTGCGCCAGTTCGCGCAGGTTACGGCCGTGTTCGGAGATGCCCGCGTCGGTCCCCATCGCCACGCGCACCCCGCGCGCGACCGCGTGCGAGACCCGCTCGTAGGTCTCGTCGGTCAGGGCCCGCTTGGTCTCGATCGACTTGCGGGACATCAGGTGGATCCGGTCCTCGAAGTCGAACGTGGTCAGGGTCGGCACCAGGAAGGTGCCGCGCTCGAGCATCAGGTCGATGCCCTCGTCGTCGATCAGGTAGCCGTGCTCGATGCTGGCGACCCCGCCCCTGACCGCGTTGCGGATCCCCGCCGCCCCTTGGGCGTGGGCGGCGACCGGACGACCGCCGTGCTTGGCGGTCTCCGCGACGATCGCGGCGATCTCCTCCTCTCCGATGCCCTCGTCGGTGGGCCCGTCCGAAGGGCTGGAGAGCCCACCCGTGGCGCAGACCTTGATGACGTCGGCGCCGTCGCGGATGAGGCGACGCGTGGACACGCGCGCCTCCTGCGGGGAGTCGGCGATCTCGGCGGCGGTGTGCTCGCAGTCGTGCGCGTTGAACCCGGAGGGCAGGGTGAAGTCGGCGTGCCCTCCGGTGTGGCTCATCAGGCGGAGCGCCATGCTCAGGCGCGGGCCTCGGATCAGGCCCCTCTCCTGGGCGATACGGAACCCGGCGTCGGCCCCTCCGAGGTCGCGCGCGCCGGTCACACCGGCGTCGAGGGTCACGCTCATCCGCTCCGCGGACTCGAAGGCGTGCAGGCTCCGGGAGATCTCCGCGTTGTTGGTGGCCAGGGCCCGACCGTCGGCGAACCCGAAGTGCACGTGGGTGTCGATGAAGCCGGGCAGCAGGGTGCGTCCGCCCAGGCTCTCGACGGTGTCCTCGGGGTCCGTCGCGGGGGCGTCGGCCGCGGGCCCCGCGTAGACGATCTCCCCGTCCTTCACGAGCACGGCGGCGTCCTCGACCGGGGCGGCCCCGGTGCCGTCGATCAGGGTGAGGTCCCGATACAGGGTCCTGGAGCCGGTCATGGGATGTCTCCTTACGTCGGTGCGCCGGTTCGGCGACAGGGTGCGGCCGGAGCCCGTTCGGGCCCCGGCCACGGTCGGGGATCGATGGTTCAGATGTGCGCGTACATGCCCGGTCCGATCGGCAGACCCAGGAAGAAGAACACCGCGAACACGGCGACCCAGATGACGAGGAAGACCAGGGAGAAGGGCAGACAGCGGGCGATCACGGTCCCGATTCCGGCCTTGGGCTCATAGGTCTTCAGGAAGCCGAGCACGATGATCACGTACGGGTTGAGCGGCGAGAGCACGCTGGAGGTGGAGTCGCCGATCCGGTACGCGGCCTGAACGAACCCGGGTTCGTAGCCCAACAGCGCGAACATCGGCACGAACACCACCGCGAACAGGGCCCACTGGGCCGACCCGGAGATGATGAAGAAGTTGATCAGCCAGGCCAGCATGATGAACGCGACGATCGCCCCGAAGCCGGTGAAGCCGGTGGACTCCAGGGCCTCGGCCCCCTTGATGGCGATCCAGGTGGACAGGCCCGTCCAGTTGAAGAGCTCCAGGAACTGCGACATCACGAAGGCCAGCACGATGAACCCGGACATGTCCTTGATGGTGTGCCCCATCATCGCGGCCACGTCGGCCCCGCCGGTGATGGCCCTGGTCGCCAGACCGTAGGCCAGCGCGGGCATCGCCAGGGTGAGGAAGACCAGGAAGACCACCGAGCTCAACAGCGGTGAGGTCGGGAGGAAGGCCCCGTCCTCGTTCCGCATGGGCGCGCCCGCGGGCAGGGTCACCAACAGCACCGCCGCCACGGTGATCACCAGGGCGATACCGGCCCAGCGCAGCCCCGACCGCTCGATCCGGTCGAGCTCCGGATCCATCCGCATGTCGGGGCGGTCCGCTCCCTCACGGACGTCCTCAACCACGACCTGCTCACGGGTGACCCCGCCACGCTCCATGGCGGGCTCGAGGACCCGATCGATGAGCAGACCGCCGACGAAGGTCAGCAGGACCGCGATGGTGAAGGTGAGGAAGTGGTTGGAGACCGGAGTGACCGTGGTGCCCAACCCCACCGAGGCGCTCGCGGTCTGGGTGATGCCGGACAGCAGGGCGTCGGTGCTGGTGATGAAGGGGCTGCAACTGAACGCCGCGGTGGCCACCGCGAAACCGCCCAGCAGACCGGCGACGGGGTGCCTTCCGGCGGCTTTGAAGACCAGGGCGGCCAGTGGAGGGATCACCACCATCGCGGCGTCGCTCATGATGCTGCCGGAGACCGTGACCAAGGCGACGACGTAGGGCAGCAGCCACTTCGGCGCACGCCCGAACGCCCCTCGGACCAGAGAGTTGAGCAGACCGGTCCGCTGGGCCAGCCCCACACCGAGCAGCACCGTGAGGACCACGCCCAACGGCGGGAAACCGATGAAGTTCGAGACCAGGTTGGTGGTCAGCCAGGTCAGTCCCTGGGCGGAGAGGAAGCCCTGGATCTCCTGGGCGCCCTCCTCGCTGCCGGGCACCTCGTAGGTGGTGCCGAGCGACGCCATGATCGTGGAGGCCACGGCCACGATCACGAAGAGCAGCAGGAAAAGGATGAAGGGGTCGGGGATCCTGTTGCCGACGCGTTCGATGCCGTCCAGCATGCGGGCGAAGAGGCCGGGACGTGGTCCGGAGGATCCGTCCGTTCGGCTCCGCTTCGAGCTCTTGGTGCTCATGGTGTCACCTCGGAATGGGTCACGGGGAGGGGTCGGGGTCGGTTCGCGGGGGTCCGGCGTGCGGTGTCCTTGTGGACGACACCGTCCTTGATCACGACGGTGATGTTGTCGGGGTCGCCGGGCAGGGTGATGTCGGCGAGGGGGTCGCCCGCGCAGACGACGATGTCCGCGCGTTTGCCGGTTTCGAGGGTGCCGATCTCGTCGGCCAGCCCGAGGAGGGCGGCGGCGTCGCGGGTGCCGGCCAGCAGCGCGCCCATGGGGGTCAGCCCATGCTCGACGAGCAGCGCCAGTTCGCGCAGGTTACGGCCGTGCGGGCAGATGCCCGAGTCCGTGCCCATGGCGACGCGGACGCCCGCCCTGACGGCGGTGGTGATGTTCTCGCTCAGGTGCTCTTGGAGCTTGAGCTTCTTGGCCACGGCGTAGGCGGCCGACCTGGTCGGATCGGGCGGGGTGGTGGCGGTCGACAGGGTGGGCACCAGGTAGGCGCCGCCGTCGAGCATGGACTCGATGCCGGGCCCGTCGATCTCATAGCCGTGTTCGATGCTGGTGACACCGGCGGCCAGGGCGTTGCGGATACTGCGCGCGCTCTGGGCGTGCGCCGCCACGGGAACGTCGTGGGCGGCGGCCTCCCGCACGATCACCGACATCTCCTCGATGTTGAGACCGTCGTGCCATGGGGTGTCCTGGGGGCTCCAGACCCCGCCACTGGCCATCACCTTGATGACCCCGGCCCCCTTGCGCATGACCTCGCGGGTGGCGCGCAGGGCCTCGGCCGGCCCATCGGTGTTGATCGAGACCGCTCCATCGGGCCCCAGGACCGTCCCGTAGTCGAACCCGCAACAGGTGCGGAAGTCGCCGTGCCCACCGGTGGGGCCCAGGGCCCGGTAGGCGGTGACGATCCGCGGACCGGCGACGATCCCCTCATCCACCGCGCGCATGACGGCCTGATCGAGTCCGGCCAGGTCGCGGACGCTGGTGACGCCCGCGTCCAGGGTGGCCCGCAGGCGCGGGATCGCGGTGAAGTAACCGTAGTGAGGGGGCTGATCGACCAGGTCGGCGGGGTTCATCCCGTCGCCGGACATGGTCATGTGCACGTGGGTGTCGATGAACCCCGGAAGGATCGTCCCGCCGGCGGCGTCCACCTCATGGTGGGGACCGGTCACCTCCGGAGCGTCCGCGTCCGGACCGATCCAGTCGATCCGGCCCTCGCGGGCGATCACCGTCAGACCGAGCCGGGGGTCGGCTCCGGTCCCGTCGATCACGGTCCCGCCACGCACCACCACGGTCTGCTCGGCCGAGATCATCGACGCCATCCTCTCCCTCACCGCCCACCGGTGCCCGCGGCTCCGTGTACGGAAGGGCGGGACACGCACGAGCTCGTCGTCCATCGAGAACACGCAGCTCACGGCTGCGTTCCGATCTTGCGAAAACCTAAGCTGTGATGTGGTTAACCCCGCGAAAACGCAGGAAACGAGTTTCGAGAAGGTGAACGATGCCGGAACCCACCGTTCCGAACGAGTTCGATCTGACGCTGATCAACGCCCTCCAACTCGCGCCGAGGGCCACCTGGGCCGAACTGGGGCCGATCCTGGGCGTGGACCCCACCACGCTCTCCCGACGTTGGAAGCGCTTGGAGGACGAGGGTCTGGCCCGTATCGCGGCGTTCCCGCGCCGACGCGTGATGGCCCGCCGCAATCTCAGCTATGTCGAGCTGAGCTGCCGCAACGGAACGGTGGAGCGGGTCGCCGCCGTACTGGCCGAGGACCGGGACACCCTCAGCATCCAGTTCGTGGCCGGCTCCCACCAGCTCATGCTCACCGTGGTGCCCGGGGCGGGCCTGGCCGACTACCTGCTCAACGGGGTGGGCGGCATCCCCGACGTGGTGTCCTACCGGGTCCACGTGGTCACGGAGGTGCCGCGGGAGGCCTACCTGTGGCAGGTGCGGGCGCTCTCCCCCGACCAGCGCAGGCGCCTGCACGCCCTCTCCCCGGCGCCCAGGGACCCGGTCGGCAACGAGCAGGTCACCGAACTCGACCAGCGGATCGTCGACCTGTTGTGCGAGGACGCGAGGCTGGGCTATCAGACCATCGCCGAGCGTCTGGACATCGCGCCCACCACGGCCGCGCGACGCCTCAACCGGCTCCTGCGCGACGGTCTGCTCGGGCTGCGCTGCGACATCTCCCGGGTGCACATGGGCTGGCCCAGCGCCGCCACCCTCTGGGGCAACGTCGACCCCGAGACCCTGGACTCCACACCCGATCTGGGCGAACGCATCCCCGAGGTTCGGCTGTGCACCAACATCGCCGGGCCGGAGAACACCCTGTTCATCCTCTGGCTCCGTGACGCCCCCGACCTGACCCGGGTGGAACGACGCCTGCTGGAGGAACTCCCCGGGCTGCGCATCGCCGACCGCAGGATGACCCTGCGGACCTTCAAGTTCATGGGCGGGGTGACCGACGCCGCCCAGCGCTTCTCCCGTTCCGTCCCGATCCAGCTCCGGTGACCGTCAGGCCTCCGCGGCCTCTCCGGGAAGCACGTCCAGTTCCACCAGGAACCCCCGGCCCAGCGACTCGCGCAGCTCGGCGTCGCCCTCCGAGCCCTCGTCCAGGCGCAGCGCGAACGTGTGCAGTTCGTCGGAGCGCTCGACCCAGCCGACCCACCAGCCGTGGGCCTCGTCGTCCTCACCGTGGCCGGTGGGGCCGAAGAGCCGGTAGTCGCTCCCCTCCTCCAACGCCACCAGCTCGCGAAGGGTCTCCTGGTGCTCCACGTCCACGGGAAGCTCGGCCCTCGCCAGCCCGGCCAGGAAGGTGGCCTGCTCCAGCGCGGAGATCTCCAACGGACCCTCGGCCCAGAAACGGCCCAGGTCGTCCTCGTCCCCGACACCGCGGTTGCCGTAGTCGAACCGGTCCACCCAGGTGGACATGCGCTCGTGCCCGATCCGCTCGGCGACCTCGTGGTGCACCGACGTCCCGGAGGCGGACAGGTCCGCGCGCAGGCTCCGCCCCTCTCCCCGATCCGGGGAGATCGTCTCGTCGACGTCGGAGACCGCTCCGGTCTGGAGGGCGATGAGCGTGTTCGGGAGTTCGAAGGTGGCCCCGGGCACGGCGCGCTCGTGGGCGCCGTCCGCCCCCACCAGCACCGCCGATCGGCCGTTGGCGTCGTAGAGCACGAACGTCCCGTCCACCCCGGCGTCCTCGAACAGGGACTCCAGGTCGCCGCGCTCCACGGCCTCCACGTCGCCCAGCTCGACGGGCTCGCCCACGGCCGAACGGTCCGGCTCGCCCTCCTCCTCGGTCCCACCGCAGGCGACGCCCGTGAAGAGGGTGAGCGCGCACCCCGCGGTCAGGGCGTATCCACGGGTCCTCCGGGACCTTCTGGGGGCGGATTCGGTGTCGGTACGCACTCGGCTCCTCCAGGCGGTGATCGAGGGGACGTCCGTCCTCCAAACTAGCCCACGGACCACCGATCACCACCCCTGAACGACACGCTCCGCACGCGCGTCGCCCCGCCCGGTCACCCGTCATCGACGACGAGCGCCGACCGTCGAGCGCGAATCCGCCCCCGGACCCGCCCCACCCCTCCCACCCTCACCACCCCGTACGTGACCCATCCCTCGCGCCGTGCCCCCCACGACGAGGGCCCCGGCTCCCCTCACCCCACGACCTCACGGGCCCGAACGACGGAGCCGGGCACGGAACCCCTGGTCCCACGCCCTTCGCGGCCGCGCGACGACCGTCGTCCACAACCCGTCGGGCGGTCTTGGGAGCCCCATCCCGCCGCTGCTAGGCTGAACCTGTTGCTGACCCCGTACGGGAGAGTGTCCGCGTATCCAGCGTGGACCGCCGAAGGAGCAATCCCTCCCCACAGACAACCTCTCAGGCACAGCGGACCGTACGGGCGAGACCACTCTGGAAAGCAGGGACGCACGTCCCTCGCCGAAGGTGCAAGCCACGCCGAGCGCGGGGCGAAGCTCTCAGGCACCGATGACAGAGGGGGAGGATGGCAACGCCTCAACCGACACCGCCCATCCTCTCGGGAGTGCCCATGTCAGAGCCCACCTCCTCGCCGCGTCTCACCGCACTGCACAAGATCCACGAAGAGGCCGGGGCCACGCTCGTCGACTTCGCCGGGTGGCTCATGCCGCTCCGTTACGGCAGCGAGACCGCCGAGCACAAGGCGGTCCGCGAGGCCGCCGGGCTCTTCGACCTCTCCCACATGGGCGAGATCCGGCTGACCGGCCCCCAGGCCGACCAGGCCCTCGACCACGCCCTGGCCGGCTACCTGTCGAAACTGAAGGTGGGCCGGGCGCGCTACACCATGATCACCGCCGAGGACGGCGGTGTCCTGGACGACCTCATCGTCTACCGTCTCGGTGAGCGGGAGTACCTGGTCGTGGCCAACGCGGCCAACGTCTCCGTCGTCGCCTCCGCCCTGACCGAACGCGCCGCCGGCTTCGACGTCGAGGTCGTCGACGAGTCCCCCGAATACTCGCTCATCGCCATCCAGGGCCCGCGCGCCGTGGAGATCCTCGCCCCGCTCACCGACGCCGACCTCGACGAGATCCGCTACTTCGCCGGTTACGAGCACACAGTCGCCGGTGTCCCCGTCCTGCTCGCCCGGACCGGTTACACCGGTGAGGACGGCTTCGAGATCTTCGTCAAGCCCGCCGACCGCGCCCCCGAGATCTGGTCCGCCCTCATCTCCGGCGGCGCCGACCTCGGTCTGGTCCCCGCCGGGCTCTCCGCGCGCGACACCCTGCGCATGGAGGCGGGCATGCCGCTCTACGGCCAGGAGCTCACCTCCGACCTCACCCCCTTCGACGCCGGCCTGGGCCGCGTGGTCAGGCTCGACAAGTCCGGTGACTTCGTCGGCCGCGCCGCCCTGGAAGAGGCCTCCCGCACCGCGCGTGACAAGCGCCTGGTCGGGTTCGTCGCCCGCGGCCGCCGGCCCCTGCGCAAGGGCCAGGACGTGCTGCGCGACGGCTCCGTCGTCGGAACCATCACCAGCGGCG
The DNA here is from genome assembly GCF_000341225.1 of Nocardiopsis alba DSM 43377. GTDB lineage: Bacteria > Actinomycetota > Actinomycetes > Streptosporangiales > Streptosporangiaceae > Nocardiopsis > Nocardiopsis alba. The sequence goes on from NZ_ANAC01000030.1 coordinate 32,269, forward strand.
CCCCCTCCCCCACCCTGGGCCGCCCCATCGCCATGGCCTACGTGGACGGCGACCTCGACACCACGACCGGCACGTTCACCGTGGACGTGCGTGGCCGGGGAGAAGAGGTCGACGTGGTCGAGCTGCCGTTCTACAAGCGGCGGTCGTAGGAGGGGGTCCCACGAGGATCCTCGACGACCGGTACACGCCTCGGTGCCGTTCCCCCAGGGGGGCGGCACGGACGGGGCGTGGCCGGACATAGGCCGGGCCGGGTCGCCGTACGGGCGCACGGCAGACAAATGGAACACCTCCAAGGAGAGTTGAAGTGAGCGTTCCCACGGAGCTGGGTTACACCGCCAAACACGAGTGGGTCGCGGTAGAGGACGGGATCGCCACCGTCGGGATCACCGCGTTCGCCGCCGAATCGCTGGGCGACATCGTCTTCGTCGAGACCCCCTCGGTCGGCGACGAGGTCACCGCGGGAGAGACCGCGGGAGAGGTGGAGTCCACCAAGTCCGTCAGCGACATCTACTCCCCCGTCAGCGGCGAGGTCGTCGAGGTCAACGAGACGCTCGAGGACTCCCCCGAGACCATCAACTCCGCGCCCTTCGAGGGCGGCTGGCTGTTCAAGGTGCGCTTCTCCGAGGAGCCCGCGGACCTGCTCTCCGCCGAGGAGTACACCAAGCTGACCGAAGGCGAGAACTGATATGACCGGCGACAACCTTCTCAACCGGACCCTGAGCGAGCTGGACCCCGAGGTGGCGGCCGCGGTCGACGCCGAACTGGCGCGCCAGCGCGACACCCTGGAGATGATCGCCTCCGAGAACTTCGCCCCCCAGGCGGTTCTGGAGGCCCAGGGCACCGTCCTGACCAACAAGTACGCCGAGGGCTACCCCGGCCGCCGCTACTACGGCGGTTGCGAGCACGTCGACGTCGTCGAACAGCTCGCGATCGACCGGGCCAAGGAGCTCTTCGGCGCCGAGCACGTCAACGTGCAGCCGCACTCGGGCGCCCAGGCCAACACCGCGGTGTACTTCGCCCTGCTCAAGCCGGGCGACACCATCCTGGGCCTGGACCTGGCCCACGGCGGTCACCTGACCCACGGCATGCGGATCAACTACTCCGGCAAGATCCTCGACGCCGTGGCCTACCACGTGCGCGAGGACGACGGCACCGTCGACTACGACGAGGTCGCCGCCCTCGCCAAGGAGCACCGCCCCAAGATGATCGTGGCGGGCTGGTCGGCCTACCCGCGTCAGCTCGACTTCGAGCGCTTCCGGCAGATCGCCGACGAGGTCGGCGCCCTGCTGATGGTCGACATGGCGCACTTCGCCGGTCTGGTCGCGGCCGGACTGCACCCCAACCCGGTGCCGTTCGCCGACGTGGTCACCACCACCACGCACAAGACCCTGGGCGGTCCGCGCGGCGGGATGATCCTGTCCAAGGCCGAGCTGGGCAAGAAGATCAACTCCGCGGTCTTCCCCGGCATGCAGGGCGGCCCGCTGGAGCACGTGATCGCGGCCAAGGCGGTCTCGTTCAAGGTCGCTGCGAGCGAGGAGTTCGCCGAGCGTCAGCGCCGCACCCTCGCCGGGGCGCGGATCCTCGCCGAACGGCTCACCCGCCCGGACACGACCGAGGCGGGCGTCAAGGTCCTGTCCGGCGGCACCGACGTGCACCTGGTCCTGGTGGACCTGGTGAACTCGCCGATCAACGGCCAGGAGGCCGAGGACCTGCTCGACTCGGTGGGCATCACGGTCAACCGCAACGCGGTCCCCAACGACCCGCGGCCGCCGATGGTCACCTCGGGTCTGCGGATCGGTACCCCGGCGCTGGCCACCCGCGGCTTCGACGAGGACGACTTCACCGAGGTCGCCGACATCATCGCCGAAACGCTCAAGCCCGAGCCCGACATCGCCGCCCTGCGCGGACGTGTCGACGCGCTGACCGCCAAGCGCCCGCTCTATCCCAACCTGTAGCGGTATCCACGCCGTGCGGGTCCACGCGGGCCCGCACGGCGCCCACATCCCCCACGGCCCGACCCCTGTGCTCGATGAGGAGGACGGTCTCATGGCCATCAGCACCTTCGACCTGTTCAAGATCGGTATCGGACCGTCCAGTTCGCACACCGTCGGCCCGATGAAGGCGGCCCGGACCTTCGCCTCCGGCCTGATCGACCGAGACCTGTCATCACGAGTGACGCACGTGCGCGCCGAGCTGTACGGATCCCTGGCCCTGACCGGTAAGGGGCACGGCAGCGACACCGCGGTGATCCTGGGCCTGTCCGGGCACACCCCCGAAGGCGTGGACGTGGACTCCGTCCCTTCCCTGGTGGAGGAGGTCCGTTCGTCGCGGACCCTGCGACTGGGCGGCCCCGACGGCCCCTCGGTCTCCTTCGACCCGGCCGTCGACGTGGACTTCCGTCGCAAGGAGAGCCTGCCCGACCACCCCAACGGGATGCGCTTCGTGGCCCTGGACGCCTCGGGGGTCGAGGTGGCCGCGAAGGTGTACTACTCGGTGGGCGGCGGCTTCGTCGTGGACGAGCGGGCCGCGGGCGCCGACCGGATCAAGCCCGACGACACGGTACTGCCCTACCCCTTCTCCTCCGCGGAGGAGCTGTTGGGCCTGTGCGAGCGCACCGGAATGTCGATCAGCGCCCTGATGCTCGCCAACGAGGGCGCCTTCGGCCGCACCCCGGAACAGGTCCGGGCGGAACTGCTGGAGATCTGGTCGGTGATGCGTCTGTGCGTACGCCGCGGGGTCATGACCGAGGGCACCCTGCCCGGTGGCCTGCGGGTACCGCGACGGGCGCACCGGCTGTACCGCCAGTTGGGCGGCAACTGCGACGAGCGGGGGCTGTCGGCACCGACCCGGGTGGATCCGGACCCCATGCACGGCAGTGACTGGATCACCCTGTACGCGCTGGCGGTCAACGAGGAGAACGCCGCGGGCGGCCGTGTGGTGACCGCGCCGACCAACGGCGCCGCGGGTATCGTCCCCGCGGTGCTCCACTACTACCTGCACTTCAGCCCGGGCGCGGGTGACGAGGGCGTCGTGCGGTTCATGCTGACCGCCGCGGCCATCGGCATCCTGTTCAAGCAGAACGCGTCCATCTCCGGGGCCGAGGTGGGCTGTCAGGGCGAGGTCGGCTCGGCCTCCTCGATGGCGGCGGCGGGACTGGCCGAGGTGTTGGGCGGCACCCCCGCCCAGGTGGAGAACGCGGCCGAGATCGCCATGGAGCACAACCTGGGTCTGACCTGTGACCCGATCGGCGGTCTCGTCCAGGTGCCGTGCATCGAGCGCAACGCGCTGGCCTCGGTGAAGGCGATCAGCGCCACCCGCATCGCGCTGCGCGGGGACGGCAGCCACTTCGTGAGCCTGGACAAGGTCATCAAGACCATGCGCGACACCGGGCGCGATATGCACGACAAGTACAAGGAGACCAGCCGCGGCGGCCTCGCCGTCAACGTCATCGAGTGCTGATCGGCGGGGCACGCTCCGCCGACGACCACGGCCCGGTCCGCGAGGCCGAAGACAGGCCTGTGCCACAGGACGCCCGCGATCTCTCCTCATGACCGCATGCGGCCACAGCGGGCGCGGAGGTCGTGAGTAATGCGGTGGAATGTTCTGATTCATCTCCTGGTTGCAGAAGAGGCGACCGATGGCCGGGCTCGAGCTTCCACCCGCTCGCCCACATCGGTCGTCACCCCGGGTCCGGTGGCTCGAGCTCCGCTCGCCGCCGGACCCGCCCCTTTCCGGGCGGTATCGTCCCGGGCCGACTCCTGGGCCGGCCGGCTGTGGCCCGAGGACGAACGATGAGGGCCGGCGCACCATCGGGTGCGCCGGCCCTCGTGTGTCGGAACCGCCTCAGGCGAGACTACGGCGGGGGTTCTTGGCGGGCGCGGTCATCGACATCCGCACGACCGCGGGCACCCGTTCCAGATCCAGCGAGGTCTGGAGGTTGGCGAGCGCCTCCTCCCTGACCCGCTGCCATATCCCGGCGACGTCGGCGTCCTCGTCCAGGGTCAACGACAGCCTCAGGTGGGGGTCGTCCCCCGACTCGGTCAACCGGGCCCGGGCCCGGCGCACCCCCGGGTAGGAGGCGACCTCCTGCTCCAGGGCACCGCGCGCGACGGACTCGGACATCTCGACGTTGCCGTCGTCGGTCTGTTCCAGGTAGAGCCGGCCCACCGTGTCGTTCATGCCCTGCACCATCAGCCATCGCAGGGCGAGGAAGCCGGCGACGAGCGCCACCGCGACCACCACGTAGGGCGCCCACCGTTGGGCGAGCACCGCGTCGACCGCGCCGCCGAGGATCGGGGTACGCGAGATTCCGACCCCGAAGAGCCCCAGACCGGCGGCCAGGGCGACGCCCCCGGCCGCGAACAACACCACTCCGACGATCACCAGCCCGAGGCGGTTGCCCCGTGCCGATCGGCGATTCCTGTCCCGCGCCATCGTCACCCCTCCGTGTATCGGACGTGTGTGGTGATGCGCATGCTGCGCAGGGGGGCCAGTTCCGCGAGCCTGTGCTCCACCGACCTGGTCACCTGGGTGGGAAGCCCTCGCGCGTCGCGCATACCGGTGCGCACGTGGATGCGCAGCCTGTTGCCGCGGACCGTCACGTGCGCGTGCTCGACCCCGCTGATCTCCTGGGCCGCCGCGGAGACCGCCCTGCGCAGTGCGGGGCGGGTCAGGCCGACGACGAACGCGGGGTCGTCGGTCCGCAACGCCGTCCAACGGCCTCGACCGGGCACGAGGGCGACCACGATCAGCGCCGTCCCGATCAGCGCCAGGACGGCCGAGGCGATCAGCACGGAGGGCTCGGACCAGGTGGTGGTGGTCGCGTAGTCGGTGGCCGGCCCCACCGGGATCAACCGCAGAGGGTTTCCCGCCAGTGCCGCGATGACCTCGGCCGCGGCGATCACCGCCACCGCCAGGATGACGAGGCCGGTGATCACCGCGGGCCAGGAACGGCGCGGTCGGAACGTGTGGACGGCGACCCGTTTGGCTCGACGGTCGACCTCTTGGACCGGGCGTCCGAGCACCTCTTCCACGGTGGTCATGTCAGCGCACCAACTCCGAGATCTCTATGTCGATGTGGTTGACCTGTTTGCCGGTGATCCGTTCGACCCGGCTCTTGACGTGTTCCCGTACCGCTCCGGCGACCCGACGGACCGGGAGCGGATAGTCCACGTCGATCCTCAGACGGAGAAGGACGACCTCGCCGCTGACGCGGGTGCGGGCGGCCCTGGAGCGGGACGAGCGCGCTCCAGGGACCTCTCCGACCGCCCGTGCCGCGATCTTCCCGATCACGGCCCCGGGGATGTCCGTGTTCCCTCCGGGGTCACGTCCGCGGACGTGCCTCCCGTCGGGCCGTTCTCGGACCCCGGGCATCCGCTGCCGAGGGACCGTGTCGCTGCGCACCCCGACCACGATCACGCTCCTTGTCTAGGCCGAACGTCGTGTGAACATCTCGGCGAGGTCGAGTTCACCCTCCATCGCCCGGCCCGCGACGAACCCGACCAGGCCCAGGACCAGAACCAACGCGAAGGCGGCGAAACCGCCGAACGCCGCCGCGAGCCCCAGCACGGTCCCGTAGGACAGTCCAACGATGGGCCACATGGCTTCCCCTCTCATCCAACGTCCTGCCTCCCGGTCGGTGTTCGACCGGTCGTGCTCGTTCGTTCGTCGATCCCGGCGACCACGTCCTCCACCGATACGTGGAGGGCGCGGCCGCCGGTCAACGGGGCCAGTTCTCGACGGATCCCGGCGGCGATCTCCGGTAGCGGTCGCCCGTATTCGACGACCACCCCCACCTCGACGTGGTCGTCCCGGACCACGACCCCTCGAATCCGACCGCCCCGCACGGGCGTGCTCAGGGTTCCGAAGGAGCCCGAGGACAGTTCCACCACCTCGGGCAGGCGGACCGCGGCCTCGGCCACGGTCCGTGCGAGCTCTTCCCGTTCGTCGCCGCCGGTCATGACTACCGGACCCTGGGCTCGGAGTCGCCGTCGTCGGCGTTGTCGTCCTCCGGCAGGTGGATGTCGTCCACCTTGATGTTGATCTCGGTGACCTCCAGGCCGGTCATCCGCTCGACCGCGGTGGTGACGTTGCGGCGCACCGCCGCGGCGAGGTCCTGGATGGCGGCCCCGTACTCGACGACCAGGTCGATGTCGACGGCGGTCTGGCGTTCTCCGACCTCGACCGAGACCCCCTGGGCCACGGAACCGGAGCCTCCGCCTCCGCTGACGGCGTCGCGGACGGCTCCGACCATGCGGGCGGCTCCACCGCCCATCGCGTGGACTCCGCCGATCTCACGTGCCGCCATTCCGGCGATCTTGGCGACCACCCCGTCGGCGATGTGAGTGGTGCCCTGGCCGTTCCCGCTCGAGGAGTCGCGTTTACCGCCCGACTCTCGCGCGCTCGGCACCGACGCTTCGGTCTTCATGTCCGACACTGGCTCCCCCTACACAGTGTTGCGCGACCTTTGCGGACCCTCTCGGGTCGCCTAGTCGCGCTTGAAGACGTCCTTGATCTTGTCGCTCGCGGACTCGAAGGCGTTCTCGGCCTTGTCCTTGAGCTCTTCGGCCTTGCCCTTGGCCTTGTCGGCCGCGTCCTTGGCGCCGGCCTTGGCCTGGTCGGCCTTGCCCTCGGCCTCGGTGCCCCGGTCTCCGGTGACCTTGCCGAAGGCCTCCTTGCCCTTGCCGGCCGCGTCGTCGAAGTGCTTACCCATTGATGCCCCCTGGTCTGAACCGTTTGGCTCTGGGTTTTCAGGCCGAAACTCTCGCCGCCCCCGCTGTGGGGCAGGCGAGGCGTTTCGACCCCATCACACCATATAAGCACTCTATGTAGCCACCAAGAAACTTAAAGCAATGCTTTGCAGGTGAGAAGGGTCATGTATACACCACCCCTGCCCCAACCCCACCCCCTGGAACCCCGGTGAGAGCAAGAAGAACGCCAGGATCCCCTTGGGAAACCCTGGCGTCCGAAAATTAATTCACCCAGAAAAAGAATGGATTGGGGATATCAGTCGAAAATGACCGTCTTGCTCCCGTTGAGGAGCACGCGACGCTGAGCGTGCCAGTTCACGGCCCGGGCCAGGGCGACCGACTCCAGATCCCGACCGATCGCGGTGAGCTGCTCCGGGCTGTGGGTGTGGTCGACCCGGGAGACCTCCTGCTCGATGATCGGCCCCTCGTCCAGGTCGGCGGTGACGTAGTGGGCGGTGGCGCCGATCAGCTTCACCCCGCGCGTGTGCGCCTGGTGGTAGGGCCGGGCCCCCTTGAAGCTGGGCAGGAAGGAGTGGTGGATGTTGATGACCCGACCGGACATCTTCGCGCACAACTGCTCGGAGAGCACCTGCATGTAGCGGGCCAGAACCACCAGGTCGACATCGTAGACGTCGACCAGCTCCAGGAGGCGCTCCTCCTGCTCCTTCTTGTTCCGCGGGGTGATCGGGAGGTGGTGGAAGTCCACCCCGTAGGAATCGGCGAGGAACTCCAGATCGGGGTGGTTGGAGACGACGGCGGCGATGTCGATGTCGAGCAGCCCGCTGCGCTGCCGGTAGAGGAGGTCGTTGAGGCAGTGCCCGAACTTGGACACCATCACGATCATGCGCGGGCGCACGTCACGTGCCTGGAGACTCCACTCGACGAACGAACCGTTCTCACCGCGCCCGAAGTCACCCGCGAGGGAGGCGAAGGCGGCGCGCAGGGTGTCCTCGTCGGCGGGACCGCGCTCTCCGGCCTCGGCCACGAACTGCATCCGCAGGAAGAACCGTCCGGTGTAGTGGTCCCCGTACTGCTGGCTCTCGGTGATGTTGCATCCGTGGTCGGACATCAGGTTGGCCACCGCGGCCACGATGCCCCGACTGTCGGGACAGGACAGGGTCAGTACGTACTCGCGCTCACTCATCGAAGGAACCACTCCCGGGGATCGTCGGCCGAACAGCCTGACGATCCAGGATATCGAGGTCATCGGCCCGGCGAGGTCGTTCCCGGGGGTATCTCCCGTCACCCGCCCACCCGAGGGCGGGAGGGTTCGGGCGCTTCAGACAATATGAAAGACATTCATGTTCTGGCATGCTCTGTGGCATGACAAGCCTGCGTGAGAAGTACGAGGCCGCCACCCGCGATCTCCAGGCGCCTTTCGCCATCGTCGACCTAGCCGCCTTCCGCGCCAACGCCGCGGCCCTGACCCGCCGCGCCCACGGCCGCCCGATCCGGGTCGCCAGCAAGTCCGTGCGCAGCCGGGAACTGCTCCGCCGGACCCTGGCGCTGCCCGGCTACTCGGGGGTCATGGCCTTCACCCTCCCCGAAGCCCTCTGGCTCGCCGCTCCGAGCCCCGACGGCCCGGTCGACGACGACATCCTCGTCGCCTACCCCACCGTCGACCTCCCCGCCCTGGACGAACTCGTCCGCTCCCCCGAGGCGGCGCGGATCATCACCCTGATGGTCGACGACACCGCCCACCTGGATCTGATCGACGCCGCCGTCTCCCGAGCCGACCGGGGTCCGGACGCCCCACCCGTACGCGTGTGCCTGGACATCGACGCCAGTTGGCAACCGCTCGGCCCCTCTCTGCGCGTGGGCGCCTACCGCTCCCCCGTCCGCACCCCCCGTCAGGCCGCCGCCCTGGCCCGGGCGGTCAAGGCCCGCCCCCACCTGGAACTGGACGGGATCATGGTCTACGAGGGACAGATCGCCGGTGTGGGCGACGCGCCCCCCGGCCGTCCTCTGTACGGGCGCCTCCTCCACTCCATCCAGCGCCGCTCCGCCCTCGAACTCGCCAGACGCAGAGCGGCCATCACCAGAGCCGTGCGGGCCGTCACGGACCTGCGCTTCGTCAACGGCGGAGGCACCGGCAGCCTGCACACCACCGGACGCGAACGGGCCGTCACCGAAGTGGCCGCCGGTTCCGGGCTGTACCAGCCCCACCTGTTCGACCACTACCGTTCGTTCCAGGGCCGCCCGGCCGCACTGTTCGCCCTCCCCGTGGTCCGCCGTCCCGCTCCGGGAGTGGCCACGGTGCTGGGCGGCGGATACCCCGCCTCCGGCCCCGTAGACGCCCACCGGGCACCACGCCCCCACCTCCCCGAGGGGCTCGCCTACAGCGCCAACGAGGGCGCCGGAGAGGTCCAGACCCCCCTGCTCGGCGAGGCCGCGCGCGGGCTGAGGGTCGGAGACCGGGTGTGGATGCGCCACGCCAAGGCCGGTGAACTGTGCGAACGCTTCGACACCCTGCACCTGATCGACTCCGACACCGGCACCTACGAGGGCTCGGTGCCCACCTACCGAGGAGAAGGCCGCACCTTCCTCTGAGCCCGAGCACGACGTGAGGGGGCGGGGTCCACGTGGACCCCGCCCCCTCACGTCGTCGTACCGCGGTCTCAGCCGCGCTTGCGGCGTACCGCCCAGGCCACCACTCCCACGGCGACGATCGTGCCCACACCGGCGGCCAGGATCAGCGCCTCGGTGGGCAGCCGACCACGCGACTGGTAGGTGGTCACCACCTTGTCATCGCCCTTGAGCACGATGCTGCCCTCCTCGGGCCGCACCACGCGACTCTCCACACGCACCGCCCCGCCGCCGACCACCAGGGCCCGCGCCTCGTCGAGGATCCGCGCCCCGCGCTCCTTGGCACGGCCGATCTGGCGCTTGGCGATGTTGGACGGACGGGCCTGTTCGCTGAGCTCGTCCAGGGTCTCGGCCAACCGTCGTTGTTCGCGGTCGATCTCGGCCTGAAGCTCCTCGGGGGTCTGGCGCGGTTCGGTGTCGCTTCCCGCCATAGTGTGCCTCTCTCCACTAGCGCACGGTCGTCTGGGAATCCGTGTCCGTGTCCGAGTCGGTGTCCCGACCGTGTTCTTCCGCGCCGTCGGACGGACCGGAGAATCTCAACGCGCCATCGATTCCATCGACCACACGGAAGAAGTCCCGCGTGGACAACCACAGTTTATAGATGATGGCGATCTCGAAGGCGAGCAGCAAAACACCGACGAAGGCGGTGATCCAACCGATCGCCTCGGGGGCGATCAGCGCCGCCGCGATGGGCGCCACCACGAAGACCGCCATCTGGAACTCGATACCGCCCACCAGGTGGGTACGGATCCGTCGGGCGTTGAGCGCCGCCCAGAACCGCTGATACCAGGGGAAACGGTTCCGGAATTCCTGGTGCAGGTCGACCTTGGGCAGGGTCAGGTCCGGCTGCTTGCCGGCGGTGCGCTGATTGCGCGCCTCCCGCTCGTTCTGGCTGCGCAGTATCTGCTCCAGCACACCGATGCCGTGACGCAGCACCGCCTGCTCGCCGCCGTCGCTCATCGTCCGGCCGCCCCGACCGGTCGCGCTGCCGGTGTCGTCGCCCTCGGGCTCCAGCATCGACAGGGTCGCCCGGGCCCGCTCCAGCGCCGCGGCCAGGTGGGAACGCATCTCACGGCGCACCTTGTACACCTGGAGCGCGTTCAGGTAGCGCAGCATGTCCAGGAAGACCACGGCCAGCGCCAACCACACGAACGCCACGTGCCCGGTCTCCCGGTACTGGCCGCCCATGAGGGCGACCACGCACACCAGGACACGGAAACGATCCGACACGTAGTCCATCCACGCCCCGAAGAGCGTCTCCGAACCGGTCAGCCTGGCGAGCTTGCCGTCCATGCAGTCCACGAGGAAGCACAGGTAGTACAGCAACGCGCCCAGGATCAGGAGCTGCCAGTAGCCGAAGGCGAAGCACACGGCGGCGCCCAGGCCGAGGAAGAGCGCGACGACCGTCAACTGGTTCGGGGTGATCGACGTGCGACCGGCGATCGAGCGGACCAGCCGGACCGCGATCGGGTCCACCATGTAGACGGTCCACCAGGAATCGCGCTCCTTGAGAGTACGAGCCCGGACCTCGTCGAGTGTGAATCCAGCCATCGGCGCGAACTACTCTCCAAGCGAAACGGATGTGCTCCGGCCCGGCGGGCGGCCGGACATGCCGTCAGGTCATCGGCGACCACGCACGGTACGGCATGAGGTCGGGAAGAGGCCAACCGAGAGCGTCCGGTCAACAATAGGTGATCGAACCGCTGGTCATCCCCCGAAGCGGACGAACCGAACCGGAATCGCAACCGAAGGCCGCCCACCGGCGAGGACATCGCAGAGAAAGCGGCCACCTGCATCCCTCCCCCCACCATCTCGTACTGTGAGGCGTGAAGGAAGTGGGGTGGAACACTCTCCACCCCGCCCGAAGAAGACAGGAAGCACCACGTGAGCGAGAGCATCCGCCTGGCGACCGGCGACCAGGCCCCCGACTTCACCCTCGACGACGCCGACGGCACCCCCGTCACCCTGAGCAAGGTCCTGGCCGAGACCGGCAAGAGCGTCGTCCTGTACTTCTACCCGGCCGCCATGACCCCGGGCTGCACCACCGAGGCCTGCGACTTCCGGGACAACCTCACCGAGTTCGCGAACGCGGGCTTCACCGTCCTGGGCGTCTCCCCCGACCAGCCCGCGAAGCTGGCCGAGTTCCGGGACAAGGAGAGCCTGACCTTCACCCTGCTCGGCGACCCCTCCAAGGAGACCCTGGTCGCCTACGGGGCGTTCGGTGAGAAGCAGAACTACGGTCGCACCGTCCAGGGCGTCATCCGTTCGACCTTCATCGTCGGCACCGACGGCAGGATCCAAAAGGCCTTCTACAACGTGAAGGCCACCGGTCACGTCGACCGGATCAAGCGCGAACTGGGCGTCTGATCCTCGGCACGGTCGTCCGGTCACCCCAGGACCGGACGACCCGCCACCCCGCTACCCCGTCCTGTCCCGGCCCCGGTAGAGTGGCCCCGTCGGGGCCGTAGTCCAACGGCAGGAGACGGCAGCTTTAGGTGCTGTACAGTGCGGGTTCGAATCCCGCCGGCCCCACTCTCATCGGGACGACCCGCTCGCGTGCCCACGGCCGCGGGGTCGTCCCTTTCCCGTTCCCGCCCCAGGTGGGCTGCGGTCACAGCGCCAGCAGGGCCCACATGACCAGGGCCAGCAACGCCAGTACGCCCACGCCGACGGCGATCGCCATCGGCAGCCGACTCTTCTCCGCGTGCTTGCCCGAACTGGTCAGACCGAGGGTGTCCGTCGACTCGCGGATCGACGTCATGATCGTGTTCATCGCCTCGGGGCTGTTGCGCAGCCGCTCGCTGATGGACTCGGCCAGCACGTGCGCCCCCGCGCGGAAGTGCTCACGCGCGGATTCGCGGTCCGCGGACCGATCCCCCTCGTCGGAGTCCTCGGCCGCACCGTCCACGACCGCTTCGACGGCCTCTTTGGTGGGCATCGTCGGGGCCCACGGGGCCAACGCCGCGATCCGCAGCATCTTGGCCGCGTTCTCACCGGTCAACCGCTCGGCGGGTTCGACCTTGAGCAGCCCCGCCAGCACCGGCGCGAGCGGGCCGGCGTTGGCGGCCTCCTTCGGCTCGTCCAAGGGCTCCTGGCGCAGGATCTTGATGTAGCCCTTCCGGTCGTAGGGCGGGTAGCCCTCGACGGCGGCGTACAGGGTGGCGCCCAGGGACCACAGGTCGGACTCGGGCCCCACGGGGCCGGCCTTGGCCCGCTCCGGCGGGATGTAGGCGGGTGATCCGATGATCCTGCCGGAGGAGCTCAGCGCCGATTCGCCGTTCCAGGCGGCCAGGCCGAAGTCGGTCAGGACCACCCGGCCGGCGGCGTTGATCATCACGTTGTCGGGCTTGACGTCGCGGTGGACGATGCCCTCCTCGTGCGCCACCCGAAGGGCGTCGATCAACTGGAGCCCGATCTCGGCCACGCGCTGGTAGGGCAGAGGGCCGCCCACCTGGATGATCTCCTCCAGGGTGGAGGCCTCCACCAGCTCCATGACGATCCACGGCCGCTCGTCCTCGTCCACCACGTCCAGGACCGTGACCAGTCCGGGGTGGGTCAGCCGGCCGGCGACACGGGCCTCGCGCGTGGTGCGCTGCAACAGGGACTCGCGCTCGGAGCGACTCAGGTCCGCCGGCAGACGTAGCTCTTTGACCGCCACCTCGCGCTTGATGACCAGATCGGTGGCGCGCCAGACCGTCCCCACACCGCCTCGGGCGATCTCCGAGGTCAACTGGTAGCGCCCCTTCAGCAGCCGGCCGGCGGGCTCAGCCACCGCCGCGTCCGGACGCGCCGAATCGAGCGACGTCTCGGGCCGCTGCGTGTGAGGGTTGTCTAGGGAGGACACGGTTATCCACGGGTCCATTCACCGGCCATGGTGGCCTCCTGCGGAGCATTGCGGTCGCTGTCACCACGTAGGTGCACGGATCACTCGTTATACCAGCATGACGCCGGGGCCACCTCGAGGGTTGGCCGATGGTCGTCACATAGGTTCGCTTTCGTTATGTCCGAGCAGGAGCGACACATGCCATGACGAGGATCTCCCTTGCCGATCCTTGACTCGGACGCGGGCTTCGTGCACGCGCGTCCGCGCGTGCACGAAGCCCGTGCGCTCAGCTCCAGAGGGACTCCGGAGAACGCACCTCGACCGGACCGACGCCGGTCTCGGTCAGCGGCCCGCGCAGGCTCTCGGCGTCGCCGACCACCACCACGACCGCCTCCTCCGGGCGGAGGTACTCGACGGCGGCGGAGTTCAGGTCCTGCGCGGTGAGCTTCTCGTAACCGGCGCGGACCCGGTCGACGTTGTCGTCGGGCAGGTCGTGCACCACGATGTCCACCAGGGCCCCGGCGACCGCCCGGGCCGTGGAGTAGGCCACCGGCAGGCCCACGATGTTGGACTCGCGGACCGCGGCCAGCTCGTCCTCGGTGACCCCCGAGGCGCGCAGCTTGGCGATCTGTTCGAAGGAGGAGGTCACCGAGTGCGCGGTGGTGCTCGCCTCCACCTGGGTGCTCATGAAGAACACACCGCTGTCGCGGCGCAGGTCGAAACGGCTTCCGGCACCGTAGGTGTAACCGAGGCGCTCGCGCAGCTCCATGTTGAGGCGAGAGGTGAACATCCCGCCCAGCACCTCGCTGATCCCCTCGGCGCGCGGCAGTTCCACCTGCGAGCGCGAGGGGGCGCGGTGCGCGATGACCAGGGCCGACTGCACCGAACCGGGCCGGTCGACGACCAGCACGCGGGGCAGCTCGCCGGGCGGCGGGGCGGGCTCGGTGATCCGACGCTCGGGCACGGCCGCGGTGTCGCCGAAGACGCCCCGGCCCAGCTCCTCCAGGTCGACCCCGGAGAGGTCGCCGACGACCACGAGGGTGCCCGCGTAGGCCGCGATCGTGTCGGCGTGGAAGGCCGCCACCCGCTCGGGGGTGATGTCGGCCAGCTTGACGGGACCGCCCGCCAGCGGGGTGGCGTAGCGGCCGGTGAACAGCTGCCCACCGAGGCTGCGCATGGCCAGGGTGGACGCCGAGGCGGCCTCCAGCCAGAAACGCTCCAAGAGCTGGTCGCGACGGCGGACGATATCGTCGGCCTTCAGCGCCGGGCGACGCACGGCGTCGGAGAACAGCCCCACCGCGTCGCCGAGTCGGTTGATCGGCGCGTCCAGGCCGGTGATGAAACCGTCCCAGTTGGCGCGGGCGACCCATTCGGCGCCGTAACGCTCCAGGGCGGGGGCCAGAGAGCTGTTCCCGTCCGGCCCGTCTTCGAGGACCTCACTGGTCAGGGCGGTGACGCCCATGGCGTCGAGAGGCTCGACGGCCCCACCGAAGGGGTGGACGAGGCGGAGGGAGATCAGCTGCTGGCCGGGAAGGTCCACGGCGACGACCGTGCCGTTGCCGACACGGACGCGCTCGGGCTTGGGAAAGGAGTAGGAGGAGGCGGCGCCGAGGTCCGGGCGGGTCTGCTGCATGCTGCGGCTCTTTCTGCGGCTAGGGAACGACTGGGGCCTTCGGTGACGAGGCTCAGGCCTCGGCCTCGGGGTCGAACCGGACGACCAGCATGTTCTCGTCGACGAGGAAACGCTCGGCCGCGGCCCGCACCTCCTCGGCGGTGATGTCGGCCCAGCGCCGGGGCCAGGTGAAGGCGAGCTCCGGGTCGTCGAACAGCTGGGTGCAGCTTCCGATGGTGTCGGCCAGCCCGGAGGGACTGGAGATGTGGTGCAGGTGGTCGCGCTCCAGGACGGCGCGGGCCCGCTCCAGCTCGTCGTCGGCGATCCCGTCGGCGAGCTTGGCGACCTCCTCCCGGATGGCCTTCTCCAGGATGTCGCCGTCCACGCCCTCGCGCGCCAGCATGTTCACCAGCAGCAGGCTGTCGGTGTAGCGGAACGGCAGGATGTCGGCGCCGGCCCCGCCGTCGTCGGCGGCGATGGGGCGGTCCACGACCAGGGAGCGGTACAGCCGGCTGCCCTGCCCCTGACCCAGGACGGCGGAGGCGAGCTGGGCGGCATCGTGCCCGCGCTCACCGTAGGCGGGGACACGGAAGCCGATGAACACGCCGGCGGCGGGCACCGTCTCGGTCACCGAGTCGCGGACCGGGCCGCCCATGGGGACCCGCAGGACGGGGTCGGGGACCTCGGGGATGTCGTCACGGGCCGGAATGTGGCCGAAGTACTTCTCCACCCGGGCCAGGACGTCGGCGGACTCCAGGTCGCTGACGATGGTCAGGACACAGTTGTCGGGGCCGTAGTGCAGCTTGTGGAAGGACTTGACGTAGTCCAGGTCGGCCGCGTCCAGGTCGGCCATGGAGCCGATCGTGGGGTGGTGGTAGGGGTGCCCGACCGGGTAGGCCAGGCGCAGGATGCGCTCCAGGGCCGTGCCGTAGGGCTGGTTCTCGTAGCGCTGACGACGCTCGTTCTTGACCACGTCGCGCTGGTTGTCCAGGACCTCCTGGGTCATGCCCTCGCGCAGGGTGGCCAGACGGTCGGCCTCCAGCCACAGGATGAGGTCCAGGGCGTGGGTGGGGACCGTCTCGAAGTAGTTGGTGCGGTCGGTGGAGGTGGAGGCGTTGATGTCGCCGCCCAGCCGCTCGACCGCGTCGAAGTGGTCGCCCTTCTCGGTGTTCCCGGTCCCCTGGAACATCAGGTGCTCGAACAGGTGGGCGAAGCCGGTGCGTCCGGGCACCTCGTGGCGTGAACCCACCCCGTACCAGAGGTTGACCGAGGCGACCTGGCCGGTGGAGGCCGGCGCCGTCACCAGACGCAACCCGTTGTCCAGCGTGTACTGATCGACCCGTCCCGCCGTTCCCATAGTGGTCACCAGCGCATGCACCCCATCAAGTTCCGTTGGTCGCTTCGACGAGTACGACCCTACGGCCTCGACACGCCTCGGGGACACGGGTTCGGGTAAGCCGTGGGCGATTTAGCGCCGTTCACCCCTTCTAGCGACCGGCGCGGTACTCCGTGCTGTCCATGGAGGCGGCGATCTCGTCGTACACGCTGCTGTACTGGGCGTCGACGGACCAGACGTAGAGCAGGACGTCGCTTTCGGGGAGGAACCACATGCGCACCTCGAAGGTGTCCTCGTTATCGCAGGTGACGCTCCAGACCGAGTGGTGGGACTTGAGCCCGTCGGCGTGCTCGAAGACCTGGCCGTTGTCGGAGGTCAGGGTCGCCTTGTCCACTCCGATGTTGCCGGAGGCGGCGGTGTTGAGGCTGCGGCAGCTGCTGGTGTCGTCGGCCCAGCCGTCGTCGTCGTAGAAGGCGTCGTCCTTCTTGGGCCAGCTCTGAGGGTGGTTCTCGGCCTGTTCGGGGACCAGACGGATCGAGCCGTAGGCGCAGGCGCTCTGTCCGGGCGGGGTCAGGCACAGTTGGCCGCCCTCGTTCTGGACCTCCCAGTCCTCGGGGGCGTCGATCTTGACCCCGGCGACGTCGACGTTGTCGAAGCCCTCCGGGCCCGGGGGTTCGACCGCGGGCAGCATGCCGCTCTCGCCGCGTTCCAGACTGATCTCGTCGGATCCCCCGGAGGAGCAGGCGCCGAGGGTCAGCAGAGCCGCGGCCGCGACCGCGACCGAGCGGCCACCGGTCCGTACACGCAGCCGTTCCTTGTCCGTCGCGCCCGCCATGGTTCGTCCTGCCCTTCTTGGGGTTCTTCGCCCCTTACACGCCCATCCGGTTCGGAGCACAGTCGACCTTAGCGTCCCTCGCGCGTACAACGCACCGGGGAGTCGTCGGCACTACTCTGGGTCCATGGTGGACCTCGCGAAGATCACTGAGCCCTTGTCCCTCAAGCGCTTCGGGCCTCGTACCCAGGGCCCGTTGGTACTGGAACTGGATTTGACGGAGGGGGTGGTCGACGAGGCTCCGAGCGATCCGCTCAGCCAACTCATGAATCGGCGCAAACAGCACTATCTGGAGGTGCTGGAGGGGATCCGCAGAGGCGCCCGCGACCCGGAGGTGGCCGCCTTGATCGTGCGGGTGGACGCGCGCGGCCTGGGTCCGGCGAAGGTGCAGGAGCTGCGGGACACGGTCGCCGACTTCCGTGCCACCGGCAAGCCCACGGTGGCCTGGGCCGACACCTTCGGTGAGGCCGGCTCCGGCAACCTCCCCTACTACCTGGCCACCGCCTTCTCGCGGGTGGTCCTGTCCCCCACCGGCCTGGTGGGGTTGAGCGGCCTGATGTCGCGTTCCACGTTCTTCAAGGGCGCTCTGGACAAGCTCGACGTTCGTTTCGAGGGCGGGGCCCGCCACGAGTACAAGAACGCGGTCGACCCCTTCACCCGGACCGGCTACAGCGACGCCCACCGTGAGGCGACCGGTCGGATCGTGGAGTCGATGAACGACCAGATCGTCGAGGCCGTGGCCGAGAGCCGGGGACTCACCGCCGAGCGTGTGCGCGAGCTGATCGACACCGCCCCGATCCTGGCCTCCGAGGCCCTGGAGGCCGGCCTGGTCGACCGGCTCGCCTACCGGGACGAGGTCTACGCCGAACTCAACGAGCAGGTGCGCGGCAAGGCCGACAAGGCCCCGGACCCCGCGCTCCAGTTCGTCACCCGTTACCACCGCCGCCACACCTCGCCGCCCAAGCCGAGGATCGCCGACCAGGAGGCCCACGTCGCCCTGATCTCCGCGAGCGGCGGCATCTCCCTGGGCAAGAGCCGTCGTTCGCCGATGGGCGGCACCGTGATGGGCTCGGACACCGTCTGCGCCGCCTTCCGCGCCGCCCGGCAGGACCCCCGTATCAAGGCCGTGGTGTTCCGCGTGGACAGCGGCGGCGGCTCCGCCATCGCCTCGGACCTGATCCGCCGCGAGAGCCAATTGACCCGTGAGGCGGGCAAGCCGGTCGTCACATCGATGGGCGACGTCGCCGGCTCCGGCGGCTACTACGTGGCGTTGGGTTCCGACGCGATCGTGGCCGAGCCCGCCACCATCACCGGTTCCATCGGCGTGCTCACCGGCAAGCTGGTCCTGGGCCCGCTCAAGGAACGCTTCGGGATCACCTCGGACTCGGTGAGCGAGGGCGCGCACGCGGGCATGTTCGACTCCGAGGAGGGTTTCGACGAGTCCGAGTGGGAGCGGATCAACACCCTTCTGGACGACATCTACCAGGACTTCGTCTCGAAGGTCGCCGCCGCGCGCGGCCGGACCTGGGACGAGATCCACGAGGTCGCCAAGGGCCGGATCTGGACCGGGGCCGACGCCCGCGAGCGCGGTCTGGTGGACGAGCTGGGCGGGATCGAGACGGCCGTGCGGATCGCCAGGGCCAAGGCCGACGTCGGTCCGCTGCCGCTGCGCGTCTTCCCGCGGCCACATCCTCTGGACCGCCTCCGTCAGCACGAGTCCAGCGAGGACCTGGCCTCCTCCGACCCGCAGACCGTGCTGAGCGCCTGGGGCCCGTTGGAGCACATGGCGGCCCGTCTGGGTCTGCCCGCCGCGGGCCCGTTGACCATGCCGGGGTCGTGGGAGATCCGTTGAGCGTGGACGGCGGGGCCTACCTGGAGGCCATGGCGCTGGCTCCGACCGGGGTGACCGTGGTGACCATCTCCGACGGGCGCGACGACATCGGGGCGACCGTGAGCTCGTTCGTGTCGATCTCGGTCGATCCCCCGGTGGTGATGTTGAGCGTGGACGCCGAGGGGTACGTCGCCGAGGTCGTCGAGGAGGTCGGCGCCTTCGCGGTGAGCGTGCTCCACGCCGACCAGCTCGCCCTGGCGGGGCGTTTCGCCGCCGAGGGTCGACCCAGCGCCCGCCTGTTGGTGTCGGGGCAGCCGCACCACCGGGGCGAACGTACGAACGCGATCGTCCTGGACGAGGCGTTGACCGCCCTGGAGTGCTCGGTGCGCCAGAGGGTGGAGGTCGGCGACCACGTGGTGTTCTTCGCCGACGTGATCGGGATCCCCGTGGCGGGGTCCGGACGGAACGAGAAGGCGATGGTGCGCTGGGCCGGCCGCTACCACGCCGTGGAACGCTGAACGGGGCGGGGCCGACGTCGATCGGCCCCGCCCCGTCCCGTGCGGTACCGCTCAGGCCAGGTTCTCGCCCTCCAGCCATTCTCGGGCGACGTCGGCGGGGCTCTCGTTGTCGACCATGACCTGCTCGTTGAGCCGGGTCAGTTCCTCTGTGGTCAGCGCGGCCGAGACGGTGTCGATCTTGTCCCGGGCCCGGTCGTCGACCTGGTCGGTGTTGATCAGCGGCGTGATGTTCTGCGCGCCGAAGAGGTTCTCCGGGTCCTCCAGGACGATGAGGTCCTCGACCGCGATCAGCGGGTCGGTGGTGAAGAGGTTGGCCGCCTGGATGTCGCCGTCGGAGAGCGCCTTGGTCAGGAGCGCGGCGTCCAGGGCGCGGAACCCGCCGAACTCGACGCCGTACACCGATTCCAGCCCGGGAACGCCCTGGCGTCTGGTCTCGAACTCGGGGGGCGCGCCGAGGGTCATGTCCCCGGCGACGTCGGCGAGGTCGGCGATGGTGGTGAGGTCGTTCTCCTCCGCGGTCTCGCGGGTGACGGTCACCGAGTCCTTGTTCTCGGCGCTGGAGGAGTCGAGAATCTCCAGACCGTCGGGGAGCGCCTCGGTGATGGCCTCGTTGGTCTCCGCTCCGTCACCGATCTCGGCGTCGGGGTCGAGGTAGAAGAGGATCCCGCCGTTGTACTCGGGGAAGAGCGAAAGCGCTCCGGACTCGATCTGGTCGTAGTACACCTCGCGGCTGCCGATGTTGAGCTGGTACTCGACGTCCACTCCCTCGGCCTCCAGGGCGCGTCCGTAGATCTCGGCGAGCAGGGTGCTCTCGGGGAAGTCGGCGGAGCCGATGACGATGGCTCCATCACCACCGCCCCCGCCTTCGGTGTCCTGGCCCTCCTCGAAGGGGTCGCTGCCGCCACAGGAGGTCAGCAGGACGGCCGCAAGGGGGAGCCCGATGAGGGCGAACCTCGTGTTCATGTGCGTTTCCTTAACTCTGAGATCGGTCGCCGATCCGTTCAGCGCGCCGCCGCGGCCTCGGCGCGCAGTCCGGGTGCGACGAGGAGTCGCCGCAACCCGGCGAACAGGAGTGTGGTGAGCACGGCCAGCCCCACCACGAGTACGGAGCCGCCCAACAGCATCGACAGGTCCTGGCGCGCCTGCCCGTCGACGATGTAGCGGCCCAGACCGCCCACGCCGACGTAGGCGGCGATGGTGGCGGTGGCGATGACCTGGACGGCGGCGGTGCGCATGCCGAGCAGGATGAGCGGGGCGGCCACCGGCAGTTCGAGCTTGAACAGCACCTCGCGTCCGCGCATCCCCATGCCCAGGGCCGCGTCCTTGAGCCGGGCGTCCACGCCCCGCACCCCTTCGTGGGTGTTGACGAGGATCGGCGGTACGGCGAGCGCGACCAGGGCGCACACGACCGGGACCAGGCCGATGCCGGCCAACAGCACGATGAGGAAGAGCACGCCGATGGTGGGCAGGGCCCGGGCGAAGTTGGCGAGGCTGGTGGTGAGGAACCCGCCGACCCCGGTGTGGCCGGTCAGCAGGCCCACGGGGACGGCGATGGCGGCCGACAGGGCCAGGGCGAGCAGGGAGTAGTAGACGTGTTCGAGGACCCTGGTCGGGATCCCCGCGGGTCCGGTCCACTGGGCGGGGTCGCTGAACCAGTCGACCAGCAGGGTCATGACGTTCACGGTGATTCCCCTTGCTCGAGGGCGGTTCCGTCTCCGGCCGCGGCGGTCTCCGCCCGTACCGCCTTCTTGCGGAACGTACGTCCCCCGCCCGTGTGCGCCCAGGGGGTGAGCAGGCGTTGGGCGACCACGAGCACGGCGTCGGTGGCCAGTGCCAGCAGGACGATGAGGACGATGCCCACCACGATGGGCGCGTCGAACTGGCGGCGGAAGCCCTCACTGACGATGAGCTGTCCCAGACCGCCCAGGCCGACCAGCGAGGCGACGCTGACCATGCTGATGGTGGCGACCGACGCCACCCGCAGTCCGGCGATGATCACCGGTACCGCCACGGGCGTCTCCACGAACACCAGGCGGCGCAGCGGGCCGAAGCCCATGGCGACGGCGGCCTGACGAACGTGTTCGGGGACCTGGCGCAGACCGTCCACCACGTTGGGCAGCAGGATCACCAGTGTGTAGAGCGCGAGCGGTACGACCGCGGTCCAGTCGCTGAAGCCGGTGTAGGGCAGCATCAGGAAGAACAGGGCGATGGAGGGCACCGCGTAGAGCACGTTGACGCCGGTCAGGACCGGTGGGTAGACCGGTCTCCAGCGCACGCAGGCCAGCCCCAGCGGCAGCGCGATGATCAGCCCGATGAGAATGGACCCGTAGGCGAGCCGCATGTGCTCCAGTAGTCGGGGCAGGATGCCGCGGTTCGGGTCGCCCGGGTGGCTCCAGTCGGCCACCGCCCAGTCGACCACTCTCAGCACCCAGTCGAGGACTCCCGCTCCCCCGGACGCGTCCGCGGCGATCACTCGGACACCGACCAGATCGCGGCGCCCAGGTCCTCTTGGGAGACCACTCCGAGGACGGCGCCCTCGTCGTCGACGCCCACGGCGCGTCCCGCCGGGGAGAGCACGGCCGCGTCCAGCGCGGCGCGCAGCGAATCGGTGGCCACGTCGAAGGTGTGCCCGTAGGGGGCCATCTCCAGCGTTCCGAGTGTGAGGCCGGCGGGCTTGTCGATGAGCTGGGCGGCGTCGACCCATCCCAGGGGCGCGCGGTTCTCGTCGACGACGAGCACCCAGGGCTCACCGTCGCCCTCGACCACGTCGCGGGCCCGTTCGACCCGGTCCTCGGTGTCGAAGACGACGTCCTGACGTAGTGAGAGCTGCCGCGCGGGGAAGAAGGACAGGCGGCGCACCCCTCGGTCGTAACCCACGAAGGACTCCACGAAGTCGTCCACGGGGCGGGCCAGGAGGTGTTCGGGCGCGTCGTACTGGGCGAGCTCGCCGCCGGGTCGGAAGACCGCGATCCGGTCGCCCAGTCGCACCGCCTCGTCGATGTCGTGGGTGACGAACACGATGGTCTTGTGCAGTTCCTGTTGGAGGCGCAGCAGCTCCTCCTGGAGTCCGGCGCGTACGACGGGGTCGACCGCGCTGAAGGGTTCGTCCATGAGCAGGACCGGGGGGTCGGCGGCCAGCGCCCGGGCGACCCCGACCCGTTGTTGTTGCCCGCCGGAGAGTTGGTGGGGGTAGCGCTTGGCCTGGGAGACCTCCAGCCCGACCAGTTCCATGAGTTCGGCGGCGCGGGCCCGCGCCTTGCGGCGGTTCCATCCCAGGAGCAGGGGGACGGTGGCGATGTTGTCCAGGATGGTGCGGTGCGGGAAGAGTCCGGCCTGCTGGATGACGTAGCCGATGGAGCGGCGCAGCAGGGCGGGGTCCTGGTCTCGGATGTCGGCGCCGTCGATGCGGATGGTGCCGTGCGTGGGCTCGACCATGCGGTTGATCATCCGCAAAGAGGTGGTCTTGCCACTACCGGAGGGCCCCACGAAGACCGTCGTCCGTCCGGTCTCGACGGTCAGGTCCAGGCCGGCGACGGCGACGGTTCCGTCGGGGTAGATCTTGGCGGCGCCCTCGAACGTGATCATCGGGCTCTCCTTCGGGGGCGGATGGTGCGGTGATCGCCCGGGTTACGGGGTCCGGGAACGTCGGGCGGCCGGAGACCGTTGCGACGTTACCCGAGCATGCGATGGACAAACCGTTACGACGCGGTCCGTGATGGGACCGTCCACCATTTCCTACATTATAAGTAGGGAATATGTTCGCGAGGGCGCGCGCCGCATGGGGCGGGGCGGCACCTCAGGCCGCGCTCCGAGAGATCGCCCATGCGGCGAGACGGTGCAGATCGTCCACGATCACGTCGGCCTTCTCCGCCTCCGGGAAGGCCGCGTGACGGTAACCGTAGATCCCACGACGCAACAGGGCGGCGCTCATGCCGGCGGCCCGAGCGGGCAGGACGTCGTTGTCGACACGGTCGCCGACGTAGAGGATCTCCTCCGCGGAGATCCCGGGCGTGTGCTCGACCGCCAGTTCGAGGGTCCGATCGAAGAACCCGGAGGCGGGCTTGGCCACGCCCCACGTGTCGGAGATGCCGATGCCGGCGACGCCGAGGTTCATCGACTCCAGCTTCGGACCGGCCTCGACCGGCTGGTTGCCCGCGATGAGGAGGGTCAGACCGGCCTCACGCATCGCGGCGAAGGCGGGACGCACATCGGGGTACAGATCGGACTCGCCGAAGTGCTCGCGTTCACCGTCGGGCTCCTCCGCGCGCCAACGGGCGCTCTCCGACTCCAGGTCGAAGCCGGGGACCAGGAGCCGGAACCCGTCGGTGAGGGTGCCTCCGGTGGCGATGACGCCACCGATGGTGCCGAAGAACGCCATGTGCGGGATCGCGAAACGGTCGGCCCAGCGCGCGAAGATGCGCGTCTCGTCGACCAGCGTCTCTCCGACGTCGAACACCACAGTACGAATTGCCACGATTAGGGAGTTTACACAGCGCCCTCTTCCGGTTCCTCCGCACGAGCGCCCCATCCGCGCGGGTGTGACGAGCGCCCCGCCGTGCGCCCGCGACCTCAGTTCGGGGGGCGCAGGACGGCGAAGGCGTCCGTGATCTCCAGTTCCCTCGCCCGAAAGCGGAAGAGCGCGGCGGGCCGCCCACCGGAGCGCCCCGAGGGCACGGAGCGACCGGTCTCCTCGATCTGCCCCCGCCGAATCAGGACGCGGCGCAGATTGGTGGCGGCCACGTCGTGTCCGAGGGCCGCCCGGTAGTAGCCGGACAGCTCGGACATGGTGAATTCGGGCGGGGCCAGCGCGAAACCGACGTTGGTGTAACTGAGCTTGGCGCGAAGGCGCCTCCGTCCGGAGCGGACGAAGGTGGCGTGGTCGAAGGCCATCGGAGGCAGATCGGCGGCGGGGTGCCAGCCGGTGTCGTCGGGCACCACGGGGTCGATGTGCGCGGGGACCAGCCCCAGGTAGGCGGTGGCGAGGGTGCGCCGCTGGGGATCGCGGTCGGGGTCGCTGCGGGTCTCCAGTTGTTCGAGATGGTTCAGGTCGCGGACGTCGACCTTCTGGGCGAGTTGACGCCGGATCGAGGAGCCCAGGCTCTCGCACGCGCCGAGTCGCCCTCCGGGCAGGGCCCAGGCCCCCTCGAAGGGCGGTAGGGCCCGGCGCCACAGGAGGACGCACAGCTCCCCCGCGCGGATCTGGAGGACGACGGCGAGCGCCTCGTGCGCCGCGAGCGAACCTCCTCCGCCTCCGGAGTCGTTCGTGGCCGCTCCTACCGCGGCGGCCGGCCCGTTTACCTCCGAGATGTCCACCCTGTCCCTTCCGTTCCATGCCATGTTAAGCTTCAGCAGGTTTGTGCCTGCCAGACGAAAACCTGGTCTCGCGCACCGGTCTCCCAGGGCGCGGCGCCCGTAAGCCGCGTCCACAGCCTCAAGGAAGTAGTCGGACATGGCATCGGTCACCGCGACGGCGGACACCATGACCAGGCAGGAGTGGGCCGCCGAGGTCCGCCGCCTGGCGGACGAACGCGACGCTGTCATCCTCGCGCACAACTACCAGCGTCCGGAAATCCAGGACGTGGCCCACCACACCGGTGACTCCCTGGCCCTGTCCCGCCTGGCCGCCACGGTCGAGGCGAGCACGATCGTCTTCTGCGGCGTGCACTTCATGGCCGAGACCGCCAAGATCCTCGCACCCGAGAAGACCATCCTGCTGCCCGATCCGAACGCGGGCTGCTCGCTGGCCGACACCATCACCGCCGAGGACGTGCGGAACTGGAAGGCCCAGCACCCCGACGCGGTCGTGGTGGCCTACGTCAACACCACCGCGGCGGTCAAGGCCGAGACCGACATCTGCTGCACCTCCTCCAACGCCGCCGACGTCATCCGCTCCATCCCGGAGGACAAGGAGATCCTCTTCCTTCCGGACCAGTTCCTGGGTGCCCACGTCAAGCGGGTCACCGGCCGCGAGAACATCCACGTCTGGATGGGCGAGTGCCACGTGCACGCCGGCATCGACGGCCACACCCTGCGCGAACGCGTGGAGTCCGAGCCCGACGCCGAGGTGTACGTGCACCCCGAGTGCGGCTGCGCCACCTCCGCCCTCTACCTGGTCGGCAGCGGCGCGGTCCCCGAGGACCGGGTCAAGGTGCTCTCCACCGGCGGCATGCTCAGCGCCGCGGAGAAGACCAGCGCCTCCAAGGTGCTCATCGCCACCGAGACCGGCATGCTGCACCAGCTGCGCAACGCCAACCCGAACACCCGGTTCGAGGCGGTCAACTCCCGCGCCGAGTGCCACTACATGAAGATGATCGACGCCGACAAGCTCCTGGGGTCGCTGCGCCACGGCACCACCGAGATCACGGTCGACGCCGAGACCTCCGAGCGCGCGCGTCGTTCGGTGGAGCGGATGATCGCGATCGGTCAGCCCTCGCGCGGCGGAGAATGACCCTCTCGACCCGATACCGGTAACAGAAGTCTCACCTTCAGGACACAGGTGCTCGATTCCCGCGCACCACGCTCCCCCTGTCGCTAGCGTCACCACAGACGGCAGGGGGAGAATCGTGACCAGGGGCGACGAAAGAGACGAACCAACGGCGGTGTCGGCCGAGGCTCTTCACGATGCCCACGCCCCCGCGCTGTACCGGTACGCGTGGTCCCTGCTCGGCGACGGAGGCTCCGGAGGATCGGAGGACCCCGTCGCCGAGTCCGTGTACGAGGGACTCGTCGCCGGAGTGGTCTCCTTCTCCTCGCTCACCGACCCCGACGACCCGGGCCCCTGGCTCTACGCCCTGGTCCGCTCGGCCTGCCAGCGTCGTGGTCTGGGCCGGACCCACCCCTACACCGGACTGGCCACCGTCGCCGCCGAGGAGCCGGTGGCCCGCATGTTCTCCCGACTGCCCGCCAGCCAACGCGAGCTGGTCGAACTGACCCTGCGCCATTCCCTGCCCACCTCGGCGATCGCGCGGATCCTGGATCTGGAGCCCGGCATCTGCGGCGAGCTGTCCCGCACGGCGATCCGCCGCGCCGCCGAGGAACTCCACCAGGGCTCCGGAACCGCACCCGAGCCCGCCGACGGAGAGGACCCCGAACCGAACGGCCCACTCTGGCGCGCCCAGGTGGAAGGGGTCACCGAGGCCCTGTCCCTGTTGTGCCCGCCGGGCCCGCCGCCCGGACTGCGCGAACGCGTCCTGGACGTCTGCGGCTCCCCCACCTCCGAGGCCGCCGCCGAACGACGACGGGTCGCCGCGCTCATGCGTCCACTGGCCGCGGACGGCTACCCCGTGCACAGAGCCCGCACCGACGGCGAGGCCCCCGCCGAAGCCCTCATCGCGGAGCCGGCGCCGAACGTCCCGGTCTCTCCCAAGGCCCTGCCCGAGGATCGACTGACCACGCGGGACCATCCCGCCTACGAGGGCACCCGCTCCCTGCTCCCGGGTCCCGACCACGACCCGGCGTCCGATCTCCTGGCCGAGCGACGGCGGTGGCCGCTGCCCGCCGTCTCCGGTCTGGCCATGGTCGTGATCGTCCTGCTGCTGTGGTGGTGGGCGGGTGCCATGGGCGCGCCCCGGACACTGATCGACGCCGGGCCCGACGGTTCCCCGCCGAACAGTGAGAGCGGCGAGGTGGAGGCGCTCTCCACCGCCTCCGACGGTCGCCCCGGCGGGGCGCCCGACGCGGGCACGGACCCGGAGCGCTCCTCGACGCTCCCGCCCGACGAACCCGCCGGAACCGGGGCCGACCCCGACGAGCCACTCGAGGAGGGCGAGGACCACCCGGAGGAGGGAACGGAGCCCGCCCCGGGCCGGACCCCCGGCACACCACCGGACGTCCCCGCGCCGAACCCGCCCCCCGCCGACGAGGACGAGGAGCGGCCACCCTCGAACGAGGAGCCGGTGGAGGAGGATCCCGAGGAGGAACCGGGAGAGGAGACGCCCGTGAACGGTACGGGCGGTTTCCTCGACGGCCTGCTCGGGCTGTTGTTCGGCGGCGGCTGACCGGGGCCGCGTCTCAGAAGGAGGAGAGCAGCCGCTCCGCGGCCACGTGCAGACGCCGTTCGACCTCGTCGATGTCGCGGCGCCCCTTGAGCACCTCCACCAACTCGAAGATCCACACGCTGGTCAGGGAGCCGGCCAGGACGTATCCGATGCTCTCCCGGTCCACCTCGACCTCCTCCCGCGCGTCGATCTCCTCGGCGGCCTCCAGGTCCCCCGTGGCGACCCGCCACACCAGGTCGGTGATGCGCACGTCCAGCTCGATCTTGACCTCGGCCATGATCAGGGATCGGACCAGCGCGTCGGCGAGTTCGGGCTCGCGCATGAGGCCGCGGGTGGCGCGCAGCAGGACGTCGACCGCGCGGCCGGAGGCGGTGTCGGAGGTGGGCGGACGACGGACGATGCCGCCCTCCAGGAGGTCGAGCTCCTCGGTGACCACGGCCACGACGAGATCCATCTTGGAGGGGAAGTACCGGTACAGGGTGCCCAGGGCGACCCCGGCGCGCTCGGCCACCGAGCGCATCTGCATGGCCTCGACGCCTCCGCGGACCGCCAGAGCGGCCGCGGTCTGGACGATGCGCCGACGACGCTGGGTCTGATTCCTCGTCATCGTTCCGATCGGTGCAGGCACCGCCACTGGGTCTCTCCCCTTCGTCGTCGGTCCGGGCACCTTCCGGTGGCCGCGGATCGAGGGTCGGCTCATCGGGGCCGGCACACCACCACCGGCCTTCATGAGAACACGTTATCTAACGGCTTCCCTCGCTCGCAGTGCTTCGAACCCATGATCCGCGCCTCATCGCCCGACGTGGCAAAGGCAATACGAGGTCTTGGCCCGGGCTTTCGGATCACCCGCCCGACCTGAGTAGAATACGTTCTATTTGCCTGGGCCGAAGGGTCTGGAACCCGTTCGCACCGCTTTGCCACCCCTCCCCTTCCTCTCGCACGGCCCCTCCCTAGAATAGAATCAGATTCGGTTTTCGATGGAGAGGTCGACCCGGGATGCGCGACGTTCCCCCACCGGAGGACTTGGGCGAAGGGCTGTGGAGCATCCCCGTGCCCGTCCCCGACAACCCGATCGGCTTCACCCACGTCTACGCCCTCCCCACCCCCGAGGGGCCCGTCCTCATCGACACCGGATGGAACCACGACACCTCCTGGGACGCTCTGGTCTCCGGTCTGGGGAAGGCCGGGCACACCGTCGACCGGGTCGTCGGCGCCGTCATCACCCACTTCCACAACGACCACTCCGGTCTCACCGGCCGACTGCGCGAGGCCTCCGGCGCCTGGATCGCCATGCACCCGCGCGACATCGACGTCCTCGACCGACTCTCCGAACACGACCCACGAGAACGCGCCGCCTCCGTGATCGCACAGATGACACGCGCGGGCTTCCCCGACGAGGACATCGAGGCCTTCCGGGCCTCCCCCACCGTCTTTCGACCCCCGGCCCGACCGGACCTGGCCCTGAACGACGGCGAGCGCGTTCCCGTCACCGGCCTGGACCTGCGCGCCGTATGGACCCCGGGTCACACCCCCGGACACCTGTGCCTGCATCTCCCCGACCGGGCACTGCTGTTCACCGGCGACCACGTCCTGCCCCGCATCACCCCCCACGTGGGCCAGTTCCCCCTCGACTCCCCCGAAGGCGACCCGCTCGGCGACTTCCTGACCGCACAGGCCGGGATCGGAGACCTCCCCGACGCCGACCGACTGCTATGTCTTCCCTCACACGAGACCCGCTTCACCGACCTGCCCGGACGCACCCGGCGGATCGTCTCCCACCACGAGGAACGACTGACGGCCATGGCGGCCCTTCTCTCCCAGGGCCCCACCACACTGTGGGAACTCACCTCCCGGCTGGAATGGCGCCGCCCCTGGGAACACATGCGGATCACGGCCCGCCACATGGCCGCCTCCGAGACCGCCGCGCACCTGCGCACCCTGGAGGAGAGGAACCTGGCCACTCGAAAGGGCCCGATGGACCTGCCCCGATGGGTCGCCGTCGATCGATCGCATCGCCCCGAATAGGATTCCCTGGACCCGAAGCCCGACGCCGCCCCCGAATGAACTCACGAGTAACATATGGGGTACGCCCACACGGCCCGGCGGCGACCACGATCGCCCACGCGACAGCGCCCACCGGGGTCCGGAACACCGGCGGCACACGACGGCGCACGGGCACGCGACCCAACGAAGAGGTGGACTCTTGACCCAGTCGGGCACAAGCACGGGACCGACCCCACGGCCGTCCGGCGACCGCCCCCTGCGCGTCGCACTCCTGTCCTACCGGAGCAAGCAGCACGTGGGCGGCCAAGGCGTGTACGTACGCCACCTCTCCCGTGAACTGGCCGCCCTCGGCCACCAGGTCACCGTGTTCTCCGGACAGCCCTACCCCGTCCTGGACGAGGGCGTCACCCTGGAGAAGATCCCCTCCCTGGACCTCTACAACGACGCCGCCCCCTTCGTCGCCCCGCCCGTACGCGAGTGGCGCGACTGGATCGACGTCCTGGAGGTCGCCACCATGTGGACCGCCGGATTCCCCGAACCCCTCACCTACTCCCTGCGCGCCAACCGCGAACTGCGCCGCCGCCTCGGCGAATTCGACGTCGTCCACGACAACCAGACCCTGGGCTGGGGACTCCTCGGCATCAAATCCGCCGGCATCCCCCTGGTCACCACCATCCACCACCCCATCAGCGTCGACCGCCGCATCGAACTCGACGAGGCCAAGGGGCTCCAGAAACTCTCCAAACGCCGCTGGTACGGGTTCGTCAAGATGCAGGCCAAGGTCGCCCGCAGGCTCGACCCGATCCTGGTCCCCTCCCGCTCCTCCGCCGACGACATCGCACGCGAGTTCGGCGTCGCCCCCGAGGCCATGGAGGTCACCCCCCTGGGCGTGGACACCCGCCACTTCCACCCCCGTCCCGACGTGGAACGCGTCCCCGGACGCATCGTGTGCACCGCCAGCGCCGACAGCCCCCTCAAGGGCGTGGGCGTCCTGTTGCGCGCCGCCGCCCGACTGGCCGCCGAACGCGACGTCTCCCTCACGATCGTCAGCAGGCCCCGCCCCGGCGGCCCCACCGACCTCCTCGTCGACGAACTCGGCCTACGCGATCGCGTGGAGTTCGTCAGCGGCATCGACGACGAGGAACTGGGACGCCTCATCTCCGGCGCGCAGATCGCCGTCGTCCCCTCCTTCTACGAGGGCTTCTCGCTCCCCGCCGTGGAGGCCATGGCCTGCGGCACCCCGCTGATCGCCAGCCACGCGGGCGCCCTCCCCGAGGTCGTCGGCACCGACGGTGACGCCGGCCGCCTCATCCCCCCGGGCGACCCCGAACGACTGGCCGACGAACTCGCCGCGCTGTTCGACGACGACGCCGAACGCGAACGCATGAGCGCCGCCGCCTGGCGCCGCGTCCAGGAACGCTTCACCTGGAAGGCCGTGGCCGAACTGACCGCGCGCCGCTACGCCACCACCATCGACGCCGTCAAGGGCACCGAGGCCCACGCCGAGGACGACCGTACGCCCGCGCCCGAGCGGGCCCGCGCCAACGGCGCCTGACCCGACCGGCCTCGCACACCACATCCCACAGCATCGTCCCTAGGGAGCCTCCACTGATCACCGTCGACTTCAACCTGTTCCCCGTCGGTCCGGGCCACCGCGTCCTCGACCTGGGCTGCGGCGGCGGCCGCCACGCCTTCGAGATCTACCGCCGCGGCGCCGACGTGGTCGCCTTCGACCAGAACGTGAGCGACCTCGCCGAGGTCGAGACCATGTTCGCCGCCATGCGTCACGAGGGAGAGGCCCCCGAGGCCGCCTCCGCCGAGACCGTCAAGGGCGACGCCCTCGACATGCCTTTCGACAACGACCACTTCGACCGTGTCGTGGCCGCGGAGATCTTCGAGCACATCCCGCACGACACCGCCGCCATGAAGGAGCTGTACCGGGTCCTCAAGCCCGGAGGCATCGCCGCCGTCACGGTCCCCGGCTTCCTGCCCGAACGCCTCTGCTGGGCCCTCTCGGAGGAGTACCACACCAACGAGGGCGGCCACATCCGCATCTACACGCGTGCCGAACTGGAGGCCAAGCTCAAGGCCACCGGCTTCGAGATCGGCCCCCACCACCACGCCCACGCCCTCCACTCCCCCTACTGGTGGATCAAGTGCGCGGTCGGCACCGACAACAACGACCACCCGCTGGCCAAGGCCTACCACGACCTGCTGGTCTGGGACATGCTCCAGGCCCCCAAGGTGACCCGGGTGGCCGAGCGGCTCCTCAACCCGGTCATCGGCAAGAGCGTCGTCGTGTACGTCCGCAAGCCGCTCACCGACGCGGCCTCCTGATGTCCGCCGTGCCCGCCCCGCCGGCCTCCACACCCCTCCACCTCCCCGGGGTCCTGCGCGCCGAACAGCTCCACCGGAACGCGGACTACCTGGCCCGCGCCCAAGAGCCCGAAGGCGCCATCCCCTGGTTCCCCGGCGGGCACACCGACGTGTGGGACCACGTGGAGTGCGCCATGGCCCTGACCGTGACCGGACTGCTCCACCCCGAGCACGCCGAGGCCGCCCGACGCGCCTACCTGTGGCTGGACACCTGCCGTCACCCCGACGGCGGCTGGCCCGCCAAGTTCCGCCAGGGCGTCCCCGTCACCCGGCTGCGCGAGGCCAACCACGCCGCCTACCCCGCCGTGGGCGTGTTCCACCACCTGCTCACCACCGGCGACACCGCCTTCGCCGAACGAATGTGGCCGGTGGTGGAGAGCGGACTGGAGTTCGTCCTGGGGCTGCGAGGCGAGCACGGGGAGATCCTCTGGGCCCGCTCCGAGGACGGCTCCCCCGGCGACCACTCCCTGCTCACGGTGTGCGCCAGCGTCCACCACGCGCTCCGCTGCGGAACCGCGCTGGGGGCACGACTGGGCCGGGAGCGCCCCGAATGGCGGACGGCCGCCGACCGGCTCTCACTGCTCATCAACGAGCGCGAGGACCTGTTCTCCGACCGCGGCCGCTTCTCGATGGACTGGTTCTACCCGATCCTGGGCGGCGCCGTACGCGGGGAGGCCGCCAAGGAGCGCATCGCCGAACGCTGGGACACCTTCGTCGTCCCCGGCCTGGGGGTGCGCTGCGTGAGCGACCAGCCCTGGGTGACCGCCGCCGAGTCCTCCGAACTCGTCCTGGCCCTGGCCGCCATGGGAGAGATCGACCAGGGGATTCGGATCCTCCGGGACGTACAACACCTGCGCGACGCCGATGACGGCGTCTACTGGACCGGCTACCAGTTCGCCGAACAGGTCCGATGGCCGGTGGAGCGCAGCACCTGGACCTCGGCCGCCGTCATCCTGGCCGTGGACGCCCTCACCGGCACCACACCGGGATCCCGGGTCTTCCTGCATGGATGGGACCGGGCACCGGACGCCGCCTGAGGCACGAACCCGTCTCGCGACACCACGAAGGGCCCCGTACCAGGCGGTACGGGGCCCTTCGTGGTCATCACCCCTGGATCAGGGGCCTTCCTCACCTCGACCGGGCGGGATATCGGGGAAACCCGTCTCCGGCTCGTCCGGCGGCGGCCAGTCCGGCTCCTGCGGCTCGGTCGGCGGTTCGATCGGCTCCTGAGGCTCCTGCGGTTCCTGAGGCTCTTGCGGTTCCTGAGGCTCCTGCGGTTCCTGAGGCTCTTGCGGTTCCTGAGGTTCCTGCGGCTGCTGGGTGGCCGGGTCCGGCGCCCAGTTCTCCGTGTTCCCGCTGAACTCCGGGCTCGGGAAGGATCCGCGCTCGTACCCCTCCATCGCCCGGGTCATGTAGCGGTTCCACATCGTGGCGGGCAGTCCACCACCGGAGATGTTGTGCCCCGGGATACTGAAACTCTCGTTGTTCCCGCTGTAGACACCCACCGCCGTGGACAACTGCGGGGTGTACCCCACGAACCACGCCGCCACGCTGCCGTCGGTCGTACCGGTCTTACCCGCGACCGGGTGGTCCCACAGCCGCGCGGCCGTACCGGTACCGCTGTTGACGACCTGCTCCAGGGCGTAGGTGACGTCCGCCGCGGTGGAGTCCTTCAGGGCCCGCTCGCCCTCCACCTCGGGACGCTCGTTCTCCCCGTCCTGGTTGACGATCTCCCGGATGACGTGCGCCTCCATGTGCACGCCACCGTTGGCGAAGGTCGCGAACCCACTGGCCTGGTCGATCGGACGGACGCTGGTCGCGCCCAACGGCATGACCGGCACGAGCTGGTTGTCGTCGATGCTGCCCTCGGGCAGACCCACGTCGTAGGCGGTCTGACGGATCTCCTCGAACCCGACCTCCTGCGCCAACTCCACGAAGCCCAGGTTGTTGGAGACCTGGGTCGCCTGGGTCAGCGTCATGACGCCACCCGGAGAGTTGCCCGCGTTCTGCACCCGGGACCCCTGGATGTCGCGCGGCCCACGACCGTCCACCGTGGAGTTGAGCCCATAACCCTGCTCCAGGGCGGTGGCCAGCACGTAGGGCTTGAACGCCGAACCGGCCTGCGCGGCGCCCAGGAAGGAGCTGTCGTACTGGTTCTCGATGTAGTCGTGCCCACCGTAGAAGGCCACGACCTCACCGGTCGCCGGATCGATGGTGCTCACCCCGATGTTCACGCCCTCGGGGAGGTTCTCCTGAGGAACCATCTCCTCGACCGTCTCGTAGGCCGCGTCCATCATGTCCTCGTCGAAGGTCGTGACGATCTTGTAGCCCTGACGGTTGACGTGGTCCTCGGTGTAGCCGAGCCGGTTCAGCTCGTTCATCGCCTCCTGGAGCATGTAGCCGTTGTAACCGGACACGTCGGCGCCGGTCATGGAGCGCTCCGGCTCGGGGGCCGGGAACTCCATCTCGTCGGCCTCCTCCTGGGTGATCGCCCCGGTGGTGACCATGCCGTCGACGACGTACTGCCAACGGTTCTCCATCGCCGGCGTGGTCTCGACGTCGGCGTAGCCGAAACGGGTCGGCTGCTGAATGGCCGCGGCCAGGAAGGCCGCCTCGCCGGGGGTGATCTCCTCGACGTCCTTGTGGTAGTACGCCTGAGCGGCGGCCTGGACACCGTAGGCCTGACGACCGAAGTAGATGGTGTTGAGGTACTGCTCCATCACCCACTCCTTGTCCTCGCTCTGGTCCACCTTGATCGCGATGATGATCTCCTGGACCTTGCGGGACACGGTCTGCTCCAGCGACACCCCTTCGTAGTAGTTGCGCACCATCTGCTGGGTGACGGTCGAGCCGCCCTGGACCTGCTCACCGCTGACCGTCGACCACACCGCACGCATGGTGCCGCTCAGCGAGACACCGGGCTCGTCCCAGAAACCGCGGTCCTCGGCGGAGATGACCGCCTCGACGACGTGGTCGCCACCGGCGACCATCCGGTCGTAGTCGATCACCTCACGGTCGGTACCCCGGTAGGCGAACTCGGTCTCCCCATCGGAGAAGTAGAAGGTCGAGCCCTGCTCCACGGCGTCGGCCTTGGCCGCGTCCGGGACCTCCACGGTCATGTAGAAGAAGGCGAACACACCGCAACCGGTCACGATCATCAGACCGATCACGATGAGGACGACCCGCAGAATCCGCCACCACAGCGGCTTCTTCGCGCCCTTCCCCTTCTTCTTGCCGTTCTTTCCGCCGCCCGACCCCTGCGAGCCTTCAGGGCCGTCCTTCGGATCATCGGGCCCACCGGGTCCACCCGTGCCCGCGCCGCCGCCGGCGGCGGCCCCGGCCACACCCGCGGCCCCCGCGGCTCCGGCGACGGCACCCACCACGCTCGTGGCATCGCCGTCGCCCTTGGACTCCTCCTCCGACACGTAATCGGACAGACGTCGAGGCTTCGGCCACAGGGATCCGTCGCCATCCGCCTCGGAATTCGTCTCGGACTCCCCAGGGCCCGTGTCCTCGGTCTCGGCGGGGGTGGACGGCTCGGTGCCGCCCCCTTCCTCACCGGAGGCCCGGTCCGTGAGCGGACCTCCCACCGGCATGGCCTCGGTCCGCGGGGCCTCCTGCTCGGAGTCCTTCTTCGGAGGGGTGAAGGGAAGAGTGTTCGGACCGGCGTCGGCCTCGGCCGGCTCCGTGTCCTTCTCGGAGGCCTCCGCCCCCTCGTCCGTGTTCACCGAGGCCGCGGAGGCGACGGCGTCCGCCGATTCCGCGCTCCGGTCCTCGGGTCTTCCCGGTTCCTCCGCCGACACCGGTTCCGAGGTCTGCGTCCCGGAGGGCTCCGGGTCCCCCTGGGGGCTCTCATCATCAGCCGAGGACGAGGGATCCTCGTCGTCGGCCGCGGAGGCCGTCTCCGATGCCCCGGAGCCACTCGCGGAGGACTTCTCCGGGTCCTCGTCGGGCTCGCCCTTCGAAGTAGTGGGCTCGCCGTCGAGGGCCGACCCGTCGGACACGCCGTCGGCCTCCTCCACGGAGGGGGCGGAGGAGGTGGTCGTGTCGGTGTCGTCGTTCCCGGCCTCGTCGGTCCGGTCGCTCGTGTCGGTCTCGTCCTCGGCGGACGCCCCCTTGGAATCCCCGGAGGCCTCTTCCGTCGATTCTCCCCCTAGTTCGAAACCCTGTTCCGCGAGGGTCTGCGCCACCCGGTCGCGGAAGAAGGTGCCACTGGTCTTGAACGCGGAGGCACCCGCGATGAATTCGGGTTCGGGCGTCTCCCCGCCCCCCGAGTCCTCCTCTACGGATGAGTTCCCATCGGATTGATTCTCATCGGTAGCGGGTAGGTCACTCCGGGGTGTCGTCTGATTGGACAGTTCCTCGGTAGAGGTGTCTTTCGTCTCCGGCGTGTTCGACTCGGGACGCTGTCCATCCGTCCCGTCGTTGCCGCGTGTGCTCTCGCTCAGCTCCCCGCCCCCATGGCAAATCACGTCCGGCACTGTGCCGTCCTGCTATTCGACGCGCGAGTGCCCCTGATCGTTCAGTTCGAGTCAGGTCTGAAGCGGTATTCCGGGGAAAATCGCCACCATCGCTCCACCCTCACCGCCACGATACCCGCCCGTAACCGCGCTAAGGTCGAATCCGTAACCGCGCGGTGACTTCTTACCCAAGGCTTACCCTTACCCGGCGTGTTCTGCGTGACGTACTCATCACCCTGTGATCCACACCAAGGGGAACGGGGCCCGGGAGACGAGCCCCGAAGATCCTCGGAATCAGGAAGTGCGTTCGAGGACACGCATGGAACCGACCACGCGCACCTCCTCGAAACGCCCACTGTCCAAGGCCCGGCGGTAGATGTTGTACGGAGGGCGACCGCCGTCCGCGGGGTCGGGAAAGACGTCGTGGATGACCAGGGCCCCTCCGATCGCGATGTGCGGGGTCCAACCCTCGTAGTCGTTCTGGGCGGCCTCCTCGCTGTGACCACCGTCGATGAACAGCATCCCGAGCTCGGTGCCCCAGATCGCGGCCACCGCCACCGAGGCGCCCGCGATCGCGATGACCTCGTCGTCCAGCCCCGCCTCGGTGATGGTCCGCCGAAAGTGCGGGAGGGTGTCGAACCTCTTCGTCACCGGGTCGATGAGGGTGGGGTCGTGGTACTCCCAGCCCTCCTGGTGCTCCTCCGAGCCCCGATGGTGGTCGACCGTGACGACCTTGGCACCGCTCACCCGGGCGGCGGCGCCGAGGAAGACCGTGGACTTGCCACAGTAGGTACCGATCTCCACGATGGGACCGCGATCGGCGTAGGCCAGGGCCGTCTCGTACAGGGCCAGACCCTCATCCGTGGGCATGAAGCCCTTGGCCGCCTCGGCTGCGGTCAGGAGCTCCGCGGGAATCGTCTTCGTCATGACGGAATTCTCCCACTCCCTTGAACGAGGCCTCCCACCGCACCGTTCACAAGGAACTTCCGGGCACAAAAAAAGGGGGCACCCCAAGGCACCCCCCAACACACAAAAAAGAAAGGACGAGAACACCCCCAAACGGGAGCACCCTCGCCCTCTCTCCAAGAAAAACCGTGGCAG
>NZ_ANAC01000031.1 GCF_000341225.1 Nocardiopsis alba DSM 43377
AAGAGCGCGGCCCGGGTCCGAGTCGATCATCGAAGACCGCTCACCGTTCCGCAGCGACTCGGTGAGTCTAGGCAACCGGTTCGGAGACGTCAAATCCGCCCGAACCCCTGGAGGAGAACCCCGTCGTGCCCGGACGTCCCGCGCGCTGACGCGGTACGGCGCCCCCGCTTCCTCCGGTCTCACGAGTACCGAGGTCGCATGCGCTCACTGGTCGTTCGACAGTCATCCTGCCCGACGGCGAACCCGTCAAACACGATCCGGCGGATTTTTCTCAGGACCGTGGAACGCCCCGGGGGCGACGTGGAGTGAGCTCCGCGTCGCCCCCGGATGGAACGATTCAGACCAGTGTCGCCAGCTCACGGGCGAGTGCTCGGAAGGCGATCCCCCGGTGGCTGATGGCGTTCTTCTCCTCCGGGGACAGCTCCGAGGTGGTGCGCTCCTCCCCTTCGGGGACAAAGACCGGGTCGTAGCCGAACCCGTTCTCTCCTCGACGCTCCCTCACCAGGCTCCCGCGGAGCACGCCCTCGGTCTCCCGCTCGGTGCCGTCGGGCATCACCAGCACGGCCGCGCAGACGAACTCCGCCCCTCGACGCTCGTCGGGGGTGTCGGCCAGCTGATCCAGCACCAGGTCCAGGTTGGCCCGGTCCTGGTCCCCTTCACCGAAGCGCCCCGCCCAGCGGGCGGAGAGGACACCGGGCATCCCCCGCAGTTCGTCGACGCTCAGACCGGAATCGTCGGCGACCGCCGGCAGCCCGGTGTGCGCGGCGATCGCCCGGGCCTTGAGCCGGGCGTTGCCGACGAAGGTGGCCTCGGTCTCGGGGACCTCGGGCGCGTCGGGAAAGGAGTCCAAGGCCAGGACCTCGGCCGTCACCCCCGCGTCGGCGAGGATGGCGCGCATCTCCGGCACCTTCTTGGCGTTGCGCGTGGCCAGGACGAGTTTCACGGTCTCTCCCCCTACTCCGCCAGGGCCTTCTTCTGGATACCGGACAGTTCCTCGCACCCGGTGGTGGCCAGGTCGAGGAGCTTGTCGAGCAGGGCGCGGTCGAAGGCCGCCCCCTGCCCCTCGGCGGTGCCCTGGATCTCGATGAACCTTCCGTCCCCGGTGATCACGACGTTCATGTCGGTATCGGCGACGGAGTCCTCCAGGTAGTTCAGGTCCAGCCGGGGCTGGCCCTGGACGACGCCGACGCTCACCGCGGAGAGCGAGCCGGTGAGGGGGTTGTTCTTGAGCTTGCGCTTCTTGCGCAGGTACTTCATCGCGTCGGCGAGGGCGACGTAGGCACCGGTGATCGCCGCCGTACGGGTGCCGCCGTCCGCCTGGAGCACGTCGCAGTCGAGGGTGATGGTGTGCTCGCCCATCGCCTTGAAGTCGACCACGGCGCGCAGCGAACGGCCGATGAGTCGGGAGATCTCGTGGGTGCGGCCGCCGATCTTGCCGCGGACCGACTCTCGGGCGCCTCGGGTGTCGGTGGCGCGCGGGAGCATCGCGTATTCGGCGGTGACCCACCCTTCGCCGGTCCCTCGACGCCAGCGGGGCACACCGTCCTCGACGGTGGCGGCGCAGAGCACTCGGGTGTCTCCGAACTCGATGAGTGCGGATCCTTCCGCCTGGCGGAGCCAGTTGCGGGTGATGTTCACAGGGCGGAGTTGGGTCGGAACGCGTCCGTCAGGTCGGGCCATGGGTACGAGCGTATATCCGGACCGGGGCCCGCGCCGCTCAGGCGCCGACCCGGTGCACCTGTCCGCCTCGCGCCAGTTCGATGGCGCCGTCGAAGGTGGAGCGGGCCTCGGCCAGGGTGATGTCGTCGTCGTTCCACGGGACCAGGTGGGTGAGCAGGAGCTTGCGCGCTCCGGCCCGGTTCGCGTGCTCGCCGGCCTCGCTCCCGGTGAGGTGCATGTCCTTGGGGTGTTCCGTATGGTCGTGGAAGGCGGCCTCGCAGAGGAACAGGTCGACGTCGCGGGCCAGTGCGACCAGGGAGTCGCAGGAACCGGTGTCGCCGGAGTAGGCGAGGCTGACGCCGTCGTGTTCGAGGCGGATCCCGAAGGCGTCGACGGGGTGGTTGACCCGGTCCACGCGCGCGGTCATCGGACCGATCGAGAATTCGCCCGGGGTGAGTTCGTGAAAGTCGAAGACCTCGGTCATCCCGGGTTCGGGGTCCAGGCCGTAGATCTCGGCCAGGCGGTCGGCCACCCCTCGGGGCCCGTAGACGGGGATGCGCGGTTTGGTGCCGTCGGGCGCGTACATGCGGGCGACCCAGTAGGCGCACATGTCGGCGCAGTGGTCGGTGTGCATGTGGCTGAGGTAGACGGCGTCGACGGAGTAGAGGTCCACATGACGTTGGAGGGCGCCCAGGGCTCCGTTGCCCAGATCCAGCAGCAGCCGGAAACCGTCGACCTCGACCAGGTAGCAGGAGGCCGGGCTGTCCGGACCGGGGAAGCTCCCGGAGGACCCGATAATCGTGAGTCGCACGTCGTCGTCGCCTTCTCGGTCGGCCGCGCTGCTTCCGGGCCCCGTCGGAGTGCTCGGGGAGGGCGGATGGCGGCTGGTTCTGCGGATGTCCCGTTGTTACGGGTGTACCCCAATGGCCGCCCGGGTGGTACAAAATGTGTCCTGCATCTCAGGCGACGTGCATCACGTGTGAATTTTTCACACCAAATGATCACATATGACCGTTTTGCTTGGTCCGAGTTCAGGACACTCCCCCACACTCAGACATGACCGGTTCGGGTGAACGAGACCTCTCGTGGGACTTCCGGGCACGACGAAGGCCGGTCGCGCGACGCGACCGGCCCCGTGTCGGGTGCTCTCTCGGCCTCAGGCCCAGAGCTGCCCCTCCAGCCGTTCCTCGGCCTCTTCGAGGGTGCCCTCGTAGGCGCCGGTGGACAGGTACTTCCATCCGGCGTCGGCGATGACGAACGCGATGTCGGCGGAGCGCCCCTCCCGTTCCGCCTTGCGGGCCATCCCCAGAGCGGCGTGCAGGGCTCCTCCGGTGGAGACCCCCGCGAAGATGCCCTCCTGATCCAGGAGTTCCCGGGTCCGTTTGAGGGCGGCGTCGGCGGGCACGGAGAAACGGGTCGTGAGCAGGGACTCGTCGTAGAGCTCGGGAACGAACCCCTCGTCGATGTTGCGCAGACCGTAGACCAGCTCGCCGTAGCGGGGCTCGGCCGCCACGATCCGCACGTCGGGCTTGTGCTCGCGCAGGTAGCGGCCCACCCCCATGAGGGTGCCCGTGGTGCCCAACCCCGCCACGAAGTGGGTGATCTCCGGGAGGTCGGCCAGCAGCTCGGGCCCGGTGGTCTCGTAGTGGGCCCGGGCGTTGGCCGGGTTGCCGTACTGGTAGAGCATCACCCAGTCGGGGTGGGCCTCGGCCATCTCCTTGGCGACGCGGACGGCCTCGTTGGAGCCGCCGGCCGCGTCGGAGAAGTGGACCTCGGCGCCCCACATGGCGAGGAGCTGTTTACGCTCGGCCGAGGTGTTCTCCGGCATCACGCAGACCATGCGGTAGCCGCGCAGCTTGGCGACCATGGCCAGGGAGATACCGGTGTTCCCCGACGTCGGCTCCAGGATCGTGCACCCCGGAAAGAGCAGGCCGTCCTTCTCCGCCTGCTCGATCATGAAGAACGCGGCGCGGTCCTTGATCGAACCGGTGGGGTTGCGATCCTCCAGCTTCGCCCACAGCCGGACCTCGGGCGAGGGTGACAGCCGCGGCAGACCGACGAGCGGTGTGCCGCCGAGGGAGTCGAGTAGGGAGTCGTAGCGCATGGCGTCCCTAGAGGCTTCCGCCGGCGACCGCCGGCAGGACGGTCACGTTGTCGCCGTCCTTGAGTTCGGCCTCCAGACCACCGACGAAGCGGACGTCCTCGTCGTTGAGATAGACGTTGATGAAACGGCGCAGCTTGCCGTTCTCCACGATGCGGGCGCCGATCCCGGGGTAACGGCTGTCCAGGTCGGTGAAGAGCTCGGCGAGCGTGTCGCCCTTGCCCTCGACGACCTTGGCGTCGTCGGTCAGGTTGCGCAGGATGGTGGGGATGCGGACCTCGATGGCCATGAAGGTGACTCCGTATGACGGTCGTTGTTGTGCGTTCATGTCCAACAGGTGTCCCACCGCCGTCATTCCGGGCGGTGGACCTGCCGGGGGCGTTACGGGCGGGCGTCGGTCCCGACGATCTCCACCGGCTCCTCGGTGACCTCGCCATCGACGATCCGGTAGGAGCGGAACTCGACGGTGTCGGCCTCCCTGGTGGAGACCAGGACGTAGTGCGCGTTGGGCTCGGAGGCGTAGGAGATGTCGGTACGCGAGGGATAGGCCTCGGTCGCGGTGTGGGAGTGGTAGATCACGACGGGTTCCTCGTCGCGGTCGTCCATCCCGCGCCAGACCTTGAGCTGTTCGAGCGAATCGAAGCGGTAGAAGGTCGGCGACCGTTCGGCGTTGAGCATCTCGATGAACCGCTCCGGGCGGTCGGACCCCTCGGGTCCGGCGACGACACCGCACGCCTCGTCGGGGTGATCGCGGCGGGCGTGGGCGACGATCTGGTCGTAGATCGAGCGGTCAATCCTCAGCATGGCTCCAGGGTACCCGCGCACTCTTTTCTACCAACCAAGTGGGTATTGTTGCGTCCGCCTCTCCTCCGGACGGGGCCCCGACCCTGGTGGGGCGACCGCCGACCGTCACTCCGCAACGCATAGGCTCGCCCCTATGAGCGAGGACAGCAGCAGCGCGCTGCTCACCGACCACTACGAACTGACGATGCTCCAGGGGGCCCTCCACAGCGGAGCCGCCGCACGCCGGTCGGTGTTCGAGATGTTCGCCCGACGCCTGCCGGAAGGCCGCCGATACGGGGTCGTGGCGGGCACCGGACGCTTCCTGGACCTACTGGAGCGCTTCCGCTTCGGCCCGGAGGAACTGGACTTCCTGGCCGAGAACGAGGTCGTGGACGAGGCCACCCTGAACTGGCTCGCGGAGTACCGCTTCTCGGGGAACGTGTGGGGCTACGGCGAGGGCGATGCCTATTTCCCGGGATCACCGATCCTTGTGGTGGAGGCCACCTTCGCCGAAGCCGTGATCCTGGAGACACTCGCGCTGTCGGTGTACAACCACGACAGCGCGATCGCCTCCGCGGCCAGCCGGATGTCGGTGGCCGCGGGCGACCGCCCCCTCATCGAGATGGGGTCGCGCCGCACCCACGAGCGCTCCGCCGTGGCCGCCGCCCGCGCCGCCTACGTGGCCGGGTTCGCCACCTCCTCCAACCTGGAGGCGGGGCGCACCTACGGGGTGCCGACCGGCGGGACGGCCGCGCACGCCTTCACCCTGCTGCACGACAGCGAACGACACGCCTTCGAGACCCAGCTGGAGTCCATGGGCACGGGGACCACCCTGCTCGTGGACACCTACGACGTCGAACGGGCGGTGCGACACGCGGTGGAGCTGGCCGGCCCCGGCCTGGGCGCCGTGCGCATCGACTCCGGAGACCTGTCCACGACCGCCACCCGGGTCCGTGCCCAACTGGACGGTCTCGGCGCCACCGAGACCCGGATCCTGGTCACCGGCGACCTGGACGAACACTCGATCCGCGCCCTGGCGGTGGCACCCGTGGACGGTTACGGAGTGGGTACTTCACTGGTGACGGGTTCCGGGGCGCCGACCGTGTCCCTGGTGTACAAGCTGGTCGCACGCGCGCGCGGCCTGGACCACGACGCCCCCTTGGAGCCGGTCGCGAAGCGTTCGGTCGGCAAGCCCAGCCGGGGCGGTCGCAAGTGGGCGGTCCGCCGACTGGACGAGAAGGGGATCGCGACGACCGAGGAGGTGTACCCCCACGACCCGGGCCGGGTGGTCGGAGGACGACCTCTGCTGCGTCCTCTCGTGGCCGACGGCGAGATCGTGGGGCGCGAGACGGTCCAGGACGCCCGCGAGCGTCACCGCGCGACCGTGGCCGAGCTTCCCGAGGAGGCGCTGCGCACCTCCCGAGGGGACACCGCCCTCCCGACGATCTTCCTCTGACCCGTGAACCACAGACCGACGTTCCGAGAAGGACGAGGTGTCCCGACATGACCAGAGCACTCATCGTGGTGGATCTACAGAACGACTTCTGTGAGGGGGGAAGCCTCGGGGTGAACGGTGGAGCACGCACCGCGGCCGCCGTCACCGAGTACGCCCGCACCGGTGGCTACGACCACGTGGTGGCCACCCGCGACCACCACATCGACCCCGGGGACCACTTCTCCGAGAACCCCGACTTCGTGGACAGCTGGCCGCGTCACTGTGAGGCGGGCACCCCCGGGGCGGAGTTCCACCCCGAATTCGACTCCTCGGTGGCCGAGGAGGTCTTCAGCAAGGGGATGTACTCGGCCGCCTACAGCGGTTTCGAGGGCACCGCTTCGGACGGCGAGACGACGCTGGCGGCGTGGTTGCGCGACCACGGCGTGGACGAGGTGGACGTGGTGGGGATCGCCACGGACCACTGTGTACGTGCCACCGCGATGGACGCCGCCGAGGAGGGCTTCCGCACCCGGGTGTTGTTGGAGCTGACCTCGGGGGTGTCCGGCGCCGGCGTGGAGACCGCGCTGGAGCGACTGCGCGACGCGGGCGTGGCCCTGGAGGGCCGGCCGCCGGTCGGCTGAGCGCGGAGCCCGTCCTCGTGAACGGCCGTGTCCCTCGGGGCACGGCCGTTCGTGGTCCCACCGCCCGGGGTCATCCCCGGGACGCGGCCCGCCGTTCGAGCAGGGTGCGCAGGATCGACTCGGCGTGGGTCCACAGGACGGCGCCGCCGATCCCGGGAACGACATGGCGCACGGCCCCGGGTACACGCTCGGTGAGCGTCGCACCGAGGTCCGGGGAGTGGGACGCGTCCTGCTCTCCGTACCAGACGTCGACCGGGACGGTGATCGCGGAGAGGTCCAGGTTCCAGGGGCTCATGGCCAACACGGTGTCCCTCGCGTAACCCGCGCCGCCTTGGACGAAAGCCTCGGTCATCGCACTCCGATAGGCGTCGGCGAACATCGGGGCCTCGTAGACCTCCCGGTCGGACTCGGCGCTTCCCGCCAGGACCATCTCCTCCATGGCCGCGGGGTCGAACTCCGCGAAGAGCGCCTCGGCCCGGTCGGGGGCGGAGGCGGCCAGGGCGACCATGTCGCGCGGCCCCGGGGGGAGCACGTCGGCGAAAACGGGGGCGGCCACCTCGTCGGCGGCCGAGACCAGGGCGAGCGCGTCGGCCGCGCCCGAGGCCGCGCAGGCCAGGGCGAACGGTGCTCCCTGGGAGTTCCCGACGACCGCCGTACCGTTCAGGTCGCGCAGGGAACGGAGCTCGCGCACGTCGTCGGCGAAGTCGGCGAGGCTCCGCCCCGGCCGCGGGGAGGAGGCTCCCAGTCCGGGCCGGTCCACGGCCACCAGGCGTACACCGAGTTCGGCGAGCAGGTGCGTACCGAATCCGAGACGGCCGCTCGTGGCCGCGCCCGGACACAGCAGGACGGGCACGCCGTCTGGCGCGCCCCACTCGCTCCATCCGAGAGAGCGTCCGTCGGCCAGTGT
Organism: Nocardiopsis alba DSM 43377; assembly: GCF_000341225.1. Taxonomy (GTDB): domain Bacteria; phylum Actinomycetota; class Actinomycetes; order Streptosporangiales; family Streptosporangiaceae; genus Nocardiopsis; species Nocardiopsis alba. Next base: position 7,527 of record NZ_ANAC01000031.1, read on the forward strand.
GCTCCGACCCCGACGTTCCGGGGCGGTGACTCCGAGTTCCATTCCCCGAACCCTAACGAAGGGTCCGGGGAGGGTGCCATCGATATTCGTCGAGGTCGGGCCGGGTGATCAGTCGATGCCGATGGCGGAGCGGACGTCGCTCAGCACACGGCGGGCCCGCGAGCGGGCGCGCTCGGTGCCGGAGTCGAGGATCTCGTCGAGTTCGGTCTTGGAGGCCATGAGCTCCTCGTAGCGCTCGCGCTTGGGGCCGAGCTCGGCGTTCACCGCCTCGAACAACTCCTTCTTGAGGTCGCCCCAGCCCATACCGCCGGCCTCCAGACGTTCCCGCACCTCGGCGACCTTGGCGGCGTCGGCGAAGTGGGTGAGCAGCTGGAAGGGGATCGAGGAGTCCGGGTCCTTGGGGTCCTCGACGGGGGTCGAGTCGGTGGGGATCCGGTTGATGGCCTTGCGGAGCCTCTTCTCCGGCAGGAAGAGGGGAATGTGGTTGTCGTAGGACTTGCTCATCTTGCGACCGTCGGTGCCGGGCAGGATGCTCGCGTCACTGTCGTCGATGACGCCCTTGGGGATCGGGAAAGCGTAGGAGTCCCCGTAGCGGTGGTTGAAGTATCCGGCCAGATCGGCGGTGTACTCGATGTGCTGGGACTGGTCACGGCCGACGGGGACACGCTCCCCCTCCATGATGAGGATGTCGGCGGCCATGAGGATGGGGTAGTTGTACAGCCCCATGTTGATCCCGGCGTCGAGGTCGGTGTTGCCGGCCTCGGTGTTGCGGTCGCGTGCGGCCTTGTAGGCGTGCGCGCGGTTCATGAGCCCCTTGGGGGTGAGGGTGCTCAGGATGGTGGTGAGCTCGAAGGTCTCGGGGATGCTGGACTGGCGGTAGATGACGGTGCGCTCGGGGTCGAGCCCACAGGCCAGCCAGGTGGCAGCGCCCGACCGGATACTGTGCCGGAGCTCGTCCGCGTCCTTGATGATGTTGAGCGCGTGGTAGTCCGCGATGAAGTAGAACGTCTCGGACGCCTCGGCCGCGGCGGCGGCGAGGGCCGGCTTGATCGCGCCGATGTAGTTGCCCAGGTGGAAGTCACCGGTGGGCTTGATCCCGGTCAGGTAGGTGTTGGCTGCCATGGGCCAAGCCTATCGGCGTCATCCACCCTTTTTCCGCCCGCCGATGAGCTCGACCAGCGCCGCCGCGCGGGCCTCGTCCTCTCCCGGCCGCGGCCATGATCGTGGTCGGCACGATCCTCGTACGCGGGCGGGCGCGGGACCGGAGCCCTTCGACGGCCCGGGAGACCTCCGTGGACGCCGAAGGGTGAGCCCCGACGTGAGGACGGCGCCTCGCGGGGTGCGAGGCGCCGTCCTTCGAGCGGTGTGCCCGATCAGGCCCGGGCGGAGCCGCCGCGGAAGGCGGTCCAGTGCTCGGCCATGCGAACGGCCTGCCCCTGGGTGAAGTGGGTCATGCAGGCGTCGTCGCTGTAGTTCATGAAGTTGGTGACCGGGTCCTTGCCGGGCCGGTCGGGGCAGGTGTCGCGTCCCACCGGACAGCCGGAGGCGGCCTCGCGCTCGTAGGGGGTGTCGTCCACGTAGTCCCCCGGGCTCTCGCACCCGTTCTGGAACGTGTGGAACAGCCCCAGCCAGTGACCGACCTCGTGGGTGCCGGTGTGCCCCTCGTTGAAGCGGTCACGATCGCCGCCCGGAAGGGTGTCGTGGGCGATCGCGACCCCGTCCCGTTCCGGTGCCGCCCGATAGTCCTGCGGGAAGGTCGAGTAGCCGAGCAGTCCGCTGCCCAGGTCGGCGGTGTAGATGTTCAGCGTCTCGGGTCCCCCTTGACGCAGTTGGGAGCGGATCGTGTCGTCGTACTGCCTGAACCGGTGGAACCAGTCGTCGTTCACGCTCCGGGTGACATCGGAGAGTTCGAACCGGAAACCGGTGTCGGTGCCCTCCGACCCCTGCGCGTAGTCGCCCCGGTAGGCCCGGTTCATGACGTCGATCTGCTCGCGGACGCGGGCGTCGGTGACGTTCCCGCTGCCGTCCTCGGCGGAGATGACGTGCACGACCACCGGAACCGTGTAGGGCGGCGCGATCTGCCGGTCCCGTGAGGGACCCAATGCCTCACGGAGGCGTTCCTCGTACTCGGCCGCCTGTTCGGGGGTGACCTCCACCTCCCCCTCGGCGCCCACCCCCGGGTCGGCCACACGCATCGCGGCGGTCGACTCGGAGACGGGCTCCGTCCCGGGCGGACAGTGGGCGGCCTGCGCGACCGCCCCCGTCCTTTCGGGCTCCGCGCCGGTCGATGACACGGTCGGATCGGGCGGTGTGCCCACCACCAGGCCGGTCAACGCGAGCGCGCACAGGGACAGGCCGGACCAGAGCGCGGCTGAGCCGCCGCGAGAGCTTCGTCCAATCACCTCACGGACTGTAGTTATGACAGAACGCAAAGAAGTCGAATCCAACGCGGTCTTGCGAAGTATTTGCCCGATTCGACCGATCAGTGACTATTTCTGCCCTACGGCCCAGGCACGGAGCTTGGCGATCCTCTCCCGGATCTGAGGCGGGCTGGCCTGCGCGACCGGCGGCCCGCCACAGGCGCGCCGCAGTTCGTTGTGGATCACCCCGTGCGGCTTACCCGTCCGGTGGTGCCAGGCCCCCACCAGGCCGCTGAGCTCTCGACGCAACTCGGCCAGGACCTCATGCGTGGGACCCGACTCCTCCTCGGGTTCGCTCTCCCGCCTGGCCTTGGCCTTGAGCTCACTCGCCCGGATGTCCGCCTTGCGCTTGCGCAACAACTGCGAGACCTGGTCGGGTTCGAGCAGCCCCGGCAACCCGAGGAAGTCCTCCTCCTCACTGGAGCCGGCCGCGCCACCGCCGTACTCCAGACCGTCGTAGAGCGCGCGGTCGAACTCGGCCGCGGACTCCATCGTCTCGAAGGGGAGCTCCTCCCCCGCGTCCGGAGAGTCCTTCTTCTTGTTGGCCTCCCGGAGAAGGTCCTCCTCCGGGTACTCGTCGTCGGAGGGGGTCTTGTCCAGGACGTGATCGCGCTCGCGCTCCATCTCCCCCGCGTACTCCAGGAGCGTGGGGACCGAGGGCAGGAAGACCGAGGCGACCTCTCCTCTCTTGCGCACGCGCACGAAGCGACCGATCGCCTGGGCGAAGAACAACGGCGTGCTCGTCGAGGTCGCGTACACACCCACCATCAGGCGGGGCACGTCCACACCCTCGGAGACCATGCGCACCGCGACCATCCACCGGTCGTCGCCCGCGGCGAACCGGGAGATCTTCTTGGAGGCGGTCGGGTCGTCGGAGAGCACCACCGTGGCGCCCTTGCCGGTGATCTGACGCAGGATGCGCGAATAGGCCCGGGCGTTCTCGTGGTCGCTGGCGATGACCAGGCCGCCCGCGTCCGGATGCGTCTTGCGCACCTCGGTCAGACGCCGGTCGGCCGCCTGGAGCACCTTCTTGATCCAGTCGCCCTTGGGGTCGAGCGCCGCCCGCCAGGCCTGGGAGAGGGCGTCCTGGGTCAGGGGCTCGCCCAACCTGGCCGCGAGCTCGTCACCGGCCCGGGTCCGCCAGCGCATCTCTCCGGAGTAGGCCATGAAGATGACCGGCCGCACCACCCCGTCCTCCAGCGCCGGCGCGTAACCGTAGCTGTAGTCCCACGAACAGCGCCGCACCCCGGCCCCGTCCTGGACGTAGTCCACGAACGGGATGGGGTTGATGTCGGAGCGGAAGGGGGTGCCGGTCAGCGACAGACGGCGGGTGGCCGGGTCGAAGGATTCACGGACCGCGTCGCCCCAGGAGAGGGCGTCCCCCGCGTGGTGCACCTCGTCGAAGATCACCAGGGTCTTGCGGGCCTCGGTGCGGTTGCGGTGCAGCATCGGATGCGCGGCGACCTGGGCGTAGGTGACGGCCACACCGATGTACTGACGCCCCAGCGCCCCCTGCCCGTTCTTGAAGTCCGGATCGATGGCGATACCGAAACGGGCGGCGGCCTCGGCCCACTGCTTCTTCAGGTGCTCGGTGGGACACACGATGGTGATGGCCCGTACCGCGTGCCTCTGCAACAGCTCGCTCGCCAGGGTGAGGGCGAAGGTGGTCTTGCCCGCGCCCGGCGTGGCCACCGCGAGGAAGTCGCGCGGCTGCCTCCGGAAGTACTCCTCGAAGGCCTCCCGCTGCCAGGCCCGAAGGCCGCTCAGGCGGTCCTCCATCGTGGTCTGCGTCACCGTCATGCGTCCTGTCCCCCGTTACTCACCTGCTCGAGATTAGCGGCCGTCGGGCACCACGCCGGGAGCACCGAGCGTGGTGCCCCGCACAGCCGACCACCATCTCACCGACCCACGACGAGCGGCACGGTGCCCCTCGCACCGCGCCGCTCCGAGATTCTCCGTTAAAGCCCCTCCTCCGACACCGGGGCCTCCTCGGCCCCGGCCCCGTCCTCGGTCCCGGGAAGCCCTCCGTCCGCGGGAACACCCTCCTCGGGTGTTCCGGCCGGCTCTTCGCCACCGAAGCTCGACGTGTCCACCGCGCCGTCGTTGAAGGGCATGTGCGGGGAGATCGCCGGGAAGGCGAAGAACCACAACAGGGCCGCGGCCCCCGCCAACAGGCCCAGCGCCATGATGAACTTCGAGATCCAAGGGCCCGGCAGAATCCGCCAGATCAGACCGTACATTCGCGTCCCCCTCCTAGGCTTCCGGCGCCATGTGCGCGATGGAGTCCGGCATGCCGTCGGACTTGGGCGTGGTCTCGGTCAACTCGGCCCAGACGATGAGTCGATGGGTGTTGTTGAGCTTGGGCGCGCAGGTGGTGAGGGTGAGCAGCGCGCGTGCGGGGTCCTCCTCGGAGGCCTCTTCGAAGGGGTCGGGGGTGACCACCCAGAAGTCCTCGGGCAGGACGGTCTCCTCACGGAAGACCTCGTAGGTGTAGAAGTTCTCGCCGTCCTCCAGGACCATGACGTCGCCCTCGGCGAGCAGGTCCAGGTCCCAGAACAGGCCGGGGGTGCGGTGCGCGGCGATGCCGTAGTTGCCCAGTCCCCCGGGGGAGCTGTCGAACTGGGTGTAGCGGCCCGGGCTGTACCGGATGTCGTCGGGCTCGGTGCCGTTGACCACCACCCAGTCCAGGTCGAGGCTCGGGACGTACAGACGACTGTCCGCGCTCCCCGGGAGCGGCTCGGAGTCGGGCCCCCGCTCCTCGGACCAGGCGTCGTCGAGGCCGTCCGCCAACTGCTGCTGCTCGCGATCGGTCTCCCATTGAGAGCCGTACACCTCATAGGACGCGTAGAAGAGCATGAGCAGGCCGGCGGTCAGAAGGATCTCGCCGAAGAACCTGACGAACCCGCGGGCCACGTCTGCGCCCGTGGCCCTGCGTCGAGGGGCGCGCCGTCTTCCACCGCGTGACGGGCGGGGGCGGCGCCCTTCGTTCCCGGGACGGGGCTCGTCTAGCGACTGCCGTTCAGTTCTGGACACCAATACGACCTACTCCCGTGGACGCTTTCGTGCATCCGGGTGACCGGAGGGGGACGAGGAGCGGGACCCCCGAACGCGGATGCGGCAGGACTTCGACCTCATGTCGGATACACGGCGCCGGGCGACGGCACGGTGGACACGGGGTGTGGGGGCGCCCTGCCCGGCTACCTGTTCCTCCGGAGAGTACCGTCACACGAGGGGCGTACGCGGCGACGCGCCCCGAAACGCACGAGAACGCGGGGACCGTCCGCTCTCGTCCACGGCCGTCCCGGAAACGGAGCGGAACGGGCTCCCGAGGGAACGACCTCGACGAACGCCCTTCTCGGACACGACGAAGGCCCTGGCTCACCCGTGAGGGTGGGTCAAGGCCCCTCGTTCGCGATCACGGGGACCGCGATTACTTCATCATCTCCTCGTAGGCCTTCTTGCACTCCGGGCACACGGGGAACTTCTTCGGGTCGCGGTTGGGCACCCAGACCTTGCCGCACAGGGCGATCACCGGGTCGCCGGTCACCGCGCTCTGGGTGATCTTGTCCTTCTGCACGTAGTGGGCGAACCGCTCACGGTCACCATCGTCGTGCGAGACATCCGGCCGGGTCTCACTGTCCGGAAGCACCTTGTTCAGGACGTCCATCGACATCGTCCTCACACCTTTCAACGTCTGTTGTCCACGGTATAGGGTGCCGCGATCCGTCTCATCTCGTCACGTGGAACCCGTCAGTTCATCGTGGGATCGTCCGGATAGGTCGACAGCAGCGCCAGACGACCCCCTTGACGACGCAGCACCCGCGGCCACAACCCCTCGGGCGTCTCCCCGAAGAGGTCGCCGAGGTGGGCGTCGACCACGAACCAGGCACCCTCCTCGATCTCCCCGGCCAACTGTCCCGGCCCCCAACCGGCGTAGCCGGCGAAGACGCGAAGCCCGCTCAGGGAGGGGCCGAGCACCTCGGGGGGCGCGTCCAGATCCACCACGCCCACACCGTCCAGAACGCTCCGCCCGCCCGGGGCCTCCAACGGGACCCAGCCGGGAGGGGCCTCGTCGGGTGCGGCCCTCCCCAGCGCTATACCGGAGTCGGTACCCACCGGGCCGCCGGAGAACATCACCGCGGGAGAGCCGGCGTGGTCTCCCCAGCCCTTCATGACCTCGTCCACGGGCAGTTCCAGCGGACGGTTGAGGATCACCCCGAGGGCGCCGTCGGTGGCGTCATCGACGATGAACACCACCGAACGGCGGAAGGAGTCCTCCTGGAGCAGGGGCGCGGCCACCAGAAGGCGCCCGGTCAGTGTCGACTGGTCCATGCTCCACCTCTACCCGAAAAGAGGGGCGTGGGAGGCCCCTTCTCCTCGAAGGACGGGTACGGGATCAGTCCTGGTCGGCGACGCCGCGCTGGGCGACCTCGCGCACCGCGTTGGCCACGTGGTTGGAGAGGTCCGAGTGGAAGACGCTCGGGATGATGTAGTTCGGGCCCAGCTCGTCGTCGGTGACCACGTCGGCGAGGGCCTTCGCGGCGGCGACCATCATGTCGGAGGTGACGTTGTGGCTCTGGGCGTCCAGGAGACCGCGGAAGAAGCCCGGGAACACCAGGACGTTGTTGATCTGGTTCGGGTAGTCGCTACGACCGGTCGCGACGACGGCGGCGTGCAGGTGGGCGACGTCCGGGTCGACCTCGGGGTCGGGGTTGGCCAGCGCGAAGATGATCGAGTCCTCGTTCATCTCGGCGATGTCCTCGCCGGAGAGCAGGTTCGGGGCCGAGACTCCGATGAACACGTCCGCGCCGGCGACGGCGCCCTTGAGGTCACCGCTGTAACCGGTGGGGTTGGTGTTCTCCGCGATCCACTGGAGGTTGCTGTCCAGGTTCTCGCGACCCGCGTGCACGGCTCCGTGCACGTCGCTGACGATGATGTCGCGCGCGCCCGCGTGCATGAGCAGCTTGAGGATCGCGGTGCCCGCGGCGCCCGCGCCGGACATGGCGATCCGCACCTCGGACAGCTTCTTGTTGACCACGCGCAGGGCGTTGCGCAGGGCGGCCAGGACGACGATGGCGGTGCCGTGCTGGTCGTCGTGGAAGACCGGGATGTCCAGGAGCTCGCGCAGGCGGGCCTCGACCTCGAAGCAACGCGGGGCCGAGATGTCCTCCAGGTTGATGCCGCCGAAGCCGGGGGCGAGCAGCTGCACGGTGCGGACGATCTCGTCGACGTCCTGGGTGTCCAGGGCGATCGGCCAGGCGTCGATGTCGGCGAAGCGTTTGAACAGGGCCGCTTTACCCTCCATGACGGGCATGGCGGCCTCGGGGCCGATGTTGCCCAGGCCCAGGACCGCGGAGCCGTCGGTGACCACGGCGACGCTGTTGCGCTTGATGGTCAGGCGGCGGGCGTCGTCCTTGTTGGCCGCGATCGCCTGGGAGACGCGGGCGACACCCGGCGTGTAGGCCATGGAGAGTTCGTCGCGGTTGCGCAGCGGCACCTTGGACTTCATCTCGATCTTGCCGCCGAGGTGCATCAGGAAGGTGCGGTCACTGACCTTGTGGACCGTGACCCCGTCGACCGAGCCGAGGGCGTCGACGATGGCCTGGGCGTGCTCGGTATCGCGGGCCGCGCAGGTGACGTCGATGCGGATGCGCTCGTGTCCAGCGGCCGCCACGTCCAGAGCGGTGATCATGCCGCCGACCTGCTCGACCGCGTTGGTGAGGCTGCCGACCGCGCTGCCTCCGGCGTCCAATTCGAGGCGGACGGTGATGGAGTACGAAACGCTGGGAAGGGTGGCCACGTATTGCTCCTTGGCTTTTGCTGGTGTCATGCGTCCGCGGGGCGCACCGGCGGCCCCTCCCGTGGACGTACCGGCCGACTGTCACCCCGGGTCCGGGGACGGCCTGCACTCCGTGGCCCGCCCGTCGGGTTGTCGTCGGCGTCCGCGCGCCGGTCCCGTGACGGTGGCGCATCCCGCCGAGAACGCCCGATGATCGGGTGTTCTGAACGCGGGCTCGGCTGACGGCCGGGGGCTGGCCGGGATCCCACAACCGAGTCGCCTCACCTTACCCGAGTCAAGGGAGTGACGTCAGCACAAGGTGACAATTACCGCCATCGGAAAAAATCGCATAAATTCCCGACTATTCCGCAAGGGTTTACCCCGCGAACCTCGCCACCCGATCGGTGGCCGCGCGCACCACCAGATCGGCGCAGGCCCCCGTGGACAGCGCCGTGGAGTCGATCACCAGGTGGTAGTGGGCCGGATCGGCGGCGTCGGCCCGGTAGAAGCGGCGGACGTAGGCGGACCGGGCCCGGTCGTTGTCGTCCAAGAGGCGTTCCGTGGGAGGCCCCTCCTCCCGGGCACCGACCGAGAGGCCCTCCCCGTTCCCGTCCTCCCACAGCCGTCGGGCCTGGAGCAACCGGGCCTCGCGGTCACCGTCCAGGCGGACGTGCAGAGCACCCGGGCGCTCGGCCAGGACCACCGCGGCCGCCCGGCCGAGGATCACGCCGCCCGTGCGGGCGACGTCCTGGATGACGCGCTCGGTCTGCTCCACGAACTCGTGGTCGTAGAGGAGTCGCCCTTCGGCGTCCGTGGCCCCCACGTACGGGGTGTCGACGCTGCCGAAGGTGACCGTGGGCAGCCGGGCCGCGCCGGCGAGAAGACGTTCGAAGCCGCCCGCGGAACGGTCGTCGCGCTTGAGCGCCTCGGCGAAGGAACAACCGATCCGCGAGGCCACGACCGTCGGGATCGCCCGATCGAGGAAGGGGAGCTCCAAGGCGGCCGCCACGGCCGGACCGATCACGCTTCCGCCCGCCCCATAGGTGGCCGAGATCGTGACCACGGGGCCGTTCCCGTCGTTCGTCACCATGGGACACCTGCCCGATCACCACGCGGACCGCGCCTGCCGCGGGCCGCTGTCGTTGCTCTCCTACCCGGTGAGGCGACCACCACCCCACCCGTCTTCAAAACAGTAAATACGTGACGATTTATCACTCTTGGGCAGGAAAGACAGCAGATAACCAGCGGGTTTCCATCCACCAACATCTCGGTCGGCCGCGCGGACGGATCGACCCCTCGGGGTGAGGAAGGCTCTCACCCCGAGGGGTCGTGAACGATCGGACCTACGCTCCCGTCAGAACAGAGCCGAGGTCAGCCTGCGGCGGGCCGCGCCGACCCTCGGGTCGCCCGGGGGAAGGAGGTCGAACAGGGAGAGCAGGTGCTCTCGGACCTTGTTCCGATCATCGTCGGTGGTGCGCTTGACCGTGGCGATCAGACGGTCGAACGCCGCCTCGTAGTCACCGCCGTACAGGTCGATGTCGGCGACGGTGATCTGGGCGTCCACGTTCGCGGGGTCCTTCTCCGCCTCCTCACGCACGGCGGGCCCGTCCACGTTCTGAAGACGACCGATCAGCCGGATCTGGGCGATCTGAGCCTTGATCTCGGCGTTCTTCGGGTCCTCTTCCAGAGCCTTCTCGAAGACGCCGGCCGCGCCCTCGAAGTCCCCTTGGTCCAGGAACTCCCTGGCCCGCGCGGCGATCGGGTCGGCCTGAGGCTCGGGGACCTGCTCGTCCTCCTCCGGCAGGGCCGAGGGGTCGCCGTCGACCGTGCCGGGGTGGCCGGGGGGCAGCATGCCCTGCTGGGCGAGGGCCCCGAAGACCTGGGAGAGTCCGTCGCGGAGCTGCTCCTCGGTGGCGGGCCCCTGCATCAGGGGCATGACCTGACCCTGGATGGCGATGATGATGGTCGGGGCTCCCTGGACACGGAGCGCCTGGACCAGCTGTGGGCTGGCCTCGCTGTCGATCTTGCCCAGGATCCAGTTGCCACCGGAGCTCTTGGAGAGCCGGTCGAGGGCGGTCTCGACCTGCTTGGACTGCTCGGACCAGCCGGCCAGGACCGCCAGCACGACCGGAGCGGACAGCGATTGCTCCAGGACCTGTTGGAAGTTGGCCTCGTCGACGTTGACGGCGTAGGGGTTCGTGCGACCGGCCGACTCGTCGGCACGCTGCTTGGCCTCGCGTTCCAAGGCCGCCTTACGCGCCGCGAGGTCGACCGCACTGTTCGGTGAAAAGTCCGAAGGCTGCATACCTCTATCCTGCCGTATTCCGGGGAGGTACGGAGACCCCGTACCTCCCCGGACCGACCGGCGCTAGAAGCGGGGATCCTCGGTATAGGTACCGAACTCCTCGCCCATGGTGCCGCAGATCTCGCCCAGGGTGGCCTCGGCGCGGGCCGCGTCCATGATGAGCGGGATGAGGTTGCCGTCGCCGGCCCGAACCCCTTCGAGGAGGCGGGCGAGGGCGCCGTCGACCGCCTCGCGGTCACGTCCGGCCTTGCGTTCGGCGAGGACGCGCTTCTGCTCGTGCTCGACCTCGTGGCTGATCTTGAGGATGTCGAGTTCACCGGAGACGGTGTTGGTGTGGCAGTTGACGCCGACGATGCGCTTGTCGCCCTTCTCCAGGGCCTGCTGGTACTGGAAGGCGGACTCGGCGATCTCGGAGCTGAAGTAGCCGTTGTCGATACCGGCGAGGATGCCGGAGGTCATCGGGCCGATGGGGTGTTCGACGTCGTCACCGCCGCCCATGTACCGGATGTGTTCGAAGATGCGCTCGGCCTCGGCCTCGATCTCGTCGGTGAGGGCCTCCAGGTACCAGGAGCCGCCGAGGGGATCGGCGACGTTGACGACCCCGGTCTCCTCCATGAGGACCTGCTGGGTGCGCAGGGCGATCTCGGCGGACTGTTCGGTGGGCAGGGCGAGCGTCTCGTCGAGGGCGTTGGTGTGCAGAGAGTTGGTGCCGCCCAGGACCGCTGCGAGAGCCTCGACGGCGGTGCGCACCACGTTGTTGTAGGGCTGCTGGGCCGTGAGGGAGACCCCGGCGGTCTGGGTGTGGAACCGCAGCCACTGGGCCTTCTCGGTCTTCGCTCCGTAGACGTCGCGGATCCAGCGGGCCCAGATACGGCGGGCGGCGCGGAACTTGGCGATCTCCTCGAAGAAGTCGATGTGGGCGTCGAAGAAGAAGGACAGCCCCGGGGCGAACCGGTCGATGTCCAGCCCTCGGGACAGGCCGAGTTCGACGTAGCCGAACCCGTCGGCCAGCGTGTAGGCCAGTTCCTGGGCGGCGGTGGCCCCGGCCTCGCGGATGTGGTAGCCGGAGACGGAGAGCGGCTTGAAGGCGGGGATGTTCTCGGCGCAGTACTCCATCAGGTCGCCGATGAGGCGCAGATGGGGTTCCGGCGGGTACAGCCACTCCTTCTGAGCGATGTACTCCTTGAAGATGTCGGTCTGGAGCGTGCCGTTGAGGGTGCCGATGTCGACGCCCTGGCGTTCGGCGGCCACCAGGTACATGCAGAAGGCGGGGATGGCCGGTCCACTGATGGTCATGGAGGTGGTGGTCTCGCCGAGCGGGATCCCGTCGAAGAGCAGGTCCATGTCGGCGACCGAGTCGATCGCCACGCCACAGTGGCCGACCTCGCCGAGGGCGTGCGGGGAGTCGGAGTCGTGGCCCATGAGGGTGGGCATGTCGAAGGCCACCGAGAGTCCGCCGCCGCCGGAGGCGAGGATCATCTTGTAACGCTCGTTGGTCTGCTGCGCGTTACCGAAGCCGGCGAACTGGCGGATGGTCCAGGCACGGCCTCGGTAACCGGTGGGGTAGAGCCCTCGGGTGTAGGGGTACTCACCGGGCCAGCCGATCCGCTCGAAACCGGGCACCTCGGCGCCCGGGCGGGGCCCGTAGACGGGTTCGAGGGTCCGTCCGGACAGGGTCGTGAAGTCGGCGTCACGTTTGCGGGCGGAGTCGTAGCGGCGCTGCCAGCGATCGCGGCCGGCCTCGATCTCCTGTGCTCCGCCACCGCCGGTGGGGTCGCCTGTGGTTGTCGCCATACCAAGATAGTAGGACGTCCAACTAATGATGTACAGCAGCGCGGGGCGCCGCCCCCGCCGCCGTGACCGCCATGGCCGGGGACGGTGACGCACCGTCAGGACGGACGCGCCCCCTCGGCGACCGGCGCCGGGAAGTCACCGAAGTCCACCCGGAGCCGCACGAACATCTCGTGCATGTTCCAGAGCTCCTCGTCGGAGTAGCAGCCCAACCCGAACTCCATGTCGAGCAGGGCCCGGGTGGCCTCCTCGGTGACCCGGCGCCCCGACTCGGTGATCTCCGCGAGCACACCGCGACCGTCGCTGGGGTTGGGGCGGCGGAGCACCAGCCCCTGCCCCTCCAACCGGTCGATGGTGTTGGTGACGCTGGTCGGATGCACCATGAGCCGCTCGCCGATCTTGCCGAGCGGAAGGGCTCCGGAGTTGCTGAAGGTGAGCAGGACCAGCGCCTCGTAGCGGGCGAAGGTCAGACCGAAGGGCTTGAGCGCGCCGTCCAGTTCCCCGATGAGGATCTGCTGCGCCCTCATGAGGGAGGTGACCGCCGCCATCGCGGGCGAGGCCCCCCATCTCTGGCTCCAGTTGTCATGAGCGCGTTCGATCGGGTCGAACGGAAGGTTCAAAGGGTTTCCCACGCCGTCACTCTAGGCCTTCCTCCCACCCCCGGAACCCGCCGTTCCGCCCTACCCCGGACGCTCCCCCTCGTCAACGGCCCGAACGTGGCCACAAGGGGACGCGGCCTCGGAAACGGGTGGTCCGGTCCGCCAACTCGACAAAGCCGGTCGCTCCCCGGGTTCCGAGCCGGGAACACGAAGAAAGTCGCCTTGGGCTCATTGACGACCCAAAAACGGATAGTTAAGTTTCCTAATAATTTAATGGCCCACGTCACAGGCGCGATGATGCACTCTTCCCCCTCCTCCGCGCACGCCCGTGCCCCTCCCCTCCTCCGTCGCCCCGTTCTCTCACGGCCCGGCCCTTCGGCTCGGCCACCATCCCCCCTTTCTCCCCCACAGCGCAGGAGAACATCGACATGAGAGCACGACCCCTCCGACGACGGCTCGCGGTCCTGGCGGCCGCCGCCCTCGCCCTCCCCCTCGCACTGGCACCCACCCCGGCCGCGGCCGAGTCCTCCGACGTCACCGTGACCTACGTCGAGACCAGCCGCTGGGACAACGGTTACGCCGGACAGCTGACCATCGAGAACGCCTCCGCGGCCGCTCTCGACGACTGGACCGTGGAGTTCACCCTCCCCGCGGGCACCTCCATCACCACCGCCTGGAACGCGACCCTGTCCGTCTCCGGCGGCGTCCACACCCTCAGGCCGCCCTCGTGGGGCGCCGTCGTCCCCGCCGGAAGCGGTTACTCGATCGGCTGGAACGGCGTCCACTCCGGAGGAGAGACGACCCCCGAGAACTGTCTGATCGACGGCTCACCCTGCTCCGGCGGCTCCGGCGAACCCGACGGGGAACCGCCCACCGCACCCGAGGGCCTGACCGTCACCGGGACCACGGCGACCAGTGTGTCGCTCTCGTGGGGCGAGGCCACCGACGACGTCGCCGTGGCCGGGTACGAGATCCTCTCCGAGGGCGGGGTGGTCCGCGCCGTCGACGCCGACACCCTCTCCGCCACCGTGGCGGGCCTGAACCCGGAGACCTCCTACTCCTTCACCGTCCGCGCCTATGACACCTCCGGCAACCGGGGGCCCGAGAGCGGCGCCGTCCAGGTCACAACGGAGGCGGACGACGGCGGGCCCTCCCTGCCGGCCGAGGACCTGCGGGTCGCCTACTTCACCCAGTGGGGGATCTACGATCGCGGCTACCTCGTGAACGATCTGGAGACCTCGGGCAGCGCCGAGAAGCTCACCCACATCAACTACGCGTTCGGCAACGTCAACGCGGGTGGCGAGTGCTTCATGGCCAACCAGGCCGGCCAGGGCGACGCCTGGGCCGACTACGGCCGCTCCTTCACCGCCGCCGAGAGCGTGGACGGGGTCGCCGACCAGTGGAGTCAGGACCTGCGCGGCAACTTCAACCAGCTCAGGAAGTTGAAGGAGATCCACCCCGACCTGAAGGTCAACCTCTCCCTCGGCGGCTGGACCTGGTCGGAGCACTTCTCCGACGCGGCGCTCACCCCCGAGTCCCGTGAACGCATGGTCTCCTCCTGCATCGACCTGTACCTGCGCGGCAACCTGCCGATCTTCGACGGCGCCGGCGGCCCCGGCTCCGCGGCGGGGATCTTCGACGGCATCGACCTGGACTGGGAATGGCCCGGCTCCGAGGGGCACGAGCACAACACCGTGCGCCCCGAGGACAAGGAGAACTTCACCGCCCTGGTCCGGGAGTTCCGCGAGCAGCTCGACGCCCTGGAGGCCGAGACCGGGCGCGGGTTCGAGCTGACCGCCTTCCTGCCGGCCGACCCCGAGAAGATCGACCTGGGCTTCGAGATGGACCGACTCATGCCGGACTTCGACTTCATCACGGTCCAGGGCTACGACTACCACGGAGCCTGGGAGGACACGACCAACCACCAGTCCAACCTGCTGCCGGACCCGAGGGACACCGGGGCGAACGTCTTCTCCACCGAGACCACCGTCCAGGCCTACCTCGACCGCGGGGTGGACCCCTCGGACATGGTGCTCGGGCTGCCCTTCTACGGCCGCGGGTGGACCGGCGTCGCGCCCGGCCCGGAGGGAGACGGCCTCTTCCAGCCCTCGACGGGTCCGGCCCCGGGGAGTTACGAGGACGGCATCGAGGACTGGAAGGTGATCAAGGACCTGCCCGGGTTCGATCTGTACCGTGACGACGACCTGGGCACCGCCTGGCTCTACGACGGGAACACCCTCTGGACCTACGATGACGAGGTCTCCATGGGTCAGAAGACCACGTGGGCCGTGGACAACGGCCTCGGCGGCGTCATGATCTGGTCCATCGACGGCGACGACGCCTCCGGCAGCCTCATCACGGCGGTGGACGCGGCGCTCCGTTAGAGCCTTCTCGCACCGTTACGGGCCCCGGCCGCACGGCCGGGGCCTTTTATCTCCCCCGAAGCGAGGAGTCAATGGGTCGCCGTGGCCACAAGGGGACAATGTCCCCGCGGGCACTGGTCTGGTCCGTCAACTCGAAAGATCCGTCGTCCGCCCGGCGGCCTCGGCCGCTCCCCCAGAAACTTCCTCACGGGGCGTTGACGCCGCCGGTAATTATTAGTTAAGTTTCCTAAAAATTTATCCCCCCACGTCAGTAGGGCCCACCCCCGGGCCCGGCGCCTGACTCCGCCCCCTCCAGGAGACCCCCGACGTGAGCGCACGACGACTCAGGAAGACCCTCGCGGTACCCGCCGCGGCAGTGCTGGCGGCACCGCTCGCCCTGGCCGCCCCTCCCGTCGCGGCCGAGACGGTCGACACCGGCGACCTCACCGTGACCTACGTCGAGTCCGCCCGCTGGAACACCGGCTACAGCGGAGAGATCACCGTCCACAACGCCTCCGGCGCGGACCTCACCGACTGGACCCTCGAATTCGAACTGCCCGAGGGCGGCCGGGTGCACGAACTGTGGAACGCCACCGTCGAGGGCACCGCCGAGGAGGGCTACACCGTCACGCCGCCGCGCTGGGGCGCCGTCGTCCCCGCCGGAGGGAGCTACGTCTTCGGCTTCAACGGCGTCCACGAGGGCGGCAACACCCACCTGCTCGACTGCTCCATCAACGGCGCGAACTGCGCGGGCACCTCTTCCCAGGGCCCCGAGCACGACGAGCTCAGCGTCGCCTACTTCACCCAATGGGGGGTGAAGGAGCGCGACTACCACGTCCGCGACCTCATCGACTCGGGCAGCGCGGACAAGCTCACCCACATCAACTACGCCTTCGGCAACGTGGGCTCCGACGGTGAGTGCTTCATGACCAACGACCCCGAGGACGGCGACGCGCTCGCCGACTACGGTCGCGTCGTCCCCGCCTCCGAGAGCGTCGACGGAGCCCCCGACGGCCCCGGCCAGCCGCTGCGCGGCAACTTCAACCAGCTCAGGAAGTTGAAGGAGCTCTACCCGGAGCTGGTCGTCAGCATCTCCCTGGGCGGCTGGAACTGGTCGGAGCACTTCTCCGACGCGGCGCTCACCCCCGAGTCCCGCGAACGCATGGTCTCCTCCTGCGTCGACCTGTACCTGCGCGGCGACCTGCCCGTCATCGACGGCGCCGGCGGCGAGGGCGCGGCCTACGGGATCTTCGACGGCATCGACCTGGACTGGGAGTGGCCCGGCTCCGAGGGCAACCCGCACAACACGGTGCGCCCCGAGGACAGGGAGAACTTCACCGCCCTGGTCCGGGAGTTCCGCGAGCAGCTCGACGCCCTCGGCGAGGAGACCGGCCGTCACTTCGAACTCAGCTCGTTCATGCCCGCCGGCGCCTGGCGTCTGGACAGCGGCTACGAGCTGGACGAGATCATGCCGGACTTCGACTTCATCACGGTCCAGGGCTACGACTACCACGGCACCTGGGAGACGACCACCAACCACCAGTCCAACCTGCTGCCCGACCCGAACGACCCGGGCGAGGTGATCTCCACCCTCACCAACGTGGAGGCCTACCTGGAGCGCGGCGTCGACCCGGAGAAGATCGTCCTGGGCGTGCCCTTCTACGGACAGGGATGGACCGGCGTCGAACCCGGACCCGCCGGAGACGGACTCTTCCAGTCCGCCTCGGGCCCCGCCCCCGGCCTCTACGCCGACGGGACCGAGGACTGGAAGGCGCTCAAGGAGCTGTCCGGTTTCGAGGTGCACCGTGACGACGACCTGGGCACCGCCTGGCTCTACGACGGCGAGACCTTCTGGACCTACGACGACGAGATCTCCATGGACCAGAAGACCACGTGGGCCATGGACAACGGCCTCGGCGGCGTCATGATCTGGTCCATCGACGGCGACGACGCCGACGGAAACCTCATCACCGCGATCGACGCGGCGTTGGGCCGGTAGGAAAGACCTCCGTCCGGCCTTCGGGGCGGACGGGAGAGAACGGCGTCGGTGCTCTGATCCGGGGAGCACCGCCGCCGGGGCGGGGTGGACCGACGTGCGACGGTCCGCCCCGTCCGCCTTGTGTCCCGGCCCCCTCAGAGGCCGGAGGTCGCGCCCAGCTCCTTGAGCAACAGGTCGGCCGCGCCGTAGGGGTCGCGCTCTCCGGAGGCCACCTCGCGGGCCAGGGAGTCCAGACCGCCGTCGGTCTCCACCCCGCCCAGACGGGAGCGCAGCAGGTCCAGCACGATCGCCTGGACCTCGTCACGGGCTCGGGCGCTCCGGCGCGCGGCGAGCTCCCCGGAGGACTCCAGGTGGGCGAAGTGTCCGTCGATCCGCTCCCACAGCTCGTCGACGCCCTTGTCCTCGGCGGCCACCGTCATGACGATCGGCGGCTTCCACTCCTCGTCGGTACGGTCCTTCATCGCGATCATCTGGCGGAGTTCGCGCAGGGTCACCCTGGCCCCGTCCCGGTCGGCCTTGTTGATCGCGAACACGTCCGCCACCTCCAGGACACCGGCCTTGGCCGCCTGGACCGAGTCGCCCATACCCGGCGCGCACAGGACCACCGTGGTGTCCGCCTGGCCCGCGATGTCGACCTCCGCCTGGCCCACGCCCACGGTCTCCACCAGGATGACGTCGAACCCGGCCGCGTCCAGGACCCGGAGCGCGTGCGGGGTCGCCCACGACAGCCCGCCCAGGTGACCGCGGTTGGCCATGGAACGGATGTAGACGCCCGGGTCGGTGGCGTGCTCCTGCATACGGACCCGGTCGCCCAGCAGGGCGCCGCCGGTGAAGGGCGAGGAGGGGTCCACCGCGAGCACGGCGACCGTCCTGCCCTGGGCGCGCACCGCACGCACCACGGCGTTGGTGGTGGTGGACTTGCCCACCCCCGGGGAACCGGTGAAGCCCACCACCCGGGCCCGACCGGTGTGGGGCGCCAGCCCCGCCATGATGGGACGCAACTCCTCGGCGCCGTTCTCCACCAGGGTGATCGCGCGGGCCAGCGCCCTGCGGTCACCGCCGTGGACCCGTTCGACCAACTCGGGGGCGTTCATGTGACTCCTCGACTCGACCGCTCGGGGCGGGGGCTCATGGCCCCCGCCCCGTGGGTTCAGGTGCGTCGTGCCCCTCCGGGGGTCTCCCGGAGGCACGGTGTTCTTCTCGGTTGGTGGGTGCTGCTCGGTCCCGGCCGCCTCTGCCCGGGCGGCCGGGGTCGTACTCGGGTGTTCGGCGGCTACTCGGCGGGCACCGAGAACAGCAGGGCGTCGCCCTGGCCACCGCCGCCGCACAGGGCCGCGGCACCGAGGCCGCCGCCACGACGGCGCAGTTCGTGGATCAGGTGCAGGGCGATGCGAGCCCCCGAGGCGCCGATCGGGTGACCGATCGCGATGGCGCCGCCGTTGACGTTGACGATCTCCTCGGAGACGCCCAGGTCCTTGGTGGACTGGATGCCGACCGCGGCGAACGCCTCGTTGATCTCGATGAGGTCCAGGTCCTCCACCGAGCGGCCCGCCTTGGTCAGGGCGTGCTTGATGGCGTTGGAGGGCTGGGAGTGCAGCGAGTTGTCCGGGCCGGCGACGTTCCCGTGCGCGCCGATCTCGGCGAGGACGGGCACGCCCAGCTCCTCGGCCTTGGCCCGGCTCATCACGACCACCGCGGCGGCACCGTCGGAGATCTGCGAGGAGGAGCCCGCCGTGATGGTGCCCTCACGGTCGAAGGCGGGGCGGAGCCGGCCCAGGCTCTCCTCCGTGGTGTCCGGGCGGACACCCTCGTCGCGCGAGAACACGATCGGGTCGCCCTTGCGTTGGGGGATCTCGACGGGGACGATCTCCTCGTCGAAGAGGCCCTTCTCCGCCGCGGCGGCGGCGCGCTGGTGGGAACGGGCGGCGAAGGCGTCCTGTTCGGGACGCAGGATGCCGAGCTTCCCGTTGTGCCGCTCGGTGGAGGCGCCCATGGAGTCGCCTTCGAAGGCGTCGGTGAGGCCGTCGTGCGCGGTCGCGTCGATGACCTCGATGGAGCCGTACTTGTAGCCCTTGCGGGACTTGGGGAGCAGGTGCGGGGCGTTGGTCATGGACTCCATGCCGCCCGCGACCACGATGTCGAACTCACCGGCGGCGATGAGCTGGTCGGCCAGGGCGATGGCGTCCAGACCGGACAGGCACACCTTGTTGATGGTCACCGACGGGACGTCCATGGGGATGCCGGCCTTGACCGCGGCCTGGCGTGAGGGGATCTGGCCCGCGCCGGCCTGGAGCACCTGCCCCATGACGACGTAGCCGACCTGATCACCACTGATACCGGCGCGCTCCAGGGCGGCCTTGATCGCGAAACCGCCCAGGTCTGCGGCGGAGAACCCGGCGAGGGAGCCGAGGAGTCGGCCGGTGGGGGTCCGTGCCCCACCGACGATGACGGAACCGGGCATCTTAACTGGCCTCCAAGTGATGGGTGACGCACCTGGTCTGCAACGATACCCACACAGCCCTCATCGACGTTCGGGAGGTTCGCCCCGTGAGCAACGCACCCAGCCCCACCGGCCCGTTCTCCGGCCTGACACGACTGGACCACGTCGGCATCGCCTGCCGGGACCTCGACGCCTCGATCGAGTTCTATCGGAGCACGTACGGCTTCGAGGTGGAGCACGAAGAGGTGAACGAGGAGCAGGGCGTGCGGGAGGCGATGCTCCGGATCAACGGCACCGACGACGGCGGCGCCACGTATCTGCAACTCCTGGAACCGACCCGGGAGGACTCTCCGGTGGCGAAGTTCCTGGCCCGGAACGGCGAGGGCGTGCACCACCTGGCCTTCGGCACGGGCGACGTCGCCGCGAGCGCCGCCGGGATCGGTGAGCGCGGGGTCCGGGTACTGGACTCCGAGCCCCGTACGGGGACCGCCGGTTCCCGGATCGTCTTCCTCCACCCGAAGGACTGTGGGGGTGTCCTCACCGAATTGGTACAGAGCGCACATTGAGGACACGCTGAGCCGTCGAACGGTCTCTCCACGTCACGAGATCATTCCGGACGGATCACATCTTGCACACTATAGGCGTGGTTGACCTTCGACCCCACCGGAAGTTACCCGAAACCCCCTCCCCCAGGGGCCTGTGCTTGATAAAGTCGGCTAGCCGCCGGATGTCTTTCCTCCGGCGTCGATCCGTGTCCCGCGGTCCGGTCGTGAACCGGGTCGGTCGCGCCCACCGATGTCATCACACGGGGGCGACCCATTGGAGGCGATCAGGGTCCTACCGTCGTATCGACCGCCCGTATCCCGGCTCTCACGTCCCGGACTCACCCGCCCGTCCACCAGGGGCGTGCAGCCGCCCTCCCGCCGCCTCCGGCAGTTCGCAAGTAGCCGTCTCGCACCCGTTCAGGATTCCGCCACATGTCGTCAAACAACATTGACACCCAGCTCAACAACATCTTCGACGAAGACAACACCCCTCAAGAATTCGACGTGGTGCTGCGTGGCTATGACCGCACCCAGGTAGACGACTACGCGGCCGGCCTCCGCAACGAGGTCAAGCAGGCCAACAAGAAGGTCGAGAAGCTCAACTCCGAGCTCGCGGCCAAGGACCGTCAGCTCCAGGAGCGCGAGCGCCCCTCCTACTCCGGCCTGGGCTCGCGGATCGAGGAGCTGCTGCGTCTGGCCGAGGAGCAGGCCAACGAGCTGGTCCAGAGCGCCCAGATCGACGCCAACGACATCCGCTCGGCCGCCAAGATCGAGGCCGCCGAGATGCGCGCCGCCGCCGAGTCCGAGGCCACCGAGGTGCGCACCCTCGCCCAGCGCGAGGCCGACGAGCAGCGTCAGTCCGCCGAGTCCGAGGCGGAGGAGATCACCACCACCGCCCGCCGTGAGGCCGACGAGCTGGCCTCCACCACCGAGCGCGAGGTGCAGAAGAAGCGCTCCGCCGTCGACCACGAGATCGCCGAGAAGCGCGCGACCTTCGAGGGCGAGATCGCCAAGCTGCGCACCACCACCGAGCGCGAGTGCGCCCAGGCCCGTGCCGCCGCCAAGCGCGAGCGCGACGAGACCATCCAGGCCGCCAAGAGCCAGGCCGAGGAGCTGCGCAAGAACGCCGAGCGCGCCTACGCCGAGTCCGAGGCCCGCCGCACCGAGGCCGAGGACCAGTTCGAGCTCCAGCTGGCCGACCGCCGTGCCGAGGTCGAGCGTCAGGACGCCGAGCGTCTGGCCGCCGCTCAGGCCGCCACCCAGCAGATGGTCAACGAGGCCGAGGAGCGGGCCCGCAGCGCCGAGGACCGCGCCACCAAGGCCAGCCAGCAGGCCGAGCAGACCCGCCGCGAGGCCGAGAACCACGCCAAGCAGCTCCTGGGCAACGCCAAGAAGAACGCCGCCCAGATCGAGGCCGACGCCAAGTCCAAGGCCGAGCACCAGCTCAACGACGCCAAGTCCGAGGCCAACCGGATCATGACCGCCGCCAACAAGGAGGTCGACGAGCTCAACCGCCAGCGCGACAGCATCCAGTCGCACCTTCAGCAGCTCCGTCAGCTGCTCGGTGGCGGTGCCGCTCCGGCCGCGGCCGCCCCGGCCGCCCCCGCGGCCATCCAGCAGGAGTCCGCTCCGGCGGCCCCCGCCGCTCCGGCCCCGGCCGCCGAGGAGCCGAAGCAGCCCGCGCACTCGGGCAAGGGCTCCGACGACGAGGACTGGTGGCAGGAGTAGGCACGGCCGCCCCGGCGGTGTCCCTCCGACACATCGAAGGGCCCGGCACCCCGCGTGGGGTGCCGGGCCCTTCGGCGTACCGGGTCGGGGAGACCCTCGTCGAGGGTGCCCGGGCTCCGGGAAGGGTCAGACGACGTCCTTCTCCCAAGGGCCGTCCCACTCGGTGGGCAGCGGGTAGGCCTTCGGGTTGACCCGACGGACGATCTCGTCGAGGACCCGACGCACGTACGGCTCCCCCACCCACAGGTGCTTGGCCCCGTCGACCGCGATGATCTCCGCCTGGGTGAGGGGCGCGAAACGCCACCGGGCCTCGTCGGGCTTGAGGTAGTCGTCGTGTTCGGGCACCAGCGCCACCACCGGCTTGCCCGAGTCCGCCCAGACCTTCATGTCGGCCTCTCCGGCACGGTGCAGCGGCGGAGACAGCAGGAGGGCGCCCATCACCTGGGGGTCGCAACCCCACTTGAGCGCCAGTTCGGTTCCGAAGGACCAGCCCAGCAGCCACGGGTTCGGAAGTTCCTCGAACTCGGTGAACTCGATGGCGGCGTGGACGTCGAACCGCTCGGTCTCGCCCTCGCCGAACTCGCCCTGGCTGGTGCCGTGACGTGAGGTCGTGCCTCGGGTGTTGAAGCGCAGTACCGCGACGTTGGCCAGGGCCGGCAGACGGAACGAGGCCTTGCGCAGAACGTGGCTGTCCATCATGCCCTCGGCCGTGGGCAGCGGGTGCAGGCACACGAGGGTGGCGTCGGGGCGCCCGCCCTCGGGCATCGCCAGCTCACCGACCAGCTCCAGCCCGTCGGCGGTGTGCAGTGTGATGGGGCGGCGCTCGGCGGGCAGCACCGTGGTGGCTCGGATCTCCATGGCTCTTCTCTTCAGTGCGGGGATCAGTGACGGGGTGCCCGGGGCGAACGTCGCGAGCGCCGTTCCCAGCAGGAGGAGTGCCAGTGCCGTCGGTCCTCGCCGTCGCCGTAGGGGCGCCAGGCGACCACGTGCGCCATCCCGGTGGGGATCTCCTGGGCACAGCCCGGGCAACGATAGGTCTTGGTGGCGGCCGCGCCGGGGATGCTGCGTATGACGTACTCGCCGTCGGGCCCGGTCTCTCGACGCTGGCCCCCGGTTATGCGCAGCATGAGGGCGTCCTCGTCGGCGGGACCGGAGGCGTCTTTGCGGCCTCGGGCGGACTTACGGCGTGAACTGTTACGGCGCGGACTCACCCTTCAAGGGTAGGAGAGGAGCACCAGTGCCCACCGCCGCGCCCCGGCCGCCGGGAGCGTGACCTCGGCGGCCCCGGCCAGTGTGGTCCTCCGGACATCGATCGGGCGCCGGCGGGATCGCGTCCCACCGGCGCCCGGGTCCGGTCCGAGGACCTAGTGTCCCTGGCAGGCGCAGCCTCCGCCGCCGTGCGAGTCGGACTCGTCGACGTCGGGCAGCATGTCCATGAGCAGCGGGGCGGGCACGGCGATCGTGGTGAGGCCGTACTCCGACATGGCGACCAGTGTGGTGATCACGGATTCGGCGCCGCGCTCCTCCAGCAACTCGGAGGGGCCCTTCGGGTAGCCGCAACCGAACCGCATGGCGGTGTCGACGTCCTTGGCGGAGGCGTACCCGTCGCCGATCATGCGCAGGGCGTCGTCGATCTGCGGGGCGATGAGCATCTCGCCGAGGTCGAGGGACTCCTCCTCGCGCACCATCTCCGCGAGACGGCCGGTGGGGAGCGGCTCGGGGGCGTCGTCGGCGGAGGTGTAGAAACCGCCACCGGTCTTGCGCCCCAGGCGGCCGGCGGCGACCATCCGGCGCAGCAGCGGGGAGGCCGAGTAACGCGGGTCGTGGAACTCGTTCCAGAGCACGTCCATGACGGCCAGGCACACGTCGAGCCCGACCAGGTCGGCCAGGGTGAGCGGGCCCATCGGGAGACCGGCGGCCTTCTTGACCGCCTCGTCGATCTCCTCGCGGGTGGCGATCCGGCGCTCGTAGAGGCGGATCGCGTCGTTGATGTAGGGCACCAGGAGGGCGTTGGCCACGAACCCGCCGCGGTCGGCGATGGTGATGGGCGTCTTACCGACGCGCTTGGCCACCTCGGTGACGACATCGACGGTCTCGGCGCTGGTGGAGACGGTGGTGACGACCTCGGCCAGCTTCATGACCGGGGCCGGGTTGAAGAAGTGCAGACCGACGACCTTCTCGGGACGGTCGGTCAGCGCGGCGATCTCGGTGACCGACAGCGACGAGGTGTTGGTCGCCAGGATCGTGCCGGGAGCGCAGATCCGGTCGAGGTCGCCGAACACGTCACGCTTGATGTCCATGCGTTCGGGGACGGCCTCGACGACGAAGTCCACGTCCGAGAGGTCCTCCCGGGACGTGCTGAACGTGAGGCGGGCGTCGATAGCGGCGCGCTCGTCCTCGGTGATCTTGCCCTTGTCGACCGCCCGTGTGAGGGACTTGTCCACGTGGCCCCGGCCGCGGTCGAGGGCGGCCTGGTCGATCTCGACCCCGACGACGTTGAAGCCCGCTCGGGCGAACACCTCAGCGATGCCCGCACCCATCGTGCCCAGTCCAACGACGCCGACCTTGTCAAATTCCTGCACCATGAGCCCCACCTTAGACGCCCGGTCCCCCCACGTCGCGCACGGGGACCGGGACTCCACCGCCGTCGGATCACACGTTCCCCCTTCCGTTCCGGCGCCCGACGGGGACGACGGCGACCGCGGCGGCCGCGAACAACGCGCTCACCGCGAACACCCAGGGAAGACCGGCGAACGTGATCACCACCGCCATGAGCAGAGGGGTGAGGGTGGTACTGACCGCCTGGAGCCAGTTCTGGACCGCCAGGGCCCGCCCGGCCCAAGAGGTGCCCGCGATCTCCGCCACCGAGGTGAAGGTGAGCCCGTTGTGCCACATCGTCAGGACCAGGCAGAGCGGGAGCAGCACCAGGGCGCTCCAGGGCAACGATGCGGGCAGAAGCGTCAGCAGGAGCAGGGCGACGGTGGCGACGATCGCGAGGAGACGGACGGGACGCATCCTCTCCCCGTCGCGGTCGGAGACCGCGCCCAGGACCAGACGGCCCACCGCACCGGGCACCTGTGCGACCGCGACCATCACACCGGCGGCGGGAGGACTCCAGCCCTGTTCCTGCACCAGGTAGAGCGCGGCGTAGGTCATGAGGGTGATCTGAGGGACGCCCAGGAGCATGCTCACACCGTGCACACGCCAGATCGGCCACCGACGGTAGGGAGAACCGGTCTCCGTCTCCGAAGACGCCTCGGGCCCCTCTCGCGTCGGTCCTCGGTCCGTCATGGTCGCGGGCGGTCGCGGCGGTGACGCGGGCACCGCGGCCACGAGCGGGACGGCGAGGAGCGCGAGGATCCCGGGAAGCGACATCGCCCCCACGAACCCCCACGCCTCGGCCGCCCGGGGCAGGACCAGCGCCGCCAGTCCCACCCCCAGGGGAAGCCCCGACTGGCGGATCCCCATCGCCAGCCCGCGTTCCTCCACCGAGAACCAGGTGAGGACCAGACGACCGCTGGCCGCGTTGACCGGGCCGCCGACCGCGCCCAGGAGCGTCAGAATCGCCGCCACCCCCCACAGGCCGGGCGCGACCCACAACAGTGCGAGCGTGACCGTCGTCGACACCAGGCTGATCACCATGGTGGTGCGTTCGCCCACCCGATCGATCACCACGCCCCAGAGGAGGAGGGTGAGCAGCAGCCCGAACGACGGAAGTCCGGCGAGGATCCCCGCCTGGGCCGTGCTCACCCCGAAGTCCTCGCGCAGGCTCGGCAGGACGACCGGGATCCCGAAGATCGCCGAGACCCCGGCCACCTGCGCGACCATGCCGATGGACAGGACCACCCAACGATTCCGCACGAGCATCCGGTCAGCCTAGATCGTCTCTGTCCGGGGAACCGTCGCCGGGATCCCACCGGAGGAGGTAACGTGACCTCCCGTGCGTCTCGTCATCGCGCGGTGCAGCGTCGACTATGCCGGCCGGCTCACCGCCCACCTGCCCATGGCCCCCCGTCTGATCCTCATCAAGGCCGACGGAAGCGTGTCCATCCACGCCGACGACCGGGCCTTCAAACCCCTGAACTGGATGAACCCCCCGTGCAAGCTGCGCGAGGAGATCGTCCAGGACGGACCCGACGTCTGGACGGTCACCCACAGCAAGTCCGGTGAGAAGCTCGTGCTGACGATGGAGGAGATCATGCACGACTCCTCGCACGAGCTCGGCAAGGACCCCGGCCTCCAGAAGGACGGGGTCGAGGCCCACCTCCAGGAGCTGTTGGCCGAGCACATCACCACGCTCGGCGAGGGCTACACGCTCATTCGGCGCGAATACCCCACGGCGATCGGCCCGGTCGACATCCTGTGCCGTGACGGCGAGAACAGGACCGTCGCCGTCGAGCTCAAGCGTCGCGGTGAGATCGACGGGGTCGAACAGCTCACCCGTTACCTCGAACTCCTCAACCGGGACCCCTCCCTGGCCCCCGTGACGGGCGTGTTCGCCGCCCAGGAGATCAAGCCGCAGGCCCGGGTCCTGGCCGAGGACCGCGGTATCGCGTGCGTCGTCCTGGACTACGACGAACTGCGCGGCATCGAGCCCGACACGCTCCGACTGTTCTGACCCCGACCCCTTCGGCGGGGGTGTGCGACCCCGACGTGTCCGCACGCCCCCGGGCGTCCTCCGATCGGAGGACAACGGTCGGTCTCCCCGACGGATACCCACCGTGCCCCGGGCCCGGAATCCTGGGGGCATGAGCGGAACAGTCATCGAGGTCGAAGGCCTCACCAAACGCTACGGCGACAACGACGCGGTCGCCGGCATCGATCTGAGCGTCCCCCGAGGAGAGGTCTTCTCCTTCCTCGGTCCCAACGGAGCGGGCAAGACCACCACGGTCGAGATCCTGGAGGGCTTCCGTACCCGGACCGGAGGCTCCGCCCGGGTCCTGGGCCGGGACCCCGGCACGGCCGGCGCGGACTGGCGCGCCCGGATCGGGATCGTGTGGCAGAAGGAGACCATGGTCCCCAAGCTGCCGGTGCGCGACGTGGTGCGACACTTCGCGGGCTACTACCCGCTCGCCCACGACCCGGACGAGGTCGTGGAGATGGTCGGACTGGCCGAGAAGGCCAAGGCCATGCCGGACTCCCTCTCCGGAGGTCAGCGCCGCCGCCTGGACGTGGCCCTCGGCATCATCGGCCGTCCCGAACTGCTCTTCCTCGACGAGCCCACCACCGGTTTCGACCCCCGGGCCCGACGCGAGTTCTGGGAGCTGATCCAGGGGCTGGCCCGAGAGGGCACCACCATCGTCCTCACCACCCATTATCTGGAGGAGGCCGAGTTCCTCGCCGACCGGGTGTGCGTGATCGCCGCCGGCCGGATCAGGGCCCTGGACACCCCCGCCTCCCTGGGCGGGCGCGCCTCCGCGCAGGCCACGGTGGCCTGGTCGGAGGAGGGTGCGCGTCGGGAGGTCCGGACCGAGGAGCCCACCCGGACCGTCGCCGAGCTGAGCGCGCGCTTCCCCGGGGAGATCCCGGAGCTGAGCGTGCACCGCCCCACCCTCGAGGAGATCTACCTCGGGATGATCGAGGACGCCCACGTGCCCGAGGAGACCGCGGTATGAGCACCCCCACGACCGAGACCACCGCCGTCCCCCGCACCGAGGGGACGGTGGCCGACATTCCGCGCGGCCGTCCCGTGGGAGCGCTTCGCATCGGCCTGTCCCGGGGATGGATGGAGATCCGATCCTTCGGCCGCGAGTGGGAGAGCGTGGTCTTCACCTTCTCCCTGCCGACACTCATCCTGATCATGTTCGCGGCGATCTTCGACGGCATGTTCGACATGGGGATGCCCGCCGTCGACTACTACCTGCCCGGGATCATCGCCATGGGGCTGATGTCGGTGAGCTTCCAGACGCTGGGCACCGCGATCGCCGCCGAACGCGACCACGGGGCGCTGCGTCGTGTGCGCGGTACCCCGATGCCGCCGAGCTCCTACTTCATCGGCAAGACCGTCCTCATCATGTTCCTCGCGTCGGGGCAGCTGATCCTGCTGCTGGGCGTCGCGGCGCTGTTCTTCGACGCCTCCCTGCCCACCGACGCCTCCTCGTGGGCGACCATCGTCTGGGTGTTCGCTCTCGGCACCGTCGGCTGCGCCCTTCTGGGGATCGCCGTCAGCTCGCTGGCCCGCTCGGCCCAGGCCGCCTCCGCCGTGGTCGTCGTGCCCTTCCTCGTCCTTCAGTTCACCTCGGGCATCTTCGTCCCTGTCATGGCCCTGCCGGACTGGGTGCTGACCGGCGCCTCCCTCTTCCCGCTGCTGTGGATGGCCCAGGGCATGCGCGCCGGTTTCTTCCCCGACGCCATGGCCGAGATGGAACGCAACGGGGCCTGGGACCTCCACATGGTCGCCATCGCGCTGGGCGCCTGGTGTGTGGTGGGCTTGGTCGTGACCCTGGCGACGTTCCGTTGGAAGACCCGGAAGGACGGCTGACCACCATGACCGCACAGGCCCCGGAACACGGCACCGTGCCAGACCGGGAGGGGGAACACGACCCGCTCTCGGCCCCTCCGGAACGGCACGCCTGGGACGTGGGCCTCTGGTGGGACCTGTACTTCACCGGGACGATGCTCGCCATGACGGTGCTGGCTCTGCTGACCGGTCCGGAACGGTGGCGGTGGGCGACCGCGGGGCTCATGCTCGCCGTCATCGCCCTCCACTACGCCCTGGTCCGGCGGTACTTCCAGACCGGCGGGGCCGAGCCCTCCTGGGTCGGTCCCTTTCCTGTGGCGCTCCTGCTGCTCCTGCCGACCCTGCCGGCGGTGATCCTGAACCCGGCCCTGACCTTCCTCCTCATCGCGCTCTCCCCGTTGGCCTTCATGACCCTGGGGAGCATGCTCGCCGTGCCCACCGTGGGGATGATCCTGATCGTCCCGACCCTGTGGTCCGGTCTGCTCGGCCGACAGGAATGGGGGGACGTCGGGATCTCCCTCCTGATCAACGGCACGTTGCTGGCCTTCGCGTTCTGGTTCGGGAGCTGGTTCGAGCGGATCGTGGAGCAGAGCTATGAGCGCTATTCCCTCATCGAACAGCTCCAGCACAGCCGAGAGGAGGCCACCCGCCTCTCAGAACAGGCGGGGGCGATGGCCGAACGGGAACGTCTGGCCCGGGAGATGCACGACACCCTCGCCCAAGGGTTCACCAGCATCATCACCCTGGCCCAGGCGGTCGAGTCGGAGATGGACACCGACCCCGACACCGCCCGCCGTCACCTGGTGCTCATGCGCGAGACCGCGGCGGAGAACCTGGCGGAGGCGCGGGCGATGGTGGCCGCCCGTCAGGCGGTCGGGGTGGAGGGCGGCGACCTGGGCTCGGCCCTGACCCGGATCTGCGGGCGGCTGGGCAGGGAGCTGGGCATCGAGGTGACCCCCACCGTGACGGGGACCCCCGAGGAGCTCCCCAACGACCTCCAGGTGTGTCTGCTGCGCACGGCGCAGGAGGCCCTGGCCAACGTCCGCAAGCACGCGGACGCGGACCGGACCGGGGTCTGTCTGGCCTACACCGACGTCGGTGTCTCCCTGAGCGTCTCCGACAACGGACGCGGCTTCGACACCGCCCTCCCCGGCCACGGCAACGGGCTCGCGAACATGCGGCACCGGGCCGAGTCGGTCGGTGGGACGCTCGACCTCGAAAGCGTTCCCGGGCAGGGCACCACCGTCCGTCTGACCATTCCGAGCGAGGAGACCTCGACATCATGATCAGAGTCCTGTTGGTGGACGACCACCCCGTGGTCCGCGAGGGCATCCGAGGCATGCTCAGCACCGAGCCGGACCTGGACATCGTCGGAGACGCCGGTTCCGGACCCGAGGCCGTGGTCCGCGCCGCCGAGCTGGCCCCGGACGTGATCCTGATGGACCTGAGGATGCCCGGCGGCGACGGCGTCGAGGCCACCGAACGGATCCGCGCCGCGCACCCCGGTGTCCATGTGCTCGTCCTCACCACCTACGACACCGACACCGACATCCTGCGCGCGGTCGAGGCCGGCGCCACGGGCTACCTGCTCAAGGACACCCCTCGGGGGGAGTTGGCGGAGGCGGTCCGGTCGGCGGCGCGCGGCGAGACCGTGCTCAGCGGACACCTGGCGGGGAAGCTGCTGACCGGGGTGCGTCGACGTTCCGAACCGGAGGGCCCCTCGCTCTCCCCTCGGGAGGTGGAGGTGCTGCGCCTGGCCGCCGACGGGCACACCAACGCGGTGATCGGGCGCACCCTGCACATCAGCGCCACCACGGTGAAGACGCATCTGATGCGCATCTACGAGAAACTGGGTGTGGGAGACCGCACCTCGGCCGTGACCCGGGCTCTCCGACGCGGACTGCTTCCGGAGCGTTAGGAAACCCCGAAATCAGGGCACTCTCAGGGATTTCCCGGGGTTCTCCAGGCCGTTTTCCACGGAAGAATCGTCATATGATGAAGCCGATGAGCGAGATCACCCCCAGCGATGACCCGAACCACCTGATCCGGGCCTCCGACGCCGACCGCGACGCCGTCGCGCACCGTCTGCGCGAGGGACTGGCCGAAGGCCGCCTGGACCCCGACGAGCACGGAGAGCGCCTCGACGCGGTCTACCGGGCCAAGACCCTCGGTGAGCTGGTGCCGCTCACCAAGGATCTGCCGGACACCACCTCCGCCTCCGGTTCCGCCCCCGTCCCCGCCGACTTCCGTTCGCCGCGCCCCGTGTACGGGGCGGGACGGGTCGTGAACGGCTCCTCCACCAGTTCGTTGGCCGTGGCCTTCGTGGGCGGCGCCGACCGTTCCGGGGACTGGGTTCTTCCGAAGAACTTCTACACCTCCGCGGTGATGGGCGGCGTCGACATCGACCTGCGCGAGGCCCGGTTCACCCATCGTGAGACCACCATCTGGATCTGCGCGACCATGGGCGGGGTCGGGATCATCGTGCCCGACGACATCCAGATCCGCGTGCACGGGCTGCCGATCATGGGCGGCTTCGGGATCGAGGAGGGAGCTCCGCCCAGCGTCGTGGATCCGGAGGCTCCGATCGTGCACATCCGCGGTCTCGCGTTGATGGGCGGGGTGGGGATCAAGTATCGGCCTCGCCGCTACCAGGGTGAGAAGTAGTCCTCACGACCGGCACTCGGAATCGGACTCGAAGATCAAGACGATCCGTCCATTCCGGACCTAATATCCAATCACAGTGTGCATCACCACGTAAGACCTGTGGCTGATTGTGGCAATGTCCCTCGGACTCCCTTGCCGCCCTCCGCGGTGAATGCGAGGCTTCTCCGGTACCTCGTCCACCCCTGCGTCCATTCCCCCGCCATGGCGAGATGGACCCTTCTCAGCGGAGGAAGCATCGTGCGTCCGAGCCACCCCGGACCTTCCCTCACCGGCTCGTCCCCCAGACGTCGACGTACCACCACGGCGGGACTCACCGCCCTGGTACTGGCCGCCGGCACCCTCGCCGGCGGCCCGGCCCACGCCGACGAGATCCCGCTCTCCGAGCGGGTGACGGCCGAGGCGATCGAGGCCCATCTGCTGAACCTCGACACCATCGCCTCCTACAACGGGGGCAACCGGGCCAGCGGCACCCCCGGCTACGACGTCGCCGCCCAGTACGTCGAGAACCGTCTGGAGCGGGCCGGCTACGAGCCCTACCGTCACGAGTACGAGTACGAGGCCTGGCGGGCCGAGAGCCCCACCGTCCTGTCCCGTGTGGCCCCCGACGAGAACCCGTACCGGGAGGGGGAGCACTTCGAGACCATGTCCTACTCCGCCTCCGGCTCCGTCCGCGACGGCGAGATCGTCCTCGTCTCCACCGACACCGACGACAGCGGTTGCGCCCCCGAGCAGTTCGCCGACTTCCCCGAAGGCCGGATCGCGCTGATGAAGCGCGGAAGCTGCGCCTTCGGTGAGAAGGTGCAGAACGCCGCCGACGCCGGAGCCTCGGCCGCCCTCATCTACAACAACGAGGACGAGCTGCTCATGGGCACCGTCGAGCCCGGCTCCGAGATCCCCGCCCTCGGGCTCACCCCCGCCCTCGGTGAGGAACTGGCCGACCAGGCCGACGAGCTGCGTCTGGACATCGAGGTGGACACCAGCCTGACCACCGAGCGTTCCTACAGCATCCTCGCCGACACCCCCGGTGGCAGCGACGACAACGTGGTTGTCGTAGGCGCCCACCTCGACAGTGTCGAAGAGGGCCCCGGGATCAACGACAACGGCAGCGGCTCGGCCTTCGTCCTGGAGAGCGCCGTCCAGCTGGCCCAGCAGGAGGACCCGAACAACAAGGTCCGCTTCGCCTTCTGGGGCACCGAGGAGTCCGGCCTGGTCGGCTCCAACGAGTACGTCGCGAGCCTCGACGAGGATCGACTCGACGACATCGCGCTCTACCTGAACTTCGACATGATCGGCTCGCACAACTACGGCCGTTTCGTCCTCGACGGCAGGATGGAACTGCCCGGTTCCGGCGGAGCGCCCTCCGGCTCCGGCGCCATCGCCAAGATCTTCGAGGACTACTTCGCCTCCCAGGGCCAGGTCAGCGAGCCGGGCGTACTGAGCGGACGCAGTGACTACCTGGCCTTCATGCAGGCCGGTATCCCCTCCGGCGGTCTGTTCAGCGGGGCCGACGGCACCAAGACCGCCGAGCAGGTCGAATGGTACGGCGGTACCGAGGGCGAGCTGTTCGACCCGTACTACCACACGGCCGAGGACACCCTGGAGAACATCAACATGGACTCCGTCGCCGAGCTGTCCGCGGCGGGTGCCCACGGCATCGAGTTCCTCGCCGAGAACACCCTGCCGGTCAACGGCGTCACCCCGCTCTCGCAGCCCGTCGTGGATCTGCCCCGTCTGGGCGATGCCTGGGTGAGGTAGGAGGAGCGGCGTCCGGCACGTCCTCTCGTTCGAGACGGACGACCGGCCCACCGGCACACTGAGGGGCGGGTGGCGTGAACCCCCCGGTTCCACGCCACCCGCCCTGTACGGTGTCTCCCCCCGCGCCCGTCCACCCGGGCGGCCCCCTCTGTTCCGCCCGGGGGTGTCGCGGCGCGAACACCATGGAGAACTACTGTCCGTAGCTCCCTTGTCTCTCACTGTATCAGTGATACACATCACCAACACCATCCGATATCGAACGGTGATCCTCCGTGACGGAACGCACCACTCCGAGAACGGACGGCCCCCGGGGCATAGGCTGATCCCCATGACCAAACGGGACACGGACAAGCCGGTCGTGCTGTCGAAGATCTACACCCGCACCGGTGACGCCGGCACGACGGCGCTCGGCGACATGAGCAGGACCTCCAAGAACGACACCAGACTCATCGGCTACGCCGACGCGGAGGAGGCCAACGCGGCCATCGGCGTCGCCCTGGCCATGGGAGAACTCCCCGAGGACGTCCGCGCCCTCCTGGGCCGCGTGCAGAACGAACTCTTCGACCTGGGGGCGGACCTGTCCACCCCCATCGTCGCGGACCCCGAGTTCCCGCCCCTGCGCGTGCTTCCGGAGTACGTCACCCGGTTGGAGGAGGCCTGCGACACCTACAACGCGGACCTGCCGACGCTGCGCAGCTTCATCCTGCCCGGCGGCTCCCCCACCGTGGCGTTGATGCACACGGCCCGTATCGTGGTCCGTCGGGCCGAACGCTCCGTCTGGGCGGCCATCGAGGAACACGGTGACAGCGTCAACCCGCTCACCGCGCAATACCTCAATCGGCTCTCCGACCTGCTGTTCATCCTCGGCCGGTACATCGCGCGCGAGGGCGACGAGGTGCTCTGGAGGCCCGGCGGCGAACGCTAGGACGTCGGCCGCCGGGAGCGGATCAGGCCTGGTCTCCGAGTTCGCGTTCGACCGCCTCGACCTTGCCGCGCAGGCCGTCGGTGACGCCCTCACGGATGTCGGCCTTGAGGGTCAGACTCACACGCCCGGCCCCCTCACCGGCGGCCTCCACGGCGCGCTTGACCACGTCCATGACCTCGTCCCACTCCCCCTCGACCGAGGTGAACATGGAAGTGGTCTCGTTGGGCAGCCCGCTGTCCCTCACGACCTTGACCGCGCGCGCGACCGCGGGGGCCACGGACTCACCGGTACCGAGTGGGGACACTGAGAAAGCGACGATGGTACTCATGGGGCCATCGAAACACATGAGTCCACGACTGTGAACCTTCTCAGGCCTCCCACTGAGTGCCCGGAGGCATGGACTCGGTCCAGGACAGGAAGCCGGTGAGCTGGCGTTCGCCCATGGCGACCTCGTAGACCGGCTCCTCTGGGTCGCTTCCGTCCTCGGCGTACCAGCCGATCTCCAGGATGGTCAGATCGGGGGTGAGGGGCGCGTCGCCGGGGCCGGGCTCACGACGTCCGACAACGACGAGACCGCGGCGCGACAGTCGTACTGTCGGCCGCGGTCTGAGCGAGAGGACGGGGAACCAGCCGAGGTCGTCCGTGCCGTATCGGCCGAAGCCGACACGCCAGGCCCCTCGGCGGCCTTTGGCCCCGCGAGTCCGCAGGTAACACTCGATGGCGCCGCCGCTGCGCACCAGGACCAGACGTCGCAGCACACCGACGACGAGCGCCAGTGAGAGGGCGGCGACGAGCGCGAGGATCACCCACCACAGGGATCCCGACCACGGTGCTCCCGGCAGGAGTTCCACCACTCGTTCCGCCTTCCCGTTCGTTAGGCGACTTCCTCGCCTGCGGCGCGCAGACGGCTGCGGGCGCGCCCGATGGCGGCGCTGTCGCCCGCCTCGGTCGCGCTCGTCAGAGCCTGACGCGCACGGTTCACATCGATGTCCTCGGCGAGCTCGGCGGTCTCGGCGAGGATGGAGATCCGACCCTCACCCGAAACCGAGACGAACCCGCCGTGGGCGGCGGCCCTGACCTCTCCGGTCTCACGGGCCCCCAGCACGCGGACGACCGCGTCCTCGGCGAGCAGCGACAGCACCGGGACGTGCCCGGGCATGACACCGATCTCACCCTCGACGGTCTTCGCGATGACCATGTCGCCCTCGCCCGCCCAAATCTCACGTTCGGGAGAGACGATCTCGACGAAAAGCTTCTTCGACACTGCCACAAACTCCTCGGCTAGCGGGTGGGTTCGACGGGGCCGAGTACGAACCGATACCCGGCCCCGTCTGGGAACTAGCCCCGCCCGTCGCCCTCCACCTCACGATGGGGGGACACTGACGCGCAGTCCTAGCCTTCCTGCAGCTTCTTGGCCTTCTCGACGGCCATATCGATGTTGCCGACGTCGAGGAAGGCCTGCTCGGGCAGGTGGTCGTACTCACCCTCGCAGAGCGCCTTGAAGGACGCGATGGTCTCCTCCAGCGGCACGAACACGCCCGGGTTGCCGGTGAACTTCTCGGCGACGAACATGTTCTGCGAGAGGAAACGCTCGATCCGGCGGGCCCGGTTGACGATGATCTTGTCCTCTTCGGACAGCTCGTCCATACCGAGGATCGCGATCTGGTCCTGCAGGTCGTTGTTGCGCTGCAGGATCTCCTTGACGCGCTGAGCCACCTGGTAGTGCTCCTCGCCCACGTACTGCGGGTCGAGGATCCGGGAGGTGGAGGCCAGCGGGTCGACCGCCGGGTAGATGCCCTTCTGCGAGATCGGGCGGGAGAGCTCGGTCGTCGCGTCCAGGTGGGCGAAGGTGGTCGCCGGAGCCGGGTCGGTGTAGTCGTCCGCGGGGACGTAGATCGCCTGCATCGAGGTGATCGAGTGACCACGCGTCGAGGTGATCCGCTCCTGGAGGAGACCCATCTCGTCGGCCAGGTTGGGCTGGTAACCCACGGCGGAGGGCATACGGCCCAGCAGCGTGGAGACCTCGGAACCCGCCTGGGTGAAACGGAAGATGTTGTCGATGAACAGGAGCACGTCCTGGTTCTGAACGTCGCGGAAGTACTCCGCCATCGTCAGAGCGGACAGCGCCACGCGCAGACGGGTGCCCGGGGGCTCGTCCATCTGGCCGAAGACGAGAGCGGTGTCCTGGAGGACCTCCATCTCGTCCATCTCCAGGAAGAGGTCCGTACCCTCACGGGTGCGCTCACCGACACCGGCGAACACGGACACACCACCGAAGTTACGGGCGATACGGGTGATCATCTCCTGAATGAGCACCGTCTTGCCCACACCCGCGCCACCGAACAGGCCGATCTTGCCACCACGCACGTACGGCGTGAGCAGGTCGATGACCTTGATGCCCGTGACCATCATCTCGGTCTTGGACTCGAGCTGGTCGAAGGACGGGGCCTTGCGGTGGATCGGCCAGTACTCGGTCGCGCCGAGCTCGGCCGCGTCCACGTCCAGGGGCTGGCCCAGGGTGTTGAACACGTGGCCCTTGACGACGTCGCCGACGGGGACGCTGATCGGGG
Organism: Nocardiopsis alba DSM 43377; assembly: GCF_000341225.1. GTDB lineage: Bacteria > Actinomycetota > Actinomycetes > Streptosporangiales > Streptosporangiaceae > Nocardiopsis > Nocardiopsis alba. The sequence goes on from NZ_ANAC01000031.1 coordinate 43,870, forward strand.
AGCCGGTGTCGCGCACCTCGGCGCCACGGACCAGGCCGTCCTGCGGGGCGAGGGAGATGGCGCGCACCAGGTTGTCACCCAGGTGCTGGGCGACCTCCAGGGTGATGACCTTCTCCTTGCCGCCGACCTTCACGTCGGTGTGCAGGGCGTTGTAGATGGCAGGCATGGAGCCGACGGGGAACTCCACGTCGACGACCGGCCCGGTGACCCGGGCGATCCGACCGGTGGCGGTGCCGGCGCCGGTCGTCCCTTCAACTGTCGCAGTCACTTCTGTTACTCACTTCCCGCGCTGGAAGCAGCGAGCGCGTCGGCACCGCCGACAATCTCACTGATCTCGTTGGTGATCTCGGCCTGACGTGCCTGGTTGGCCAGACGCGTCAGCTTCTTGGCGAGTTCCTCGGCGTTGTCGGTCGCGGCCTTCATCGCCGCGCGACGGGACGCCTGCTGGGAGGCGGCGGACTCGAGGAGGGCGAAGTAGATCCTGTTGGTGACGTACTGCGGGAGCAGCCGGTCCAGGACGTCCTCCGCGGAGGGCTCGAACTCGTACAACGGCAGAGCCTGGCCGCCGTGAGCCTCTTCCAGCTCCGCGGCGTCCACCTCTTCCACCTCCAGCGGCAGGGCACGAACGGCCGAGGCGCGCTGGGTCAGCATCGAGACGAACTCGGTGGAGATCACGTGGATCTCGTCGACACCGCCCTCGGCGGTGTCCTTGGAGAACCGCTCCATCAGCGCGGAACCGATCTCCTGAGCGTGCGCGTAGGTCGGACGCTCGGTGATGTTCTCCCACGTGGCCTCGACCTCACGGTCGCGGAACCTGTAGAAGTTCACCCCCTTACGACCCACCATGTAGGTGACGACCTCCTTGCCCTGCTCCTTGAGGAGCCGGGTGAGGGACTCGGCCTCCTTCAGGACGTTGGTCGAGAAGGCGCCCGCCAGGCCCTTGTCACTGGTGATGACCAGGACGGCCGCGCGGGTGGGGTTCTCGGCCTCGGTCAGCAGAGGGTGATCGCTCACCCGGCTGGCCAGGGCCGAGACGGCCCGCGTGATCTCCCGCGCGTAGGGTCCGGCAGCCTCGGCCGCACGCTGCGCCTTGGTGATACGCGTGGCGGCGATGAGCTCCATCGCGCGGGTGATCTTCGCTGTCGACTTCGTCGAGCGGATCCTCCGGCGATAGACGCGAAGCTGTGCACCCATGGGTTACTTCCCGCCCTTGGCGACCTTGATGGTCTCCTGGCCGACCTTCTCCTCGGAGAGTGCCTCGGCCTCGGCCTCGGTGCCCAGGAGGGTACCGGCGGAGGTCTGGAAGCTCTGCTTGAACTTCTCGATGGCGGTCTCGAGGGTCTGCTGGGTCTCGCTCTCGAACTTGCCGGTCTCACGGATGGTGTCGAGAACACCCTTGTGCTCGCGCTCGAGGTAGGCCAGGAAGTCCTCCTCGAAGCGACGCACGTCCTCGACCGGGACCTCGTCGACCTTGCCGGTGGTACCGGCCCAGATCGAGACGACGGTCTTCTCCATGGCGAACGGCGAGTACTGCCCCTGCTTGAGCAGCTCCATCATCCGGGCACCGCGCTCCAGCTGCTGCTTGGAGACGGCGTCCAGGTCCGAACCGAAGGCGGAGAAGGCCTCCAGCTCGCGGTACTGGGCCAGGCCCAGACGCAGGGTTCCGGACACCTTCTTGGTGGCCTTGGTCTGCGCCGCGCCACCCACACGGGAGACGGAGACACCGACGTCGATCGCCGGACGCTGGCCCTGGTTGAACAGGTCCGAGTTCAGGAAGACCTGACCGTCGGTGATGGAGATGACGTTGGTGGGGATGTACGCCGAGACGTCGCCCGCCTTGGTCTCGATGATCGGCAGAGCGGTCATCGAGCCCTTGCCCAGCTCGTCGGAGAGCTTCGCGCAGCGCTCCAGGAGCCGGGAGTGGAGGTAGAAGACGTCACCCGGGTAGGCCTCACGGCCCGGCGGGCGGCGCAGAAGGAGGGAGACCGCGCGGTAGGCCTCGGCCTGCTTGGTCAGGTCGTCGAAGACGATGAGGACGTGCTTGCCCTCGTACATCCAGTGCTGGCCCAGGGCCGAACCGGTGTAGGGGGCCAGGTACTTGAAGCCCGCCGGGTCGGACGCCGGGGCGGCCACGATGGTGGTGTACTCCATCGCGCCGGCCTCTTCGAGGGCGCCACGCACACCGGCGATGGTCGAGCCCTTCTGGCCGATCGCGACGTAGATGCAGCGCACCTGCTTGTCGGGGTCGCCGCTCTCCCAGTTGGCCTTCTGGTTGATGATCGAGTCGATACCGAGCGCGGTCTTACCGGTCTGCCGGTCACCGATGATCAGCTGTCGCTGACCGCGGCCGATCGGCGTCATGGTGTCGATCGCCTTGATACCGGTCTGAAGGGGCTCGTGGACCGGCTGGCGCTCCATCACGGTCGCCGCCTGGAGCTCCAGCTCGCGGCGGCCGGTCGAGGCGATCTCGCCCTTGCCGTCGATGGGGGCACCCAGGGGGTCCACCACACGGCCGAGGAAGTCGTCACCCACCGGCACGGAGAGGAGCTGGCCGGTGCGACGCACCTTCTGCCCCTCCTCGATGCCGTCGAAGTCGCCCAGCACCACGGCACCGATCTCGCCGACCTCAAGGTTCTGGGCCAGTCCCAGGGTGCCGTCCTCGAACTTCAGCAGCTCGTTCGCCATCGCCGAGGGAAGGCCACCGACGCGGGCGATGCCGTCACCGGAGTAGGTGACGGTTCCGACCTCTTCCGCGCGGGTGGCATCAGGCTCGTACGACTGGACGAAGCGCTGTAGCGCGTCCCGGATCTCGTCCGGCCGGATCGTCAGCTCCGCCATCTCTACGTTGTCCTTGCTCTCAAATGGCGCCGGGCCGGCGCCGTGCGTGCTTGCCTTGCGTTTATTCGCGTGTTCAACCGGCCAGACGACGCTGGACCTCGGCGATGCGCCCGGCGATGGTGCCGTCGATGACCTCGTCGCCCACCTGGATGGAGAGTCCACCCAGGATTTCCGGGGCGACCTCGATGTTCAGGTGGATGTCACGGCCGTACTTTCGGCTCAACAGGGCGCGCAGGCGCTCCTGCCGGTCCTCGCTCAGAGCGTGTGCGGTGCGTACCACGGCGATGTAGCGCTGCGCGCGCTCGGCCACCAACTGGCCGAAGTTGTCGAGCGCCTGCTCCAGGGTACGTCCCCGCGGGTTGGTGACCGCCTGGGCGACCAGGGCCGACGTCGCGGCGTTCACCTTGCCCGAGAGCAGGTTCTCGACCAGCGAGCGCCGGTGCGAGTGGTCGACACCGTCACGGGTCAGAGCCGCGCGCAGGTCCGGCTCGGCGACGACGATCCGCTGGAAGCGGAACAGTTCGTCCTCGAGCTCGTCCAGCCGGCCGCCCTCGACGGAGGCGACGGTCGCGTAGACCGCCATCCGCTCCAGGGCGTCCTGCATGTCACGCGCGGTGGACCACGGCTGGGCCACGACGTCGCTGACCACGATGACCGTGGACGGCGACACCTTGCCCTCGAGGATGCGACCGATCAGGGCGGTCTTGTCCTCGGAGGAGTTGGCCTGGTCCGCGAGCCAGCGGCGGAGCGTGTGCTCGCCGCCGAGCAGGGTGACGACCTCGAAGAGTTCGCCACCGAGCGAGAGCGCGTGCTGCGCGGCGTCGGCCGACGCCAGGACGTTCGTGTCCAGGCGCCGGGTCACCTCGGCCAGGGAGCTGCGGCTGATACCACGCATCAGCGCACCTCGGCTTGCTTCGCGCTCTCGTCCTGCTCCAGCTCCTCGAGGAACCGGTCCACCACCCGGGTCTGGGCGGCGCCGTCACTGAGCGTCTCACCGACGATGCGGCTCGCGAGCTCGGTGGACAGGGTGCCGATCTCGGCGCGGAGCTGGGCCACCGCCTGCTGGCGGTCGGCCTCGATCTGGGCCTTGGCGGCGTCGATGATCCGCTTGGCCTCGACCTGGGCCTCGTCGCGAGCCTCGGCGATGATCGCCGCGCGCTGCTCCTTGGCCTTCTCGATCTCCTGCGCGTACTCGCGGTGGGCCTCTTCGAGCTTCTCGCGGTACTGCTGGCGGATCTCCTCGGCCTCGGACTCGGCGTTCTTCGCCCGCTCGATGCCGCCCTCGATGGCGTCATGACGCTCGTCGAGGACCTTCATCACCTTGGGGACCGCCTTGCGGGCCACAAAGAAGTAGACCACGGCGAGCGCGATCACACCGAAGGTGAACTTCACCCAGTCGATCCGCAGAATGTTTGGTTCGGCTGCCAACTCGTGCAACATGGTCAGCCCTCCTTCACGTCGTCAGTAGCCATCGGAAAACGGTTGGCGATGGCTGTTTAGTTGACGGCGAAGGCGAGGACGAAGCCCAGGATGGCGAGGGCCTCGACCAGGGCCATACCCAGGTAGATGTTGGTCTGGAGCGGGCCGCGGGCCTCGGGCTGACGGGCGATGGCCTGCATGCCGAGACCGAAGATGATACCGACACCGATACCGGCGCCGATGACGCTGATGCCGTAGCCGACGGTGTTGATGCTGCCGGAGATAGCGGCGATGTCCATGGTGTTTCCCTTTACTCGACGTCCGGCGTTGCGGTTCGCAATTGGTCAGTGCGCCGGTGTGGACGGGTTTGAAGCACTCCTCGAGCCCGGTCCGATCACGGGATCGGGGGGACGGGGAGGGGGTCTAGTGGGCCGCCTCGAGCGACTGGCTGATGTAGAGGCTCGCGAGCAGTGTGAACACGAAGGCCTGGATCAGCATGATCAGGATCTCGAAGAGGAAGAAGAGGACGTAACCGATCAGCGCGGCGCCGGAGAAGAGGACCGAGACCGCGGCGAGCATCGGCTCCGCCGTCAGGTTCAGCATGTACCAGCCGCCGTAGGCGAACACGGCCAGCAGCAGGCTGCCCGCGAACATGGTCGCGAACAGACGCAGAGCGTGCGTCGCCGGGCGGATGAGGAAGACCGAGAGAAGCTCGATCGGGGTGACGATGATGTAGAAGATCTTCGGCATCCCCGGCGGGAAGAGCTGGTTGCTGAAGTAGCCCCAGCCGCCCTGGTTGCGGACACCGATGACGATCGTCATCACGTAGATCGTGAGAGCGAACATCGCCGTGAAGGCGAGGTTGCTGTTGACCGGGATCATGCCGGGGATGAGCCCGGTGAAGTTCATGGCCAGGATGAGCGTGAATACGGCCGTGAGGAACGGGATGAAGCTGTCGCCCTTGGCGCCCATGGTCGGGCGGGTGATGTTGTCCCGGATGAACAGGATCAGCATCTCGCCGACACTCTGCCTGCGGCCGGGGACGAGGCTCAGCTTCTTGCTGAACCACGACCACAGAAGCAGGACGGCACCGACCGCGACGAGCAACAGAACCAGGTACAGGTCGATGCCCGCACTACCAGGGATCCCATCGAACCAAGGTTCGGGGAAGAACATCTTGATGGTGGGTGCCTGGAACCCGCAACCGTTGTCGCCGAAGAGATGGCAACCCGGTTCGGCCGCGAGAATGCGCACGTCAGCACTCACGGCGAATCCTTTCGTCGTGACGCAAGAAAGCCTCGTTGATGGTTGTTACTGCTAGCGTCGTCGCGAGATGGGCGACGCGGGACTGCGGGGGGCTCAGAGGTGGCGTGTCCTGGTGACGATCAGATAGATCGCGCCGGCCATGCCGAGAACCGCCCCGATGGGCAGGAAGAGTGCCTGGAAACCCAGGAGCCTGTCCGCGCCCCAGCCGATCGCGCTCCACACGAGCACACCCGAGAGCAGAGTCGAGAAGAGTGCCCAGCCATCGGACTCTCGCGGCATGGGAGGCGCGCTGGAGCCCTTCTTCTCGGCTGGTTCGCTGCTCATCTCGCTCCGGAATATAGCATGTGGGGCTTGGCTGGAAGGTGGCCGTTCGCCTGCCGTGGAACAGGTTATTACGCCCATTTCGACGGGTCGCGGCGGGGCACCCCATCACGTGCTCTCCGAGCTCTCACTCGGGTCCACGTGGAGGATCTTCGCCCGGGAGGTGGCCCAGGTCTGCCCACCCAGCCAGACCAGCACCACCGCCAACGCGCTGTAGACGAAGGAGTTGCTGCTGAGATCGGCGATGAGGGGGCTACGGCCCAGTGTCACCAGCAGAATGCCCAGCAGCGCCATCTTCACGACGAAACCGAGCATGTTCGCGGCGAGGAACAGGTCCTTGTTCCGCCGGGTGACCATCATGACCGCCCACTGCCCCAGACCGAAACAGGCGAGGATGATGACCACCGCCAGGGCCGACCCGAGAGCTCCGGCCATACCCGCGAAAAGGGCCGAGACCGCGATGGCCAGGACCCCGCACGCGGCGCTCGGAAGCGCGGCGCCGCGGAGGATCCGGGCGTCGTGTTCCTGCATGACGAAGCTCCGTGGGGTTCAGTGGGTACCTGCTCGTGAAAGCTATCACAAGGTTTTCGGTACCAAATCCAGGGTCTCCTTAACGCGGCCTTAACGCCCTGCGAAAGCCCCGCCCTCGTACGGCTTCGGGCCTTGTGTCACTTTGCACACACTCTTTCCGGCCTTCACACCTGCGCACATACGGACCCCCTCTCGGGACCTCCGTCGTCAACGTGATCGGGCATTTATCCATCGGTTGACGGATGGTGATCTTTCGAGCGTTCCGTCCCCTTCTCCCGGTCCCAGGGGAGCAGCCCGCGACGGCGCAGTCGGGGCAGCGCGATGAGACCGACCGCACACGTGGCGACCAGGACCGTCACCGTCAGGACGATGAACGCCGAATCGAAGATCGACAGCGCCACCGCGGCGAAGGCGACGATGCCCGCCCACAGGTACATCAACAGCACCGCGCGAGCGTGGGTGTGTCCCATGTCCAACAGACGGTGGTGCAGGTGACCGCGGTCCGGGGCGAACGGGGACTTGCCCGCCAGGGTCCGGCGCAGGACCGCCAGGACCAGGTCGGCCAGCGGCAGCGCGATCACCAGCAGGGGCAGCGCGATGGGCAGGAAGACGACCAGACCGGAGGAGTTGAACTCCTCGCGGGCCGTGTTCGCGTCGAACTGGCCGGTCACCGTGATCGTGATGGAGGTCAGCAACAGTCCCAACAGCATCGACCCGGTGTCGCCCATGAACACACGGGCCGGGTGGAAGTTGTGGAAGAGGAAACCGACACAGGTCCCGGCCAGGATGATCGCGATCATCGCCGGATAGGACTGACGCACGAACCCCTGCTCGACCGCGACCACGTAGTAGTACGCGAAGAAGGCCAGGGAGGAGATGCCGACGATCCCCGCGGCCAACCCGTCCAGCCCGTCGGCGAAGTTGACGGCGTTGATCGTCACCACGATGAGCAGGATCGAGACCATCGCGCCGAGCCAGGGGCCCAACGACAACTGGGTGCCCGGCAGTGGCAGCCACAGGAGCTGCACGCCCTGCCAGACGAGGATGCCAGCGGCCGCGACCTGACCGGCCAGCTTGCTCAGCGGGTCCATCCCCCACCGGTCGTCGACGACCCCGATGACGGTGATGAGCCCGCCGGCCAACAACAGACCGATCCAGGTCTTGGCGACGAACACGTTCTGTAGGTGCGGAAGCTGCGCGGAGATCAACAGCGCGGCCGCGAAGCCTCCATAGATGGCCAGACCGCCCAACCTGGGGATGGGCTCGGTGTGCACATCACGTTCACGTACCGGGGGTGCCGCGCCGAAGGCGATCGCCAACCGGCGGACCAACGGCACGAGCAGGTAGGTCACCGCGGCGGCGATGACGAAGGTGAGCGCGTACTCCCGCACGGGCCGGCCCCTCTAGCTCTCTGAGCGGTCTCCTCGAGGCCCCTCGGCCTCCGTTTCGGAAGCGGGACCCCGGGAGGTCTCCGCGCCGCTCTCCTCGGTCTGTTCCTCGGTCCCGGACTCGGCGGCCTCCTCGGCCCCCTCGTCCTTCTTGGGCTTGGTGCGCCCCTTGCGCAGCTCACCGATGACGGTGCCGCACACGGCGCGCAGTTGCTCGATCGACACGGCGCCGGAGCGCAGGACCCTGGGAACCGCGTAGGTCAGGTCGACGATGGTCGAGGGAACGGTGCTCTCGTTGCTCCCACCGTCCAGGTAGACCGCGACGTCCTCGTCACCGAGCTGTTCGATCGCCTCGCCGGCGGTGGTGGCGGCCGGCTCCCCGGACTTGTTGGCGCTGCTGACCGCCATGGGCCCGGTCTCCTTGAGCAGCTCCAAGGCCACCGGATCCATCGGCATGCGCACGGCCACGGTGCCCTTGGTGTCGCCCAGATCCCAGGACAGGCTGGGGGTGGCGGTGCACACCAGGGTGAGCGGGCCGGGCCAGAACTCCTCCATCAGGTCACGGCCGTGGTTGCCCAGGTCGTCGATGAGGGCGGTGGCGGCCCGGATCGAGCCCACCAGCACCGGCGGCGGCATGTCCCGCCCTCGTCCCTTGGTCTCCAGCAACCGCGCGACGGCCTTCGGGCTGAAGGCGTCGCTGCCGATGCCGTACACGGTGTCCGTGGGCAGTACCACGAGTTCGCCTCGACGCACCGCGGACGCGGCGTCGGCGATGCCGTCCTTGCGCGCGGACTCGTCCGCGCAATCGTAGATACGGCTCACCCTGTGTTCACCTCGATCTCGAACGGGTCGACCGGCCTCGGGTGTCGGTTCGACGATGGGGATGTGGGTGGTGGTCCGAGGGCGACACGAGGGCCGTCAGTCGTCCTCGTCGGCCCGACGCATGACCACGAACCGGTCGCGTCTGGCCAGATCCTTACGGTTGAGGACGTCACGCCAGCCCTTGTCCTCGGGGAACAGCCGGGGGATGTCGATGCCCTGGCCGTCGTGGTGTTCGATCGCCATGGATCCGCCGGGACGCAGGAGCCGGCGACCGACCGCCTCCAGGTCGCGGATCATGTCCAGACCGTCCTCACCCGACCACAGCGCGGGGGCCGGATCGTAGTCCCGCACCTCGGGGGGGATGGTGTCGGCCTCCCGGGTGGGCACGTAGGGAGGGTTGCTGATGAGCAGGTCGACCCGGCCGTCGAGCTCGGGCAGCGCGGCGCGCATGTCCCCCTGGTGGGCGGTCACCCGGTCGCCGTGCCCGGCGGACTCGATGTTGCGCCGGGTCCAGCTCAGCGCCTCGGGGTCGATCTCCACGGTGTGCACGCGTGAACGCGGCACCTCCTGGGCGATGGAGATCGCGATGGCCCCCGAACCCGCGCCCAGGTCCACGACCAGGGGGTCGGCCACGTCCATGGCGCGCAGGGTCTCGATGGCCCAGTCCACCATGATCTCGGTCTCGGGCCGGGGCACGAACACCCCCGGCCCCACCTGGAGCTCGAGATAGCGGAAGTAGGCGCGTCCGGTGATGTGCTGAAGGGGCTCGCGGGCCTCACGGCGGGAGACGCACTCCCAATAACGGGCGTCGAAGTCGGCGTCGGCCACCGCGTGGAGTTCCCCTCGACGAACACCGTGCACGAACGCCGCGAGCTCCTCGGCGTCCGTGCGGGGTGAGGCCACGCCCGCCTCCGCGAGCCGGAGCGTGGCGCGGGCGACCTCGTCGAGTAGGAAGTTCATGATGACTGGGCCGCTTCGAGCCTCTCCTTGGTGTCCGCGTCCACCAGGGCCTTGATGACCCCGTCCAGTTCCCCGTCGAGGACCTGGTCGAGGTTGTAGGCCTTGTATCCGACCCGGTGGTCGGAGATGCGGTTCTCCGGGAAATTGTAGGTGCGCACGCGCTCGGAGCGGTCCACGGTGCGGACCTGGCTCTTACGCTCGGCGGAGGCCTCGGCGTCGGCGCTGGCCTGGGCCTCGGCGTAGAGACGGGCCCGGAGGATGCGCATGGCCTGCTCCTTGTTCTGGAGCTGGCTCTTCTCGTTCTGGCAGGAGGCCACGATGCCGGTCGGCACGTGGGTGATCCGGACCGCGGAGTCGGTGGTGTTGACGCTCTGTCCGCCGGGGCCGGAGGAGCGGTAGACGTCGATGCGCAGATCCTTCTCGTGGACCTCGATCTCGATCTCCTCGGCCTCGGGCACGACGAGCACGCCGGCCGCGGAGGTGTGGATGCGGCCCTGCGACTCGGTGACCGGGACGCGCTGGACGCGGTGCACGCCGCCCTCGAACTTGAGCTGGGGCCACACGCCCGAGCCGGGCTCGGGGGTGCCCTTGTTCTTGAAGGCGATCGTGACGTCCTTGTACCCGCCCAGGTCGGAGAGGGTGGAGTCGATGACCTCGGTCTTCCATCCCTGGCGCTCGGCGTAGCGCAGGTACATCCGGACCAGGTCCCCGGCGAACAGGGCGGACTCCTCGCCGCCCTCGCCGGCCTTGACCTCCATGATGAGGTTCTTGTCGTCGGCGGGGTCGCGCGGGATGAGCAGGAAGCGCAGGCGTTCGGTGAGCTGCTCGGCCTCGACGGTCAGCCGGTCGGCCTCCTCGGCGAAGGAGGAGTCCTCGGCCGCGAGCTCACGCGCGGCGTCGATGTCGTTCTCGACCTCTTTGAGCTGACGGTAGGTCTGGATGATCGGGGTGAGCTGTGAGTAACGCTTGCCCAGCCTGCGCGCCTCGGCCGGGTTGGCGTGCACCTCGGGGTCGGCGAGCTGCTGTTCCAGCTCGTAGTACTCCCCAAGTAGGTCGTCCAGCTTCACGTTCCCATTCCCGTCTTCTCGTCTGCCCTGTGCGTCGATCTCCCCGATAGGGGTGCGTCCCGTCCGGTGGGGTCCCTCGCGGGAGCCCCGCCGGACGGGAGGGCGGCGCTACTTGCGCTTGCCGAAGCGCTTCTCGAAGCGGGCGACCCGACCACCGGTGTCGAGGATCTTCTGCTTGCCGGTGTAGAACGGGTGGCACTCGGAGCACACCTCGGCGCGGATCTTGCCCCCGGTGAGCGTGCTGCGCGTGATGAAGTGGGCCCCGCAGGTGCAGGTCACCTCGGTGGCGACGTACTCCGGGTGAATGTCGGCCTGCATGTGTGTCTCCTTGTGTGAGCGCGACCGCCGGACGCATGACGACCGCACCACCGTCGGAGGGGTGGGGCGGTGTCGTGGCCATGCGCGAACCGGTGTCGCGGCGATCCAGGTAACGGACCGGCCTGCTCTCCCTCACGGGCGGACGGCCGTGTCCCGATACCAGTTTGCCAGACCGACAACCATGCCGGGACCAGTACCTATTCCCGGCTCCCCTCCGGCACCTCCCCGTCGCCCCTCGTCGCGGCCCGCGATGGGGCCGCGTCCCGACGTCGGATGAACAGGACCAGGCCGACCAGGGCCGCGAGGACGAGGGCCAGCGCGACCGTCCCGACGTTGGGTCCGAACCCGTAGACGAAGACCTGGCTCACCGCTCCCGCGAGGAGCACGTAGTAGGTCATCGGGATGATCGTCTGACGGATGAGGTCGCCCTCGCGTCCGGCCAGGCCCACCACGGCGGAGGCGGCGACCACGTTGTGCACGGTGATCATGTTGCCCGCCGCGCCGCCGACCGCCTGGGTGGCGACGACCGTCTCGGGGGTCACCCCGATGTGCTCGGCGGTGGAGAACTGGAAGAGGGAGAACATCAGGTTGGAGACGGTGTTGCTGCCCGCGACGAACGCGCCCAGCGCCCCGATCCACGGGGCCAGGAGCGGCCAGTTCGCGCCGCCCAGTTCGGCCGCTCCGACGGCGAGGGTCAGCGGCATGCTCTCCAGGGAGGTGTCGCCGAACCCGGGGCCGGTGTTGATGAAGACCCGGACCAAGGGGACCGCGAACAACAGGGCCACGGCGGCCCCCGCCAGTTGGGAGCCCGCGACCTTCCAGGAGACGAGGATCTCCCGGCGCCGCATCCGATGCAGACCGTAGGTGATCAGACAGACGAGGATGAAGGCGCCGCCGGGCGAGTAGAGGGGTTCGACGGTCTGGCCGACGGAGGTCCCGAAGATGTCGGTGGCACCCACCTTCACGCCGGTCAACCACTCCTCCAGCGGGGTGATCATGCGGGTGGAGACCAGTACGACGACGATGAGCAGATAGGGCGCCCAGGCGCGGAACAGTCCCATCCCGCGCCCGGCGGTCTCCTCCACGCCCGTGCCGGATTCGAGCCGTCCGGTCCAGCGGTCGAGCCAACGCTCGCGCGGCGGGAAGTCCCAGGTCCGCTTCGGCATGAGGAAACCCCTGCGAGCGGCGAACACCACGATGACCAGTCCGGTGAGTCCGCCCAGGAGGCTGGTGAACTCGACGCCGAGGAAGTGGTTGTACAGGACCGAGGGGATCGTCATGGCGAAGGCGCTGAAGAGGGCGAACCTCCAGACGCCGAGCCCGTCGGAGAAGCGCCGTTCCCCTCCGTAGAAGCCACAGAGCATGCAGCAGATGAAGAGCGGGACGAGCGTTCCGGGCACGGCGTGCAACAGCACCGTCTGGAGGCCGATGACGTCCACGTACCCGGGCAGGGTGAGGCCGAGGACGGAGGCCCGTTCGGCGACCGCCTCCGACCCCTCCAGTCCTCCGGAGACGCCGACCAGGACGGGGGTCCCCACGGCTCCGAAGCTGACCGGGGTGCTCTGGATGACCAGCCCCACCATCACGGCGGCCATGGCGGGGAAGCCGAGGGCCAGCATCAGCGGGGCGACGACGGCGGCGGGGGTACCGAAGCCGGAGGCCCCTTCGATGAAGCTCCCGAAGAGCCAGCCGATGATGATCGCCTGGATGCGACGGTCGGGGGTGATGTCGGTGAAGGTCGCCCGGATGGTGGCGATGGCGCCGCTCCCGCTGAGGGTGGCGAGCAGGAGCAGGGCGCCGAAGATGATGTAGAGCAGGCCCGCGGCGAGGATCAGGCCTTGGACGGTGGAGGCCGCGACGGCCCTCCATTCGGTCCCCCAGAACAGGACCGCGATCCCGACCACGACGACGTACCCGGCGGGCATGGCGTACATGGCGGGCAGGCGGAACCCGACGAGGAGGACACCGACCACGAGGATCGGGGTGAGCGCGAGGAGGCTGAGCAGGGCGAGGTTGTCCATTCCAGACGGCTCCCTGGTACGGGTGGTGCACTCGGGTGGCGCGACCCTAAATCGCCGAGGGCCGCCCCACCATCCCCTTTATGTGATCCGCAACACATTGGTGATATCCGCTCGAAACCCCGCCGCCTCCGAAGCCCCCGCATACGGAACGGCCCCCTCCCGTTCCCGGGAAGGGGCCGTCGCGTTCGTTCACACCGCCGTCACGGCGGGGCCGCGGCGCCGATCAGCGCTCGGGGCCCACCGTGGTCTTCTGGATCTGCATCAGGAACTCGGCGTTGCTCTTGGACTCCTTCATCTTGTCCAGGAGCAGCTCGATCGCCTGCTGGGTGTCCAGGGCGTGCAGCACCCGGCGGAGCTTCCAGACGACGTTCAGCTCCTCGGCCGACATCAGGATCTCCTCCTTACGGGTGCTGGAGGCGTCCACGTCCACGGCCGGGAAGATCCGCTTGTCCGCCAGGGACCGGTTGAGCTTGAGCTCCATGTTGCCGGTGCCCTTGAACTCCTCGAAGATCACCTCGTCGGCGCGCGAACCGGTCTCGACCAGCGCGGTGGCCAGGATGGTCAGCGAGCCGCCGCCCTCGATGTTGCGGGCCGCGCCGAAGAAGCGCTTGGGCGGGTAGAGGGCCGTGGAGTCCACACCACCGGACATGATGCGTCCGCTGGCCGGGGCCGCCAGGTTGTAGGCGCGCCCCAGACGGGTGATGGAGTCGAGCAGGACGACCACGTCCATACCCATCTCCACGAGCCGCTTGGCCCGCTCGATGGCCAGATCGGCGACGACCGTGTGGTCCTCGGCCGGACGGTCGAAGGTCGAGTGGATGACCTCGCCCTTGACCGTGCGCTGCATGTCGGTGACCTCCTCGGGACGTTCGTCCACGAGGATCACCATCAGGTAGCACTCCGGGTTGTTCTCGGTGATGGCGTTGGCGATCGCCTGCATCACCATCGTCTTGCCCGCCTTGGGCGGGGAGACGATGAGCCCGCGCTGACCCTTACCGATCGGTGCGACCAGGTCGATGATGCGGGTGGTGAGGATGTTCGGCTCGGTCTCCAGCCGCAGGCGCTCCTGCGGGTAGAGCGGAACGAGCTTGGAGAACTCCTGACGCCCCCTCGCCTGGTCCGGGGACATACCGTTCACCGAGTCCAGACGCACCAGGGCGTTGAACTTCTCGCGGCGCTCGCCCTCACGGGGCTGACGGACCGCACCGATGATGTGGTCGCCCTTGCGCAGACCGTGCTTGCGGACCTGGGCCAGGGAGACGTAGACGTCGCTCTGACCGGGCAGGTAGCCGGTGGTACGGACGAAGGCGTAGTTGTCCAGGATGTCGAGGATTCCCGCGACCGGCAGCAGGACGTCGTCCTCGCCGATCACCGGCTCGGCCTCCTGGCCGCCACCGCGCCCGCGACGGTCGCGACGATCCCTGCGCCGACCCCGACGGCGGCCACCGCCGCCGAAATCGTCGTCGTCACCGGAGTTACGACCCTGGTTCTGGCCGCCACCACCCTGCTGGCGGTCGGAGTTGTTGTTCGCGTTCTGGTCGTCACCGCCACGGTTGCGGTTACGGCGGTTACGCTGGCGCTCGCGACCCTGCCCGGACCTGTTCTCACGGTCCTCGGAGTCGGGGCCGTTCTTCTGGGGGGTGCTGGATGTCTTCGTCACGCTGCTCGCGGAGGTTGAGGAGTCGGTGCCGTCCACCGAACGGGGCTGGTCACCGGACTCGTCGCCGCGCCTGCGGGACGAGCGACGGCTACGGGAGGGCTTCTCACCCTTCCCACCCTGGGACTCGGTCACGGCCTGGTCCGACGACCGCTCTCCCGCGCTCTTGCGCGGGGCCTCGTCCGTGCCCGACTTGGCGGGAGACTGGGCTTCGGTCGGGCCGTCATTGTTCTCGACCTTACCGGCCGTGGGAGCGCTGTCGGCTTTCTTTGCGGATTTGGCCTTCGCGGGGGCGACGGGGCCGCCCTGCTTGGCCTCGATGGCCGCGATGACGTCGCTCTTGCGCATGCGCCCCGTACCGGTGATGCCCATGCTCGACGCGAGCTTCTGGAGCTCGGGGAGTTTCTGGGCGGCGAGTCCGGTACCGCGCGAGGCCGCGCGGGACCGGGACGCACCCGACGGCGCGGCTTCGCCGGTCTCCGCGGAGGCGTCGGCGCTCTTCTTGCTGTCGACCGCCGCGTCCGTTCGGAGTTCGGTGGTGTCGCTCACTAAGGGTCCTTCCCAAGGAGCGGGCTTCGGCCGTCGGCTTTGTGCTCGATCGGCCGGCCCGATGGTGCGAACCGGCAGGGGCCGGGTAGGGCGTGCCCCACGTGGATGTCGGAAACCGGCGTAGTCGGTCCCCTACCCAATCGCGGCGGGCTCTGGGTACAGCCAGACGTCGGGGCGGATGGCTCGGAGGTGATGCCTGTCGACCATGACGAAACGCTCATCCGAGGAGGAGCGGACTTCGAAGACGTGGGCACAGTCGCGGAGATTCCGCGGACTCGACACTTTGGCCACCGCTTCCGGTTGATCGCATGATCGGACCGCCGGAGTATGGGACGCGGAAGCCGCTGTGGCGGATGAGCACACGCCCCGCAACGGGGCATCTGGTGCTTCACCAAGCCTAACATCACCAGAGGCCACGGCTATTCCTCGACACAGATGCTACGGATGGGGAGATGGGGTCCGCACCCCCGCCGGCTCGATGTGCAGGGGGCGTATGTCCCAATCATTACCCGCCCATCGAGCGATCGAATCAATCTGCCCGATGATTTCCGGCGATTCCGTCCCCGCGTGTCCCTCGGGGATCGCGCACAGGACCAGAACGGTGGGCCCCGCACCCGAGACCACGGCCGCGAGTCCCTCCTGTTCACGCAGGTCACGCACGAGATCGAGGGTACGGGGCATGGCCGGGGCCCGATAGGACTCGTGCAACCGGTCCTCGGTCGCCGCGAACAGGGATTCCGGTTGGCCACAAACGGCCGCCGTCATCAGCGCGGCGCGTCCCGCGTTGAAGGCCGCGTCCGCGTGCGAGACGGTCTCCGGCAACAGGCCGCGGGCCCGTTCGGTGGACAATCGCCACCCCGGAACGCACAGCACCGGCAGGATCCGCTCGTCCGTCAGGGAACGGGAGACCCCCCAGGAGGCGCCGTCCCGATAGGCGATCGTGTATCCGCCGTAGACGCAGGGGGCCACGTTGTCGGGGTGACCCTCCAGGTCCGCGGAGACCTGATAGATCCAGTCCCGGTCGGGGCCGCCGTCGGGCCCCCGACGTCCGAGCAGGGCCGCGGCCGCCGTGACACCGCCGACGATCGCCGAGGAGGACGAGCCGAGACCACGCGAGTGCGGGATGCGGTTCTCACAGCGCAGGTCCAGACCGGGGAGCTTCTCCCCCGCCCGGTCGAAGGCCTCGGCCATCGCCCGGACCACGAGGTGGCGTCGACCGAGCGGGACCTCGCCCGCCCCCTCGCCCTCCACCGTGACATGGAGCTCGTCGTCCGTACGAAGCGCGACGTCGAAGCGGTTGTACAGGCGTACGGCCAGCCCTAGGGCGTCGAAGCCGGGCCCGAGGTTGGCGCTGGTCGCCGGGGCGTCGACGGACACCCGTTCGGGGCGTGCTGAGGTCACTCGACTCTCCAAGTGGTCGTTCCCGCGGCCCGGACCGCCGTGGACGCGGTTCGGGCCGACGGGACGAAGGAGCTGCTGATCAGGCGAGGTCCAGGGCCTTGGCGGCGGCCTGGGCGTCGACGGGAACGGTGGTGGCGGAGGAGGCTCCCGCCAGCGCCCAGTCCGGGTCCTTGAGGCCGTTACCGGTGACCGTGCAGACGATACGGCTGCCCTTGGGCACCTGTCCGGCCGCGGAGGCCTGGAGGAGACCGGCGACGCTCGCGGCGGAGGCGAGTTCGACGAAGACGCCCTCCTCAGCGGCCAGGAGCTTGTAGGCGGCCATGATCTGGCGGTCGGTGACCTTGTCGATGGCCCCGCCGGACTCGTCCCTGGCCTGCTCGGCGAGCTTCCAGGAGGCCGGGTTGCCGATCCGGATGGCGGTGGCGATGGTGCTGGGGCTGGTCACCGGGGCGCCGTCGACGATGGGGGCCGAGCCGCTGGCCTGGAAGCCGAGCATGCGCGGGGACCCGGTGGAGATACCGTCCCTGGCGTACTCGGTGTAGCCCATCCAGTAGGCGGTGATGTTGCCGGCGTTGCCGACGGGGATGCAGTGGATGTCGGGAGCGTCGCCGAGGGCGTCCACGATCTCGAAGGCGGCCGTCTTCTGCCCCTGGAGACGGTAGGGGTTGACCGAGTTCACCAGGGCGACGGGGTAGTCGACGCTGAGCTTGCGGGCGAGTTCCAGACAGTCGTCGAAATTGCCGTCGACCTGGAGCAGACGGGCGCCGTGCACGAGCGCCTGGGCGAGCTTGCCCATGGCGATCTTGCCCTGGGGCACCAGGACGGCGCAGGTCATGCCGGCGCGAATGGCGTAGGCGGCCGCACTGGCGCTGGTGTTGCCGGTGGAGGCGCAGATGACGGCCTTCGCGCCGTCCTCGGCCGCCTTGGAGATGGCCATGGTCATCCCGCGGTCCTTGAAGGAACCGGTGGGGTTGAGCCCCTCGACCTTGAGGAAGACCTCGCAGCCCGTGAGCTCGGACACACGCGTGGCGGGCAGCAGGGGGGTGCCGCCCTCCTGGAGGGTGACGACGGGGGTGTTCTCGTTGACGGGAAGGCGGTCTCGGTACTCCTCGACGATGCCTCGCCACGCCCGTGCCATGCTCACGACGGTGTCCCTTTCGGGTGGATGCGGTTTCGCTGGACGCGCCGCCTCGTACGGCGCGCGCGGGAATGCGGGTGAGGTGTCACGGAGACGCTCCGGCCCCCACCTGCCACGAGTCTATGACCCGCCCCGGGTGTCTTGTATCCCGGGCACTGTGATCTCACGATGTGGACGCACCGGGGCCGCCCCCGACCCTGTCGGAGGCGGTCCCGTGTCCGGTCAGTCCTGGAAGGTCTCCACGCGCATGACGCTGGCCACCTCACGGACCATCGGATGCGCGCTGAGCAGCTCGACCGTCGCGCTGAGGGCCGAGTCCGGAGCCGGGTGACTCACCAGCACGAGCTGGGCGTCGTCTCCGCTGCCCTCCTGGCGCACGTTCTTGATGGACACCCCGTGGTCGGCGAAGATCTCGGCGACCTTGGAGAGCACGCCCGGACGGTCGGCCACGTCCAGCGCCACGTGGTAGCTGGTGATGGTCCGACCCATGTCGTGCACCGGCAACCCGGTGTCGTGCGCGCCCTCGGCCACCGAGGTGTGGGCGAGCCGGTTCCGGCACACCGCCACGATGTCGCCCAGGACCGCGGAGGCGGTGGGCGTGCCCCCGGCGCCGGCCCCGTAGAACATCAGGCGCCCGGCCGACTCGGCCTCCACGAAGACCGCGTTGTAGGCCTCCTTGACCCCGGCCAGGGGGTGCTCCACGGGAAGCATCACCGGGTGGACGCGCACGCCCACGGACTCGCCGTCCTCCGACCGCTGGCAGATCGCCAACAGTTTGACGACGCAGCCCATCGCCCGGGCGCTGGCGATGTCCCCGGAGGAGACCCCGGTGATGCCCTCGCGGTGGACGTCGGCGGCGGTCACCCTCTGGGTGTGGAAGGCCAGACGGGCCAGGATCGCGGCCTTGGCGGCCGCGTCGAAGCCCTCCACGTCCGCGGTGGGATCGGCCTCCGCGTACCCGAGGGCCTGGGCCTCCTCCAAGGCCTCGGTGAACCCCGAGCCCAGGGAGTCCATCCGGTCCAGGACGTAGTTGGTGGTGCCGTTGACGATGCCCAGGACCCGGTTGACCCGGTCCCCGGCCAGAGAGTCGCGCAGCGGACGCAGCAACGGGATGGCCCCGGCCACGGAGGCCTCGTAGTACAGATCCACCCCGGCGGTGCGCGCCGCCGTGTGCAGGGTCTGGCCGTCCTCGGCGAGCAGCGCCTTGTTGGCCGTGACCACCGACTTGCCCGACTTGATCGCGTCGAGGATCAGCGAACGCGCCGGTTCGATCCCGCCGATGACCTCCACCACGACATCGATGTCGGGACGTGTGACCAGCGCCGTGGCGTCGGTGGTCAGCAGCGACGGGTCGACCCCGCGGTCACGGTCCAGGCGGCGTACCGCGATGCCGCCGATCTCGATCGACGTGCCGATCCGCGCGGCCAGTTCCTCGGACTGCTCGTTGACCAGGCGGACGACTTCCGAACCCACAACGCCGCATCCGAGCAGCGCCACCTTCATCGCCATTTGGGCGTGACTCCCACTTCTCTCGTGTCCGACCTCGTGGACGCCGGACGGCGCCCGAGGGGCGAACTGTTCAGCCTACGTCGAGGCGGAGGAGGTCCTCCTCGTTCTCCCTGCGCACGATGACCCGTGCGTTCTCGTCCCGGACCGCCACCATGGCGGGACGGGGCAGGTGGTTGTAGTTGCTCGCCATGGAGTAGCAGTAGGCGCCCGTGGCGGCCACCGCCACCAGGTCGCCCGGCCGCAGGTCGGCGGGCAGGTACAGGTCGTGCACGATGATGTCACCGCTCTCGCAGTGCTTGCCGACCAATCGGGAGAGCATCGGTGCGGCTCCGCTCTCCCGGGAGACCAGTTGCCCGGTGTACTCGGCCCCGTACAGGGCTGTACGGATGTTGTCGCTCATGCCGCCGTCGACGCTGACGTAGGTGCGGATGCCCTCCACGTCCTTGACGGTGCCGACCTCGTAGACGGTGATCCCCGCCGGTCCGGCGATGGCACGGCCCGGTTCGACCGCGACGCGGGGCGTCGGCAGGCCCACCTCCTCGCATTCGCGGCGCACGATCTCGGTGAGGCTCTCGGCGATGGTCTGAGGGTCGAGCGGGGTGTCCACGGAGGTGTAGGCGATGCCCAGACCGCCGCCCAGGTCCAGTTCGGCGAGGGTGACGTCGAGTTCCTCGTGGATCCGGGTGAGGAATCGGGTCACCCGACGCGCGGCGACCTCGAACCCGGAGGTGTCGAAGATCTGCGAGCCGATGTGCGAGTGCAGACCCACCAGATCGAGGTGGTCGGCGCCCAGGACCCGACGGACCGCCTCCGCCGCGGCGCCGGTGCTCAGCGCGAAACCGAACTTCTGGTCATCGTGCGCGGTGGCGACGAACTCGTGGGTGTGCGCCTCCACTCCGGTGGTCACCCGGATGAGGACCTTGGGGCGGGCTCCGGCCTCGCGGGCGATGCCCTCCAGGCGTTCGATCTCGTCGAGGGAGTCCACGATGATCCGGCCGACGCCGACCTCCACCGCGCGGCGCAGTTCGGCCACCGACTTGTTGTTGCCGTGCATGCCGATGCGTTCGGTCGGTACCCCCGCCGCCAGGGCGACGGCCAGTTCGCCGCCGGAGCAGACGTCGAGCTTGAGCCCCTCCTCGACCACCCAGCGGGCGACGGCCTTGGTCAGCAGGGCCTTGCCCGCGTAGTAGACGTCGGCGTCCGTGAAGGCGGTGGAGTAGGCACGGGCCCGGGAACGGAAGTCCTCCTCGTCCATCACGAAGAGCGGGGTGCCGTATTCGGCGGCGAGGGAGCGCACCCCGACGCCGCCGACGGTGAGCTCGCCGTCCTCGCGTCGCGCGGTGGCGGGCCACACGCGCGGGTCCAGGGCGTTGAGGTCTTCGGGCGGCAGCGGCGGGTTGTCCTCCGGCAGGACCTCCGCGTGGCGGGATCCGGCGGGGTGGGCGTAGCGGCTCATGGCGGTCTTTCGGCTGGGACTTCGTACGTCTTGTGGTGATGCTGTGCCCGCGACGGGGTGAGGTCGCACGACGACACCCCCGGTGGCGGCGAGGGGACCCCTCACCATTGTCCACTAAGAGCTCATCTCAAAAGTCCTCGCTGTGCTTGGCCAGATGCTTGTAGCAGATGAGGAT
>NZ_ANAC01000032.1 GCF_000341225.1 Nocardiopsis alba DSM 43377
TCCTCATCTGCTACAAGCATCTGGCCAAGCACAGCGAGGACTTTTGAGATGAGCTCTTAGCGAGGGGAAGAAGGCCGCTGAGCTCTGCTTTTATCGGCCTGCGGTGTCGGGTTTCGGTGTTCGCTCTCCGGATTTTTCGGGGGCCGGTTAGCGACGAATGGTGATGGGGTCGAGGGGTCCTCGGGTCCGGTTTTTCTGTGGCGCGTGGCCCCCACCAGTACGGATGCCCTCTTTTTCTCATCCTCGGGATGGTCGGGTAACTCGACATCGACCTTGGGGGGAACCCCGGTGGTTTTGTTCACTGAGAGAGGAAAGTCGAGGAGTTCGCGCCGGGGGTCGACCTGGCGAGCATGGAGTGTCTGATTTGCCGGTTTTCTGAGAAGTCGGGGAAAGGGCTGTTCAACGCCGGTGGTTCGTTCGGTCGGAGAGGTCGCGGAACCCGTGTGCGGAGGTGGTCCCCTCACCGACGTCCGCGGTCATGTCCGGTGCGGACTGCTCCCTGTGCGCGGGCGCGGTGAAGACGAGGGCGGTCCGTCGGTGTTCCAGGAGAGGGGAGCCGGGGCCGGTGAGGTGCTCTCTCGGCGCGGCCCAAGGCGGGCGTGGTGGGTGTTGAGGGAGAGCGCGTGACGCTTCGTGGCGGAGGTCGTGGGGAGATCGCGGCTTCTGTTCCCGTAGGTCGTTCTCTCCGAACCCCACGCGGGTGGGGATGACCGATCGCGCGGGCAACGGCGCGGGCGTGGTCGACCCGAACCCCACGCACGTAGGAGTGGCGTCCCCTGAACTCGCACTACTGAAGGACGATGGCGGGGAGCACCCCCAGGGGAGCGGGAGCGGTAGCAGTAGCAGGGGGCCGTTCCTCCTGCCTGAATGGATAAAGCTCCGGGTATCTGTCCCTAGGGGTATGACCAGGGCGGAAAGCGGTTCGTGGGAGTCAATGCCATGGGCAGAGGAACGGTTCTGGAAACCATGTGAAGGCGAGCGCTTCGTGGGCGCTCGAATTCCGCGTTCCGTCTTCGAATCCGAAAACGCGGTACGGGGTGCTCCGGCCGGACCCCGGCCGGCCTCGAGCGGGGGGGAACCGTCGAACCTCAGCGGCGGGCGCGGGCGATGGGCCCGAAGTGCGCGGCGACCGCGCCGAGCATGAAGTGCCGTACCTGCTTCTCGTTCATGGGTACGACCCCGGCGGGCACCTGGATCCGGAACGGGAAGTCGTCCCCGGCACGGACCTGGAAGTCGTCGATGATCCCCTGCGAGAGCAGGAAGATCAGCCCCTCGCGGATTTTCCCGTCGGTGTCGGTGGATGACCACATGAAAAGAGGGTAACCGGCCCTCGGACTCGGAGAAAACGCCTCCGCCCTTACACAAGGGAAGGTGGGGGATCGGTGGCGCTGTGACCGGTGATTTCTCCGCATAGGTATCGTCCTGGTCGGTTTTCTTCTTTGAGAGAAGGCCCGCGGTCGGTGAGATGTTCTCTCCGGGACGGTCCGAGGCCGTGGTGGTGGGGACGCGGGATGCGCGTTCTCTCCCTGCCACGGCTTCATCCGGTGGCGGATCACCTCGAACGACTCCGCCCGCCCCGGGCATGGGGAGAACCCCTGGCGGAGATCGTCCGCCAGGGGTCCTGTGGCTGTTCCGCCGTCTCGCTCGGTCCGGGTGGAAGGGGCGGACACAGAGCTAGGAGACGTGCTCGCGCTTCTTGCGCTTGACGGTGGTCCAGACGGGCTTGAGGAACCCCGCGAACAGAACGATCGCCACCAGGGCCCAGATGGTGATCGAGATGCCGGAGGCGCCGACCATCGCCCAGAGGTCGCCGCGGTAGGTGACCATCCCCTGGACGAAGTAGCGCTCGATCATCGAACCGAGGACCAGACCCACCAGGAGTGAGGCCGGGGAGAAGTCGAGCAGCCGCAGGAAGTATCCGAAGACCCCCGCGATCAGCACGATGTGCAGGTCGATGAAGTTGCTGTTGATGCTGTAGGCGCCGATCGAGGCGATGATGACGATGAACGGGACCATGTAGCGCATCGGGGTCATGATGAGCTTGATCCACACGCCGATCAGGGGCAGGTTCAGCAGCAACAGCATGACGTTGGCGATCAGGATGGACGCGATGACCGACCAGAACAGGTCGGGTCGCTGGGTCGCCAGCAGGGGGCCGGGCTGGACGCCCTGAACCGTCATGGCCGAGATCATCAGGGCCAGGGTGGCGGAGAACGGGATGCCCAGCATCAGCACCGGGACGATACTGCCGATGGTGGCCGAGGAGTTGGCCGCCTCCGGGCCGGCCACACCCTCCACCGCTCCGGTGCCCAGTTTCTTCCGATGCTTGGAGACCGACTGTTCGACCTTGTACGAACCGAAGGTGGACAGCGCGGCCGCGGGCCCCGGAATCAGCCCGAACCCGAACCCGATCAGTGAACCGCGCCCCCACGGGGTGATCGAGCGGCCGAGTTCCTCCTTGGTCGGGATGAGCTCGCGTATCCGGAAGCGTTTGGGCTTGGGCCGTTTCGCGTCCCCGGTGAGCATGAACATCAGCTCGGAGAGCCCGTAGAGGCCGACCGCGACACTGGCCAGGGCGACCCCCAGGGTCAGATCCACCTGACCGAAGGTGAAGCGGTTCGTCGAGGTGTTGACGTCCAGGCCGACCGTCGCCAGCGCCACACCGATGATCATCGGCAACAGCCCCGACCCCAGTGAGCCCCCGGAGATCCGGGCGAGAACGAGCAGGCCGCCGGCGGTCAGCGCGAAGAACTCCGCGGGACCGAACCGCATGGCCACGCCGGTGACGGCCGGCAGGACCAGTAGCACGATGCCCAGCCCGATCAGGCCGGAGATGAACGACCCGAGGGTCATGATGGTCAGGGCGGCTCCACCGCGACCGTTCTTCATCATCGGATGACCGTCGAAGGTGGCGACGACGGACTGGGCGTCCCCGGGCATGTTCAGCAGGATCGACGTCATCGACCCCGCGAACTGGGTGCCGATGTAGATACCGGCGATCATGATCATGCCGACCGCGGGCTCGTAGGCGAAGGTCAGCGGCAGCAGCAGCGCGGCGCCGGCCACCGGACCGAGACCGGGGAGGATTCCGATCAGCGTGCCGGCCAGCGCCCCGACGAACGCCGCCAGCAGTAGTTCGGGTGAGACCGCGAGTTCGAGGCCGTAGAGAAAGCCTTCAATTGTTCCCATGGTTTATGCCTCTTACGGAAGGATCATGCCGCTGGGCAACCGAATTCCCAGGGCCTCAGCGAAGAAGAGGGTCAAGACGATTCCCATGACAACACCGATGATGATGGATTTCACCCATGAAGCACGGCCGACCACGCGGATGAACGCTACGGCGAAGAGCGCCGACGCGATGTACTGTCCCAGGGTCGGGATCAGCACGGCGTAGTAGACGATCACCATGGACGTGAATATGAGAACATCTTTCAGATCGCGTCCGCGGGGGAAGTCGATCCGACCGGACTCTGAGCGTCCCAGGAGTGATTCGACGATCACCAGCAGGGAGATGGCCGCTCCGGCGATACCGATCCATCCGGGGATCATCCCCGGTCCGGGCTGCGCCAGTGTTCCCTTGTCGAGATCCATTCCCGCTATGTAGTACCCGACGAAGATGGCTAGGAAGAGGGCTCCGAAGAGGATGCGACCCAAGCGTTTGGGGTCGTTCTTAAGCCCCTGTGTCGAGATTTCCGATGCGTGGCCTGTGTTCTCGGACATCAGTTCTCGCGGTCGTTTCCGAGCTCGATGCCGTGCTCGATGCCGGCCTTGATGTCCTCGAGGTAGGTGTCCAGTTCCTCGCCGGTGGCCACGTGGGGAAGGGTGCCCTGGCCTCGGGCCCACTCCTCCCACTCCTCGCTGGTGACGATGGCGTCGGAGGCCTCGCGCAGGGCGGAGGCGACGTCCTCGTCCAGACCGGCCGGGGCCATGGTCATGTAGTCCGAGGTGAAGGGGATCTCGTACCCGGCCTCGTCGAATCGGACGGCGTCGGGGAGGAAGTCACTGTAGTCCTCCGGGCCGCTGTACGCCAGGGCTCGCAGGTCGCCGGATTCGACCAGTCCCAGCTGTCCCGACGCGTTTCCGACCACCGCGTCCAGGCGGCCGCTCATGACCTCCAGGGCCGCTTCTCCGGTGCCGCCGGCCGTGGTGACCAGCGATACCTCGATGTCGGCCTGCTCTTCGAGGAAGTAGATCACGAAGGCGGGGTTGCCCATGCGGGCGGGCGTGCTGATCTGGATGTCCCCGGGGTTCTGTTTCGCCGCCTCGATCAGGTCGTCCAGGGTCTCGTACTCGGAGTCCGGGGAGACGAACAGGCCGTAGGGGGTGCCGGACATCTTGGCCAGGGGCGTGAAGTCCGCGGGGGTCTCGTACTGGGCCTCGCCGGTGACCAGGGGCTGGGCCACGAAGCCTCCGGAGGTGCCCAGACCCAGGGTGTAGCCGTCGGCGTCGGCGTTGGCCAGCTGGGTGATGCCGACCGCCTCGTCGCCGCCGGGCACGTTGATGACGTTTCCGTTGGCGTCCAGTTCCGTTTCCAGCATCTGGACGAATTGGCGCCCGACGGGGTCGGCGCCGCCGCCCGGGTTGTAGGGGACGATGTATTCGATGGAGTCCGAGGGGTATTCGCCGTCATCGGCTCCGCAGCCGGCCAGAATAAGGGGGACGACCGCCATGGAGGCCATGAGTGCACGTCGGTTCCGCTTGCCGGTTCGGCTGTCGGCGGGGCGCGATGTGGGGGAGTACATGGGGGCTCTCTTTCGGTATTTCCGGTTATGTGGGAACGGTGATGGACGAGGATGGGGTGGTCGGTGGCTCACGGTATTACAGGTTAAATCAACGTGAGATTTGCGTTACAGTACCACGTTTCGCCCGGATTCAAAGCCGCTCGCCTGGTAAAATTAATCCGTCCGGGCTGTGTCCTGTGTGGATTTTATGATCGGCATTCCTCAGGGCCCCCGGGCGGATGCCGGTGGCTCTACCGATATTTCTTCCCGGTCGGAAGCGGATGCGTTGTCGAGGTTCGTTTCAGGTGAACCGGTGCCCGGGTCGGCTCAGCCGATCGCAGAGGCGTCGTCGCGTCTTTCTCGGACGTGAGAACGGAATTCGGCTGAACCTCCCGGGCGCGCACATCGGCCGTTGAGGCATTCTCAGGCCGCCGGCTCGACCGACGCGGATCGTGTCGGGCGGGGGCGAGCGGCTCGAAGGCCTTCGAGGGCCTTCAGTGAGGGGCGATGGCCGACACGATCACCTCTGCCTGTACGCGGATTCGATGTGGTGGCGCATGGCCTCGGCGGCCTCGTCGGCCCGGTGGGCCCTGATGTGGTCGACCATCCGCGTGTGCTCCTCCAGCGAATCGCTCCAGCGCTGGTCCGTACGCAGCGTGGTGGGGGAGATGGACATCGACTGCACGCCGTGCTTCTGGTTCGCTTCGATGAGGAACGGGTTGCCGCTGGCACGCCAGATGATCAGGTGGAACCGGTAGTTCAGTTCCCGGCGCACGGCGGCGGAGGGGTCCTCGAGTCTGGACTGCTCGGCCAGGGAGGCCTCGAGTTGGACCACCTCGTTCTCGCTTCTGCGCATCGCCGCGAACCGGCAGGCCTCCGATTCCAGGATCTTGCGCATCTCGTAGAGCTGGCCGGTCTTCTCGCCGTCCCACACGGTCACCCGGGTCCTGCGGCCCTGACGTTCGGCCAGCCCGTCCACGAGCAGCCGGGCCACGGCCTCGCGGACCGGAGTCCGGGAGGTGCCGACCAGGTCGGCCACGGCGCGTTCGTTGAGGTCGTATCCCTGCTCGAGGGACCCGTCGAGGATGCGGGTGCGCAGCTGCTGGTAGACGCTTTCGACCTGTGTGCCGCCCGTCATGACGCCGCAGACCGTCCGGCGATCCGGCCGAAGACGATGCCCGCCGCCAGACCGGAGCCTCCGGGGTAGTTGCCGCTGAACAGACCGCCCAGCGCCTCGCCGCACGCGTAGAGTCCCGGGATGACCGCACCGTCCTGGTCGAGCACCCGGGCCTGGGAGTCGCCCTTGAGCCCACCGAAGGTGAACGTGATGCCGCAGGTGACCGGGTAGGCGTAGAAGGGGCCCTCGGCGATGGGGTTGGCCCAGTTGGACTTGGGCGGGACGGTGTCGGCCGAACGGCCGTCCTTGACGTTGGGATCGAACTCCACCGAGGTGCGGATGGAGTCGTTGAAGGACCGGACGGTCTCGAGGAGCCCGTCCACGTCGATCCCCGCGTCCCGGGCGAGTTCCTCCAACGAGTCGGCGACGTGTTCGCCGACGCCGGGGACCTCGTACTCCTGAGGGCGGAGCATGGGCCGTAGCGGGGCGTCGAAGATCTGCCAGGCGACGGCGCCCGGCTGCATCAGGACCTCCTTGCCGTACTTGGCGTAGGTGAGGTTGCGGAAGTCGGCGCCCTCGTCCAGGAAACGCCGGCCGTCGCGGTTGACGATGATGCCCAGCGGGTAGCTCTGGCGGGTCAACCGGTTGGTGACCTCGTAGTTGGACTCGTTGTCCGCGAACCCCGCGTCCCACTGCGTGGCGTGGCAGGAGGTCCAGTCCCCGCCCTTGGCTGCGCCGATCCTCAGCGCCTCGTTGAGCATGGTTCCGGTGTTGAACGGGGTTCCGCGGGTGACGGCGTGGTGCCACTGCGGGCCCATGTGTTCGGCCCGCATCTCCTTGCTCGCCTCGAAGCCGCCGCTTCCCAGGATCGTGGCCTCGGCCTGGACGGTGTGCTCCTCGCCGTCGCGTTCGTAGACCACCCCGGTGACCACGCCGTCGGCCTGGACCAGGCGCAGGGCGCGGGCGCCGAACAGGATCTCGATGCCCGACTCCTCGGCCGCGCGGTAGTGGTCGCGGACCAGCCCTTCGCCGCCGTCGACGTTTCCTACGTGCAGCCCGCCCCAGAACAGGTAACCGCCGTCGGGGCGCCGGTAGGCCTGGCGCTCGTACATCAGGCGGTACCGCAGACCCTTGGACTTCAGCCACCGCATGTCGTCGGCGATGTTGGAGATCAGGATCGAGGTCATCTCCGGGTCGTTGCGCCCGTCGGTCACCCGCTTCAGGTCCGCGGCGTACTCCTCCTTGGAGTAGGGCGGCACCTCCGTGGTGCCGTGGCGCTCATCGGCCTCGATGAGGTCCGCCAGGCTCTCTAGGCCGTCGTGGGTGATGCGGGTCGCGCCCGCGGTGAAGTAGCTGTTGCCACCGGCCCGGTCCTTGGGGGCGGCTTCCAGGACCAGGACCCGCTTGCCCTGTTCCCGGGCCGCGTGAGCGGCGCACATGGCGGCGTTGCCGGCGCCCACGACGAGAACATCAGTCGTATTGGTGGACATTCACTCCCCTTTGGTATACCAAGTGAAGGAAAGGTATTCCAATGGTCAAACGCCTGTCAAGGGGCTTCGTGCCTGGTCCGCCGATGTCCCGCAACGACGAACGATTGAGGTCACGTGACGGCGCGAGCGGATAGATCCGGCTGGGGCCGGGCCTTGGACGTCCTGCGACTGCTGGCCGGCGCGGCGGTGGTGGGGTCGCTCCTCGAACTGCTGGGGGTCCCGGCGGGCATGCTCTTGGGCAGTGCCATCGGCGCCGCCCTCGCCAACCAGAAGTGGACGCCGCGGCTTCGGCCCACCGCCTTCCCCCGGCCTCTGCGGTACGTCGGGCTGCTCCTGGTCGGCCTGGTCAGCGGTGTGCTGCTGACGATGGAATCCCTGGGGAGCACGGCATCGGTCGCCCTCCCCGTCATCGCCGCCTACCTCGGGCTCGCCATGGTGAACCTCCTGGTCATCGCCCTGCTGATGGCCCGCTACGACGTGGACCCGGCCACCGCCGTGCTGGCCGTCACCCCCGGCGGGCTGGCCGAGGTCACCTCATTGGCCATCGACAAAGGAGCCCGTATGGGTGTGGTGATGACCGTGCACTCGGTCCGGCTGCTGACCATCGTGTTCGTCTTCCTGCCGATCGTGCTGGCGGTGGTGGGCTCATGAACCCGTTGCCCCTGCTCGCGGTGATGGCGGGCGCCCTGGGCGCCGCACTCGTCTTCCGATGGGTACGCGTGCCGCTGTGGCCCCTCACCGGCGGCCTCGTCGGAGCCGCCGCGGTGAACCTCGGTTTCGGCCTCGCCGCCGAGGTGCCCACCGCGATCGCGCTGACCGGACAGCTGCTGATCGGCACGGCCATCGGTGCCACCATCGGCTCCGAGGTCTTTCGGCAGTTCCTGCGCATCATCGGCCCCGGAACGCTCGCGGTGACGGTCGTGCTGGGCGCCGGACTGCTCTTCGGATGGCTGTTCGCCATCGTGGGGCTCATGGACCCGGCCGAGGCGATGCTGTCGCTGGTGCCCGGCGGGGTGGGGGAGATGGTGGCCGCCGCCATCGCCCTCGATCTCGACAGCGCCCAGGTGGTGGGTGTGCAGGTGGTGCGGATCCTGACAGTGCTGCTGAGCCTGCCGCTGGTCTTCCGGGTGAGCGAGTGGATCCACCGCCGCTGGATCGCGGGCCCGGAGGACACCCCCGGCGCCTGAGCCCGGTACCCTCCCGGACCGCCTTCCCGCACGCGGGGATGGATCCGGGATCGGGCGCTGGTAGAGGAAAGGGCTCGGAGCGGAGAACAATGGTCGAGCTCTGGACGCCTCTCGACGTTCATGATGGGGCGTTGGTGCACACGGTGGCCTGTGCCGGTCATGTGGTCCGACGGTGCTCGAACCCGTGCCACGATGGCGCCAGATCCCCACATCCCTCCCAGGAAGAGGCTCCCTCATGGCCGACGTCCAGCTTCGTCCCGACATCCAGGCCGCGCGCGACCGTATGTCACACCGGCTCGGGTCGAACCGGGAGATTCGCAAGCTCGTCGAGTACCTGCGGGAGGGCGAGACCGTCACCCATCTCCTGGGAGGCGTCTACGGGCCCGGCACGGGCCTGGTGGTGCTCACCGACCGTCGGTTGATGTTCCTCAAGGACGGATGGACCAGTCAGGTCACCGAGGACTTCCCGTTCGAGAAGATCTCGTCGGTCCAGTGGTCGGCGGGGATGCTGCTCGGGAAGATCACGATCTTCGCCAGTGGCAACAAGGCCGTGATCGACCAGGTCCAGAAGCCCGATGGCAAGGCGATGGTCGACGCGATCAACGGCATCATCTCGCGGGGACCGGCACACGCTCCGGCTCCGGCCGCGCCGGTACGGCAGGTCCCGGAACCCGCGCCCATGTCGTCCTTCGAGATGGTGAAAGAGCTGCGGAACAGGGGCGTTCTCACTCCGGAGGAGTTCGGCGTGATCGTGAACCGCCTGTAGCGTTCCATCCCGGGTTCGACCGTCCCGCGTCCATGTGGGAGCAGGAGTCCCGGGCGGGACGTGGGGGACGTCCGGCTTAGGGCAGCGGAGTACGCCCGGCAGGGCGGGGCCGAACACGACGAAGGCCCGGGAGCCATGCTCGCCGGGCCTTGATGAGTGAGGTCCGCGGAGGTGGGCGCCGCGGCCCCTGACCCCTGCGCGATCGAGTTCGGTCAGCGCTTGTGGCAGGTCTTCAAGTAGCCGAGGAACGACGCTTGCAGACCGGTGACGTGCGTTTCTCGCAACAAGGCCTTCGAAACGTGCTCCGACCACCCCTTGGCGTGCAGTCGTTCCACCGCCGTAAGAACGTTGCGGGACATTCCGCGGTAGAACGGAACGTCTCCCAGCAGCTCGGCCTCGTTCAGCGTGATGTGCAGCCGTGAGCCGGCCGAGCCCTCGCCGGGTTCCGGTAGGGCGTCGATGAGGGTGAAGATCCGGCTGTCCGCACCGGCGACGCCGGGGCTGCCCGCGCCGAAGCTCGCGAAGGGCGCCGCCTCGCGCAGCCACGCGTAGAGGGCGAAGAGTCCCCCGTAGGAGTAGCCGAAGAGGCCGTGCCCGGACTCGCCGACCCGCAGCCTCGACCGCAGGTGCGGGTGGAGTTCGTCGGTCAGGAAGTCGAGGAAGACGTCGGCCCGGGTCTCGGCCAGCTCCGCGAGGTAGGCGTCCACCTGCTCCTGGGTCATCCTCCCCGTCTCGCGAGCCGCCGTGAGGGTCGCCATCATCTCCTCACCGATGGGTTCTCCCGGCGGAACGAGGTCGCGATTGCGGAGCGACGACCAGGAGGCGGCCTCCTCACCGGCGTACCCGACGCTGACCTGGATGTACGGGGCGATCGTCAGATACGGGTCCGCCTGGGTGACGATGAGGGGCGCTGTGAGTCCGACGGACCAGTTGCCGTCCAGCACGTAGATCAGCGGCAGGGGATCCGTGGAGTCCGCGTAACCGGGGGGTGTGGTCACCCAGACGCCGTAGCGGCGCCCCGATCGCGCGGTCACCTCCAGGTACTCCGTGTCCGGCAGACAGCCGTGCAGTATCTCGCTCATCGCGTTTCTCTCTTCATGAAGCGGCCCCTTGACGATGGGGACGGCCGTGCCCGGATCGGCGGACATCTTCGGGTCGGGGAGTGGATCTCGACGCCGGATGACCAGGGGTTTCGCGCCCTGAGGCGGTCCTCCCCGACGGCGTCCTCAACAGTGGTGAATTGGATGTGCGGTAACGTACTCAACAGTGGTGAAACTGTCAACGGAGGCAACGTGAGATCGCCCGTGGGGGAAGGGAAGAAGCGTCTCCTGGAGGCGCTGTTCGATGAGTTCGGCGAGAACGGCCCCGGCCCGAACCTGTCGATGCGCCAAGTGGCGGAACGGCTCGGTGTGCACCACACGTTGCTGACGTACCACTTCGGATCGCGGCCGGGGCTGCTGCGCGCGGTGCTGTTGGAGGCGCGCCGCCGCGACAACGTCGTCATCGCCGCGACCGGCGACGAACTCGGCTTCGTCGCTCTGTGCAGAGCCATCTGGGACTTCTACTCGGATCCCGCGCACGAAGACCGCGTCCACGCCTTCTTCCACCTGGTCGGGCTCGCGGTCTATGAACGTGACGCGTTCCAGGAGCTCGTCGTCGACATCGACGACCTGGCGCGTCTTCTCGAAGCCGCGGCCCTTCGCGATGGGGCCACGGAGGCCGACGCCCGGCAGCGGAGCATCATCGCGACCGCGGGTCTGCGAGGACTCCTTCTACAAAGGATGCTGACCCCGACCGCCGAGGTCGATGCGGCGGCGGAGCGCTTCATCGCCTCGTTGGCGGCGTTCGAGGGCGAAGGCCGCGCGGTGTAGACCACCGTGGCCTATGGGCCGGACGGTCGACTCTTCGGTACGAGGGCGGGCGCTCGTGCCGGACCGCTACGGTGAGGGCATGACGCCACCCGGCAGCAGATCAGCGCAGCGCGAGACGGCGGGAGCGATCACCTATCGCGTGGCCGAGAGCGAGAGCGACAGGTCGGCCGTCATCAGGGGCGAGTTCACCTCGGACACCGTCTTCGAAGTGGTCGTCTCCGAGGACGGGTTCGGTATTCGCCCCACTCGGCTGGACGCGACGATTCACAAGGTCTTCCCCGACGACGAGCCCGAGGACGATGAGACGTCGGAGAACGGACGTCGGTTCGTCGCCCTGGACGGCGATGACGTGTGCGGCTACGTCGACACCGAGTACGAGCCCTGGAACCGGCGGCCGGTCATCGCCGATATCGAGGTGGCCGGGGCGTACCAGGGGCGAGGGATCGGCCGCGCGTTGATGGACCACGCCATCGACCGGGCCCGGGAGCGCGGTGCCGGACACGTCTGGCTGGAGGTGACGAACGTCAACGCTCCGGCCATCCGTGCCTACCAGCGCATGGGGTTCACCTTCTGCGGCCTCGACACCTCCCTGTACAGCGGGACCGAGTCCGAGGGGGAGACGGCACTGTACATGAGCCTTTTCCTCGACCCGGCCGGCGAATAGCGGTTTCGGTTTCCAGGCCGTTCTCCCCGGCCCCGCGCTCAAAGTGCGTTCGAAGAAGCCCCTCCCCGGCCGTGACGAGGTCACCCCACAGGGGGCCGGGCTCGAAGTGGGGACAGGGCCATGCCTTCAGCAATCCGCCCGGGTGAGCCGGGCTTATTCTCGGTGGGCGCCGTCGGGCCATACGACGTCGACCGGAACGCCTCGGTCGTGTGCGGCCTCGACCGCGTCGCCGGTGCCGCCCTTGCCGCCGGAGGGCTGTCCGTCCCAGACGGCGACCAGCCGGTCGATCCCGCCCAGGACGGCTTCGTTGGCGTCCTCGTAGGCTTGGCGTCCGGCGGTCCTGTGCGGCATGTAGCGGACCAGTGCGGAGCGCATCAGGAGGTCGTCGAACTGTTCGAGGTTGTAGGGCTTGACCTTGGCCTCGCGGTAGTCGACCGAGGGGAGCACGACTTCGAGCCTCCCACCGGCTTCCAGGACGACCTCGGCGAAGATCTGGTCGGCTCCACGGGCCAGGCACGAGACCCCGACCAGGTCATCGTCCTTGTACGGAGCGAGCGCCTCGGCCAGGGCCCGGCGCACGAGGGGGACGCTGTCGGCCGTCAGGTTGGAGTGACCGGTGATCCCGATCCGGGTCATACGTTCTCCTTGGAGGTCGAGGGTTCCGCCGGCAGGGTGTTCGACAGTCTCTCGCGTATCTCGGCCACCGCGGGCTCATCGAACGCGGAGTCTCGGTGAAGGTCCAGAGGCGATCGGATCTCTGCTTTCCGGGCTCACCGGCGCCATCGGAGCTCTAGGGTCGCAACGACACCGAGAGACCGCCTGATGGGGGACCCTTGCCGGAGCGCTACCGCAGCATCATCGACGTCCACGTGATCCTGCCGAGGGGAGACGAGATCCTCCTGCTGGAACGACGGAACACCGGCTACTGCGACGGGATGTTGCACCTGCCCTCCGGCCACCTCGACGAGGGCGAGCCGATCCCGCACGGTGCGGCCCGGGAAGCCCGGGAAGAGGTCGGTGTGGACATCGACCCGAGCGACCTGGCATTGGTCGCGGTGGTGCATCACCGGCAAAGCGAGGACCTCGCCCGCGTCGGCATGTTCTTCCTCGCCGAGAAGTGGTCCGGTGAGCCGGTCATCGCCGAGCCGGACAAGGCCGGAGAGCTCGTCTGGGCCGACCCGCGCGCACTGCCGTCGAACACGATCCCCTACCCGGCCGAGGGCATCCGGGCTTGGGTCTCAGGAGACCGGTTCGTGCTGCATGGATGGCCGGTC
The DNA here is from genome assembly GCF_000341225.1 of Nocardiopsis alba DSM 43377. Lineage (GTDB taxonomy): Bacteria > Actinomycetota > Actinomycetes > Streptosporangiales > Streptosporangiaceae > Nocardiopsis > Nocardiopsis alba. The sequence goes on from NZ_ANAC01000032.1 coordinate 13,091, forward strand.
GCCTGAAGCCGTCGGTGTTTCACTCGGGGGTTCATTCTGTAGGGCCTCGGCCCCCGGCCCCGGCGGTTCTGAAATCGGATGCGGACCGTCCGCTCGTCTGTGATGCTCCTGCTGTGAACACCGGTGATGTCCTACTCCGTCGGGCGGAGCGAAGCGATGCCCTCGCTGCGGCCGACGTGTGGCTGCGTTCCTTCACGACCGCTCTTCCCTCGGTGAGTCGAGCGCACGATGACGCCGAGGTGCGTTCCTGGTTCTCGCACGTGGTCGTGCCGCGGTACGAGACCTGGGTGGCCACCTCCGGAGGCTCGGTGGTCGGGCTCCTGGCGCTCGACGGTGAGGAGTTGGACCAGCTCTACCTCGACCCGGCGTGGCGGGGGCGAGGCCTCGGGGATCGGTTCATCGCCCTGGCCAAACGGCAACGTCCGGACGGGCTGGCCTTGTGGACCTTCCAGGTCAACGAGCCGGCGTGGCGCTTCTACGAGAGGCACGGCTTCGTCGCGGTCGAATGGACGGACGGGTCGCGGAACGAGGAACGAGAGCCCGACATCCGTTACCTCTGGAGGCTCTGACCGTCTTCTGTTTCCCACACATGGTGAGGAGCGAGGGTGGTGCGTATCGGTAGGGGAGGAGCGGAGGTGGCGGAGTGCTCTGTCCCGGGTCGGCTCGGGGTGGCTGTGGTAGGGATGAGTAAGGCGCGGAGGCCGCTTCGATCCGGAGGTTGCGGGAAGATAACGGCTTGCGTTTGTGCTGGTCATTTTCCCTGAGCCCCACGTACGTGGGGATGGACCGATCGAGACAGCAGAAACAAAACGCGTGCCGCTCTGAGTTCCATGCACGTGGGGATGGACCGGTCTTGCCGCCCTTCACGTACACCCATCGATCCTGAGTCTCACGCACGTGGGGATGGACCGTGGCGGTGGATCGTGGCGCTCACAGCACGACCCTGAGCCTCACGCACGTGGGGATGGATCTGTCTCCTGCTGTTCCGGGTCAGGCACCTTGGCCTGAGCCCCACGCATGTGGGGATGGACCGCAGAAGCCCGACCAGTGAGCCACCCCAGTCCCCTGAGCCCCACGCATGCGGGGATGGACCGGAGCTCGACCGGGCGCTCGCCCTCGGTGAGGTCTGAGCCCCACGCACGTGGGGATGGACCGCCGCCATCGAGGACCTGGGCCACGAGTTCGGGCTGAGCCCCACGCATGTGGGGATGGACCGCTTACCGCGCCTGCAGCTCCCTGGCCGGTAATAACTTCATGACGCAGCTCGGGGTCTTTAGCGCTGAGCCAGATTCGGTGTACACGCCTTCGATGCTTCTGGAGCCGGCGACACCTCCCGTTGCCTCTACCAGACCCCTGGCCGTCAACCACCCCATTTGCCACTATCGGTCACACTCCCCGTTTCCCAGGCGCACCACCACCAACACTGCTACTTTGTTGCTCGCAAGACGGCACCGCACCAACGTGCCTGATGTTCCTCCACGCCTGCCCCGGAGTTCGCGTGCCCACTCAGTGGACACTCACCTTCACACCCCCACCCCCCACTTCGATCGATCCGCGTCACCTGCACGCCCTTACCTGCCATCTCCTGGAAACCCCGGGGTCCGAGCACGGCGCCGCCGTCAAGCCCTTCACCACGGCAACCAGCGGCACGGGTCTGGTCTTGAGTTGGTTGGACGAGCCGATCGAACCGGATCTGCCAACACGTCTTGGTAGCCCCGCACGGTTGGGGCGTCACCTCATTCACCTGGAGCTAGGCGATCGGCATAGCGAGCCCTATGTGAGCTTGGCTTCCAGCCCTCCAGCGATCAAAGCTCAGGTGGAGTTCCGTACGCCCACCTACATGAACCATTCCGGGCGCCAGCTCCCTCTTCCCGATCCCGAGCTTCTCCTGTCCGGTCTGGCCCGACGGTGGTCGGCGTTCAGTCCCGAGGAGCTTTCCGGTGACGCGGTCACCGAGGTCCTGGGGTCGGTCCACCTGGCTCGTCATGACATTTCCACACGGCCTGTGGGGAGCGGCTCTTCTCAGAAGGTGGGGTTCGTGGGCAGTGCCACCTTCGGTCTTCCTCGCAGCACGTCCATCGGAGCCCAGCGGGCTTTCGCCGCTCTCTGGTCCTTCGCCGTGTTCGCCGGAGTAGGGGCTCAAACCACCCACGGCCTGGGGCATGTGCGGGTCCGCCTCCAATCGCCCTCCGCGACCGCGTCGCGATCTCCGGTGGCAAGGTCGGCCACTGTCCGAGAACACTCTTCGATCCCCAACAGCACCACCTCCTCTGGGCGGGCCCGCCCCTGGAATGGAACCCGATGAGCGCACCTCGACCCGGCGACCTGGTCGCCATCTCCTTGTCCGGTGTGCAGGTGTTCATCACCGAGTCCCGGACCACCGCCGACGCGGCCAACGCCAGCGACATCGTCGGTCGTCTGGCCTCCCTGGTCGCAGCCCGGTTCACCGACGAGGAACTGGTGATCCCCTACAGAGCTCGGGTTGCGGCGGCGCCGAATCGGATCGTGGCCTTGGTGGAGCCGGGCACCGGCGCTGAACGGGCGAGTGGGGCTGTGGCGGCGGCCCGCCAGACATGGCAGAGCTGGGTGGAACGGCTCTTCTCCTCCGCTCGGGAGACCCCGGGGTTTCCCGATCTGATGTGGGCGGTGGCCCCCGCCTCGGGTGATTACACCGCTCAGTGGGAGCAGGTCCACACCGCTCTCTCCGCCCGCAAACGGCTGCGCGGCTTCGACTTCCCCGAGGCCGTCGACGTAGGCCCGTGCTCGCTGGCCCCGCGTTGGGCCGCCGAGCGCCGAGCCCCTCAAGGGGTTCCCGCGCACGAGCAGGACCAGGCGCTGTCGGCTGCGGGGTGGGTCAAACGCCGTTGGCATGCGCACCCGGCTCTGCCGTCCAGCTCGACCACCGGGTTCGCCTCCACCTCCTCCATCGCCTCGACTCCGTATCGGATCGGTGTCCTGCGAGCCTGGGACCTGCCTGACGTGCGCCAGAACGCGGTGGCTCTGCACGACGCCGTCCGAGCGGTGATGGGCCCCGGCCGGTTCCGGTTCCGGGAAGCGCCCGTCCCGGCGGTGCAGTTGCACCGACGAGACGCAGAAATCGCGCGCTGGTGGGAGGACGGTGCCGGGCCGTGGGTGTGGCCCGAGGCTTGGCAGGAGGAGCGGCTGACCCGTGAATACGGTGTTGGCGGCCACCGGGTCGACCCCGCGGCGGTACGACGCGGCCGGGCCGCCGCCACAGCGTTGCAGGAGAGCCTCGAAGTCGAGCCCAACCCCTATTACGCGGTCCTGGTCGCGGACCTGGACAGCCTGGGCAAGGTGCTATCGGCCGACCCCGTGGACCCGACGCGCCACCGGGCCCTGTCACAGCGGTTGGGTGAACTGGCGCGGAAACAGCGCCGGGAGGTCGAGGAGGGCCAAGGGGTGGCGGTCTACGCCGGCGGCGATGACCTGTTGGCGTTCACCCCGGCTTCAACGGCCCTGGAGATCGCGGCGGCCTGCCGGGACCAGGCAGGGTCGGATCCGACCACGCTCAGCTGCGCGGTTCTGTTCGTCCACCACATCGGGTCCCTGCGCCAGGCCATCCTCCAGGCCCAGAAACTGCTGGCCGCCGCGAAATCGACGCCGGGTAAGAACGCGGTCGCGGTGGGATATCTGACCGGTTCGGGTTCGCGGGCCACCACGGTGCGTCCGTGGGAGGTCCACCCGGTCGGTGACGCGCTGCAGGCGCTACGCACCTTCCGGCCGGTCGATGCCCTGCATACTGCGGGTGGCCTGTCTCCGCGGTTGCTCAACGACCTGTACCGGGAGCGGTGGGCACTGATGGACCTGGCCTCCATCGACCGGGGGCGGGTGTACACCAAGGAAGTGGCCAGGTTGGTGGTGCGCCACGGCGGCACTGAAGAGGACGCCCGGGTACTGGTCGGATTGGGTGCGTGCGAGCACGCGGAGCCGGAGTGGGCTCCGGTGCCCCTGGAAGCGGCCAAGGTCGCGGTGTTCCTGCGGAGGCAGACGTGGTGAGTGCGCAGCAGGTGTGGGTGGTGCTGGAGCCGCGCGACGCGGTGCAGGTTCGCGACGGCCGGGCGTTCGAGGCCGGAGGGGCGGCGCGCACTCGGCGGCCTTGGCCCAGCACCATCGCGGGTGCGATAGGTGCGGCGTGGGGTGGCGACGGGCAGTTGGCCGCGGTGCGCGGTCCGGTACTGGCTCGTCGGGACACGACCACCGGATCTTGGGCACCGGGGTTCACGGTTCCGGCCGATGTGGTGCCGACCGAGGGGCCGGGGAGGGTGTGGCGGCGCCTACGCCCGGAACCGAGCGGGGCGATCACAGACCTGGACGAGGAAGGGCTGCTGTGGTTGAACGCTCCCGATGCCGGGGCCTTCGATGAGCACGCCTGGTGGGATGCCCGGGCGATGGGCGCCTACTTGAGCGGGGCGGAGCTGAACCTGCGGCGAGCGGTGCGCACCTCCTCACCGGTGGCAGTCGAACACCGGGTGGGGATCGCCCGCCAGGATCGGCGGGTACGCGACGCCCACCTGTACTCCAGCGATTTCCTGCGGTTGCGGGAGAACGCCTCCGAACAGTGGGCGTTCGCGGCCCAGTGCTCCCTGCTTCCCGGCCAGAGGATCCCTGAACGGTTGAGGCCGGTGCGGTTGGGCGGTGAAAGCCGCCTGGCCGATGTACGAGTGGTGCAGGGTCTGGACTTTCCCCCGCCGCCCGAGGTGCTCCCGGGTGGACGGGTACTGGTGTACCTGGTCACCCCTGGGGTGTGGCGACGGCGTGGGTCCGACGGTGAATGGCGGAACACGTGGCGGCCCTCGATCCCCGCGAACGCGCGGCTGGTCGCGGCCGCGGTGCCCTCACCGATGCCGGTGGCCACCGCCCGCCCCGACGGGCGGGGAGGTCTGGAGCAGGCCCGGTTGCGGTGGGCCGTTCCCGCCGGGTCGGTGTACCTGCTGGAGTTCACCGGCCCCGACCCGGAGACCGCCGCCTTGGCCTGGGCGAGTGAACGCCATGGGCGGGCGTGGGGTGATGGTGAGGACAACGAGGACCGTATCGGCCGTCGGCTGGCCACAGCCGGGTTCGGCCTGATGTTGACAGGGACGTGGTCGTGACCGAGTTCGTGGTGTTCTTGTGCGCTGAATCCCCGCTGCACGCGGGGGCGTCCGACAGCGAGGGGGTGATCGATCTGCCCATTCAGCGGGAGGTGCACACCCGGTATCCGACGGTGTACGGGCAAAGCCTCAAGGGTGCCTGGCGCCAGGCCGCCGAAGAACGGGTCTCCTACTCCGCTTCGGGGGCGGGCGCGCGGTGGAAGGAGTCGGATGTGCACGCGCTGTTCGGCTCTCCCGTCTCCCAACGGCAGGCGACCACGCCGGGGCTGGTGTCGGTGGGTGACGCCCAGCTCGTGGCGCTGCCGGTCCCCACTCTCCAGCGCACCTTCGCGTGGGCGACGTCGTCGTTGGCGTTGAGCCGCCTGGCCCGCAAGTACAAGACCGTGGGCATCACGGTCCCGGCCGCGGTACCGACGAATCCGGCCGAGGCGGTGGCTACCGACACCGACTGGTCGGGTCGGCAGGCGTTGGGACCGCTGGTGCTGGACGTGCATGCCACCGCAGGGGAACAGAGCCGGTTGTTGGCCGAGTGGGCACGACGTATCTCCACCCAGGCCTTCGACGACGATGCGGCGTTCGAGTGGTTCTCCACGAAGTTCGCTCGGGACCTGGTGCTGGTGGACGGTGAGGCGATGACCACGCTGGTGCAGGAGTGCACCGAGGTCAGCGTGCGGGTGCAGCTGAACGAGAACAAGACGGTGGCCAACGGCCCCTTCCACAGCGAGTACCTGCCCGCGGAGACGGTACTGGCGTGCTCGTTGCACCTGCGCCCCGCACCGGGGAGAACCGAAGTGGATCAACACCATGTGGACCTGCTACGGGACCTATTGCACGGTTCCGGTTGCGTTCTGCACCGCATCGGTGGAGACGAGACCCTGGGTAAGGGGCTGGTGTGGACGCGCCTGGCCTCCGAGGAGGGCTGATGCGGCGCGTCGACCAGAACATGGCGCGCTCGGCGGCCGGCCTGCTCCCCCAGGTGGAGGGCGAACACGCCAAGGAACTGCGTACCCGGTTCCGGCACCTACCGGTCCAGTTGCACTCCAGCGGCCTGGCCTCGACCTATGTGTTCCTGGCCTCCCGGGCGGCGTCGGCGTCCTCCCCACACCTGCGGCGCGCCTACACCGAGGTCGCCCAGCGCATCCGTACCCATCTGGCCGAGGGACACCTCATCGACGCCGAACTGGGCACGGCTCCCGCGCCCGGGGTGCACCGGGCCATGCTGGAGGCCCTGGCGGGAATGGACTCCGTCTCCTACGCACGTGCCACCCGGGAGATCGCGGTGCTGTTCTCCTGGCTGCGTCGCCTGGCCGATGCGGTCTACCCGCCGGACCGAGGGACATCATGACCCCCACGCCTCGGAAGTTCTCACCGAAGGACATGCCGAGTTCCCGCACCACGCCGGAACCTCCGGCCCGGGGCCCTGCCCAGGGCCAAGGGGGACGTGCCCGGGCCGATGGTGGCGATGGTGGTGGTCGGGTGAGCGTTCCCAGCGTGGGTCCTCTGGGAACGCTCCTTCAGGCCACCTGGGTCGAGAGCTCCGGACAGCCCCCATCGGTACTGGTCGGGCCGGGTGACCTCCGGGACGCCAACGCCCTGACCCTCCTGCGCTCCACCGCCTTCGCCCAGTTCACCGACACCGGCGTGGACCTGCCCGAACAGGGCACCCACGCTCTGCTTTCCTGGGCGCAGGAGAACGACCTGGGGCAGGTACCCGAGCATGTGGCGGCGGCCTCGGCCCGCCGTGCCCACGCCCTGAAGCAGATGGAGGCCCAAGGGCTGTACGTGCGTCGCCTGCGGCTGTCCCCGCAATGGCGGCTCGCCATCGGTCTGGGCGACAAGGCCAACGCCCACGAGATCGGCATGACCCTGCACGGCACCTACGGGTGGCCGATCATCCCAGGCTCCACGATCAAGGGCGCCACGGCCCACTACGCCTGGAACCTCCCCGGAAGTACTCCAGATCGGGAAGAGAAGTTCCTGGACGTGTTCGGACTTCCTCTCCCGCCCGGCCGCAAGCCCCGCCATGAAGCAGAAGAAGGGCGGCCTAAGGCGAGGCGGGGGCGGGTGCGGTTCTTGGACGCCTTCGCCGACCAAAGACCCGTCCGGGTGCGCATGGACGTGCTCACCCCCCACGCCAAGCCCTACCACGACACCACCAACATCCTCCGGGACACCGTCTCGGTCGTGCCCCCCGCCGAACACCTGCAGCCCACGGTGGTGCGATTTCTGACCATCACCGGTGGCGCCTTCTCCGTGGATCTGGTCGGCGAGAGGGCCACGGACGTCGATCAGGCGGCCACCTGGGTGGAGACGGCCGCTCGGGACGAGGGTCTGGGCGCCAAGACCTCGGCCGGATACGGCTACATGAACGCCGGAAACGATCACGATGGAGACCAACTGTGACCGTGCATCTGATCTCGGTGGGGATCAGCCTCGCCGACTTCTTCTCCACCGCCACCGATGAGGAGCGTTGGGGCGGCTACATCACCGAGGCCCAGAAGATCGAGGAATTCTGGGACAAGGACCGGCTCGGCTTGGCTCCCGCCGCCTCGACCCGTACCGAGGCCGATCTCTTGCACGCCGCCTTCGCCTTGGACGCAGGGGTGGACCTTCCGCGGTTCAACGCCCTGAGCTTCCTCCAAACCTTGGCCGACGAAGTGCGTCCGGAGACCTGGACCACCCGCCGCGGCCTGTCGGCGGAACTGGATACGATCCTCGCCCACGGGCTGCGACGGATCGTCGACACCGACCTGACCGTGCTGCTGTGCAGCGACACGCCCAAAGGGCGGGCCTGCGGGATCTGGACCGCCATCAGCCTGGCCGGAGGAGATGTCGGTCGGGTGCTGTACCTGGACGGCATCGACGTCGACACCCACCTGGAGCGCCCCGAGAACGGTCGCATCGTGGTGGTGAACGTCCCTGGGCTCGACGCCACCAAGGACTCGGAGTTCCACACCTCCATGAAGGCCGTGGGCCACCTGGGACGGCTGCTCATCGGCCACGACGACCGGCCGGCGCTGATCGGAGCCAAGGAACCCGTGTGGTTCCATCTCACGGGCGGGTACAGGGCCACCATCCCCTACCTGATCGCCGCCGCCGAATGGCTGCGCAGCCTCGGCCACGACGCTCAGGCTCACGTGCTCCCGGAGAAGGCGGAAGGTACCGTCCCCATCCCGTTGCGGCGCCTACGTCCGGACTGGGTGCACAGCGAGCTCGCCGGGTTCGACAGCCGCGGGTTGAGCGACAGTCGCCCCGAGGACGGACTACTGGAGGGGTACGCCTACGAGCTGCGAGGCGACGGGTCGGCGTTGACGAGCTTCGGGATGGGCATGCGGGTGTTCTTCAACATCGCCGCCGGCTCCGAGTCGCCACTGTGACCACGGAACAGCCCCTAGAGATCGACCTTCTCCTGGCGCAGCGCTTGGCCGCAGGGGTGGATCCCATTGTGCACGCGTACCGGTCCGGTGACCATCAGGACACCGACGCCAAGGCCTTGGCCGCCCCCGAGGTGGTCCAAGCGCTCATGCCCGCCAGGGACGTACAGTCCATCACCGACCTGCCCACCCCCGAACAGGTGGACGGACACTTGGCGGCATTGAGCGAAGTGCTATGCCGTACCCGCGCCAGGTTCACCGCCGCCCTGCACCACCCTCTGTACGTCGTGCCTCCGATGGCCGATCGCCTCGGCGCCTCGGTGAGCGTGCGCCTGCAATGGGTCCTGATGTGCTGGATCTCCGAAGCCACCTGGCAGGCCTTGCACTCCACAGATGCCGGAATACAGGTCCCGCTCACCGACACCGAAGCCGACCTACTGCGCCCCCTTGCCGCCCGCCAGCGCTTTCTCGTCTTGGCAGAAGCCTTTCGCGGTGACCGTCCCACCGGTCAGCGCGGACCCCAAGACGACGCCGACCGGGTCTTCGGAACTCAGAGCACCCACCTGTTCCTGGCCCGTGCCGCTCAGGCCCGGTGGGAATGGACCGGAATCCTGCACCGCCACCAATCCCACCCTCTGCTGGCCGCCGCCACCTCTTCCCAGCTCGAAGCCGAACTCGACCAGCTGCTGTTCGACCACCCCGGCTCCGGACCGCCGTTGAGCGTGTCCTCGAACCGGCTGCGCCAACGCCAACGGGGAAACGACCCTGTCGGGTACAGTGCTGACGACGACCAGACCATCACCGCGCTGGTCGAACACCACTTGCTGCCCCGCTACCGGTGGGGCGCCGCCCGGCGTTCGTCCTGGGCACTGACCCGCTATCCCCGCTGGGCGAAGACCATCACCACGATCATCTTCGTCCTCTGCGCGGTAGTCGTGGGGTTGATCGGAGCCTCGGCCCTGTGGCCCACCCTGTTCGGGCACTCCACCCTGGGCACCGCCGCAGCTCTGGTCTGCCTGACCTATCTGACCGGAGCCGTCGGAGTCACCGTGCACGGGCGGTCCTGGGCATGGCCGTGGCTGCTGCGCGTCCCGGCCGCTGCGGCGATCGGCCTGTTCATGGTCACCACCATGCACCCCTCCTGGTGGCATGCCGCGTTTCGCCAAGCGGGCATGAGCCTGCCCCCCGACGCACCGCCTCCGCCGGTGCAACCGCAGTGGGTCGCGCTCGGGTTCGCCGTGGCCGCGCTGGCCTACTTGATCGTCAATGCCCGAAACACCGGCCTGAGCACCTCTGCGGCACTCGGCCGAGCCATCGGTGTGTGGGCGCTGGCGGCGTTGCACGCACTGTTCGTGGCCCTGTGCGGGATCGCCTGGGCCGTCCCGGTGTTCAGCGAGGACGGAACCGTGTTCCGAGCGGCCTGGACCGACTACCCGCAGGCGGCTTTGGTGTGCCTGGCCCAAGCCGGCTCCTGGTGCCTGGCCGCAGGGGTGTTCTCCCAGATGCTCTGGGACGGCCGCCCGTTGACGGCACCGCTGACCCACACCCACTGGCGCGACGAGAGGTGACCCATGTGGAGCACACTGCACCTGCAGACCATGACCCCGGTGTTCAACTCCGACGGTGACCTGAGACAAGCCGAGATCCGCGTTCCCTCCCTGCGCGGCGGTATGAGGGTCTGGCTGCGCGCGATGGCCGGGGTCCTGGTCGGCGACCAGCTGCACCGCCTCCGAAGGATCGAGGATCGCGTCCTCGGTGCCACCGACCACGCCTCCCCCATACGACTACGGATTTATCGTCAGCCCGACGGCGAGTACCGACCGTCCCCCGATTTCCTGGCCGACCCTGTCCACAACAAATGGATCGGCTATCTCCTCGGTCCCGGCCTCACCACCCGATCCGGCAGGGCCACCCACCTGGCACGCGCCTACGTGCCTGCAGGAAAGGATTTCAAGCTCCAGGTGCGGTTGGTCGGTGACGACCACGACGCCCAGCAGTGCGCGCTGGCAGCACTGTGGTTGAGCCTGACCTACGGCGGTATCGGCGCCCGCACCCGGCGCGGCTTCGGAGCCGTGCGTATCACCGGAACCGAAGGGCCCCTGCCCGAGAAGGGGTGGCTCACCACGGACCTGAACACCCCCGACCTCGACCATTACTCCCGCGTCCGGTACTTGTGGCCCAGTGGCCCCGCCGAGGCCGCCATGCGCGCCCTGAGCCGTATCGCTGCCAAAGTGGGCGCCACCGGTATACACCACTGGGACTCGGCACCCACGTATCCGGTGCTCTCCAAGAAGTACACCCTGGCCGCGGTGAACGGAGGCGAAGCGTCGCGAAGCTGGCAGGATGCATTGGCGTTGGCCGGGCGGGAGCTGCGGTACTTCCGTGCCGAAGTCGACGATGAGAAGCGAGGCCCCAAGACCTTGGGGTGGGAGGAGGTCATCAAGGGCGACGAGGTCGAGTTGCCGATGGCCGCGCTCGGCCTTCCGCTGATCTACGACAAAGGAAATGAAGTCCACGTCAGTGAAGGTGAGGAGAAACTGCGCAGAGCCTCACCCCTGTGGCTGCGTCCGGTCGGAGCAGACCACTCTTGGAGGCTGTTCTCCTTCGCATTCCTGAACAAGTTCCTCCCGGGTAAGGACCAGAAGGTACATGTGTGGAAGGACCGCCAACGCGGTAAGGAACTGACCGTCAACACCGAACACGCACACGTTCTGGTAAAAAAATGGATCGACACCCTCGCCCGTGGCGACACGTTCACGCGCTAGGATCCACGGTTCCGATAGGACGTCGGGGGAGCCGGAGTCGAGTAGGTGGATTTCAGCGTCGCACCGGCGCGGCGAGCAGAACCGGAGGATCACTGAAGAATTACGCTCACCCACCAGCATTCCAGGGTACTGACCTGCGGCTTTACCCTCGGTCCTCAAAGCCCGTTCAGGGCATGGCAACTTCCAGCCGGCCGAGGCGGCGACCCACCAGGCGGTGTCCTCAAAGCCCGTTCAGGGCATGGCAACGTGACGTGTCCGATGTAGGCCAGACGGCTGGTGAGGTCCTCAAAGCCCGTACAGGGCATGGAAACCGGTCTCTTTCACAGGGGGAAGTGGGGTCAGGGTGAGTCCTCAAAGCCCGTACAGGGCATGGAAACGGGACGGGGATCAGGGGTTCGGTCGCGACGTCCCAGTCCTCAAAGCCCGTACAGGGCATGGAAACGCAGGGCCATCGGCCCCTCCCATCAAGTCTGTATTCGTCCTCAAAGCCCGTACAGGGCATGGAAACCCGAGCGTGCCCAGGCGTCCGTGTAGGTAGTCCTCGTCCTCAAAGCCCGTACAGGGCATGGAAACTGCCCGGCGGGCGAGGTGCAGGTGTAGACGTCGTGTCCTCAAAGCCCGTACAGGGCATGGAAACCCGTTGGTGATGAGGGTGCCGCAAAGGTCGAAGCGGTCCCCAAAGCCCGTATAGGGCATGGCAACTAGGCAGGGCCGTAGAACTCGTCCCCGCATAGGGAATCCTCAAAGCTCGTACAGGGCATGGAAACCGGGGTGGGGCCACGGCATGGTGATGTCATCCCCCGTCCTCAAAGCCCGTTCAGGGCATGGAAACGTGGCGTCACGAGCCCAGTAGGGCCGGTTTTCGATACACCGGTGAGACAGCACGATGTCCGGGATCTCGTGGAAGTTGGTCGCGTCATAGTTCACGTCTGGCAGATCAAGGCCGCCCCGAGTGGCCTCCGATCAATGACACGTGGCCTCGGAATCCCATCGCTTTACCGTGTCCATACCGGCTCGAGTTGTACGGTCTGTGAAAGATGAAAGCCTGGCTGGGTCACCACACGACTGCCGGGCACCGGTTCACTTTGAAGGTCGGTTTCAACGGAGACCCGGCGGTCGACTCGCTCGTCCTGGCCTCGCTGTGGCTGGCCTGCTCCTATGGCGGATTCGGCGCTCGCACCCGCAAGGGCTTCGGCAACGTACGCCTGACGTACAAGGGCGGTCCCTTGCCGGAAGGTCCTTGGCGGGAACACGTCCCCGACACTCCGGAGTTCGATCACTACCAGGAACTGGATCACCTACCGGTGGACGGGTCGTTGAAGATCTGCGCGGACCTGCTCGCCGGCCTGGTCCCGATCCCGGAGAGCACCGATGGTCCGAGGGTCGCTCCGCAGCCGATCCTGGGCGTGGGGAACACGAGCGCCACCCTCGCCGACTTCGCCGAGGACAGCTGGGAGGCGGTGGCCGCCGAGACCGGGGAACGGTACCGGAGGTTCCGTGCCAGTGTGGCGCACAGGTCACCGAACCCCGGTTACAAGCCGCCCATCAAGACACCCGAATACGAAACGGTCATTCACGGTACCGACGACCGCTTCCCACTCAGAGCGCTGGGTCTTCCGGTGAACTACAAGGGCGGAGCCAAGGTGACCGCTTACAAAGAGGGGAGGGACGAGCTGCGCCGTGCCTCACCGCTGTGGTTCCGGTTCGTCGAGAACGAGGGGGAGTGGACCTGGGGGTTGTTCTCCTTCGCCTTCCACAACCCGTTCCTGCCCGCCGATCAGGACCTGAGCATCCGGCTGACCGGCAAGCGAGTCGAGAACAAGAACCCGGGCCGGTGGCACCACCCGACAGACCACCGTGTCCCCAAAGCCCGTTCAGGGCATGGAAACCTGCGCTGGATGAGCAGGATCCGACGCTCGGCGCCGTCCCCAAAGCCCGTTCAGGGCATGGAAACACGAGAAGCGCGACGAGATGGCCCGCGACACCCGTGGTCCCCAAAGCCCGTTCAGGGCATGGAAACGCCGTCATGGCTGCTCCTCTGTTGCTTCTCTGTGGTGTCCTCAAAGCCCGTTCAGGGCATGGAAACGACCGCGAGTTCGGCGGCGGCCCTCGCGTCAGCCCCGTCCTCAAAGCCCGTACAGGGCATGGAAACATGGGGGTGCGGTAGTGGAGCGGGAGAGCCTCAAGGTCCCCAAAGCCCGTACAGGGCATGGAAACTCACCACCGGCCCCGTTGTAGGCCAGGGTCCACGCCAGTCCTCAAAGCCCGTACAGGGCATGGCAACCCGGCGTCCTGGACGTGGACCTTCGGGATGACCATGTCCTCAAAGCCCGTACAGGGCATGGCAACACCAGCGCCCAGACCGCTTCACGCACCAACGGTACCGGTCGTCCTCAGAGCCCGTACAGGGCATGGCGACATGGAGTCGAAGCTCCAGGGCATGCCTCCGATGACGTCCCCAAAGCCCGTACAGGGCATGGCAACGCCGCGGTCTCGGCTGCTCCCAACCACGCGTTCACGTCCTCAAAGCCCGTACAGGGCATGGCAACACATCAGGGGCCTCTCGTTGCCAGGTCCCCTTCAGGTCCCCAAAGCTCGTACAGGGCATGGAAACTAGATGTGCTGGTGGGGCGCCACGAGGCTGTCCAGGTCCCCAAAGCCCGTACAGGGCATGGAAACATCATCTGGTGAGGGGTGCGCGGAGGCACCGCCACGTCCCCAAAGCCCGTTCAGGGCATGGAAACGTCTCCGTGTGGCGGACGATGATCGCGGCCACGTGTCCTCAAAGCCCGTACAGGGCATGGAAACGTGGCGTCACGTACTTAGAGGAGCCGGTTCTCGATACACCGGTGTGCCAGCACGATGTCGATGATCTCGCCGAAGCCGATCGCGCCGTAGGTCAGGGCCGATAGAGCCAGACCGCCCCACACGGCCCCTGAGCAACGACACGCGGTCCCGGAACGTGCCGCTTTACCGTGGCTATACCTGCCCAAGTTGTACGGTCCGTGAAAGATGGTGCACGGACTATCCCGCCTTCGGGTGGCGTGAGAGCTCCGGGCACCGCGTTTTCGAGCAGCTCCATACCCCCGAGCCGACGAGAAGGAAATGATCACCTGGGATCTCCCGGTGGACTCCACCATCGCCCGCACCCACCGACACACGCCCGATGCTTCCGTTCAGATCGTGATTCAGGCACCGGCCGTCGCCCAGGCCGCGCGGCGACGCGCGGTGTGCCTCGGAGCCGTCGGTGTCCGGTAGAGCCGGGACGTCGGTGACGTCGTGGCCGTTGTAGAACCGCGCCCCACCGGCGCGAAGGTCGGCTTTGAGGAGCTACCGAAGATGGTCCAGGGGCGGGCCCGGGATGTCCCCATGGTGAACGACGCGATGGCGCGCGGGGCGGTCTACCCTCGGCGGTCTCTGGTCCTGGTCACCGGGGTGCCCGGGGCGGGGAAGAGCACTCTGCTGAAGCGGCTGTTCGGCCTGCGCGGGGACGAGGACCGGACCGTGCTCACCGCAGACGGTGTGCGGGTGATCGATTCGCTGCAGTCGCGGTATCGGCTGAGATCGCTGCTCGCCCGGGTCCCCTACCTGCTGTGGCGGTGGGCGGTGCACGTACTGCACCTGGTCCGGGTGGTCGCGGCGTTGCGCGGCGGCCCGGTGGTGGTGCACGAGTGCGGAACTCGGCGTTCGGTCCGCGTGCTGCTGGCCCTGCTGTGTCGTCTTCGCCGGTACGAGCTGCACGTGTTGATGATCGACGCCACCCCGCAGGAGGCCTGGAGGGGGCAGAACTCCCGGGGGCGGCGGGTGACCGAGCGCAGCCACCGGACGCATTCGCGGCGTTGGCGGAGTCTGCGAGCGGCCGCCCTGCACGGGCCGGCGGCGTTCGCGCGGGGAGCGCGGAGCCTGCTCGCGCTCGATCGGCGCCGGGCACGGGAGCTGGCCTGGATCCGATTCGGTTCCGACGCTGATGCCCGTGGTCCTCTGCGCACCGTCATGGAGTCGCCCTCTCCATAGAGAGCCCCACCGTCCCCGCCCGGTGCGGGAGGGTCCGCTCGCCTCAGGAACGTTCGGCCGTGGTCGCGGGCTCATCGACGGAAGCGGCGGCTCCGTCCTCGGCCTCCGGAACGGGGTCGGCGATGGCGGAGGACGGCAGTCCGAAGATCTTGTCGAAGGCCCAGTTGTAGCCGAACGTGTAGAACGGGATGTAGACGATGAACACCAGGTCCAGCAGGAACGCCTGGAGCAGGCTCATGTCCAGCCACCACGCGATGAGCGGGATCAGGTAGCACACCAGCGTCAGCTGGAACGCGACCGCGTGCAGGACCCTGCGCTTCACCGTGCGCTCGCGGCTGACCTGTCGGCGTTCCCACGCCTCGAACAGGTAGTTGAAGGCCATGTTCCACAGCGCCGCCACGGTGGCGATCATGATCGCGAGCGGGGCCGTCGTCCCGGGGCCGCTTCCCGTCAGGGCCGTCATCACGGCGGTGCCCACGACGAAGCCGATGACCTCGTAGCCGCCCACGTACACCAGCTTGCGCTTCAGACCTTGCACTTCGCACTCTCTTCGGGTTCCTGCGGATGTGACAGGGGCCGACGTTAGCGTCAGCTAGCCTGATGGAAAAAGTCAGCTTCTTTCAGATCTGGTGACAGGACTTGGGTCTCTCCAGCGACAACATCGATCTCTTCCTCGCCGTGGTCGATCACGGCTCCTTCTCCGCCGCCGCACGCGCGCTGAATCGGGTCCCCTCGGCGGTGAGCATGGGTATCGCCAACATCGAGGCCGAACTCGGCTACCCGTTGTTCGACCGCTCCCGGCGCGAACCCGTCCCCACGGCGCGGGCGCAGGCCCTCGTGCCGCACGCCCGGCTGGTCGCGAGCAGGTTGCGCCTGCTCCAGGCCCACGCGGTCGAGCTCTCCGATGACCTTGAGAGCACGCTCACGATCGGGGTGTCGGCGGGGGTCGACCACCGGCCCCTGTTGGACGCGGTGGCGGAGATCGCGGCGCGCCATCCGCTGCTCTCCGTCGAGATCGCCGACGCCCCGCAGGACGATGTTCGGGAGCAACTGCACTCGGGGGCCGTGGACCTGGCGCTGATGTTCGCCCGCACCCGCAACGATCGGGAGGAGGTGTTCCTCAACGTGGCGGAGGAGACGTTCGTGGCGGTGGCGTCCGCCTCCGTGGAGACCTTCGGGATCCCAGCCGACCTGCGCCGCCTGGAGGATCTCGCCGGAGCCCGCCAGATCGTGGTGTCCAGCCTGGAACGACAGTTGACGGAGCGGCGGCTCGTCGTCTCGGACGCCTATTGGCGGGTGAACTCGGCGGAGACCGCGCTCGGCCTGGTGGAGCGCGGGATCGGTTGGGCCAACCTGCCCCTGCCGCTCGTGCGGGGTAGGGTCGCGGCCGGGGCGGTGCGCGTGATGGAGTTCGAGAACCTCGAGAACGGCCTGGTCATGCCGGTGCAGCTCGTGTGGCTGCGCGGTAGCCCGCTCCGGAAGGCGGCCGGGGAGCTGGTCGACCGGATGGGCCGGGACCGGCGCCGGGGCTGATCCTGGATGGGTTTCTAGTGAGGCTGTTCCGCCGTCCCCCGCGCACGCGGGGATGACCCCATCGAGACGACCCACGCCATCTACAAGCACCCCTGCTCCCCACACACGTGGGGATGGGTCGGCCTCCCTGCCGGGAAAACCGATGGCCCTGGCCTGAGCGCCACGCAACGACCAGTACGAATGGTGTGGTGCCTGGGCCGTCCCTACGATGAGCCCCATGGCGGACGCGTGGGAAGTCATCGGGCGGGCTTTGGATGTGGTCCGGCAGGAGACCATCGGCCTGGGGCTCTCGGGAGATCGGGTCCTGCGCATGGTCGACGCACAGGGAGTTCCTGTCGCTGTCGTCAAGGTGGTCGACCACCGGATGGGTCACCTCGTCTCCGAACTCGAAGCCGAGACCGTCCGACTCGCGTGGTTGAGGCGCCTAGGCGTTCCCGTCACCGAAGTCCTGGGCTCTGGTGTGGACGAGGGCGAGTCCTGGCTCGCGATGCGCGCGTTGCCCGGACGCCCCGCCTCGGATGAGTGGCCAGCCGGAGAACGAGATCGAGTCGTGGATCTGCTCGCCCACGCCGCCCGTGAGCTGCACTCCACCTCCTGGGAGGACACCCCCTTCGACCGGTCCCTGTCGTCGGTGCTCGTGGAGGTGCGCGAGCGGGTGGCCTCCGGTCTGGTCGACCGTTCGTGGGCCATCGCCGGAAAGGGAGGACCCCCGGCCGCGGTCGTACTGGAGGAACTGGAGTCCTTGGTCGGTGAACTCGGCGACGGAACACTTGTGGTCTCTCACGGGGACTTCTGTCTTCCCAACGTGCTGATAGACGAGACCGGCACGGCGGGGCTCGTGGACGTGGGCCGCGCGGGCCCGGCCGATCCGCACTCCGACCTCGCGGACATGACACGCAGTCTGCGCAGCCACATGAACCCCCAATACGGCGAGGCGTCGGCGCGCAGGTTCCTCGACGCCTACGGCCGGGACGGGATCGACCCCGAACGGCTGCGGTTGCACGACCTGTTGGAGAGCTTCTTCTGGCCGGTACCCGAAGCGCACGCGCCCGGCGGCTAGAACGGAGGTCAGAGCCCTCCACACATTCCCTTCGCCGAGTCGGGTCCGCCTGGGTAGTCGGGTGAGCCGATCCACCAGGTGGCCCCAGGAAGTAGTGACCGGGCCGTGCTGAGACGGGAAGACGGGTCCGGGACGCGTACTGAACAGCCGCTGCTGAGCTTCGCGTACGTGGGGCTGACCCCGCCACAGAAGGTCCTCCGAGTCTTGCCTGCTTCCTGTGTGCACGAGGGCGATCCCATCCTGCTCGGGATGGTCACGGAAACCCATCTCTGCTTTTCTCGGGGTTGTTTAGGCTGTTGGGGAGTGATGTTCGGTTGGACGGTTGAGGGGTGTCGGTTTTGTCTGTTTCTCGACAACTTGCAGAAATGGTGGCTGGGCCGGGATAGCGTTGCAGGTCAGGAAGACTGCTCCCCGCGCACGCGGGGATGACCCCGACATGGGCGGCGAGGATGCGGGCCTGGAGTTCTGCTCCCCGCGCACGCGGGGATGACCCCCGGGACTATGAACACTGGGATATCGACCCTAACTGCTCCCCGCGCACGCGGGGATGACCCCGTCCCCACTGCGACGCTCCCTCCGACCAGTACCTGCTCCCCGCGCACGCGGGGATGACCCCGCCTCGTTGGAGATGAGGCCGTTCGCGTAGTCCTGCTCCCCGCGCACGCGGGGATGACCCCGATCCTTCAAATTCCCCCGGTCCGGGTTCGCGCTGCTCCCCGCGCACGCGGGGATGACCCCCCAGGTCACCGTCCCCGGGCTGGCCCTCCCCGCTGCTCCCCGCGCACGCGGGGATGACCCGACGAGGACGCCGGCCGAGGTCTTGCAACACAACTGCTCCCCGCGCACGCGGGGATCCCCCTCGCCTCGTCGGGACGCCGGGTCAGCGGTGTTCGAGGGTCGGCCATCCGGCGATGGCGACCATGGTGACTCCGGTGGCGTGGTCGAAGAGGTGATGCACGTGTGCCGTCGCCGTGTCCACCACCCCCTCTCGGACTCTCTGCGGGTCGAGGCCGATCGAGGAATTCACCCGCCCCGACCGTGCGCCGGCCTGGCGTTCGCCGGTGGTTCTCCGACCTCGTGGACGGTGTGGCCGCTACAGGCCGTCTTGGTGACCGTGGCCTGTTCGATGCGCGACACGGTGAACCAGCGCATCGCGTCGCGCAGTCGGCACCACCCGATCAGGTACCACTGCCCGTTGGTAGAGGCGAACAGTACGGGTTCGACGTCGCGGGTGGTCGTGGTGCCCTCCCGCGATGTGTAGCGAATGCGGATCACCCGCTGTTCGGTCATCGCCTCCTCCAACGCCGACCTGGTGGCGCGCGAGGATGAGGGAGGAGCGTCGACCCAGACACGGTGGGCCAGCTCGTCGGCACGTGCTCGGGTTCCGGGATCGAGGACGTCCATGATCTTCCGGACACCGGCCGCCGCCAGATCCGCGTAGGGAGCGCCGGGTGCGGCCGACACGGCCGCCATGAGCGCCACGGCCTGGGCCGGGGACAGGCTGATCGGTGGCAGGGACGCGCTCGTGGTCAATCCGTATCCACCGCCCGGGCCCGTGCGGGACCAGATCGGCGCGCCGCTGTTCTTCAGCGCGTCGAGGTCTCGCTTGACGGTGCGCACGGAGACCTCGAACTCTCTCGCCAGCCGTTCGGCGGAGACACCTTGTGTGCCGCTGCGGCGCAGTGTCTCGGAGAGCGCGTGGAGCCGTTCGGCTCGCTTCACTGTTCGGATCCCGGCGATTTCATGACATGAATAGTGACACACCCTTGTCCGGTCGGCCTGCGAGAGTTGTGTCATGACGACCACGACGAACAGCCCGACCATCGTTCTCATCGCCGGCCACTGGCTGGGCGCTTGGGCCTGGGACGAGGTCCTCGAAAACCTGGAGACCGACCACGTGCGCGCGGTCGCGGTCACGCTGCCCGGCCTCGACGGAGATGACCCCGCGCGTTCGACCAGGACCCTCGACGACCAGGTCGAGGCGATCGAAGGCCTTCTCGCTCGCCTGGATGTCTCCGAGGCACGGCCCGCGATGCTCGTCGCTCACAGTGGGGCGAACGGTCCCGTCAGCCTCGTCCTCGACCGGCGTCCCGAACTCGTGCGGCGGGTGGTGTGGGTCGACTCCGGCCCGATGGCGGACGGGGGTGCTTTCGCTCCGGACTTCCCGGAGGGGGTGGAGGAGCTTCCACTGCCGCCCTTCGACGTCCTCGCGGAGCAGGCGAGCCTCGACGGTCTGAGCGCGGAGGTTCTCGAGCGTTTCCGCTCCAGGGCGGTCCCCGAGCCCGGCCCCGTGATTCGCCAGACCGTGGAGCTCACGAACGACACCCGTCACGCTGTCCCGACGACCCTGGTGTGCTGCTCGATCTCGAGTGAGCAGGTCCTGGAGATGGCTCGAGGAGGGCACCCCATGTTCGCCGAAGTCGCGAACCTCGAAACCCTCGACGTCATCGATCTCCCGACGGGCCATTGGCCGATGTGGAGCCGTCCCGGCGACCTCGCCGAGGTCATTCGGTCCGCGGCGTCACGGGCCGGCTGAACCGCGCATACGAGCTGGAAGGGACGGGCGGTGTGGAGCGTGAGTCGATCACCGCCGACTGAGTTCCACGCACAGGGGGACCCCGCGCAGAATGCTCGGTCCCCTCTGCTTCCTGTTCACCTGGGGGCGACCCCGCCCTGTTCGGGGTGGTTTTGGAAACCTCTCTCTGCTTTTCTTGGGGTGCCGAGGCTGGTGGGGGAGTGGCGGTTCGGATTGGCGACTGAGGGGTGTCTGTTTTGTCTGCTTCTCGGGAAGTTGGAGAAATGGCTGCTTGCCGCTGGTAAGTTGCCAGGTCAAAGAGTCTACTCCCCGCGCACGCGGGGATGGGCCTTGGCGAGCTACACCCGTCGCCGTATCGGTGCCCTACTCCCCGCGCACGCGGGGATGGGCCCCAGTGGGCGGGCCCGTCGGGGTTGGTGGTCGCCTGCTCCCCGCGCCTGCGGGGATCCCTCTCACCTCGACCGGTACCGGGTCAGCAACGGTCGAGGGACGGCCATCAGGCGGAGAAGAGCGAGTGGTTCCGGACGTCGCGGGCCCTTAACGGGCAGGAGCCATCAGCCGGCTGCCCCACCCCGAGACCAGCCGGCGGCCCTGGGGCTGTCCGCAGGGCCTATGGCGGGTCGGCCTCAAAGGGTTCGGAGGGTCGACCGCATACCGGCGGGCGGCCCGGGTTTCTAGCGTCGAACCATGAACTTCCCCTCCGTTGAAGCCGGTCCCGTGCGTGGTCGGCCCCCGTTCCGTGAGCTCTCGGTCTTCGTGCTGATCGTCTGCGGGCTGGCCTGGCTCGTCTTCACCCCGGTGCTCTTGAACGGCGCTTCACCGAGTGACCCGGCGTTCGTTCTCGCCTCCCAGCTCTTCATGTTCACTCCGGCGGTCGCGGCGCTGCTGGTGACGTTCTTGCTGTGGCGTCCGGGGAACGTGCGGCGGGCCCTGGGCCTGACCCCGTTGCGCCCGGTCCGCCGGGTCGGCGGGTACACGCTGCTCGCCTTCGCCGTGTTCGTTCTTCTCCCGGCGGTGACCCTGCTGACCGCGGTCGTGTTCGGTGTCGTCCGGCTCGACCTGGAGGACTTTTCCGGGCTCCGTGAGGAGCTGACGACTTTGGCTCCGGAGGCTGCGGCGACCATGCCGCGGGACGGGTTCCCTCTGGAGGCCTATCTCGTGGTCCTGGGCATGGTCGCGGTCTCGTTCGTGCCGACGCTGCTGATGTGCTTCGGCGAGGAGCTCGGGTGGCGGGGTTATCTTCTCCCACGGCTGTTGCCGTTGGGGGTGTGGCCGGCGCTGTTGGTGAGCGGGGTGGTCCACGGTCTGTGGCATGGTCCTCAGCTTCTGATCCACAGCCTCTCCGGAAGCTTCGGTCTCGGGGATGTCCTGACCTTCCTCACTTCCGTCGTTCTCCTGGGGGTCGTCCTCGGCTGGCTGCGGTTGGCCTCCCGTTCGGTGTGGCCCGCCGTGGTCGGTCACGCGGCCAATAACGCCTTCGTGTTGGTCATCCCCATCACCCTGATGCACGCGGACGGTCCGAGTGGCCCAGGACTCTACCCCGGTGGCAACGGGGGCCTGATCGGTCTAGCGGTCATGGCCCTGGCCGCCCTCGTCATCACGCTGCTTCTGCGCAAGGGCATTGCCGGAGCGACTTAAGGCGGGTGTGGTAGGGATGTGTGGTGAGCGGAGGCCGCTTCGTGATGGAGGTTGCGGGAAGATAACGGCCTCTGTTGCCGCAGGTCATTTTCCCTGAGCCCCACACACGTGGGGATGGACCGAGGACTCCGGTGACCAGGGCAGAGCCCTGCCCCTGAGCCCCACGCACGTGGGGATGGACCGGCGGGGGTTCGGGGAGGGCCGGGACACGAAGAAACTCGGCGCCTCATGGGCTCCGAGCCACATATGGATACACGCTCTCTACGGCGTTTCGGGTGTGACACGCGGGACGCTCAATGGGCAGGCACTTGCCGTGTCGGACGACGTTCGTGGTGGCTCTGAGCCGGTGTTCCGAGAGCTCGGGAACCCTCCTGTGTCGCTATCGAACGTGGTAGCGGAGATGGACGACGCCGCTGCCGAACTGGTGTTCCTCGATGAGTTCGAGATCGGCGCGTGTATCCGTCGGCAGTGCGGGATTACGTCCGCCGAGGATGATCGGCCAGACGAACAGTGCCAGTTCGTCGACCAGTCCGGCGGCGAGAGCCTGTGCGGCGAGGTTCGGGCCACCGATCAAGAGATCCTTGCCGGCGGTGGCCTTCAGGTTGTGCACCGTGGCGGGGTCGAAGTGGCGTTCGAGTCGAGTGTTCGCTGTGGTCGGCGAGGTCAGGGTCGAGGAGTAGACGATCTTGTCCGCCGCCTGCCATGCGCCGGCGTAGTCGGCCGTGAGGTCGGACTGTGCAGCCAGGGAGGGGTCGGTCTCCCACACGGCCAGGGTCTCGTACATGCGCCGCCCGTAGAGGTACGTGCCCGCGGACCGCATGAGCTCGGTGATGAAGGTGAAGACGTCATCGTCCGGTGGAGCCCAGTCGAAGGCACCGTGCTCATCCTCGGTGTAGCCGTCGAGCGACATGTTCGACGCGTAGATCAGCTTCGGCATAACCACCCCTGCGTCGACCGTCTCGACGTTCTCGCTGCCGACCCTAACGGCGGGGGCGGCCCCGTTCAACGATCGTCTCCGACGTGCTGATCGGGGACAGATGGACATCACGGACAACGTCGGCGACCCGGTGTCGGGGCCATGAGTACGGCCGCTACGAAGAAGCTCTCTCAGTAAGCAGGCGGCATGACCTACACCTACCCGCACGGGACGAGGGTGATCGGGACTTGTGTTCGGTGGCCGAGGGAGCGCTCGTCGAATTGCACGATGGCCGGGCGGTTGGTGAAACGTGATGAGCGGGTGAGGCCCGAGCTCCGATCGTGCGGGTGTGGTCTGTTCGGATGTAGACGATCCGCTCGAGGTGAGAACTGAGTCCTTCGGAGACTGGGGGAGGTGCGAAGCCGGTGGGGTGTTCGTTCTCGGTCTGGTACGGGGCGGGTGTGGTAGGGATGTGTGGTGAGCGGAGGCCGCTTCGCGGCGGAGGTTGCGGGAAGATAACGGCCTCTGTTTTCGCAGGTCATTTTCCCTGAGCCCCACGCACGTGGGGATGGACCGTCGCGCCACGTGCGCGGCTCAGGTCTGGTGCGCTGAGCCCCACGCGCGTGGGGATGGACCGCTGACCACGATGTTCGCCACCTCAGTTCCCTCCTGAGCCCCACGCACGTGGGGATGGGTTGTAGCTCGCCCCTTGGTCTGGGCTGCGGGCCTTGGGGCACACGGTGTGGTGCCGGGTCTGAGCGTAAGGGTCGGACCGGACGCCCCTGGTCGTCGCCCCACCGCCCCACCCCACCCGGCCCTACGGCTCGTCGGTGACTACACCTGCGCGGTGGCGCAGCAGGCGGACGCCTCGCCGGTGGCGCCGGCATTCACCTCCTGGGGTGCCGCTCCCCTCTGGTCGCTGTCGCCCTTGACCACGTAGACCTCCCAGGGCTCCTTGCCGGGACCGTGGACCCACACCTTGTCCTGCACGGCGTAGCAGCACGAGGTGTCGTTCTCCTCGAAGGTGGCCAGGCCGGAGTCCTTGAAGCGTTGGGTGGCGGCGTTCACCTGTTCGGTCTCCTCGACCTCCACGCCGAGGTGGTCCAGGCGGGTCTCCTGGCCGGGCTCGCCTTCGATGAGGACGAGCTTGAGCGGGGGCTCGGAGATGGCGAAGTTGGCGTAGCCGGGGCGGCGTTTGGCGGGTTCGACGCCGAAGAGGGTCGAGTAGAAGACCACGGACGCTTCGAGGTCGGCGACGTTGAGGGCGAGCTGGACACGGGACATGAGGTCCTCCGGAAGCTGTATCGAAGTTCATCTATGCAGCGTTGCGTCTCCAGTTTTGCCATCTGTTTCGAACTTTGTCAATATAGACGCATGTCGAATCAAGAGGTGGGTGTCACCGATCTCCAAGGCGCCGTCACCGACTGCTGCCCCAGACTCCTGAAGGAGCCGCTGGAGGACGGCGAGGCGGTCGAGCTCGCCCGGGTCTTCAAGGCCTTGGGTGATCCGGTGCGGCTGCGGCTGTTGTCCATGATCGCCACGTGTGACGGCGACGAGGTGTGCGTGTGCGACCTGACGCCCGCCTTCGACCTGTCCCAGCCCACCATCTCCCACCACCTGAAACTGTTGCGAGAGGCCGGGCTCATCTCCTCCGTGCGGCGCGGCACGTGGGTGTACTACCGGCTGATCCCGGAGACGACGGACCGCCTGGCCGCGATCCTGACCCGCTCGTTGAAGCCCGAGGAGGCCGGTTCATGAGCGCCCCCGCACCCACCGATCCCAATGCCGGGGTGGTCGGACGCCTGTCGGCTCTGGATCGGTTCCTGACCGTGTGGATCCTGGCGGCGATGGTCGCGGGTCTGGCCCTGGGCCGTCTGGTCCCCGGACTGGGCGAGGCGCTGTCCGGGGTCGGCGTGGCCGGGGTGTCCCTGCCGATCGCGGTGGGGCTGCTGGTGATGATGTTCCCGCCCCTGGCCAAGGTCCGCTACGACCGCCTCGGCACCGTCACCGGCGACCGCCGGATGCTGATCACCTCGTTGGCGGTCAACTGGCTGGCCGGCCCGGCGCTGATGTTCGCGCTGGCGTGGGCGTTCCTTCCCGACCTGCCCGAGTACCGGACCGGGCTGATCATCGTCGGCCTCGCGCGGTGCATCGCGATGGTGATCATCTGGAACGACCTCGCCTGCGGTGACCGTGAGGCCGCCGCCGTGCTGGTGGCCCTCAACTCCCTGTTCCAGGTGGTGGCCTTCGGCGCCCTGGGCTGGTTCTACCTGTCGGCGCTGCCCGGGTGGCTGGGCCTGGAACAGGCGGCTCTTGAGGTTTCCTTCGTCGACATCTCGGTATCGGTGGTGATCTTCCTCGGGGTGCCCCTGCTCGCCGGATACCTGACCCGCCGCCTGGGCGAGCGGGCCCGGGGCCGCGAATGGTACGAGACCCGCCTGTTGCCCAAGTTGGGGCCGTGGGGTCTGTACGGACTGCTGTTCACCATCGTCATGCTGTTCGCGCTCCAGGGCGAGGCGATCACGTCGCGGCCGTGGGACGTGGCTCGGATCGCGCTGCCCCTGCTGCTCTACTTCGTGATCATGTGGGCCGGGACGCTGGCTCTGGGGCGGGCCTTGGGGATGGGCTACCCCCGATCGGTGACGCTGGCCTTCACCGCGGCGGGCAACAACTTCGAGCTGGCGATCGCCGTCGCGATCGCCTCCTTCGGTGCCGCCTCCGGCCAGGCGCTCGCCGGTGTGGTGGGGCCGTTGATCGAGGTGCCGGTGTTGATCGCGCTGGTGTACGTGGCGCTGGCGGCACGGCGATGGTTCCCCGGTGAAAGGGGCGTAGAGGTGGGCTCTTCCACGACGAAGGAGACGACCGGTGACTGACCGTTCGGAGGCCGTGGTCCCGCGGGTGCTGTTCGTGTGCGTGCACAACGCCGGACGCTCCCAGATGGCCGCCGCCTTCCTGGAACACCTGGGTGGCGAACGGGTCGAGGTGCGCTCGGCCGGCTCCGCCCCGGCCGACGAGGTCAACCCGGTGGTGGTGGAGGCGATGGGCGAGGTCGGGATCGACATCACGGCCGGTACCCCGAAGCTCCTCACCCCGGACGCGGTCCGCGCCTCGGACGTAGTCGTCACGATGGGCTGTGGCGACGCGTGCCCGTTCTTTCCCGGAAAGCGTTACCTCGACTGGGAGCTGCCCGATCCGGCGGGGCAGGGTGTCGAGGCGGTCCGGCCCATCCGTGACCGGATCAGGCGGCACGTCGAGGACCTCTTGCAGGAGCTTGTTCCGTAGGCGGTCGGTGTCACTGCGGGCCACTGCTGAGTCCCATGTGTGGGGGCTGAAGTCGGTGGGGTGTTCGTGGGTGCCGGTGGGCTCTGTGGGGGTGTGGTAGGGCTGGATCAGGGGCGGAGGCTGCTTCGTGGTGAAGGTTGCGGGAAGATGACGGCTTCTGTTTCCGCAGGTCATTTTCCTGAGCCCCACGCACGTGGGGATGGACCGAGCACAAGGAGGAGGCCACCGCCTGCCGAGAGCCTGGGCCCCACGCACGTGGGGATGAACCGGGCTCGACGGGGTTGCCGTTCTCGTTCTCGGGCTGAGCCCCACGTAGGTGGGGATGGGCGGTCGCCGATCGGCTTCGTTCGATCGGGGACCGGGGCTGCGAGCTTGGGGGAGTGGCCCGGCTGACGCCGGGCCGTCTCGCTAGGCCTTGGTGGCTTGGCGGCGTTCGTATTCTTCGCGGGCCTTGGGGGTGAGCAGCGGGGAGGGGACCCATTCGGCGGGCTGGTCGGCGCGTTCGCGTTGGAGGGCGATCTCTTCTTCGGTGAGGTGTTCTTCGGGGATGTCGAACTCTCCGTCCCTCACACCGAGGGTGAAGGCCTCCCATTCGGCGGGGGTGAAGAACAGGGTGCCCTTGTCGGGGGATTTGCCGTCGCGGACAGCGCGGAAGCCGTCGTCGAACTCGGCGACCTCCACGATCGCCTCTGATTCGGGGTCGGAGAGTGAGGAGCGCATCCATACCGCGTCGGTGGTGTCGTGCCACTTCTCGTTCCCCATGGCCTCGGGGGGAAGATCCTTCTTCGACTGCTGCTCGCGGTCGCTCATGTCTCTCCTTGCGTCGTGACGTATGGGAGTCACTGTAGGGGGACTGTAGAGGGGAGGCCTCCGCCGCCTCGGACGGTGGGGACCGATTCTCTGCGGAGGCTCGGCTCTTGGGGAGTGCGCTGAGCAGGGCGTTCCATTCGGAGTCGGGATATTGAGCTCGGCGAGGCCGCGGTGCCGGGGGCGGAGGTCGCTTCCAACCGAAGGTTATGGATGGATGACGGCTTCTGTTTCCGCAGGTCATTTTCCCTGGACCCCACGCACGTGGGGGAGACCTCCCGTTCCCGAGTCCGAAAGGACGTCTATGAAGCTGGACCCCACGCACGTGGGGGAGACCTCCGGAACTTCGTCTCTGCTCCTCGCGGGGATGTCTAGGCTGGTGGGGGAGTGGTGTTCGGGTGGACGGTCGAGGGGTGTCGGTTTTGTCTGTTTCTCGACAACTTGCAGAAATGATGGGTGGGTCGGGATAGCTTTGCAGGTCAGGAAGACTCCTCCCCGCGCACGCGGGGATGGCCCCTCGAGGTTGATCCGCGTGATGTTCGACGTCGACTCCTCCCCGCGCACGCGGGGATGGCCCCCACACACATGACGACGGCCCCACCCCCGCTTGCTCCTCCCCGCGCACGCGGGGATGGACCGGTGTTGTGAGCCGGTGACCACGCCCAATTGTCCTGAGCCCCACGCACGTGGGAATGGACCTGCCTACCAACAGCTCGATACCCAGGCAGGACGCTGAGCCCCACGCACGTGGGGATGGACCTCCCAGTGGCGACGCCACCAACCGTGATCTGGCCTGAGCCCCACGCACGTGGGGATGGTCCCGTCGACTTCGATCGGCGCCTCATCCGGCAGGCCTGCCGACGCCTCCTCCCCGCGTAGCGGGCATGGGGGAGGCTCCGGGAGCTTTTGCTTCCGGGGCCTCGTTGGTTCCGGGGGTTACCGGATGAGGGTGGTGAGGAAGGCCGACCATTCGTGGGCGGGCAGGTTCAGCTCGGCCAGGGCTCGGTTCTGGGTGTCACGGATGTGAGTGGCGGTACCTTCCGCCACTTCGACACATTGGCCACCGCTGCCTCCGCTGTAGCTGGACTTGTGCCAGTGCTGTCGCTGCATGATTGCTCCTTTGGGGGGGTGTTCGACGTTGTCGGGGGGAGTGTCGGGAGGAGCCGGTCCGCCCCAGGGGTTCAGTGTGAGCGGAGGGTGTTGAGCAGGGCGGTCCATTCGGTGTTCGGAAGGCTGAGTTCGGCGAGGTGGCGGTGTTGGGTGTCGCGGATGGCGGCGCCCTGGGCGGTGGCGCGGGCCTCGACGCAGTTTCCGCCGGTGTTGCTGTAGGTGGACTTCTTCCAGTGCTCGTTCATCATGTCGCGCTGTCTCGATCTCTTGGATGGGGGCGGAGAGTACTCGTCTGCGAAAGTCCTCCGAGGAAGGTTCCGCCGTTCCGCGGTGGGCCTGGCCGGGGGGTCAGTTCGTGCGGAGGGTGCTGAGCAGAGCGGTCCACTCCGAGGCGGGAACGCTGAGCTCGGCGAGGCCGCGGTGCCGGGTATCGCGAACGCCGGTGGTCGGGCCTTCAGCGACTTCGACGCAGTTTCCACTGGCTCCGCTGTAGGACGACTTGTGCCAGGTGCGCTGTTGATGGGTCATGGTTCGCCTGTTCCTTCGGAGCGAGGGGTGACTCGTGTGGAGGGTCAGGGTTGGCGCGAGCAGAGTGTGTGGAGGAGGGCGTTCCAGTCGGAGCCGGAGACGCTGAGCTGGGCCTGGGCGCGGTTCTGGGTGTCGCGGATTCGGGTGGTGGGACCTTCGGCGACTTCGACGCAGTGGGAGCCTGACGTGCTGTAGCTGGACTTATGCCACGGGGTTTCGCTGGTCATGCGCGGTCCGTTCTCTTCGGAGGACGGAGGCTGACTGCTGCGGAGCGAGGCTTCTTCAGGGGGAGTTAAGAGAGGTCGTGCACTCGGGGGATGGGGGTGTTCTCAGATCATGACTTCGGCTGAGATGATGCGGAGGTACGAAACTTCTCCTTCCCCGTTGAGCTGGGGAGTAGTCCTTGTGTTTTCTAGACCAGATATATCTCCCCTTGCGCCGATACGTATGGGAGTTACTCTGGGGTCGTACAGAACACAACCGGTCCCCGCCACCTTGATTGGCGGGGACCGGTTTGTGGTCTGCTACTTAACAGAAGCGACCGCGCCGAGAAGCGCGGACCATTCGCCCGCACCGAAGGACAGATGGCCGAGTTCCCGGTTCTGAGTGTCACGCACGTCCGCGCCGCCAGGGCACTCTCGCGCTTCCACGCAGTTGCTGCCATTTGCGCTGTACGTGCTCTTGTGCCAGTCGGTTGGGGTCTTCATACGAGGGACCTCAAAGCTTCTATTGAGAGGGGTTCCGGAAGTGCAGCGGCGAGCGCTGCGGTGATCTGTCCGGCAAGCCTGTCACCGGATTGCAGGTCGTAGACCAGGTTACCGTCTGCGTGATCGCTTACGATGGCAGACTCCCCGGACCGGAGTCGGTAGTCCATCAACGGTGCAGCCGGGACCAAGACCAATGTTCCCTCGGGGATCACCTGCACCTTAACCCTCCCGGTCTCGTACCAGGACAGTAGCGCGGCCGCCTGCGCGGAGCGGACCTTGGGGGACATGTAGGAGACAGCCCCCAGCGGAAAAACTGCTGTCACTTGGAGCTCGGCTAGCTCTTTGAGTCGCCCACACCTGAGCGCAACAAGCCGGGCGATCTCCTCCGCGTCGGTGTCTGGCTGCCCTGCAGTGAACACGGCATGAGCATATTCCGGGCACTGGAGCATGCCCGGTACAAGAGCCGGGGTTGCGATGGTGACTCGGCGGGCTGCGCGCTCGATCCCTTCGATGTCGCGAGCCCACTCAGGTAGCCCATTGCCGGTGGTGACGGCTAGCCACACCGACATGAGGTCGCCGTTCGCACCGAGAGCCTTGTCCAGACTTTCCACATTGCCCCGTTTTGGCGTTGATTTCCCCTTTTCCCACCTATTCACGGACGAGTGTCCAGTGTTGGAACGTTTAGCTAACTGCTGTTGCGTCAGACCTGCAAGTTCCCGGAGCCTGACGAGATTTTCAGCAAACAGATTGGGGGTCATGGATTAATTATTGCCCATGGCTTCTCATGATCACACTTTAGATTCCACGGATTGCTCAGACGCTGTGGAATCTCTGGATGACGCTCCAAGCTGGACTCACGTCAGCACAGAGGGCTACGTACGTCGGGTGGAAGTGCCCGACAGCAAGAAACCCCGGGGGCCGAAGTGGAAGGCGGCCGCCCGGGGTTGTGACCCACCCCGAACGCTCCGAGGTGAGATGCCATGAAGTGTACTGCTCTGAGGCCGCGCCATGACAGGCCTTTGTCCTCTGCTTACCAAGTGCTCCACTACCCCGACCCCGACAGGCTGGGTCTTCGCGTTCGGCACACGGTCGCCGCTCGCGCTGCTGCGCAGAACTGGGTGCGTCGGCATGCTGCCCAGGGGATCGCCAACCCGATGGCGGCCGTCGAGATCGCGAACCGTGCGTCGTTGATCGCGTGGGAGTTGATGGACAACGCCCATCGCTACTCCCATTCGGGTGCTCCGGATCAGACGCTCACGCTGATGCTGGAACGTTCGCGCTACCTGTTGTCGATCACGGTCACCGATGCCGGCCCCGCCCCGGGATGCAAGCGGCTCTCTTTTCCGGAGCAGAAGAGCCACGGCGGTGGTCTGGGTCGGGTGGCTTCACTCTCCTTCTATTGGGACTGGGACGGATGCGCGGGCCTACCGGTGACGGTCAAGGCCCGGATCGAACTTCCCTGACCAGCGTGAAGGAGCACATCGTGAGCATGATCCCGACACAGGTCCGACGCACCCTCCCACCCACCACCACATTCACCCCGTCCAAGGCCACCGCTCCCACGCCCGCTTCATCGGTACAGCGGGGCAGGCACACCCTGCTGGCTCGGACGGGAATCTTCGTTCCGCCCGACATCACCACCGCTGGCCCGGTCATCCCGAAGGTTCGGAGGAGCTGGTTCGGTCTTCGGCGCCGGTTCGCTCACTGGGCCGGGCTCCTCCCGAACTCCAGCGAACCTGAACAGCCCGTCCCGCCGAAGCCTCCGGTCCCTCTTCCCCGTCGCACCCCGCGATCTCCGTCCACCCCGCCGGCTCCTGAGAGTCCGTCCGCCTCGCGGGTGACAGAGCAGAGCGCCGCCGCGGAGTTGAGCGCGCTGCGACTGTTGGGCCGATTGAGCGTCCAACAGCGATTGGCGCGGGTCGACCACAGGTTGAGCCTGGCCCGGCTGATCGTCGACGGGATCTTGGACGAACGCTCCCGGGTGGAACGGCAACTCCGCGAAGCCGAACAGGCCGAACAGGACGCCGGCACCCAAGAGCTCGGTGTGGCCATACGCCGCTACCTCGACCAGGGCGGACGGACGTGGACGACCTCATGAGCACGCCCGGTACCGGAAAGACCATGACGTGGGGCGCGGCCCGTAGCGGCACCCTGCTGGATCGTGAGGAATGGGCGTTGACCAACGCGGCCCGCACGTTCGATTACCTGGACTACGGCAAGGATTTCTGGAGCCAGGACCGCCATGTCGCCGTCAAGATGGCGGAGGCCTCGCCGGGGTTGGCGGGGCAGATGTTGGTGCACCGCAAGGCCCGGGAAGGTGTGGTGGGCGCGGTCTGCCGCTCCTTCTCCCAGGTGATCGATCTGGGTTGTGGGTTGCCGGCGATGCGTCGAGCCCCGCATGAACGGGGCCGGGTGTTGTGGGGAAGCCGGGCGAGGACGGTCTATGTCGATCACGACCTCGCCGCCCTGGCGGCGGTGCGGGCGTGGTGGGAGCACCCTGCTCAGGTTCGGGGGTACAACGTGCGGGTCTTGGATCTGGATCTGAGGTTTCCGGAGACGCTGGTCAACGCGTTGGGTGAGCATCTGGATCTGTCGGTTCCGGTGGGGGTGCTCTCCACCCTGACCCTCGACCACTTGGAGGATTCCGAGGTCACAGGCCTGGTCGAGGCGCTCGCCGCGAGGCTGGCACCGGGGAGCGGCTGGGGGATCACCCACCTGTCCGGGATGAACGGTGCCGCTGAGGTCTACACCGGCCAGGCCCGGGAGCAGGGTGCGGATACCCGGTTAGTGGCACGTGAGCCGGAGGGGCTGCGGAAGGTGTTCGAGGCCGCCGGTTGGGGGCGTTGGCGGGGCTTGTCGCCGTGCGATCCGGGCGGGGGAGAGCCGCCGATCGCCGCCCTGACCACCCTGGACGCCTCCACCCAGCCCGACCGCCCTGACCGAGTCGCTCGGTCCGAGTGCTCCGACCGGTCCGCGCTTCCCGTGCGGCCTGCTCCCTCCACCGGGGTCGCCTGATCGGGCCGTGAAAAGACTCGGTGCCCTCACCTGAGAAGTGAGGGCACCGAAGAGCCCGCGAGGGCTCGCCTCCCGGGGGCGGTTGCCGCCGCCTCCCGGGGTTTCAACCGCAAGAACAAGCAGGTAGAGGATATTTCATGAAGATCGTGGAGACCCAGGGCCGTAGGTCCTTGACCGCCGGGGTGTGGCACAAGGCCGAAGCCTCTCAGGGCGCCTCCAACTGCGCCGCCGCCAAGCTGCTTGATGGCGGGAACGTGTTGATGGGCGACACCCAGAACCCCGACCAGGTCCGACTGACGTTGCCGGGCAGTGCCTGGGACGCGCTGGTCCGCACCCTCGCCTAGCCGATCCCCACAAGACGACGGGGCACTTGCGGCCTGGCAGCAGCAACGCGTGGCCCGTCCGGTGCCCCAGGAGGCGCGCCCTAAGGAGCGCCCTCCTGGGGCCCACCCCTGAACCAAGGCACTTCCGGAAGAACAGAGATGACGTACCCCGATCCGGATTCGCTCTCGACCTCGGAGAGGTGCCGAGTCCGTAGAGCGGACAGAGAAGCTCGTGCCTTCCTCGTCCACTGGGCCGGGTCGACCGTTCCCGGAGCGCGCATGACCGGCCCCGAACAGCCCGAACACTTCATGAACGATGACCGGCCCGTGTCGGTGGAGAGCAAGGAGGCCCAGGTGGATCAGGACGCGGATTCTCTGTGCTCCGAGTCCAAGAAGGCGCTCGGTGTCCACTTGAAGCGGCTGCGCAAGGTGGCCGGGTTGAGCGGATATCGGCTCTCGGGTGTGGACCAGTCGACGGTCTCGCGGATCGAGACCGGACGCATCCGCCCCTCCCACGAGCTCCTGACCAGGCTTCTCGATGCTTACGAGGCCGACCAGGAAGGGCGTGAGCAGGCCTACCTGCTCTGGGACCAGGCCCAACTGCCGCTCCAGACCCGGCGTCGGCAGGTCGAGGGCACCCGTCCCGCGTGGGACCAGGCCGCCCGCCCGGCCTGCGGCCCCACCCTGCTGGCCGGGGCGAGCGCCGCCGAGGACGCCGCCCGCTACCTGACCCGCGCCCAGTGGGCCGGTAACAGCCAAGCCCGCAGGAACGCCTTGCTGGACGACGCCGAAGGACGACTGGTCCAGGTCTTGGCCGCGCTGCACGCTGCCCGAACACGGACATCGGCGCGATGAACATCCTCCTGTTACGACTTCCATGCCTCTGATACGGGTCCGGCGCACACGACCGACCCCCCTGAACTTCCTTGACCTCCGATAACGACCCCCTTTGAGAGAAGAACATGACGCAGCCGGATGTCGACCCCATGGACCTGCTCACCCCACAGGAGGTCGCCCAGGCCTTTCGGGTGGATCCCAAGACCGTCCGTTTGTGGGCCCAGGAAGGCAGACTCCGCTGGGTCCGCACGCTCGGCGGCCATCGCCGCTACTTCAAGTCCGACGTTCAACGCCTGCTCACCGAACCCGGACGGTGACCACGTGGGCCGAGTGGAAGCAACACGATGTCTGCTCTCTCTGAGACGGGGGAGTAGACCGTCCCGGCCGTGATCGGGACACGAAGACCTTCCGCCTCCCGCGCGTCGGTGACGTGCGCGGGGGCGTGAAAGCCGGCGTGGCGGTGCGGTCGACCTCGGACGACGCGGATCAGCTTTCCGCGGGCTCTGTCAGGGTCCCGTACCGCCAGGTCCGCCAAGCCCCGCCGCCTTCGGGTGGCGAAGGCCTCGCCCGGCCTTGGAGTCGGGTGGGGTTATGGGGGAGTGGGCCGGGGGTGTCACCACCACCTCCGGCCCCTCCGCACCATCTGCCATCGCACGTGGACGCTGCGAAGACCGGTGAGCCGGAGCAGCCATAGAACGTGAGGGCCGGCTGGATGTCGGAGCCCAGGGACTGGAGACCCGACGGCTCCGATCGGGACCCTCCGCGGGGGTCGCACCCGAAGCGCACTTCGGGTGCGACCCCCGACCAACGAGTACCCCGTCATGGCCCGGGACGGTCTTCGATTCCTCCACCGAGAGGCCCTGGTCGATGAACCGGGTGGTGCGGAGGCGTCGAGCCGGCGGTTCGCGGTGACACCGATCGACCCGCCTGGGTGCGCGCCGGCCAGTTTCCCAAGGTCGAGCTCGCGCGCACCATGACACGGCGAGGCCGGCAGAGCCTCGACCACGTGCGGAGTGAGGCGACCGCTTCGCCGATTCCGTGTGCCAGAGCCGCCAGAGCCTCTGCGCGAAGCGGGGCTATCCGGCCGAACGCAACCGCCCGATCATGCCGTCCAGGTCGGCGCGCACCAGCTCCGGCCGGACGAAGTGACCGCCACCGACCTCGTGCGACTCGTGGGGGATATCGGCGCCGTCCAACAGGGAGCGGAACTCACGCTGCCCGGCCAGGACCTGCTCCTCGTTCATCCGGTCGAACAGGTCGAACGGATCGGGGCTGTCCCCGGCGACCATGAACACGCGCTTACCGCGATAGCGTTCGACGTTCTCCACCGGGTTGTCCGCGCTCACCCGCCCCTCGTCCCAGGGCACCCCGTAGACCGTGCCGCCACCGAGCTCGAAGGCCCCGGAGGTGAAGTTCGCCCAGTGGGTGACCAGCCCGAAGTCACGGCGCGTGCTCGCCGGACCCGAGTAGGAGCTGACCGAGGCGAAGTGACCGTAGTACTTGGCCGCGTACTTGAGCGCGCCGAAGCCGCCCATCGAGAAGCCCGCCACGGCCCGACCATCGAACTCGGCGTACGTTCGGAAGTTCGCGTCGACCCAGGGCAGGACCTGGCTCATGTGGAACGTCTCCCAGTTGCGGGGGCCGACGTTGGAGGTGACGGGGTTGCTGTACCACCCGCAGGGCCCGCCGTCGGGCATCACGATGATGATCTGCTTGTCCTCGGACAGCTCACGGATGCCGGCCTTGTCCCAGCTGATGAAGTCCTGGCCCGGCCCGCCGCCGTGCAGCAGGTACAGGACGGGGTAGGTGCGCCCATCATCGCGGTAGCCGCGGGGTACCAGGACGTTGATGGCGGGATCCCACGCGACCTCGTCCGTCTCGAAGCGGTAGTACCACATACGAGGGTCGTCCTCGTTGTGCGCGACGAGGCGCAGGCCGGCATGGTCGGGGGAGGGGAGAGGCCGTGCGGCGGTTTCGGCGCGGGCGGGGGACGTCGCCGCCAGAAGGCCGCCGGAGGCCACGGCCATGCCGAGGGAGAGACCGCCGACGTTCTTGAGGAGGGTCCGGCGGCTCGGGGGGTTCGGGGGGTTCGGGCTCAAGTCGACTCCAGAGGGGTACGGGGGAGACCCGCGCGGGCCGGTGCCGGCCGGTCGAGAGGGTACGAACGGTCGGGTCGCGGCCTGCGTGGGGCGGCCGCCTCGTCGTGGCCGCCACCCCAGTGGAACAGGGCGTCATGGCGAGCGCACGGGGGGTTGCGATAACAGGTTCGTTAACCTTCTCCGCCTGTGGGTGATATGCGTGTTCGTTTCCTACATCGTGGCTCCAAGCCCGAGCGAAGGAAGCGCCCCGTCGAGCCCTCAGGCCCTGCCTGGAGGTGATCACGACGGTGACCGGCGAGGCCTGGCGACCCGTATGGAGTCATCTCACCGCAACCGCTTCCCCGCCTCCCAATCATCAGAAGTGGCCAGAACAGGCCCGGAGACAGACCTGGCGCCAGTGGCATAGAGCATCCACCAAAGCTCCTCGAACGGCACCACCGGCTCTCCGCGGGTATCTACGAACACACTCACGCCACCCCCGTCCGAGACGACGATGTCCCACCAGGACCATCGTCTGTCCTCGGGGTCGAAGAGCGATATCCATTCATGCACCCCCCAGATATCGCCCTGGCGATGCCGGTAGTAATTCTCGCAACCTTGCAGCACGAGATCATCGGCTGACCCCTCAACGGGTTCAGTGTCGCAAAAGGAGGCGAGAAACCATCCGGGAAGCGATGAGTGGTCAAAGTGCTCACGCTCAAAACCTTGAAGGGAGCCGATGGCGATCACCGAAGTCAGAACCCGCCTGAGTCGGCAAGCGTACTCTCCCGCATCCGACAGAGGGTTCACATCCATGCGGACCATCACGGAAGGAGCCTCTCCTACCGGGCCGAAGCGAACCCGATCCAGCTCATCCATGAAGGTCCTTTGGCTGCTGCAAGATTCTCCTGCTGTTAGGGATAATACTCGCCAGGAAACCGTTGGTCATTCTTGGCGGAAAACCAAGTCGGTGCCGTCGGATCGGCATCGCCGTCCTCGAGTGTCCGCACCGCTTACACGCCAAATCTCATCGAATTATATTTCATGGCCGGGCGATCAGAAAAAATCACCGGACAGCCAGGAAGAAATCTCCCTTCCATCGCTTTCGGCATCCCTCAAGTGAGAACCAATGTCACCGCTCTCCTCCAGGGAAGAGCGAACCCTATCGACCAACCTGGACACTTGATGCCTGTTCCAGGCGACCCTGGGGTCGCTTTCAGCGTCTACCGCATCCGCAATTTCATCCAACTCCCCTTCCACCCACCAGAAAACCCAATCGTTAGAGCCGGCGGCGATCGCCTCCAGGGAGCCCGTGCCTCGAGGCATCTCGACAACTTCATCGATCAGGATCAGCATGTCGGCCAGGGCCTGCTCCATATAATGGGCATAATCGCTGTCAAACCGCGACATGAAGGAATCGAAAATGCTTTTAAAGCATTCTTGATCGACCTCTCGCGGTTCGCCGCGGTCGGCGATTTCGACACACAACCTGCCGATGCATCCACTGGAGTAGTCGTCCTCCGGTGTCAATGCTCCTAGAAGGCGCTCAATGGGGTCGGCGAACCTCAAGGCGATCACTGCGGAGATTCGCTTTTCCGTATTCATATCGCCAGCCAGGGAAGGATCATTCGATTTTTTCACCGATTATCACCTGAACCAAATGGCAACCGCATCACTTACGATCGTCCCCCCTCGATTTGATATCTCTTCTCGACATGAAGGGCAAAAGGGGCGACTTGCAGCTACGCGAAGCGGAGAGCCCCCTGTTGCGCTCAAACCATCGAGCGCTGCAACTTCTGCATGAACATTCCTACGTCCAGTGAGGTTTTCTCAGTGAAATGGTCGTCGTGAAGTGAGTTGATCCGCGCGATCCCTGG
>NZ_ANAC01000033.1 GCF_000341225.1 Nocardiopsis alba DSM 43377
GGCTAAGCTGCTCTCGGCGAGCAACTGACCTCACGTGTTGCGACGACTCCTAGAATCCGCCTCGGCACGGCGGGGGCGGCCGCACTCGTCACCCGGCGAGAGAGCGCCTCACGCCCCTTCGCCGCGGACCGGCCCGACCGATACCGGACGAGAACACTCCCTACGCGGAAAAGGGCCTGTGGACGACCGGGGGGATCGTCTCCGGAGAACGTAGGGTCGAAGACATGATCTCCCCCCGTCCCGGCCTCTCGCCCTCCGTATCCGTGTCCGTGATGAGCCATCCCGACCGCGCCGAGGCCGCGCGGCGCCTGGCCGACTCCCTGCCAGAGCTCTCCCCCATCGTGATCCCCGACCCCGATCCCCAGGGCCCGCCCTCGGCCCTCCGCGCCGCCGGGGCCGCCTGGGCCGCCGCCCCCGAGGGGGCCGGCCACCATCTGGTCCTCCAGGACGACGCCCGGCCGGCCGCCGGGTTCGCCACGACCCTGGAGCGGGTCCTGCGGGCCCACCCCGAGGCCGCCGTCTCGCTGTTCGTCGAGTGGGGTTCGCGCACCGCCGTCCTGGCCCGCTGGGCGGTGTACACCGGGGCCGGAGCGGTGCCGGTGGTCAACCCCTACGTGCCCACCGTCGCGTTGGCGCTGCCGGCGGAGCACGCGAGAGCGCTGGGCCGCTTCCTGGCCACGGCGGACGAGGACGAGGCGGACGACCGCGCGGTGCTGAGGTTCGTCCGTCGCTCCGGGCTCACCCCGCTGGTCGCGGTGCCCAACCCGGTCGAACACGACGACCGGCCCAGCCTGGTGGGCAACTCCGACCACGGGATACGGCGGTCGGCCTGCTTCACCCCATCGCCGGCGGCCGACCTCTCCCCCGCCGTCCTCGAACCGCCCCGGTTCCTGCCGTTCCTGCGCTGGAACATCGGCACCCCGGTCCTGATCGACCTGGACCACGACGTCCCG
Source organism: Nocardiopsis alba DSM 43377 (assembly GCF_000341225.1). Taxonomy (GTDB): domain Bacteria; phylum Actinomycetota; class Actinomycetes; order Streptosporangiales; family Streptosporangiaceae; genus Nocardiopsis; species Nocardiopsis alba. The sequence goes on from NZ_ANAC01000033.1 coordinate 954, forward strand.
GAGGCGCATCGCCCCTTGGCCGAGGTCCTCGACGCGTGGGGTCTGCCCGAGGACGATCGGTCCGAGGCCCTGCGGAAGAGGGTCGAGGCGGGCACCCTCTCCGAGGTCGTCCCCGAACCGCACCTGACCGCTCTGTGGCACACGGTGGTGGCCGAAGGGGTGGTGCTCCGATCCCGATGGCCGGAGGTCGTCGACTCCCTGCGCTCTCGAGCCGACGGACCGACGGTGCGCGCGGCCCTGGCCTCCCTGGCCCCGGGGGCGCTCCGATGCCTCGTCGACGTCGAGGCCCTGGCCCGCCACGAGGCGGAGGTCGTCGACCTGGTCCTGGCCGGGCTGGAGTACGGGGCGGCCCACGGCCGGATCCCGAAGGGGTGGACATGACCCTCATCGCCCCGCCCATCTCCCTCTTCCGGAAGACGAGGTTCCCTTCATGATCGACCCGTCCACCCGATCCGCCGAGGCCACGTCGAGCGTCCGGATCTCCTGCGCCGTGATGAGCCACCCCGACCGTGCCGAGGCCGCGCGGCGCCTGGCCGACTCCCTCCCCGAACTCTCCCCCGCCGTGGTCACCGACCCCTCGCCCGAGGGCCCGCCCACCACTCTGCGCACCTCGCTCGCCGCCTGGGCCGCCGCCCCCGAGGGTGCCACCCACCATCTGGTCCTCCAGGACGACGCGGAGCCGTGTCCCGGCATGGTCGAGACCCTGACCCGGATGGTGACCGCCCACCCCGAGCGGGTCCTGAGCCTGTTCTGCGAATGGGGTTCGGGCACCGCCACCATGGCTCGCTGGGCGGCCCTGGGCGGATACGGGCTCGCCGAGTGCGCGGACCGCTACGTGCCCACGGTCGGGATCCTGATGCCCACGCCCCTGGCCCGACGGCTGGTGGCCTCGGTGTCCCCCGAGGGCCGAGAGGAGGAGCCCGACGACGAGGCGACGGCCCGCTTCCTGGAGGGGATCGGCCGTCCGGCCCTGGTCACCGTGCCCAACCTGATCGAGCACGATGGGGACCTCAGCCTCGTCGGCAACGCCCACCGGATGGGGGTGCGCCGTTCGGTCCTGCTGCGCGAGAAGGGGGATCCGGCGCCCTCGCCCCGGGTGCTGCGCGCCCCCGCGCGCGTCCCGTTCATGAGTTGGCGTCGGGCCCGCGCGTCGATCGTCCGTCGGGACATCGACAGAGGCGTGTACGACAGTCACGACGGTCTGGTCCGGGCCGAGGCCGAACGCTCGGGGACCTCGCGTCGGTCCGTGGTCGAGGCCCTGGACCTGTGGCTCGACACCGCCGAGGCGGGGCGTCGGCTGGAGGGGGCGCTGGGCTATGGGACGACGTACGAACTGTGGCTGACGGCGGCCGTGACGGCCCTGTGGGCCCCGATCCCCACCGCCGATCTGCGCTCGCCCACGCCGGCGGCGCGCAGAGCATTGCGCACTCTGGCCCCGGGCGGGCTGCGCACGGTGGTCCCCGAGGTACTGACCGACGCCGGGCTCCGCGCCGACCTGGACGTACTGGTGGGCGCCGCCCACGACTTCGGCGTCGCCCACCGTTAGGGAGTCCTGCCCGTGTCCGCCGGTGGTCCGGCGGACACGGGCGCGGATCAGCGCTTCTTGACGTGCAGCCGGCTGGTGACGGCCAGCCGGTTGTAGAGGTTGATCATCGCGATCGCCGACATCAGGGCGGCGAGCTCGGTGTCGTCGTAGTGCTCGGCCGCCTCGGCGTAGGTCTCGTCGGACACCCCGTGCTCGCCCATGCGGGTCATCTCGTCGGTGAGGGCGAGAGCGGCCCGCTCGGCCGGGGTGAAGATGTCGCCCGCCTCGTACCAGGTGGCCACCAGGAAGAGCCGCTGCTGACTCTCCCCCTCCTTGAGGGCGCGCTGGGTGTGCAGGTCCACGCAGAAGGAGCAGCCGTTCAGGACCGAGGAGCGGAGCTTGACCAGTTCGAGCAGCCGGATGTCCAGCTCCTCGGCGATGACCTGGTCGATCTCGTCCAGCTTCTTGTAGACCTGGGGGACCTTCTTCGCCCAGACCACGCGTTCGTTCGCCATGGGGCGCCTCCTCAACCGTCGGTCGTCCTGTCGAGGCCGATGCTACGGCCAGCCCCTCGCCCGAGGTCGGCAACCCCCCGAGGAGCCGCGTCGGCCCGGGTCAGTCCGGGTCGCGGGCGTCGTGGGCGAGCAGCGCCAGTTGGATCCGTCCGCTCAGGTCCAGTTTGGTGAGGGCACTGGACACGTGCGCCTTGACCGTCCCCATCGACATGTACAACCGCTCGGCGATCTCGGCGTTGGACAGTCCGGCCGTCACCGCCTCGGCCACCTCGCGTTCCCGTGCGCTGAGCAGCGCGAGCCGGGCTCGGGCCCGGGCCCTGCGGTCCGCTCCGGAGGAGCACTCCTCGGGGTCCTGACCGGCGACCCGGTCCATCAGGGCGCGCGCCACGCTCGGCGACAACACCGGCTCTCCCGAGGCGGCCCGTCGTACCGCCTCCACGATGCGTTCGGGGTCGGTGTGCTTGAGCAGATAGCCGGCGGCTCCGGCTCGCAGGGCCCGGGCCACGGTGGCGTCGGCGTCGAAGGTGGTGAGCACGATGACCTGGGGCCCGGGGGCGCTCCCCGACCGCAGTTCCTCGGTGGCGGCGATCCCGTCCATGACCGGCATGCGCACGTCCATGAGGACCACGTCGGGCCGGCATTCGGCGACCGCCTCGCGGACGCCCGCCCCGTCCTCGCTCTCCCCCGCGATCACGATGTCGCCGTCACCGGAGAGCATCATGCGCAGCCCGGATCGGACCAGGGGGTCGTCGTCCACGAGCAGGACTCTGATCAGGGGTCTGGTCACCTTCACGGCACCTTTCGATGGTCGTTCCTCCTGGAGGCGTCGGCCCCCTCCTCGGGCCAGGGGAGGACGACGGCCAGCCGGAAGCGGCCCTCCTCGGGCCCGTACTCCAGACTCCCGCCGTCCAAGCGGACGCGTTCGCTCAGCCCGGCCAGCCCTGCCCCGGTCCCCGGCACCTCGCGCCCCGCCCGGCCGACCGGCAGCGCGTTGACCACCACGATCTCCAGCGCCCGCCCGGGAGCCCCCGAGACCTCGACCGTGGTCCTCGCCCCGGGGGCGTGCTTACGGACGTTGGTCAGCCCCTCCTGGACCACCCGGTAGGCGGTGCGCTGCACCTGGTCGCGGGGTTCGGCGTCCTCGGGCAGGTCGAAGGAGGCGTGGACCCGCTCTCCCGCGTCGACCGCCTCCTCGACCAGCCGGGGCAGGTCGGTCAATCGCGGCTGAGGTGTGCCGCCCTCTTCTCCGGCGAGGTCGCCGGAGCGCAGCACGTCGAGGATGTCGCCGAGTTCGTCCAGGACGCGGTGGGCGTTGTCGCGGATCACCCGGACCGCGGCGCCCACCTCGGCGGGTGTGGGGGGTTCGCCCCGTCCGCTCTCGGCCCGTTCCGTGCGGTAGGCCAGGGCTCCGGCGTGCACGGACAGCAGGGACATGCGGTGGGCGACGACGTCGTGCATCTCGCGGGCGATCCGGCGGCGTTCCTCCACCCGGGCCAGGCCCAGGCGCTCCTCCCGTATCTCCCGCTCTCGTCGCACGTCCTCACGGAGCCGTTCGACGAGTCTTCGTTGGGAGCGGATGGCCGCGCCCCAGGCCACGCAGGCGTTGAGCATGATGACGATCGCGACCATCGTCACCCCGACGGCGCCGGGGGTGACCGGGACCAGCAGTGCCCAGGGCAGGGACAGCACCGTGGCGAGGGTGGCCGCGCCGATCGCCATGAGGGGCGGCCGGTGGATCGCCAGGGAGATCAGGCAGACGATCAGGGCGCCGATCACCGCCACCGAGAACGAGGAGACCAGGATGATCCCCGTGGCGACCGCCAGGGGGTGGGAACGCCGCCACCACAGGGCGACGCAGGCCGGCGGCAGACAGCTCAGGTCCGCCCACAGCACCCAGGTGGGCACCCGGTCGGTGGGGTGCAGGTCGTTCCCGTAGGCGGAGAAGGCCAGAAGTCCGCAGACCAGCACGAACACGGTGAGCAGGACGTCCACGGACAGGTCCCGACGGCTCCGTTCCACGCCCTCCCCCTCCGTCCCTCCGTATCGTCCGAGTCCCCAGGGTAGAACGGGTTCCTCTCCGGCGCCTCGACCGTCCGGCCGGCGTGGGCGCGCCGGTCGGAGGGGGAAGTGGTCGCCCGACCGACCCCGGATGTCCGTACGGCCGATGCGCCCTTCGAACACGGGCTCTCACGATGGGGACATGACAAGCGCTCACGGACCCGAAGAGAGCGTGCCGGCACTGGAGCTGGACTCGCTGACCAAGACCTTCGACGAGACCCGGGCCGCCGACCGGGTGAGCCTCTCCGTGCCGAGGGGGTCGTGGACGGGGCTGGTCGGCCCCAACGGGGCGGGGAAGACCACCTCGCTGTCGATGGCGGTGGGTCTGCTGCGGCCCGACTCGGGCACCGCCCGGGTCCTGGGCGTGGACGTGTGGGCCGAACCGGTCGAGGCCAAACGTCGCTTGGGCGTCCTGCCCGACGGTCTCTCCCTTCCCGAGCGGTTGACCGGGGGCGAGCTCCTCGACTACTGGGGGCGGCTGCGCGGCCTGGATCGCGATCTCACGCGTGACCGGAGCGAGGAGATGCTCCGGATCCTGGAGCTGGATCGGGCCGAACGGAACGGGACCCTGATCGCCGAGTACTCGACGGGGATGCGCAAGAAGATCGGGCTGGCCACGGCCCTGCTGCACACGCCCGAGGTGCTGGTCCTGGACGAGCCCTACGAGGCGGTGGATCCGGTGTCGGCGCGCGTGCTGACCGCGATCCTGCGCCGCTACACCGACGGCGGCGGCACCGTGATCATCTCCAGTCACGTGATGGCCCTGGTCGAACGGATCACCGACCGGGTCGCGATCATCGCCGACGGTCGGGTGCTGGCGGACGGGCCGCTCGACCTGGTGCGCGGAGACGACCCCGCCTTGGAGGACACCTTCGTCCGGTTGGTCGGCGCTCGTGAGGTCGGGGAGGGGGATCTGGCGTGGTTGGGGTTCTGATCCGGCTCGAATCCACCCTGGGGCGGCACGGCGTCTCTGGGACGCGTGGCGGCACCCTGGCTCTGCTCGTGGGCGGGGCCGCTCTGACCTGGTACGTCACCGTGGTCGCCTCCTCCGCCGAGGTCAGGTCGCAGCTGTTGATGCTGCTCGGCGCCGTGTGGGCGGGCGCCTGGATCCTGGGGCCGACCATCACCAACGGCGTCGGGGTGCTGCGCCCGCAGTACTTCACCCTGTTGCCGTTGGAGCGTTCGCAGGTGGGCACCGGTCTGTGGGCGACCGCGTTCGTGGGGGTCGGGCCGGCGCTGACCCTCGTGGCCATGGCCTCCACGGCCCGTCACGCCTGGCTCTCGGAGCCCGCCACCCTCTCCCTGGGGCTGCTGGGGATGCTGTTGTCGGTGGTGTTCATGGTGTCCCTCTCCCGTCTGGTGTTCCGTGCGCTGGGGGCGGCGATGCACACGAGGGTGGGCATGGAGATCGCCTCGGTCCAGTGGGGACTGATCGTCGCCGGCCTGTTCTTCGGCTGGGCGGCGATCGGGCCCGCCCTCTCGGCGGCCGGGGACCTCGCCGAGCGGGGGTTCCCGGCCCCGGTGGTCACGGTCCTGGCGGCCCTGCCCACCTCGTGGCCGATCGCGGCCGTGGACGCCGCCGCCTCCGGGGCCTGGGGCGCCGCCTTCGGCCTGTTGGGGGCCTTCACCCTGCTGACCGCGGCGACCGTGCTGGCCACCGTGCGTCTGCTGGCCCCGCGCGTGAACGCCCGAGGTCGGGGAAGGCGTTCACGTCCCCTCGGGCGTCGACGTTCGACGAGGCGCCTCCCCCTCCTTCCGGACGGTCCACTGGGCGCGGTCGTCGGCAAGGAACTGCGTTCCTGGTGGCGGGACCCCTGGCGGGCCCTGGAGCTGCGGTCGGCCCTGTACGCGGGCCTGTTCATCGGCCTGTTCGGGCTGATGGCCGACCGTCCATGGATCACGCTGTCCGCCGGGGTGTTCACGGCGCTGGTCATGGCGATGGGCGGCTCCAACATGTACGGCCACGACGGCAGCGCCCTGTGGCTGACCGTCGTGGGGCAGGGCCGGGACACGGTCCGCGCCGACGTGCGCGGGCGTCAGATCGCCATCGCCCTGCTCATCGTGCCCGGCACGCTCCTGCTGGGCCTGGTCTCCGTCCTCGTCTCCGGGGAGCCCGGCGCGTCGCCGTACGTGCTGGCCGGGCTGCTGGTGGTCCTCGGGGTGGGCAACGGTCTGTCCGTCCTGCTGTCCGTGGTGGCGGCGACCCCCGGGGTGGAACCGCATCTGCGGGTGGACGCCAACGACACCGGGGACACCCGGGTCCAGGTGTGGACGTCGCTGATCGCGATCCCGCCACTGTCCTCCCCCACCATCGTGGTGGCCCTGCTGGCGGGGGGTTGGTGGGCGGTCCCGGTCGCCCTGGTCAACGGCGCCGCGGGGGCCTGGCTGTTGGGTCGGCTGGCCCACCGGCGGCTGGCCGCGCGTCTGCCGGAGACCTTCGCCCGGATCCGTTACGGCGGTCGGGTGGCGGAACGGTCGCTGCCCCGGTCCGGTGGGGACCCGCTCGATCTGTTGGAACGGACCGCTCTGAGCACGAACGAGGACACCCGTCCGACCGGTTCGTGAGGTTCCGGGCGTTCCGGGCCGTGTGGACGGCGGCCCGGGGCCCGGTCATCCCCGGGAGGTCCGGACCGTCTCGAAGACGGGGGTCAGGCCGTCGAGGAAGGCGGTGAGCGCCAGTTCGAAGCTGTCCTCGTCGATCTCGGTGGCGACCTCCGCCAGCAGGTGGGCCTGGGAGAGGTTGGGGTACCGGTCACGGTAGACGCGCGCGTCGTCGTCGAAACCGCGCGCGAAGGAGCGGGTGGCGGCTCCGACCACCAGGTACTTGGTGGAGGCGCCGATCATGGTGGCGTAGCGCGGCGGCCATCCGGCTCCGACCAGACCTCCGTGCACGACGTCGGCCCGGCGGAGCGCCTCCTCCCTCCGTCCGGGCCCCGAGGCGATCACCGGCAGCAGGTTCGGATGCTCGATCAGGGCCGCACGGTAGGAGCGGGCCCAGGTGGCGAGTCCGGCCCGCCAGTCCCCGCCCTCGAAGCCCGAGACGTCGATGTCGGCGGTGACCTCGTCGGCGATATCGCCGAGCAGCTCCTCCTTGGTCCGGTAGTGGCCGTAGAGGGAGGCGGCCCGCACGTCCAGCTCCTCGGCGAGCCTGCGCATGGAGAGCCGTTCCAGCCCGTCCCGGTCGAGGAGTTCCAGCGCGGCCCGCCGGATGACCGGTTTGCTCAGGATCGGCGTCTTGGGTCGGGCCACGGAAAGGGTCTCCTTCTGCGCTGGGCCATCACGGGGCCGGTCGGTCCGGCGTCCGCCGATCATCGCACGACGTCCTGCGGCCGTCTCGGAGCCGACGCCCCTCTCGAAGACGACCACCCTTGCGGTCATCGCCGACCACGTCGTACCTTCGTATAACCGAACACCGTTAGGTTAATGGGAGCGGCCGTGATCGATTTCTCCTTGAGCGAAGAACAACGGGCCATCCGGGACTGGGTGCGGACCTTCGTACGACGCGAACTCATGCCGTTGGAGAACGAGGCCCTGCGCCGCGAACGCCAGGGGCACCCGCCCGGTCTGACCGCCGAGGAACGCCACGGGCTGCGCTCCCTGGCCCGCTCCTCCGGTTTCTGGGGCGTGTCCACCCCGCAGGAGTACGGCGGCATGGGGCTGGACGCGGTCACCGAGGCCCTCATCGAGACCGAACTCGGCCGCACCTTCCTGACCTTCAAGTTCGGCGGCGAGGCGGACAACATCCTCTACCACGCCGACGAGGAGCAGAGACGGCGCTACCTGCTGCCCACCATCGAGGGCGAACTCCGGTCCTGTTTCGCCATCACCGAGCCGGGCGCCGGCTCCGACGCCAAGGCCATCCGCACCCGCGCCGTCCGGGACGGCGACGCGTGGGTCCTCAACGGCGAGAAGACCTTCATCACCGGCGGGAACGAGGCCGATTTCGCCCTGGTGTTCGCGGTCACCGACCCCGAGAAGGGCGCCGACGGCGGCGTCACCTGCTTCCTCGTCGACCGCGACATGGGGTGGACCTCCGAGCCCATCGACACCATGGGCGAGCGTCGCCCCGCCTCCCTGGTCTTCCAGGACGTGCGGGTCCCGAACGCCAACGTCCTGGGCGAGGAGGGCCGCGGCTTCGCGCTGGCCATGCGGTGGATCGGCAAGGGACGCTACCTGCTGCCCGCCCGCGCCCTGGGCGGCTGCGAACGCCTGCTCGACATGGCGATCGAGTACTCCCGGACGCGCGAGACCTTCGGGGCGCCGATCGCCGACCGGCAGGCGATCCAGTGGATGATCGCCGACTCCCAGACCGAGATCGAGGCGCTGCGGCTGCTGGTGCTGCACGCCGCCTGGCTGGTCTCCCAGGGGCGGGACTCCCGGCACGCCCAGTCGATCGCCAAACTGTTCGGGGGCGTGAAGGCCAACGAGATCGTCGACCGGGTCCTCCAGATCCACGGCGGTATGGGCTACACCCGCGAACTGCCGATCGAACGCTTCTACCGCGACCTGCGGCTGTTGCGCATCTTCGAGGGCACCGACGAGATCCAGCGGCGCACCATCGCCCGCGACCTGCTCAAGGGCCACGTGAAGGTCGGCGCGGGCCTGACCTGACCGTACGCGCCCATCGTTCCCGCTACCGGGGGCGGTGGGCCGTGTCCGGCAGGGTGTGCAGCGAGAGAGGGGCCGGCGGGGGCAGTCTCGCTCCGGAGGTGTCGGCGCGGAACGCGTGGAGCAGGTAGGCGACCAGCCTCCGGGAGGCCGCCTCGTCGTCCGGAAGCGTCGCCACCAGACCGGCGTGCGCCAGCATGACCAGGACGAGGTCGGAAGGGTGGAAGTCGGACCGCAGGGCGCCCGAGGCCTGCGCACGGCGCATCAGACGCACGAGATCCCCTTCGGCGCGTGCCCGGACCCGCGCGTGTTCGTTCGCCCGCTCGGGGAAGGTCGCCATGAACGCGGCCGGAAACCCCCGTTCCTCCCGTTGAAGTTCGCAGAGCGTCTCGACCAGTCGGACGAACCCCTCCCAGGGGTCGGGCTCCGCCAGAGCGTCCACGAGCGCGTTCGCGCAGGTCCGCATCTGTCGCTCGAACGCGCTCCGGACCAGGTCGTCCCGGGTCGGAAAGTGGCGGTACAGCGTCGCCACGCCGACCCCGGCCCTCCGGGCCACCGTCGCCACCGGGGCGTCGATCCCCCGCTCGGCGAAGACCTCGCGCGCCGCGACGAGCACACGCTCCCTGTTGCGTCGGGCGTCGGCCCGCATGCCTCCGGTGTCCCCGATCCGAGAGGATCCCGCCATCACCGTCTCCCACTTCCGGTCCGTACGGACGATCGCGTCCACCGCAGAGCCTACGGTCGGCCCCGGATCCCCGTCACGAAGGTGGAGTCATGGACGATCGGATGATGAGGGCGGTCCTCTTCGACCGCTACGGCCCTCCCGAGGTGCTCTACACGGCCCGGGTGCCGCGTCCCGAGCCGGGGCCGGGAGAGGTGTTGGTGCGTGTGCGCGCGTTCAGCGTCAACGGTGGTGAGACGGCGGCCCGGGCCGGGCGGGTCCGGATCCTGACCGGTCGGCGCTTCCCTCAGCGGACGGGGCTGGACTTCGCCGGTGAGGTCGCCGCCCTGGGCGTCGGCGTGACGGGGTTCGTGGTCGGTGAGCCCGTGTGGGGCGTGCTGGGCCGTACCTCCGGGTTCGGTAGCGCGGCCGAGTACGTGGTCGCCTCCCCCGAGCGGCTGGGCCGGATCCCCGACGGGACGGACCCGGTGGCGGCGGCCGCGCTGCCGGTCGCCACCACGGCGGTCACCGCGCTGCGGGACAAGGCCGGGCTGCGGCAGGGGGAACGGCTCCTCGTCCGAGGCGCGGCGGGCGGTGTGGGCAACGCCGCCGTCCAACTCGGACGGGCCTACGGCGCGAAGGTCACCGCGCTGGCCCGGGACGCCAACCTCGACTTCGTCCGCGACCTCGGAGCGCACGAGGCCTTCGACCACCGATCGACCCCGCTCGAGGCCCTGAGCCGTTTCGACGTGGTCATGGACACCGTCGGGACCGGGCTTTCGGCCTTACGGCGTCTTCTGAACCCGGGTGGTCGCATGGTCGCCATCGCCTTCGACCTGTCCCGTCCGGTCGGGTCGCTCGGAGGTATCGCGCTCAGCGCGGTCCACGGGCGCGGCCGGGTGCGTTTCTTCAGCGGCGACCCCCGTCGAAAGGACTTCGACGATCTGGCCCGCCACGTGGTCGAGGGGTCGCTGCTCCCGGCGGTGGACACGGTCTTCTCCCTGGAGGAGACGGCCGAGGCGCATCGGGCCCTGGAGGCCGGTGGGGTGCGGGGGAAGTACGTGGTCAAGGTCGGCTGAGAGAGGTCGCCCGCAAGAACACGGGGGCGTCGAGGAAGGGCTGTGCGCACCGTTCCTCGGCACCCCCGATGTGGAGGCGTGGCCTAGGCCACGTCCACCAGGTCCACGACGAAGACGAGGGTCTCGCCGCCCTTGATGACGCCGCCGGCGCCGCGGTCGCCGTAGGCCAGGTGCGGCGGGATGATGAGCTCGCGACGGCCACCGACGCGCATGCCCATGACACCCTGGTCCCAGCCGGGGATGACCTGCCTGGCACCGAGCTGGAAGCGCAGGGGCTCGCCGCGGTTCCAGCTCGCGTCGAACTCCTCACCGGTGGAGAAGGCGACGCCGACGTACTGGACGCTGACCTTGCTGCCGTGACCGGCCTGGTCGCCCTCACCGACCTTGATGTCCCTGATCTTCAGCTCGGTGGGCGGGGGGCCGTCGAGGAAGTCGATCTCGGGGCGTTCGAGCGCCATGGTGGGTCCTCTCTGATTCATGTGAACGTCGAGGGCCAAGGTTATCGGTGATGTCCGAGTGCTCCCGAAGCTCCGACCGGCCGGGACGAGCACCGATGGGCGACCGCGCTTTTCAGTCGGAGCCGACGGTCGCCGCGATCACGTGACCGTGTCCCTCCACCTTGATGGGACCGCTGTCGGCCTGCACGAACACCGATTCACCGCGCCGTAGGAGCATGCCCTCGCCGACCTCGGCGACCAGTTCGACGTCGCCGTGCAGGGCCAGCACCACGGTGGGCCCGTTCCCGGGCAGGTAGGCGGTGATCCGTCCGGGGCCGATCTCGTGGAGGGCGAACTCGGGGGCGGCCGGGCGGAACTCGCGGCGTCCGTCGAGGAGGTCGGGGCGGGCGTAGGGGATGGGCAGGACGGAGAAGTCGACGACGTCGAGCAGTTCGGGGGCGTCGACGTGCTTGCCGGTGAGCCCGGCCCGGAGCACGTTGTCGGAGCTGGCCATCACCTCGATGGCGGTGCCCTGGAGGTAGGCGTGCAGGTTGCCGGCGGGCAGGAAGAGGGCCTGCCCCGGCCAGAGAGTGATGCGGTTGAGCAGCAGGGCGGCGACCGCGCCGGGGTCGGCCGGGTAGCGGTCGGCCAGGTCGGTGATGATTCCGGCGTGGGCGCAGAGCCGTCCCCGCTCGGCCCACTCGGTGACGAAGGCGTCGATCAGTCGGGGGCGGTCGGCCTCGGGGAGACTGAGCAGGCGGGTCAGCGCGGCGCGCAGCGCGATCCGGGTATCGGGGTTCGACAGATCGTCGCGCAGCAGGGCCGCGAGTTCGGAGTCGAGTCCGACCAGGTCGGCGAGGGCGGCGGAGGGCTCGCGGAAACCGCACAGGGCGTCGAAGGGTTCCAACGCCAGCAGCAGCTCGGGCTTGTGGTGGGGGTCCCGGTAGTTGCGGTGGGGGGCGTCCACCGGGATGCCGGCGCGTTCCTCGGCCTCGTAGCCGGAACGGGCGCGGGCGGCGTCGGGGTGCACCTGGAGGGAGAGGGGCGCCTCCGCGGCCAGGTACTTGAGCAGGTAGGGCAGGCGGGCGCCGAAGCGGGCGGTGGTCTCGGGTCCGAGGACGCGGTGCGGGTCGTCGGCGATCAGGGTGGGGAGGGGTCTGGAGCCGTCCTCGCAGTGCACGGTGCTGGGGGCGCCGTGGTGGGCCCCCAGCCAGAGTTCGGCCTGGGGTCCGCCGTCGGGCTCGACCCCCAACAGGTGTGGGATGGCGGCGCGCGCTCCCCAGGCGTACGGTCGTACCTGGTTGGTGAGCCTGTGCATCCGCTCCCCGCTTTCCAGTCTGTGTTCTCTCACCCCGTGGACACCCTGGTGAGGTGGGAACAGTCTGGCGAAGAGACGTTCTCGGGTCGACACGGCACGCCCCACTCCTCGAGGTAGTGCACGCCTCACCTCAGCCGGCGTGCGGGCCCGAGGTCGGTCCGGGAACCGGCCTCGGCCACGAAGTTACTGGGAAGTAAATCATGATCCGAGACACGTGAACAGCACCACACGATCACCTTCCGACGACACCGGCCGCCCCCGGGCCACCGGCTCTCGGCCGGCCGACGGGGACTGACATTATGCCCGTCCGAGTCCCGTTCCATCCCCTGACGAAGGAGAACCGATGCGCCTGCGCCGCGGCGGCCCCGAGGACGCCCCCACCCTGCTGGCCTTGTTCGACGAGGCGGTCGCCTGGCTGACGGCGCGCGGTTCGGCCTCGCAGTGGGGCACCGAACCCTGGTCCGGGATCCCGGAGCGAGTGGCGTTGGTGGAACGGATCGCCGGCGAGGAACTGTGGCTCGCCGAGATCGACGGAACCGTCGCCGGGGCCCTGGCCGTCGCCGAGACGCCCATCTCCTACGCCCCTCCGGTGGACGAACGGGAGCTCTACGTCCACCTGCTCCTGGTCTCGCGGGGCCACGGCGGACGGAACGTGGGCGGCCGGCTGCTGGACCACGCCCGCGGCCTGGCCCGGGAACGGGGGATCTCCCTGGTCAGGGTCGACTGTTGGGCCGGCGGGGACGGGGAGCTGGTCCGCTACTACGAGGGACAGGGGTTCACCCCCTCCCAGCGCGTGCGGGTACGTGACACCGAGGCGCAGGTCTTCGAGGAGCGGGTCCTCCCCCGCCCCGCCCACGGGGGCTAGCGCGCGCGACGCACCTTGTCGGACTCCTCGACGAGCCGGTCGATCATCTGCCCGGTGAGCTCCGGGTCCGGCGGGGCCAGTCCGGCGATCGCCGCCATGTACAGGCCGTCGCCCGCGCGCAGGATGATCTCGGCGAGGACGGGGTCGGTGAGCTCCTCGTGCAGCAGTTCGCGCCAGTGCTCGAACAGGTACTGCACGTGCCGGACCGCCTCCTCCTCCAGCTCCTCGTGGCTGCGCAGGGCCGCGATGAGCGCCCAGTACAGCTCCTTCTCCTCCGGGCTCTGCGGCAGCGAGGTGCGCAGGAAGACCCGGACCAGGCCCTCCTCGCTCTCGCGCGCCTGTCTGAACTCCTCCTCCGCGAGTTCTCGCAGTCGCTCGATCAGCCCGTTCACCATGGCCGCCTTGGACGGGAAGTGGTAGAGCAGCCCGCCCTTGGACACCTCCGCCTCCCTCGCCACGGCCTCCAGGGTCACCGCGGAATAACCGCCCCGGATCAGGGTGTCCTGTAGAGCGTCGAGGATGCGGTCGCGTGTGTTCGAAGTACTCACGATTGACACTGTACCGTCCGGACGGTACTGTACCGTCTGGACGGTCGAAGAGTCCCGAAGTGTGTCTCGAGCCCACCCGGTCGACCAGGCTTCCCGTCCGCCCGGACGATCTCCGCACTCCGCCGGGCCACCTCCGCGAGCTCGACCGAGCCGCGATCCACCCCGCGATCGATGACGAGGGAATGATGAGTACCGCCGAGGCCGGAAACGGCTCCACCCGCGCACACGCGAGCGACGGGAGGCCGCCCGCGCTCGCGGGGCCGCGCGAGTGGGCCGCACTCGCCGTCCTGGTCCTGCCCGTGCTGTTGATCTCGGTCGACATGACCGTGCTCGGCTTCGCCGTGCCCGCGCTCAGTGAGGCCCTGAGCCCCACCGCCGGTCAGCTTCTGTGGATCATCGACATCTACGGCTTCATCCTGGCCGGGCTGCTGATCACCATGGGCTCGCTCGGCGACCGGATCGGCCGACGACGACTCCTCATGATCGGTTCCGCCGCCTTCGGCGTGGCGTCGCTGATCGCGGCCTTCTCGCCCAACGCCGAGGTGCTGATCCTGGCCCGCGCCCTGCTGGGCGTCGCGGGCGCCTCGCTCATGCCCTCGACCCTGTCGCTGCTGCGGAACATCTTCCTGGACCCCCGACAGCGCCTGCTGGCCATCGCGATCTGGGCCTCCGGTTTCTCCGGAGGCGCGGCGCTCGGCCCCATCCTGGGCGGTTGGCTGCTCGAGCACTTCTTCTGGGGTTCGGTCTTCTTGATCAACCTGCCCGTGATGGTGTTGATCCTGATCCTGGTGCCCCTGCTGGTGCGCGAGTCGCGTAACCCCGACTCCGGTCGGATCGACCTGGTGAGCGTCCTGCTGTCCCTGGGCGCCATGCTGCCCGCCGTGTACGGCATCAAGAAGCTGGCCACCGGCGGTGTGGACGTGCTGCCGTTCGTCTCGCTCGTGTTCGGTCTGGCCCTGGGCTACCTGTTCGTCCGCCGGCAGAAGAAGCTCGACGACCCGCTCATCGACGTCCACCTGTTCCGCAACCGCGTGTTCAGCGTGGCCGTGGTCACCAACCTGATGATCGTGTTCTCGATGGTGGGGTCGCTGTTCTTCCTCACCCAGTACCTGCAACTGGTGCTGCACGTCTCGCCGATGCGTGCCGGCATGGTGCTGGTCCCCGGTCTGGTGCTGTCCGTCGTGGCCGGTCTGGTCGCCGCCCGCGTGGCCCGGTACCTGAGCCTGGCCACCGTGATCGGGGTGTCCCTGCTGGTCACGGCGGGCGGGTTCGCCACCCTGATCTTCACCCCGGCCGACGACGTCAGCCGGGGTGTGACCCTGGTCGTGATCGCCTTCGCCCTGATCGCCCTGGGCACCGGTTTCGCCGAGACGCTGACCAACGGCGCCATCATGTCGGCGGCCCCGCCCAAGCGGGCGGGCGCGGCCTCGGCGATCTCCGAGACCGCCTACGAGATGGGCGGCGCCCTGGGCGTGGCCATCCTGGGCAGCGCGTTGACCGCGTTCTACCGGGCGCACCTGACCGAGATCGACGGGGTGCCGACCGCCGCCACCGACGCCGCCCGGGAGACCCTGGGCGGTGCCACCAACGCCGCCGATCAGGTGGGCGGCGCGGCCGGTGCCACCCTGCTGGACAACGCCCAGCTGGCGTTCACCAACGGCATGCACATGACCTCGACCATCGCCGTGTTGATCGTGCTGGCCGCCGCGGTCCAGGCCTGGTTCCTGCTGCGCGGGCAGGGCAACCCGGCGGTGGAGGGGCAGGCCACCGACGAGGAGCGACGCGAGGAGCCCGAGGCGGAGGCCACCGTCGAGGAGGAGCGTCCGGAGACCGTCCTGGCCGCCGCCGACGCCACGAACGACGGCGCGGACGACACCGTCAGGTAGTCGCCCCACGCACCGCACGGCCCCCGGAGAAAGGCTTCTCCGGGGGCCGACGCGTATGCGGACTTCAGTCTCCGTAGGGCGGCCGAGGCAGTCGCAGCAGCTCCACGTCCTCGCCCGGCCCCTCCGGCGGAACGACCGCGTAGGCCTCCGCCAGGGCGGCGCCCCACAGGCTCGCGGGACGGTCGTGACCCACCGGCACCGCCCCCTCCGGCCCCAGACGCACCGCGACCAGCGAGGTCCGGCCCGGTCTCCCCCGCACCTCGCCGACCAAAGGTCTCCGGCCCGCGCCGGCGGTCGGTTCCGTACGGCCGAGCATCCCGGACAGCAACGGCACCAGCAGGGTCAACGAGGCCACCAGCGCCGCGTTCGGGTTACCCGGTAGCCCCACGAACACGGTCTCGTCCGAGTGCGCCAACAGCTGCGGATGTCCGGGGCGACAGTCCACCCCGTCGACCACCACCTCGGCGCCCGCCTCCCGCAGGACCGTGCGCAGATGATCGGCCGGCCCCTTCGATGAGGATCCGCACACCACCACCACGTCGGCCTCGGCGTCGGCCAGGGCCGCGCCCAGCTCTTCGCGCCCGTCGCCCAGGTGGCGCGTCCGTACGGCGCTCCCACCGGCCCAGGCCACCACCCCGTCCAGCATCGGGCCGATCGCGTCCCGGACCACCCCCGCCCCGGGCAGCCCCTCGACGGCGATCTCGTCCCCGGTGACCAGCACCTCGACCCGGGGAGTCCGCACTCGCAACAGGTCGTGTCCGAGCGCCGCCGCCAACCCCAGGACCGCCGGGGTCACCTCCGTCCCCGCGGGTAGCACCGACTCCCCCGGGGCGATCTCCTCGCCGCTCCAGCGCACGTGCCGGCCCCGCTCCACTTCGCCGTGGATCCGGTCCTTCACGACCGTGGCCGCCTCGTAGGGCAGGACGGCCTCGGTTCCCTTGGGCACCAGCGCCCCCGTGGCGATCTCCACCGCCTCGCCCTCGGCCAGGCAGACCTCCGAGACCGGAACACCCGCCAACCGCACCCCCACCGGACGCCAGGGCCCCATGCCGCGGACCGCGTAACCGTCCATCGCCGATGCGTCGAAGGAGGGCGATCCCACCAGTGCCCTCAGATCGTCCGCCAGCCGCCCGCCCAGCGCCGAGGCCGACGGAAGCACCCCGATCGGACACCCCCACCGCTCCCCCAGCCCTCGGGCCAGCTCACGCGCCCGATCCCAGGGGGTGGAACCCCGATGGCCACCGCACTCCGCCACGACCATGCCCTTTCTTCGCCGCCAGGGCGCGTCCCCGACCGATTCGACGCGCCCGAGGCGGACGCTACCGGGCGCGCGGGGCACCGTCGCCGACCGCCGCACCCGCCCCTCGAACTCCGATTTGCCGTCTGTCGAATCTCCGCTAAAGTCTTTACCAGCAGCAAGGCGCGGCCCACGGAAACGGGGGCGGCCCGGCAGCAAGCGGACGTGGCTCAGCTGGTAGAGCATCACCTTGCCAAGGTGAGGGTCGCGGGTTCGAATCCCGTCGTCCGCTCGGAGGAGACATACGGGTGAGCGATCACCCGGCGTGTACTCGGTGGAGTGGCCGAGAGGCGAGGCAGCGGCCTGCAAAGCCGTCTACACGGGTTCGAATCCCGTCTCCACCTCGAGCAGTATCCGGGGCGATTAGCTCAGTTGGCTAGAGCACTACCTCGACACGGTAGGGGTCACAGGTTCGAGTCCTGTATCGCCCACCCCGGACTAAGGCCGGAATCCACAAGGATTCCGGCCTTAGTCGTTTCCCCGCCCCCGTGACGCACGCCCCACCGACCCCACGGGCAGCGCGTTTCCACGAGCACTCACGGACGCCCCTTCCCGCGAGGCGTCCGACTCATCATCGAGAGCGGAGACTTCTACGCGAGGCGCTGCGCTTCGACTTCGACCAACGACGGCTGGTGCACGCCTCCTCCGAACGAAGGCATGAAGGGGGCCATGATCAGCCAACTCGACCACCCCATGTGAAGTAGCGTTCAGACCAATGAGGATCGCGATCATCGGCTGCGGCGGAAGTGGCAAGACCACCCTCGGACGGCGGCTCGCAACCGCCCTCGACGCTCCGCTCACCCATCTGGATGTCCTGTACTACGACGACGAGTGGAACACCCTGCCCAAGGACGAGTTCGCCGCCGTACAGGAAGAGCTGGTCGCCCAGGAGCGCTGGATCATCGACGGCAACTTCGCGTCCACCCTGCCGATCAGGCTCCAACGCGCCACCACGGTGATCTTCCTCGATCTCCATCCCCTGACCTGCCTGGCCGGTATCGCCCGACGACGCATCAAGCACGGCGGAGGACAGAACGACGCGACCGGGGTCTACGACCGCATCCACTGGGGGTTCATCAAGTACGTGTGGGGCTACCGCACAACGATGGGGCCGCGGGTCCGCAGCCTCATCCTCGAACACGGAAGCCACGCGGACGTGCACATCGTCCGTTCACGCCGAGCCGCCGACCGGCTGGTCGAACAGATCATCCGTACCGCGGGCGGCGAGAACTGATCGACGGGGAGGCCGGCCGCGCCTCCCACTGAACACCCGTTCCTCGATCCCACGCGCATCCGCGGCGACCTGTACGCCCGGCCGGAGAAGTCGGCCTCACGCACCGGCTCCCTCAAAGCAGCACGTGTCCGTGGCACACCGCTCCTAGGGACGCTCAGCCGAGTGGTGGGGCGGATCTCCATGGATACCGGCCACCAGAGCACGGAGCGCACACCTCTGAGCGCAGCCACCTACGCCGGACACGACACCTGCACCTAGGCACACGGCCCGGGCCCGACATCGGCAGGTCCGCTCCCCCACACCCCCTCAGCCACGGTCGCCGATCCCCCCGAAGAGGAGATCGGCGACCGTCCATCCCCACCACACCTTCAACGTGGACAGCACCTTGAGCGCCGTTGAAACCACAGAATCCCGCTTGAGAAAACGCACCGGTTTCATCTGCTTCAACATGGACGCCCTGATCGGAGGCGTTGAGACAGGCACCACTGCTCCTATGTGGTCGCGTCGGTCCTTCAACGTAGACGTCCCAAACAGGGACGTTGAAACGCGGATGGCGTCCGCAGAAGCGGGGTTGTCACCGGCCCTTCAACGTAGACGTCCCGAGCAGGGACGTTGAGACCTCCACCATCTGGTGCACGTAGTCGATCGTCGCGGCCCTTCAACGTAGACGTCCCCGAACAGGGACGTTGAGACCCCGGGCGAGCAGGGGACCCTGTCCAGTCATCCAGCCTTCAATGTAGACGTCCCGAACAGGGACGTTGAGACGGCACCCAACCGGCTCCGGTGGCCCGCCGCCACCACCTTCAACGTAGACGTCCCGAACAGGGACGTTGAGACACGGATCCGTTCAGGGCGCGTCGCTCGGCGTGGGGCCTTCAACGTAGACGTCCCGAGCAGGGACGTTGAGACGGTCATGGCGGCGTTGCTGGAGCGTTGGGCCAAGCCTTCAACGTAGACGTCCCGAGCAGGGACGTTGAGACCCGGGTGTAGCGGACGCCGTGGGCGTCCAGGATGTCCCTTCAACGTAGACGTCCCGAGCAGGGACGTTGAGACCGGGTGACGCGGGCACGCACCCGCGCCCAGGAGGACCTTCAACGTAGACGTCCCGAGCAGGGACGTTGAGACAGCGCGTGAACAGGCAGAACCCTCTGGAAGAGCCAGGGAAACTCTCGCCCCAGGCCACATTCTGGGTGTTTTGTGGGGTTTTGTACTTGGGAACCTCCCGGGGATATGGCGGGCACTTGGGGTTCGCGTTTCAGAACAGGTCGATCGGCATCGGTGTGAGCACGCCCGCGGATTTGCCGCCCGGGATGGGACGACGGTGCGCGGCCGCGACGGTGAGCACTCCCAGCGGGGCCAGGCCTTTCCGCTCCAGACGAGGTGTCGGCTGATCAGCAGGCTGAGGCTCCAGGTTCGGGTGGGTGAGCAGGGTTTGGACGCCGTCCAGGTCCAAGGGGTGCTTCCACACGGGCCAGAGCATGATGCGTTGCCGGTTATGGCGGTACCACAGGCCTGAGCGCAAGTGTCTGCCATCACCGGAGAGCGGCAGCAGTGGTAGGGCTTGGGTGGCCAGCCAGGTCGCGCCGGGTACACCGTTGGGGGTGGAGGCGCCGGTGGTGGTGTCGACCGCTGTGCGGATGGCTCGGTGGTCGAGGTTCTCCCCGGTGCATCCGTCCAGACGTTGCCATCCGGTGAGTGCCTGGTGCAGGACTGCGGGGTCTTTGAGGACCAGTTCCAGGGGTTTGGAGAAGAAGGTGGCGGCTTTTTGTCCGCCTGCCGGGGCCATGAAGGGCGTGAGTGCGACGCGCCCGTCCTTGTCGGTGGCCAGGTCGGTGACGATGGTGTGCAACCAGGCCGGGGCGTGTTCGCCGCCTAGTTGATGGGTCCGTTCTCGTAGCTCCTGTAGGTGGTGGCGGGGCACCCGCAGAGGGTCTTTGCCGACACCGATCTGGGGTGGCCAGGCCGCCTGCACCTGTGGGAGAGCCCCTCCCGTGGGGATGTCCTGGACGATGCGGTGCAGAGCGGCGCTGATCTGTTCCACGTCGCCGAGGGGGCTGGTGATCTGCGCGGTGGCCAAGAACGGGTCGAAGGAGAGCCGCACTCGACCTGGGCCGAGGTGTTGGTGGAGTAGGCGCAGCACGCCCAGGCCGGTGAGAAAGCCCAAGGGGTCGCGTCCGTCCAGGGCCGGCAGCGCCACCGTGTGTACCTCGGCCGCTGTGGCGGCGGGGGTGGGGTGCTGGTGTGGCCGGGGTGGGGTGTGCGTTGTGGTGGTGACCGGCCGTCCGGCCGAGCACCACATGTCGGCCATGCGCACCACCGCTTCCAGCAGGGTCAGCTTCCACCGGCCATGCGTGTGGTTGAGGCGGGCGAACCGGGCCGGAGAGCTCCAGTCCAGCAGGTCCGCGGTGTCCACCGTGGTGTCGGTTCCCGGGATCGGTACCTGGACCGGTGCGGGGTCGGGTACCGGTGGCAGCAGGGGGCGGGAGCGGCCGTGGTGGGAGGCCACCAGGTGCAGCACCAGGTCCCGTACCTGTTCGTCGAGGCCGTGGGAGTCCAGGTGGTGTTGGGCGATGCGGGCGGAGAGCCCTTCATGGCGGGTGCCGGGCGGGTAGCCCGAGGCGTGCAGTGCCTGCTCGCGTGCGGTCGGGTCGGTCGGGGCCTGGAGTGACTTGGCGAGCACCTGCCCCTCCTGTATCTGGGCGGCGGTCAGGGGGAGGCCTCCGCGCAGGATCGTTTGGAAGCGGGGGTCGCGTTTGCCCTCGTCGTGGTACAGGCCCGCCAGGTAGACGGCGTGCACCTCGGTCTCGGTCAGGCCGATGTTGCGGGCGAAGGCCGCGGCTTGGCGGGCGACCTGGTCCTGGTGGTCGTCCAACCACACCGGTTCGGGTTCGTTGGTGGTGGAGGCCGACGCCTCGTCGGTGTCTCCGCCCCGCAGTACCCTGCGTGCGGCCAGCACGATTCTTCCTCGCAGCGACTCCTGTTCCGCCTCGCTCCCGGTGTCGGCGGAGGTGCGGGGCTCTGTGTCCTCTGCGGGCAGGATCTTCACGCGCAGGCTGTGGCTCTCGGCGGCGTGGGCGAGCCGGGTCAGGTTCGTGGCCAGCGGATGCCGTAGGTGTTGCTCTTGGATGAGCGTGTCGACCTTTTTCAGGGCCGCGCGGTAGTCGCCTGGTTCGGGGGCGCGGCCCCTCTCTTCGGAGGCGTCCTGGACCGCGAGCAGCTCTTGGAGTGCTTGCCGGAGGGCCTGTGCGGGTGCGCCGGCATCGTTCGCATCGACCAGGCCCGAGGTGTGGATCAGGCGCTGGTCCAGGCGCACGGTGGGGAAGCCGCGGCGTGAGGCCAGGTCGGCGACGTCCACGACGGGTCCGGTGTGCTGCTGGGGTGCCCATCCGTAGCGGTCGCATCCGCCGAAGGCGCTGGGCAGGATGAGGGTGTCTCCCGGGCGGACCTGGTTCAGCGTGATGCGTTCCAGGTCGCGGTGGCCGCGGTAGCGCAGCACGTACTCCTGCTCGGCCGTCTCCTCCACATCCTGGGGGGCGGGGGCCGTTTCGAGGTCGGCGATCTGGCCGGCCGCCTCGTGGTGGCGGTTGCGCCAACGGCGCAGGGCCGTCAGGGAGACCTGGAGTTGTTCGTCGCTGCTGGGCGGTACCAGCCGCAGCCGCTCGACCACTGTCTGGGAGATCTTTCCGGTCTTGTCCAGGCAGGTGTCGGGGTGGATGTCCTTGCGCCAGAGCACGGTGACGTCGGGGTCGCGGGTGTCGAGTCCGTGCAGGAACGGTGCCACGGGTGGGTCGGTCACGGGGGTGGGGCTGGTGTGTTCCCAGGACCGCAGCACCCCCGGGTGCATCACCGGGGGCGCTTGGGCCTGTTCACGCATAGCGGCCCGCTCCTCCTCGCCGGCTTGGGCGAGCAGCGCGGTGAGGGCGGTGGGTGAGACCTCGACCCCGGTGCCCAGCTCCTCCACGACGCAGGCCCGCTTGGGCTGGGTGGCCAGCGGTGGGCACAGGCGGGACAACAAGCGCCAGGTGCCCTGGCGGGCGCTCCCGTAGACGGGGTCCTCGTCTTCCACGGAAGGGTCGTGAACGATGACCGCGGGTGCCCGCCAGCCCCGCCCGTCACCAGTGGCGGGGGCTTCGCGGGTTTCGGGAGTGCGGGCCAGTCGCCCCAGGCGTTGGATGAGGGCGGTCATGGACGCCGACTCGCTCACCAGCGCATCGGCGTCGATGTTGGCGCCCACCTCCACCGTCTGGGTGGCGACCACGTACAACGGCTCGCTCTCGCGGCCGTGTTCGCGTTTGACCTGGATGCGGTCGTAGAAGGTGTCCATGAGGCGTTGCCGGTCCACGGGGCGGCTGCGTCCGATCAACAACACCCTCTGCTCAGGTGCGATCTGTGCCTGGGCCAGAGTGGTGAAGACCGCTCGGGCCCGGGCGACGGTGTTGCACACGACCAGCACCACCGGGCCGGCCATGGGCTGCGCCTCGGCCAGGGCTTGGGCCCAGGCGGCGAGCTGGGCGGTGATGACCTGTGAGGCGTTCTTCTTGGTGACCTTCTCGGGTTCGACCAGGTGCATCCACCTCGGCGAGGTCAACCGGCGCGACGCCACAGGGTGGGCATGATCGGCTTCCCCGATGGAGTGGGTCCGGCGGGCGGCACCGTCTTTGACGGTGGCCGACATCTGCACCACGCGCGGCCGAGCGAGCCGGTGCTCGGGTTGGTCGGCGATGGCGGCGTCGATGCTGGTGAGCATGGCCTGGGCCAGGTGGGCCTCATCGACCAGGATGAGACTGTCGGTGCCCACCAGGGCCGCGTCGATGGGGCGCAGCCGGTCAGAGACACCGTAGCCACGCAGAAACAGGCGGGAGCCGATCTGGTCGACGGTCCCCACCACCAGGGCGTGGCGGTCGGGGCGTTGGATCCACTGCCAGGACCAGGTGGTGCCGCCCCGCATCCGTGTGACCTCCACGACCGGGCCCTGGTCCTCGGGCTGGCGCAACCGGTCGGCGATCGCCGCCAGTACGGCGAGGTCGGCGGCGGTGCGGTCGGTGCTCGGTGGTGTGTGTCCGTTGAGCAGGTCGGCGATCACGTTGGCGTGTTCAAAGGCCTCATCCACCACCAGGCGGCGGTCGACGATGAAGAACACGCGGCGGCGCCGATCGGCCGCTCCGGCCGCGGCGGTGTACAGGGCGATGTCGAGCAGGCTGGTCTTGCCCAGCCCGGTGGGCACGTCCACGGCCTCGGGCCAGTCCTCACCGGCCAGGAGCCGATCGGCCAGCGCCGCCTGCCAGGGGAAGGGGTCGTGGCCGTGCACGGCCTTGAAGAACTCGGTGAACGTGGGCAGTTCAGCCGGTGACATCGGCGACCTCCTCCGAGCGAGCACGGTCATCGACCGTGGTGCGGAGGCTGGCTGTGGGGTGGGGTTCGAACAACCCCAGGCCCAGGTAGCGCATGGATCCGACCAGCACGGGTCCCACGACGGGTTCGGGGAACTCGATGCGGGCATGCAGCACCCACCGCCGAGGCCGCCCCACAGGGTAGGTCCCCTTGCGGGGGCGCAGCATCGCCCCCGGTGTCAACGGGGCCTGGGAGACCTGCACGTGCGAGGGGGCGGGGTAGCCCGCGGTCACCACGGAGCGGGCGATGCTGTCGGTGGGGTCGCTGTTGCGGCGCACGAACCGGTCCAGCATCAGCGGGGTCGCGCTCACCCACACCCGCGAACCCGTTCCGGGGGCACTCCAACGGGCCGGGTCCAACGCCTTGGTATTGGAGCCTTCCGTCTGCAAATGCAGGGGGAAAACGGGGCCGTAGCCGCGGTTGAGGTGGGTCAACGGCTCCTCCACCAGGGCCCGGTGCACCGCTTGGGCCGCCTCGGGGTCCACCTCGTGGGGCAGCACCACCGCCAGGCCGTGCAGGGCACCGCGAGCGTGCCGATGGCCGACCTCAGGCAGCCCGAGGAAGCCCACGTGGTGCCGGCGCGGATCGGTGTGCCCGGACACCTGTCCGGGGATGTTCTCGCCGATCCGTGCCATCACCGTGTCGCGGAGCTTGTCGGTCAACGTCAACAGCTCACCGGAAGCGGGCAACACCACCTCGTTCCCGAAGGCGAACACCAGCATCGTCCCGAACGGGCCCCGCACCACCTCGGGCTCTTCCACCGCCGGGGCGTCAGGGGTGGCGTAGCCGATCGTGCGGCGCACGTCCCACGCGCTGTCCCCCTGGGTGAAGGCCCGGTCCAAAGCCTCCAGGTAGCCCGGGTAGGGCACGCCCAGCGCGGTCGTGGCCCGCTCGCCCAACGCCACGGGGGTGTAGACGGTCCATTCCGGCCGCGGGGCGGGGCTGGTGTGTACGCGGATGGCGACGGTGCTGGTGGACCGGCCCAGGTAGGGCACCTTCCACGCCAGCTCCGCCAACGCCTTCTCCACCTGCGCGGGTGGGTCGACCTCGGTCCACACGAACGCGAACTCGCCTGTGTCCGGGATGCCCGAGACCCGGGTGAGCGGGGCGGTGGTGCGCCCGGGCAGGGACTGGCTGCCGCCCTTGCCCGAGGTCTTGTTGGTCACCACATACCCGTCCGAACGAAACCGCGCCCGCTCGGGCAGGTTCCCCGCCCACACCTGGGGTGGTCCCTGGTTTTCCAACCAGACCAGGGCTTGGCGCTCCTCCTCGGTAGGGGCCGAGGCCACCAGTGCGCAGAACAGCCGGGAGGGGGCGGGGGGCCATTCCACGTTCTCTCGCCACCCATCGGCGGCGTCATAGCGGCCCTGAAGGAGCCGCACGCTCATCACCAACGGCATAGGGCTACTCCCCCGGCTCGTCGGACTTGGCCACCGAGTACTCGATGGCCTTGGCCAGCGCAGGGACCGGCTCCAGGGCGATGGTCTCCTGGGACATGGTGATGCCAGCCTTGGCGGTGCGCTCGCGCAACTCGTGGAACGCCTCGATCGCCTCACCTGCTCCCAAAGAGATTTCTTCCCGTGCTCGGCCCTCGCCTTCGAAGACCAGGCGCTGGCCGGTGTGGATCAGGTCGCAGCCTGAGCGCAGCCACACCGAGGGCCCACCGAACGCCAACCGGTCCCCGGCCAACGCCAACGCGGCCAGTGTGGCCCGGGCCAGACGCACCGCCTCCACCGGAGCATCCCCGAAGCGCAGCCGTGCCAGAGCGGCCATCGACAGCCACCCCGCGCGCCGGGCGCCGGTGATGGACACACCGCCGTGGGCGGGGTTGGGAGCGATGTTGCCGTGGCCGCGTTCGCTGAGCTTCTCGCCCTTGGTCTTGGCCTTCTTCTCCCCCGGGATCATGAACTCCCAGTCGTCCTTCGTGGAGTCCTTGACGGCACCGGTGAGGTTGACCGGGTCCATCCGCCCTCCCTGGCGCCGGCCCAGGCGCGGGTCCAGGCCGACGATGGAGGAGGAGTAGGCGCGGGCGAACCGGGTCTGGTGGCCCTTGCGGTGAGAATCCCAGCCGCCGAACAGCAGCGACTCGGGCGAGTACTCGAACAGAGCCCGCACATCCCTGACGGTGACCGAACGGATCTTCTGCCCCACCTCGGTCTTGGCGAAGCGCACCCCGTCGATCTGGCTGTCGCGCAGGTAGGCGTCGGCGAACCGGTGCGGCATCTCCAGCGAGGTGATCCGTACCGGACCACGTGAGGTGGGGGTGGTGAGTTCGAACAGCGGCAGCCGGATGCGGCCCTCGTCCCGGGCCTCCAGCAGGGCGGTCTCGACACGGTTGGCCTGGCTGGGCACCTGGTCCAAAACCACGACCCATCGCTGCTCGCCGTCCACCCAGTGCTCCTCGGCCAGGTAGGGCGAATCGGCCAGCGGATTCTCCTGCTCCTGGCTCTTGTCCCTGGGGTAGGAGGGCGGGAACACCTTGTCACCGGCGGCGGGCCGGTACTCGGCCTGAGCCGACACCCCCGCCCAGGGACGCTCGGGCCCCACCGCGGCCAACAACAACTCCAGGAACTGACTGGACATCAACGTCTCCTTACAAAAGGCGAGGGGGTTACGTGGCGATGGCGGTGACCAGCGGGGTGAAAGGGGTGTTGCAGCGGTGTGGGTAGCACCGGGCAACACCGTAGAGGCAGGATGTGACAGAACCGGGTGCTAGTCTGCCGATCCGGCAATCGCCAAGCATCTGTGATGACTGAACTCGGCCCGCACGAACTTGGAGTGCGCATGAAAACCCCAGCAGGTTCCCAAGCAGAAAACCGACAAAATGCCCGCCTGGACGGGTTTTCCGTCTTCTTTCAAATGCCTGCTGCGGATATCTGCTGATCAGATGCCGTCTCAACGGCTCCTCGGGAGCCGTCCGCGTTGAAGGACCTTGGCCGGTCTCTCTTTGCCCGACGCGGGGATGTCTCAACGGCTCCTTGGGAGCCGTCCGCGTTGAAGGTTGGGATCGACGCCGCGTCCGGCGCCCTGGTGGGCGTCTCAACGGCTCCTTGGGAGCCGTCCGCGTTGAAGGAACGCCTCCAACGTGTCGATCCACGGGGCAGCCGTCGTCTCAACGGCTCTTTGGGAGCCGTCCGCGTTGAAGGTCCAACATCCGGGAGCAGCATAAACAGCTCTACCAGTCTCAACGGCTCTTTGAGAGCCGTCCACGTTGAAGGTACGGCAAGACCGGCGCCCCCTACAACGAGATCTAGTCTCAACGGCTCCTTGGGAGCCGTCCGCGTTGAAGGATGGGGATGCCGGTCCGGGCCACCGTTCTTGGACGGTCTCAACCGCTCTTTGAGAGCCGTCCACGTTGAAGGGGCTACGACGATCGCCCCATCGAAACCGTCGACGTGTCTCAACGGCTTCTTTAGGAGCCGTCCGCGTTGAAGGGCGACCTCGTCCAGCTCCATATCCAACGGAGGGTCGTCTCAACGGCTCCTTGGGAGCCGTCCGCGTTGAAGGCTGAACGAGTTCATCGGAACCGACTCCTCCATCGAGGAGTCTCAACGGCTCTTTGAGAGCCGTCCGCGTTGAAGGGCGCAGTACGCGACCCGTATCCAGTGGGTGTACGAGTCCCAACGGCCCCTTGGGAGCCGTCCACGTTGAAGGGCCTGGCCTGAGTCCGTGTGCTCCTGTCACACGGGCCCAACCGTCATGAGAGAGCCGCTTCAGAGTCACCGCTTGCGCACCTGAGCGCTGGTCACCTGCGAGTTCCTGGCGATCTTCCGCCTGCCCCCTGCTTGGGGGGACCTGCGCTCGTAGAGGCCGCGTTCCTTCACGAGTCGGCCCCAGCGCTCTTTCCGGTCGAAGCGATCACCGATCGCCTTCCCATCGGGCAGTTCCCCGTGTTCCTGTTCCCACTCCTCAGCCCACGCCCAGGCTCGGGCCTGGAACGGTGAGTGGGGCAGGGAACCTTCTTCTGCCCCGACGCATCCACAAGGTGCAGACCAGCTCGCGGTGAGGAAGCCACCCCCTTAAGGTCCCGCTCATCGTCTGCGGACGCAGTGCGTACGCTCTTGGCCGTGTTGCGGAACTCGCGCATGAGCAACTCGTACGCACCGATCAACGCGAACGACGGCCAGGCGTAGATGGGCCGAGCCCACCCCGGACGAAGGCCGGAATCCACATGGATTCCGGCCTTCTCCATTCCCATCCCTCCGTTCCTCGACGGCGAGCTCGGGCCGAGCCACCGCCGCCCAAGCCCCGACCTCAGGCCTGGGGGATCAAGACGGCCAGGCGCCGCGCGGCCTCCGCCACCGCCACGCCGATCGCCTCGGGGTCCTTCAGTTCCAGGACCGAGACCCCCACCGCGGCCACGGGCTTGCCCTGCCGCCCCATGACCGGGGCGGAGACGCCGCTCACCGCGTGGGTGACCTCGCCGTGGGTGATGGCGTAGCCGCGGCTTCGGGCCTGGGTCACCTCTTCTCGTTCCTGTTCGCGCGGCGGCATCGCCGAGAGGAGGGCCAGTCCCGCCGAGCCCTGGTCCATCGGGTCGACGCGGCCGGCTCGGAAGGCGATGTGCGCGTGCGCGCCGCGCGGTTCGACCACCATGAGCGCCCTGGCCTCCGCTTCTCCTTCGGGGACGACGAGGTGCGCGGTGGCGCCCTGGGTCTCCGCCAGTTCCATGAGGACGGGTCCGGCGACGGTGCGCAGGTCGACTTCGACGGCTTCGGCCAGTGACACCAGGCCGGGCCCGAGGGTGACGCGTTTGGAGGGGTCGCGGGTGCACAGGCGGTGCTCCTCCAGGGTGCGGATCAGCCGGTGGGCGACCGTCCGGTGCACCCCGACCCCTTCGGCGACCTCGGAGACCGTCAGCCCGTGTGGGTTGCGCGCGAGCAGCTCCAGCACCTCGATGCCGTTGTGGAGCGTCTTCGACGTCTTGGTGTCGGGCCGGTCTCCCTGTGCAGGTGGCACGCGTTTCCTTTCGGTGGCGGACACACGTCACCCCCTTGACGGGAGTGACGTGTGACACGTACGTTAACTTTTAATCGCACGGCGCGTGCGATTATAGCACACCGGAGATTCATGGACACCCCGACGGCCTCCCAGATCCACCAGTTCTACGCGCGGCAGTCCCACCTCATCGACTCCGGTCGCGCGCGGGAGTGGGCCGACACCTTCACCCCGGACGGCGAGTTCCACTCACCGACCTATCCCGAACCCGTGGTCGGGTCCGCGGCCCTGGCCGACTTCGCGGCCGGGTTCCACCGCCGGGCCGCCGAACAGAGCGAGGTCCACCGGCACGTGGTCACCAACGTCTGGGTGCGCTCCGACGAGGAGGCGCCCTTCGACGGCGCCGTCGTCGAGGCCTACCTCCAGGTCCTGGCGACCACGATCGGCGGATCGACCCGCATCCTGCGCATGACCACCCTGACCGACCACCTGGTGGTCTCGGAGGGCCGGTGGTCGGTCGCCAGGCGCGAGGTGCGCCGCGACGACTCCCCCGCCTGAGACTCGCCCCTCACCACGAGACCCCACTCCCCTCATCCTGAAAGGAACCCCCGATGACCCAGCACGAGGGCACCGGCCCCGCACGCGTCGACGACCGGCCGGTGACCGCGCTGTATCCCGAACTGCTCGGCACCACCGCGGTGGTCACCGGAGCCGCGCGGGGTATGGGCCGCGCCTTCACCCGCGCCCTCGCCCTGCGGGGTGTCAACGTCGTGGCGGCGGACATCGACGACGCGGCCATGAAGGCGACCGCCGAGGAGATCAACCGGAACGCGGCGGCGGAGGCGCTCGTGTCGACCCCCGGCAGGGTCCTGGCCCGCCGCGTCGACGTGACCGTCGCCGAGCAGCACGACGAGCTGGCCCGCGTCGCCCTCTCCGAGTTCGGTTCCCTCGATTCCTGGGTGAACAACGCCGGGATCTTCCCGTACGCCCCGGTCGGGGAGATCGACACCGACCAGATGAGCGCCGTGCTCGACGTCAACGTGCAGGGCGTTCTGCACGGGGCCCAGGCCGCCGCCCGCCACATGCGTCCGGGCGCGGCCATCGTGAACATGTCCTCGATCTCCGCGGTCCGGGTGCGCAAGGGGCGCGCGGCCTACTGCGCGTCCAAGGCCGCGGTGGCGCACCTGTCGGAGTCGTTGGCGGTCGAGCTCGGGGACCGGGGTATCCGGGTCAACTCCATCGCTCCCGGTTTCATCGACACCGAGATGACCCGCTGGCTCCAGGACGACCCCGAAGCCCTCGCGGCCGCCATGGACCGGGTGCCGCTGCACCGGGTGGGCTCGCCCGAGGAGGTCGTGGGGGTGCTGCTCTTCCTGCTCTCCGACAGCAGCAGATACGTGACCGGCCACAGCATCGCCGTGGACGGGGGGTCGCGCCATGTCTGAGGCCCACGAGCACGACGTGATCGTGATCGGTGGCGGCGGTGCCGGGTTGGCGGCTGCGGCGAGCGCCGCCGAACGGGGGGCCAGGGTCCTGCTGTTCGAGTCCGAGACCGAACTCGGCGGATCGACGCAACTGTCGGCCGGTCTGTTCACCGCGGCGGGCACCAGTGTGCAGGCGGCGCTCGGCGTCGAGGACTCCCCCGAACGCTTCTACCAGCACTACATGGACCTCAACCAGTGGATGCTGGAGCCCGGGCTGATCGAGACGTTCTGTCGGCGGAGCGGTCCGGCGCTCGAATGGCTCATCGGGCTCGGCGTCGAGTTCCCCGCCGTGCTCTCCACCAACGCCCACACGCCCGGTCTGACCCGGGCCGGGGTGGAGGACGTCTGGCGCGGCCACGTGCCCAAGGACCAGGGGTACGGGCTGGTGAGCGTCCTGGCCGCCGCCTGCCGGGAGCGACGTGTGGAGATGGTCTTGAACACGCGGGTCGAGGACCTGTTGTTCGAGGACGGACGTGTGGTCGGCGCGGTCGCGGACGGCGTCGAGGTGCGCGCGGCGGCGGTCGTGGTGACCACGGGCGGCTTCTCCCACGATCCCGCCCTGTTGGAGGAGCACTATCCGGACGCGCTGAGGTCCGGCGCGGACGGCTTCGTCGTCGCCGCCGAGGGCAGCCGGGGCGACCACCTGCGCTTCGCCGACCGGGTGGGGGCGTCGGTGACCGGGTCGGGGTGGGGGCTGATCCTGCCCACCGCCTACTTCCAGCGTCGGCACCACTGGCAGTCGGGGTTCCCTCCGCTGTCGCGGATCCACGTGGACGGACGGGGGCTGCGCTTCATGGACGAGGACGCCTCCTACGCGGTCTCGACCGGCATCATCGACGCGCGGGGCGGCCGGGTCTGGTGTGTCTTCGATGAGCGGGCGAGGAGGTCCCTGCCCGCCGGTTACTCCGACTGGACCCCCGACCGGATCACCGAGGAGGCCGAGGCGGGTCGCACGCTCCGCGCCGACACGCTGGAGGAACTCGCCGGCATGATGGGCGTCCCGGAACGGGCCCTGGTCACCACGGTGCGGGACTGGAACGAACAGCTGCCGCACGGCCGGGATCCGCTCTTCCTGCGGCACCGCACCCTGGAGGCCAAGGGGCTGACCTCACCGCCCGACCCCATCGGTCCCGGGCCGTACTACGCCGCCCGGTACCTGCCGACCGAACTGGTCTGCACCCACGCCGGGCTGGCCGTGGACGACCGCGCCGCCGTCCGCGACCGTTCCGGCCGGCCCATCGACGGCCTCTTCGCCGCTGGTGAAGCCGGTGCCGGGGTGCTCGGTCCCCGCTACGTCGGCGGCGGCAACGCCGTCTCCAACGCCGTCACCATGGGTCGCCTCGCGGGCCTCGAGGCGGCCGCCGGGCTCTGACCCGGAATCCCCCGATTCATCAGGGCCGCGGTGTCCGATCCCGGCCCGACCTGCCCACTAGGAGGCAGCATGTCACTGGACCCCCAGCCGTCCCGGACCCCGGAGCGGACCTCAGAGCGGACCTCGGATCACGGCGACTTCCGCTCACGTCTGAAGGTCATCCGCGCCGCGGTGCTCGGAACGATCGTGGAGTACTACGACTTCGGCATCTACGGTTACATGGCGACGTTCGTCGCGGCCCTGTTCTTCGTATCGGACGATCCGACCGCGGCGATGCTGGGCACCTTCGCCGCCTTCGCCGTCGCCTTCTTCATGCGGGTGCCCGGCGGGATCTTCTTCGGCCACATCGGTGACAAGTACGGGCGCAAGCAGGCGCTGTCGTGGACCATCCTGCTCATGGTGCTGGCCACGGCGCTGATCGGGGTACTGCCGAACTACTACACCCTGGGCATGTGGGCGACGAGCATGCTCGTCTTCTGCCGCTGTCTCCAGGGGTTCGCGGCCGGCGGCGAACTGGGCGGGGCCAACGCCTTCGTCGCGGAGTCCGCCCCGGCGCGTTGGCGCGCCACCCAGACCTCGCTGGTCAACTCCGGCACCTACCTCGGTTCGCTCTTCGCGGCCCTGGTCGCGCTGACCGCCACCAGCGTCTTCACCGATCAGCAGATCCTCGACTGGGCGTGGCGGATCCCGTTCCTGCTGAGCCTGCCGATCGGTGTCATCGGCCTGTACATCCGCAGCCACCTCGACGACACCCCGCAGTTCAAGGAGCTCAGCGCCCAGGGTGAGACCAAGAAGGTCCCCGTGCGCGACCTCCTGGTCACCAACTGGCGATCGGTCGTGAAGATCGTCTGCCTCGGCGCCGTGATCACGGGCGGGTACTACATCGCCTCGGTGTACGCGGCCACCTACCTTCAGACCACGGCGGGGCACTCCTCGCAGGTGGCCTTCGCCTCGACCTCGGTGGCCATGGTGCTCGGGGCGTTGACCCTGCCCTTGTCCGGTTATCTGGCGGACACCGTCGGCCGTAAGAAGGTCCTGTTCATCGGGAGCGCCGGAGCCGCCCTCCTCGGCGTGCCGATGTTCATGATGATGGCGGCGGGGCCCGCCTGGGCGGCCTTCGTGGGCCAGTCCGTGCTCTTCATCCTCGTGTCGGTGGTCAACGGCGCCTCGTTCGTCACCTACGCGGAGATGCTCAGCGCTTCGACCCGCTACAGCGGCATCGCCCTGGGCAACAACGTGACCAACACGCTTCTGGGCGGGACCGCCCCCTTCATCGCCACCTGGCTGATCAGCGTCACCGGGAACGACCTCGCCCCCGCCGGCTACTTCGTTCTCACCGCCCTGATCACCCTGGGGGCCGTCTTCTTCGTGACCGAGACGCGCGGCAGCGAACTGCGCATCGACTAAGGAGCGGTTCATGGACCACCACGGACTCAAGGGTCTCACCGTCATCGTCACGGGCGCCGCCACCGGCATGGGCCGCGCCGAGGCCACGGAACTGGCCGCGCGGGGCGCCCACGTATGGATCGCCGATGTCGCCGAGGACCCCGGCCGCGAACTCGCGCGCACGCTCACGGATCGTGGGGGCCGTGCCGAGTTCTTCCGCCTCGACGTGACCGACCCCTCGGCGTGGGCGGACCTGCGCGACGCGCTCACCGAGGGCCCGGGCGTCGTCCACGGCCTGGTGAACAACGCGGGGGTGAGCCACCGTCACGGCATCGTCGACACCGCCGACGAGGACTGGCAGCGGGTGCTCGACATCAACCTGTCCGGAATCTTCTACGGCATGAAGTACCTCGCGCCCCTGCTCAAGGCCGCGGGCTCCGCCTCTGTGGTGAACGTGTCCTCCATCGCCGGGATGACCGGCTACTTCGCCGCCGGGTACGCGGCGAGCAAATGGGGGGTCCGCGGCATCAGCAAGACCGGTGCGCTGGAGTTCGCGCCCTGGGGCGTTCGGGTCAACTCCCTGCATCCCGGCCTCGTGGACACGCCCCTGCTGTGGTCCGGCGCTCCGGAGTTCGTACACGAGAGCCTGCGCTCGGTCCCCGCCGGGCGGGTCGCAACACCCGAGGAGATCACCGACGCGGTGCTGTTCCTGCTGTCCGACGCCTCGCGCTACGTCACCGGAACGGAGCTGGTCGTGGACGGCGGGATGACCTCGTCCGGGCTCTACCACCGTCTGCTCTCGGGGCTCGGCGACCAGGAGGCGTGAGGGAACGGCCGAGGCCCGGTGCGGCTCTGTGGCAGCCTCGCCCCCACTCCGGTGGGGGTGGCTCCCCTTCTCGTGGCGTGGGACTGGTTCGGCAGTACGGCTCTACCGGGTTCGTCCAGGGTGACGCGGTGAGTCGTGGCCTGTGGTCGGTATCGATCTCTGCTCCATAGGAGGACGACCGGTCTTCTGTGGTGGAGGCGGTGGTGGTCGGACGATCCCCGAAACGCCCTCCGTTCGAGGCGACCGGGCTCATCAGCGAGAGCAAAGACCCCGCTCGAGGCGTCCCGATGGTGGAGGCACACGTTGGTCGGGGGCCGCACCCGAAGTGCGCTTCGGGTGCGGCCCCCGCGGAGGGTCCCGATCGGAGCCGCCGGGTCTCCAGGCCCTGTGCTCCGACATCCAGCCGGCCCTCACGATCTATGGCTGCTCCGACCCGTCGAGTGCGGAGCGCTCTTCCTCGCATCGTTGCGCGAAGGTTCGTGGAGGGGCCGGAGGTGGTGGTGACACCCCCGGCCCGCTCCCCCACGACCCCACCCGGATCCAGGTCCGGGCAGGGCCTCGCCACCCGAAGGCGGCGGGGCTTGGAAGGTATGGCGGTACGGGACCTGACGGAGCTCGCGAAGAGGTGGTCCGCGATGTCCGAGGTCGACCGCACCGTCACGCCGGCTTTCACACCGCTGGCGCGGTCCGCAGGCGGATCATCGTCCGGGTTCGGTGAGCAGGCGTTGGACATCGGACTTGAAGTACCGGCGATGTCCGCCCAGAGTGCGGACCCACCGCAATCTGCCTTCCTGGGCCCACAGACGGACGGTCTTGGGATCCACCCGGAACGCCTGCGCGACCTCCTGGGGTGTGAGCAGGTCCATGGGGTCGACATCCGGCTGCGTCATGTTCTTCTCTCAGGGGGTCGTTATCGGGGGTCGTGGAAGTTCAGGGGGTTGGGTCGTGTGCGCCAGGCCCGTGTCAGGGGCGCGGAAGTCGTAACAGGGAGAGGTTCAGCGCGCCGGTGTCCGTGTCCGGGCGGAGTGCAGTGCGGCCAGCACCTGGACCAGGCGTCCTTCGGCGTCGTCCAACAAGGTGTTCCTGCGGGCTTGGCTGTTGCCGGCCCATTGGGCGCGGGTGAGGTAGCGGGCGGCGTCCTCGGCAGCGCTCGCCCCGGCCAACAAGGTGGGGCCGCAGGCCGGGCGGGCGGCCTGGTCCCACGCGGGACGGGTGCCCTCGGCTTGTCGGCGGCGGGTCTGGAGGGGAAGTTGGGCCTGATCCCACAACAGGTAGGCCTGCTCCCGACCTTCCTGGTCGGCCTCGTAGGCATCGAGAAGCCTGGTCAGGAGCTCGTGGGAGGGGCGGATGCGTCCGGTCTCGATCCGCGAGACCGTCGACTGATCCACACCCGAGAGCCGGTAGCCGCTCAGCCCGGCCACTTTGCGCAACCGTTTCAGGTGGACGCCGAGCGCTTTCTTGGACTCGGTGCACAGGGAGTCCGCGTCCTGGTCCACCTGGGTCTCCTTGGTCTTCGCCGGCACGGGCCGGTCATCGTTCATGCGGGGTTCGGACTGTTCGGGGCCGGTCATGTGCGCTTCGAGAGCGGTCGACCGAGGCCGAAGGACAGACTGAGCGGAAGCTTCTCTGTTCTTCCGGGTCAGCTGTCACTCGGAGGGGGCCCAGGAGGGCGCCGGCAAGGGCGCGCCTCCTGGGACACCGGACGGGCCACGCGTTGCTGCTGCCAGGCCGCAAGTGCCCCGTCGTCTTGGTGGGAGTTGCTAGGCGAGGGTGCGCACCAGCGCGTCCCAGGCACTGCCCGGCAACGTCAGTCGGACCTGGTCGGGGTTCTGGGTGTCGCCCATCAACACGTTCCCGCCATCAAGCAGCTTGGCGGCGGCGCAGTTGGAGGCGCCCTGAGAGGCCTCGGCCTTGTGCCACACCCCGGCGGTCAAGGACCTACGACCCTGGGTCTCCACGATCTTCATGAAATATCCTCTACCTGCTTGTTCTTGCGGTTGAAACCCCGGAAGGCGGCGGCCACCGCCCCCCGGGAGACGAGCCCACGCGGGCTCTTCGGTGCCCTCACTCGTACGGTGAGGGCACCGAGTCTTTTCACGACCCGATCAGCCGGTCTCAGTGGAGGGAGTAGGCCGCACGGGAGAAGCGGTGTACTCCGAGCGATCGGGTGCTGCGGTCCGGGAAGCCCGGTCGGACCGGGCGAGGGTGGTCAGAGCTGCGATCGGCGGCTCTCCCCCACCCGGCTCACGTGGCGACAAGCCCCGCCACCGCCCCCAACCCGCGGCCTCGAACACCTTCCGCAACCCCTCCGGATACCGCGCCACCAGCCGAGTGTCCGCACCCTGCTCCTGGGCCTGTTCGGTATAGACCTCGGCGGCGCCGACCATCCCGGACAGGTGCGTGATCCCCCATCCGCTCCCCGGAGCCAGCCGAGAAGCCAACGCCTCCACCAACCCTGTGACCTCGGAATCCTCCAGGTGGTCCAGGGTCAGGGTGGAGAGCACCCCCACCGGCGCCGACAGATCCAAATGCTCACCCAACGCGTTGACCAGCGTCTCCGGAAACCTCAGATCGAGGTCGAGCACCCGCACGTTGTACCCCCGAACCTGAGCCGGGTGCTCCCACCACGCCCTAACGGCAGCCAAGGCGGCCAGGTCGTGGTCGACATAGACCGTCCTCGCGCGGCTTCCCCACAACACTCGGCCGCGTTCGTGTGGGGCGCGGCGCATCGCCGGTAGCCCGCACCCCAGATCGATCACCTGGGAGAAGGAGCGGCAGACCGCGTCGACCACACCTTCACGGGCTTTGCGGTGCACCAACATCTGCCCCGCCAGGCCGGGTGAGGCCTCGGCCATCTTGACCGCGACGTGGCGGTCCTGGCTCCAGGAATCCTTGCCGTAGTCCAGGTAGTCGAAGGTGCGTGCCGCGTTGGTCAACGCCCATTCCTCACGGTCGAGCAGGGTTCCGCTGCGGGCCGCGCCCCAGGTCATGGTCATCGCTACTCCCGCGTTCGCGTGGTGGTTCGGATAGGGGGCGGTGCCTGTGGTGCGGGCTCGCTGGACGTGGTCGACGGTGCCCTGGAGGTAGTAGTAACGACGGCCCACATGGAGTGCGGGGATGGTGCCTTCGCGGGCCCAGCGGGCGGCGGTCGCATACGACACCCCCCACTGCAAGGCGGCCTGGGCGGGGGTCAGGAGGTCGTCCATGTCCGACCTCCCATGGCGAGGTAGCGCTTGACCGCGACCCCGAGCTCCTGGGTGCCGGCGTCCTGTTCAGCTTGTTCGGCTTCGCGTAGTTGCCGTTCCACGCGGGAGCGTTCGTCCAAGATCCCGTCGACCAGCAGCCGGGCCAGGCTTAGCCGGTGGTCGACCCGAGCCAATCGCTGTTGGACGCTCAACCGGCCCAACAGCCGCAGCGCACTCAACTCCGCGGCCGCGCTCTGCTCCGTCACCCCTGAAGCGGGAGCCGGTGGGCCAGACGGGGGCCGAGGGGTGCGCCGGGGAAGAGGGACCGGAGGCTTCGGCGGGACAGGACGCTCGGGTTCGGGGGCCGAAAGGAACCCGGCCCAGTGCGCGAACCGGCGCCGAAGACCGAACCAGCTCTTCCGAACCTTCGGGATGACCGAGGTAGTGGAGGTATCAGCGGCCTTGGGGCGGGTGAGGGTCCCCGCCCGGGCTGTCGGGGCATACGTGCCCCTCCGGGACGGCTGGGCGTGCCTGCCCCGCTGTACCGATGGAGTGGGTGTGGTGGGTGGGAGGGTGCGTCGGACCTGTGTCGGGATCATGCTCACGGTGTTCTCCTTGGTGCTGGTCAGGGAAGTTCGATCCGGGCCTTGACCGTGACCGGTAGGCCTGCGCATCCGTCCCAGTCCCAATAGAAGGAGAGTGAAGCCACCCGACCCAGGCCACCGCCGTGGCTCTTCTGCTCCGGAAAGGAGAGCTTCTTACGACCGGGGGTGGGTCCGGCGTCGGTGACCGTGATCGACAGCAGGTAGCGCGAACGTTCCAGCATCAGCGTGAGCGTCTGATCAGGAGCGCCCGAATACGAGTGCTGATGGGCGTTGTCCATCAACTCCCACGCGATCAACGACGCCCGGTTCGCGATCTCGGCCGCGGCCATCGGGTTGGAGATCCCCCGAGCCGCATGCCGACGCACCCAATTCTGAGCAGCAGCACGAGCCGCGACCGTGTGCCGCACCCGAAGGCCCAGCCTGTCGGGGTCGGGGTAACGAAGGACTTGGTAGGCAGAGGACAAAGGCCTGTCGTGGCGCGGCCTCAGAGCAGTACAATTCATGGCAGCTCACCTCGGTCAGATCGGGGTGGGTCACACGCCCTGAAGCCGGGTTGCAGCGGCTCAGGGCGTTTTTCGTTCTATTTGTCTCGTTCGCACCAACGCGCGGAACGCCCCGGTGGGCGTCTGTCATGCATCAAAGCTGAACAACTCGCGTCACCGGACTGGCAGCTCTTCCCAGCAGCACCTTCCGCTTCAGGGTGGATTGAAGTGGCGCTGTGAAGCATCTACGGAAACTATGCACACCCCCAGCTCCAGGGTCTA
The DNA here is from genome assembly GCF_000341225.1 of Nocardiopsis alba DSM 43377. Classification (GTDB taxonomy): domain Bacteria; phylum Actinomycetota; class Actinomycetes; order Streptosporangiales; family Streptosporangiaceae; genus Nocardiopsis; species Nocardiopsis alba. The sequence goes on from NZ_ANAC01000033.1 coordinate 38,936, forward strand.
TGAGAACAAGGCAACTGTTCTTTCTTGAAGGTTGGGGTGGTCAGATGTTTCATTTTGTTGTTGACTGTTCTCATGAGTGGGAACGTCAAACAAAAGTGGGTAGCGTTCGGCAAGGAAGTACGACGACACCGCAGCGAGCTGGGGCTCTCCCTGGCTCAAGTGGGCAAACGTCTAGGTGTAACCGGATCCCTGGTGGGGCAGATCGAGCGAGCAACTCGGATCGCAAAAAGGCCCTATGTGGACAAAATGGACGTTCTCTTCGGAACTAAAGGGGAACTGGTCAACTTCTGGGTCGACACCCAGCGAGAAGGACGCGTCCACGAAGACTTTCGAGACGCTTTAGAGCTCATCTCAAAAGTCCTCGCTGTGCTTGGCCAGATGCTTGTAGCAGATGAGGATG
>NZ_ANAC01000034.1 GCF_000341225.1 Nocardiopsis alba DSM 43377
GGCTGCTGGAGCCCACCGAGGGCACCGTGGAGTTCGAGGGCCAGGACATCACCCACCTGTCGGAGCACCGGCTGCGGCCGCTCCGCCGGGACATCCAGATGGTGTTCCAGAACCCCTACTCCTCGCTCAACCCGCGTCTGACCATCGGTGAGAGCATCGGCACCGCCCTGAAGGTCCAGGGGGAGCGGGACGGAAAGAAGATCCGCTCGCAGGTGCAGGAGCTCCTGGCGCGCGTGGGTCTGGAGCCTGATCACTACAACCGGTTCCCGCACGCGTTCTCGGGTGGTCAGCGGCAGCGGATCGCGATCGCCCGGGCGTTGATCCTCAAGCCGAAGCTGATCATCTGCGACGAGCCGGTCTCGGCGTTGGACGTGTCCACGCAGGACCAGGTGCTGCGGTTGCTGTCGGAGTTGCAGGACGACTTCGGTCTGACCTACATCTTCGTGGCTCACGACCTGGCGGTGGTGCGCCAGGTCAGCGACCGGGTCGCGGTGATGTGCAAGGGCGAGGTCGTCGAGATGGGCGACAGCGACTCGGTGTACGAGAACCCGCAGAGCGACTACACCCGTCGTCTGCTCACGGCCGCGCCGATCCTGGACCCGGACGAGGCCCGGCGTCTTCGCTCCGAGCGTCACGCCGAACGTGAGGGCAAGGGGACGGCCGCCTGATCGAAGGGCGCCGTTCTCCGAAGGGGGCGGTCATGGGGGAGACCCCGTGACCGCCCCCTCTTTATTTCGCATGTCACCGGTCGACGGCCGTGGCGGCCTCCCCTCGTACGAGTGGTGCGTCCCCGTTCGGAGGGAGGTTCAGCCCGTCTCCTCGGGTGGGGTGCCTTCGGGCGGGGAGGGCGCGACCGCCGCGTGTACGAAGAGCTCGGCGAGCTCGCGGGCGTAGTCCTCGTGGCGCTCTCTCGGTAGTTCGGCCAACCGGTGGGGGACCGAGCTCAGGGCGGCGAAGAGGGTGTCGACGAACACCTCGGGGTCGAAGACGCGGAACTCCCCGTAACGGGCCCCCTCGGCGAGGAACCCGGCCAGCTCGGCGCGGCCGGAGTCGCGGGTCCCGGCCACGGAGGCGCGCAGCCCCTCGGGCAGGTCGGCGTTCAGGATGTTCTGCCGGGCGGACATCTCCTCGGGGTGCTCGGAACAGTAGCGGACGTGCCCGCCGACGATGCGCCCCAGGCCGTCGGAGAACCCCTCCAGGGGCTCGGGGCCGCCCTCCATCGCGCGGTCCAGGCGCGAGTCGATGTGGTGCAGGATCGCGGCCAGGAGACGTTCCCGTGTCTTGAAGTGATAGGTGATGAGCCCCGGACTGATGGAGGCGCGTCGCGCGATGCGGGCGAACGAGGCCTTCGAGTACCCCTCCTCCGCGATGGTCTCGATCGCGGCGGTGACGATCTGGCGGCGGCGGGCCTCTTCCACGAACGAGGGCTTCCGGTCGTCCTCGGAGTTGTCTGGTTGCATGTACAGCATCCTATATGTTCAACTAGGAATCAGTCGAACATCGTTGAGGGCGAGGGGTGAGGGTCGTGTCGGTGTCCACAACCGGAACGAGGACCGTGGTGAGGGCCGGGGTCGGGACGCGCCTGTTCGTCTGGGGCCTGTTCCCCGTGCTGGGCGCCGGAGCGGGGGTGCTCCTGTCCCTGGCGCCCGGATGGGCGACGCGGCTTCCGGACTGGGTCCACGCCCTGCCCATGATGCCCGGAGCCGAACAGATCGCACTGCTCGCCGGTCTCCAAGGGGTCGTGCTCACCTCGATCCTGGCCGCGGTGGGGCTGGCGGCCGGCCTCCTGCTCGCCCTGACGGCCCATGGGGAGATGGTCGCCGTCGAGGTCTCGCCTCGAGGCGCCGTGCTGACCTCCTCCGAGAGGCGTGAGGAGTACGCGCGAGAGGACATCGGGGCGATCTTCGTCGACGGTCACGACCTGGTCCTGCTCGACACCCGCACCGCCGAGCTGGGGCGATGGCGCACCGATCACCCCGAGCGGCGACTGCGGGAGGCCTTCGTCGCCCACGGCCACCCCTGGAACGAGGGCGACCCGTACGCGGACGAGTTCCGACGTTGGGCCGACGGCATGCCCGAGCTCGACGGGCACGCCCAGTCCCTGCTCCGTTCCCGGCGTACGGCGCTCAAGGAGAAGGACGCCGAGGACGCGGCGGAGCTGCGCGAGGAGCTCGCCGCCGTGGGGATCCTGGTCCGTGAGGAGGGGCATCGGCAGTACTGGCGCCGGGCCCGGCCGTGTGTGGAAGGGACGAAGGGCGAGCACGGGAATGAAAACGGTTTTCTCTCGGTTGACGGGGGCGACACCGATCAGGGAGGCGCACATGGCACGCGATGACGTTCGACCCGTCACCAGGCTCAAGTCCACCGGGGGCACCGGCACCACCTACGTCACCCGTAAGAACCGGCGTAACACCCCCGACCGTCTGGTCCTGAACAAGTACGACCCGGCGCTCCGCCGTCACGTCGAGTTCCGCGAGGAACGCTGAACCACGGCCGAGCCCACCCGAGGAGGGACCCACATGAGAACCGGAATCCACCCCGAGCTGCGTCCCGTCGTCTTCCGTGACCGGGCCGCGGGCTTCTCCTTCCTGACCCGGTCCACCATGACCGGCGACAAGACCGTCACCTGGGAGGACGGACGTACCTACCCGCTGGTCGACGTCGAGATCTCCAGCGCCGGCCACCCCTTCTACACCGGTGACACCCGTGTGGTGGACACGGCGGGCCGGGTGGAGCGCTTCCGCCGCCGCTACCGGGACCGGTGACCGTCACGGGACGGCGGGACGTCCCGAGCCGCACCCGAACCGCGTCGACGCCGCCGGCACCGCCCGGCGGCGTCGTCATGCCGGGATCCCACCGCGGTGAAGGGACGAAACACCACCACCCCTGACGTCCGTAACCCGAAGGGTCGGGCAGGCTTGTCCCTGTGACAACAACCCCGACCGACGTTCCCGCCCCCGCCCCGGGGCGCACGGCAGTGAGCTCCCCGCGCAGACCCGTCGACCTGCTGACGGCGATCGCCGGCCTGATCCTGGTCGTGCTGTTCCTGATCCTGGTCAGCGACGCGATCTCCGACGGCGCCCCCACGGACGACGCCTCCCAGCTCCGAGCGGTACTGCCGAGGGGGTCGCTCTTCGTCGTCTCCCTGAGCGCCAACCTCCTGCTCATCGTCCTGATCTCCTACGTCGTCCTGCGCACCCTGATCGTCGCCGGGCCGCGCGACGTGCTGCGCCCGCTGTTCGGCGCGGTCACGGCCTACGCCATGACGTCCTACGTCAACGCGCAGTTGGAGATCGCGACCATGGGGGCGGCCCCGTTGCCGGGGCTGCCCGACGACGTCCTCACCGCCGCCACCCTGGGCTACGTCGCGGCCGGGATCGCGTTCACCCGGACCATGCCCACCGGGCAACCGCGGGTGCGCTCCCTGTTGTGGGGCACCAACGCCCTGATCGCCGTCATCGCGATCATGGCCGGGGTCAGCAGCATCCTCGCCGTCCTCTTCACCGTCCTCGTCGGGTTCACCTGCGCCGCTCTGGCCGACTACGTCGTCGGTACCCGGGTGACCCCGCCGGACATCGAACGAATCCGGGACGAACTTCGCCGTTTCGGTCTGATCGCCGACCACATCACCCCCTCGGGCACGGATCGCGAGGGGGACCCCCTCTACCTCGCCGATCTGGACGACGGAGGTCGTGCCGAGCTCACCGTCCTCAGCACGGAGAACGGCGACGGGTTCTGGCGACGCCTGCGAGACCTGCTGCTCCTGCGAGGACCCGTCGCGCCGCGCATCCTCTACGGCTCCCGCAGACGCGCCGAGCACGCCGCCCTGATGAGCGCCTCGGCCCGTGACGCCGGGGTGCGCGCGCCCCGGGTGCTGGCCCTGGGGGAGCTCTCACCCGGAACGGTCCTCCTGGCCCGCGAACGCGCCCGGATCCGTTCCCTGGACACGCTGGAGGCCTCCGAGGTCACCGACGCCCTCCTCGCCGACCTGTGGCGGACGCTCATCATGCTCCACCGGCGCCGCGTCGCCCATGGAGACCTGAACGGGACCACGGTCGGGGTACGTGACGACCTCCCCGACGGCGTCCTGGAGGCCGCCCTGACCGGCTTCGACCACGGCTCCGTGGCCGCCCCTCCTCTGCGCACATCTCTGGACACCGCCGCGATGCTCACCCTGCTGGCCTCCCACGTGGGCGTCGAACGCGCCGTGGACTCGGCGGTCCGGGCCCTGGGGGTGGACACCACCGCCGCCGTCCTGCCCCTGCTCCAACCCCCGGGTCTGCCGAACGGTCTGCGCTCCGAGCTGCGCCGCCGCGACCGGGGGCTGCTCGCCCGCCTGAGACGCCACCTCGCGACGATCGCCCCCCAGGCCCCCGCCGAGCCGGCGCGGCTGGAGCGGATGCGCCCCCGCACCATCGTCAGCGTGGTCGTGGCCACCGCCGTCGGCCTGATCCTCGTCTACCAGCTCGCCGGGGTCGACCTGGCCACGATCCGCCACGCCGATCCGTGGTGGGCCCTGGCCGCGTTCGCCATGGCCACCACCTGCATGATCGCCGCCGCCATGGTGCTGGTCGGTTTCGTACCGGCCCCGCTGCCGTGGTGGCGGACGGTCCTGGTGCAGTACGCCGCCTCCTTCGTGCGGATCGCCGCCCCGGCGGGGCTCGGATCGATCGCGATCAACGGCAGGTACGTCATCAAGGCGGGGGTGCCCACGCCCCTGGCCCTGTCCGCGGTGGGCCTCACCCAGCTGGTGGGCTTCCTCGTGCACGTCCCCCTCCTGCTGATCTGCGCCTACCTCACCGGGACCTCCTACTGGAGCGGGTTCACCCCCTCGCCGACCGTCGCCGTCATCAGCATCCTGGGCACCGCCGCCGTGGCCGCGGTGCTGCTGCACCCCCGAATGAGGCGGGCCGTCACCAAGAGGCTGCGCCCCTACCTGAGCGGGGTCCTGCCCCGGCTGCTGGACATGTTCCAACGTCCGCTGAGTCTGCTGCTCGGCGTGGGCGGCACCTTCCTGCTGACCGTGGCCTTCGTCCTGTGCCTGCACTTCTCGGTCCTGGCCTTCGCCGACCCCGGACTCCAGGTGGACCTGGTCGCCGTCGCCGTGGTCTTCCTGGCCGGCAACGCGATCGGTTCGGCCGCGCCCACCCCGGGCGGGCTGGGGGCGGTGGAGGCCGCGCTGATCGGCGGGCTCACCGCCGTGGCCGGGATCCCCGCGGCGGTGGCCCTGCCCGCCGTCCTGCTGTTCCGAGTGCTCACCTTCTGGTTCCCGGTGCTCCCCGGCTGGGCCGCCTTCCTCCACCTCCAGCGCCGCGAGGCCATCTGACCGCACCCGGGGGCGGGGAGTTCCACGCTTGCGGTTGACGCGACGTCAAGATCTAACGTCGTTCCCGGGTCGGAGGTACCGGCCCGAGAAGGGGGACGGATGTCCTGGTCGGTGAGCGAGGTCCGCCGCATGAGCGGGGTGACCTCTCGGACCCTGCGGCACTATCACCACATCGGACTCTTGGAGCCCGAGGACGTCGACCCCGGCGGGCGGCGCCGTTACGGACGGCGTGAACTGCGCCGACTCCAGCGGATCCTGCTCCTGCGCGAACTGGGGCTGGGCCTGGCCGAGATCCGTCGGGTCCTGGACGACGAACGGGACGAGGTGACCGCCCTGCGCGGGCACCTGAGCACCCTGGAGGCCGAACGCGGACGTCTGGACACCCTCATCGAGACCGTGCGTCGCACCGTCGACGCGCTGGAAGGAGACGACGTGAACGCCATCCGACCCGAGGAGCTCTTCGAGGGCTTCGACGCCGGCCGTTACGAGGAGCGGGCCCGGAGCACGTGGCCCGAGCAGTGGGAGCGGGCCCGCGCCGCGACCGAGGAGATGTCCCCGGAGGAGGCCGACCGGATGCGGGCCGAGGCCGTGGAGAGGATGGAGCGCATGGCCGCCCACCTGAGGGCGGGCACCCCGGTCGACGACCCGGCCGTGCGCGCGGAGGTGGCCGACCTCCACCGGGGGCTCACCCGCATGTGGACCCCCGACGCGGCGGCCTTCGCCCACCTGGGCCGGGTCTACGCCGAGGAAGGGCCCTGGCGCGAGGTGCACGAGAAGGTGGCCCCGGGGCTCGCCGACTACCAGCGCGCGGCGATGGAGGACTACGCCCACCACGTCCTGGCGGAGGACGGGGAGCGGTGACCTCGGTCGACCGGCCCCGGTGACCTCGCCCCTCCGGGAGCGTCGGACACGGTTCCGGCGCTCCCGGCGCGGGGCGGGGGAATCCCGCCCGGGGCTACCCTGGTGCCCTTCGACCACCACGACGACAGAAGGCACGACCGATGACCGACCTCTCCCGTACCGTCCTGCTGCTCAACGGACCCAACCTCAACCTCCTGGGCACCCGGGACCCCGAGCAGTACGGAACCACCACGCTGGCCGAGATCGAGGAACGGGTGCGCGTCCTCGGCCGGGAACTGGGGGTCGAGGTGGTCTGCGCCCAGAGCAACAGCGAGGGCACCATGGTCGACCACATCCACGAGTCGCGCCACCGGCTGGGGGTGGTGATGAACCCCGGAGCCTACGCGCACTACAGCATCGCCCTGCGCGACGCGATCGACGCCATCGAGGCCCCCGTGGTCGAGGTGCACATCTCCAACGTGTACGCCCGCGAGGCGTTCCGGCACACCTCGGTGACCGCCCCCGTGGTCGCCGGCTACGTGGCCGGCTGCGGGATCACCGGTTACGAACTCGGACTGCGCGCGCTCCTGGCCCGCGACGCCGAACGCCGGGCCTGAACCCCCGGACCGGGGCGGACGGCGACCCGCCCCGGTCCGAGAGGAGAACACGACACCCGGCATGGCGAATCCGCCCTTGTCCGCCTTCGACCGGTAACAATGAGACCCCCACCCCCCGAAGGCCTTATCCCTTCGTCGGTGAGGAGAACATGGGAGAGCCGCTCATCGGGGGGCGCGTCCACAGGCAGCGGTTGCGGCACCTGGTGGTGGAGACGAGCGAACGTCTCTCCGCCCACGCCTCCACGATCATCCTCGCCGTCATCGCCGCGGTGCTGTCCTGGACCATCGCCGGTGGTCTGATCAACGACCACTACCCCTTCTTCGCGCCGATCGCCGCGGTCATCGCGCTCAACGCCTCGGGAGGGGAACGCGGGGCCAGGGCCCTCCAACTCCTGGCCGGGGTGTTCATCGGCATCCTCTGCGGTGAGGCGGCCGTCTTCTTCACGGCCTTCGACACGATGGCCATGGCGGTGGCGATGAGCCTGGCGATGATGGTCGCCGTGGCCGTCGGCGCCGAACGGATCGTGATCGGTCAGGCCGCCTCCAGCGCCATCCTCACCACGATCTTCGTCACCGGGAGCAACCCCGGTCCGGGGCGGCTCGTCGACGCGCTCATCGGAGCCGGGGTGGCCCTGCTCTTCAGCCAACTCCTCTTTCCGGCCCGCCTGGTCGCCCTCCTCAGACGGATCGAGGAGGACGCCCTGAACGAGATGGCGCGCATGCTCGACGCCGTGGGTCACTCCCTGGAGCAGGACGGCGACGACGCCAACGAACAGATGGTCAACCGTCTGGGCGATCTGAGCCGACCCATGGCCGAACTCAGCCGGGCGCGGGAGAGCAGCATGTCCACGGTCCGTCTGTCCACCCTCAGATGGGGGGACACCGAGCCGGTCATGGACGAGGACGAGATCATCGAACGCCTCATCCTGTTGGGGGAGAGCTGTCTGTTCCTGGCCCGGACCACCACCTCCATGGGGGACGAGGAACGCCGGGAACTCGCGCCCATCGTGTGCGACATGGCCGCCGTGCTCGCCATCCTCGCCGACGACCTCAGCAGCAGACAGGCGCGTGAACAGGCGGTCGAACAGGCCCTGACCGCGGCGCGCGGCTACGGCGCGGCCTCCCCCGACGACGACCCCGTCACCCAGGCCACCCATCTGGCGGTGGAGATGGTCGCCAGCGACATCATGGTGTTCGCCGGCATCCGTTTCGAGGACGTCGAGGACGTGCTCCAAGGGGAGATGGAGGACCCCACGATCCCCAGCCCCCAGGGGGAGCCGTGGCTGCCATGGCTGAGCTGGCGGCCCCATTGGCGGCTGAGGTGGGGACGTCCCGGGCGTTCCTTCAAACGCCGTTGAGGGGGCGGGGCGCCATCGGGTACGGGCCCCGCCCGACTCAGCCCTCGGCGGACGGCTCGAAGCGCACCACCACCGACTTGGAGGTGGGGGTGTTGCTCACCTCGGCGGTGGAGTCCAACGGCACCAGCACGTTGGTCTCCGGATAGTAGGCGGCGGCGCTGCCCCGCGCCGTCGGGTAGTGCACCACCCGGAACCTCGGGGCGCGCCGTTCGCGGCCGTCCGACCACTCGCCGACCAGGTCGGTGTAGGCGCCGTCGACCAGCCCCAGTTCGGCGGCGTCCTCGGGGTTGACGAGCACGACCCGGCGGCCGTCCTTGATCCCCCGATAGCGGTCGTCCAGCCCGTAGATCGTGGTGTTGTACTGGTCGTGCGAGCGCAGGGTCTGCAACAGCAGCCTCCCCTCGGGCACCCGGGGCGCGTAGGTGCCGTTGACCGTGAAGTTGGCCAGCCCCGTCGCGGTCGGGAACCGCCGGTCGTCCCGGGGCGCGTGCGGCAGGGTGAACCCTCCGGGGCGGCGCGCCTTGGCGTTGAAGTCCTCGAAGCCCGGGATCACCGCGGCCACGTGGTCGCGCACACGGTCGTAGTCGGCCATCCCGTCCCAGTCGATGGGGGAGTTCCCGAACAGGCGACGTCCCAGACCCCGGACGATGTCGACCTCGGACCACATGTGCTCCGACAGCGGAGGCAGGACCCCGTGCGAGGCGTGCACCTCGCCCATCGAGTCCTCCACCGTCACCCACCGAGGGCGGCCCTCGTGCAGATCGCGGTCGCTGCGGGCCAGCGCGGGCAGGATGAGCGCCCTGGCCCCCGTGATCACGTGCGAACGGTTCAACTTGGTGGACACGTGCACCGTCAACCCGACCCGACGCATCGCCTCCTCGGTCACCTCGGTGTCGGGCGAGGCGGACACGAAGTTGCCGCCCATCGCGAAGAACACGCCGACCTCGCCCCGGGACATCGCCCGGATCGCCTCGACCGTGTCGTAGCCGTGTTCACGTGGCGGTTCGAAACCGAACTCCGCGCCCAAGGCGTCCAGGAAGGCCTCGGAGGGGCGTTCGAAGATGCCCATCGTCCGATCGCCTTGCACGTTCGAGTGGCCGCGCACCGGGCACACGCCCGCGCCCGGACGACCCACGTTGCCGCGCAGCAGCAGGAAGTTGACCACCTCGCGGATGGTCGGCACCGAATGCCGATGCTGGGTCAGCCCCATCGCCCAGCACACCACGATCCGCTCGGAGGAGGTCACCATCGCGACCAGCTCCTCCATCTGTGCCCGCGACAGGCCGGTGTCGCGCTCGGTGCGCTCCCAGAACTCCGTCTCGGGCTCGCTCAGCAGGGCCTGGGAGAACTCCTCGAAACCGTGGGTGAAGGTCTCCACGAACTCCCGGTCCAGCACGTCCTCGCCGCGCCGGTCGGCCTCCAACAGCAGCCGGTCGACCGCGCTGAACAGGGCCAGGTCCCCGCCGACCTTGATCTGGAGGAACAGATCGGTCAGTTCGGTGCCGCGCCCGACCAGACCTCGGGCGTGCTGCGGGTTGCGGAACGTGATCATGCCCGCCTCGGGGAGCGGGTTGACGGTGACGATCCGCGCCCCCGACCGTTTGGCCTTCTCCAGGGCGCTGAGCATACGGGGATGGTTGGTGCCCGGGTTCTGGCCGGCGACGATGAGCAGGTCGGCCTGGTGCACGTCCTCCAGGGACACGCTGCCCTTGCCCACGCCCAGCGTCTCGGTCAGGGCCGAACCGGACGACTCGTGGCACATGTTCGAGCAGTCCGGCAGGTTGTTGGTGCCCAGCCGGCGGGCGAGCAACTGGTAGGCGAAGGCCGCCTCGTTGCCGGTCCGGCCCGAGGTGTAGAACACCGCGCCGTCGGGGGAGTCGAGGGAGCGCAGCTCCTCGGCGATCATGTCCAGGGCGGCGTCCCAGGTGATGGGCTCGTAGTGGGTGCCGCCCTCGGGCAGGTACATCGGTTCGGTGAGCCGCCCCCGCCGGCCCAGCCAGTAGCCGGAGCGTTCGGCCAGGGTCGCGACCGGGTGGCGGGCGAAGAAGTCCGCGTCCACGGTGTGCCGGGTGGCCTCCTCGGCCACCGCCTTGGCGCCGTTCTCGCAGAACTCGGCCTTGTGCCGCTTGTCGGGATCGGGCCAGGCGCAGCCGGGACAGTCGAAACCGCGCTTCTGGTTGACGGCGAGCATGGCGGGGAGACCTCGTCGGATCCCCGCCTGGTCGCCGACATGGCGCACGCTGTTGAGTACGGCGGGGACCCCCACGGCGCTCCGGGCGGGCGGTCCCACCTCCGGGTCGTCCTGAACGGGGTCGGGCGTCTCCGAGTCCTGGTGTGTCACGACCACCATTGTTCCACCGGTGGTGACGGTGTCCAGGCCCCGCCTTCCGGATCAGTCCAGGGTGCCCGCGAAGGTCACGGCCGGGTAGATCGGCATGAAGTCCTGGTCCTGGAACTCGATCGTGTACTGGATCCGGGTGTCGCCCTCCTCCACCCAGCAGTCCTCGTCCCAGTATCCGGACTGGCCCGGCTCCAGGCTCTCGGGCGGATGCGCGCTGTCGCCCAGGGCGGGGGAGCCCGATTCGCGCAGGGGGTCGCCCACCGCGCAGGACCGGGTGACCACGCCGGTCTGGACGGTCTCGTCGCTCTCGTTGTCGAGTTCCACCCGCCATGACACGTACGGCAGGTCGCCCTCCCGGCCGGTGGTGGGGTCGACCCCGCCCTCCTCCACGCCGCGCTCGAAGCGGGTCAGCCGGACGGAGAAGCCGTCTCCGAGGTCGTGGGTCTCGTCCAGGTCGACGGTCACCGTCTCGAACCCGGTCTCGGGCCGGTCCTCGACGTCGTCGGGATGGTTCCCCTGGGGCGCCTGACCCGCCGCCGGTTCGGGAGGGCCGGAGACGGTGCCATGTGTGAGCCATCCGGCCCCGAAACCGACGATCAGGGCCAGTGCGATACCGACGGCGGTCATGAGCCGACCGTTCCTGGTCATGTGAGCGTCCCTCCCGAGCCGGGCGACCGCCCGGTGTCCTCGGTGACCGTACCGTACGGAAGGGTGACCGTGGTCCACGTCGGACGCACCCGGACTACACGTTCGGGCGTACTCGCCCGGGACCCGGGGCCGACGCGGACGCCCCCTCCTCTTCGCAGGATGGGGGCATGAGTACGACGCATCGCCTCGCTCCGGGGCTCTCCCCACCGGTCCTGATCCTGCTGGCGGCGCTCGCCGCGCCGCGGGTGATCCTGCACGACCTCGGCCTGATCGGCGAGGGCACGTTCGTCAACGCCCTGTTCGTGTTCGTCCCGCCCCTGGTGTGGATCGCCGTGGTCCTAGGGCGCCGGGCGCCGAACCCGTTCGTCACACTCCTGGTGGTGGGGGCGCTGTATGGGCTGATGCTCGTGATCGGCCACCAGATCCTGTGGAACGTCGCCTGGGAGGGGGAGCCACCCCGACTCGGCGGCTCCCTGAGCGCTCTGCCGCCCCTGGCCCATGAGGTGATCACCCGCGGCGCCGCGGTCGTGAGCGGCCTGGTCACCGGCACGGTCGTCGGGGCCCTCGCCGGTCTCGTCGCCCTGGCGGGGAGCAGGATCCTTCCCGAACGGGCGGGGACCCCGTGACCCGTACACGGTGGGTCAGTCGACCGCGGTCTCCGCGCCGCCGGTGATCCGGACCAGCTCGGCGTAGGTCAGCGGGAAGATCGTGTTCGGGGTCCCGCCCGCCGCCCACAGGGTGGGGTGGTCGGCCAGGGCGACGTCGACCACGGTCTCCACCGGCGCGGGGTGGCCGATGGGGGCGACCCCTCCGATGGCCTGGCCGGTCGCGGCCCGGACCTCCTCGGGGGTGGCCCGGCGGATCTCGTCACGCCCCAGCCGTTCGGCGAGCCGGCCCACGTGCACGCGATGTCCACCGCTGGTCATCACCAGCAGCGGTCGCCCGTCGGCCATGAACACCAGACTGTTGGCGATCGCGCCCACCTCGCAGTCCAGGGCCGCCGCGGCCTCGGCAGCGGTGCGGGTGGAGGCCGGCAGCGCGCGTACCCGGCCGGTGGCCCCGAGCCCCTCCAGGGCCCGGGCCACCGGCACGCTGCGTTCGGGCAGGTTCTCGACCTCGGTCATCCTCGGTCCCCTCGTCGTCGGTGTGGGGCGCAGACTACCGTGGCCGAGAACACGCGTGGGCCCCGATCAGCAGACGCTGTCGCTCGGCTTGGGCACGCCCAGGCCGAAGAGGGAACGCGCGCGCAGACCCACCCAGGTCCCGGCCAGGGCGAAGACCGCCCACAGCCAGCCGTGGACGCTGCCCGAGCCGATCCCCGCCAGGTAGGCGCCGATGTTGCAGCCGCCGGCCAGTCGGGCGCCGATCCCCATCAGGATGCCGCCGATCAGACCGGCGGCGACCAGCTTCCAGCTCAGACCGGTGTGCAGCTTCCAGGTGCCGGCCGCGCTCGCAGCCACGGCGGCGCCCAGGATGATGCCGATGTCGGTGAGGCTGTTCTTGTCCTGGAGGATCGGGGCGGCGAGCTGCTCGGCCTGGCCGGGACGGTCCCAGAAGGCCCAGGTCTCGGGGTGGAACCCGAGCAGCTGGAGCGCCTTGGCGCCCCACAGGTTGAAGGCCGAGGTGATGCCCCAGGCTCCTCCGGAGACCACGAGGACGGCGGCGCCCAGGACGGCGAGCATGAGCGCGCCCGCGACCAGCGGCCAGCTTCCGCGCAGGATCCGGGCGAGGCCGGCGGCCGAGGGCGGGGCGCCGACCGGCGGCGGGACGCGGCGGTTCTGGACGGCGCGGGTGACCACGACCATCGCGATCAGCGCCGCGATCGTGATCGCCCAGGAACCGCCCCAGCCGACGTGGTCGGAGAGCAGGATCGGTGGGATCTGGGGCAGGTCGGCGACCAGGGGCCAGGCGGCCGAGTAGATCACCGAACCGACGATGAAGCCGAACAGCGTGATCAGGATGGCGGACTGTCCGGAGCCGACCGCGAAGAGCGTGCCCGAGGCGCAGGCGCCGCCGAGCTGCATGCCGATGCCGAACAGGAACGCCCCCGCGAACAGGGCGATGCCGATCGGACCGGCCGAGGGCGCGGGCTCGTTGCCGAACAACCCGGTTCCGGTCCCGATGACCAGGGCGAACAGTGTGGCCGTGGTGCCGAGCAGGACCGCGTGGGCGCGGAGGCCGGTCCCGTTGCCCACGGCGAGGAACTGGCGCCAGGCCGAGGTGAACCCGAAACGCGAGTGGAAGAGGGTGAAGCCCAGGCCGACGCCGAGGAGCAGCAGGACGGCGGGCAGGGCGCCGTGTTCGGACCACACGAAGGCGGCCAGACCGAGGGCGCCGATCAGCGCGACGCCCAACGGCCACCAGCGGACCGGTTCGGCCTCGGGTGCCCGGGGCGGTGGGACGGAGAGGGTGGGACGCCAGTTCAGGGAGAGCGCGGGTGAGGCCGCGACCGGTCGATCGACGGAGTCGGCTTCTCCGACCGGATCAGTGGGTGTCGTGGTCATGGGAGAGGAGGTCCAGACGTGATGGGGCGGTGCGACCCCGCGCCGAGGGCCGGGACGGCCGGGACGGGTCCATCGCCCGGTACGCCGACGCGGGCGGTTCCGGTGCGAACGGAGGGGCGACGGGGTCGCGTGGGAAGGGGAGGCACACCGGTGCCGCGGGGGAGCGCGGAGACGGGACGAGTCGGGTCAGCGCACGCCGGAACGGCACCGGCGGCGACAGAGGCCGTCATCGGTGCTGGTCAGTGACATGGAGATCAGCGCCATGCACAGGAACCATGCGGGACCGGACATGGGGGAGATTCTAGGACATGAGGTCGTGCCAGGTCACACCGCCCACCACCCGAGCCGCTCACCCCGTGGGCGAGGCCTTCGAACGTCGTGGTCGGGTGCGCTCCGGTATTCCCAGGACGAATCGCGTCCACCGGGCCCGCCGGGCCAGTTCGTAACCGATCAGGCTCGCCACCAGGGAACCCGTCATGATCGCGAGAAAGGGCCACCCGCCGTGGTCGGCACGGGCGATCACGTGGTGGGCGATGATCACCAGGAAGGTCTGATGCAGCACGTACACGGGGAAGGCGGCGGGGGAGAAGTAGGAGTCGAAGGCGGTGCCCCGGTCCATGTACCGCCGTCCGTAGCCGAGAACCGCCAGTACCGCCGCCCAGCACAGCGCCGTACGCCATGAGTCGGACAGGGGGCTCTGCCCGGAGCCCACCGTGAGCGACTCGGTCAGCAGCCCGATCACCCCGACCAGGCCCAGGAACAGATGCGGTAGCCGCCGCCGCACCACCGCCTCCATCGTCGCCGGGTCCCGCACCAACAGATGTCCGAGGACGAAGAACGCCGCGAACACGACGAGGTTCTTGCCCAGCACACCGGGGATCAGGGCGAGGACGGCCAACGACGCCCCGGGCAGCGCGACCATGCCGATCGGGTGGTTCAAGGGCCCGGAGGAGGGATCGCGCCGTTCGATCAGCCCGATCAACGGTAGGAGGAGCGTGGCCAGCCCGTAGAGCAACAGGACGAACCACAGGTGCCCCAGGGCGAACCCGCCCTCGTACTCGGACCAGTCCGACAGGTCGGTGAAGTACGACCGGAGGAAGGCCACCGGACCGCCGGGGTCGCCCCCGTGGTGGAGGGTCGCGTAGTAGGCCTGCGGGGGCACGATCAACGCGATACCGAACAGGAACGGGTACAGCAGCCTCCGACGCCGTTCGCGGACGTAGGCCTCTGGCGTGCGCACGCCCAGCGAGTACCGACCGGCCATCCCCGCCAGGACGAACAGCAGGGGGAGCAGCCAGGAGAGCACCGGTATGAGCGTGGTGAGCAGGGGGTCGGGCCGCCCCTGGACATAGAAGGACTCCGAGGCGTCGAAGACGCGCGCGGTGTGGAAGGGGAAGAGGGCCAGGATACCCAGGTTCCTCAGTCGGTCGATGTACTCCAGGCGCATGGGGGATGCCTTCGTGGGGGATCGTCATCGGCCTCCTGCCCTGCGGGACGTCGCGGTACACCGGGCCGGTGGTCAGCCGTGGGGACGCAGGGTGATCCTGCCGTTCTCGGTCCGGGCGTTGACGGTGGCGTCGGCGGAGTCGTCCACGGAGACCTCGGCGAGGATCTCCCCGTTCCCCGGGGTCTCGAACACCGCGTAGGGACCCTCGGGCAGGACGATCGTCGCCGTGCCGGAGTTGGTGCTGACCTCCACCTCCTCGGGCCTTTCGACGAGGGAGGCGTCGATGGCCCCGGTGTCGGTCGCGGCGCGGACGACACCGGAGCGGATCCGGTCGAGACGCATCGCGCCCCCGTTCGAGGTCAGGTCGATCGGTCCGGAGACGTCGGAGATCGCGATGGCGCCGGTGTCGGTGTTGACCTGCAACGCCGAGTCCAGACCGGTGGCGGACACGGGGCCGCCGTCGGTGCGGATCGTCGTCGTGGTCCAGGCGGGCAGGGCGACCTCGTAGCGGACCCGGCACTCCGAGAGCAGGGAACAGTCGGCCCCCAGGGTGAGGGTGTCGCCCTCCAGCCCCCACTCGCCGCCGGCCTGGCCCGAGTCCTCACGGGTCACCCGGAGCCCCTCGCGCTCGGAGGGGACCAGGTCGATCGTCGCGAAGTCCCCTTCGATGACCAACGGTTCGGGCACGAGGTCGTAGACGCGCTCCTCCGGAGGGCCGAGTTCGGGGGAGGACGAACACCCCGCGGTCAGGGTCAGGCACAGGGCGGCGGTCGCGACGCGTACGGACCACGGACTCACGAGACCTCCTCCGCCACGCGTGGGACGATCCCGGGGTGGCCGCCCATGAGGGACCGGTACCCGCTTCCACGGGTAGGGCATGCCCATGACCGGGAAAACGTCCGGTCGGTTTCGCGCGCCCGGCCCTCGGGAGATGGCGGTGCGGGCCTCGACGAGCATGCGCGTCTTCCTCGGCGCCTCGTGAACGTCGACGCGATCTAGAGATAGGGGCGGAGCGCGTCGGCCTCGGTTCGGAGCCGGCGCGCCGCGTCGTGTCGTCCGTGGGCCTCGTAGCGGTCGGCCTCGACGGTCCGCTCCTCGATCTGTTCGTTCAGCAGGGCCCGCACCCGGTCGGCGGACAGGACGCGACGCGGGGCCTCGGTGGAACCGACCCCGGACCGGGACCCGGCGACGTGCTCGTTCACGGTGGTGCTCGGGGTCTCCGGCGCGGGCGCGGCCTCGGCGTTGTCCAGGGCGGCCAGGGCGGTGCGCAGCGCGGAGACGGTCTCGCGGCGCCGTTCCCGCATCGCCGTGACCAGGTCGGCGCGCATCCTGGCGCGCGGGGCGTCGACGTCGGCGGTGGGAGGGGTACGAGGTCGGTCGTTCATCAGGGGCCTCCGGTTCTCACGTCACGGTCGGCGACCATGAAGGGGCGTATCACTCCCTATAGTCATCTATATTGGTCATTATGTCTACTTTTAAATCACTATAGGGAACTTTCAGAGGTGTGGTGGGGTGTCGAGCCCTTGCCCGCGCCGAGGCGTCGAACGTTCCGGTAGCGCAGTGGCGCCTCGCCATGGGCGCGTCGGAACGCGTGGGAGAAGGCGAAGGGGGATCCGTACCCCACCCGGGAGGAGACCTCCTCCACCGACAGATCGGTGTCGCGCAACAACCCCCGGGCGGTGTTCATCCGCCACCAGGTCACGTAGCGCATCGGGGACAGGCCGGTCAGGGCGGAGAAACGGCGGGCGAAGGTCGCGCGCGACATGCGCGCCTCCTCCGCGAGGGAGGCCACCGTCCACGGGGCGGCCGGGTCCCGGTGCAGCGCGGCCAGGGCGGAGGCCGTGCCCGGATCGGCCAACGCCCGGGCCCACCCTCCGGTGCCGTGGCCCGGGCGCGGATCCAGGCAGGCGCGCAGGACGTACAGCAGCAACGTGTCCAGGAGGAGGGGGAGGAGGGCGTCCGACCCCGGTCGGTCGACGACGGTCTCCTCGTCCAGATCCTTCAGGACGCGCGCGATCGCCGGGCCGCCGTCCCGGACGTGGATCTGTGCGGGGAGGGCGGTGAGCAGCGGATGCGAGCGTTCACGGTCCAGTCGGTACCCGCCGGCGACGAACACCGTGGGCGGGTGAGGGCCGGGTTCGCCGTAGACGTACCAGCGGAAGCCGCCCTCGCCCGGCCTGGCCTCCTCCAGGGTCGACTCCGGCTCGAGTGGCCCGTCGCTCAACCCGTAGCCATCGCCGTGCGGGGAGAAGACGATGTCGCCGGGCCCCAAGGAGAGGGGCTCCCCTTCGTCCGGGAACAGACGACAGGTGCCGCTCAGGACGGCCATGAAGCCCGCCACACCGGGATCTCCGGGGAGATACCACCCCCAGGGGCCGTGCGCCTCGATCCGGGCCGAGCCCGGGGTCCCCGCGCGCATGGAGGTGGCCACGTCGCTCAACAGATCCATGGCGAAAGTCTAGATCGGTGAGCGTCTCACGAAGGAAGAACGGACTCAGGATCATGGATCGTCTCAGTGGAGCTTTCTAGTGTCGAACCCATGAACAGAGCAGAAGAGGACGGGAAGATCGACGCCGAGGAACTCTCACGGACGCCTCTGCCCGAGGATCCCTCCTGGCGCGACCTCGTGGTCCTACCGGACACCCCGCTCCTCGGTCCCGCCCACGTCACCGTCGAAAGGGACCCCGCGGGAGCCCCCGACCCCGAGCGGCTTCTCGTCGAAGGGGGAGAGCCCCTGGTTCTGCGTACCGCGGAGCGCCACGGCACCTCGGTGATCGTCGACCTGGGGCTGCTCGCCATGGGACGCCTGGAAGTGGTGGTCGAACGGATCGCCGGAGCCCCGCTGAGGGTGGCCCACGCCCAGTTCCGCGATCGACTCTCCCCTGAAGGCGACGGGATCGCCGCCTTCTTCGGAACCGACGCGGCCCCTTGGTCGCGGGTGGACCTCTTCGCTCCCAGGGAAGGGCGCGCCACCCTCGTCGCCGACGGCAAGCGCGAGTCGCGCTATCTGCTCCTGACCCTGGACGGTCCGGGCGAGGCCGTGATCGACCACGTCCGGATATGCTCCACGGTCTACCCGGTCGCCCGCGACGGGCACTTCCTCTCCGACGACGCGCTGGTGAACCTGGCCTGGCACGGTGGCGCCCACACCGGCGACCTGGCCTCTGTCAGTGAGGACAGCGATCTGCCCGGAGCACCCGAGGGGCCGAGCCCCTGGATGCTCACCACCCCCTTCGACCGGGTCATCTTCATGGGCGATCTGCACATGCAGGCGTTGGCCGGCTACCGGCAGAGCAGCGACTACGGGTGGCTGGTGCGCGAGTCGCTACGCCGTTTCGGCTGGATCCAGAACCCCGATGGTTCCCTTCCCGCGGCCGCCTCCCACCTGGTCCACGGCGACCCCGAACACCCCGATGATCCGGGCCCGGCCGACGGGTGGCGGGTCCCGGAGAACGGCCCCGACCCCGACCTGGCCCTGAGACGTGTGGGACCGGACGTCTCCCTGTTCCACGACGTGAGCATTCACGGCTTCACCGTCTTCTGGATCGCCGCCCTCGCCGACCACCACCTCCACACCGGCGACACCGGATTCGCGCGAGCGATGCTCCCCGTGGCCCGTCGGGCGATCGCCTTCCTGGAGAGTCGGACCGACGCCGACGGCCTGTTCCGTGAGGAGGAGGACCGGCGCACCGACCCGGAGGCGCCCTTGGCGATGGTCGCGAACTGGTCGCCCCTGGACCTGGCGTCCGGGGTCGACGCGCTCACCAACGCGGTCCTGTACGACGCGCTCAGAGGACTGGCCGCCTTGGAACGCGAGGTCGCCGACGACGTCGACGCCGCCCACCGTCTGGAGGAGCGGGCCGAACGTCTGCGGCGGGCCCTGGTGGACCGGCTCTGGGACGAGGAGGCCGGGGCCGTGATCCTCAACTCCGACGATCCGTCGCGGGACCGCACCGGTGACGCCAACGCCGGAGCCCTCGTCTTCGGGATCCTGGACCCCGAACGGGCCCGGCGTGTGATGCGCCACCTGGGGACCACGTTGGCCACGCCGTACGGAACCCGCTCCAGCGAGTTCGAGGACAACCCCTATCGGGCGTCGGACATCCAGGGCTACATCCAGGCCTTGGACGCGTTGGGACGTGTCCGGAACGGGGACGTCCAGGGCGCCCTGGACCTGATCCGGCGCTGGTGGGGCCACATGGTCGAGACCGGCCCGGGGACCGGCTGGTTCTCCTGGGAGAACGACGGCACGCGTGAGCCCGGGGCCTTCGCGAGCACCCCGTGGACGACCCCCGTGCCCGCGCTGAGCGAGGGCGTGCTGGGGGTGCGCCCCACCGCTCCGGGCTACCGGCGATGGAGGGTGGCCCCGGGCCTCGCCGACCTGGGGTGGGCTCAGGGACGGGTGCCGACGCCGGACGGGGGACTGGCGGTCCGCTGGGTGCGAGACCGGGAGGCCGGGACCTTCGTCCTCACCGTGGAGCCCTCGGGCGGAGCGGGCGAGGTGCTGGTGCCCCTGGACGGGGAACGACGACGTGTCGCGGTGGACGGGGTGCTCCGTTGGGACGGTGACCGTCCGGTGAACACGTCGGCTGAGCGGGGGAGCGAACCCCGCCTGGAGGGGGAAGGTCTCCTCTTCCCCGGGGTCGAGGGCCCGCACACCTTCGCCTGGGGACCCTGACCCTCCGGCGCCCCGGGCGGCGACGTTCGCCCGGGGCACGCCGGGTCAGGGGGAGCGCGGGGTGCGGAAGTCGCGGGCGCCCGGGGCGAGGGCGGCCAACGCCGGGGCGAGCACGCACAGGAGGGCGCACGCCAGAAGGACCGCCTCGAAGCCGAAGGCCTGGGCCGCCGGGGCGATGAGGGCCAGGCCCACCGGGGCGAACCCGTAGGCGAACAGGAAGTCCAGGGCCGACACCCGCGCCAGCTTGTCGGGGGCGACCTCGCGCTGGGCGGCGGTGAACCAGGGGACGTTGAACAGCTCCACGCCCAGCCCCACCACGGCGTAGGCGGCGAACACGACCACGGCGCCGACCGGGAAGGCCAGGCTCAGCGGGGCCAGGGCGTACAGGCCCAGGCCGAACAGCGCCCAGAGGCCCTGGGCCCGGGGACGCCAGCGGGACATGAGGAGGGCGCCCACCAGGGCGCCGGCGGTGTAGGCGGTCAGCGCTCCGGCGAGGACCGCCTCGGTGCCGTAGTGGTCGCGGCCGGCCAGGGGGAGCAGCACGTTGGTGGCCGAGTAGCCGAGGGCGATCACCGTGGTCAGGGCGGCCAGCCCGGACAGGAACCAGGGGTGGCGTCGTGCCTCGGTGAGCCCTTCGAGGAACTCCACGTGGAAGGGGCGGCGCTCCGGTCGTTCCTCGGTGGCGAGGGTTCCGCCTCGGGGCAGGAGGGCGGCGGCGAGCCAGAGGACCATGGTGGCCATGAGGAGGGTGCCGGGGCCGGTGACGGTGGCGGCCAACGCGGTCAGGCCCGGGGCGAGCAGGGTCACCCCGCGTACCGAGAAGGTCAGGGCGGCGTTGGCCTGCTGACGTTCCTCGAGGGGGACCACCTCGGCGGTCAGCGCCTGGAAGGCGGGGCGGCAGGCCCCCTGGCCCACGCCGACGACGGTGGCGGCCAGGGTCATCAGGGCGGTGGAGGTGTCCAGGCCCAGGGCCAGGACGGGGGTGGCCGCGGCGGCGGTGAGCCCGGCGACCAGGACCACGGCGCGGCGGGGGTGCCGGTCGGCGAGCACCCCGCCCAGGGGGACGGCGACCAGGAACCCGGCGGTGCGTCCGGCCAGGACCAGTCCGAGGGCGACGGCGCTCAGGGAGCCGTGCAGGACGGCCAGGCCGAGGATGAACGGCATCGCCCAGGTGGCCAGCCCCGACGCGGTGGTCGCGCACCACAGGCGGACGAAGTCCGGGCGCCGGAGCGGGGTGGAGCGCCGGGCGTCGGTCGTGGGCGGTGTCGTCGAGGGCACGGGAGCTCTCATCTCCGATCGTTCGAGGTGGGTCGGGGCCACTCTAGTGAAAATGATTATCACTCGCTACCGGGATCGCCGAACCCGACCTGGGGTGGGTGGGAGGCCCTGGTGTGCAGGGGTTGGCGTGTCCGTGGAGGGGGGACGACACGTGGGGGTGTGCCGGAATCGTCGGGATTCGTGAGATGAATCGGGGGTGACAACGGTTTTCATTTTTACTATAGTCACCGCTCAAACACGCGTCGCCACGTTCTCCCTCACCACACCACCCACACCCCCGAAGCCCCCCCGCCATCGGAAAGGACCCCCTGTGACACCCCTTCTGATCGATCAACTCCCCCCGCCCCTGCCCGCGGAACGGATCATCGAACTCAACCGCCCCAAGACCGACCTCCACACCCTGCGTCACTACTCCTGGAACGGATGGGACTTCGAGGTCCCGCCGGGCGTCTTCGTCCCCGGGGAGACCAGCCGGATGATCCACCGACGCCTCCTCGACGACGAGATCGACGTGCGCGGACGTTCCTACGCCGCGATGGGCGTCGGCCTCGGCGTGGAGGCGATCGTGGCCGGCCTGCGCGGCGCGTCCCACGTGTACGCCCTCGACGTCCACCCCGCGAGCGTCGAGGCCACCGAGGCCGGCTACCGACGCATCGTCGGCGACGACGGCCCCGGGACCCTCCACCTCGGCGTCGGAAACCTCTTCGACCCCCTGCCCGACGGCACACGCCTGGACGTGATCACCTTCAACCCTCCGGCCGTCAGCCGACCGGTGAGCGAGGACCCCGACGTGGTCCGCAACGTCTGCGCGGGCGCCGCCGTCACCGACGCCTTCTTCAGCGAGATCGCCGAACGCGACCTGCTCGCCCCCGGAGGCGAGGTCCACCTCATCGTCTCCAACACCGCCGACCTGCGGCACATCATCGGCCACGCCGTCGACGAGGGCTTCACCGCGCACGTCCACCACCGGCACGACTGGAACGACGGCGTCCTGACCTACCTCTTCCGCCTCACGAGGGAGGACGCCCGATGAGAGACCTCGACACCCTGTTCCGGACCGTGCTCGACACCCCGGACCTTCCCATCGCCACCAGCGTCTTCTGGGTCCAGCACGGCACGCGTCTGGCCGGCGGCGACGTCACCTACCTCAACCGCTACGTCCTCGTCCGCATCGGCAGGGCCTTCGGCGCCTGCGCCTTCGAAGAGGGCGCCCTGGATCCCGACGTGTGCGCCGCCTACTCCGGCCGCCCCCTCGCCGAACTGTTCGAAGGCCCCGCGCCCCTGCGCCTGGCCGCCCTGGACGCCTACCTCGCGCAGAAGGAGCCCCACTCCCAGGACCCCCGGGCCGAGGCCGTCCCCCTCCCGTTCGGGACCCCCGAGGAACGGGCCGTGGCCCGGGACCGGGCGGTCACCGGACTCCTTCCCGACCCCGAGGGCCGAAGGATCGCCCTCATCGGTGTCGTGAACCCGCTCGTCGCCGCCATCCGTGAACGCGGCGGCGAGTGTCTGCCCTGCGATCTCAACCTGCGTCGCACCCAGTGGGGCGACCCCGTCGAACCGGACATGGAGAAGGTCCTGTCCGAGGCCGACGCCGTCGTCGCCACCGGGATGACCCTGGGCAACGGCACCTTCGACCGGATCCTGGAAAGCTGCCGGGAGCGTGGGACACCCCTGGTGATCTACGCCCAGAGCGGTGCCGCCGTCGCCCGACGGTTCCTGGGGTCCGGTGTCACGGCGCTGTCGGCGGAACCCTTCCCGTTCTCCCAGTTCAGCGCGGAACCGACCCTGCTCTATCGATATCGCTAGGAGGCCGAGGCGTGACCCTCGGAACCGGACAGGCCACCTGCCACCACGGTGAGGTACTCCAGGGAGTCTTCCTGGACGGGCGGGGACGACCCACCCGCGGCCTGGTCACCCTGCCCATGGCCGAACCCGCCACCCGCGCGGTGTTCACCCCCTTCTCCGTCGGCGCGCCCACGGGCGTGACCGTGGATCCACCGGATCGGACCAAGGCGGCCCGCGCCGCCGAACTGGCCGTCGCCGAATGCGCGCGACGTGCCGGGGTCCGGCCGGTCGGCGGTCACCTGAGCGTACGAGGGGGCGCGACGCCCGGTCTGGGAATGGGCTCCTCGACCGGTGACGTGACCGCCGCCGTGCGCGCGGTGGCCGCGGGTCTGGGCGTCCGACTTCCCGTGGAGGTCGTGGCGAGGGTGGCGGTGGCGGCCGAGGGCGCCAGCGACCCGGTCATGTTCGGTGAACGGCCCCTGCTGTTCGCCCAGCGGGAGGGGCGGGTCCTGGAGGACCTCGGGGCCGCCCTGCCCGAACTGGTCGTGGTGGGCTGCCTGACCGGTGACGGTCGTCCCGTCGACACCCTCGCCCTTCCGGGAGAGGTACGACCGAACGACGTCGCCGTCTACGAGCGGTTGCGCTTCGCCCTGCGGGTCGCGATCACCGATCGCGACGCCGCCGGGGTGGGTCACGTGTGTACGGAGAGCGCCATCCTCAACCAACGGATCCTGCCCAAGACCGAGCTCGGCTCCCTGCGCGGGATCGCCCGGGCCTGCGGCGCGGTGGGTATTCAGGTGGCGCACAGCGGCAACGTCGCCGGTGTGCTCTTCGACGCGACCGACCCCGATCTACGACCCCGCGTCGACGCGGCGGTCGACCGACTCGGGCGGGAGGGACTCACCCCGACCCGGGTCTTCTCCACCTCTTCGAGGAACACCCTGAACCCAGGGGAGCGATCTTGGACGACCACGTATCCGAAGCCATCGCCAGACCTGATCTGATCGACCTGGGCGAGGGCCTGCTGTGCCTTCGCTTCGAGTCCATGAAGGTGGCGTCCGCCCTGGCGGCGGTACGCCACCTGCTCGACACCGGGGTGGTCCGCCCCGGTGACACCCTGCTGGACAGCTCCAGCGGTATCTACGCCTACGGGCTGGCCCTGGCCGCCCACAGATACGGTTTACGCTGCCACATCGTCGGTTCCACCACCATCGACCATCCCCTGCGGATCCAACTGGCCGTCCTCGGAGCGACCCTGGAGCGGATGCCTCCCTCTGAAGATCTGTCCCTGGACCAGAATCGTCGGGTCCACCGGATCAAGGAGGTGCTCCGGGAGAACCCGCACTTCCATTGGATGCGCCAATACCACGACGCCGTCCACGGACTCGGCTATCGGGCGGTCGCCGACCGGATCCTCAAGGAGGTGGGGACCGGGCCGCTGACCCTGGTGGGCGGGGTCGGGTCGGGCGCCTCCACGGGGGCGCTGGCGCGTTACGTTCGCGAAAGCCTCCCCGACACCCCGCTGGTGGGGGTCCAGCCCTTCGGCAGCGTCACCTTCGGTAGCGACGGCGTCGACGATCCCCAGATCATCATCGCCGGTATCGGCAGCTCCATCCCCTTCGGCAACGTCGACCACACCCTCTACGACATCCTCCACTGGACCTCCTTCGACTCCGCGCTGGCGGGGAGCGTGGACCTGCTCCGTCGCCACGCGGTCTTCGCGGGGCTGTCCGCCGGGGCCGCCTACCTGGTGGCCCGCTGGGAGGCGGCGCGTACGGGCCGACGGGTGGTGTTCGTGGCGGCCGACACCGGGCACCGCTACGTGGACTCGGTCTTCGCCCACCACGAGAGCGCCCTTCCCATCGACGATCTGGCTCCGACGGCGATCGACGACCTGACGGGGTTGGCTCCGCCCTGGTGCCGGATGGAGTGGGGTCGTCGTCCCGCCCCCGAACAGGCCGTCCATCGTGCGGACTGAGTAGTCGCTAGGGGACGGAGGAAGCCCCACGTAGGTGGGGTGGTCGGTCGCCGATCGGGTGATGAGCCCGATCGGCGACCGGGGTCGTGGGGGGAGGGGCGGGCCTGGCCGATGCCGGGATGTGGAGGGTGGTCTCCTCCGGCACGGTTCGGTCGAGGACGGTCGTGGTAGGGATGGGTGAGGAGCGGAGGCTGCTTCGCGGCGAAGGTTGCGGGAAGGTAACGGCCTCTGTTTCCGCAGGTCATTTTCCCCTGAGCCCCACGCACGCGGGGATGGACCGGAACTCCAAGACCGCAACCGCCGTCTGGCCGCCCTGAGCCCCACGCACGCGGGGATGGACCGAACGGTCCGACAAGATCCCGATGATGCGATGGCCGCGCCCCGAGCGCATATCCACGGTCCTCAAGGGGCCGCGCCCACGTTTGTCCATGCCTTCCGTCCTGGCTCCATCAGGCAGAGCCGCTTCGTGGAGGCGGTCCCCGTCCCATGCCGCGTCCGGTCACGTAGGTTCGGCGCATGGGACACAGGGAGAGCTCTGAGGACGGTAGAGGTCGTTGGGTCGTTCACGGTGAACGCGCCATCTATGACAGTCGGTGGGTGCGGTTGGGGAAAGCGGATATCACCACACCTTCGGGGAGCAGGTTCGAGCACCACACGGTCACCTTGCTCTCGGCTGCGGTGATCGCCATCGTGGACCGGGCCGGTGAGCATGTCCTGATGAGCTACCGGCACCGGTTCGTGCCCGATGTCTGGGGGTGGGAGCTGCCCGGCGGGCTCTTGGACCCCGAGGAGACTCCGGAACAGACCGCCGTACGTGAGGCCTTGGAGGAGACCGGCCACCAGGTCGGCTCGGTGGAGCACGTGGCCACCTTCGAGCCGATGATCGGCACGGTCCGCAGCCCTCACCATGTGTTCGTCGGCCGTGACGCCGAACCGGTGGCGGATCCGACCGAGTTCGACGAGGGCGTTTACGAATGGGTGCCTCTGGCCGAAGTCCGCGGCCTGATCTCCAAGGGACGTATCCAGAGCTCGGGCACCCTCATCGCTCTACTTCACATTCTCGCTTCCTGAGGCCGTCGACCTGGGTGGTTCGCCGCTCGGCGTACAGGTACGGTTCTCCTCGACCGAACCCGAGCTCCCACATCGGAGCAGCCACACAAAGAGCCCCGGCCTCCTTACCGGTTGTGGGGCGGACCCTCCGGATCCGAGGCCGCGAGTTCACGCAGTTCCTGGAGGATCGGGATCGCAGCGATCTTCTGTTCCGATAGATCCTCCCAGGAGATTCCCGAGGGGCGGCGGCGAGGCGGACAGGAGATCGCCCCGTCGGGGGTGACGATCAGGTCGACGCTCACGTCGTGTTCGGCTTCAGGGATGGGCTCGTCCAGGACTTGGAGTTCGTGGACGGTGGTGACGATGAGGGTGTCGTCGGAGACGAGTCCGGCCTGGGCGAGCAGTCCCATCTCGATGTCGGAGTACCCCGCCCCTTTGCCCAGGCGGACTCCGTCGAGGTTGACGGCGACGCTGCCGCAGACGATCACGTCCACCGCTCGCATGCGAGCGGGTCGGGTACGCGAGGCGTGTTCGGCGGCTCCTGCGCCGGTGACGGCGATATCCGCAGGAGCCGTGAGGGTGCTCGGGTCGAGGAGGTAGAAGGGGTCGGCGCCGGCGATTCTCGGCACCGCCATGTACAGCAATCTGCCCTCTCTCACCGTGGCTAGACGGACTTCGGTCTGGGCCTTGTCGGGGTTGGCTTTGACGACCCGGGCCTTCTGCCAACGCGGGTGGGCGGTGAGGTGTCCGGCGGCTCTGTCCGCGCCGTGGAAGTTCGGGATCTTGCCGTTCACGGGGCCGGAACGGCCCGCTTGGACAGAGTCCAGGCGCTGCCACACCTTGTGGCGCAGTTGGGCCTTGGCGTCGGTGATCCGATCAGAGCTCATGGGGTCCTAACGGGTGATGAGGTCGATGAACCGGACCTGACCGTCGATGATGGCGAGAAGGGGGCGTCAAGGGGCGAACAACGTTAGTGATCAGGGAGGTCGCTCCACCTGCGTGCGTGGTGTGAGCGATGTCGGTCGCAGTGCCGCAGCGCTGTTGCTCCCGCCGCGATGGCACGCCGGTCGACCATCATCGTTTACAAGATCCATATCGAGGAGCGTTCGTGATCGTCACTCCCCTTCGCCCTGAACGGATCGGCGAAGTCCTACAACTCATGGAACTCGGCGAGCCGTACATCTCCGCACGTACCCTGTCCGATTACTGGCTTTACGCCACCCTGTTCTCCTCCACTTGCCCCGTCGCCATCAACACCGATGACACCGTCGCCGGAGCGGTGATCGCCTTCCGCAGCCAGGACGACCCGGCGGACATCTACGTGCAAGACGTCATGACCCATCCCGATCACCGATGCCGCGGTATCACCAGAGCGCTCTTGCAGAACGTGCGTTCCCAGGCCGAGAAGTGGGGTTGTCGGCGTCTCTACCTCACCTCAGAACCCGACAACCAGGCGGCGCACGCCGGCTGGATCGCCCTCGGTTTCACGAACGTCCCCGGCGACCACGAGATCAACGGCGTCTCCGTCATCACCGACTTCAAGGGGCCGGGCCGTAGCCGAGCCGTCTATCAGTTGACTCTGAGCTGAGCCGGTGGGCGGCTGGAGGTTGTTTCCGGTTGAAGGTTGCGGGAAGATAACGGCCTCTGTTTTCGCAGGTCATTTTCCCTGAGCCCCACGCATGTGGGGCTGGGCCGGTTGCCCCCGAGAGGCTGCCACCGTCGACGACCTGAGCCCCACGCATGTGGGGCTGGGCCGGACCGGGCGGGGAGAACACCCCTTGGCGACCGCGGGGTGAGGGCACTCGGGTGAATGTTTCCGGCCAGAGCACTAGCCGAGCGTGAGCCACTGAACGCCGAGCCTCGTCACCTCGGCTCGCTCTTCGTCGGTGAGGTCCGCGCGTCCTGTCGCCTTGCGCAGGAACACTTCCGGGTCCCATTCCAGCGCTTCGATGGCTGGAATGTGATCAGGGCCCGCGAGAAGATCCAGCAGGACCGAGCCGGCTTCCGGGGTCAGCCAGGGGTCGCGTTCCAACGCGTCCGCCAGATCCAGGCCGTGCACGGCCACCTCGACCACCCGCGTCAGCAGGAAATCGGACAGCAACATGGCATCGCCGTGCCGCGTTCTCACCACGCGCCCAGCAGACTCCTGTCGGCTCATTTCCTCGACGCGCTGCCACGTGGCCGTGAAATCCTTGACCAAAGAAGCACCGGTGACGTGCTGGTTCGCATAATCTCGTGCGAGTTCAATACGCGCGGTGTTGGTCTGTTCACTGAACCGTGCATCCGGGCGATAGTATTCGACCGCATCGATGTCGGCGGCCTCCGGAGCAGGGGCGGCCAGCATTTCGGGAACCCACGCGAGTACGACACGGATGTGTCCGAGCAGTTCGCGCACCGACCACGGCTCGCATCGTGTCGGCCGATCCCACTCGGTCTCCGATAGCCCATCGGCTTCCTGCGACAGACGATTCGCCTCATGCACGAGCGCGTCGAGCGCGATACTTGAATTCATGCCGAACAAGCTATAACACAGGAAAATGCCAGGGGCGCTTGTCTGTACTTGTGTACTCATAACCGGTCGAGTAGTCGCCGAATGAGCTGTCCTTGGAATGACGTGGCCGTTCTGTCCGTGGCCGCGGCGCTCCGGACACGGGCTTGGCCATCTGAGCCCCACGCACGTGGGGATGGACCGAAGGCCCGTGCGGAGTTCCCCCAAACTCGCGCCTGAGCCCACGCACGTGGGGATGGACCTCCACTATGGGGCTGTACTCATTCACGCCGCCCCTGAGCCCCACGCACATGGGGACGCCAGGTCCCGTGTTCCCGGGGGTCGTGTCGAGCCGCAGTGAAGGTGATGGCGCTCGACACAGGGAAGATGTCAGTGTTCAGGAAGTCCTCGGGGCAGCCGTTCCGGCTTCAGACCACCGTCCCGGGGCGTGTGCGGGCGACGGTGACGATGTTGTCGCTCGTGGCCGTGAAAGGAGCCCGTGACCAGTCGCCGTAGCGGACCTCCACCTCCAGCCCGGCTTCGTGCAGGAATTCGTCGAGGTTCTCCGTGTCCAGGAAGCGCAGGCTGCCTGCGTCGACCCGGAGGGTTTCGCCTTCGCGGGTGGCGGTGGTCTCGGTGAACGTGACCACGTCGCCGTTCACGGACTCGACGTAGTGCGACACCCTCAGGGCACGTCCCCGGTGATCGACCACATCGGTGGCATGTTCCGGGGTCCAGCCCTCCCAGGCGCGGACGAGGGGGTTGCGGGTACCGAACACGAACTTTCCCCTTGGGGTGAGCGCCCTCCGGATCGCACTCAGCGCGGAGTGGAGTTGGTCGTTGGTCACGAACACCTGGAAGGCATTGCTGGCCATGATCGTGAGTTCGAACTTTCGCTCCCACGCCATGTCCTCGGCTCGGCCCTCCACCCATGTGATGTCGTCGCGAGTGCGTGCCCGGTCGAGTGAGGCGTCGTCGGGGTCGATTCCGCAGAGTCGTCCGGTGTGCCCGCGCTCGCGGGCGCGGTGCAGCAGCATGCCGGTACCGCAGCCGACGTCGAGGACGGACGTAGAGGCCATGACGTGGGAGAGGTAGAAGTCATCGCTCGGGCCCCAGGGGTTGAGGATGTCGTAGAGGGCGGCCGCATCGGCGTCGGAGTACATGGCGACAGTGTGTTGTCGGGTGCCCTCGTTTGGCCAGGGTTTTTTGTCGGAATCGTCCGCCCGGAGCAGGGGGCGAAGGAGGTGGGCTGCTGACATCTTTACTGCGCCGACCACCGACACGTTGTCTGAGTTGCCACTGACATCCCCGCTGCGCTCGGACAGGTCGGGGCCGCACCCCCGTATGCGGGGATGGGCTGGTGTAGCTCGCCGAGTATGAACGAGACGAGGCTTGGGTCCCACTCACGCGGGGATGATCCTGTCATTGAGGGGCCGTTCGAAGACATCGAGGCCTGCTCCCCGCGTGTGCGGGGATGGCTGAAGTCGGTGGGGTGTTCGTGAGTTCCGGTGGGCTCTGTAGGTGTGTGGTAGGGATGAGTGAGGGGCGGAGGTCGCCTCCTTGTGAATGTTGCGGGAAGATAACGGCCTCTGTTTCCGCAGGTCATTTTCCCTGAGCCCCACGCACGTGGGGATGGACCGACTCCCAGACCGACCCAGAGCAGGACGGTCTGAGCCCCACGCACGTGGGGATGGACCGAGCTCGGCCTGACGATGGTCTCCTCCACCCTCCTGAGCCCCACGCACGTGGGGATGGACCGACCCACCCAGTATGACCAGCACCCCCAGCAACCTGAGCCCCACGCACGTGGGGATGGACCGCGCCCCAGGCGCTCTAGAGACCCCGGGAGGTGCTGAGCCCCACGCACGTGGGGATGGACCGGCTGTCCCGACTTGCTCGGAGACTGCAACACGCTGAGCCCCACGCACGTGGGGATGGACCGAAACTTCGGGAGATCATCCGCGAGGACATCACCTGAGCCCCACGCACGTGGGGATGGGTCGTCTGCGCCTCCGACGTTCCCGACGTCCTACTCTGCGACTCCTGTCTGAACGCGCTCACCGGTGTCTTGGCCGCCGCCCCTTACCGCTACCCAGCGCCGCCCGGGGCCGTCGCGTCCGCCCGAGCCACGCTGAGGGGCACCCGTGCCGCTCGCCTGGCTCTGGTACCGCTGCTGGGGGTGCGGCGGCTTACCGAGCGGTGTTCGCAGTGTCAGACGAAGGACCTCACCCGGATCACCGAGCGAGGCCCTGTCATGTGTGACCACTGTGGCCTGAGCGTGCAGGAGGCCAACCAGTGAGTGAGGTCAAGAATGGGCGGGTTCGCTTCGCTCTGCACGCACCTGCCACCCACTGCCCTCCCGGCGGAGCACAGGGCGCACCTGCGCCCATCCCGGGCAGCCGGCGGTTCGCCACTCCTGGACCCACCCGCGAGCCGTGGACTCAGCGGGGGCGCCGATGGTGAGAGCATCTAGCCCGACCGGTCGAAACAGGAAGGCACCGGCTGCGTCGGCCACGCCGATGCCGAACCCCTGAGGCCCTCCGAGGACGACCAGCTCGCTCGGATGTGTGGCGTACAGCCAGGCCCGGAACTCTGCGGGGTCGTCGCCGTCCTCGAACACCCGGACCGTCCGTACTCCGTCAGCGAGCCGAGCCAGCAGGCTCTCGGCGCCGGCCGGGTGCTCCTTCGCCCACGCCCCCGCGATCCACCACGTCGCGCCCTGGTCGTCCTGCGCGCGAGCGTCAACGCCTCGGGGCGGAACCGTCCATTGGTCGAGGTCGGCCCCGTGCATCTCGACGTACCCGCCCTGAGCCAACGCCAAGCCCTTCAGCCCGTGGCCCTCGCCGACCTTTGCGGTCACCACGGCGTGCGTCTTGACCAACCCTGCCAACTCGACCGGGGCAACGATCAACCCACCAGGACGGGTCTGTTCGACCCAGGCGTGCGGAATCGCTTCCGGGGTCGTCCAGGCGACCACGCGGTCGAAGGGAGCACCCTCGGGGGCACCCTCGTGACCGTCCGCCGCCAACAGCACGACGTTGTTCCGGCCTCCTTGGGAGTGGAGCCTTCGCGCCCGCTCGATCAGCTCCGGGACGACGTCTACCGTCACCACCGTCCCCGAGGGGCCGACGAGTTCGCTCAGCAGAGCGCTGCTGTAGCCCGAACCCGTTCCGATCTCCAGCACCTTCATGCCGGGCTGGAGATCGAGCCCGTCCAGGGTGACGGCGATGCGCTCTCGGGCCGTGGTCTGCGTGACGAGAGATCCGTCCGCGTTGAGCGTGTAGACGTCTTCGGGTACCGCCGCCAGGGCAGCGGACACGCGAGGGTTGTACTCCATGATGCCTTTCAGGTTCGAGTGATCACGATGAACGGGCGGTCCGGCTCTTCCTGCTCCCCGATCGGGGTTCCCTCTGCTTCGACCCACGCATGAGCGGCGTAGGGCATCAGGCGTACCCCGATGCACCAGTCCACAGCCTTGCGCATCAGTATCCCGGTCAGGGCTGCGGCCAGGCTGAGTTCCAGGCAAGCGGCCCGTCCGGGGAACCGCCGGGCAGCAGTTCGTGCTGCGGCGACCGCGTCGGCAGCCTCGGAAACGGAGGCAGGTCGGGTGCGGTGCTTGAGTGCCGTCAGGGTCTTCACGCTGTACTTGAGCGGGAAGCGCAGCAGCAGCACTGCCGACCAGAAACCGAGCGCGCCCAGGAGACGATGGGGCAGCCGCGGGCGTCGGGACGGGCCGGCGGGGAGAGCCATCGGAGTCGTCATTCTCCCTCCGGGCTCAGTAGGCCGCGCTCGCACAGGTCCTGCACGAGCCGGGTGACGTCGGCCTTCACGATCTGGGGGTCCGCTCCTGTTTCAGCGGACAGGTTTTCGGTCAGCTCTTCAGGGTCGGTGCCGCCGATAAGCGCATTCCAGAGCAGCGCGCTTGTGGGGTTCAGCCCGTAGAAGTGCCCGTTGCTCAGGTCGAGCAGCATTCCGCCGTCTTGTTGGAGGACGAACTTCACGGACTCAGAAGGGATATAGGCGACCATGTTCATACGTCTCCCGCGTACGTTTCGAGCTGTCGTAGCCACACCTCGGTGGCCACGACTTGACTGAGCGCGCCCATCGGCGCGCGTGCCCCGCTGATCGCCGCTTCGAGGTCGGTGCGCACGGCCGCGGGGTCGATGATGCCCAGGTCGGCCAGGCGCGAGTCGGTCAACAACGCACGCACCTCGCCAGCATTGACGCGGAGGCCGTGGTACTCGCACGCGGAGTAGTCCCCTTTGGTGCGCCTGGCGAACAGGTCGGCCGGGAGCCGATCAGCGAATGCCTGGCGCAGGAGCGGCTTGGCCTGACGCACCGTGGTGCGCTGCCAGGCAGGCACGGATAAGCACGCGGCCAGAACCCGGGAGTCGAAGAACGGCACCACCACAGGCACGTCCAGGCCAGCGGCCACATGCAGGAACGATCGGGTCGCGCTCCCATGCGCATGGATGATCCGCCTCGCATGGGCGTCGGCTCCGTCCTCCTCGCCCCCGGGGCGACAGACCCGGAGCGCTTCGGCCACCTGGGCTCGCGCCGAAGGCGTCGCCCAGCGGGCGACCTTGCTCACCTGAAGCCAGGAGATAGAGGACTCGAAGACCCGCACATGCTCGGCACGGCGTGGTCGCAGCGTTTCCAGCTCGGTAGCCGCGTTCGTGAGCGCAGTCCGATACGACATCCGAGACACGGCGACCGCCGCACGCACCAGACGATGCACCGGCCGGTGTCGCAGCCGTGCCCACCCCGTGCACTCCGTGAGGAACCGACCTGCGGTGGCGAGACGGACTCCGTCGGCGACGTAGGTGATCGGCGCCCCGAGCGCAACATCACCACCGTCTCCGACCAGGTGAACACCCGTTCCCGCTACCGGGGCCAGCCGGAACCGAGTACGGGTGTACAGCGGCGTATCCAGGGTCGGCAGGTCCGTGAACGGAGCCGAGGCCAGACCGGTGAACGGAAGCTCATCGCGGCCTCCGGTGAGGACCTGATGCTCTAGGCCGGGCTCGCCCTGGGCGAGCGCGAACGCATACCCGGCATCATCGTCGTTCACCGCGTAGGGGTCGGTGTAGGTCAACGCCGTAACCGGCCGAGAGTTCCGGGCGGCGAGCAGTGCCACCGTCGAGGAGTCCAACCCCCCGGACAGATCCGCCGAGACGGTTACGGCTCCAGCGGTGTGGGCTCTGACGGACTCCGTCAGCGCCTCAGCGAAAGCGTCGGGGGCGTCACGGACAGAGACGGAAGGCGGGTTCGGGCGCCGCTCGGTGCTCACGTGATCGCCGGAGATCACGAGGATGCGGGAGGGAGAGAGTGCCTGTACCCCGAGGTAGAGAGAATCGTCCGAGAGGCCGGG
This sequence comes from Nocardiopsis alba DSM 43377, assembly GCF_000341225.1. Taxonomy (GTDB): domain Bacteria; phylum Actinomycetota; class Actinomycetes; order Streptosporangiales; family Streptosporangiaceae; genus Nocardiopsis; species Nocardiopsis alba. Next base: position 33,710 of record NZ_ANAC01000034.1, read on the forward strand.
AACAGTGTCGGGGAGGATCAGGTGCGCTGCCAGCGCCAAGGGGTTAACCCGTGGTTGGGGCGACCGCGCGAGCGGCAGCGGGCTCAATGCCACATGAACGCCATCGCGGCGGCGGGCCCACCACCATCGGACCGTGCCGGCGAGATCACCAGCGACGGCAACCCTGTCTCCGTCACTGACCAAGGCACCGAAGCGTCCGGGAAGCGTTAGCACGCGGACCATCGCCCGAGCCGGGGTGGTGCTCGTGGAGATCAGGTCGGCTACGTCCTGGTCGCTGGACAGGCAGTCACCGAACAGGGTCACCGACAACCCCGCACCGATCTGACGGATCGGGCGGGGGTCCCACCGACTCAACCGGATCGTGGGTTGTGCGGGTGCGTCCGGCACCAGGTCCTCCTTCCAACGGGGCCGGGCGCGGACCATACAGGTCCGCGCCCGGGACCGGGGTTAGTTGTAGCGGGCCTGGTTCAGGTCCGCCGTGTCCTCTTGAGCGGAGCCGAGCGTGAGGTCGCGGGCGTCGCCCAGGTCGATCAGGACGGGCTCCTCGTAGCTCTGGGGGGTGTTCTCGTTCACGGTTCCTCCTTGGAATCGCTGTTCGTTAAGACCGGGTCGGGGGTCCTTCCCGGGGTGTGCGGGGCGAGCTTGGACTCCACACGGCCACGTGAGCGGCTGCTCACGTGGAGTTTTTCGGGGTCTTGCCTGCTGCGGTTTCGTGGTTGGGCGGCGCGACAGCGCGGGACGAGCGGGCCAGGGGACGGTTGCTCTCTCCGCTGTGTCCGGGCGTGCTCACCGCACCGTCGCGCCGATCAATAGGGGGCGAGGTCTGTCGCTCCTACGTCAGGTCGCCAGTTCGCTGACCGCTACTTCCGGGTCCGACGCCTCGTTGGATGGAAGCCCGGTCACCATGCGCGCGCACCGCTGTGCCCCTGCGACCGCGACCTTCGAGGATGAGCTGAAGATCGAAGCGTGATGTCGGCCGGCTTGCTTCTTCAGTTCGCCGTTCGAGTAGCCCGGGGCGCGATGAGGAAGCGGGGGCGCTACGTTCAGCCCCGTTCCCATGTTTCTCACCTCTGCTGGATTGACTATGCGTGCCGGTACCTGGCTGGCTTCCTGTAGCTCCCAATCGAACACGGACTACATCCGAAAAGCACCAGGGTCGGCGGCATAGTTTCTATGAACTGAATCCAGCTACTGACCTGGGGAAATGAGGGCTGGGAGCCATTTCTATGCGGCCTTGGGGGTTGCGCTGATGATCTTCGCCGTTGCGGTTGCGGAATCCTCGGGCACTCTGTAACCGAACCCCCAGAAGGAGCGCGATGACGAAGTGGACGAAAGCGCAGATTCGCTCCCTCGTTGGCCGAATGCGGAAGCAAGGGCGATCAGATGACGAGATCGCTCAAGAGATCCGGACCGAATCCGGTGTGACTCCTCTGGCCGCATATCGGCTTCTCCACGGTTGGAGCCAGAACGAAGCAGCAGCGCGCTTCACGAAGGCGACACCCGGATTCGGGCTGGACCAAACTTCCATCAGCCGTTTGGAGCTGTGGCCGAAGCAAGGAGGCCGTGCCCCTCAAACAGTCCAGGTAGTTGCGTTCGCGCGGCTATACGGGACCTCTCCTCTGAGCCTGCTCAGCGCGGAAGCCCTTGACCGCTTGGACCAGGCTGAGCAGGCCGTCCTGCTGCGAGTCAGCCAGTCGCCCTCGCCGCTGGAACATCCGCTTCCGCCCCAGCGAGCGGCCCCCCGTCCCCCCTTCGAGGAACAACATCAAGCCACACCTTCTGAAAGGCAGGTCGAGATGGCAGCCAGGCGAGCAGTGCGATTCGGATCCCTGGTGGAGGGATCCAACACTGGAGCGGAGACGATCCAGGCGCTCTACGAAGAGACCGCCCGTATCGCGAGCGTCTACCCCAGGGTCCCGCTGAACGAGGTTCTGAGTGATCTCATCGAGGCCCAGGACATCACCTTCGTGCAGCTGGAGGGGAGGCAGAAACCTGCCCAGAGCAAGGACCTGTATGTCCTCGCCGGCGTTCTCAGCCTCATGCTGGCCAAAGCGAGCCATGACACCGGAGATCCCCAGTCGGCGATGAAGCAGGCTCGGACGGCCGCGATCTGCGCAGATCAGGCCGAACACCCCGGCCTCATGGTCCGTGTGCGGGCTCAGCAGAGCTTGATGGCCTACTGGGCCGGTTGGACCAGCGAGGCCGCACGCTACGCCACAGCGGCTGAAGGCCTCGCAGAGCACAGCACCGGGAGCGGAGCCGTGTGGCTTGCCTCTCAGACCGCGAGGACCTGGGCAGCGCTCGGAGACGGGGAGAAGGCCCTGCACACTCTCAATCGGGCCGAGGATCTGCGAGCCGCGGTAGAGCCCGATGATCTCGACGGCATGGGCGGCCTGATGAGATTCGCCCCCTGCCGACAGGCATACTACGAAGCGGAGACGCGCATCTGGGTCCCCGGCGAGGAGGACCAGGCCAAGCAGTCGGCGCAGCGCGCTGTTTCCGCCTACGAATCCGCGCATGAGCAGAACAGCGACGACTGGGCGTTCGGCGACGAGGCTGGGGCTCGCGCAGATCTGGCGTTCGCTCACGTGTGTCTCGGCGAGGTAGAGGGAGCCCGGGAAGCACTCGCACCGGTACTGGACTTGCCTGCGCAGCAACGGATCTCTGGCATTCTGCGAAGCGTGATGCGGGTTCACGAACCTCTCCGCAGGCCCGAGTACACCGGGAGTGCAGTTGTACGTCAGCTCAGGGAGGAGATCGAGACGTACGCTCAGACGCCCGCAGCGGCTATCACGGCCGGTCGTTAGCCTCTCACCATGGTTCCTATTTCCCTCGATGGCTCGGCCCTGTCTCTACGAGAGCTGAAACCCTCCGACGCCGAGGCGTTGCACACCGTTTACGGCGACTCCAAGACCGTCGAACACCTCAGCTTCACGCCTCGCACACTGGATCAGTGCAGGGCCATCATCGACTCCGCCGTGAAGGATGCGAAGGGCGATCCCCGCACGGTCTACATGCTCGCAGTGCTCCATGGTGGGGAACTGGTCGGTGCCGCCAGGCTAGCGAAGGACGAGCGTCCCCATTCCGCCCAGATCGGCTTCGCACTTCGTCATGACATGTGGGGGCGCGGACTGGGGGCGGAGCTCGTCCAGCTCTTGCTCCGCTTGGGGTTCGCCGAATTCGGTCTGGCCCGGATCTGGGGCGCCCGGTCTCCGGAGAACCCCGCGTCCGAAGCCGTGATGAACAAGATGGGGATGGTCGAGGAAGGCCGTATCCGGCGACATCTATGGACCGGTACCGCGTGGCGAGACTCCATCGTTCATTCGATCCTGTCAGACGAATGGGCCGGTTAGCCGCCGTTTCCTTGAAGCGCATCACCGCAGATCTTCAGATTCGATCTGGTGAGGGTCTGTGGTGATGCGCTTCCTCGGTACCGTGGACACAATGTCGCGGTAAGCGAGGAGGAATAGCGAGTTTCTGAGACACCGATCCAGCACTTCCGAGTAGACCAATACCTCTGGGACGCCGGCCTCGTCCGAGCTGCCCGTGAGGGAAGCTTCCTTCCATCTGTGCTGCGCGCCTACGTGGAAGGGTGCTCGTGATGGACGTCGAAGATCGCATCGCGGTCTTGCCTCCGGAGTACCGGAGACGGCCCGATGGGTAGGGCGCACGGACGTCTGCTCCGTTGGGGCGAGATCGAGCGGGATCACGGTATCCCGCGGGGAACCCTGAAGTCGTGGGTCCGTCGGGGCCACCTTCGCCTCTGTTCCTCACGAGGATGTCCAGACTGGTGGGGGAGTGGTGTTCGGGTGGGTGGTTGAGGGGTGTCGGGTTTGTCTGTTTCTCGACAACTTGCAGAAATGAGGGGTTGCTCGGGATAGCGTTGCAGGTCAGGAAGACTGCTCCCCGCATGTGTGGGGATGGCTGCCGACCGCACCGGCGCCTGGGCCGCCGGACAGACTGCTCCCCGCATGTGTGGGGATGGCTGCCAATTGATGATCAGCAGACCGGTAGTGGTCTTCTGCTCCCCGCATGTGTGGGGATGGCTGACGGTCCCAGCGGATGCCATGCTTCGCCGACGCTGCTCCCCGCATGTGTGGGGATGGCTGAAGTCGGTGGGGTGTTCGTGAGTGCCGGTCGGCTCTGTGGGGGTGTGGTAGGGATGAGTGAGGAGCGGATGTCGCTTCGTGGTGAAGGTTGCGGGAAGATAACGGCCTCTGTTTCCGCAGGTCATTTTCCCTGAGCCCCACGCACGTGGGGATGGACCGACCTCCAGGCCCTCGTCCAGGACCCTGATGTCCTGAGCCCCACGCACGTGGGGATGGACCGAGCCCAGACCCCCGGTCCGGCCGGATCGGGAACTGAGCCCCACGCACGTGGGGATGGACCGAGGTGGGCCTGGAGGTAACCGAACTCACCCGCCTGAGCCCCACGCACGTGGGGATGGACCAGCCCGATGACGCAAATCCCCAGGGAGATCCACCTGAGCCCCACGCACGTGGGGATGGACCGGTCCCCTCCACCCAGGCCCCGTCTCCCGAGACCTGAGCCCCACGCACGTGGGGATGGACCGTCCTCGGAGCTGTAGGCGGACGCGGGGATCAACTGAGCCCCACGCACGTGGGGATGGACCGGACAACACCTGGCCGCCGGTCGCGGTCTCCTCCTGAGCCCCACGCACGTGGGGATGGACCGGCGGCGCCATATTTAAATATGCCCCACGCTTTCTGAGTCCCACGCACGTGGGGATGGACCGACCTTGGTGACCCCGGCCCAGTCGGACTCCCACTGAACCCCGCGTACGCGGGGATGGGACGCCGCATTCGGGAAGGCGGGAGGCTGACACAGAAAGCCTCTGGCGGTCGGATCATGGGATGAATGACGTCACAAGTTCTTTTTCATTCCACCGACATCGCCTTCAGGAGGAGGCTAGGGTGTCTGTGTGGGTCGGATGTCTCATGGAAAAGCAGTAGCGATAGTCGCCGCATCCTGCCTGATGCAGGCGACCGCAGCGATGGCCGGATTCACCGCCACGCCGACCCTGTGGCAACTAACGATGCTCTCGGCCACCACCCTCCTTGCGGGGGGAGTAGCTTACCTGGGCGTCTTCTCAAAAAATCGAGTTATGAGACGTGGTAAAAGAGCCGCGGCTAAGAGCTCATCTCAAAAGTCCTCGCTGTGCTTGGCCAGATGCTTGTAGCAGATGAGGA
>NZ_ANAC01000035.1 GCF_000341225.1 Nocardiopsis alba DSM 43377
GCTAAGCTGCTCTCGGCGAGCAACTGACCTCACGTGTTGCGACGACTCCTAGAATCCGCCCGAGATGGCGGGGGTCGGTCGTGTTCGTGCACCCCTAGAGTAACCGCCATACGTATCGACGCAAGGGGAGATATGTCCGATCGTGAAGAAACGAGGACTACTCCCCAGCTCAACGGGGAAGAAGAAATTGCGTACCTCCGCATCATCTCAGCCGAAATCATGATCTGAGAACACTCCCACCCCCGAGTGCACGACCTCCCTCGACTCCCCCTGAAGAAGCCCTGTTCCGCAGCAGTCAGCCTCCGACCTCCGAAGAGAACGGGCAGCGCATGACCAGCGAAATCACGTGGCACAAGTCCTCCTACAGCACGGCCAACGGAAGCTGCGTCGAAGTCTCCGAAGGGCACACCACCCACCTCCGCGATACTCAGAACCGCGCCCAGGCCGAACTCAGCGTCTCCAGCTCCGAGTGGACCGCCCTCCTCGACACCCTCCGAGCGAACTGATCTCCGGCGGATCACCAAGGAGCGGCAGGACCTTCTCCAAAGAGAGCTCTCCCCCCTGAGAGATCGAGGCAGCACCACATGATGAACGAGCACTGGAAGAAGTCCACCTACAGCAACGGCAACGGTGGCCAATGCGTGGAGGCCCGCGCCACCGCCCAGGGCGCCGCCGTCCGCGACACCCAACACCGCGGCCTCGCCGAACTCCATCTCCCCTGCGGAGAATGGAACGCCCTGCTCGGTGCCCTCCGCACCCGCTGACCCCCGAACCGGAACTCCCCCAGCCCGAAGGGAGCAGACGAACCATGACCCACGAACAGCCCACGTGGCACAAGTCCAGCTACAGCGCGGCCAACGGAAGCTGTGTCGAGGTGGCGGAAGGTCGCACCACCCACATCCGTGACACCCAGAATCGCGACCTGAGCGAACTCACCCTGCCCGCTCGCGAATGGAACGCCCTGCTCAGCGCGGTCCACACGGGCTGAGCACCTCAGGCGACGGCCGGAGCCTCGGCCTAAGCCCCCGCTCGTAGCCGTCGAGCCCCGAGGCCGGTCACCATGAACCACGTGACCGGCCTCGGCCACGGGCCCAAGAGCACCCCCAACAGACCCGCGCCCGCCCCATCCCCCCACATGCGGAGAACAGCCCCAACCGCATTAGCAGTGCGGCGACCTCGTGGAGCTATCCCCGCCCGCGCGGAGAGCAGGGAGAGTCCCGGTGGGCTGAGTTGAAGGCCCAGGGATCATCCCCGCGTGCGCGGGGAGCAGTACGCCTTCAGCCTCTTCTTCCTCGCTCCGGCGACCCTGGCGGGTCCATCCCCGCGTGCGCGGGGAGCAGGATCCGGAACTCGCCGCGTTCGCGGAGACGGTGGGTCCATCCCCGCGTGCGCGGGGAGCAGACACTCGCACGGGGGAGATTCGCCGCCGCACGGGGTCCATCCCCGCGTGCGCGGGGAGCAGGTTGACCCTGATCATCTTGGTTTCGACGGTGCGGGTCCATCCCCGCGTGCGCGGGGAGCAGATCCGAAGATCCTCACAGATCATCGACGCACTGGGTCCATCCCCGCGTGCGCGGGGAGCAGCGCCGTCTGCTGCCCATAGGGCGCGTAGGTCCGGGTCCATCCCCGCGTGCGCGGGGAGCAGGCGATCAGCATGGCGGTCGCCGCCGCGGACGAGGGTCCATCCCCGCGTGCGCGGGGAGCAGCTCCCTGACCTGCAACGCTATCCCGACCGACCCGTCATTTCTGCAAGTTGTTGAGAAACAGACAAAACCGACACCCCTCGATCTCTACGAGAGTCCCTTACCGATCAGCGTAGGCACTCCACCCAAGCATCCGCTGCCTTGGACAACGCCCCCAACCACCCCTCCTCGGGCCGAGAGCGGGCGAACTCCTCATACATCCGAGCATTCACCAATGCGCACACCCACCGCTCCCGCTCCGACGCCATCTCCCACGCCTTCAGACTCGACACCCACTCCAGCGCCGACTCGGGCATGTGGCCGGCCGATACCAACTGCACACCGAGCATGGTCGGCATCAACGCGGCGCAGGCCCGGGTCGGCCAATCCCAATCCACCACCCACCCCCGGCCCTGGGCGTCGAGAAGAATGTTGCGGCCGTGCATGTCGGCGTGGGTCAGAGCATCCCCCCGCAGAGCCGGGATCTCCTCCTGGGTGGCGAACCGGTCCCAGCGGGTATCGACCCATGTGGCCGCCACCTCTGGCAGCCCAAGGGTGGTGATGCGGTCGACCGCCGCGAACGCCGCCTCCAGATCGGGTGAGCCCGGAGCCAGATCACTGGGCCGGGCGTCGAGTGCTTCGGTCACGACCACGACCCACCCCTCGTCCTCGACGTGGAACAGATGTCGCGGGGCCACATCGGCCAGGTAAGGACCGATCAACGCCTCCCGGCGGGCCGCGGCACGGGCTCCTCCGGGTCGGTTCGGTGTGGCCTTGACGAAGAAGCGCTCCCCGTGGTCGTTCTCGACGATCGCCGTGGAGGCCGTCCCGTAGCCACCCGTGGTGGGTTTGACGACGAGACCGGCTCCCAGCCGAGGTTCGACGAGGGCGATGATGTCCTGGTTCATAATCACGTCCTGGGCGGGCACCAACTCAAAGGGCCCGGCCTGCACTCGGAATCAGGGGCACATTCCACGATGACGTGGCCGTAGCCACCATCACCGCGCTTCCCGTCGACCGTGACCACTTCGAGAACGGCCACCACCACGACCTGTCCTTGGAAGTCCCCACATGCGCGGGGAGTAGGGGCCGATGACCGTCAGCCTCAAGAGCGTGGAGGGGGCATCCCCGAGTGCGCGGGGCTCAGGCCATCTGCACACCGGCCTCCGGGTAGACGCCCGGTCCATCCCCACGTACGTGGGGCTCAGGCACCGACCGTGGCGGACATGGTCGTGGAACTTGGTCCATCCCCACGTGCGCGGGGCTCAGGAAAATGACCTGCGGAAACAGAAGCCGTTATCTTCCCGCAACCTGAAAGTTGAAGCAACTTCCATTCTCTGATCATCCCTACCACACCCCCGCAGGACCGACCAGAATTCACGAACACCTCATCACCATCGGGGCACCGATAGCCCGACCTTCCTCCACCTCTCTCCGCCTACACGAGCCACCCATACTCCTCAGCAACGACGCTGGCAGTCCGGACGTTGCGCGAGATTGCGGCCGCCCTTCTCCACAGCCCCTGTCGCGGTCGACCACCGCTCGACATACTCCAGACAGATCACTCTGAGCCCCCCGAGGGATAACAGGTCCGACCTCGTCACCGGAGAAGACTTCGACGACCTCTTCCGCCGCTAACAGCACACCTTCTAGCGACTGGAGACCCGTGCCTTCTACGGCGTCCTCCACGAGAACGAATCCTCCCAACGATGGCCGACCGGCGACGGCTCCGACCTGGAGTCGTTCACACCGTGGCTCACGATGATGCGCCCCGAACTCGCCACCGACGAACGCATGGAAAGAGTGCGATGACCGACTACCAGACGGCCCGTGTCTCCCTCGGCGTTCGACTCCGCGAACTCCGCGAGGAGGCCGGGCTGTCCGGGCGCGAACTCGCCTCCCGAGCGGGATGGCATCCCTCCAAGGTCTCCCGCCTGGAACGCGGAAACCAGACCGCGGCCGTCGCCGACCTGCGCCGGTGGGCGTGGTTGTGCGGGCGCCAGGACGCGATCGAAGGGCTCATCGCCCAGCTCGGAGCGTTGGAGACGCACTACACCGGTTGGCGGCGCAGTCTCGCGGCGGGCAACCGGGCGCGCCAGCAGAACGCCATCGAGATGGAGAGCCGGACCGGAACGCTGGGGATCTTCGAGTCGGTGTGCGTTCCCGGGATCCTCCAGACCCCCGACTACGCCCGGATGATGCTACGCAAGGCCGCGGAGCTCTACGGGACGCCGACCGATATCGAGGACGGCGTACGCAAGCGCATGGAACGGCGTTCGATCCTGGACGTGCGACGCCAGGGGCTACGGATCCTGCTGTGGGAACCCGCGCTGTACACACGCCAGGCCGGCAGGCGAGTCCAGGCCGACCAACTCGATCACCTCGCCGCATGTGTGCGCACCGGGCGGGGACGTATCGGGATCGTGCCCCTGGGGACCGCGCTGTCGGCCTCACCTGTGCACGGCTTTTGGATCTACGACGACGAACGGGTGATCGTGGAGACCATCGGCGCGGAGCTGGACCTGACCGACGACGACGCGGTCGAGCCCTACCGTCGAGTGTTCGACTCCATGGACCGCGACGCGGTGAACGGCAAAGCCGCCCTGGACCTGGTGCTACGCGCCCGTGATCGCCTGAAAGGCGAATGATCCGGCCAGGGGCATCCGCGCCTACGTGTGGGGACAACCGGGTTCTACAACTGCTTCGGACAAAGCGAGATCAACGCACCCCCACGTGCGTGGGGCTCAGGCAGTACCAACGGGGGAAAGCATGGCCCGCAGCGGTCCATCCCCACGTGCGCGGGGAGCAGCGGCGGGCGCGCCGGCAAGCCCAGGTCGACGAGGAGTCATCCCCGCGTGCGCGGGGAGCAGGACCCCAAGTTGGACGCCATCACGCGGACCGCGGGGTCATCCCCGCGTGCGCGGGGAGCAGCGATGCGGGACCTGATCCGTCACGGAGAACTGAAGGGGCCATCCCCGCGTGCGCGGGGAGCAGCTCCGTGCGGTGGAGACGGGTGGGGTGGCGGAGGGGCCATCCCCGCGTGCGCGGGGAGCGGTAGGACGCGCGGGCCTTCACAGCCCGGGGTCATCCCCGCGTGCGCGGGGAGCAGGTCACGGGCGGCGCCACCCTCGACCCGGTCGGGGGGTCATCCCCGCGTGCGCGGGGAGCAGGAACTCCACGACAACGCCGCCCACCTTCCGGGGGGGTCATCCCCGCGTGCGCGGGGAGCAGCTGTTGTACCCCGGCGACCTCCAGGACGAGGAGGGGTCATCCCCGCGTGCGCGGGGAGCAGCTGGGACGTGGCCGAGGCGCTGGCCGAGGACGGGGGTCATCCCCGCGTGCGCGGGGAGCAGGCTTGGCGTAGGTGCTCTTGCCCGAGCCCGAGGGGGTCATCCCCGCGTGCGCGGGGAGCAGGACGGACCCCGGGCCGCGTCGACGAGACCTGTGGGGTCATCCCCGCGTGCGCGGGGAGCAGCTTTCTGACCTGCAACGCTATCCCGCCCGACCCATCATTTCCGCACGTTGTCGAGAAACAGACAAAACCGACACCGCCTCAACCATCCACCCGAACACCACTCCCTCAGCCTAGACATCCTTGCGAGAAGCAGAGGCGAAGTCTTGGAGCCCATCCTCGCGCGCAGTACTCAGGTCGGTGTGGCGCCACCACTCCGTGCCGCCTCAGACCGAATACCCGAAGAAAGGGTGGTAGGCGACGTCTTCCCTTCCTTCGAGAGCGTTCGTGACCGCGGCGCCGAGGCTGTTGAGGATGTGGGAGCGCACCAGCGCGGCCGCGGCGGCACCATCACCGCTGACGACGAGCTCCAGGATCTCGTGGTGCTGGTTCTGGTCGATGGTGCGCGGCTCGGCGCCCGCGGGCAGTTCCAGGCCGATCCGCCGGTACCGGTCGGTCTTGTCCCACAGGTCGTCCAGAAGCCTGATCATCACGTTGTTATGGGAGGCCGTATAGATCGCCCGGTGGAAGGCCCTATGCGCCACGATGGCCTCCTCTCCCCAGGTGCGGGTCACCGGAAGGAGCGCGTCGGCCGCCGCTCTCATCGCGGCTATCTCTCGTTCCGTCCGGCGCAGCGCGGCGAGCTCGGTGGCGGAGGGTTCCAGCGAGAAACGGGCCTCCAGCAGCTCACGTGCTTCGAACGCGCTCATGGGTGCCACGCGAACGTCTCGGTGGGTCTCCATCACGACCCAGTCCTCACTGGCCAGCCGCCTGACCGCCTCACGAAGAGGGGTGATGCTCATCCCCATCTCCTCCGCCAGCTCGTACTGCGACAGGCGTGATCCCGGGGCGAGCTCACCCGAGGTGATGCGGCGGCGCAGCTCGGTATAGGCCAGACCACCCTTGCTGGAGAAGACGTTCGGGCTGCTCATCGTGACCTCTCTCACAAGATCTTCCCCCACGGGCTTGTGACCCCCATCTCAGCCATTATAGGGTCCGAATAACTTATAAGTACCTTATAAGATCCGTTTCCGCAGGAAGAGACCCATGCGAATCGTTTCCGCCCACGCCGGCACCATCCCGATCAGCTCGTCGATGCGCAACGCCTACATCGACTTCAGCAAGATGGACTGCACGATCCTGGCCTTGGTCAGTGATGTCGTGGTCGACGGCAGGCCGCTGGTGGGATATGGCTTCAGCTCCAACGGCCGGTACAACGCCACGGCCATCCTGAACGAGCGGATGCTGCCCCGACTGCTCGACGCCACGGCCGAGGACCTCCTCGACGAGGACGGCGGACTCTCGCCCGCCAAGGCGTGGGACGTCATGATGAGCAACGAGAAGCCCGGTGGACACGGTGAACGCTCCGTCGCCGTCGGCGTGGTGGACATGGCTCTGCACGACCTGTCGGCCAAGGCCGCGGGCGTACCGCTGTATCGGTGGCTCTCCGATCACTACGGTGACGGCGCCCCGGACGAGGACGTCTTCGTCTACGCCGCCGGCGGCTACTACGCGCCCGGCAAGACCCTGGGGGACCTCCAAGACGAGATGCGGGGCTTTCTCGACGCCGGCTACGAGGTCGTCAAGATGAAGATCGGCGGCGCCGATCTGGCCGAGGACCTCGAGCGCATCGAGGCGGTCATCGACGTCCTGGACGGCGACGGGTCCCGGCTGATGGTGGACGTCAACGGAAAGTTCGACCTGCGGACCGCCCTGGAGTACGGCCGGGCCCTGGACCAGTACGGCCTCTTCTGGTACGAGGAGGTCGGCGACCCGCTGGACTACGCGCTGAACGCGACCCTGTCCGAGAACTACCGCAACCCCATCGCGACCGGAGAGAACCTGTTCTCCCTCCAGGACGCCCGGAACCTGATCCGCTACGGCGGAATGCGCCCGGACCGGGATTTCCTCCAGGTCGATCCGGCACTGAGCTACGGCCTGACGGAGTACCGCCGGATCCTGGACATGCTCGCCCTGCACGGTTGGTCCTCCCGCCGATGCATTCCGCACGGTGGGCACCAGTTCTCGCTGCACATCGCCGCGGCCCTCAAGCTCGGCGGCAACGAGTCCTACCCCGGAGAGTTCCAGCCCACGGGCGGCTTCACCGACGACGCGGTGATCACCCGTGGCCGCGTAGCGCCGGGCGACCTCCCGGGCATCGGCCTCGAGGGCAAGGCGGAGTTCTACAAGGTCCTCCGGGACCTGCACGGTTGACCGTCCGAGACCGACGGCTCCCGCGACGGTCGCGCACACGGGAGCCGCCGTCTCCGACACCGCGCACCACGCCTCCGAGACGGTGCGAACGACCGCCCGGGCCACGAGCACCGCCGGCCGAACCGGTGCCACGACCGGCGACGGTCACCTACCTCCCCGCGGAGTCCCCACGGCCCTGTTCCCGAACACGGCCGATGGCGACCCGCTACCCCCTCCCCCCGAACCGGTCTCTTCGCCTCGGTACGAGCCGGGCCGAAGAGCAGAGAAGGTGCAGCAATGGCGACCTCTTACCCGTACACCCTCTGGGAGAGCCTGTGGGCCTCCCACCGGGAGATCAAAAGGCTCCTGATGTTCGCGAAGCGTGAGGAGCCACCGCAGAGGGAACCGGTGGCCTCCGGTGGCGGATCCGCCGCGCATGCGGGCCCCGAGGCCACGGGGCCGGCCGCGGAGCCCGGCGACCCCGGTCCAGGGTCAGGACCCGGACCAGGCCCCGGCTACACGCCCGCGCGCGTCACCGGGCTGGTGCTCGGCCCGCTGCTGTTCGTGGTGACGCTCCTGTTCTTCGAACCCGAAGGGCTCTCACCGGAGGGGCTGGCGGTCCTCGCCACCACCCTCTGGGTCGCGACCTGGTGGATCACCGAGGCGATCCCCATCCCGGTCACGTCCCTGCTCCCGATCGTGCTCCTGCCGTTGACCGGCGCGCTGGACGGCGATGCCGTGGTCTCGGCGTACGGCAACGACATCATCTTCCTCTTCCTCGGAGGGTTCACACTCGCGATCGCGATGGAGAAATGGAACCTCCACCAGCGCATCGCCCTCTCCATCGTCTCGGCGATCGGGACGAGTCCGCGCCGCATCATCCTCGGCTTCATGGTCGCGACGGGCTTCCTGTCGATGTGGGTCTCCAACACGGCCGCCACCATGATGATGATCCCCGTCGGACTGGCGGTCGTGTACCAGGCCGCACGTTCGCTGCGAGGAGGGGAGTTCGCCGACGACCTGCCCAAGTTCGAGAAGTCCATCATCTTCGGCATCGGATACGCGGCCACCATCGGCGGTCTCGGGACACTGATCGGAACACCGCCGCTCGCCATCCTCTCGGCGACCGTCGGGGAGCTCTTCGACGAGAGCATCTCCTTCGGAGGGTGGATGCTGTTCGGAGTCCCGATCGCCGCCATCCTCATGGCCTCGGCGTGGCTCTACCTGACGGGCGTCAAGTTCAAGGTCCGGTTCAAACAGCTTCCCGGTGGCCGGGAGATCATCCGGAAGGAGCGGAGGGCCCTCGGCCGGATGTCCGCCGAGGAGAAGATCGTGCTCGCCGTCTTCCTCGGAACGGCGTTCATGTGGGTGACCCGGTCGTTCCTCTGGGAGGGTCTCCTTCCGGGGATCAGTGATGGGCTGATCGCGATCGTCGCGACGGTGTTCCTGTTCACGCTGCCGACCCGCAGCGCCGGGGAGAAGAGGATCCTCCAGTGGGAGGACTCCAAGAAGATCCCCTGGGGCATCCTCCTGCTGTTCGGCGGCGGGCTGGCCATCGCCGCGGGATTCGTCGACACCGGCCTCTCCGCGTGGATCGGTGAGCAGCTGCGCGTGCTCGACGGGGTCAACATCATTCTGACCATCATCTTCGCCACCGCGCTCGTACTGTTCCTGACGGAGATCACCTCGAACGCCGCGACGGCGACGATGATCCTTCCGGTCATCGCGGCCCTCGCGTTCTCCCTGAACATCCACCCGTACGCGTTGATGGTCCCCTGCGCGATGGCCGCGAACTGCGCGTTCATGCTTCCGGTGGGCACTCCCCCGAACGCGATCATGTTCGGCACAGGCAGGGTGACGATCATGGAGATGGTCAGGACCGGGTTCTGGCTGAACCTCTTCGCCCTCGTCCTCATCGTCGTGGGGACGCTGTTCCTGCTGCCATTGCTGTGGGGAATCGACCTCATGACGATTCCCGCCGGGTTCCGGTAGCCGGCTCATCCGGGCCGGTTCCCGTTGACCGGACCCGGTGGAACGGCCCTTCACCGAGATCGCCCAGTGGGTGATCCGGTGGAGGCCCCTCACCTCCTCGGAGGTCGGATCCATCCCCACGTGCGCAGGGAGCAGAGGTGGGGGTGCGCACCGGGTAGCCAGACCCGGGGTTCATCCCCGCGTGCGCGGGGAGCAGATCCGGGACGGCCCGGGTCGGCGTGATCAGTCGGGGTCATCCCCGCGTGCGCGGGGAGCAGCCGGTCATGGCGAGCCCGCACCCGAACCCTGCGGGGTCATCCCCGCGTGCGCGGGGAGCAGCCCTCGGGTTCCCCGCGAACCCACCGAGGGGCGGGGTCATCCCCGCGTGCGCGGGGAGCAGCGGAGGCTTCACCGAACTGCAGCAGTACGGGAGGGGTCATCCCCGCGTGCGCGGGGAGCAGCGGGCCCGAGAGGGTTGGTCCGGGCCCGGTCGGGGGTCATCCCCGCGTGCGCGGGGAGCAGGGACCACAACACCTCGGTACGTTCGGAGGTACGGGGTCATCCCCGCGTGCGCGGGGAGCAGCCTCCACGGGCGTGCCCGGATCCAGGTTCTGAGGGGTCATCCCCGCGTGCGCGGGGAGCAGTGCAGAGAATAGTGAAGCGGCCCGACTTTATTCGGGTCATCCCCGCGTGCGCGGGGAGCAGCACACTTTTCGCTTTTCGCTTCCGGATGCGGGGCGGGTCATCCCCGCGTGCGCGGGGAGCAGGAATGCTTGCCAGTCGGACCAGGGGAACAATAGGGGTCATCCCCGCGTGCGCGGGGAGCAGCGGTGCCGCATCCGGCGGTTACATCATCATGCGGGGTCATCCCCGCGTGCGCGGGGAGCAGCCAAGAAAGCGTCGGGGCTGGGGAATATTTTGGGGGTCATCCCCGCGTGCGCGGGGAGCAGTCTTCCTGACCTGCAACGCTATCCCGGCCGACCCGCCGTTTTTGCAAGTTGTCGAGAAACAGACAAAACCGACAATCCTCAATCACCCACCCGACGCCACTCCCCCGCCAGCGTAGAGCGCCTGGAATCGGCACGGGGCGGTGTGTACGAGGTTGCACCTTCCGTAACGTCATGTGGTCCAGTGGACTCACGTCCCGATCCCCTGAGGAAAGGCCCCCGCTCATGCACTCGTCCTTCAAACCACCCCGCCAGGTCAAGATCGGTGACGCGGCGACCTTCGCCGGCACCACGCCACGGGCGATTCGCCACTACCACGAAATCGGGCTGCTTCCCGAGCCTGAGCGGGGCAGCGATGACCGTCGTCGCTACGGGTACGAGGACATGATCCGCCTACTGTGGATTCGCAAGATGGCCGACGCCGGGATCGCCCTCGACGACATCCGTGACGCCTTCACCACCGGCACGGACAGCGAAGACGGTATCGCGAACACTCTGGAACGGCTGGAGGAAACCCTTGCCGAGCAGGAGGCCGAATTGCGGCGGCAACGGACCGCCGTGCAGCGGATGCGCACCGAAGGCAGCCGGATGGGTCTGCTCTCCGACTTCGTCACCGACCGACTCAAGAACCTGCCCGAGGGTTCCCTGCGTCAGGCGGACCTGGACACTCTGCTGGTCACTGAACGGATCTTCGGCCCGCTCGGCGCGGCCGTCCAGGCCACCCGTTTCATCGTCCTGGCCACGCATCCTGCTCTGCGGGAGGATTCCGACCGCATCGACGTTGCCGAGGAGGCGCTCGATGACAGTGTCGCCGTCGATGATCCACGGGTGGCTCAAGTGGCCGTCGAGCGGCACACCTTTGAAAGCGCCCTACAGACCGTCATCGAGGAATCCGGTCTGGATGAGGACGACGATGCCCTCTTCGACGCCTGGGACGCGTTGCACCCTGAGCCCACCGATGACGACGAGGCCGACATCAGCTCCGGCAGGCGGGAGGCAGGCACCATGAGCGCGTTCGAAGCCATCGGCAAAATGCCCTACGACGCCTCCCCGGCCCAATGGCGCTGCATGGAACTGGCCATAGAACTATCCGCTCAAAACTCACCCGCTACCTAGAGCACAAGTCTGAGGGCCATCCCCGCGTGCACGGGGAGCAGCTGAGATGTGCGTTCCACCAGGGTGCCTCCGAGGGGTCATCCCCGCGTGCGCGAGGAGCAGGCCTCCACCACGGACCCCCATGTCACTGCGGCGGGGCCATCCCCGCGTGCGCGGGGAGCAGGGGCAGGGAGGGGCTAAACCCCCGCCCCGGTTGGGGCCATCCCCGCATGCGCGGGGAGCAGTCGTGCTCGGTAGAGGCCTGGGCGGTGATCAGGGGGCCATCCCCGCGTGCGCGGGGAGCAGCGTGCATGTGTCCCCCCGGTGGTCGTGCTGATGGGGTCATCCCCGCGTGCGCGGGGAGCAGTAGTAGCCGGCGTTGGCGGTGACGGGGATCCGGGGGTCATCCCCGCGTGCGCGGGGAGCAGCAGACGATGCCGGGCTTCACCACGAACGTGGAGGGGTCATCCCCGCGTGCGCGGGGAGCAGCCGCCACTGACCGTCCACAGCGAACCGCCGGGGGGGGCATCCCCGCGTGCGCGGGGAGCAGGGGGCCTCCCCGCCTCCCGGCGGGTGAGCACGGGGGTCATCCCCGCGTGCGCGGGGAGCAGTGGTCCGCCATATCACTGGTGGTCGACGGGTGGGGGTCATCCCCGCGTGCGCGGGGAGCAGCTTCCTGACCTGCAACGCTATCCCGGCCAACCCGCCATTTTTGCAAGTTGTCGAGAAACAGACAAAACAGACACTCCCCCAACCATCCACCCCAGCACCACTCCCCCACCAACCTAGTCACCCCCACCTGTTCGGAGGCAGCGGCAGGCGAAGATCATCTGAGGTCGCTCAGGGAACAGGCGAAGAACTCGTCGACGTCGAAGGACACATGCCCGTGGGAGACGCTGAGAAAGTCGAACACCTTTCCAGGCTAGGGCGCTCTCTTTCAAAGAAGAAGGGGGATCTTCCGAGCCTGTGGACAACCCGCCACCGTAGCTACAGCCACCGCCCGCCCGCCGATACACCCGCACCCACAGGCATCACCGAAGCCAGGACAACATGCCCACCCGTCTGTCGTAGGCGATCGCTAATCTCCCACCATGAGTTCCTCGCTTTCCCCCTACGTGGTCGACCTCGACGTCCTGCACAGCGGCATCGGTTCCAAGGACGACAAGCTCCGGCGCATGATCGGTGGCCGGTTCAAGAAGCACCTGGACTTCGACGACCAGCAGTTCGACTCACTGATCGATGAGGGCGCCCCCAACATCCGTGACGCGATCCGCACGGTCATCGAAGGCGGCCCCTTTAATGATCAGCACGGAACGATGTACGCCTACGCCTACAAGTGGATGTGCGAGTTCCACGGCCGATTCCAGGTCAACGGTGACTTCTGCCCGATGAAGTACGACTGGCTGGAGATGGTCGACGAGGGCCTGGAGCGACTCGGGGTGACCGCGGTCGACGTCAGTTCGTTCAGCCACGGAAGCGTCCCCTCCCCGATCCCCTCCCCGGTGGATCTCGTGCCGGGTTACGGGGAGTGGAGCCTCGAGCAGTGCCGCGAGGCCCTCGAACAGTGGGAGGCCGCCACCGACGAGGCCAAGTCCGCCATCGACTCCGAGGTGCTCCACGCCATCGAGAACTGCATGGGCTGGTGCCGCAACGCCACCGCGCTCGAACGGGGCGTCGCCGCCTTCTTCTTCTGACCGCCCCCGTCGCACGAGCGGCCCAACCCTTCGATGGCGTCTTCGGGCCGCTCGTGCACTTGTATCCCGGTGAGGCCGAGACCCACGCCCAAGCCCTCTTCTCGCCTCGCTCACCAACGCGTCGGCGTCCCATTCGCTATGCTCCGCGACGGCACCTTCTACAAGGCCCGCGCCCCGAAGCAGCCACCGCATGCCCCTCGGTCTTACCTGGCCTCTCGGGGTCACGGCGGGAAAACCCACTCCCCGAAGGGCACCCCCATGAGTTCGCCGCAGGGTATCGAAGTCCCTGACGCCCTGGTCGCGTCGTACACGAGGAACGGCGGTGAGGAGGAACGGGCCTGGGTCACCCGGCTGCCCGCGCTGGTGGCGGAACTGCTCGACCGATGGGAGTTGGAGCGCGACGGCGGCATCAGGTCCGGCGAAGCCTCACTGGTAGTGCCGGTGCGCCGCACGGACGGCACCCGCGCCGCCCTCAAACTCCAGATGCCCCGCGAGGAGACGACCGCCGCGCTGATCGGGCTGCGGGCATGGAACGGCGACGGCATCGTGCGATTGCTCGACCACGACCCCGAGAGCGGCGCCATGCTGCTGGAGCGCTTGGACGGCTCACGCACCCTGGCTTCCGTCGAGGACGACGACGTGGCCATGACCACCCTGGCCGGACTCATGACCCGGCTGCACTCCGTCCCGGCTCCCGAGGGCCTGCGCGACCTCGCGGTGACCTCGCGCGCGACATGCTGGCGTCCGTGCCGGCCGCCCTCGCCGCCCTGCCGGACCCCGAGGACCGACGGCGGCTGCACGGCTGGGCCTCGGCCGTCACCGAACTGGTCGAGGAGCCCGGCGACCGGATGCTGCACTGGGACCTGCACTACGACAACGTGCTCGCCGCCGAGCGCGAGCCGTGGCTGGTCATCGACCCCGAACCCCTCATCGGTGACCCGGGCTTCGATCTGTGGCCCGCGCTGGACACCGGCTGGGAGAGGCTCCACGCCACCGGGAACGCTCCCCGGGTGGTGCGGCGCCGCTTCGACCTGCTGACCGAAGCGCTCGGACTGGACCGTCGGCGCGCGGCCGGCTGGACCCTGGCCCGGCTGTTGCAGAACACACTGTGGGACATCGAGGACGGGCGGACCGACATCGACCCCTCCCAGACCATCGTGGCCGAGGCGCTGCCCCGCAACTGAGCGCAGCGCCCCCGAACCCGGCCCGAAACCGACATGAGCGTCTTACCGAAAGACCTAGAGGCACCCCCGCGGCCGGACGGACCATGGCGGATCCTGGTGAACGCGCCGCACCTACCCCGGCGGGTCCGGCGGCATCCGGCGACGTTCGGCGGCTCGTGTGAGGGCGGAGACCTCCGCCTTGGTCTGTGTGATCCGCGTGGCGGTCCGGCCGTGGCCGATACCCGTCCACGCGAGGAGCAGACCCGACAAGACCAGGTAGTACATCGTCATGGCGCCCCACTCGCCCGTCACGGCGGCCCGGATCAGCACGGCGGCGAGCAGCCCGGCGATGGCCGTGGTGAGGAGGAGCCCGATGATCCGTGACCTGTACAGCGACCCCAGCAGGGCCTCGCCCGCCTGCAATCGGTTCAGCTCGCCCGACCGCGCACGTGCGGTGAGTTCCGTCTCCGCCCGCTGGTTCCTGTGGGCGAGCAGCACGGCGCCCAGTCCGACGGCCACTCCGGTGACCCTGATGATCAGGTCGAACAACGAGACCTCCCCATAGCGTGCCGATCACCGCCGAGGCCCCGCACGCCGAACCCCGGACCTGGCGATGCCTACCCATATCGTCCGGAAAGGAACCCGCCCGCGCCTGAGAGCGGTCCGACCTCGCCGATAAGAGCGGCCTCCCACGGCCAGAACCAGGCGGCACCGTCACGAAAGACCTCGGCGTTCTTCCGATGGGCCGGACCTTGGGCGAGACCTCTCCCGTCCCCGCGCCTCCATTGGACCGGCTCACCACGGTTCGTCGGGGCTCGTCTTGCCCTGAGAAGGAAAGTGATCCTATTATCTTCGCATGCGTGAAGGTAAGAAGGTTTGCAGCTTCGGCCCGGACAGCCCCTACGTCGACCTGGCCGCGGAGGTCTTCCGCCTGTTGGCCGACCCCACCAGGATCAGGATCATCCTGGCCCTGCGTGAGGCCGAACATTCGGTCAACGAACTCGCCGAAGCCATCGGCAAATCGCCGACGACCGTCTCCCAGCACCTGGCCAAGCTGCGCTGGGGCAGGATCGTGGCCACCCGCCAGGACGGCACCCGGGTCTTCTACCGCCTCCAAGACGAGCATGCCCGCGAACTGGTGGCCCAGGCGGTCTTCCAGGCGGAGCACGCCCTGGACGACTCCCCCGCCCACCACCGTGCGGGTGTGGACCCGGAAGCGCGTCGGGGCACCACCCCCACCTGCCCCGCCCGCTCCACCGACGACACCTCCGGGGAAGACGAATGACACGGACGGCCACGCCGCCCATCGTGCGAGAGCGGCCCCTGCCACGGCCACCATCGATCTTCTCCACCGCCCTGAAGCCGCCCGAGGTGCGCTGGGCCCTGGCCGCCCTGGCCCTGTTCCTACTGGGCTGGTCATTCCAGCTCGCCGGAGCTCCCGCACCACTGTGGTGGACCCTCTACCTGGCCTGTTACGCCACCGGCGGCTGGGAGCCGGCCCTGGCCGGGCTGCGCGCCCTCCGCGAGAAGACCCTCGATGTCGACCTGCTGATGATCGTCGCCGCCCTGGCCGCCGCCTCGATCGGTCAGATCTTCGACGGCGCCCTGCTCATCGTCATCTTCGCGACCTCAGGCGCCCTAGAGGTCATCGTCACCCGGCGCACCGCCGACTCGGTCGATTCCCTGCTGAACCTGGCCCCGGAACAGGCCACCCTGGTAGAGGAGGACGGCGCCACCCGTACCGTCTCCAGCCACGAGTTGGAACCCGGACACCGTGTCCTCGTCCGTCCCGGCGAGCGCGTCGGCGGCGACGGCATCGTCATCGACGGCACCAGCGAGGTCGACCAACAGGCCATCACCGGCGAGTCCGTACCCGTCGTGCGCGAGGTGGGCGATGAGGTCCTCTCCGGCACCGTCAACGGAACCGGCACCCTGACCGTCCGCATCACCCACCCGGCCTCCGAGTCGGTGATCGCCCGCATCGTGGCCCTGGTCGAGGAGGCCTCCGAGACCAAGGCCGGAACGCAGCTGTTCATCGAGAAGGTCGAACAGACCTACTCCTTCGGCGTGGTCATCGCCATCCTGCTGGTGCTGACCGTACCGATGATGTTCTTCACCCACACCTTCGAAGAGGCACTGCCGCGCGCGATCGTCTTCATGATCGTGGCCTCCCCCTGCGCCGTGGTGCTGTCCACTATGCCGCCGCTGCTGGCCTCCATCGCCAACGCCGGCCGCCACGGCGTCCTGATCAAGTCCGCGACCGTGATGGAGGCCCTGGGCCGCACCACCCTGGTCGCCTACGACAAGACCGGCACCCTCACCGAGGGCGCCCCCGAGGTCATCGCCGTCGCTCCCGCCGGTGGACGCGACGAAGACGAGGTGCTGGCCCTGGCGGCCGCGGTGGAGCACTACAGCGAACACCCACTCGGTCGGGCGATCGTCGGCCAGGCGGGCGAACGCGGACTGCCGGTCCCCGAGGCGAGTGAATTTCGAGCGTTGCCCGGGCGTGGTGTCACCGGTCGGGTGCAGGGACGCGTGGTCACGGTCGAACGCGCCGACGCGGCCTCGACCGCCACCGGCACCCTGGTCCACGTCCGCGTCGACCAGGACACCGCCGGAGAGATCACGCTGGTGGACCGGCTGCGTCCCGACGCCCCCGCGGCGGTCGAGGCCGTGGTCGAGACGATCGGAGCACCGGCGGTGCTGCTGACCGGTGACAACGCCTCCGCCTCCGCCGAAGTGGCCGGGCGCACCGGAATGGGCACGGTGTATCACTCTCTGCTCCCCCAGGACAAGGTCGCCGTGGTCACCGACCTTGAGGCCCGCGGAGAGCGGGTGATGGTGGTCGGTGACGGTATCAACGACGCCCCCGCTCTGGCCGCGGCGTCCACCGGGGTGGCGATGGGCCGCAGGGGTTCGGACCTGGCCCTCGACACGGCCGATGTGATCATCGTCCGCGACGAGCTCGGCGCGGTTCCCCACCTGGTGCGTCTGTCCCGCAGAGCGCGCCGGTACGTGATCGCCAACCTGGCGATCGCCGGGACCGTGATAGCCGCCCTGGTCGTCTGGGACCTGGTCGGAACACTGCCGCTCGCTCTCGCGGTGGCCGGACACGAAGGGTCCACGGTGCTGGTCGCGCTCAACGGCGCGCGCCTGCTGCGCCGCTCCGCCTGGGAACGATGACGCGCTCCGGAGCGGGATCACGGACGACCTCTCCCGATCCGGTGTCACCGCCACGTCGGGACGGTGACACCGGGCGAGAAGACGAGAGGCCATTCCTTCTCCTCATCGCGAGGAAGGACCTCGCGTCACGGACACGCCTTCCCGCGACGCGAGGCCCTCCCGGTCTCCTCAGGCGTAGGAGTGCAGGCCGCTGAACATGTAGTTCACGGCGAAGAAGTTGAACATGACCGTGAGGAAGCCGATCACGTTGATCCAGGTCGCCTTGGGTCCACGCCAGCCGCCGGTGGCGCGGGCGTGCAGGTAGGCGGCGTAGATGACCCAGGAGATGAAGGACCAGACCTCCTTGGGGTCCCAGCCCCAGAAGCGGCCCCAGGCCTCGTCGGCCCAGATGGATCCGGCGATGATGCCGAAGGTCCACAGCGGGAACGCGAAGAGGATGAAGCGGTGCGAGATGCGGTCCAGCAGCTCGGGGCTGGGCAGACGGCCCGCGATACCGGCGACCTTCTCCCCCAGGGCCCGCTTGGCCTCGGCCCGGTGCGAGACCAGATAGGTGATACCGGCGGCCCCCGAGACCATGGAGGCCCCACCCGCGATGTTCACCGCGAGGACGTGGATCGGCACCCAGTAGGACTGGAGCGCGGGGATGAGCGGCCCGGGGTCGACGTAAAGCCAGCGCACACCGATACCGAGCAGGATCAACACCGGTACCAGTACGAACACCCCGAGGAAACGGGCGCGATACCTCCAGGAGGCGTACAGCAGCGAGCCGACCGCCACCAGGCACAGGGTGACGATGAACTCGAACATGTTGCCCCAGGGCCAACGGCCGGCGGCGAGCCCTCGGGTGATCACCTGCGCCAGGCTGAACAGGAAGCCCGCCCCGGTGACGAACAGGGCGATGCGTCCCAGCGTGTTCCTGGGCGCGGTGGTCCTTCGCGCGGCGCGTTCGGTGGTGATCACCTCCGAGGGAGGGCCTTCTTCCGTTCGGTACGCCCTCCGTCTCCAGCGCCGGCTCTCCGCGATCTCGGTGCGGCGGCCGAAGGCGGCCTCCAGCGCGAAGAGGAGGAGGCCGACGGCGTACGTCACCACCATGGTGATGATCAGGGTGTCGCTGATCGAGGCCATGCTCTGTGCGAGCCGATCGGAGATCTCGATGTTCACTTCTTCCTTCTCAGGGGTCGAGGGCACGGCGCGGCTCGAAGTCGGGTGACCGGGAGTACGGTGCGTGTCCCGGAACCTCGACGGGGCCGGTGAGGGCATGCTCGACGCACGCCGATGCCGGCGGTCGGCCGCGCTCGGCCGGGCAGGGTGGACTCACCGACGGCGGGACCGACCCGCGGTCATAGGCCCGCGGTCAGCGGTCGTCGGCGAAAGGAACGTTGGTCGTGGGTGAGGGGCGCAGGGGTCCCCCACGTGCGGGAGGAACGCGACCGCTCACGAAGTCGTCGGGGAGGGACTCAAGGACGGCCCGCTCAGGAGGAGTGCCGGTTCTCCTGCTCCAGGAGGAAGGGACGGAGAATCTCCTCGACCCTGGCCGAGGCCTCCGCCTCCGCGGTTCCGGTCTCGATCATGCGCGATGCCTTGTGGACCACCGCGTTGACCAGCTCCGCCGTGGCCTGCGGGTCCGGGACCCCCAGAGCCTCCAGCGCCTCGGTCAGAGGAGCCGCGAGCTGTTCGTGCATCACACGGCTACGCTCGGCGAACTCGGCACCGGGAGAGGCGGCGGCGAGCGCTCCGGCCACCACGTGCTCTCCGTCGGCCACCAGACGCAGATTGGCCTTGGCGTAGGCGAGGACCCGCAGAGCCGGAGACTCCTCCTTGCCCATCTCTCCCGCCACCATGCGCGACCAGCGAGGGAACAGGTCCTCGACCAGTGCGTCGAGCAGGCCCTGGCGGGAGTCGAAGTACTGGTAGAGGCTGGAGCGGGCCAGACCGACACGGGCCGCGACCCTGCTCAGGGACAGGGCGTCGCCACCGACCTCCGCGAGGATCTCTCGCGCCGCGTCGAGCACGGCCCGGCGCTGATTGGCCTGGTGATCAGCGAGCGTGGCCGCTGTGATCCGAGGCAAGAGCCCCTCCATGCTCATTCCGATAGGCGACCGTCCGTCATCTGGACCGTCCGGTCGCAGTACTCCAGAACGTCGTGGTCGTGGGTGACCATCATCGTAGCCACATCGGAACGTCGAGTCTCCCGCGCGAGCAGCCGGACGATCTCGTGACTGCGGGCCCGGTCCAGCGCCGCCGTCGGTTCGTCCACGAGCAGGACCGTGGGCTCACCCATCAGGGCACGGGCGATCCCGACCCGCTGACGCTCTCCTCCGGAGAGTTGGTGCGGCCTCCGGTCGGCCTTGTCGGCCATACCGACCTCCTCCAGGAGCCGCTGAGGGTCGTGCCCGCGGCCCCCTCGACCCAGATGGGTCATCATGCGCAGTTGATCGGTGGCGGTGAGAGCGCCGAGCAGGTTGCCCGACTGGAACACGAAGCCGATGTGGTCCCGACGGAAACGTGCCCGGGCGCGCCGGGAGAGACCGGTGATGTCCCGTCCACCGGCACGGACGACGCCGGAGTCGGGCACCGTCAGGGCACCGGCGACGGCGAGCAGGCTGGACTTGCCGGCGCCCGAGGGGCCGACCACCGCGACCAGCTCTCCGGGACGGACGGAGATGGAGACGTCGTCCAGGGCCGTGACCGTGGCGTCCCCATCGCCCAGGCGCAGGGTGACGCCTTCGAAAAGGAGTCCTTCGGTGTTCTCGTCGGTGGATTCCGCGTTGGACGCGGCCGTGATGGTCATCGCTGTCCTCCCAGGGCAGCCAGAGGGTCGATCGAGGAAACGCGGACGATGGCGGCCATCGCGCCCAACAGCCCCAGGACGATCAGCAGGACCACCGCCAGAGCGACCGAGGTCCCCTCCAAGAGGAAGGGCACACCCGAACCGGTGATCAGCGATCCGGCCCCCACGCCCACGCCGAGCCCGAGGCCGCAGAACACGGCGAGGATGACGAGGGCCTGTCCGAGCCCGTCGCGCACGAGGTAGCCGGTGGAGGCGCCCATCGCGCGAAGGACGGCCAGCTCGTGTTTGCGCTGGATCGTCCAGACGGTGAAGAAGGCACCGACGACCAGCGCGGAGATCGCGTACAGGAAGGCCTTGATCAGGTTCAGGGTCGAGGTCTCCGCGCTGTACCCGGGAGAGGCGGCGAAGGTCTCCTCCAAGGGCAGGCTCATCGTCCCGGCCTCGTCGTCACCCGTCGAGTGATCGATCCGCGCGTCCGGTTCGGCGCGCAGGGCCACGGCGGTCGCCTCGGTGTAGACGGCGGGGTCGGCCTCCTGCTCCGGGGTGATACCGGCGTAGATCTCCTGCCACGTCTCCAATGGCAGGTAGGCGACGTCGACGTGACCGTAGGTGTGCTTGTCCTCCAGGGCCCCGACGATCTCCAGTTCGGTGCCCAAGCGGTCCACCGTCAGGACATCGCCGATGGCGACGCCGTCCTCGATGGCGCTCTGGGAGACGACCAGGCCATCGCGTCGCCCCAGCCCTTCGCCCTCGGCGGTCTCCGGGGCGAGGAAGGAGTCCTCCTCCACTCCGAAGAGGGCCAGGTCGATGGGCACGTCCTTGTCGCTACGGGCGTTGACGAGCAGGTTGCCGAAGAAGGCGGCCTCCTCCACGCCCGGCCGGTCACGCCACTCCTGGAGCTGTTCCTCGTTCACACGGCTCCGGGAGAAGGCGGAACCGACCTCGGTCTCCTCGTCGAAGGCCAGACCGTGGACGGGAAGGCGCTGTAGGCCCGAGACCCCGTCCTCCACGAGCCCCGAGGACAGCCCCGACAACAGCACCATCAGTACCGCGATCAGGGCGACGACTCCTCCCATCAGCCCGAAGCGGGAACGCGCGAACCATAGTTCGCGCACGGCTAGAAACATGTCGGACCTCTTCGTAGGCATACGAGTACGTCGCTTGCCGACGCACCGTCGGTAAATATACCGACGGTGCGTCGGTAAGTGTGTCGGGGGGTGTCTCAGCGAGTGGACGAACGACCTCATCATGAGCTCGGTGCGCCCCGAACAGTCCGGCCAGGCCGCCGCGGTCAGCGAGACCGCCTACGAGCTCGGCGCCGCGTTCGGCACCGCCATCCTCGGCTCGGTCCTGCTCGGCTTCTACCGCACGGACCTCGCCGACACCGCCCCGGCGGGGCTGCCCGGCGGAGTGCTCGAAGCCGCGCAGGAGACCCTCGCCGGAGCGCTGCTCTACGCACGAGAACTACCGGGCGAACTCGGCGAGGCACTGGCCACGGCCGCCACCGACGCGTTCACGTCCGCGCTCTCGGCGACCGTTCGTTCCCGCCCGAGGTTCAGGAGGAGCTCAACGGTCGACCGAACGTGGAGTTCGGGTCATCCCCGCGTGCACGAGGAGCAGGGTCGATTCCGCCGGGAGGCCCGCAAGGACCCTGTCCGCTGCCGGGAAGCTCGATAGACACCCTGGATCTCAATGCCGTATACGCCTCTGTGATCGGGAGAAGCCCCATGGAAGGATGGCGGGCTCATACCGGGGCCGTCACGCGACCCCGTCCGGTCGATCGACACCACGCGGTGCCGACCGTTCGGGCATCGACAGCAACACTCCACGTGACGCTCCCACCCGGTTCGGGAAGGGAGCACCATGCAGGCCGACGAGGCACCCGCGACCGGGCACGACGATCCCGCGAAGGTGTGGGAGCACACCACGACCGCCGGATCCCCCGGGCTCACACGCCCAACCGACGTGCCCCGGCCGGAGTCGGTCGCTGAGGTCTCGATGTGGGCCGGCAGCGAAGACCTCCGTCGCACGGTGCTCGTTCACGCCCCCGTGTTCTGGGTGCTGCTTCCGGTCCTCGCCCTCATGTTCCTGCTCCATCAGACGATCACCGACCCCACCGGTACCGGCTGGAACATCACCATCAACGGCGAGCACCACGACTCCTGGCCGGCCTGGGTGCCATGGCTCGCCTGGATCGGTGTCGGGGCCTGGCTGCTCATCGCCATCGGCGTGCTGCTCCTGCGGCTGAGCGTTCTCCGAGACCTGCGGGTCGGGAACGAGCGGATCTTCGAGCACGGCGTCGCGCACTCGATCCATCGCGCTTCTGTGGACCACGACGATGGCGAAGCGACATGGGCGACGTACATCGCCCTCGATCACCGGTTGGACGACCGGCGGGCGGCGAGGATCCACGCGGCGTTCGAGCAGTGGCTCCGTCTCTCAGGGTTGCCACCGTCGGCTTCGAAGCCCATCTCCTCGACGACGCTGTTCGGCGCGCAGGCGCGGGGCGGCTACTTCTTCCTCCATCTCCCGGTCTCCCAGGCGGCCGGCTCCACCACCGAGCACGAATGGATGCTCATCACCGAACCGGAGGACGGATCGGGCGAGGTGGTCGTCACGCCTGTGCCGGTGCGGAAGCGCCTGCGGAGGATCCGGAAGAGGCTCCACCGCAAGGCCGCACGGAGGACTTCCTCATCGGCGTGGAGCTCCCCGGCGAGGTGATCCCGCACCGAAGGCTTCACCCGAACGAGGCAGATGGGTGGGTCCGACCGAAGCGCCGAGCCGGACAGGCTGCGTTACTCACCCTGTCCGGGGTTCTCCACCCAAAGGTCGTGCTCTACGGAAGTGATCGGACCTTCGCACCCACCGCGGCGGCCCCTTACTTCACCTCGGGCCAGGGCCGCGGCCATGTGGACACGACCCGCCCCGGCCGCCACGCCTCAGAGGTCGGCTTCCTGCCAGGCGATGGTGGTGAGTTCCGGCAGCGGCCGGTGGGCGAGCTCGTGCGCCTCCTCCGGCGCCATACCCAGCATGCGCAGGAGGTCCTCGGCCACCTGGTCGGTGGCCTCGGCGTCGTCGCGTTCGGGGTGTTCGTGCAGGAGGTTGCCCAGGACCAGCGTCGCCCCGGCCACGATCGTCAGGGACAGCTCGGGGTCGGCGACGGTGAAGCGTCCCGCGTCGGCCCCTGCCTTGATAGCGCGCAGGGCTCGGGGGGCCAGGCCGATCTCGATGTCGATCAGCTGGAGGCCGTAGTCCAGGAGGACGCGGCTCAGCTCCGGTTCCCTGCGGTGGATACGTCCGGTGAGCCGGAAGTTCTGGGCGAAGATCTCCGCCGGGTCATCGATGCCGAGGGTCAGCTCGTCCAAGAGTCGCCCGTGTGCTTCGAAGGCCTCCTCCGAGGCGACCCGCATGAGTTCCTCGCGGCTCTCGAAGTGGTTGTAGAAGGAGCCCATGCCCACGTCGGCGGCCTGGGTGATCTCCAGGATCGGCGCGTGGGGCCTGCCCTCCGCGATGAACCCCTGGGCCGCGCGCACCAGGGCGGCGCGGGTGCGCGCCTTGCGCCGTGCGGTGCGGTTCGGCGCTGTTTCGGGAGTAGCGGGCATGGGTCGACTCTCACTCTCTGACTCGTCCGGCCCAGCCACCCTACCTTCCATCAGAGTTGAGGATTTCCTCAGAATCGGGTGTCCTTCTTCACCCACTCCCCCATGAACTCGTGACCGCACCCCACTCGACCTTCGCAAAGGCGCACAGCCAGGGCATACGAACCGCGAGGTGACGCAGGGAACCGGACAAAGCGAGAGAGGACACACACCCGAGCTTGGGATTCTCGCGAGGCACCTCGTATAGTCTCGCCTGAGCAATGAGTCATAACTGATGAAATCATCAGAATGTGGATCGGGCGCGGAGCCCGGATCCCGATGACGCCCTCCCACAGAAGACGAGACGATGGCGACACTCCTCTATCACCTGGGAAAGTTCTCCTACCGACACCGTTGGCCGGTCCTTCTGGCCTGGGTCGCGCTCGTTGCCCTTCTGGCCACGGCGGCGGTCACCTTCCGCGTGCCGGTGACCGACTCCTTCTCCATCCCCGGGACCGAGTCCCAGGAGACGGTGGACAAGCTCCAGGAGCGCTTCCCCGAACGCAGCGGCGGCCAGGCCACCGTGGTCCTGACCGCTCCCGACGACGAAAGCGTCACCTCACAGGCCTACGAGCAGGCGGTACGCGACACCGCTCGGGAGATCGAGGGCATCGACGGGGTGGAGTCGGTCACCGATCCCTTCGAGCTCTACGAAGAGGGCTACGACGAGGCCCTGCACAGCGATGAGCTGCGCTCCACCCTGGTGGAGTCGGGTATGGAGCAGGCCCGCGCGGACTACGACTCCGAGCTGTCGTCCGCGGAGGACGACGCGGTCGAACAGGCACGGGCCGTCGTCGAGACGCAGTACCCCGAAGGCGCCCCCGGCCGAGAGCAGGCCCTGGAACAGGCCGAGGAGCAGGCGCGCGAACAGGTCGCCGCCCAGGCGCCCGCCTTCGACGAGGACACGGTCCGCCCGCAGGTCGAAGAAGAGGTCGACCGCCGCATCGCCGACGACGACCTGCCCCAGGAGGCCGTCGAGGAGATCGACGACCGGGTCAAACAGGAGATCCCCCTGTTCTCCGAGGACGAGACCACGGCCCTGCTCGCCGTCCAGTTCACCGAGCCCGACGGCAGCGTCGCGCCGGAGACGGTGGACGCCCTGCTCGACAGCGGCACCGAGGCCGAACAGGCCGGCCTGACCGTGGACTTCAGCGGCCAGTCCATCTCCGTGGCCGAGGTCTCCGGCATCCACGGCGGAGAGGGCGTGGGCCTGCTGATCGCCCTGGTCGTGTTGGCCCTCAACTTCGGCGCCGTGGTGGCGGCGGGCATCCCCATCCTGATGGCGCTGGCCGGTTCCGGCGCGGGTATGGCCCTGCTCTACGCGCTCTCTCAGGTCCTGAACCTGACCAGTACCGCCCCGCTGCTGGCGCTGATGCTCGGGCTGGCCGTGGGCATCGACTACAGCCTGTTCATCCTCGCCCGCCACCGTCACCAGATCCTGGAGGGCATGGACCCGGAGGAGTCCACCGGCCGGGCCATCGGCACGGCCGGAAGCGCCGTCGTCTTCGCCGGGGTCACGGTGGTGATCGCCCTGCTCGGCCTGGCCATCGTCCGGATCCCGTTCCTGACGGTCATGGGTATGGCCGCGGCCATGACCGTGACCTTCTCGGTCCTGGTGGCCATCACGCTGCTGCCCGCCGTCCTGGGTCTGCTCGGCACGAAGGTGGGCTCCGGTCGTATCCCCGGTCTGGGCGCTCGCGCCGAACGGGCCCTGACCGCCGAGTCGACTCTGGGCTCACGTTGGGCCGCCGCCGTCACACGACGCCCGCTGATCACCACGCTCTCCGTGCTGATCGTGCTGGGCTTGGCCCTGCTCCCGCTCCAGGACATGAGGCTGGGGCTGCCCACCGACAAGTCCAGCGCTCCCGAGAGCACCCAGCACCAGGCCTACGACACCGTCACCGACAAGTTCGGCGAGGGCTACAACGCGTCACTGCTGGTCGTGGTGGAGTCCGACGACACCGGTGCCGCCGACCGGGTTCGGGAGGACCTGGAAGGGCTCGACGGCGTGACGGCCGTGCAGCCGCCCGTCCACAACGACGCCGAGGACACGGCCATGATCGTGGTGGTCCCCGATGAGGGCCCCTCCGCGGAGGCGACCGAGGGCCTGCTGCACGACATCCGTGACGCGCGCCAGGACTGGGAGTCCGACACCGACTCCACGATCACCGTCACCGGAGCCACCGCGACCAGCATCGACACCTCGGAGCGCATCGCCGAGGCCATGCCGCTCTTCCTCTCGGTCGTGGTGGGTCTGGCCCTGGTCCTGCTGATGCTGGTCTTCCGCTCCGTTCTCGTGCCGATCAAGGCCGCCCTCGGCTTCGTGCTGAGCATGGGCGCGGCCCTCGGCGCGACCGTCGCGGTGTTCCAGTGGGGCTACGGCAGTGATCTGCTGGGGGTCACACCGACCGACACCCTGCTGTCGTTCCTGCCCATCGTGCTCATCGGCACCCTGTTCGGTCTGGCCATGGACTACGAGGTCTTCCTGGTCAGCCGGATGCGCGAGGACTTCGTGCACGGGAGCGACGCGAGGCGGGCCGTCGTCACCGGCTTCCGGTCCAGCGCCCGCGTGGTGGTGTCCGCGGCCGTCATCATGATCTCGGTGTTCGCGTCGTTCGTCTTCAGCGACAACACCACGATCCAGCCGGTGGCCTTCGCCCTGACGATCGGTGTCCTGGTGGACGCCTTCCTGGTCAGGATGACCCTCGTGCCGGCCGTGATGGCGCTCTTCGGCAAGGCCGCCTGGTGGCTTCCCCGGTGGATGGAGCGCGTGCTGCCCAACGTGGACATCGAAGGCGAGAACCTCCGAACCGAGGTGCCGGAGCACGGAAGCGGCCGTTAGCCCCGCTGCCTGTGGCGCCTCATGTGAGGCAGCGCCACGGAGTAAGAGACAGGCCCGTGCCGGTCACCGTACCGATGGTGACCGGCGCGGCCCTATGTGCAACCGACCATCGAGCACTTGGGATCCGCCAGAGCAGCGGCTACCTGTGGCGGACGGATCGACTGACCAAGGGGAGGAGTGCGGCCACTGCGAAGAGAACCCCGCCCACGGCCGCGGCGGTCTGGTAGCCGACCATGGCACCGACGATGACCGCCGTCATTTGAGCCAGCGGGATCCCGATATACGCGCCCAGATCGTCGTAGGCCGCCACACGAGAGAGCATCGCGTTGGGCACGTGGGTCTGTAGCGCCGTGTCCCACACGATTCCGCAGTAGGCGGCGGCCAGTCCCCCGACGAAGGCTGCACCGGCCAGAAGCGGCAGCTCCTGCGTGATTCCGAGCGCGAACAGCGGAAGGCCCGCCAGGCTCATGACGGCCAGCGCCGAGGCGACCCTTCGCCGACCGGCGAAGCGGACGAGGTACACACTCGCCACGACCAGGCCGACGGCTTTGGCGCCGAGGACGATCCCCCACCCTGAAGCTCCGATCGAATCGGAGGCGAGGATGGGGCCGAGTATCTGCCAGATGCCGGTCTGTAGAACGTTCATCAGCAGGAACGCGGTCGTGACCGTCCAGATCCACGTGGTGCTCGAAAAGTACGACCAGCCCTCCTTCAGGTCCCGCAGGAGGGAGGAGCGCTCTTCGGCGGGTCTCGGTGGGCCGAGGTCGAGCCGCCCCATCATCCACGCGGCGAACAGGAAGGCCGCGCCGTCGATCGCCAGGGCCAGACTGCCGCTGGAAGCAGCGACCAGGAGCCCCGCCACCACGGGCCCTCCGATCTGCGCGCCGTTCCGGGCGGTCTTCAGCAGCGAGTTGGCCCGCGTCAGTCGGTCCGCAGGCACGATCTCGGGCAGCACCCCGCGAAGCGCGGGGGTCGTGAAGGCGCCGGCGACGCCGTTGAGCACGGCCACGGGCACGATCGCGTAGACCGGAGCGGGACCGAACAGCAGGGCGGCCGTGCACAACTGGGTCAGGCCGGTCGTGGCGTTGGACCACCGCAGAACCCGGCCTCGGTCGAACCGGTCGGCCACGGCCCCTCCGACCAGGGTCAAGAGGATCAGCGGGACCATCTGTGCCGCCAGGACGTATCCCAGAGCCTGCTGTCCGCCGTCTTTCTGTAGTACGCCGAAGGCCAGCGCCACCGGCGTCATCGATCGTCCCGCCAGTGATACGAGGGAGCCGAGGAAGAAGGTTCGAAAGCGGCGATTGTGGAGAAGCCACTCGCCGTTCATCGGCATCACGTTGTTCCACCTCGGAGAGGAGAAGTCTTTTCACTGGATGCCGGTTCTCGCGAAGGCCGTCCCAAGACCCGGCGGTAGCCGAGGTGGAAACAGGTGGCGGAGTCGGATCTGGGGACAGTAACCTCCCGTCAGGTCGGCTCATCCGTGCCGGGCTCTTGCTGGATCCGCGCAAGCAATTCTCGGAATATATCTACCCAGCCCTCGCTCCCAGAAGCCTCGAACAGATCAACCACCCGCCTCACATTATTAACCGGCTGACCGTCGCCACTAATTGCTAGTTGGATATTCTTCCACGCCATTTTCTGATGACTGGCATCACCGATCTTCCCATATAGGCCAAGCGCTCGAGCATAAGCCTTGATCGCTTCAGGAAATCGGCGCATCTCATGCAAGGATGCACCAATATTATTCCACGTGCCCGCTTCTTTCTGAACATCACCCACAGAGTGGAATACCTTACATGCGAGCACATAGGCGTCGATCGCTTTCGTAAACTGACACACCCTTTGGTGAACTGCACCTATGTTGTTCAACGCCCCCGCTTGGCCGTGAGCATCACCGATCTGCTGATATAGGTCGCGTGCGCGAGCGTGAGCTTTAACCGCTTCCTCGAATCGATACAACCGCTGCAGGGCTCCGCCGAGGTTGTTCCATGTCTGCGCTTCTCCGTGAGTATCACCCAGTTGTTGGTAACAATCACGTGCGTAGGCGTGAGCCTCGACTGCCTCCTCGAACCGGTTTACCGCTTGCAGGGAGGCGCCAAGGTTGTTCCACGCCGTAGCTCCTTTCTGGACGTCACCCGCTTGCTGGTGAAAGTCACGTGCGCGAATGTGGGCCTCAACCGCCTCCTCGAACCTGCTCACCTGACGCAGCACGTTGCCGAGGTTGTTCCACACCATCGCTTCTTTACGGGCGTCCCCCGTAGCGTGGAAAGCTTTGCGGGCGCGGGTGTAGGCATCGATTGCCTCATTGAACTGCCAGGTCTCTCGCAGCGCCAATCCAAGGTTGTTCCACGCTGACGCTTCCTTGGCCTGGTCACCGAGGGCTAAGGCGGTAATTTGGGCAGAGCGTGAAACCTTTTCCCAGTCTTCGAAGTGTCGCCCTCGGTCCATGTACCGACTCAGGTACAAGGGCAAAGCGATGGCAGCTTCGGTGTGTTCGAAATCGGGAGCAGCCAAGACCGCGGCCACCAGGACGGCGCGCTCGCTATCCAACCATTCAAGCGCCGCACTCCGGTCGGGGAAAAAGTCAAAAGTCGGTTCCCCCGGCAGGGCCCACAGGTGGCTGTCCGCAGCAGCGGTGACGGCAGTGTAGTAATCCAGAAGCCGCCCCAGTGCCCGGTCTCGTTCGGCGGGCGGGTCGGGGTGGTGGCGGGCGTAGTCCGCGAGCAGGTCGTGGACCCCCCATCGCCCGGGGGCCGGCTGGGTGAGCAGGTGCGCGGCAGCCAGCTCCTCCAGTACCTCTTCGACCTCCTCGAAGGGCAGGTCGGTCAAGACAGCGGCCGAGGCCGTGCTCAGGGTAGGGCCCGGGGTGGAGGCCACGAGCAGGAACACCTCGGCCTCGCCCCGGTCCAGGTGCTCCAGGGAGGTGTCGAAGATCGCCCGTAGCGCCCGCTCCTTCCCGACCCTACGATCGGGGTCGGCGAGCTTGTCGACTCGCGACGCGGCCTTCTCCAGCCGGTCCGCCATCCGGTCCGGGGTCAGGCGGGGGTTGCGCTTGAGGTAGGCGGCGGCGATCTCCAACGCCAATGGCAGGCGTCCGCACAGCTCGGTCAGGCGGCCCAGCCCCGCCTCGTCCTCGGCGCGCGGGTCTTCGGGGGTGTGCGAGGTCAGCTCGGCGGCCAACAGCGTGAGGGCCCCGTCGAGATCGAGGACGTCCAGGTCCACGTGACGGGCCCCGGCCAGGGAGTGCAGGCCCCCGCGGCTGGTCGCCACCAGCTTGTGTCCGCCCGGCCCGGGCAGGAGGGGCCTCACTTGAGCGGCGGTATTGGCGTTGTCCGCCACCACCAGAACCGGACGCCCCTGGTCATCGGCCCTCGCGAGAGCGGCCAGCGCGGAACGGTAGAAGGAGGACCGCTCCGTCTCCCCCACGGGAATGTCCTCCGGGTCCACCCCCATCTGGCGCAACAGCACATCCAAGGCCGCGTGCGCGGACAGGGGTTCGGACCCCGGGGTGTAACCGCGTAGATCCACGAACAGCTCGGCGCAGAACCACCCCTTGTGGTGGGCGATCGCTCCGGCGGCCAGGGCCAGGGCGGTCTTACCGACCCCGCCCATCCCCGCCAGAGCCGAGACCACCACGCCCGAGGAGGCGTTCTCCCCCTGGGGAAGATCGGTGCGCGTGCCGTCTTCGGAGGCCGGGGCCAGTTCACCGAGCAGCGCTTCCAGGTCCGCAATACGCCCCACCAGCCTGGTCGGGGGCGGGGGCAGGGAGAACAGGGCGGTTGGCAGTGGTCGGGGCAGGTTCACCACCTGCCCGATGACGTCGCCACCGGCGACGATCCACCGCATGTCGATATGGGTCGTGGGCACCTGGGAGAAGGTGTCCTCGCCGCTCACCGGGGCGGCCTGCGGCGCGCCTGTGTGGTCTTCTTGCCGACCACGTCCTTACCGGCCCGGATACCGCGCATGCGGATCCGGTCTCCGGAGGACGCCGTCTCAGGGCCGGCCTTACCCGTGACCGACCCCTGTGCCCGCACCCGATCCATCTCGATCGAGTCACCTTCGGCGTCTTCGCCACCGTCGTGCGAGGGTGCGTCCGAGCGCGACGTCCACACGGTCATGACCAGAGCCGCCGCGGCCACCGCGAGAGACGCGATACCCGCGACCTGGTTGAGCTCGTTCAACCCCCAGTCCAGGTCGGGGAAGAGCCGGGGGATCGCCCAGAACCCGGCGAGCACCAGCGCGACCGTACCCAAGGCCGACGCCCAGATCTTCTTACGTCCCATGGGGGCGATTGTCCCCTAATGGCCGGTGTTGTGGGTCGGTTCGGCCGAAAACGGTCACTCCGGCCGGTGATCATTCCCGGTCCGCTCGAACAGGCCCAGTGCCCGCCCCTCGGTGTCACGTTCCCGACGCGCCCGCGCCACGGTTCCGCCGCCTCTGTTCTCAGCCGAGCAGGGTACCGAGTCCCTTCGCGGCGAAGACACCGCCGAAGACGAACAGCACGGTCATGGTGACGGTGTCGTTGTTGGCGATCAGCCACGTGTGCGCCTTCTCCAGGGTACGCGTGCCTCGCTCCCCCGACACCGTGACGGCGAGGAGCGGCACGAGCAGGCCCAGGCTGCCCAGCACCGCGAAGAACAGGGCGGCCACGGCGCTCCCGCCCGGTTGGAGTCCGAAGGCGGCGATGGCCGCGCCGCCACCCAGGATCATCGCCAGGCTCTTGGGGTTGGCCCCGGCCAGCAGCAGCGCCAGTCCCACGACCTTGCCGGTGTTCATGGAGTCGATGGCGGTCAGCCAGGCGGGAGGCTCGGGTGACCCGCCCTCTGGGCGTCCGAGGCGTTCACGCAAGCTCTTGACCGCCAACAGCAGCAACAGCAGGCCCAGCAGCAGCTGTACCCAGCCCACCCAGGTCGGGGACTCCCCGGAGCCGGTGGTGTCGCCAGCCCCCGCTATGAGCGCCACCACGAGGGAGAGCACGAGGATCACGACCGCCCAGGCGAGGACGAACACCAGGGCCTTGCCCCGGCCGCCCTTGGCCATGAGCAGCAGGATGACGGCCACGATCGGCAGCGGCGCGGCGATGAGTCCCAATGCGAACGGTAGGACCTGCGCGAGTGCGTTGAGCATGGTTCTTCTCCGGGATCGTTCGTCGAACGCGACCTTCTTCGATGTCCGCACTCCGAGACACACGGGCACGAGCGCGTCGGAGCGAACACGGATCCCGCGCCGAGGTCGGGCGCGGCTCCGGGGCGTTGCCGGGAGGGGCAATGGGGGGGGGGAGAAGGGAGCCGTGCGGGAGCGGGCTACCGGGAAGAGCTCCGCGACCGCCGTGTTCCGCACGGTTTCCGACCGGCGGCGGAACGACCGTGCGGAGGGCGGGGAGGAGAGGTTCGCGCCGGGCGTGCCGGTCGGGATACCCGTGACCATCCCTGCCATGAGGCCTCCCGCCTTCCGGCGGTCCGCGCGGAGCCGGTCGTGCGGCCTCGGAGCCCCACCACGTGAAGTCACTGAAGGTCTTCCCCGGTGAGGGAACCCCCGGATCCCGATCCGGTACGGAACACCCTAAGAAAACCCCGAGGTCGGGGCCGGCCGTTACGAAGCGACGCGGACGTGAGGAGCGATGAGCCCGACAGAGCGGACAGCGGGGACGGCAAGGACGTTCTGAGCGACCGCCCTTCGATGGGCACGACCGTGCCGGGACAGCAGCGGCAGTGCCATCGGCCTCCCCGAGCTACGGCCGACGTGTGTCCTCACCGTGTGCCGGGGTGGCTCCGCCCTGCCCTGGTGGAGCCACCCCGGTGCAACGCCGGATACGGGGCCGGGGCCTCATCGCCGGCGCCTGCCACCCAGACCCGCAACACGGCCGAGGGACGACCTCTGGTTCTGGATGGGCGACCGGTGGGGCCAGGTCTGCGCGGACCGCCGCACTCGACATCCCGGGGAGGCCCAGAACCCACCGCGCTTCGGTCAGGCTCCACCGGTCGTTCTCGAACCCTCCCCCGCCGGAGGGGCCTCACGAACACTCACTCTTACGAGATATAAGCGAACGCGGGAGTGAATCCGAATTCAGGGCGGTGATTGTTTTCGATATTCCACATCAGCATATCCAACCTGCACCCCTCGTAGGCGTACGCGAATCCGTAGCCATTGAACGGACCCTTGATATCAGCGAAAACAACATCATACACTCTCTGAAGCACCACCTCTGGACCCATTACGTGGAACTTTACTCCACTGAGGTTTTCTCAACGAAGATCATTTCCATCGCCGGTTGAGGACCAGAGTCGCAC
>NZ_ANAC01000036.1 GCF_000341225.1 Nocardiopsis alba DSM 43377
TTCACGCTGGTCTTCGTGGCGGTCGGTGGTTTCATCGGCTGGCTGGGCGATCTGCTCATGGTCTACACCGACCCGATCACGCGGGTGCTGGGCGTGCTCACGATCGTGCTCGGGTTGGCGTTCATGGGTGTCATGCCCGGCTTCGGCCGCGAGTTCCGCTTCCACCGCCTGCCCCGCGCCGGCCTGGCCGGAGCGCCTCTGTTGGGGGTGTTGTTCGGGTTGGGCTGGACCCCGTGCATCGGCCCGACCCTGGCCGCGGTGCAGACCCTGGCCTTCGTCGAGGGCGGCGCCGGCCGGGGCATGTTCCTGTCCTTGATCTACTGCGTCGGTCTGGGGCTGCCCTTCGTGCTGGCCTCGTTGTTGTACCGGCGCGCGCTCAACGCCTTCGGATGGCTCAAGCGCCACACCCGCACGGTCACGGTGGTCGGCGGGGTCATGCTCGTTCTGGTCGGCCTGGCCATGGTGAGCGGACTGTGGACCGAGATGACCATCGGGATGCAGCGTTGGGCCGCCGACTTCCAGACGGTGATCTGAGATGGCCGTCCTCTCCGAGAACAGTGGGAACACGATGACCGACAAGGGTTCCTCCGGCCCGAAGGGTCTGGGGGTGATCGGGTGGGCGCGTTGGATCTGGCGCACGCTCACCTCGATGCGTACCGCGCTGATCCTGTTGTTCCTGCTCGCGGTGGGCGCCATCCCGGGTTCGTTCCTGCCGCAGAACGTGGTCAGCGTCGACCAGGTGGCCACCTACTACCAGGAGCACCCCGACCTGGCCCCGTGGCTGGACCGGTTCTACCTGTTCGACGTGTTCTCCTCGCCCTGGTACGGGGCGATCTACATGCTGCTGTTCGTGTCGTTGGCGGGCTGCGTGATCCCGCGGGCCCTGGTGCACGCCAAGGCGGTCCGGGCCCGGCCGGTGGCCACCCCCAGGAACCTGTCGCGGATGCCTTACGTGGCCCGTTTCTCCACAGATACCCCTCCCGATGAGGTGTTGGCTCGGGCCCGCAAGGTGCTCAAGGGCTACCGGGTCGAGCGTTACGAGAACTCGGTCTCGGCCGAGACCGGTTACCTGCGCGAGGCCGGCAACGTGCTGTTCCACTTCGCGTTGCTGGGCCTGCTGTTGGCCTTGGCGGCCGGGGCGTTCTTCGGCTACCGCGGCAACATGCTCATCGTGGAGGGCGACGGTTTCGCCAACACGCTGCCCTCCTACGACGCGATCTACCCCGGCCACTGGACCGACACCGACGCCTTCGAACCCTTCACGATCAGGTTGGAGGAGTTCGAGGCCACCTTCATCGAGGAGGGGAACCTGCGCGGGCAGGCCTCCTCCTTCGTGGCGGACATCCGTTACCGGGAAGGGCCGGGAGAACCCGAGCAGCAGCACACCCTGGAGGTCAACCACCCCTTGAGCGTCGACGGGGTGCAGATCTATCTGCTGGGGCACGGCTACGCGCCGCGGTTCGAGGTGCGCAACGCCGACGGCGACCTGGTCTTCGACCAGGCGGTGCCCTTCCTGCACCGGGAGACCATGACCTACACCTCGGACGGTGTCATCAAGGTCCCCGACACCGGAGGCGAGGAGCTCGGCTTCGTGGGCGTCTTCCTGCCCACCGCCATGGAGGACTCCGAGGGAGAACTCGTCTCGGGCTTCCCCGGAGTGCAGAACCCGATGGTGACCCTGGAGGCCTACCAGGGCGACCTGGGGATGGTCGACCCGCAGTCGGTCTACCAGTTGAAGACCGCCGGGATGGAGAACATCGGCGAGTCGCCCGTCATGGAGATCGGTGACACCTGGGAGCTGCCGGACGGCGCCGGGTCGATCACCTTCACCGGGGTGAAGGACTACGTCTCCCTCCAGAGCAACCGGGACGGGGCGCGCGTGCCGGCGCTGCTGGCCGCCTCCTCGGCCGTGGTCGGGCTTCTGCTGACGCTGTTCGTGCGTCCCCGACGGGTCTGGGTCCGCGCCACCCCGGGCGAGGACGGCCGCACCCGTGTGGAACTGGCCGGGCTCGGCAAGACCGAGGTGGCCGGCGACAACGCCGAGTTCCACGAGATCACCACCAGGCTCGCCGGGAGACTCTCCGGCGGGTCCGACACCGGAAAGGAGGAACGGTGAGTCCGCTCCCGGCCGCACCGGCGAACGAGGGCATGGCGTCGATCATCGGCGCCTTCGCCGCCCGTGCCCCTTTCCTCGGGCGGGCGTTCGCCTCCGGTGGTCCGTGTTCGCAGGCCTGATCCGGTGACGGGGCGGGACGGAGCCGGGGGACCGGCTCCGTCCCGCCCCCGTCGTTCCCGGGCATCGTGATGGTGTCCTCCACCACATGTCGGTGATTCTCCGCGATGGGCGAGTGACCTTCAGTAGCATCGCGGTGTGACGCGAACGGCGATGAGGACCCACCGGAGGGGCAGGCTCCTGCCCGTACTCCTGGTGGTCATCACCGCCCTGCACATGATGTGCGCGGTGGGCTGGTTCCAGCCCGATCCGGAGCACGAGACGGGCCCTCGCCTCCAGGCCTCCACCGCCGAACGGATCGCCGAACCCGCGCCTTCGAGCGTCCCCGGAGGCCAACAGGCCGCCTGCGAACAGCACCACCCCGGAGGCACCGACCTCGTTCCCGTCCAGGAACGAGGGGCGGGCGACCAGGGAACGCCCCCGGTGACCGACACCGCCCTGGCGACCCTGTGCCCGGAACCGTGGCCCTCCGTCTCCACCGGCGAGATGCGGGTGCTCAACACACGCCACGCGCGTCGCCGCCGCGAGAACTTCTCACCGCTGATCCCTCTGTGCGTCTGGCGCATATAGGAGCCGCTCCGGCCGTCCCGCCCCTCGTGGCGGAGACGGCCCGAAGCCCCTGTCGGACCTCCAGCACGTGAACCGGATCGGCGGGCCCCGAGGGACGCGATCCCCACCGGCCCCGCCGTCCCGTGGCGTGCTCAGCGGAAGAGAACAGTATGCGGACGAACATCGCTCCCACACCCGTGCCCGCGCCCAGTCCCGCCGAATTCCTGGCCGCACCGGCCACGACCATGCGCCGAACCCCGGCCGGAGCCGTGGGCAACACCCCGGTGCTGTGGGTCGGAGAACCCTACTGCGAGCCGCGCCGCGGCTTCTGGGCCAAACTCGAAGGGCACAACCCCGGCGGCATCAAGGACCGGCCCGCCCTCTACATGATCGAACGCGCCCGCGAGTCGGGACGGCTCGCGCCCGGCGGCCGGATCGTCGAATCGACCAGCGGCACCCTGGGACTGGGGCTCGCACTGGCCGGCATCACCTTCGGCCACCCCGTCACCGTGGTGACCGACACCGGCATGGAACCGCTCATGGTCCGCCTGCTGCGCGCCCACGGGGCCGAGGTGGACATCGTCGACACCCCGCACCCCCGAGGCGGATGGCAGCAGGCGCGCAGGGAACGCGTACGTGCGCTGCTCGACGCCGACCCCACCGCCTACAGCCCCGACCAGTACAACAACCCGCACAACGTCGAGGCCTACCGGGGTCTGGCCCACGAGCTCATCGCCCAGTTGGGACGCATCGACACGCTCGTCGCCAGCGTCGGCACCGGAGGACACTCCGCCGGGGTCGGCCGCGAACTGCGCCGTTTCCTGCCCCACCTGCGCGTGGTCGGCGTCGACGCCGTCGGGTCGGGCATCTTCGGCCAGCCCTCCGGAAAGCGGATCATGCGCGGCCTGGGCAGCAGCATCGTCCCCGGCAACGTCGACCACGGACTCTTCGACGAGGTCCACTGGGTCGACCCGGCGCGCGCCGTGCGCACGGCACGCACGCTGGCCTCCACGCACTATTGCAGCGGAGGCTGGAGCGTGGGCGCGGTCGCCACGGTCGCCCGATGGCTGGCCCACACCCGCCCCATCACCGAACGCGTCGTGGCGATCTTCCCGGACGGACCCCAGCGCTACTTCGACACCGTCTACAACGACGACTACTGCCGGGCCCACGGCCTGCTCGAGACCCCCTCCACCGAGGAGCCGGAGGAGATCTCCACCCCCTCGGAACGGGTCGTCACCGCGTGGACGCGCTGCGCCAAGGTGGGCGAGATCGCCGAGGGCCGCACGGACACGGTCGAGCGGAGCCGGCGATGATCACGACCTGGAACCGGCTCGCCTCGTTCGACCCGGCCGTGCGC
Organism: Nocardiopsis alba DSM 43377; assembly: GCF_000341225.1. GTDB lineage: Bacteria > Actinomycetota > Actinomycetes > Streptosporangiales > Streptosporangiaceae > Nocardiopsis > Nocardiopsis alba. The sequence goes on from NZ_ANAC01000036.1 coordinate 4,143, forward strand.
CTGCTGATGGTCAACCAGCTGACCATCAACGCCGCCTTCTTCATGCTCATGCCCTACCTGGCCTTCCACCTGACCGACAGCGTCGGCGTCGCGGTGTGGGCGGTCGGGCTGATCCTGGGCGCCCGCAACCTGTGCCAACAGGGCATGTTCCTCGTCGGCGCCGGCCTGGCCGAACGGTTCGGCCACAAGTCCGCCATCATGGCGGGCTGCGGTCTGCGCACCATCGGGTTCGCGGCGCTGGGCTTCGCCGACTCCCTGGTCGTGCTGCTGCTCGCCTCGGCCCTGACCGGGTTCGCCGGGGCCCTGTTCAACCCCGCCGTGCGCGCCTACCTGGCGGCCTCGGCGGGGGAGCGCAGGGTGGAGGCCTTCGCGCTCTTCAACGTGTTCTACCAGGTGGGGTCGTTGATCGGCCCCCTGCTGGGCATGGCGCTGCTCTCCGTCGACTTCACCGTGGTCGCGACGGTGGCGGCGATCCTGTTCGCGGCCCTGACCGTGTGGCAGTGGCTCGCCCTGCCCACCGCGGCCCCCGGGACGGAGGACACCGACCGGGAGAGCGGTCGGGGCGTCATCGCGGGGATCGTGGACGTGTTCCGCGACGGACGCTTCCTCCTCATCGCGATCGCGATGTCGGGCACCTACCTGCTCAACTTCCAGGTCTACCTGTCGATCCCGTTGGCGACCCAGGACGCCGCGGTCGAGGTGGGGCTGGGCGCCGACCAGGGCCGGTACGCGGTGGCGTTCCTCTTCCTGGTCACCGCCCTGGTGACCATCGTCGGCCAGGTGCGGGTGGCCGCCTGGATCAAGGAACGGTGGGGCGCGGCCCGGGCGCTCCCCGCGGGGGCCTTCATCATGGCGACGGCGTTCCTGCCGATGCTCGCCGCGCCCGCTCTGATCGAGGCGGCGAGCGGATCGGAGTCGTGGGTCGCGGCCCTGGTCGCGGTCACGGCGCCCGGCGCCCTCACGGTCGCGCTCCTGGGGCTGGGGACCATGGTCGCCTACCCCTTCGAGATGGACACGGTGGTCCGGCTGGCGGGGAGGCGCTCGGTGGCGCTGCACTACGGGCTGTACAACACCTGCTCGGGGGCGGCCATCACCCTCGGCAACCTCCTGGTCGGGGCGGGACTCGATGCTCCCTCGCCGGAGGCCCGGAGCACGGTGTGGCTCTCGCTCGCCCTGGTGGGGGCGGTGTGCGCCACCGCCACCGCGCTGATCGGCCGGGCCGGCTGGTATTCGCCCCGACCCGAGCCGGAACCGGTGCCGGAACGGCGCCCGGTGTGACCGACGGCGGGCCGGCCCCGTGAGCAGGGGTCGGCCCGCCGAAGAGGGGCCGCCGGCCCGACGGTCCGTGGAAGGGCCGTCGGGCCGGCGGGCTCACCCGGGCGAGGGCCGGGTGAGAACGGGGGTCAGGGCCGTCGGGCCCCGACGAAGTGGGCCGCCCAGTAGTCCGCGAGACGGACCTCGGAGATGGTCTTGCCGCTGCTGGGAGCGTGGACCATCATGCCGTTTCCGACGTACAGCCCGTTGTGGCCCAGGTCGGGGAAGAAGAAGAGGATGTCCCCGGGCTGGATGTCCTCCCAGGCCACGGCGTTGGGCATCTCGTACTGGCTGTAGGTGGTGCGGGGGATGCTCACGCCCGCGGCCGCCCAGGAGGCCTGAGTCAGACCGGAGCAGTCGTAGCCGTTCGGGCCGGTACCGCCCCACAGGTAGGGCACGCCGATCTTGCTGTACGCGAAGTCGATCGCCGCGCGCGCGTCGCCCGAGGCCGATCCCGTGTACACGGCGTCCTGGCCCTCCGACGTGTCGCTCTCACCGGCGGTCGTGGGGTTCTCGCCTTCGAAGGAGGCCAGCAGCTCCTCCTGCTCGGCCAGGGCCTTCTCGACCTCCTCCTTGGCCTCCTCCAACTCCTCGAGGAGTTCCTCGGCGTCCTCGTAGGTCGCGTCGGCCTCGTCCTTCAGGGCGATCAGGCGGGCGTCGCTCTCGGCGTAGTCCTCCAACTGTCGGCGCCGGCTCTCGGACAGGTACGACAGGTCGGCGGCCTGATCGAAGATCTCCGAGGGGTTGTCGACGTACAGCGCGACCGCCACCGAGTCCGGGTCGCTGGATTGATAACTGGCGGCGGCCAGCTCCCGCACCTTCTGGAGGAGACCCTCGTAGACCTCCTCCTCGGAACCGATCTGCGCGTCGATCTCCTCGACCCGCGCCTCGGCGGTCTCCAGAGCCTCCTCGGCCTCGTTGAACTCCTGGACCAGCGAGCTGGACTCCTCCAGGAGCCCCTCGATCCGCTGTTCCACCTCCTCCTGGGTCGGCTCGGGCTCGGCGTGGGCCACGGCCAGGGGAGCGGAGAAGGAACCGAGGGCCACGGAGGCGCCGATCGTCATCAGGCGCCGGTGAAGGCCGGGGGTCCGCTTCGAATCCATGGGATGCACCTCATCGTTGATCCCGCGACCGGGGCCGGTGGCCCGGGGTCGCGAGGGACCGACGCGGCGGTGAGGCCGTCGTCGGTGGTTCGCGTGGGAAGGAAGGGATCCGCGCCCGGTCGACACGAGGCGGCGCCGTGCATGGGGGTGCGCCTCGGCGAGGGCGGGGATCAGGGGTGTATCGGCCCGTCGGTCGACGGTTCGGGTGTCGACGAGGGGGCCGGGGCCGATCGGCCTACACCCTCCGCACGCACAGGGAGATGAGCGCTCGAACGCCGCCGAGGCGAGGTGTGGCGTGCCGTCGTCGGGCGAGCGTGACCTGGGAGGGGGTGCGCTCGGGAAGCGGGAGCCGGAGGAAGCCGAGGAGACCGAACCCGAGCAGCAGCGGTCCGATGGCCGAGCCGCCGCGCTGGTCGGCGACGGCGCCGTCGCTCTCCTGGCAGTGCTCGTCGATCGAGGCCATGGAGGCGGGCGGAACGGCCTGGGTCTCGGCGCTCGCGACGGGCATGGGCCCGAACGAGAGGGGCTCGTCCTCCCAGGGGTGGCACAGCGAGATGAGGATGACCCCGAGAGCGAGCAGCACGGAGAACGCGGTCATCGTCCACGACCACGACGCTGATTTCGGACGGGGGTCACACACGGATGTGACGATACCGGAACCCGTGCCGCATCGCGGACGAGCCGGGCCTTCCGGGCCTCTGAGGGCGGCGCGCGCCGGACGCGACGACACAGAGGGCCTTCGCGCGACGTTCCCGCGCGAAGGCCCTTTCGACGAGGTCGGGTCCGGTCAGCCCGCCAGCTCGGCCGACAGGGTGATCTCCGTGCCGGTGAGGGCCTGGCTCACCGGGCAGTTGGCCTTGGCGTTCTCCGCGGCCCGTTGGAAGTCCTCCTCGGAGATCCCGGGCACCCTGGCCTGGACCGTGAGGTGGACGCCGGTGATACCCGTGCCCGGCTGGAAGGTCACCTCGGCACTGGTGTCCACCGTCTCGGGAGGGGTGCCCGCCTGGGACAGGCCGTGGGAGAGCGCCATCGAGAAGCAGGTGGAGTGGGCGGCGCCCAGCAGCTCCTCGGGGCTGGTGCGTCCGTTGGCCTGCTCGGCCCGGGAGGGCCACGTGACGTCGAAGGTCCCCACCCCGGAGGAGTCCAGGGACACCGTCCCCGATCCCTCCATGAGCGAGCCCTCCCAGTGCGTGGTCGATTTACGGGTGGTCGCCATGGGGTGCTCTCCTCGTGTGGTCGAACGACGTCGGTGGGCCGGCGGCTGTCCGGCCGTGGACAGGGTCGCATCGGTCGGGCCGTGAAGGCGATGGAAACGCCGGTCCCTCCCCGGTTTCGGTCCGGTTCGTGGTGGAACGTGGCCCCTTGGCCGGAGGGGGACGCCGGTTCCGGTCGGACCGCAGCCGTACATCCCACCGGACCGTCCGGCCCGGTGCGGCCTCTACCCGAGCACCTCGGCCGTGACGGTGGAGGTCTCGGTGTTCAGCACGGCGTCGAAGGCGTCGACGACGGGGACGTGGAGGTAGGAGCTCTGCAACCGGGTCCGGTCGGGCTCGGAGCCGTCGAGGGAGGAACGCCTGGGGCGCAGATCCACCAGGCCGGGGCCGAGGTCTCCGTCGGCGAAGACGGCCTCGACGGAACCGGGTTCGGGCGCCCCGAGTTCGGTGTCGTGCACGGTGAACCCGAAGGGCGCCGTCTCCTCCGGCACCATGTCCGCCGTGTTCCCGGAGACACCGGTCAGCGCCAGCGAGAAGTAGTCCCCGCCCAACGCGTCGTGCAGATAGTGCCCCATCGGGAACCCCGTGAGCCGGCCGTCGAAGAGGACCGGCGACTTCAGGATGTGGGCGTTGTGCGCGGCCAGCACGATCCGGGTCTCGGCGCCGCCGCGCTCCAGATGCCACAGCAGCGACGCGGCCATGGCGTGGTCACGCGCCGACACGTCGGCCGTCCGGCCGCGCCCGGCGAAGAGGTCGGCCATCGCACGGAAGGAGTAGTCCGTGTGGGCGGCGACCTCCAGCGTCCGCAGCGCGACGTCGTAGTCGCGTCGACCGCCCCGGGAGACGTAGAGCGGTTCGACGGACCGGAAGCGGATCGCCAGCCGGGAGAGCAGCGCGCCGAGAGCGTTCCGCTCGGCGGGGTCCAGGCGTTCCCACCTCGGCGCGGCCGCCGCCGCGGAGGGGCCGGCGAAGGAGGAGGCGATCCTCATGGCCTCCTCGACCTCGGGCAGGAACTCGGGGTCGACCCGGCGCAGGTACCCGGCGACCAGGGACAGGGCGGGCAGCAGCGAGCCTCCGGCGGCCGGGACGTCGACCCCGGCGAAGCCCACGGGCCGCTCCGCGCTCCGGTTGTGCTCGCGGACCCACCGCAGGGGAGCGTCGACCCCCACGGGGACGGCCGAGGCCAGATGGTCCGTCAGGTCCTCTTCGGCGCCCTCGCCCCGGGCCCAGGTGTCCAGCACGTGGCCCTCGGCGAAGCCGTACTCGAAGGCCAGGACGGTGAACCCGCAACGCTCCACGAGGAAGCGCAGCACACGTCGACGCACGGCCGAGAACTCCTCGATGAAGTGCGAGTTCTCGCCGACCGCGACGACCCACGCGTCGCCGATCAGCTCGCGCAGCGGCTCCAGGTCGTCCAGCGGGGCGTCGGGGTCGAGGTGGGCGAGCGGCGTGAAGTGGTCGCGCGACCAGGAGGAGAACGGGGAGGTCGGGGTCATGGGGGGGGCTCGATTCTCGATGCCGGAAGGCGGGGGCGGGGCGTCTGCACGGCGCGAAGCGCGCGATCCCCGGATCCTTCCACAGGCCCCCGATAATTCGAGTGACCGTCGACGGCGCCGCTGTTAACCTCCTTCCCATGAGTGCTTCGAGTGCCGCCGCCTGCGCCGCGGTGACCAGGACGTCCCGCTAGCGGCGGGGCGTTCCACACACCTTTCCTTCTCCTTCGGGATGCCCGGCCGCTTCGTGATCAGACCGAAGCGGCACCTTCGTGCTGCTCGGAATCCCTTCCTGAGCAACGGAGCACCTGATGTTTCCAGGCATGCCCTCTTCCCGGGGGCAAGGCCCCTCTCGCGCGCGTTCGTGGCTGGTGTTGTGCGCGATGTCGATGTTGCAGTTCTTCATCGCGGTCGACGTGACCGTGGTCAACATCGCCCTTCCCTCGATCGGCGACGACTTCGGGGTCGACGGCCACGCCCTGACCTGGGTCGTGGTCGGCTACACGATCACCGGCGGCGGACTGCTGATGCTCGGCGGCCGGTTCGGCGACCTCCTGGGCCGGCGCCGCGTCCTCCTGGCGGGCACCACCCTGTTCGGCGTGGCCTCACTCCTGGCCGGGGTGGCCCCCACCTTCGGGGCGCTGGTCCTCGCCCGCCTCTTGCAGGGCGTCGGCGAGGCCATCGCCCTCCCGGCCGCCATGGCCACCATCGTGCTGATGTTCCCCGAGGGGCGGAGCAGGTCGCGCGCGCTGAGCGTGTGGGCCGCCGTGGCCAGCTGTGGGCTGGTGCTCGGCTTCGTCCTATCCGGGGTCATCACCGCCCACCTGGGCTGGCGTTGGATCTTCCTGATCTCGGTGCCGTTCATCCTGGTCGTCGTCGTGGCGGCGCTCGTCCTCGTCGAACGCGACCGTCCGGTCGCCCGTGAGGCGGGCCGTCTCGACGTGCCGGGCGCGCTGCTGCTGACCGCCTCCCCGCTGCTGTTCACCTACGGGGTGGTCGAGATGGGCGAACCCGGAACGCCCTCCTGGGTGAGCGTGGCGGCCCTGGCCGGCGCGGTGCTGGCCGGCATCGGGTTCGTGCGGGTGGAGGCCCGGTCCCCGCACCCCCTTCTGCCGCTGAGCTTCTTCGCCGACCGGTCGAGGGTCACGGCCAACGTGACCACGATGCTGCTCAGCGGGGCGCTGTCGACCTCGTTCCTGCTGTTCACGTTCTACCTTCAGGACCATCTCGGCATCGGCCCGCTGGGCGCCGGACTCATGATGCTGCCGCTCGCGATCTCCCTGATCGTGTTCTCCACGCTCGTGCCCCGGCTGCTCGGCCGGTGGGGAGCGCGCGTGTGCGTTCTGACGGGGCTCGGGTTCACCGTGGCCGCGATGACCCTGATCGCGACGGTGGCCGTTCTGGGCGCCGGAGCGCCCTGGCTGGTCCCGGCGATGCTGCTGATCGCGGCCGGGATGGGCTTCGGGCTCGTCGGTCTTCAGTACATCGCGGTCAGCGGGGTGACCGAGGAGGACGCCGGGATCGCCTCGGGCGTGCAGCGGGCCGCCGACCAGCTCGGCGGCGCCACCGGGGTGGCGGTCTGCGTGGGAATCGGGTTCGCCCCCGCCCTGCACACCGCCGACCCGTTCCTGGTGGCGGCGCTGTTGGCGGGCGTCGGGCTCGTCATCGGAACCCTGGTGATCCTGCGTACGCCGGAGCCGGCCACCGTCGAGCCGAGTGAGCAGGCCGGCTGAGTGATCGCCCGCCGTCGCGCGCGAGCCCTCATCGCGTCCGCGACGGCGGGCGGCCCTTCGCCCATCACTTCTCGGAGAGGTCCTCCATGACGTGCTTGCGGCTGCTCTCGTAGATGATCTGGCTCCGGAAGCTCACGACCTCCCGCCGCTGACTGAGCCGGTCGATGAGGAAGTCGTGCAGGTGGTCCAGGTCCCGGGCCGAGACCTGGATGAGGAAGTCGTCGTCCCCGGCCACCACGAACACGGCCGACACCTCGGGGAGGGCGATCAACGCCTTTTTGAACGCGTCGATCACGGACCTGCTCAAGGGGCGCAGACGCGCGGAGACGAAGGCCTCGACCCGACGGTCGAGCGCGGCCGGGTCGATGTCGGCGTGATACCCGCGGATCACCCCGCGCTCGACGAGCGAACGCACGCGTTCCAGACAGGTGGAGGGGGCGACCCCGACGGTGCGGGCGAGCTCCCGATTGGTCTGCCGTGCGTTCAGTTGGAGCTCGCGAATGATCACCGAATCAAGTTCGTCCATGCGGCCACTTTAACTCGATCTCCGAACTTCCTTCGATTCACTGGAATTGAATCCGTTCATATATCTAACATCTGCGTGGATCAACAGACGAATGATTTGGAGAAGGCCCGTGAAGCCGTCCATGAAGATGATCATCGCCCTGCGTGAGGGGCTCGAACCGGCGCTCGCCGCCAACGCCGCCGCCGTGCTGGGGCTGGCCATGGGCGGCCGGCTGGAGGACTCCGTCGCCGCGGACGGGAAGGACGCCTCGGGCAACGTCCACGCGGGGCTCAACCCTCATCCGGTGCCCACGCTCACGGCCTCGGCGGACCTGCTCCGCGAGCTCTACGAGAAGGCGTCGGCGAGGGAGGACATCGTCACCGTGGGCTTCAACGAGGTGGCGCGGCGGTCCCGAACCTATGAGGAGTACGAGACCGCCTTGGCCGCGACGCCCACCTCGGGGATCGACCATGTCGGCCTGGCGCTCTTCGGGCCTCGCAACGCGATCACGAGGCTGACGAAGAGGCTTCCCCTGCTGGCTTGAGTCGAGGGCGATCGAGGGGAGGGGCATGGCTCAGGGGCGATCGCCCCGGCGGGCCGGTGCCCAGCCGGGTGTCGTAGTTCTGCCCAGGTAGGTCAGTGCCTTTTCCCTGAAGGCGGCCCGCAGTACGTCCATGTCCACTCCCTCGTACGGCCGGGGCGTCGGTCGTGTGGACACCGTGTTCTCGAAACAGGGTCGAGCCCGGATCCTCACGACTGTGGAGGGGCAAGTAGGTGAGGTGTCCTCTCCCGGCTTGCTTCGGGGCGGGTGTGGTAGGGATGAGTGAGGAGCGGAGGCCGCTTCGATCCGGAGGTTGCGGGAAGATAACGGCCTCTGTTTCCGCAGGTCGTTTTCCCTGAGCCCCATGCACGTGGGGATGGGCCGCATTCGTGGTCGGGCAGTCGGGGTTCGTGGGTCTGAGCCCCATGCACGTGGGGATGGGCCGGCCCCGCCCCTTTCGGGGGCGGGGCCTTGTGGCTGAGCCCCATGCACGTGGGGATGGGCCCTCGCCGCCTACATGAACGTGCTGGAGGACGCCCTGAGCCCCACGCACGTGGGGGTGGGCCAGATCCGAGCCCGTTAGTGTCGGGGCATGGCCTCTGATCCCACGGAATCCTTCGCCCGTCCCCGTGTTGCCGCCGGCGCCCTGTTCTTCGATGAGCAGGGGCGGGTGATGATGGTGGTCCCCACCTATAAGGACTATCTGGATATCCCCGGCGGCTACATCGAGCATGGGGAGACCCCGAGCCAGGCCGCTGCGCGTGAGGTGAAGGAAGAGCTGGGCATCACCCCGCCTATCGGGCGGCTCTTGGTCGTGGACTGGGCGCCGAACCTCTCCGAGGGAGACAAGCAGCTGTTCGTCTTCGATGGGGGAGTCCTCGATCGGCGGTGGCTCGACCAGATCGCTTTGGACCCGGCTGAGCTGGCCGGCTATGAGTTCCATGAGGTGGCTTCGATCGAGACGGCGACGATCCCGCGGCTCGCTCGCAGGATCGTTCAAGGGGCTCGTGCGCGTCGTGAGGGGACGACGGTCTATCTGGAGAACGGCGAGGCCGTTCAGTAGTTGCTCCCCGACCCTCCTCCGAGGGGCGAGTTCCTCGTCTTCGGAGTGCGAAAGGGCCCTCGGCTCGGAGCGTGGCTCCGGACCAAGGGCCTGGGGGTGCGCGAGCTCATCGCCGCGTAGGGCCGTCTCCGGGGGAGAACGGAAGGAACGGATCGCTCCCGCCGCCTCCTGCGCCGACCCCGGGTAGCCGGATCACCAGCCCCGCCAGGCCTGCCTCTCCTTCTCCGTGATGACCGCCGGACCGTTCGGCGAGCCCTGGTTCATCCAGTCGGAGAGGTCGTTGTTGCCGACGAAGAGATTGGCCGCCATGCTCCGCACCTTGTCCGAGGGCAGGCGGAAGGACCACCCGACGTTGTCCTCCAGGGGTACGACCAGGACGGTGCGGTCGGAGCCGCTCATGGAGGCGTGGTCGGCGATCACGACCACTTCCTCGCCGGTCTCCTCGTCTTCGTTTTCGTCCTCGTTCGGACGGACGATCGCCATCACCTGCTCCGGTGTGGCCCCCGCGAACGCCGGATCGTCCACGATCTGCACGTAGGGCTGGTACTCCTCTGGGGTCTCCACCCGGGGGTCGAGGCGGTCCACATCCTCGGCGAGAGTGGCCCAAGCGCGGTCGTTGCTGAAGTCGGTGCGCACGAGCAGCCCCCAGTTGTTCTGGGTGACCACGGGCAGGGGTGCGACGGGTGGCCGGTAGTGGGGCGGGTGGGTCGCGGTCTCCAGGACCTCGCCCATCACTTCGGAGACGCCGTCCAACCAGTCCTCGTAGGACTCGTCGGGTTCGAGTTCGACCTCGGCGGCGCCGCACTCCTTGTGGTGCTCCAGGGTGTCCTCGATGCCGGGGCGGTGCGTGACCAGGTAGGTCATGGCCGCTTGGCGGGGCGTGACGCGGAAGCGGTAGAGATCGTCGTCGTCGGGGAGGAAGGCCGTGAGCGGGCGCAGTGCGGGATCGCGGGTGGTGCCGCGGTCGGCGATCAGGACCAGGTCGGGAACCCAGACGTCCTCGCCGCTCAGTGCCTCGGACACATCCACGGGGGCGGCGCCTCGCCAGGCGGGGTCCTGGGAGATGAGCAGGCGCCGGGGGATGGGCCCCTGGGCCGGGGGCAGGGGTTGTCCGGGGGAGTGGGCGACCATGCCGGGCAACTCGCCCATACGCGAGAGCACGTCGTTCCAGGTGGTGTCGTCGCAGTCGCCGCGGATCAGTAGCGCGCCGGGCACGCGCTCGGTCTCGCCGTCGGGGGACAGGGGCAGGGCGGGGGACATCGGGGGCCTCTTCACGGTCGCGGCCTATGGTTCGTCCCTTGTATCGGTCGGGCCCGACAAACCGGTGCCCCGGGGGTGAGGGCAGAGGCCGGTCTCTACGCCAGGACCGATGATCTCGGATGGCCTGTTCCGGTCACGGCCATTGGCCGAGCACGGGGAGAAACCTAGGCTGGCCAGCCTCCCTGACCCTCTTCCCCGGAGCCTCATTGAGTTACGACACGGTCGCGCTGGTCGCCCAGGAACCCGGCCTGGAAACGGTCGCCCGCACCCTGGAACGGACCGTCCCGGGTCTGTGGATACAAGCCCACCCAGGGATCGGTCTGCTCGAACTGCGCAGCGATGACCGAAGGTGCGCCCGACTTCAGTTCATTTAAGCACGCGCATCCCAAATAGTGTCCTGATTCGAATCAAGTAACGGGAGGGTATTAATGAAGCGAGTCAATGAAGAAGAGTTGGAGTACGACTACGACGACTACGGTGCTGCCCTGTTGGATGGGGAGCCGTTTACGGGAGAGGCGATCGATAAATCAGGCGATGTGGTCGTTGGTCTGACGACCTTCGTTGACGGTAGGGAAGACGGTCCACAGGTGGAGTGGTGCGAGAGTGGTCAAATTCGAGCGGAGGGTTGGGCTTCCCGATTTGGAGGGGCTGCGGGCGTTTGGAGTGAATGGAACGAATCGGGTCAACTTGTGGAGAGGAAAGAATTAGATGAGAAGGGGAATCTGATATCTTGGCGCCAATGGGGCGAGGATGGAGCCCTGATCAAGGATGAAACCTATGACCCTCTGTGGTGATCCCGGGAATGGAACTGCTGATCTTTGGTCATGCGGTTGTCGGGGGCTCTCGATGAGGTACAGGTACCTCATCGCCGAGGACCTGAGAGGGACGGTGTTCGACGGCTGTGATTTCACGAAGGCCGAGTTGCAGGGCTCTCTGATCGAGGGTGCCCGGTTCGTCGAGGCGAACTTCTATAAGGCCTGCCTTTCCGAGTGCTCGGGGGAGGGCGCCGACTTCACCGGTGCTCGGCTCGTAGGGGCGGAGTTCTATCGCTCGGAACTGGCCGGATCGGTGTGGTCCGGTGCCTGGATCAACGCGTCATGGATGCACGAGACCGACCTGAGGGGAGCGGATCTGAGAGGGGTCTGGTTCGGCCCTGATGACAGGGCGGGACGTACCAGGTTCGTCTCCACTCGGATCGGGGGCGCGGACGTGCGGGGCGCGGGCGGATGGGTCGAGGGTTCGGCGGATGTCGGACCTCCCGGGGAGCCTCGCGTGCTCGTCGGGGACGAACTCGCGGCCTGGTTCGCCGAGCAGGGCGCGCCGGAGGTGAGGGTCGGTAACGTCTGACGTGGATCCGGGCCGTTCCGTGCCTGTGCTTCCGGCCGATGGCCGGTTCATGATGTTCGGGCTTGAGCATGGAAGGTTCCCCGTGCTTCGGGTGCTCCGGATGGCGCTTATCCCGACCAGGGGCATCGATTCTCTCCAGGCGAGCTCGGATCAAGATCGAAGATGCCGGGAAAGTCGGTCCGGATTCATGAGAAATTGATGCGTGCGCACTCGGAGGTGGTGAGGAAGGCATGAACTCAGGGCCTGCTGACCGGATCAACGGTCGACGTGCGCGGGACATGATCGGCAAGGATCCGACCCCCGTGCGTTACTACATGATCCGGTGGGAAGGGCTTCCCATCGGAGCGCTTTTGGTCCAAGGGGAGCGCAATACCAGGTTCCTCGCGGTCATGGGGGCGACCGACCTGGAAACCAGGATCAGCTCGAGTAAGGCCTGGGGGAGTCGTCTGTCGAAGGACGCTGAAGAAGGGTTCGGCCCGATCGATTCCATTCGAAGGTGGAAAGGGGTGCCGTCGCAGCCGGGGGTCGGCGGAATCCCGCAAGACGCCCGACTCCATACGTGCGCCGACCTGGGTGAGCTGAGCCGGCTCCTCAACCCTGGTCACGAGCCAGAGAAGGACACCATCAACGAGCGTCTCCAAGATCCTCACATGTTGTACGGGCGGGATCGGGGGCCGTTCGTAACGAAGAGGGTCGACACGGGTTACAGGATCCTGGCCCGCGGGGAAGTCCTCTACCGTCCGGTGCGTATGGAGGGGACGATCATCGGCTTCTTGTGGGCTTCCGACGCGGAGAACGCCCGGGGTTATGAACCGCGACCCGTGGCCGGTCCGTCGGCATGGCGTGCCGAGAGCTGGTGGATCGATCAGGCCGCCGAAGCGGCGGCCAGGGGGTTGACACCTGTTGGTGCCCTTCGTGAGCGCATCGGGATGCCCGAGGATCCCGTCGGGGGACGGCTCGATTCAAGCGACGACGAACTCATTGCTGCCTCGACGAGAGACCTCCGACAGATCGCCAGGCCGACCTGAGCCCCACGCGCGTGGGATGGACCGACCACGACAGTCGACCGCGCCGGACCAGTTCACCTGGGCTCCACCCACGCCGGGGCGATCCCATTTTGTCCAAGCAGCCCCTGAATCTGCCCCCTGTTCCTCGCGAAAATGTCTAGGCTGATGGGAGTGGTGTTCGGGCGGGTGGTTGCGGGATGTCTGGTTTGTCTGTTTTTCAACAACGTGCAGAAATGACGGGTCTGCTGGGGTAGCGTCGCAGGTCAGGACTGCTCCCCGTGCACGCGGGGATGGACCCAGCACCAACACCGTCGACACCGCCACGATCACCTGCTCCCCGTGCACGCGGGGATGGACCCATCTGAAAATCGCATCCTGGGTCCAACATCTGCTGCTCCCCGTGCACGCGGGGATGGACCCGACGCTTGATCCAGCCACGGAAAATCGCCGAACTGCTCCCCGTGCACGCGGGGATGGACCCATCGTGGTGTAGGTTTCTATCTCGCTCTGTTCCTGCTCCCCGTGCACGCGGGGATGGACCCACCCCCGACACCGGCACCCCCGGCCGCACCCCCTGCTCCCCGTGCACGCGGGGATGGACCGGAAACACCGTGGTCATCAACACCACCAAGTTCCTGCTCCCCGTGCACGCGGGGATGGACCTTTGGCGGATGCCGTGGCCTCGGCGGCGAACAACTGCTCCCCGTGCACGCGGGGATGGACCCCATCCGGCCTTGTGCGCCCTGTCCCACCTGCGCTGCTCCCCGCGCACGCGGGGATGGACCCACCCGAGCGGCCTACGCTCAGGACCGGGCCCACTGCTCCCCGCGCACGCGGGGATGGACCCACCCGAGCGGCCTACGCTCAGGACCGGGCCCACTGCTCCCCGCGCACGCGGGGATGGACCCACCCGAGCGGCCTACGCTCAGGACCGGGCCCACTGCTCCCCGCGCACGCGGGGATGGACCCAGGTCATCGATGTCGGAGTAGGTCGGTCCGCGCTGCTCCCCGCGCACGCGGGGATGGACCCCGGATCCGGTTGGCCTCCCCGGTCTACACGGTCTGCTCCCCGCGCACGCGGGGATGGTCCCTGACACACGTGGTGCGGTGGTCAGGTGTTCTTTTCCGGAGGGCCAGAGGAGGCACCACGGTCAGCGTCCGACCGCTCCATCGATCTGTTCGCGGAGGATGTCGGCGTGGCCCGCGTGGCGGCCGGTCTCCTCGATCATGTGGACCAGGGCCCAGCGGAGGCTGGGCGCGGGGCGGCCCGGTCCCGGTCGGGGGACGGGTGCGCCGAGGTCGGTGCACCCATCGAGCACTCTGTTCGCCCGCTCGACCGTTCGCCGGTAGCGGGCGACGACGTCGGCCCCGCTGTCCGCGGGAGCGGCCTGGAAGGTCGCCTGCCAGTCGGTGACCCGGTCGCCGAGGAACATCGCGTGCTCGACGAAGGTCAGGTGGTGGAGCAGGCCGAGCAGGTTGGTCCCCGAGGGCACTCCGGCCGTTCGGGCCTGCGGCTCGGGGGCGTTCTCGACCTTCGCGGCGATCGAGGTCCGGAGGTAGTCGAGGAACCCGCGTAGGACCTCCGCTTCGCTGTTTCCAGTGCGGGGCGGTGGGGAGTCACCGCGACGGTCGTCTCGGGAGGTGGTGGACATGAGGGGTTCCTTTCGCCGGGAAGCGGTTTCGGGCTTCGGGTCAGGCGGTGCGGCGGATGAGCAGGATGTGGTCGGTGACCTCGGCGGTGCGTCCGCCCGGTCCGGTCGCGATCCGGCGGGGCGTGTCGGCCCGCTCGACCGTCCACGTCGCGGGGTCCAGGTCGATGTCCGCGGCGACCTCTTGCGGGGTCGGGTAGTGCGCGTCGGGGGCGGGGGTCCACGACCACGGCGCGGCCGAGCCGTGGTCGACGACCAGCAGGAGCCCGCCCGGGTTCAGCGCGTGAGCGGCCGCCCGTAGGACGGCGGATCGGTCCAGGTCGTGGGGGGAGTGCAGGTAGTGGGCGCTGACCAGGTCGAACCGGCCTTGCGGGAAGGACGTGTGCAGGTCGTGCCGCTCGGCGGTCACCAGTTCTTGTAGGTCGTGTGAGCGGGCGAGGGCGGTGAGCCGCGCGACCGCCACGGCCGAGAGGTCGACGGCGGTGACGTGCCACCCCTGGCGGGCGAGCCACAGCGCGTCGCCGCCCTCACCGCATCCCAGGTCCAACACGCGGCCGGACGCCAGGCCCGTGACCGCTTCGACGAGTCGGTCGTTCGGTTGCGGATCGGTGGCCACGGGCCGGGTCGCGTGGACGCCGTCCCAGAAGGTGGTCGCGTCTTTCGTGTCCATCGGGACTCCTTGTGTCGGGGTGTGCCCAGCTTCACCGAACCGCCTTGATATGGCACGGAATCTTGCGGTTATGGCAAGGTGCGAGCATGGACGATGAAACGGAAGACGTGCTCGACGTGGTGGGGTCGCGGCTTCGCGCACTGCGTCGCGCCCGGGGCATCACCCTGGCCGACCTCGCGGTGACGATCGGGGTTTCGGAGAGCACCCTGTCCCGGCTGGAGAGTGGGCGGCGCCGCGCAACCCTGGAGTTGCTGCTGCCGCTGGCACGTGCCTACGACGTCCCTTTGGACGATCTCGTCGGTGCTCCGCGCACGGGTGACCCCCGCATTCATCTGAAGCCGATCCGGCGGTTCGGGATGGTCTTCGTTCCGCTGTCCAGGCGGCCGGGTGGCACTCAGGCGTTCAAGATGATCATCCCCGTTCGGAGTGAACCGCTCGAACCGACCCCGCAGACCCACGAGGGTTTCGAGTGGGTGTACGTGCTCGACGGTCGTCTGCGTCTGGTGCTCGGAGAGCGAGACCTGACGTTGTCGCCCGGTGAGGTGGCCGAGTTCGACACGTCCCTGCCGCACTGGCTGGGTAGTGCCGATGGTGGATCGGTCGAGCTTCTCGTTTTGTTCGATCTGCAAGGGGTGCGCGCGCACGTGCGCACCGGTACGGCCTCCGAAGCTTGAACCCGCTGACCCCACCGGTTCCCGCGCACGTGGGGATGGACCGGCGATGTCCGCCCAAATGGGTGGGGTCGCCGGCTGAGCCCCACGCACGTGGGGATGGACCGATGGAGAACTCGACCAGACCGGCCCCCTGGGCCTGAGCCCCACGCACGTGGGAACGGGTCGGGGCTCCGGTCTCAGCCAGTGGTCTCTGCCTGATCCAGGGGTGTGTTCGTGTTCTGTGGGTGGTCGAGCCAGAGGTGGTGTTCACCGTCGGGGGACACGGTGAGCCCGTAGCGGCCGATCTCAGGACGACCCGCCTCCTCCCAATCGGAGAGGAGGGCGGTGTAGGTCGCCCACAGATGACGATCGCCCCGCTCGCTTACCGTCGTCCGTCCTTGGTGGTCCACCTCCACACGCATCCAGGACCCGGAGGCCCCATCGAGCACCCCGTGCACCTGACCTTCCTGCCGGTGCTGGACCACGCGCAGACCGTAGGGCAACAGAAGCGACAACAAGAACTCCGAAGAAGCATGGTCGTCCAGCCCCGCGACCTTTTCCACCACGCGCACCCGCTCGGGCCCACCCCCGGTCACCGACAGCACCTCCGACACGGTGGGGACCCCCGGAGCGGAAGAGGAGCGTAGGCGCATGAACCCGGCGGCCTCGGGCAGGAGCCGCCCACGCGCGTGACCATCGGACCCCTTGCGCAACAACGCCATCCCCAACCCCACGTTGGCCAGGATCAGCCCACCCTCGTCCAACTGATCGAGCCAGGAGACCGGGATACGGCCGAGCCCGCAGGTGGCCAGGATCCGCTGGTAGGGCGCGTTGTTCGGATAGCCTCGCGCTCCATCCACCGCAGCCAGCGCGGGCCGATACCCGGCAGCCTCCAAAGCCCCACGAGCCCGATCGACCAGGGCACCGTCGACGTCGATCGAGGTCACCAGGGCCGAGCCGAGGCGTTCGCTCAACAGGGCGGCGTTGTAACCGGTCCCGGTCCCCACCTCCAGGACCTTCATCCCGTCCTGGACCTGGAGGTGTTCGAGCATCAAGGCCATCAGTGAGGGTTCGGTGGAGGAGCTGATCGCCAGCCCCTCGGCGGAGAAGCGGGTGATGAGCGTGGCGTCGCTGTAGATGGTCTCCAACCACCCCGGCGTCTGTTCGTCGTAGGCCACGGTGCCCTCGGGGGTACGCACGACAAAGGAGGAGACGAACAGATGACGAGGCACCCGAGCGAAGACCCGACGCCACTCGGGCGAGCGGATCGCGCCCTTCTCCGATAGGTCCCGGGCCAGGCGAGCGGCATGTTCGGGCTCGAACGCCTCGGTTGCGGTGGTCGAACGTGTCACGTGTGCTCCTTGGAGAGTCGGGTGGCGATCGCTGAGGCGATGGGAAGACCGGTGGCCAGCTCGATCCATCCCCACTGGCCGTTCGGGTTGAGTTCGAGGAACACCCACTCCCCGTCGGGGGTGACGACGAAGTCGAGTGCCCCATAGGTCAGGCCAAGAGCGCACATCAGACGAAGGACCGCCTCACGCACGGGACTCGGCGTCTGGATCGGGGCGTAGGAAAGGGAGCCGTAATCGGATCTCCAATCGGTGCGAGCCGCTTCACCCCGGGCGTCGATCCGCGCGGCGAACAGCTCTTCCCCGACCACCGTGAGACGGACCTCGTAGGCCTTGTCGACCCACACCTGGAACGGGTGCGCCGTGCGCTCCACCCCCGGCCCGATCTCCTCGGGCTCGACGACCGTGGTGTACAGAGCCTTCCTGACCTGCCCGGACCCGTCGGGTTCGGGCCCGCCGGTCATCGGCTTGTACACGGTCTTGCCCTGAGCCAGGGCAAAGGTGTGTGCGGCGTGGGTCGTGTTGGTGATGAGGCTTTCGGGAACAGACAGGCCTGCCCGAGCGGCCTGCGCGAGTTGGCGTGGTTTGTGCGCGGCGACCCGGTTGTCGTCGGGGTGGTTCAACCAGAAACGGTCCAGAGCGGACAGGACGCCGTGAAAGCCGGCGGCGGCCTCACGCTCGGACCACCGCCGCTCGCTCTCGTTCAGATGGCGGTGCGCTCGATGAGGGGACGGGCGCCGGTGGTAGACGGAGGTGATCTCCGTCAGGCAGATCTCTCGAACTCCCTGACGAAGGGTTCCCGTGACCGTGCCGGTCGAGGAGAGGTGCGCGCACAGTGCGCTCTCTTCCGGGAAGTCTCCCGGGTTACAGCGGAAGACGGGCACCTCTCGGCGGTGGAGTTCACGGATCACCAGGTCGGCCGTGGGATCGAACCGCTGGGTCAGGACCAGGACGGTCACGGGATCGTCTCCTGTCAGGCGTCGGTGACCTCGTCGGTCCAGGCCTGCATGTCCTCGGTGGTCGTGACCGTGCACTGCACCGCGGTGCCGAGGATGGGCTGTTCGATCAGGGGGCGACCGTCGCGCGTCGACATCTGCCTATCGGTGTCGTAGTCGATCCCGCTCACGTCGTAGGTCGCGCTGGTGCCGGGGGTGGTGCAGCGGGTCAGCCCGAAGGGGCGCACGAATGTGATGGGGGAGGTTTCGGTGAGGGAACTCTGGACACTGGCCATGGATACCTGAACTCCTTCAACTGAGATTTGAGAAGAGTTGAGTCGAATGACTCTTTTCGGCCCTTGAAGGTTGCCGGACTTCGGTGGATCCCGTTGTCCGAAAGAAGCGGGTGTTCGGTGAGAACCCTAGGCAGGGGGTCTTCGGTGGAGCAACGAAGTTGCAGGAAGTTGCTCCTCTGAAGCTTCTCGATGCAACTTCACGCAACAAGCTTGACCGAGGAGTATGAGAGCCATCATGATGGGCCTGTTGCTCAAATCCCCCCACAAGGAGACAAAAGAATGCGTATCACTTTGAAGGGAAAATACCCGGAGTCGCGCCCTAATGGTTCTCCAACTATTTATAAGACCGACCAGGGGTCGTGGTTGGTTCAGGGCTGGGTTGTGGAAGATCAATCTGTTCTGGATGAGATGGATATCCCTGAAGGTGAGACCGTGGTAGAGATCCCGGACAGGATGCTTCGTTGCTTCTCCGGGGAGGGGGAATGAGGATAACTCAGAGTGAGTTCGATGAAATCTTCGAAAGCTTCGACTCGGAGTGTCTTCATATGGAGATGCGGGATTCCTACGGAACACAGTCCGAGATAGAGCCTTTCGCCAAATGGGTTAATGGCGAGGTGGATGACTTTGAGTGGATGAGTGGTTGGTGCGAAACTCTGCGTCGGGGGGTGAATAAAGGAAAGGTCTTCCGTCGGGCTCTCGTGGTCTCCGAGCCGTTGAGTGAGTATCAGAAGTGGGCTCATAGTACGACCACCCCCCTGGTTGAGGCAGGGGAGGATATACGCTGGGTTTCGCGTCGGAGGGTCTCGTCCATGGCCCTCCCCGGAAACGACTTCTATCTTATCGATGGAAAAAAGGTTATTTTCATGCACTACTCGGGAGAGGGGGCGATGGAGGACATCCTGGTTTCGGTCGAGCGATCCGATGTCGAGCTTTGCAGGTCTGCCTTCGAATCGGTTTGGCCTCTTGCCATCCCGCACGCCGAGTATCGAGTCGATTGATTCCTCGTGTCGGAACAGGTTCTGCGTGCCAAGGAGGCCTTCGGGGCTCGTCTTCGCGATATTCGTAAGGATGCGGGAATTTCCGGTCGGGAGCTCGCTGCGGTTACCGGAATGCATTTCACGAAGATATCCAGGCTGGAGAACGGCAAGCAGAACCCGTCCGAGAAGGATATTCGTGCCTGGTGTGTTGCCTGTGGGGCGGATGATCAACATGACGATCTGGTGGCGACTCTACGCGGCATCGAGGGCATGTGGATCGAATGGCGGCGTCACCTCAAAGGTGGACTAGGGCATCTGCAGAAGACATTCGATAGATTCCATGAAGGGGCGAGTGTTGTTCGCTCCTACGAGTCGATCGTGGTGCCCGGGATTCTACAGACCCCAGACTATGCCCATGCTGTCCTGAAGATCGCCAATGACTTCTATGGGGGCGATGATGAGGTCGATGGGGCCGTCGATGTTCGCCTGGGTCGTCAGAGGTTCCTTCACCAAGGGAAGCAGAGCTTTCTTTTCGTGGTCGAATTCTGGGCTCTCAAGACGCGATTTGGAGATGTCGGTGTTATGCGTGAGCAGCTGGAGAGGCTGCTCGCTGTCACGACATTCCCCAGTATCTCGTTCGGAGTCATCCCTCCTGATGTGGTTCGCGGCATGTGGCCAGGTGAGGGTGTGTGGATATTCGACGAGAAGATTGCCGTTGTCGAGACGACAACGGCTGAGTTGACCATCACCCAGCCCAGTGAGATAGCGCTTTTTCTGCGTTCCTTCGAACGGCTCCAGGGGCACGCGGTCTACGGTTCCGAGGCTCGATCGCTCATCACGAAAGCGATCGAAGAGCTTGAGTGAGGAGATGTTCGTCAGACATCGGGAGCTGCACGATCGAGCGGTGCACTCTCGGCCGGTTCGAGAGGGGTTCTCTGTGATGGGTGAGGTCGAGTACGACGATGCGGCGGCTCCGACCGGTTGGCGGGGGAAGGGTGGTCTGCGGGGGAGGGGGTTGGAGGCGCGCCAGGACGAGTTGCGTTCTTTGGAGGTCTCCGCCACCGAGGCCCGGTACTTTCTGCCGGCGATGGTGACCGGGCTGTTGGCGACCCCGGAGTACATCAGGGCCTCGCTCGCGGATTCGCCCGGTGATGTCTCGGCGACGGTGGCCAAGAAGATCGCTCGCCAGGAGGTGTTGCGAGAGGGGTCGTGCTCGTTCACGTTCCTGCTCACCGAGCAGGCGGTGCGGTGGGCGCTGCTGTCTCCTGAGGGGATGGTCGAGCAGGCGGCCCGTCTGGTGGAGGTGTCGCGGTTGGAGCGGGTGCGTCTGGGGGTGATCCCTCTGGGCACGGTGCTTCCTCAAGGGCCGATGAACACCTTCACCGTCTATGACGACAGGTTCGCCACGGTGGAGATCTTCACCGGCCGACTGGCGTTCCGTGATCCCCGGGATGTGGAGACCTATCGGGAGCTGTTCGCGATGTACGAGGAGCACGCGCTGTTCGGAGACCAGGCCCGTGAACGGATCCTTTCCTGGTTCGAGGTTTGAGACGGCGGGTGGTGGTCGGATGAGGGGGCGAGGGGTGTCGGGTTTGTCTGTTTTTCGACAACGTGCAGAAATGGCGGGTCTGCTGGGGTAGCGTCGCAGGTCAGGAAGACTGCTCCCCGCGCACGCGGGGATGGACCCTACGATTTCGTCGGTGGGGCTTTCCAGCAGGTCTGCTCCCCGCGCACGCGGGGATGGACCTCCCGATCACAGCGCGTCGTACACGCACCCGAACTGCTCCCCGCGCACGCGGGGATGGACCCCCGGCCCACCGGCCCGGCCGGTACAGACGCGACCTGCTCCCCGCGCACGCGGGGATGGACCCTGTGGGACGACCTGCGTGCCCAGGCCGACCCCCTGCTCCCCGCGCACGCGGGGATGGACCCGTCGACCGGCACAGCTACCTCGCCGAGCGGATCTGCTCCCCGCGCACGCGGGGATGGACCCCGGGTGGCGGCCTGCTTGGCCTGGACCGCGTCACTGCTCCCCGCGCACGCGGGGATGGACCGGAAGCCCAGAATCTCCAGTCCGGTGACGACCCCTGAGCCCCACGCACGTGGGGGTGGCCCTTCAGCTCGAGCCATCGCCCGTCCCTGCACGGCCTGAGCCCCGCGCACGCGGGGATGGGCCTGCGGCACCACCACCCACACGCCCCACCGTCGTCTGCTCCCCGCGCACGCGGGGAGAACGATCGCCGATCGGCTTCGTCTGTGATCGGTGACCGTGGCCGCGGGACCGGGGCGACCTGGTCGGTCCGGGCCGCTGAAACGGCCTCCCGCCACGGTCTCGATCACCGGCTTCGCAGTATCGAAGGAATCAGGTCCGGGCAGGAGACCTGGTCCAATGACCGGAGGAGAAGTACATGGCGGACGACGCACGTGCCATCACCCAGGAGCAGTGGCGGCACGCGGAACTGATCTGGGAATACCACCGCATGCACCACCAGGTGCGGACGTGTGACGTGGCGGTCGCCCTCGGCTGTAACGACATCGGTGTGGCGGAGTACGCGGCCGAACTCTACCGGGACGGACTCTTCACCGAGCTGGTGTTCACCGGTGGAAACAGCCCCTCGACCGCGGAGTTGTTCCCTCGAGGAGAGGCGGTGCACTTTCGAGAGCGGGCCCTGGAACTCGGAGTCCCCGATTCGGTGATCCTGATAGAGCCGGAAGCGTCCAACACCGGCCAGAACATCTCCTTGTCCCGCCGACTCCTGGCCGAGAACGGTCTCACCCCGGACAGTGTGCTCGTCATCTGCATGCCGTACATGGAAAGGCGCGCGTTCGCGACCACCCGGAAACTGTGGGACGAGGTCGAGGTGGTGTGCGCTTCCGCGCCGGTGAGCCTCGGTGACTACGTCAAGGGGCAGGGGGACGTCGGGGCGGTCATCGACATGATGGTCGGTGATCTTCAGCGGGTGATGGAGTATCCCAAGCTCGGGTTCGCCATCGAACAAGAGGTTCGCCGGGAGGTGCGTGAGGCTTACGAGTCCCTTGTCGCATCCGGGTACGACAGCCGCTTGATCCGAGGCTGACCGTGCTGCTTCCCGAGTATGGGGGAGCGGTTCCATCTCGTTAGGGACGGCCGTTGGAACCCCGCCTCTGCTTCTCTCAGGTCTAGTCTAGTGGGGGAGCGGTGTTCGGGTGGGTGCTTGAGGGGTGCCGGTTTTGTCTGTTTTTCGACAACGTGCAGAAATGGCGGGTCTGTTGGGGTAGCGTCGCAGGTCAGGAAGACTGCTCCCCGCGCACGCGGGGATGACCCCGCCGGACCCACGAAACGCGCAGCGTGGGCCCCCTGCTCCCCGCGCACGCGGGGATGACCCCGCCGGACCCACGAAACGCGCAGCGTGGGCCCCCTGCTCCCCGCGCACGCGGGGATGACCCCGCATCCGTGACCGCCGGATCTTCATTGGAGGCCTGCTCCCCGCGCACGCGGGGATGACCCCCCGCCCACAGCAGACCCGCACCCGGACAGAGCTGCTCCCCGCGCACGCGGGGATGACCCCTTGCGAGCCATGTCGCGGACCTTGCGGGTGTACTGCTCCCCGCGCACGCGGGGATGACCCCGCGAGCAGGAATGGGAGGAGGCGTTCTGATGTCTGCTCCCCGTGCACGCGGGGATGACCCCCCGTGGCTGCCCAGGATGTACCGGCCGGCCCGCTGCTCCCCGCGCACGCGGGGATGACCCCCAACTTCGAAAAAATGGGGAAATCATCTGGGACTGCTCCCCGCGCACGCGAGGATGACCCCACCGCGCGCGAGACCGCGTCGGCCGCGGCGATCTGCTCCCCGCGCACGCGGGGATGACCCCGCGGCCAGAGCCTGGAGGAGTTGGTCGCCTCCCTGCTCCCCGTGCACGCGGGGATGACCCCCGCCGCCCCGACGTAGCCCTGATCTCATTCGGCTGCTCCCCGCGCACGCGGGGATGACCCGCCCCGGGTCATGGCGCTGCTGTGGGAGTGCGACTGCTCCCCGCGCACGTGGGGATGGATCCGTGTGCCTCGATCGT
Organism: Nocardiopsis alba DSM 43377; assembly: GCF_000341225.1. Classification (GTDB taxonomy): domain Bacteria; phylum Actinomycetota; class Actinomycetes; order Streptosporangiales; family Streptosporangiaceae; genus Nocardiopsis; species Nocardiopsis alba. Next base: position 27,303 of record NZ_ANAC01000036.1, read on the forward strand.
TGCAGCCGTCACAGTAGTCATGAACCTTCTTGGCGCCCAATCTCGAACACTCGCATGAGCAGCTATTTTCTTCGCTCTGGAGCGTATCGGATTGATAATTTATGGATGACTACTGGTATACTCATATTGAAAGCCGCCTCTTGAGGTGGCTGGAAGGGACCTCGGGTAAGTTCCTTACGCTCCCCCGAGGCCCCGCCGGGGACCACTCCTTCTGGAGTGGTCCTCTACATTAAAGCCACCTGGAGAGTGCGTCCAAGAGTCGCGTCAAGGCTTCCACCAGGCGCAACACCTCCGAACGCTTCCAGGGCTCTTTCTCTGAGTGGGGCATCGCCATCTCCTCTCTGATCCCCGCCTCGCCTTGTCGAAGCAGGGAGGTCATGGAAATCTTCTATTGCGAGATGTGGAGACGGTGGTCCCGCTCTCTATGTATAGCACCCCGCGAGAGTGGGGTTTCTATGTACACTTTGCCTCATTCTTTTTGCAATTCGTCGTATGGCTGCTCTGTTCCCTTTTTCGGGGGCTTGGATGTATTCTTGGTTCCGAATTCATTGAAGGTGTGGGGCAAAAGCAAAGATTTTGTTTCAACTTCGGCTGGACTCAGGGTGGAGGCTGCACCATTTTCAGGAGGGCTGCCTGGGGTCGCCATCGTCAGGCGCACTTAGCGAGGGCTGCTCGCTTCCCGTTTCCGAGCCGCTCTCTCCTGGGGCCGGGTACACAGGATTCACAGTGCGTTACTCAGTCAGATCCGCGTCCCAAGCTCCGTATCAGATCCAGAACTTCTCTATGGCGGTAGCGGTTGAACCGACAGCGGCTATCACTTCCGCGCGCGTGGGGATGGACCGCGCGGTGTCCGGGATGCCGAGCCGGGAGCGCAGTGAGCCCCACGCATGTGGGGATGGGGTTTGGGCGTGGGGAGGCCCCGGGAGCTGGCTGGTGTTTCCGGGGCCTCCGTGGTTCTGGGGGTTATCGGGTGAGGGTGGTGAGGAAGGCCGACCATTCGTGGGCGGGCAGGTTCAGCTCGGCCAGGGCCCGGTTCTGGGTGTCGCGGAGGTAGGTGGTGGGGCCTTCGGAGACCTCGACGCAGTTGCCACCCTCGCCGTTGCTGTAAGACGACTTGTGCCAGGGGCGTTGTTCGTTGGGCATGCGTTGTCCTTCCCTTCAGGACTGGGGGAGTTCCGGTTCGGGGTCAGCGGGTGCGGAGCGCGTGGAGCAGGGCGGACCATTCGGTGTTCGGAAGGCTGAGTTCGGCGAGGCCGCGGTTCTGGGTGTCGCGGATGGCGGCGCCCTGGTCGATGGCGCGGGCCTCGACGCAGTTGCCGCCCTGGCCGTTGCTGTAGGTGGACTTCTTCCAGTGCTCGTTCATCATCTGGTGCTGCCTCGATCTCTCAGATGGGGGTGGAGAGCGCTCGTCGGCGAAGGTCCTGCCGGGGAGGGCTCTGCCGTTCCGCGGTGGGCCTGTCAGGGGATCAGTTTGTGCGGAGGGTGTTGAGCAGGGCGTTCCACTCTGAGGCGGGAACGCTGAGCTCGGCGAGGTCGCGGTGCCGGGTGTCGCGAACGCCGGTGGTCGGGCCTTCGGTCACCTCCACGCAGTCGCCTCGCGCTCCGCTGTAGGTGGACTTGTGCCAGGTGCGCTGTTGGTGGGTCATGGTTCGCCTGTTCCTTCGGAGTTGGGGGTGACTCGTGTTGAGGGGCAGGGCCAGTGCGAACAGAGCGTGTGGAGCAGGGCGTTCCATTCGGAGCCGGAGACGCTGAGCTGGGTCTGGGTGCGATGCTGAGTGTCGCGGATGTGGGTGGTGGGGCCTTCGGAGACCTCGACGCAGTTGCCGCTGGCTCCGCTGTAGGTGGACTTGTGCCACGTGATTTCGCTGGTCATGCGCTATCCGTTCTCTTCGGAGGTCGGAGGCTGACTACTGCGGGGCGGGGCTTCTTCGGAGGGAGTTAAGAGCTCATCTCAAAAGTCCTCGCTGTGCTTGGCCAGATGCTTGTAGCAGATGAGGATG
>NZ_ANAC01000037.1 GCF_000341225.1 Nocardiopsis alba DSM 43377
CCTGCCAGGGATCGCGCGGATCAACTCACTTCACGACGACCATTTCACTGAGAAAACCTCAGTGATGCGTTCGACTGAATGTCCTCGTGAAGCCGAACGTGGCCCTTGAGGTCCGATGGTCGGGTTTGAGGACGATCCGTGTAAGGCCGCCTATTCGACCGCTTCCTCCGACCCTCGATACTCCATCCAAACGACCGATCCACCTCGAGGGGTGGGGCGACGGCGGGCACCGGGGGCATGCCCTCGCCCCATCACCACGGCCGTCCCTCAGGGGCGCGCGACCTCGGGGAAACCGGTCCACCGGTGTTCGGGCCGCAGGTGGCTCATGTCGTTGTACATGGTGATGGCGGGCGGCAGCCCGGGCCGATACTCGGTGACGGTCAGCGCGGCGTTGGCGGCGTTGAGGCCGATCCACCGCACGGGCGGCGCTCCGAGGGCGTCGCGGATGAGCCAAGCGAGGGGGTAGGCGTGCGTGATCAGCACTTCGTGCAGGTCGTCGTCGCCTTCGGGCGCGGTGGCGAAACGGTCGGTGAGGTTCTGGGCGATCCGACGCCCCTCCTCGGCGTCCTTGGGGGCGAAGCCGTCGAAGAACGGCACCCAGGCCCGCGGGGTCTCCTCGACCGATGGAACGTAGGGCACGTGGTCGATGAGTTCCGGGGCCTCGTTCACCGGCGCGTTCCCGTTGAGGAACGTGTCCAGTTCCCGGGCGCTCTCGGCGGCGCGGGGCAGCGGTGAGTGCCAGAGGGCGGTGACGGGCAGGTGCGCCAAGCGCTCGCCGAGGAGTCGGGCCTGTTCGCGTCCGGTCTCGGTGAGCGTGCCGAACGCGTCGGCGGCGCCGTGCCGGGCGATGTAGAGGTATCTGGTGGCCATAGGGGGTGTCGGAAGGTCACCGCGGGGGCGTCTCCCGGTCTCCTTTCTCTCGGTGGGCCTGGTCGGGTCGTCAGTGCGGGGTGAGAGTTCCGGCAGTGCCGTCGAGGGTGACGGTCGCTCCGTCGCGAACGAGGGTCGTGGCGTGTGGGACGCCGATCACGGCGGGGAGGTTGTACTCCCGGGCGACGATCGCCGCGTGGGAGAGCGCCCCGCCGGTCTCGGTGGCCACGCCGCCGGCGACGGTGAACAGGGGCGTCCACGCCGGGTCGGTGTACGGGCAGACGAGGATGTCGCCGGCCCGGACCCTCCCGAAGTCGGAGGGGCCTCGGACGACGCGCGCGGTGCCGGTCACGACCCCGTGGGATCCGGGCGTTCCATTCAGCGAGCTGTTGTCGGGGGCCGGTTCCGAGGCCGGCGCCTCCGGGATCGGAGCGGTGATCGGCCTGGCCTGGAGCAGCCACGTCGTTCCGTCGGCGATCGCCCACTCGATGTCCTGCGGGCCATCGAGGAGTTCGGCCACTCGGCGGCCGAGAGCGGCGAGCCGCGCCGCGGTGCTCTCGTCCAAGGAGGGGGCGGAGCGCTGATGTTCGGGCACCGGGCGGGTGACGACACCGCCGCGGTTCTCGTCCCGGTCCAGTCGGGTCTCCTTGCGGCCGAGGGCGCTCCGGACGGTTCCGTCCGCCGCGACCTCATAGGTGTCGGGGGAGACGATCCCGCCCACCACCGCGAGCCCAAGGCCCGGGCTCGCCTCGATCCGAGTGGGGCCGTCGGGGCGGGTGGGGGTGAACATCACCCCTGAGACGTCGGCGTCGACGAGGCGCTGCACGAGCACCCCCATCTCCGCTTCGGCCCGGGAGATCTCCTCTCCGGTGCGGCTCCGGTAGGCCGCGACCCGGGCGGAGGAAGCGGAGGTCCAGCAGTCGCGGATCGCCTCGACGACGGCCGCCACGCCCCGGACGGCGAGGAGGCTCTCGTATTGGCCGGCCGCGGAGGCCCCGGCGCCGTCCTCGTTCGTGGCCGAGGAACGCACCGCGACCGGAGGATCGCCCAGGAGGGTGAGCGCTTCGGCCACCTCGTGTTCGAGTTCGGCCGGTGCTCGAAGACCGGGATCGACACGGGCGGCCCGGTGGGCGGAGAACGGCACCACGAATCCTTCGGGCACCGGCAGCCCCTCTCGCAGGAGTCGGCCGAGTGTCGCGGCCTTGCCCCCACAGGTGTCGAGGGTCGCGTTCGGAAGCGGCGTCACACTGGTCTCGTTCATCAATTTTATGTTGACAACGTTTTGTTGATTACGCAAGATGGGTACCATGGAACGCGAGCACGAGCCCCACCGCACCGGCGGCGACGATCACGCGCAGGCGCGGCGCGAACGAGAGGCCCAGGATCGACTCCTCGACCTCGGCGCCGACCGGCTGGAGGAACGTCCCTGGCGACCGGCCCCCGCCCCGCCCACGGCGATCGACCTGGCGCAGTTCGCGCTCTGGCGCTCCGCCGACCTCGACTCCGACGACCTGCTGGCCGCGCTCTCGCTGATGCCCGCGGCGCGGGCCGAGGTCGAGGGTGTCGAGATCGGTCTGCTGTTCACGGCGCGGAACGCGGGGCTGACCTGGGCCCAGATCGCCGAGGCGACCGGCTTCCGCTCGCCGCAGGCCTGCCAGCAGCACTACATGCGGATGAGCGCCCGTCAGGAGGACCGGTCATGACCCGTCGATCGCCCTCCGACCTGAGGATCCTTCACGCCGTCCGGCTGCTCGGCTACGCGGACGACACCGCGATCGCCGATCGTGCCGCGGTGGCGGAAGAGGAGGCCGCCTCCTGGCTTCGTGACGCCGAACTCCGGGGCTGGACACAGCACACCGCCTTCGCCGACCTGGGCGGTTGGTCGCTCACCGAGGAGGGGCGGGCCGAGAACGAACGCCGGTTGGCGGAGGAGCGCGCCGAGGCCGACCCCGAGCGGAGGATCGAGGCGGTCCACCGCGATTTCCTGCCGCTCAACGCCCGACTGTTGAAGGCCTGCACCGACTGGCAGATGAAGCCCACCGCGCAGGACCGGTTCGCCTTCAACGACCACAGCGACGACGAGTGGGACGAGCGCGTCCTGACGGAGCTCGCAGCCCTCGGCGAGGAGCTCGGGCCCCTGATCGGGCGCCTCACCGAGGTACTGACGCGGTTCGACGGCTACGACACCCGCTTCGAGACGGCACTTCGAAGAGCCCGGCTCGGTCAGCACGACTGGGTCGACAAGACGCACGTCGACTCCTGCCACCGGGTCTGGTTCCAGCTCCACGAGGACCTCATCGCCACCCTCGGCATCGACCGGGGCGCCGAGAACCCCACCGGTTCCGGCTGAGGAGAGAAGGTGGAGCCCGCCCGGGTGCTCTTGTCGGGCTTCGCAGGGCGGGTCGTGCTCGGCTACGGTTCTTCGATGACCCGATCTACCCCCTGGATCTCCGCGCTCCCCCTGACGACGCCCCGCCTCCACCTCGAACCCCTTCGCGTCGAACACGCGACCGAGGCGGTCGAGACCTTCGGTGACGCCCGGCTGCACACCTGGATCGGTGGGGCGCCCAAGACCCTCACGGAGCTCGAGGTCCAGTACGGTCGCCAGGTCGAGGGGCGCTCACCCGACGGCGCCCAAGGGTGGCTGAACTGGATGTCGCGCCGGACCTCGGACGGACGGCTGGTCGGCACGTTGCAGGCCACACTGGAACGTCCCACGGACGACCACATCGAGGCATCGCTCGCGTGGGTGGTCGGGGTCGAGTACCAGGGCCGGGGCTATGGGCGTGAGGGGGCGCTCACCATGGCGCGTTGGCTGCGCGAGCAGGAGGTGGACGAGCTGACCGCCTACATCCACCCCGGCCACGAGGCGTCCATCGGCATCGCGCGGGCTCTGGGGCTGTCCGCCACCTCCGTCCTGGTGGACGGTGAGGTCCGCTGGACCGACGCGAACACGCCTCCGGGCACACCGTTCGGAGCAGGGGCCGCCTGAAGCCCGGGCCCCGCGCGCGCGGGGATGGACCGACCGGCGGGGAACTCGACGTTCGCGGGATCTACTCGAGCCTCAGGTATGTGGGATGGGCCGAGGTCCGCCGCGCGCCGTCCGTCGGTACGGGTCGCCGAGCCCCGCGCACGCGAGGATGGATCCCGGACCCGCTCCGATGAACGAGCGGGTCGCGCGGGACCCGCTCGTTCATCGGGACGTCGCCTCCCACAGGTTCAGTCGGTGTACGTCTCGGCCGGAGCGCCGACCGGCAGTCCCCACCGCTCGACGGCGGTCGTGGCGGCGCACTTCACCTGCCCGTCCACCGAAGGCCCCCACCCCAGGAGCTCCACCGCCTCCGGGAACGGGCAGAGGCGACGCACGTGGATCCGCCCGCTGTCGGGGTCGGGCTCGCGTTCCCCCAGCACGTTCAGCCGGGCCGCCATCCGGAGCTGGGCGTAGGGCTCCCGGTCCGGGCGGTGCACCGTCTGGTAACCGAGGTGGACCGGGTCGGTGATCGTGACCTGCACTTCCTCCCACACCTCACGCACCAGCGTGGCCACACGATCACCCCCGTCCTCGGGTTCGGGTGTGCCGCCGGGCAGGTTCCAGACCCCGTTGTCGCGCAGGACGATCACCCGGCCCCGGGCGTCGAAGACGTAGGCGTAGACCTGCCTGATCGGCCGGCTCTCGGGAGGGTGGGACGCTTCGTGCCATACGTAGGACACCCGGTTCGTCTCGCTCATGGCAGCAGACGCTAGTGGAGGGCGCCGGCCGAAGACGCGCGAACGCGTCAAAGAGCGGTCGCTTCCTGAACACCGCGCTCCGAACTTCGGCTTGCCTCTCCCCTTGGGGGAGGGCCCACAGTGGAACCATGCTTCCCATCAGTTCCTTCAGCGAACTCACCGGCCTCTCCCGCAAGGCGCTGCACCACTACCACTCGCTCGGCCTCCTGGTCCCGGACCACGTGGACGAGGACACCCAGTTCCGCTGGTACACCGTCGACCAACTCGAACGCGCCGGAAGGATCGTCACCCTGCGCCGCGCGGGGATGACCCTGGAGACCGTCCGTCAGGTGGTGGACGCCCCCGACCTGGCTCAGGAGGCACTTCGGGATCACGCCGAGCGGTTGCGGCGCGAGCGCGAGGAACAGGACCGGGCGCTGGCGGAGGCCTCGGCGGCTCTGGCGTGGGAGCCGCGCGTGGAGGTGCGGACCCGGCCGGCGTGCGCCGTTCTCACCGGGCTGACCGGGGGGCGAGGGGAGGACTTCGACCTGGAGGAGTCCAGGAAGGAGGTACGGGCCTTGGTCGAGCGGCTCACCGGTCTGGCCCGGGAGCTCGGGTGGGCCGTCGGTGATCGTTGGTGGAAGTCGCTGGAATCGGGGACGGGCGAGGTGGCGGCCTATCGGGTGTGCGTACCGGTCGAGGCGGTGGAGGCCTCACCGACGCTGCCGACGGATGTGGAGCTCGTGGAGCACGAAGAGGGGGCCGAGGTCCGGTTGGTGATGCCCGGGCCCGAGACCCTGGGAGGGATCACGACGGCACTGACCCACCTGTTCGGGCACGAGGTGGAGGGCATGTTCGCCGACGTGGGCGGTCTCCGGCAGTCGGAGTACGACGGGATGGTGGAGTTCGCCATGAGGCTGCGCCCCCTTGCGGAGGCGCCGGAGTAGGGGAGCGATGTCCCGGCGCCCTCGGCATGGCACGGGTACATCCGTGCGCGGCCTACCAGGGAGGAGACGACCTTGCTCACGGGGCTCTTTTCTCCGGTGGTCTCTTCAGAGACATGGCCGTCCTGGTCGTCTCCCTGTTCCGCCTGGTGCTCACACCAGGGTGAATCCTTTCCGGAGTCCAGATCTCGATCCCGGCCGAGGTGGCGCCGGAACTCCGACAGGGGCGAGAGTGATCCCCGCGCATCGAGGTGCCACCACGTCGGGAACACCGGGCGAGAGCGGGACATGTACCCTTCCTCCCGGTGCGTCGGCCCCCTGGCCCAGGGCGGGCGTACGAGCCATGTGTCACCCGCGCGGGGAGAGGTGGCCGGGCCTCCTTTCCCCTCACCCCGAAAGATGAGCATGACCGAGGAAACCCGCTCCGAGAAAAGCGCCGGCCTGCCCTATCTCCATATGGTGCTGGTCGGTGTCCTGTTCCTGCTTCTCATGCTGATCAAGTTCGAGGACCCCCTACCCGAGTGGCGGACGCCTCTGACGATCGTCCTCAGCGTCGCGCTGGTCGTGAGCGCCCTTCTTCTGGGCGGTAGGAGCCTGAAGAAGGATTGACCGTCGCGGGCCGAGCCCCACACACGTGGGGATGGGTCGGATACGCGGAAGGGCCCGGGACATGGACCCCGGGCCCTTCGTTCGCGGCTAGTCCTCCCACGGCCAACGGGCGTCCCGGCCCCTTTCGAGGAGCGGGATCATCCGGAACGCCGCGTCGCCGAGCCCTCCGAAGGTGTATCGACCGCCCGCTCCGGACGGCCCGTGTCCGTACCGGTAGCCGGCCAGGTTCCACGTGTACACGGGGACCGACGCGGGCACCTGCTCGGTCGGACCGCCGCCTCGCGAGTGGTGGGCCTGCTCGTCGGTGACGATCACGACCCGGTCGTGCTTGCGGAAGTGCTCGCGTACCGCCCGCGCGGTGTTCGTTCCACCCATCCACTGGAACCGCTCGATGACCCGCAGCAGCGAGTCCCCTCGCTCCAGAGCCACCGGGGCCGAACCGGTGCCGAACTCCACCAGATCCGTGTCCTCGCAGCGCATCGCCAACGCCGACCCGAAGATCGCCGCCGCGTCCGCGCGGTTCAGGTCCGAGCGAGCCGACAGCGGGGCCTGCATCGACCCCGAGCGGTCCACCAGCACCAGCGTTCGCCCACCGAGTTCGGGCACGTTGCCCAGTGACGCCTTGAGCGCCTTCTCCAACGCGTGCCCCCAGCGCAGGGACGGTGCCGCCCGGTAGGCGGACAGGAACCGCATCGGCAGCTGTCGCGACCTCGCCACCTGCTCGGGGTCGGACAACCGGGCCGCCACCCGCTCGGCGACCTCGTCGGACACTCCGGCCTGGTCGAAGTTCCTGAGGTTGCGCACCAGGGCCATGTACCCCATCGAGGGGATCAAGGCCTCCCACAGGCGTGCCTTGTCCACCCGGCCGCCGGCCAGGGACAGCGCCGACTCCCAGGTGAGACCCGCGGCCTTCAACTCATCGGGGGCGAGGAGAAGGCTCGGGTCGGTCTCCACACGTTCGGCGAACACCGTGTTGCGGGCCAGCGTGGGCAGCATGTCCGGGTCGGGGCTCGTGCCGCGGTTATGACGACGCTCGTGCGCGTAGGAGAACAGAGTTCCCTGCCACGGCTTGTCCGCGGCGGGGGAGGCGTGCACGAGGTTGAGCACGTCGGAGAACCGGAAGCCCTTGGTCGCGGTGTCGTACTTGAGCATCGACCGCTCGTCGTACAGCCGTGCTGCGGCGTCGGCGATACCGCGCTTGACCGGCTTGGGGAGACGCCGCCCGTAGCGGGAGGTCCAGTAGGCCAGGGCCTCGCCGGGCTCGTCCGCGCGTCGCAACGCGGCGTCCACCATCTGCCGGGAGTGGCCGTGGGCCTTGGCGTCCACACGGGCCTTCGCGCCTTCCAAGGCCGCGACGACCGAGGCGGTGCGCATGTTCGCCTCGTTCCGCAGCCACCCGATCATGCCGGTCAGCCACACGGGGTCGGTGACGGCGACCTGGTGCACTAGGTTCCGGAAACGGTCATCGCGCTCACCCGCGGACTCGTAGAAGGTGTTCTCCCCGACCATGTTCGCGACGGCGAGGAGGAACAGTTCGCCCTTGGTGTCACGCGCGAATCCGGGGGCGCCCTCGTGGGTCCGCCCGGAGGGGGTGCGCTCACCGGTGATGGGGCTCTGTCCAGAGGGCCGGGTGTCGGCCCGGTTGAACTTGGCGCACATGGAAAAGGCTCCTTCCGCACCGGGAGGAGCCACCCTTCGGAAGGCGCGCCCGAGATCGAAGCGGTGAGGGTGACATTAGGTGCTCTACCGACTGAGCTACACCGGCCGTGGCCGATGACGGGACTCGAACCCGCGACATCCTCATTAACAGTGAAGTAACCCTGACCTGCGCACCGGGCGCGCCTTCCGAAGTTCGTGACCTCCCGAGATCGAGTTCGGCTCCGGTGAGGTTCTTTGAGAGAGAAGTAACCGGGGCCTTCGCACCGGGAGGTGCTGCCGCAAAACTAGCATTCCGCCCGAAAGACGGTCATGTTCTTTTTTCAGAGATGCGTTCTCCCGGTTGAGAGCGCTTTCACGGATCGCCTTTCCTGCTCCCCGCGCCCGCGGGGACGCCCCCACCCCAGCCGGTCCACGAGGTGCCCCCGCCCACCTCACCGACGGGCGGCGAGCACCGCCGCGAGGCCTTCCCGCAGGTCCTCGACGAAGTACCCGGGGACCTCCAGCGACGGGAAGTGCCCTCCCCGCTCGGGCTCCCTCCAACGGACGATCTGCCGGTACCGCTCCCGCGCCCAGGGCCTCGGGTACCTTTCGGTGTCGCGGGGGTACATGGTGATCGCCGAGGGGACGTCGACGCGGAGTTCGGGGTCGAGCGAGTCGTGGCTCTCGTAGTAGATGCGCGCCGCCGACGCCCCGGTCCGCGTCAGCCAGTACAGGGTGACGTCGTCGAGGATCCTGTCGCGGGAAATCGTCTCGAAAGGGCTGTCCTCGGTGTCCGACCATTCGGCGTACTTGTCGAGGATCCAGGCGAGAAGTCCGACCGGTGAGTCGACGAGCGAGTAGCCGATGGTCTGCGGTCGGGTCGCCTGCTGTTTCGCGTACGCCGCGCGGTGGCGCCAGAAGTGGTGTGTCCCCTCCGCCCATTCGCGTTCGACCGTGGTCAGCCCGTCCATCGTGGTTCCGGGCGGTCCCTGCGCGAACGTCGTGTGGATGCCGAGAACGTGCTCGGGGAACCTGTCGCCGAGGATCGTGGTGATGTTCCCTCCCCAGTCTCCGCCGTGGGCCAGGAACCCGTCGTAGCCGAGCCTTCCCATCAGTTCGACCCACGCGGCCGCGATCTTCTCGGTGCCCCATCCGGTGGTGGTCGGCTTGTCGCTGTAGCCGAAGCCCGGCAGTGAGGGGATCACGACGTGGAACGCCGGAGCGTTCGGATCTTCGGGCTCCGTCAGCCCGTCCACCACGTCGATGAACTCGGCGATGCTGCCCGGCCATCCGTGTGTGAGGACCAGGGGAGCGGCGTCCGCGCGGGTGGACCTGCGGTGCAGGAAGTGGATCCCCAGACCGTCGATGGTCGTGCGGAACTGGCCGATCCGGTCGAGGTGCTCTTCGAACGCCCGCCAGTCGTATCCGGTGCGCCAGTGGTCCACGAGTTCGACGAGATCGGCGAGAGGGACGCCCTGTTCCCAACGGTGAGGACCGGGGCCCGCGTTAGCGACCGTCTCGGCCTCCGGGAAGCGTGCCGAGGCGAGTCGTGCGCGCAGGTCTTCGAGATCGGATTCGGACGTGTGGGCTTCGAACACTTCCACGTCGTCGGTCGGACGGGACATGAGACCTCCTGGCCGTCGTGGAGCCGGTCATGGTCTTGGTGAACCGGCTAAGCCGGTTCTAACACGCCTCCGTGGCGGTGCACAACCGGCTAAGGTGGTTCCATGCCTGTCGGATTCCCTGACTTTCGCCTCGGTAGCGTGCTGGCGACCAGCTTCACGGCGACGCTGACGGAGCGCCGTGGTGACGCCGTAGAGCGCATCCCCACGCCGCGAAGACTCCTCGACTGGCTGGAGGTGAGCGGCCTCGCCGTGGACTCCTGCACCGCCGAACAGCTCGAGCTCGCGCGGGAACTGAGAGAGGCGATCCACGCCGCCGCCACGGCGACCGCGCTTCAGGAGGCTCTGCCGGAGGCCGCCGTCGAGGTCATCAACGAGCGCAGCGTCCAGGGTCGGGTCGCGGCCGTTCTGACACCCGAGGGCGAACGGCGATGGCGGCTGGGAGTGGACTCCCGGGTGGAGGACGCGCTCAGTGTGATCGCCGCCGACGCGATCGACATCATCTCCGGCGAGCGCGATGGAAAGATGGCCCTGTGCGCGTCACCGACCTGCCAGGCAGCCTTCTTCGATGCCAGCCAGAGCCGCACCCGAAAATGGTGCGATATGAACACGTGCGGGAACCGTCAGAAGAAGGCGCGTTTCAACGCCGCCCGGAGCAGGAGATCCGGATCGTCCGAGTGAATCCGCGTGGGTGCGGCAGGGGCGTTCGGTGAGCGGGGCGCGCTTCGTGACTCAGGTCGCGAAGAGGGCTGCTTGCTTTCGCGCAGGTCGTCTTCCTGAGGTTCACACGTGCGGGGGTGGACCGTTCGGGGGAGGAATGGCGCTCGATACGAGCCGGGCCCCGCGATCGCGGGGCCCGCGGGCCACCTCGAAACGATCTCTTTATCGCCTACATCGGTGAATCCCTCACCTGTGGTCGCGCTACTTGGACCGCTGGTAGGCCTTCCATTCCCGGTGGAGGGCACGTCGACGGTCGTATTCCCTCTTCGCGCGGACCTGCGGGTCGGTGTCGATGGTCTGAGACGCAGGTCCCATGACGTGCAGGAGCACGTAAGTGATACGGAACCCCGCCCTGTACAGCAATGAGAACGAGTCTTTCCCCTGCGGCTTGTCCATGGCCGCCCACCTCACTAGTCGTCGGGATCTCGGGCGCGGGCCGCGAGAGCGCAATCGAGCAGAGAATCCATCGCCGTGAAATCCGCGGCCTTCCCTGACCAGCAGCAGCGTACCGGCCCGTTCTCCGCCCTCTCGTTCGGCCCGCCCTCTACGAGCACGAACCCGAACGGGGACATCTCCGGCAGAGCCCCGCGCGCATGGGGACGGGCCACCGAAGGCCCGCTCCCTCGACCTGCCCACGAGCCTTCCCGCCCTGCCCGGTATGGCCCCGACGCTCGTGCGGAAGGCAGAATCGTCGCATGCGACGAACACAGGCGTGGACCCTCACCGTCTCTTCGGCGATCTCGAGGGGAGAGCCGCCGGTGTCCCCGGCAAGGCCCGGCCACGCCGTGCCCCTTCGCCCCCGGGTTCGGTGACCGCGATGGTCGACAACCGTATGCGCGACAACCACGGGGTCTCGATCCAGGCCCGTGACATCCACGGATCGGTCACCGTGTACTCCGATCCCGACGCTTCGGCGCCGGGGTGGGTGGACACGGCGCTGCCCGTCCACCGATCCGACGTCCGTGAGTTGGGCACGCACAACGCTCTCCCCGGGCCTGGCGGCGAGGGTCTCCCGCCCTACGTGGCCCGCGACGTGGACGGCGAACTCGACCGGCGCCTGGTCGCGGTCGCGGAGGCGCCGCGTGGCGGGCTGGTGTTGGTGACCGGTCCCTCGGCCGCCGGTAAGACCCGGGCCCTGGCCCAGGCGTTGCGTCGCACCATGCCCGACCGGATGCTGGTGGCCCCGCCCGAGGAGGCCGACCTGAGATCCCTGCCCACCTGGTTGCGGGAAAGGGCCGAGCGCGCCCCTCAGGGGTGGGTGGTGTGGTTGGACGACCTGGAGCGCCACCTGAGCGCCTCGGGTCCGACTCCGGCCCTGATCGCCGAACTCGGCCGGGTGGGCGCGGTGGTGGCGGCCACCATCCGATGGAACCGGCTGGAGGCCCTGCGCCCGACCAGCGTCGATCACACCTCCGCGGCGGAGGGTGTGGGGTACGCGGTGCTCAAGACCCCACCGATCGTCGTCGAACGTCGATGGAACCCCCAAGAGCGCGAGCGGGCACGGGCCGGCGGCGATGAGCGCCTGGTCCGGGCCGCCGACGATGAGCGGTTCGGGGTGGCCGAACAATTGGCGGTGGCCCCTCTGCTGAAGATGACCTGGCTCGGCGGCCCCGACAACGGCCACCCCCGTGGTCACGCGCTGGTGGCCGCCGCCGTGGGTCTGGCCGAGGCCGGTGTGACGGGCTCACTGACCCGAGAGCAGATCCAGGACCTCCACACCGTCTATCTGTCAGACCCTCCTCCTCTGCCGGAGGAGATCGACCGGGCCTGGGAGTGGGCCACCCGCCCGCGCGGTGGTCTGGCCGGATTGCTGGTGCCCGCGGATCACCACGGTCGGTGGCGGGCCTTCGACTACCTCGCCACCGAGGACGCCTTGCCCGAGGCAGTGTGGCGCGCGGCCCTGAAGGTGGCCACCGAACAGGACCTCTTCACGGTCGGCCTCACCGCCTATAGGGCCGGGCTGGACGACATCGCCGAAGCGGCCTGGACATCTCCGGCCGAACAGGGCGACACCGATTCCATGTTCCACCTCGCGTTCCTGCTGAAGGAGACAGGACGGGCACGGAAGGCGAAGAGTTGGTATCGAAAGGCCGCGGACCTCGGCCATATCGACGCGATGCTCGCCCTCGGGCTGTTGCTGAAGAGGGAGGGCCGGGTGCGGAAGGCCGAAGCCTGGTACCGGGGAGCCGCGGCGCAGGACGATGCTCGGGCGATGGCCCTCTTCGGGATGCTCTTGGGAGAGACGGGGCGGGCAGAGGAGTCCGAGGTCTGGTTCCGGCGTGCCGCCGACCGGGGCGACACCGGATCGATGGTCGTCCTCGGGATCCTGGCTTCGAAGAGAGGGAGGAAGGGCGACGCCGAGGGTTGGTTCCGGCGGGCCGTGGACCAGGGCGACCCCGCCGGGATGTTCGATCTCGGGAACCTGTTGAAGGAGACGGGCCGGACGAGGGAGGGCGAGGCCTGGCTGCGACGGGCCGCCGAGCTGGGGAACGAGGAAGCGATGTACGAGGCCGGGCTTTCCTCGAAACGGGCGGGACGAGTAGAAGAGGCCGAGGTCTGGTTCCGGCGTGCCGCCGACCAGGGCCACGTGCACGCGATGACCTGTCTCGGGCTGTCGCTGGAGAAGGCCGGGCGTGTGGTGGAGGCCGAAGATCGGTACCGGGAGGCGGCCGAAGGGGGCGACCCCGACGCCATGTCCAACCTCGGATCCCTGTTGGAGGGCACGGGGCGGGTCGAGGAGGCCGAGGCATGGTTCCGTCGGGCCGTCGAACAGGGTCACAGCTGGTCGATGGTGGCCCTCTCGTCTCTGCTGAGGAACATGGGGCGGACGAGGGAGGCCGACGTCTGGAGCCGGCGGGTCTTCGACGAGAATGCCGAGCGAGTGAGATCCATGCTGGAGGAAACGAGAAGGGAGAAGGAGGGCGAAGGCAGGCACCGACGGGGGTGAGGTCGTCGGGGACGCCCTCGTCCAACGGCTCACCTGCGCGGGCTCCCGATGGATCGAGCCCACCCGGTCTCACATCCGGGCCTTCAACACGTCGACCTCGCAGCCCGGGGCGAAGGGGTCGAAGCCGTGCTCGGCCAGCCAGCGGGTCACCAGCAGGCTTCGTACCGACCACCACGCGCGGATCACGTCGCGGTCGACACCGGTGCCGTATCCGGCGAGGAGGTCGTCGAGGCGGTCCTCGTGTCCGAGGGTGAAGGTGGCGAGGTCGTACAGGGCGTCGCCCCGGCCGGCCTCGGACCAGTCGATGACGCCGGTGACCTCGTCGTCTTCGAGGAAGATGTGCGCGATCTGTAGGTCGCCGTGCGTGAAGGCCGGGTTCCAGGGCCGGAACGCGGCCTCGGCGACCTCGCGGTTGCGGTTCACCAGATCGGCGGGCAGGAGCCCGTTGGACACGAGCAGCTCGCACTCGTGGTCGAGCTCCGCCTTCAGCGCGACGATGTCCTGGCCGGCCCGGCCCTGTCGGGACGGCAGGGGCGCTTCATGCAGCTCGCGGATGGTGGCTCCGGCCGCGGCCCACGCCGCAGGCGACCCGGTCGTGGGCCCGCCCAGGCGTCCGAGTGTCGCTCCTGGAAGCGCGGCGATCGCGAGCGCGGGCGGCTCGCGCCACAGGATCTCCGGGGTCGGGACCGGCGCCAGGGACATCACCTCGACCTCGGCGTCCATGCGCGCCCGATCGGCGTCCACCTTCAGGAACACGTCGCCGACGCGCAGGGTCGCGCGCTCGGAATGGGCGACGACGACTTCGACCTCATCCATGGAGGCAGTATCCCGGGGGAGATCGTCGATGTCGCGGGGTTTTCTCCCGGGGCGACGTGGAAGATCGGTCGGCCTGGCCGGGCGCTGTTCGGCTCGGGCCTGGGAGAGGAATACGCGGCATGGCCCTGCTCTGGCAAGGCCACGCGGCCTGGGCGAGGGTCAGAGGGCCGGGACCTCAGGGGCGTGCAGGAGCACCTGGGGGAGGTAGTCCGAGTCGACGTTCGGTTTCCATTCGTGTACCTGGACGGCCAGGGCGGCCAAGGCGATCACCCCGATGGGCAACAGGCTCGCGGGGATGGCCCGAACGGAGCCTCGAGGGGCAGGGGTTTCGTGGCCTGCCCTATGCCCCTCGCTCCGTTCCCGAGGTCACCTGTTCTCGGCCGGCCCGGGAACTCCCAGCAGGTCCCC
Source organism: Nocardiopsis alba DSM 43377 (assembly GCF_000341225.1). Lineage (GTDB taxonomy): Bacteria > Actinomycetota > Actinomycetes > Streptosporangiales > Streptosporangiaceae > Nocardiopsis > Nocardiopsis alba. The sequence continues at coordinate 14,283 of NZ_ANAC01000037.1, forward strand.
GACACGCGAGGCCAACCCCGGCCGGCCATCGGCCAGCACCGTGGTCATGCCCAACGCCTGTGCCGGGAGGAGATTGTCCGGGTTGTCGTCGACGAAGACGCACTTCTCTCCTGGTAGCCCCAGGCGCTTCAGCGTGCGCCGGTAGATCTCCGTATCCGGCTTGGCGACCCCCTCGATCTCGGAGAGCACCGTGACCTCGCACAGCTCTCGTACCCCCAGCGTCCTGTAGGGGTCGTAGGGATCCAGCCCGAAGCTGTTGGACAACAACGCGGTCTTCAGGCCGGCCCGTCGTGCGGCGAGTGCGAGCTCGACCATGTCCTGGGCGGGACGGACCTCGGCCCAGGCACGTCCCATCAGGTTCTCGTGCTCCTCCACCCCCAAAAGTGAGGCCGTGGACTCGTTCCACTCCTGTTGCGTCAGCCGTCCGGCCTCCAGCTCCAGGTAGAGGCGGCGTCCCTCGGGGTGATGGTTCAAGGTGGTGCCCCAGGCCCGGTGATGGAGCCCCTGCTTCACGCACCATCCTTGGAGGGACTCACGGACACCTTCGGTGAGGACACCGACGAAGTCGAGGATGAGGGCCTGATAGCCGTTGGGGAGGGAGGGGAGAGTCATCGGAGTCCTCTTCGACAGGGGGTGGGGCTCACCATCGTTTTCTTCCAATGTCTGCGTGTCTTCAATCAGGCCGACCTCGCCCGGTGCCCTTACCTGGCGCGGGACCGATTCCCCACCTCTGAAAGCCCGGAAGGCCCCCGCACTCGACCGGTGCGGGGGCTCCCCTTTCACTCGTTCTCACCCACGTGGGGACGAACGGACGGTCCTTCTACCGCTTGGGCTTCTTGACGATGAACAGCGCGGCGCTGCCCATCGACCACACCGTCACGTCGTCGAAGTGCTGCCTCAGCTGCGGCTCCAGGTCGGCGAGACGGTCGCCGGCGTTCTGGAAGAACTTCCGGTCGGGCTTGTTGTAGGCCCGGATCAGGGTGCGGGCCAGGAAGTTGTGCTCGACGTCGGGGTCCTCCAGACCGAGCACGGTGTAGCCCCACGCGACGCCGTCGTCGGTGAGGGCGTCGGCGATGCCCGCGAAGGCACCGTCCTTACCGGGGAAACCGTTGCCGGGCAGGCAGTGCAGGACGTTGCCCATCGCGATGGAGTCGAACGCGCGGGACAGGTTCGGCCACGGGGCGACGAGGACGTCGTGCTGCACGGCCTCCACGATCGCCCGGTCGTTCAGTACCTCCTTGGCGAAGACGAGCGGGTTGTGGTTGATGTCCATGAGGTGGATGCGCCACTCGTCGGGAGAGGCGGGAGGAGTGGTGTTCGACAGCATCTCGGCGTTGGCGGGGCCCACCTCGAGGTGCCGGCTCGACACGTTCTCGTTGTAGAGGGCCTTGAGCTTCTCGTTGTCCAGAAGCCAGGCCTTGCGGTGGGAGAGGTTGCCGATCAGCTGTGAGTAGCGGCCCATGTTCTTGAGGCTGTACAGCTTCGAGTCTGTGGAGGACACCCACTGCGTCTTGTCGGTGTGGGGGATGGTGTTCTCAGACATGAGAGTGCCTTACTTCGGATTCGTCGTCTTTGTTCTGGATGGGGATGGCTTGTGTCAGTTCATGGGGAGCATCTGGGCGAGGGCGGCCGGATCGTCGAAGCCGCGGACCCAGGTGTTGGCGAAGGCCGGGTCGGCGGCGGCCTGGTCCATCGCCTGGAGGAGCTCCGGAGGCGTGTTGTCGCTGTGGACGGCGTTGATGAGCTGTGAGAAGGCCGCCGTGGGGCGGATCCGGCTCTCCCACAGGTCGGAGAACATGCCGCTGAAGAACGCCTCGTCGAACGCTCCGCCGTTCTTGTGGTGGACGACCATGCGGTCCGCCGTCTCGAAGCCGAGCTTGGTGGACAGCGACCAGCCCTGCCCGGTGCGGGGTTCGGTGGTGACCACGGTGTCGCCGGCTCCGACGACGATGCCTCCGCCCAGGTGGGCGACGGGCGTGCGCACGACGGGGGAGACCGTGGTGATCAGGGCGTCGCGAGGGTCGGCCATCTCGGCGTCGCGGAACCGTTCGCCCAGTTCGGGCAGTAGGTGGGGCAGGCGCGTGGAGAGCAGTCCGTGGACGTCGCGGGCGCGTTCACCGCTCAGGTCCAGGGGGTTCTCTCGGCCGGGGCGGGCGGCGACCATCACCGAGTGCGCGATCCCGTAGGAGGTCAGGATCGGCACCACGTAGATCTCGGCGCCCTCGATCGAGTACACCTCGACGTCCGCGCCGCTCTCGGGGACGGGGAGGTGGTGGAGGTAGACCTGGGAGACCACCTGCTGTTCGGCCGCCAACGGCCGTGAGGGGTCGGTGTGGAAGAGCTGGCCGAGTTCGCCGGCGCCGACGGTGACGATCGTGGCGTCGAACATGCGGGTGAAGTAGCTCAGGTCGCTCACGGTGATGCCGTGGATGCTGACCTTGCCGCCCCGGTCCTCGAAGTACTCCAGCAGGTCGGGGAGCTTCACCCGGGGCTCGACCGCGGCTCCGGCGGCGCCGAGGTTCCCGGTGAACCCGAAGCTCTGCCCGGCGCGGGTCACGTTCATGGACACGGTCTGGAACAGGTGGGGTTCCTGCTCCCACATGTCCAGCTTGAGGGTGCGCTCCATGCCCAGCGCGGTGGGCAGCGTCAGTTGTGTCATCTGAGCGGAGCCCCGACGTAGCTCATCGGAGGTTCGAGCCGTGGCGACAGTGACGTCCGCTCCCTGTGAGAGCAGGCGGTGGGCGAGTACGAGCCCGGTCAGGCCGGCGCCGACGATCAGAACCTTCATGCTGTTTCTCCGGTTTCGGGGTAGATGGGGTGAGCGTCATACACGGTGAGCGTCCTTTGGTCGATCACGTCGCCCAGGGCGGCTCGTGTGGCGGGTCTGGAGCGCACGTCGCATAGGACCGTCCGCTCTTCGGCGAGCCCCAGGCGGGTTCTGACGGCCTCGAGGTCGGGGGTCTCGTGGCCGTGGTGCAGAACCAGCAGGGCCGGTACGCGGTGCTTCGCCAGGAACCCCAAGGCGACCGCGGCCCCTTCGAGGTCGTCGGCGTGGGTGACGACCAGGGCGGCGCAGGCGTCGCGGACCAGGGTGGACCACAGGGGGGAGAACACGTCGACGGCGACATCGACCCCGCCGAGCAGGTGCAGGGACATGCCCTTCAGCGGGATCCGGCCCATCGACACCCGGGTCGTGACCGGCGGGGAGTAGGCGTCCGGGGAGCTGCTGGGGATCCCCACGTTCCTGACGTAGATGACCTCACCGTGGCTGATGGGGCCGACCTCCGAGCAGGAACCGATGAACGTGCGGCTCAGTTCCGGGTCGCCCATGACCAGGACCTTGGCCGAGCGCAGTTCGGGGTCGCAGTGGGAGAGGTCGCTCCAGGCGTCGCGCACCTCGGTGCGGGGGTCCGACGGGGTGGAGATCTGGCGGCTGACGCGGACGAGGTTCCGGCGTAGTAGTTCGGCGACCACCAGGATCACCACTCCGCGGCTGAGCCCCATGCGAACGGCGATGTCCAGGACGGTCATCGGCGTCCGGCCCTCCTGTTCCAGGTCGTGGAGGAGTAGCCGGATCGAGCGGCAGAGCTCGTCGATCCCGTCCTGGGCACTGAACCCGTCGGTGCCGTGGGGCCGCACGAGGGTGTGTTCGCCGATGGGCGGCAGGAGCACGTTCTTCGGCGCGTACGGGGCAAGGGGGGTGGGAGAGAGCATGAGAGGCTCCCTTTCAATGCAGGTGAGGGCTGGATGCTCCACGCTGAACAGCGGGCGGGGCGTATTCCGGACGAATCATGTATCGATGGCATGACCTCTTATGGGGAGGTCATGGCGTCTTCGACGACGGGCTCCCGGAGAAGTCGCTGCTCGGAACCCATACGGTCGTCGGTGTGCCCGGTGTACATATCGGGGGATGGCTCACGTCCATGAGCTCATAATGGACGTTCTGTGCGCGGAAGGCATAATCGGGAACGAAGCTTCTCACGTATCGCGGAAGCGCGATATGCGGGCCGAATGCGGTTCGGCTGATCGGATTTCTCTGGACCCGCTGCTTTGACCTTGGATAATGCCGACGAATGGTCCGACGTCGGTTCCGGTGGGTGCCTCTGGTCGGTTGTCGGTGGGGCTCATGAGGAGGATGTGGTGTCCCCCACAGGGGGAGTGGGATGGCGTGCATCCTTTGTGTGGTAGGGCTTGTCGTCTCCGAAGGGGTGCCGGAGGGGGCTCTGTCGCCGGGGGTGGAGGAGGGGCGGACTTCTGTCTTTAGAGCTCATCTCAAAAGCCCTGCGAGACGACTCTGAACCTGCCATGATCACGGACTGTG
>NZ_ANAC01000038.1 GCF_000341225.1 Nocardiopsis alba DSM 43377
TGGAAGTCGTTCATCGCACCCCTTCAGAGATGGGGTGTTGCAACGACCGTTAGAACCTAAGTAGCCTGGCGGGGGTCGGTTTACTTTCAGATCAGCTCGTGCGGAGCGCGCTGAGCAATGCGGTCCATTCGGTGGCTGGCACATCCAGATAGCCCAGAGTTCGGTTCTGGGTGTCCCGGATCCAGGTCATCTGACCTTCCGCAACCTCTACGCAGTCGCCTTGCGCGCCGCTGTGCCAAGACTTGTGCCACTCGCGAAGCTCAGTGCTCACTTCATCTCTCCTATGACTTCTTGGATCCGTTCCCGTGAGGCTGGAGGGGGCAGAGCCCATGTGAGTAGATCCCCAAAGATCGTCACAAGACGCCGCACACCATCAGGTTCCGTGATCAGCTCACCCCCCGACGAGTGCTCCGCATAGACCTGAGTGTCCTGATCTAGGAAATCCAGAATCCGGAACGGGCCCGACGAAAGTCCCCCGTGGTAGGGCGTCGACCTGGGCAACACCAGGGTCTGCACCTGCTCCGAGAGAGATAGTAGGTGCCGGAGCTGGTCCTTCATCACCTGGGGCGATCCCACAACGTCTGTGATGGTTCGCTCGGAGATGATGGCCAGCATGCGTGGATTCTGCGCTTGCCTTAGGGCTTCGAGCCGCGCGACACGGAGGTCTGCGAGTTGGTTCAGTTGCTCAGAGGTGTCGAAGGGACGTCCATCGCGGAAGATGATCCGAGCGTAGTCCCATGTTTGCATGAAGCCGGGGATCAACCATGGATGCCACATCCTGATCTCCGTTGCCCGTTCCTCGCTGGTCACCACCTGCCTGTACCAGTCGGGGTCTGAGTCCCTGGTTCGGTGTTTCTCCCATTGGCGGAGCAGGTCCCCATTTTTCCTCATCGCCCTGTCAAGCTCGGCGATAAGTTTCCTATTTGGTTCCCTTTTGGCGTTTTCGATCTTGCTGATCGTCGACACCGAGTAGCCGCATGCCTTGCTTAGATTCTGGAGTGTCCATCCCTGCTGCCTGCGCAAACTCTTGAGCAGGGCGCCAAACTCGACCCACGAGGAGAGTGTTGCTTCGGTCATGTAAAAATTTTACAGAAAAACTTTCCCCGTGTGTACCCCAAGAGCGCTCTTGTGGGGAATCTGAGGAAAAACCCTTGTGAGCTGCGGATAGATGTCGCACGGTAGGGATTGACGGGCTCACAGTTAGCTTTGAGGATTTCGCAGGCTTTTGTCCTGCTTTGTCTGGAGTGACTGTGGCCAGATTCAAGAAAACCCCGGGGGCCGAAGTCGTGAGCGGCCGCCCGGGGTTGTGACCCACCCCGACAGCTCCGAGGTGAGACGAATGAAGTGTACTGCTCTGAGGCCGCGTGGGGACAGGCCTTTGTCCTCTGCCTACCAAGTCCTCCACTACCCCGACCCCGACAGGATCGGCTTGCGTGTCCGCCACACGGTCGCGGCCCGCGCTGCCGCGCAGAACTGGGTGCGCCGCCACGCTGCTCAGGGGATCGCCAACCCGATGGCGGCTGTCGAGATCGCGAACCGGGCTTCGTTGATCGCGTGGGAGTTGATGGACAACGCCCATCGTCATTCTCACTCGGGTGCTCCGGATCAGACGCTCACGCTGATGTTGGAGCGGTCGCGGTATCTGTTGTCGATCACGGTCACCGACGCCGGCCCCACCCCCGGTCGTAAGAAGCTCTCTTTCCCGGAGCAGAAGAGCCACGGCGGTGGCCTGGGGCGGGTGGCTTCACTCTCCTTCTATTGGGACTGGGACGGATGCGCCGGCCTGCCGGTGACGGTCAAGGCCCGGATCGAACTTCCCTGACCAGAAGCAAGGAGCAGAACACCGTGAGCATGATCCCGACACAGGTCCGACGCACCCTCCCAACCACCACCAGGCTCACCCCACCCAAGGCCACCGCTGTTCCTCCGGCACGGACGGGAATCTTCGTTCCGCCCGACATCACCACCGCTACTCCGGTTATTCCGAAGGTTCGGAAGCGCTGGTTCGGTCTTCGGTGCCGGTTCGCCCACTGGGCCGGCTTCCTTCCGACCTCGGGCCGGACCGAGCGTCCAGTGTCGCCGTCCTCGACGGTTCCGGACACCCCGGTCGCACCGAGCGTTCCACCCGCTCCGGTGCCCCGGCCCTCTCTGCCTGCCCGGCGCGCTTCGGCCGCCCGCCCTGCTCCGAGCACGCCGCCGGCTCCGGTGTTCCGGTCGGCCTCGCCCATCCCGCCTACCTCTCCCGTGCCTCCTCCTCGACGTCCCGCACAGTCCACTTCCAGCGCTTCGGTCTCTTCTGCCTCGCCCGCTTCGCGTTCGGTGGAGCAGAACGCCGCCGCGGAGTTGAGCGCGCTGCGGTTGTTGGGCCGGTTGAGTGTGCAGCAGCGGTTGGCGCGGGTGGATCACCGGTTGAGTCTGGCTCGGCTGTTGGTCGACGGGATCTTGGACGAGCGTTCCCGGGTGGAACGGCAACTCCGTGAAGCCGAACAGGCCGAGCAGGACGCCGGTACCCAGGAGCTCGGGGTCGCGGTCAAGCGCTATCTCGCCATGGGAGGTCGGACATGGACGACCTCCTGACCCCCGCCCAGGCCGCCTCGCAGTGGGGGGTGTCGTATGCGACCGCCGCCCGCTGGGCACGCGAAGGCGTCATCCCCGCACTTCATGTGGGGCGTCGTTACTACTACCTCCAGGGCACCGTCGACCACGTCAGGCGCGCCCGGAGTGCGGGTGTCGCCCCCTATCCGAACCACTGCGCGAACGCGGGAGTAGCGATGACGATGACCTGGGGCGCGGCCCGCAGCGGCACCTTGTTGGATCGTGAGGAATGGGCGTTGACCAACGCGGCACGCACCTTCGACTACCTGGACTACGGGAAAGACTCGTGGAGCCAGGACCGCCACACGGCCGTCAAGATGGCCGAGGCCTCGCCCGGCCTGGCGGGGCAGATGTTGGTGCACCGCAAGGCACGCGAAGGTGTGGTGGACGCGGTCTGCCGCTCCTTCTCCCAGGTGATCGATCTGGGTTGTGGGTTGCCGGCGATGCGCCGCGCCCCGCATGAACGGGGCCGGGTGCTGTGGGGGTCACGGGCTCGGACGGTCTATGTCGACCACGACCTGGCCGCTCTGGCGGCGGTGCGGGCGTGGTGGGAGCATCCGGCTCGGGTTCGGGGGTACAACGTGCGGGTGCTGGATTTGGATCTGAGGTTCCCGGAAACCCTGGTCAACGCGTTGGGTGAGCATCTGGATCTGTCGGTGCCGGTGGGGGTGCTCTCCACCCTGACCCTCGACCACCTTGAAGACGAAGAGCTGTCGGGGTTGGTCGAGGCGCTCGCCGTGAGGCTGGCTCCGGGCAGCGGATGGGGGATCACCCACCTGTCCGGGATGGTCGGCGCCGCCGACATCTACACCGGCCAGGCCCAAGAGCAGGGCGCGGATACCCGGTTGGTGGCGCGGGATCCGGAGGGGTTGCGGAAGGTGTTCGAAGCCGCGGGTTGGGGGCGTTGGCGGGGGTTGTCGCCGCGCGAGTCGGGTGGGGGAGAGCCACCGATCGCCGCCCTGACCACCCTGGACGCCTCCACACACCCCGATCGAACCGACCGGGCTTCCCGGACCGCACCGCCCGACCGACCCCTCTGAACAGGTGGGTCACGCACCCGGCCGGTCCACCGCGGAGGCCGGGTGCGACCCCCCACCGGCGGGACGCACCACGCTGGTGGAAGAAGACGTCAGCCCCTCCCGACCACGGAAGGGCCGAACACGGGGGACAGGCCCCCGCTCCCGGGCGCGGTTGCCGCCGCGTCCCCGGGTTTCCACCGAAAGAAGAAGCAGAAAGCAGGCTATCGATGCAGATCATCTACACCCAGGGTCGTAAGTCCCTTACTGCTGGTGTTCAGCACAAGGCCGAGGCCTCTCAGGGCGCCTCCAACTGCGCCGCCGCCAAGCTCGTGGATGGCGGGAACGTGTTGATGGGCGACACCCAGAACCCCGACCAGGTGCGTTTGACCCTGCCGGGCAGCGCTTGGGACGCGCTGGTGCGTGCCCTCGCCTAGTTGATCCCCCCAAGACGACGGGGCACTTGCGGCCTGGCAGCAGCAACGCGTGGCCCGTCCGGTGTCCCAGGAGGCGCGCCCTTGCCGGCGCCCTCCTGGGGCCCACTCTCAGACCACGGCCCTTTCTCGGAGAACAGTGACGACGCGGGCGTACCTCGAGAGAACGTCCCGCCTTCGCCCCGCGACCGACGCGCAAAGGAAACCATGACCCCCCTCATCACGTACGCCGCGCCGACCGCGCCGGCACCCCCGGCCCCGCGTGAGGCGGCCCCGTTCGGCCCGTGCTGGAACACCGGAGTTACCGGAGCCGCGGGGACCCTCGGCGTCCACCCTCGCCTCCGGGTTCCCCGCGCCGGTCACCAGGGGAAGGGCACCGTCCGATGAGCGACGCCACCACTCGCCCGAACCCCACCGACCTCGCCCGGGACCTGGCCGCACGGCTCCCCGGACCCGAACACGTCCGTGCCCCGTTCGCCACCGTGCCCCGGCACCGCTTTCTGCCCGACGTCCTGTGGGACGAGAACAGCGTCCGCCACGACCGTTCCCTCGACCCCGACGCATGGACGCGCACCGCCTACACCGACCAGGCGCTCGTCACCCAACGCGACGACAGACGCGAAGACGGCACGGGCCTCCCGACCTCCTCGTCGAGCGCCCCCACGGTCATGGCCCGCATGCTCACCGCCGCCCGGATCGAACCCCGCGACCGCGTCCTGGAGATCGGCACCGGCACCGGATACAACGCCGCCCTCCTCAGCACCCTGGTCGGCGACGACCGGGTCACCTCCATCGAGATCGACCCGCGGATCGCCGCCCGAGCCCGGCGGTCGCTGATCGAGGCCGAGTTCGCGCCGACCGTCCTCACCGGCGATGGCGAGAACTTCGCGACCGGACTCCCCGGCCCCGCCTACGACCAGGCCATCGCCACCTGCACCGTCAGTCGAGTCCCGGCCGTGTGGATACGCCAGGTACGGGAACACGGTCGGATCGTGACCCCCTGGGCGCCGACACCGGGCGCCCCCGGCGGGGTCCTCGCCGTCCTGGACGTGGCCGACGGCCGAGCCGAAGGCCGTTTCGAAGGGGGCCTGGCGTTCATGTGGGCGCGTGGCCAACGGCGGGCGGGCCACAGGTCGCCCGTCGGAGCCGAGGCCGACACGGTGACCCGGGTCGACGGCGACCCCCGTGAACCCTGGCTCGACGGAGAACAGGCACTCCTGCTCTCCCTGCTCATGCCGAGATGGACCCACGGCATGGGACAGGAGGACGACGCAGAGGAACCGTACGTGTGGATCGCCTCCACCACCTGCCCCTCCTGGGCACGGCTGCACGCCGACGGCCGGATCGAACAGGCCGGCGAACGGCACCTCGCCGACCAGGCCGCGCAGGCGCGCGAGTGGTGGCACGACCAGGGCGAACCCGGCTACACCGACTTCGGCCTCACCGTCGACCTCACACGAGAACGCCAGACCCTCTGGCTGCACGAACCCCACCAGACACTCTGGTCCACCCGACGGGACGCCCCGCATGGATGACGACGGCGAAGCCAAGAAGGCACTCGGCGTACACCTGAGGAGGATGCGCGAAGTGGCCGGGCTGAGCGGATACCGGCTCCCCGGGGTGGACCAGTCGACGGTCTCGCGGATCGAGAACGGGCGGATCCGCCCCTCGCACGAGCTCATGATCCGCCTGCTCGACGTCTACGAGGCCGATCAGGAGGGGCGCGAGCAGGCCTACCTGTTGTGGGACCAGGCCCAACTACCCCTTCAGACCCGACGCCGGCAGATCGAGGGAACGCGCACCTCGTGGGACTTGAGCGGTGAACCGGTCCGCGGCCCGACGCTACTGGCCGGAGCGAGCGCCGCCGAGGACGCCGCCCGCTACCTCACCCGTGCCCAATGGGCGGGGAACGGCGCGACTCGACGGAACGCCCTGCTGAACGACGCCGAAGGACGGCTGCTCCAGGCCTTGGCCGCGCTGCACGCCGCCCGGACACGAATACCGGTGTGACGAGAGGTGCTTCGCTCCCCGGAGGAGCGAGCTCGCCTCGCCGAGACGGCCTCGTCGAGCAGCCGGATCCTCCTCGAACCCTGAACTTCCCTGACCCCCGATGACGACCCCCTTTGAGAGAAGAACATGACGCAGCCGGATGTCGACCCCATGGACCTCCTGACCCCTCAGGAAGTCGCCCAGGCGTTTCGGGTGGATCCCAAGACCGTGCGCCTGTGGGCGCAAGAAGGGCGGTTGCGGTGGGTCCGCACGCTCGGCGGACATCGTCGCTACTTCAAGTCCGACGTTCAACGCCTGCTCGCCGAGCCCGGACGATGATCGAGGCCCGGACCACGTCGATCTCGGGGTGCCGGAGCGGGCTGTGATCGGGACACGAAGACCTTCCGCCTCCGCTTCGTCGGTGACGTGCGCGGGGGTGTGAAAGCCGGCGTGGCGGTGCGGTCGACCTCGGACAGCGCGGACCGCCCCTTCGCGGGGGCCGTCAGGTCCCGTACCGCCACGCTCACCAGGCCCCGCCGCCTACGGGTGGTGAGGCTCCGCTCGGACCTGAAGCCGGGCGGGGCCATGGGGGAGCGGGCCGGGGGTGTCACCACCACCTCCGGCCCCTCCAGAACACACTCACCGCACAACGACGCGGGGTGGCAGCCCCGCGGAACGAGGGCCCGGCCGCACCGGGTTCGCGCGTCGTGCGGCCACCGCCGGTACCTCCGCGCCGACGTCCGACATCTGATCGAGGAACCCGAACGGTGACCCACGTGAACGGACATTCCAAGGAAAGGGCCCGCGCGCGGGCGCGAGCCCCTTCACGCATTACGCGCTAGATGACCAATAGGAGAGAGTGTCCCGGCGCCTGTCCGTCCAACGCCCGCCAGGCGGTCGCCCACCTCTGGAAGTCGTCGGAGTCACCGCCCAAGGAAACCACGAAGGCATTGAGGAGCGGAAAGGTGGGGAGCCTGTCGGATTTCAGCGCCTCGCAGAATCCGGCGGCCGAACACGTTCCGACACGGAGCGACATCTTGCGGAAGCTGGGGTCGCCCGCCCACCTCCGGTACCGCCGCATCATCTCGATGAATTCCGCGACGCTCGTGGCCTCCATGGGATCCGGTTTCATGGAGAACCCCGGGACGTCCTCCGGCACCTCCGGCACCTTCTCCGGACGTGGCGCGGGTCGAGGGCCGAGGACGGTGTGGACCGATCCCCGCCGGCCAGGGGGAGTGTCACGGGCCAGGGTGAGGGGGAACTCCGCCCACAGGGAACCGTCCGGATCCTTGCGGACGGCACGGGGCCGAGCCTCGGCGGCCACCACGTACCGCTCGCCCTCGAAGGCGTACGCGGACGACATCAGCGCGCCTCCTTCGGGATGATGCGATGAGAGACATCAGCGGCGAATCCGAGTGTTATCGCAGCCAGTACGAGGGCGGTGGCGAGGTCTTGTCCCAGACGATGCAGGACGAGCGCGACGATAATCATGACGACCACGATCATGACGCGCATCCCTCGAGAGTCGAGGGAGAGATAGGCGGTCACATGCGACCTTTCGTTGTGATTGACACGGCTGGATAGTCGCGAAACCCCGGATCTTTCGGCTTCGGCGGATTCTGGAGATGCCAAGCCGTCAAGGGAGCGACAGGGGCCGTAAAGGAGAAAGTACATCATCCTGGGACGGGCGCGCAGCGACTCTCAAGTCTCTTCGTCCTGGTTGTCCTGTTGATGTACGTAAGTCACACTCTTCGGCGACTGGACTGCTTTGCGAACAGGTTCGTTCGCCGGTGTTCGAGATCGTTCATCAGGGTCGTGACTTGTTCGATATCTTTAGGTTTCCCCAAAAGGGGGATACCGGTACTGCTCCTGCACGAATCAGCGGTACCATTTTCGGGTTGACCGAAATGATGATTCGGGGCAGCGTAGAACGTGAGGGCCGGCTGGATATCGGGGCCGCGGGACTGGAGACCCGGCGGTTTCGAAGGGGCCCTCCGCAAGGGCCGCACCCTTCGGGGTGCGGCCCTGTTGCATGGCCGGGCAGTCCCGGTCCCGGTCGCGCATCCACCGGACCTTGTTCAGTCGGGGGTCGACGGTGATGTGCCCCGAGCCCCGGTCTGTTCGGACACGGGCCTCTCCAAGAGCTCATCGACCCGGACCAACCGGTAGCCCCGGTCGAGTAACGTCTCGATGATCGTGGGCAGGGCGTCGACGGTCTGCGAACGGTCTCCGCCACCATCGTGCATCAGAACGATGGACCCGGGGCGGAGCTGATCGAGCACCGACCGGGCGATGACCTCAGCTCCAGGCCTCGACCAGTCCTTCGGGTCCACGTCCCACAGGACCGTGGTCGCCTCCATTGTCGTCAACCAGTCGTACGGTCCCGGCGGCAGAGCGCCGTATGGAGGGCGAAAAAGTGTCGGTGCGCCATCGGAGAACGTGGAGATCGCCTCGCCCGTCCTACGCAGCTGTTCGAGGATCTGTGCTTCGGACAGATCCGGCAGATACGGATGCGACCATGTGTGGTTCCCGAACGCATGCCCCCGCGCCTGTATTCGTCCGAGGAGTTCGGGGTGGGCGGCGGAGTTCAGACCCACGCAGAAAAAGGTCGCCGGCACCGCATAGTGCTCGAGCACGTCCAGGATGCGGTCGGTGTGCGGAGGGAAGGGGCCGTCGTCGAAGGTGAGGGCGACCTTCGCCTCGTCACGCGGACCGTGGGCGAAGAACCTGCCCGGGGCGGGCTGGTCGGCCACCGCGGCCATAGCGGTCTCATATCCTCCGGCGAGCTCCTCGTCGCGACCGGAGTGGGTCCCCGAGCCCACCGCAGACCGGGAGAGCGGAGGCCGATCGCGGAGAGTCGTGCGTGCCAGGGCCTCGGCCGGGGCCGAGCCGAGAAGTGGGAGTTCGGACGGGGCCCGGTGGTCGGCTCGGTACACGGTGAGGCCCGCCTCGGTGAGTCGGTCGTACAGAAGGCCGTTGGTGTCGTCGATGATGACCTGAGATCCGTTTCCGTGTAGAAAATCGATCATGGTCTCGATTTCATTCGCCCGGTACCTATGGGTGGATATCACCGTTCTTCCGTAATCATCGACCACGGTGACATGGAAACCCGCCGCATCCCACGCGATCCCCGCGCGCATCATTCATCTCCATCGAGTCCGGTGCGCGACACGCAATGTTCTGAGCCTTACACGCTCTTCGCTCGATGTCCAGATCGGGAGGGCGTGGGAGGAGTACATGATTCGGGTTCACGGTCGTGGATCATCGTCTTCGAAGGACGGCGGCCTTCTGGAGGGCTCGTCGCAGGTGGTGCGGTGGAGCCGCCGGGTTCACTCCATCCGCCTGGAAGGCCGGGCTTGAGAAGCAAGCGAACAGGCGCATCGATCTCTTTGCGCGAGATCTCACTTATCGTGCGCAGTGAAAAATACTCAGGTCGACCGTCAAAAGGTGCGGGTGGCGATCAAGTCAAGAGAAGAAATTAATAGAATAGGCCATAGAGTCCGAGGGTAATGGCAAGCAGGGAGGAGGTGAGTGCAAATATCATAATCCAAGAATTCGGTTTTGGTTTTTCGTTTCGACTTTTCAGGATTATTAGGAGCATGAGGGATGTCGCCAAGAAAATGATGGCAAGTAGTGTAATGAAATCCATTGCTCTCCTGGGGTCGATGCTGTTGAACTCAGGGGCAAGTCACTTGCAGGCCCCGAAGAACGAATTATTTTCAAGGTTGCCGTGTGGCTGCGTGGTTCGAAAGTCACATTGATCCACGGATGAATGTTGCAGCCAATGTCGGTGCGGCCACAACAAGAGACCAGCTGATCCCGACTCCGGTCAAAAGTAGAGCCATGCTGATGGAACCACCGACGATGGCGATCGCATTGCAGAGGTTCAGGCCGGTCGGATCTGTGTTGTTGATGGGGTCGCAGGCGGCGTAGGTGTGGTCGTCGAGTTGCTGGCGCGAGGGGTCGGGCTGGGTGAAGTTGAGGGTGAACGTGTCCAGGAAACGGTGGGACAGGTGTACGGTCCCGTCCTGGAACTGGTAGGCACCGGTGTAGCCGAACGGGTTCAGCTCTCCTGCCCGGGTGTCCTCCAGGGTCTCAGAGGTCTATTCGCCGTAGGGGCTGTACTCATAGACCGCGTCCGGGGACTCGGCGTCGGAGCCTTCGGCGGTCAGAGCCAGCACGGTGCTCTGGTGGTCCAGGGTGTAATGGAACCTCTGAGGCGCCGGAGTCCGGCTCTCTCGTGGAGGTGGCCGAATGTGGCCCCGACGGTCGCTTCAGGACGACGCCCTAAGGTGAGCGGGTCGGTAGGAACGTCCCAACGAATGGAGGGGTCGGGGCGTCACCATCGCCCCGACCCCCCAGGCCACAGGTCGAGTCGACCCTTCGGCTGTGCGTGGTCGGCCGTCGTCCGAACGGCCGGGACGTCACCACCGTCCCGGACGACGTCGAACTAGCTGTCGCGCTTCTTCACGTAGGTGCCACGACGAGGCACCACGTACGCCCACTCGTCCTCGACGAGGAGAGCGATGGTGCGGCGCACGGTGGAGCGGGCCAGCTCGTACTCCTGGACGAGCTGGGTCTCCGAGGACATCGGGCGATCGGGGGCCCAGTCGCCCCGTTTGATCCGGGCGATCAGGATCTGGGCGAGCTGGCGGTAGGGCGGTTCGGGGGCGTCATGAATGATGTCGGCGTCAGGGCCGAGCGGCTGGTCCATGGCGTAACCGTAATAGTTACGCTACGTGCTGGCTACTGACCCTTTGTAGTCATTCGAGTGTGGACAAGTTCAGACAACTCGATACGTGTGAAGATGGAATGGGGTGCTGAACTGGGGCTTCATGGGGGTGGGGGAGGAGCTGTGTGGGGGATGCTCCTTGCTTGTATCGATCACGTGATTTCTATGGTCTGAACCTCTACGCGGTTTTAGTCTTGATTCGCGCCCAGGTCGATGTGATCCACGGATGTGCGAAGCGCTTCGACCTCTTCGGCGTTCCACCGAGCCAAGGAGGAACGGAAGTTGAACGAAGACATCAGGTGGTTCACGAGCAGTTACTCGGATGGCGGTCAGTGTGTGGAGGTCGGACATGCTGAATGCGGCACGCTGATCAGGGATTCGAAGAGCTCGAAGGGTGTGAAGTTGAACTTCGCGCCCGAAGAGTGGTCGGCGTTGGTCGCTGTATCGGCGACGCGTTAGTTCTGGCCGTCTGAAGAGGATTCTCTTCACTCTCTCAGATTTTCACGGGATGCCCGGAGGATCCGAGGGGCTGCTCCCCACGCATGTGGGGATGGGTATTCGAGCATCCGAGGTCGGCGGGCTCAGGCGGCAGGGCTCCGCGCATGTGGGGGTGAACCCCGTGCGCGATCGCCGCACGGTGCAGGCGGGGAAAACGAGTCCCTTGCCAGTGAGGGCCGATTCGCGGCTCTGGCTCCTTGGCCGCGCGCGGGCTCGGAGCGCGCCTCTTGCCCGGTCCCACCCGAGGTCCGGGCACCGGAACCTGGGAGGTCCTCTCGGCCGAAGGCAAGACCGACGGGACGGCCGTGATCAGCGGAGACGTCGTCTACCTGCGAAACCTCTACCAGGACGACGGCGGATACCTCGACACCAACGGACACGCCTCCGACGGCCAGAAACGCTCCGGCGGAAGGTACGACGTCTCCACCTCTCCAGGCAAGGACCGAGGCGAGGGCACCGGACGCTGGCGGATCTTCGCCCAGACCTCCAGCCCCACGGACCAGGCCGTACGCCTCGGCGACGTCCTGCTGCTGTGGAACCTCTACGGCAGCGGCAGCTTCCTGGAGACCAACAGCACCGCCGGGCCGGGCCTGTACGACGTGTGCACCAATGCCTACTTCAACCGCGCCGCAGACGTCACCCTGTGGAAGGCCCTGACCGCCGAGGCGTGATCCTCGGAGCCCGAGCTCGCTTTCCGGGTTCCGGAACGCGGTGGCGATGGAGGCATCGGATTCCGGACGCCGCCCGGAACGGTGCTCGGGCTCTTCTCGGAAGGGCTCTCCGAATCGAGTGGAAAAGGGGAGTCCTGCGCCCTTGCCGGTGACCTCGGCGGGGGCTTCGGAGGCAGGGAGGTGTGGGGAGAGGGTGAATTCGTTTTCGTTCAGGAAAGGAGGGGCGCTCGAGGAAGGTCGTGGCCGATCACCTCACGGCGGAATCGTGAATCCCAGTCGTGCCACATGGCCAGGGTCAGTACCCCCTCGACCTGGAGGCCGGGCGGTTCGACCGAAGCCCACAGATACAGCTCCCGCTCCTCGTCCAGCGAGAACCACCGGGCGCTGTCGGCGGAGGAGGGCAGGTGTCCGGGCAGAACCTGGTAGATCCGGCGCAGCGTTTCCCAACCCTCGGAGGTGAAGCGACGCCAGTCCAGGCGATAGATCCGCTCCACCGCGATCCAGCACGTCGTGGTCTCCGAGTTCGGATCGTCGAGGTCCGCGTCGAGAGGCGCTTCCTCGTCGTTGTCGTAGTACCAGTCGTGTTCCCGCACGGGAACAGCCTTCCAGAGTGAGGGAGGACGACGATCTGCCGGGTGCCGGGCCTGATGGAAGTCGACGAGGGTTGTGCTCAGACCTGCGGGTCGTGGGGAGGGCATGGCCCGTGCCGTCGGGGGTATCGATCCCCATTATTGCTCTACGTAGTCATAGGCCCCGGGAAATTCGCAAGACTCATTACTCTGGGTAGCGGAGTCGAGGGGCTGAAAACGATCTCGGCAACAGGGTGCGTCGGCCCGGTCGGGCGGCGAGCGCCTCAGGGTCTTTCTCGTCGGAGCCGGTCGATCGCTTTCCTGGAAGCCAGAACACCCTCACCGAAGAGCCGAGGATGCTGTCCGCGAGGTGGATACCCGAGCCGGAGGCGCCTGGTTACGGTTGGCGACACATCGGGTCATGCCATCACGGGGAGAATCATGTTCCGTATACCGACGAAGGTCGCCGCCGTGGCCGCGGCCGCGGTGACCGCGCTTTCCCTGACCGCCACTCCCGCTGCCGCCGCTCCCGGCAGCTTCACCGCCGAAGGCGTACGCATCTACCGGCACGCGGACTTCCAGAGCGACGTTCTCGGGCTCGGCTATCCATCGCACTCGGTCAACGTGCGATGCGTGGTGTACCGGCAGTACTACATGTCGATGTACTACCTGACGAACAACAGCACGGGCGTCACCGGCTGGGTGCCGACGGAGTACGTCCGAGCGGGTGACGTTCCCGGCTGCTGACGGCAGTGGACGGTTCGCTCTGAGGTCTTCGGTGGGTGAAAGACCCACCTGCTCCCCGCGCACGCGGGGATGGACCGCCTACGAGATCTCCACCGAAGCGCTCAAGCCGCTCTTCGCCGCGATGGGAAAGGAGGGCCAGGGGCCGCTGATCGCCTCCCACCTGGCCGACCGAGGGCTGACATTGCGCGACAGCGTCCTCGCCGCCCTCGAAGACCTCGACGTGGAGACCCTCCTACTGGAGGCCGGGGTCACCGAGGGCGACCTCGCACGCGTTCGGGCCCGCCTCCTGGACCGACCCGACCCTTCCGAGCGGTGAGCCCGGCGGAAGAGGCCGGGTTCACCCCCGGCGCAGACGTCCCAACCTGTTCAGGCCGATGATGGCCAACACCGGCTTGAGCAGGGCGAGTTCCCCGAAGCGGTGCTCCTCCGCACGTACGAGCCTCTCGGCGATGTCGGGCCGCTGACGCCACAGGTAGGCGCGGCCCTTCTCCGCGTGCAGGGAGTTGGAGACGATCTTGAGCGTGTCCATGTCCTCCACCAGCGGGATCACGTTCTCGATGTTCTCCCAGGTGCTGGTGCTCTTGCGGTCCAGCCGTATCGGCCCCGTGTATCCCAGCTGATAACGGGCGTAACGCGCCATCACCTCGGCCTCGGAGACATCACCGGCCACCGTGCCTCCGCACAGCACCAGCACGCTCCGCTTCGCATGGGGATCCTGAGAGCGCAGCCCGGCGCGCACCCGATAGCGGTTCAGGTAGTTGGCCTTGACGGAGCGATTCCGAAAACCGAGCACGATGACCGCCTCGGACCCTCCAATGCGTCTCACACCGCCCAGACCACGCCTGGAGGATCGCCAATGCACGACCTCCGCCCACGCGATGATTCCGGTCAAAGCGGCTGCTGGGATGAGAAAAGAGGCTGGACGCACTGCGCGAGTGTATCCGCGGGCGATGTGGGGCGCCCGACGAACGCCGACCTCGGGTCGAGGCTGTTACCGGGCGGTGAGGGTATCGGCACACCCTGGAATCCGGATCCGAGAACTCAGCGGAGCGATTTCGCGAGCCTGAACTCGTTCCCCGAAGGGTCGGTCAACAGGTGCCAGGGCCCCTCGGCCTGGGTCTCCACGCGACGCGCGCCCAGGTCCACCAGCAGATCAAGGGCGTCGCTCTCCCGTTCACCCTCGTCGAGCCGTAGCGCCAGGCCCATGACGTTCGGTTCGTCCACCGGCTTGGGGGCGAGTTCGTCGCAGAACGCCAAGCGGATACCGGGGCCTTGGGGCAGGCGCAGCTCCGGCGCGCTCGCCTCGACGGGGATCCAGCCGATGGCCCGGGCCCAGAAGTCCTGATCGACCCGAGGGCGTGCGGAGTCCACGGGCAGGGAACCCAGGCCGGGGCCGGTCTCCTCGTAACGATCGCCGGGCATCACACAGAACAGGTTGCCCTCGACATCGGCCAGCACCTCCCAGACGACGTCCCCCTGACCCACGTCGCGAGGGCTCGCGCCCATCTCGCACAGGCTCCGCGCCCAGGACCGATGGTCGCTTCCGCCGTTGAGGTCGAGGTGCAGTCGCGTGATGGCGGCCTCGGGCCGGGGCGTGGGGGAGACCGGGGTCGGGAGGAAGCGCAGCGGTACCCCAGAAATGGGGAGGAGGAATCCGGCGGGCCCATCGGACACGACCGGCACCTTCAGGGCCTTCGACCAGAAGCGGGCCAGGAAGGACGGATCGTCGGCCTGGAGGGTGATCGAGTCCAAGAGCATGGCGGGAGGGTAACGCGGGGGTGCGACCTTCGAGGGGGCTCTTGGAAGAGTTCGGGAGAGCGCGGTGGAGGGGTGAGCCCCGCGCCCCGGCGCACGTGCTGTGGCCGAGGGCGGGGGCGTTCCTAGCGGAAGTCCTCGACCCGGTCTCGGGCCCATTGCGCGAACGTTCGCGGCTCGGCGCCCGTCACGGAGCTCACGGTGGGCAGAGGCCCCAGAGAACCCGGATCGAAGTCGGCCGCGTCGGCGGGATCGGCCGCATTGCCGTCGTAGTCGGTGAACCCCAACAGGAAGTCCGCGGTCTCGGCGGCGAACCCTCCGAGTCTCTGGTAGATCTCGCGTGCCTCGGCCGGGGTGACCTCCTCGAAGTGGATCTCCTCGCCGAGCGCGTCGGCGATGGCCCGGACCTGGTCGCGCAGGCTGATCAGTTCGGGGCCGTTGACGTCGTAGGCCTTGCCGTGATGACCGTCCTCCAGCAGGGCCGCCAACGCCGCGTCGGCCACGTCCCACTCGTGCACGGGGTACCAGCCTCCGTCCGGGTTCGGATCCCGGACCACCCGCTCTGCCCGGATCGACGGCCCCCACAGCGCGAGCTTGTTGGCCGCGAACTCGCCGGGCCGGATATGCGTCCACTCCACCCCCGACCGCTCGGCGGCCTGTTCGACCGGAGGGTGGAACGTCGTGTCGAAACCGCCGGTCACCGCTCCCGAGGAGAGCACGACGATCCGCCGAACACCCGAGCGCACGGCGCGTTCGACCAGTTCCTTCGCGGTCGACGGCTCGGGGAAGAGGAACATCCGGTCCACGCCGTCGAACGGCACGGTCTCGGGCTCGGTGAGATCGCCCCGGACGATCTCGGCTCCGGGAAGATCGGCCCTCGCCGGGTTCCTGGTCAGGGCGCGTACCGAGACCCCCGCCTCGACCAGACCCGCCGTCACCCGTCGCCCCACGTTCCCGGTCGCCCCGGTCACCAGAACTCGCACTGGTCACTCCTTTTTCGTACGTCCTACGGATAAAGAATACCGTAGCATATACGGAAAATGAGGAGGCATGATGGACCGCAGCGGTAGGGGAGACCCCGGGGAGACCTTGAACCTGCTCTGGAGAACGCCGCGGGTCAGGTCGGGTCGTGGCCGCCCGCCCAAGGTCTCCTTCGACAAGATCATCGTCGCGGCCATGGCCCTGGCGGACCGCGACGGGCTCGACGCCATGACCATGGACCGCATCGCCGATTCCCTCGACGTCGGCACGATGACGCTCTACACCCACGTCCCCGGCAAGGCCGAACTGACCGACCTGATGGTGGACCACGCCTGGCGGGAACTCGACCTGGCCCCCGAAGGCCCCTGGCGCGAACGGATCGAGCGCTACGCGCGACAGAACGTCGCCCTGCACGAACGCCACCCCTGGCTGCGCCAGGTCTCCACCGCGCGCCCGCCCCTGGGCCCCGGCCTGTTCGCCAGGAACGACTTCCTGCTGAGCGCCCTGTTCGAGACCGGATTGACCGCCGCCGAGATCTCCGCCGCGAGCGACTCCATCATCACCTTCGTCGACGGCGCGAGCGCCACCCTCGCCGAACACTCGCACGCCGAACGGATCAGCGGCCAATCCGACGAGGACTGGTGGGACGACCGCCGCGTGTTCTGGGAGAACATCTTCGACCCGGCGCGCTACCCGGCGATCGAACGCACCTGGAACGACGGCGGATTCGACCGCAGCCCCGCCGAGGCCGCCGCGAAGGCGTTCGACTTCGGCCTGCGCTCCCTGCTCGACGGAATCGAGGTGATGGCCCGGCGGAGCGGGTGAGCGGGGGCTTCTCGTCCCCGGGGCTCAGCGGACGAAGGCCGCCATCACCGGTAGCCGACGCCGATCATCGTGCCCACGTGGTCGGGTTCGGGGGCCGGGACATCGACGGCGCGGTGGCGTTGGGGATGAGCGTGCTCGAAGCGGTGCCGGAGGGATCGTTGCGGGCCAACACTCGACAGAGGATGCTGCGACTCGTCACCGAGATCGGAGAGGGCGCGGCCGCGCACGGATTGGCCGAAGCGGTGCGTTCTCGTCGGGTGTAGCGGAACCTCACCACCGGCCGTTCTCTCCGTCGTGAGGTTCTCGTATCGCCGAGCCCCGCACACGCGGGGATGGACCGTCGCACAGGTCTCCGATTCGCACGACTTCGTCTTGAGCCCCGCGCACGCGGGGATGGGCCGGCCCGCGTCTTCGGTCGCACGGGCGCACCCCGGATCTGTCCTTCGGGACAGCTCTTTGTGGCAAAGGTGCGATGACAGGTTGTCCTGGAAACAGCTGACCCGAGACGCCCTGATCGGCGACCATGTCTCGCGGGATCGTACACATCACGAACGGGGACCGTTTCATGCTTCGTGCTCGTACCAGGGCTCTCGCCCTCGCCGCCTTCACCGCCGTCCTGGCGTTCGGCGCCGTTCCGGCCTCCGCCGGAACCGCCGTGCCCTCCGCCGAGAACACCTCCGTGGCCTCGACGGCCACCCCCATGGCGCAGGCCGACGTGCCGGCCTCCTTCCGCGAGGACGGCGTGCGTATCCGCCGCTCCTACGACTCGACGAGCGAGGTGCTGGGCCTGGGCTACCGGAACCACTCGGTCTCCGCTTTCTGCGGTGTCTACCCCGACCCCATGGTCGGGTACTACGGCGTGCAGAACCACACCACCGGGGTTCGGGGCTACGTGTTCTGGGACTACATGTACGTCGAGAACCCCTCGGCCCTGCCCGGTTGCTAGCCGATCGCACGGCGCGGGGCCTCTCGACAGGGGAGCCCCGCGCCGAGCGCGCATCGGGACGAAGATCGCCGAGCTACGTGGGCTCCGGGCCGGCCCGTTCAAGAAGCTCGCCGAACAATTTTGCGCCAACAGTTGCGGTGGCGTCGCAGGTGCTCGATTTGCGGAGCGAGGATTCGAGATCTTCCGGAGAATGTCGAGAGGCCTTCTCATCTCAAATATGGGCACATAGCAGGGAAACGAAGCGACAAGATCGAGGTGAGTGCGGCTCCGAGGTTCGATGGTCAGGGATTGTGAGCGTTGGTACCGTGACCTGGGATGTTTATTTCGCAACGCCCGGCGTGGAGGTAATAATGGCTGGCATTCGTGTTTCCATCGATGCGGGTTCGGACTCCTCTTCTTCCAAGATCGCGGTTTCTGGGTACGACGAGCACGTCATCACGGACAAAGAACGAGGCACCTAAGAGCTCATCTCAAAAGTCCTCGCTGTGCTTGGCCAGATGCTTGTAGCAGATGAGGAT
>NZ_ANAC01000039.1 GCF_000341225.1 Nocardiopsis alba DSM 43377
GCTAAGCTGCTCTCGGCGAGCAACTGACCTCACGTGTTGCGACGACTCCTAGAATCCGCCCTCGTTGGCGGGGGTCGGTCGTGTTCGTGCATCACCAGGGTAACTCCCCTACGTAACGACGCAAGGGGAGATATATCTGTTCGAGAAGAAACGAGGACTACTCCCCAGCTCGGCGGGGAAGAAGAAGTTTCGTACCTCCGCATCATCTCAGCCGAAGTCATGACCTGAGAACACCCCCGTCCCCCGAGCGCACGACCTCTCTCCCGCTCCCCCTGAAGAAGCCCCGCTCCGCAGCAGTCAGCCTCCGACCTCCGAAGAGAACGGACAGCTCATGACCAGCGAAATCACGTGGCACAAATCGTCCTACAGCAACGCTGCTGAGAACTGCGTAGAGGTGGCCGAAGGCCACACCACCCACATCCGCGACACCCAGAACCGCGCCCAAGCCCAGCTCAACATCCCCTCCTCAGAGTGGACCGCCCTGCTCAGCGCGCTCTCCAAGAACTAACCCTCCACAGAGGATTGGCCTCCGCTGCCCGAGGTGGCGGAGGCCGTCCCTGTCCCAGCCCTCTACAGTGACTCCCATACGTCACGACGCGAGGAGAGACATGAGCGACCGCGAGCAGTCGAAGAAGGATCTTCCCCCCGAGGCCATGGGGAACGAGAAGTGGCACGACACCACCGACGCGGTATGGATGCGCTCCTCACTCTCCGATCCCGAATCGGAGGCGATCGTGGAGGTCGCCGAGTTCGACGACGGTTTCCGTGCGGTGCGTGATGGCAAGTCGCCGGAGAAGGGCACGCTGTTCTTCACGCCCGCCGAGTGGGAGGCCTTCACCCTGGGTGCTCGCGATGGGGAGTTCGACATCCCCGAAGAGCATCTCACCGAAGAAGAGATCGCCCTCCAACGCGAACGCGCGAACCAGCCCGCCGCATGGGTACCCTCGCCGTTGCTCACCCCCAAGGCCCGCGAAGAATACGAACGTCGGCAGGCCGCGAAGGCCTGAGCCACACTCACAGCCAGGGGCAACCCGAAACCCCCGCATAGAAGGCCCCCACTCGGATTCTCGGCGAGCGGGGCCGCACTGCCCCACCAGCAGGGTCCGGGTGCCCCGGCTCCGAGAACATCCCACAGCCTGAGCTGATCCCCAAACCTGCCCGCGGCCCGGGGCAACCATCAACCGAGGAGGCGACATGACCCCCGAGATCGCAGTCGGTCTAATCGGCATGGGAGGAGCACTGGGAGGCGCACTACTTGGAGGAGCAGCCACCTTCGCTGGCGTCGTCTACCAACAGCAACGGCAAGCTCAACTTACCTTCGCCCAGCGGCAGACCGAGATCACAGACCGAGCACTAGAAGACGTCGTAACACAAGCTCAGGAACTGAAACGGCTCGCACTCGCCCAACCCCACACCGACTTCGAGTGGACTCCCCAGATGGGAGAGTGCGTGGAAGCCATCCGTGTCAGCACTTTGCGAGTCCCCTACAAGGAACTCCGCGAAACCATCGACGCTGCGTGCATGTGGCAGTTCGGGGCTGCATCTGAGATCACAGGGGGAGAGCAGGGCTTCGCTGAAATGCCGGGAGTCAAGGTTGTCGTTATGAGCAGCCAACTTCAGCAGGTGGTGGGCGCGTACTTGCGAGACGACTCCAAGGTGACTTTCCCCTTCATGTTGACCGAAGCCAAGAACAAGCGGAAGGAGTTCTACGAGGACCCCCTTCGCCTCATGAACGCCAGTGGTGAACAGCCAACCCTCTGAGCAGGTGCCCGTGAGGCAGTAACCAGGTTCCCGCCCCGCACGGCCGCCCTACCCCGCGACCGGACCAACCGTCCCCCGCAGACGGAGGTCCATCCCCACATGCGTGGGGCTCAGGTCCACGAACGCCTGGAGGCCTCCGTCAACGGCGGTCCATCCCCACATACGTGGAGCTCAGTGAGGGGGGCGGGGGGTAGGCCACAGGGTCTCCTTCGTGTTGGGGGCTGGTGGTGACTCTAGCGACGGCGCCCTTCATCTGACGCAAAACTGTTGTGTCTCATTACGGTCGCGAAGATGACTGTGAGTGCGGCCTTGAGGTGACAGTTGCTTAGTACTTCAACGACAGGTTGCGATGTGATGGCCGCACACGGTAAGTAATCGTGTGTGGCCATCACTGACCTTGAGACCTGGTCGCGGTCCTTCTCCGAGTTCACCGCGTCCTTCGCCCACCGCTTTCCCCGCGTTGAGTCCCGCCGCCAGGCCACCTCCTACCTGCGTGGACTCCTCAGCGAACTGGAACGCAAGAACGGGTGGACCCTGGCCGAGATGTGCGGTGAACAGGGTCCCGAGCGCCTTCAGCGCCTGCTGAACTTCTACGCCTGGGACACTGACGGTGTGCGGGACGACGTCCGCGACCTGGTGGTAGAGGTCCTGGCCGATCCCGACCACGGTGTGCTGATCCTGGACGACACCGGGTTCCTCAAGAAAGGCACGAAATCGGCCGGGGTAGCCCGCCAGTACTCGGGAACCGCCGGAAGAATCGAGAACTGCCAGATCGGCGTGTTCCTGGCCTATGCCAGCAGCAAGGGCCGGGCGTTGATCGACCGGGAACTCTACCTGCCCAAAGCCTGGACCGAGGACCGCGACCGATGCCGGGCCTCCGGTATCGGTGAACAGGTCGCCTTCGCAACCAAGAACGAACTCGGCCACGCAATGCTCCGCAGGGCCGTTCAATCCGGAATTCCTTTCGGGTGGGTGACTGCGGATGAAGCCTACGGGCAGGTGAGCCGCCTGCGGTTGTGGATGGAAGAACACGACATCCATCACGTGGTCGCAGTACCCAAATCCCAGACGGTCATCACGATGGACCTGGGCCAAGAGCGCGCCCACCGTTTGATCGCCGATCTGCCCGAACAGGCGTGGGAACGCCTGAGCTGCGCAGACGGGGCTCACGGACCGCGCGTCTATGACTGGGCCCGGGCCGATATCCGCCCCTGGAGGGAGCCGGGCAAAGGGCACTGGCTCCTCGCCCGCAGGAGCATCACCGACCCCGAAGAGTTGGCCTATTACATCTGTTTTGCCGATGAGAACACGACGCTGGTGGAACTGGCGCGGGTGGCCGCATCCCGGTGGGCGGTCGAGGAGTGTTTCCAGGCCGCGAAGAACGAGACAGGGCTGGACCACTACCAGGTGCGGGGGTATCGGGCCTGGTACCGGCACATCACCTTGTCCATGGCCGCGTTGGCGTTCCTGGTGCGGCTTCGCCAGGGCGTTCAAAAGGGGGATCAGAACACGCCTCGAGCGTGTGTCTGATCCCCCTGAGCGTCAACGAAATCCGCCGTTTGTTCAACCGAGTAGCGGCGCAGATTTCTCACCCGGTCGAGCACGTCCTGGAATGGTCGCACTTCAGACGCCGGTCCCAGCAGCGTGCCCGGGTGAGCCACTATCACAGACGCACAGGCAACAACCTGTCGTTGCAGTATTAGAGCTCATCTCAAAAGCCCTGCGAGACGACTCTGAACCTGCCATGATCACGGACTGTG
>NZ_ANAC01000040.1 GCF_000341225.1 Nocardiopsis alba DSM 43377
TCACGGTGGCGATCTATCCGACCGAGGGTGATGAGCCGACCCTGTTCTACACCTACAAGGGGCAGGTCCGTCCCGACGACGGAGAGGAAGAGGAAGAGGAGAACGGCCCCGGGGACCCCGGGGACGAGGACGGGGAGAACGGTCCCGGGGAGGAGGACGGGGGTGACGGTGAGTAGAAGGCCGGGCAGCCCCGAAGGGAGCGGTACGAACCCGTTCTCGGCGGTGGTGACCGCCCGTGACGTCTACGACGCCACGCGGGAGACCCAGGCCGACGTGCGTCACGCCCTCACCCGTCTCACGGTGTTGGAGCGTGAGCACGAGGAGTTCAGGTCTCGACTCGACGCCTTGGAGCGTTGGCGGTACGCGCTGCCGTTGACCGGATTCAGTGCCGCTCTCGCGGGACTCGGCGCGGTGCTCTCCGCGTTGCTCGGTTGAGGAACGCCGAAGAGGGTGCCCGGATCGGCCGTCAAGGCTGGTCCGGGCACCCTTTCGTGTGTCGGCGAATTATGTTCAAGAGATCACATCATGTCAAGTGTCAACATGGTTTGCACGAGATCGTGTCCGCATGTGGCCAGTAAAGTAAGAGGAGAATAAAATGGCAGGTCATTATGGCTGAATCGAACATGTCCACCCACGAATGTGTTGATTATGGGCCTGATTCTCATGTTCGGCTCTTGCGCGCGATCGGCGATCAGTGATCATCTTTGGACGGCTCGTTGACGGCATGGATCGGGGGACTCACACCAATGGCAGTGGGTAGTGGCGTGTTCGAAGAGACACGGGTGGTCTTTCGCGCCTGTACCTCTGCACAACTGCGCAGCTCTCTGGCCGCGGTGACCGGACCCGGAGGGACCATGGTGCTGGTCAGGCGCGACGTCCCCGACGCGGTGATCCTCGCGGACGCGGAGCTGCTCCTCGGGGAGAGGACCCTGACGCGTCTGCGCGTGTGGCTGGCGACGGAGCGAGGGGCCGTCACGCCGTTCCCCCGGTGACGGTCGAGTGGGGCCTCGGCGAGAAGGGGTGGTCTCTCGTGAGGTCTCCTTCAGGCGACGTTCTCCGAGTCGAGGCAGGCCTCCAGGACGTCCCCCAGGGTGTACAGGGGTCGGCCGGCGGATCCGGTCCCACCGGGGTGGAGTCGCCCGCGTCGGGCCAGGCCCCGGATCGCCGCCGCGGTGACCTCGTGTCCGAGGAGGCCGAGGGCGCGTGCGGCCTCGGCGGCGGTGAGCAGGTGCCCCTCCGCGGTGCGGAAGAGGCGCTCACGTCCCTCCCGCACGGACAGTTCGGTCTCGCAGGAGCCGCAGCGGGCCCGTGAGGCGTCGTGTCGGGCGTAGCAGGGAAGGCCGCATCCCGGGCACAGGCCGGCGAGGACGCGTTTCTCGGGCAGGTCGATCGCCCGCTCCGCCTGCTCGACGGCGGCGATGATCTCGTCGACGCATTCGGCGCCGAAGTCGGAGCGGCGGAGCCAATCGGTGAATCGGGACAGCCAGGCGGCCATGGCGCTCGGTGTGTCCTCGGGCAGGCGCCCGCCGATCTCCTCGTGGAGCAGGCGACACCAGGTCGTCAAGGTGTTGCGCAGTACGGCGAGGGCCTCGGCCGAACGCGCGTCATAGGGGAGGGGCGCCTCAGTGGATCTCCTCCCCATGTTCCCCGGTCCCGTTCGATGACGGCGTGAGAGCGACACCTCCAGGTCGGAGGCCAGGCCCGGCCCCTCGGGTCCGTCGTGGACCGAGCGCAGGGCCGAGGTCAGGCGGCTCGCGCATCCGGCGCAGACCTGGGCGTCGTCCACGATCGTGTTGACGCAGGTGGGTACGAGGCAGGGGATGTTCACGGTTCTCCGATCGGCTGGGGGCAAGCAAGAGCAACTTATGCAAACTTTGGCAAAGTTTCAAGGGGGGAAGTTGCTCGATCGGGATCGGAGAACGACCAGTATCCAAGGGTTGTGTGTGCTGAAGTCTGGATTTGCGGGTGTCCGCTAAGGGGCAAGTTTGGGCAGGTAAGCCTTAATTTGGCATGGTCTCGCTTATGGTTGTGAGCATGTCGAAGGAACTCTCGTCACCCTCTCTTCGTTATGACCTCCTCGATCGCGCCATGGACGAGCGGCGTCTGTCCCTGGGCATGCGATGGCGCGACGTGGCCGATCGCACGGGCCTCTCGGGTCAGGCCCTCCGGGACATCCGACGGGGGCGCAGTGTCCCTCGGGACCTCACCGCCCGGAACCTCGAGGAGGCCCTCGGCTGGGGCCATGGGTCCATCCAGAGCGTCCTTCGAGGGGAGGAGCCGGAGGAGGCGGAACGCGATTCGCGGGGTGGGAGTACCGACGAAGGTCTGACCTGGTGGATCGAGGGCGACGCGACCTGCTACGAGCTCACCCGCACCATCGGGGGGAACCCCTTCTCCGCCCGATTGGTGGTCAGGGACGGACGCTCCCGGGCCCAGGTGGAGAAGGAGCTCCACAAGGTCGTGGAGATGGCCCGCGTCCAACTCGAAGGATGAACATCGTCCCGATGAACCGTTCTGACCTGGGATGGAACAGGAAATCGATATTTTTTCCAGAGAGGGCTTGCGCGGAGCCCGGATCGCGTGGCACGATTTAGCGCAGCGACATACCCATGTCCGGACCCGGCCCGAGTGCCGGGTTTTCTGCTTTCCGGAACTCTTCGCGGCACGGCGCCCCCTATCGGGGTGATGAGGCCGAACCGCCGAACCTCTTCGGGGTTTCGTGAGAAATCCCTGAATTCCGAGCACGATCCCTTCGGGGGGTCGTGCTTCTCTCTTTTCCGATCGATCTCCCTACGAACGATCGAAACGACCTCTCGTCAAGGGGTGCGCCAAAAGCGGCGACCCCTGAAAGGTCATGCCCTCGAATCGAGGGGGCGACATCGGAATCACCGAGAGAGGGTGTTCGACGAACCCTCGCCTCCCCCCGCGGTATAGCGGGGAAGGGGTGTCCTTCCCTGCATCATCGCAGGTGAAGCCGGCCTATCCCGATGAGGCGGGGATCGAGAGCGCGTTCCGGAATCCATGGTCTGTCGCCGTCCCTCCCGGAGCACCCGTACTTCGGGTGCCGGGACTCCAAAAGGAAACCTGAGAAAGGTATTTTTCCATGGGTAATGCGAGTAATGCGAGTGTGTGGGCGTACGCGGATGTGTTCATCGCTCCTGTG
>NZ_ANAC01000041.1 GCF_000341225.1 Nocardiopsis alba DSM 43377
GCTGCTCCGCCTCGGGGTCGGCGTCCAGGATCGCCGCCACGCAGAACCCGCTCACCCTCCGAGCCTGCTCCACCTCCGCGGCGAAGCGGCGCCGCATGTCCGCGTCGGCGGCCCAACTCGCGTGCAGCAGCTTGACCGCCGCCCTGGCTCCGTCCTCGTCCTCGCCGAGGAACACCTCACCGAACCCGCCGCGGCCCAGCCGCCGGAGCAACCGGTAGCGGCCGACCGTACGTCCGGGGTCGACCCTCTCCGTGGTCTCGTTCACGAAGCGGCCTCTTCTCCTGTTGTGCTCTTTCAGGGGGGACCGCGCGAGAGGGTCGCGCGGCCGAGCGCCTTCGGAGGTTCCGGGCGTCGTCTCCCGTCCGTGCTCCAGGGGGACACCGACCGACGCGGAACCGTACCGGGCGCTCCGATACGAAAGGTCCGAGAGGGCCGACCGAAGGAACACCCGCCCGAACGGTGTTCGGGCGGGTGTCGTGGTCAGCCTGAGGTGATGCGCCTGGCCCGTTCCAGGTCGGCGCGGATGCGTCCGACCCCCGAGTCCAACTGCGGCAACTGTTGGCGGGAGTTGTGGAGTTCCATGACCCGCTGGGCCCGCCGGGCGGCGTTACCGCACATGACCGCGTTGGTGACGTTGATGCTGAGGGACGCCACCAGGGCGAGCAGTCCGAGCCCGAAGAGGAACTCTCCGAAACCGCCGCCGTCGGCCAACTTCAGGACGAAACCGATCGGCAGGGCGACGATGGCGTACTTGCACCAGCGCGCGGCCCGCTGCATCCGCTGTTGGAAGAGCACCTTCTCCTCCAGGGCCTCATGGGTCCCGGAGACCTGGGAGTGGCGTTCCTCCCAGTACCTGCGCTGGCGGGCCAGCGCCTGGACTGTGCTCATGGCGCCGTGGACGGCGGCGGCGTACCCCGCGGAGTCGGGGAGGTCGGCCGCGATCACCCGACGCCAGAGGATGTCGATCCACTCGGCGACCCCGCCGTCACCGCCGTCGGCGGGCTGGACGATCAGCTCCGGGTGGAGCAGGAAGGCCATGACCAGGGCCGGGTTGACGGTGGAGTGGGTCGAGCGCCACCCCTCCAGTTCTCGGGAGAGCTCCTCGTACAGGGCGGTGCCGACCCGTTCGGCCCGGTCCAGGTCCTCGGCCAGCCTGCGGTGGGCGCCCGCCTCGGGGCCGGTGTGGGCGTCGAGGATCCGCAGGAGTTCGGGGCGGGCCAACAGAGCCATCTCGTTGGCCAGCGGAGCCCCGGTGAGCAGGGGGCGCGGGTCGGCGAACAGGGCGCGCAGGCCCTCCATGGAGGCGTCCCGCCCTCGGAAGGTCGGGGGCAGGTCGGGGCGGCTCTGCGCGATGAAGGAGGCCACCGCGAGGTTGGCGTCACGGACGTCCCGCCGGAACAGGGCCCGGTCGACGGTGGTGTCGCGCAGGTCGTCCATGATCCAAGCGCCCAGGACGGAGCGTTCGGCCGGGTTGTTGAAGATCTGGACCGCGGCGCCCCAGTCCTCGCGCATGGCCTCGGCCAGGGAGCCCGGGTCGTGGAAGCGGGCTCCGGCGAAGTGGTAAGGCGGAAGCGTCCCGCCCCGGGCCGGGACCGGGGTGTGGGACCGCGGGGCCGAACGGTAGGGCTCGGCCGTGTCCGGGGCCCGCTCCGGGAGGAGGGGCGGCCCCGAGGGCGGCGGCGCCTGGGAGAGCGAGCGCGGTGGTGCGGCGTGGGCCGCGGGGACGTCCGCTCCCGCGACCCTGGTCGGGTCGACCCGCGCCACCCGGGTGGGGTCCACCGGCGCGGCGTCGGCGTTCGAGGGCGGGGCGACCCGCGTGGGGTCGACGCCCACCCGGGTGAAGGCGTCGGGTGAGGGGGTGACCGTGGTGGCGTCGTTCCCCTCCGGGCCCCGGGTCGGGTTCCGGTGGCCGCCGTCCACGAGCGGGCCGGCGATGAGTCGGCCCATCAGGGTGGCGGCGTCGGGCCGGGCCTCGGGGTCCTTGTCCAGACAGTCGCGGAGGATCTCGGCGAAGGGGCCCTCCAACCCGTCGAGGTCGGGGCCTCCGCTCAGGATGCGGGCGATCCGGGAGGCCTGGGTGGGGCCGGGGAAGGCCTCCCGCCCGGTCGCCGCGAAGACCATCACGGCGGCCCAGGAGAACACGTCCACGGCCTCGGTCAGGCGGGCCCCCTCCAGCTGTTCGGGGGCCATGTAGCCGATGGTCCCGACCACGCCGCTGGCGGTGACGGAGGTGGCCTCCACCGCCCGGGCGATCCCGAAATCGATCACCCGGGGCCCGTCCGGCGCCAACATGATGTTGTCCGGCT
>NZ_ANAC01000042.1 GCF_000341225.1 Nocardiopsis alba DSM 43377
CGTCCAGTACGCCTACACCGAGATCGCGGACGAGTGCCGCCACACCGTCATGTTCGCCAAGGCCATCGAGCGGCTCGGATCCCGGGCCTACCGGATCGACCCGCTCGCGCACGCGCTGGGGCGGGTCTTCAAGGCGCTCGCCCACGGGCCGCTGATCTTCGGCGGAGCCCTGTTCGTCGAGGAGATCCTGGATCGGCTTCAGCGGGAGATGATGAAGGACGAGAGCATCGAGCCGGTCGTGCGTTCCACCTCGCGCATCCACGTGATCGAGGAGGCCCGGCACATCCGGTACGCCCGCGAGGAGTTCCACCGGGACTGGCTCCGGAGGGGCCCGGTGAACAGGGCCTACAGCCGCCTGGTCCTCGGCGTGGTGGCCTACTTCTCCGCCACCCGCCTCATCCACCCGAAGGTCTACGCGCGGGTCGGTCTCGATCCCCGGGAGGCCCGTCGGGTCGCCCGCCGTAACCCGCGTTTCATCGACAGCAAGACGGAGCTGTCCCGCAAGGTCGTGTCGACGCTCGACACCGCAGGGGCGATCTCGGGGATCGGCCGTCGTTTCTGGAGGAGGGCCGGCCTCCTGGGTCGCTGACCCGACCCACGGGCCCCTCTCTCACCACCGGACCCGGCGCCCCCACCGGCCGCCGGGCCCTTCGTGATGTCCGAAAAGGCCGAGAACACGGCGCCTCGGACACCTTCCCGACATCTCGACCTACTCGCGAGTAAATTCCGCGTCACACCCCATTGCATTGTGACAATGCTCGTTGTAACGTTCCGGCAATGACTGTGGAGGAGATCACATGACGACCCCCTTGCCGCGCCACCTGCGCCGTCTCCCGGGCCAGAACGCCATCGTCACCGGCGCCTCCGGAGCGTTCGGCAGCGCCACCGTGGCGGTCCTTCGCCACATCGGCGTCAACGTCGTCGGACTCGACCGCAAACCCTCCCCCGGTGTGATCGCCTGCGACATCACCGACGACCGACAGGTCGAGGAAGGGGTGGCCGAGGCCGTCGACCGCCTCGACGGCGACCTGGACCTGCTCGTCCACTACGCCGGGATCGGCCCCTCCGTCGATATCGGGCACATGCCCGACTCCCACGCGCACCAGGCCCTGGAGGTCAACCTCCTCGGAACCTGGAGGGTCACCGCGGCCGCCATGCCCCACCTGGTCCGCAGCCGCGGTCGGGTGATCGTCACCGCCTCCCTCCTGGCCGGACTCCAACTGCCCCTGGCCGGCGCCTACACGGTCTCCAAACGTGCCGTCTCCGCCTACGCCGACTGCCTCCGCGCCGAGTACGGCACCCACGTCGGTGTCACCACGATCTATCCGGGCTTCGTCGACACGCCCATCCACGAGAGCTCCCGGGCCACCGGCGCCTCCCTCGACGGGCTCGTCCCCGCCGAGACCGAGCGCGACACCGTCATGGCCGTGGTCCGGGCCGCCGGAGCCAAACACCCTCCCCGCGACATCGCCTCGACCGCCCTGGGTACCGCGGCCCTCCATCTGACCCGGCACTTCCCGGGCACCACCGAGCAGATCGTGGCCCTCCAACTCGGCCTGCTGCTCACCGACGGCGCCTTCGCCGACGCCGAGATCGCCCGCGGCCTCCACGCGCGGTACGGCACCCCGCACGCACAGACCACCCGTTCCTGAAGGAGACAGTCGGATGACCGCCGAAGTCGTCGCCAAACCCAAGCTCACCGACCGCGAGGACATCGCCAAGCGTCTCCTGCGCGGATCGGCCAAGGCCTCCTACGACCCGCTCGTCGAGATCGACTGGGACGCCCCCGTCGACCCCGACATGTGGGCCATCCGTCCCGAGCGGATCTCCCTCTACGGCACCCACCTGTGGGACCGGCTCACCGAGGAACAGCGCAAGGAGCTGTCCCGCCTGGAGGTCGCCAGCGTCGCCACCATCGGCATCTGGTTCGAGACCATCCTCATGCAGATGCTGGTCAGGCACGCCTACCACAACGACC
>NZ_ANAC01000043.1 GCF_000341225.1 Nocardiopsis alba DSM 43377
CGATGATGCCGAAGGTCCACAGCGGGAACGCGAAGAGGATGAAGCGGTGCGAGATGCGGTCGAGCAGCTCGGGGCTGGGCAGACGGCCCGCGATACCGGCCACCTTCTCCCCCAGGGCCCGCTTGGCCTCGGCCCGGTGCGAGACCAGGTAGGTGATGCCCGCGGCTCCGGAGACCATGAAGGCGCCGCCGGCGATGATGGTGGCGGTGACGTGGATCGGAACCCAGTAGGAGTGCAGGGCCGGGATCAGCGGGCCGGGGTCGACGTACAGCCAGCGCACGCCGATACCGAGCAGGATCAACACCGGTACCAGCACGAAGGCGCCGAGGAAGCGGGCCTGGTAGCGCCAGGAGGCGTACAGCAGCGAGCCGACCGCCACCAGGCACAGGGCGACGATGAACTCGAACATGTTGCCCCAGGGCCAACGGCCGGCGGCCACGCCTCGGGCGATGATCTGCGCGACCCCCATGAGGAAGCCCAGGGTGGTGACGCCGAGGGCGATCGTGCCGAGGACGTTCTGGGAGGCCTTGGCCTCCTTCTCCTCGGTACGGACGTTGACCTCGATGTCGTCGTCACGGCCTTCCACCGTGCCCGCCCCGACCGGCATGAGCCGTCCGGCCTTCAGCCGGGTGCGGTTGCCGTAGGCGGCCTCGATCGCGAACAGGAAGAGCGCGGCGGCGTAGGTCACGATCATCGCGATGACCAGGGTGTCGCTCAGCGACGCCATGCTCTCGTTCACCGGTGCGGCGAGTGTGTACGTCACCGGTCACTCCCTTGTGTGGTCGTCTCTGTGGATGGGGTGTCGGGGCCGCCGTCGGACTCGCTTCGGAGTCGTGCGGCGAGCCTGGTGGTGATCTCGTGGAACTCGGCGTTGTCGCCGGCCACCTCGGTCTTGCCGAGTCCGGCCAGTTCGACGCGTGTGCGGCCGTCCTCGCCCGGGGTGGCGCGGACCCAGACCCGGCGCGGGCGCACGAACAGCGTCACCAGGAGTCCGACCACGGCCAGGGAGGCGGCCAGCAGCGCCGGCACACGCGCCCCGTCCCGGTTGCTCTGCAAGGTGGCGTACTCCTTGACGCCGGTGAAGGTGATCGATCCGGCCTCGTCCGGCAGCTCCCAGGTATCGCCGACCGCCATGACGGGCGACTCGCCGATGTTCTCCATCCCCTCGGTCTGGAGTTGGTAGACCGACTGGGGATCGATCATGCCCAGGTCGCCCTGGTAGGCGTTGAGGGTGACCATCGGGTTCTCCGCCCCGGGGAAGGAGGAGACGAGTTCGCCTTCGGCGTCCTCCATGGCGGTGGGCAGGAAGACCCCGACGAAGCCGAGCTCCTCGCCTCCGGTGTCGGGGACCTTGATGACACCGTCGGAGATGTAGCTCATGGTCTCCCGGTGCAGGAAGGGCACCGCCTGGTCGAAGACCAGGTCGCCGTCGGCGTTGCGCACCTCGAACTGCGGCGCGTAGCCGTGCCCCAGCAGGTAGACCTGCACCCCGTCGACGGTCAGCGGGTGGTTGACCTCCAGCTTGTGGGTGCCCTCCTCTCCGCCGGGTTCCTCCGTGTAGGTGAGGTCGGCGACGTAGGACTCCGCCTGCCCGCGCAGGTTCCCGTCCTCGATGAACGAGGCGTCGAACCGGTCGAGGTGGATGGTGAAGGGGGCGAGATCGTCGGTGTCGGTCCAGTGGCCGGGGTAGATCGCGTCGTAGGAGGGCAGCGTGTTGGCGAAGCCGTCGCCCTCCACGATGAGCATGTTGCCGCGGTAGCCGAAGAACGCCCCGGCCGCCAAGGCCAGCAACAGGCCCAGCAGCGCGAAGTGGAACAGCACGTTGCCGGCCTCGCGCAGGTAACCGGTCTCGGCCGAGACCGAG
>NZ_ANAC01000044.1 GCF_000341225.1 Nocardiopsis alba DSM 43377
GCCGGCCTGTAAAAGACTCCTTAGAAAGGAGGTGATCCAGCCGCACCTTCCGGTACGGCTACCTTGTTACGACTTCGTCCCAATCGCCAGCCCCACCTTCACTCACTCCCTCCCCGAAGGGTTAGGCCGCAAGTTTCGGGTGTTGCCGACTTTCATGACGTGACGGGCGGTGTGTACAAGGCCCGGGAACGTATTCACCGCGGCGTTGCTGATCCGCGATTACTAGCGACTCCACCTTCATGGGGTCGAGTTGCAGACCCCAATCCGAACTGAGACCGGCTTTAAGGGATTCGCTCCACCTTACGGTATCGCACGCCCATTGTACCGGCCATTGTAGCATGTTTGCAGCCCAAGACATAAGGGGCATGATGACTTGACGTCGTCCCCACCTTCCTCCGAGTTGACCCCGGCAGTCTCCCATGAGTCCCCACCATTACGTGCTGGCAACATGGAACAAGGGTTGCGCTCGTTGCGGGACTTAACCCAACATCTCACGACACGAGCTGACGACAGCCATGCACCACCTGTCACCCACCAACTAAATGACCCTGTATCTCTACAGGTCCACGGGTGATGTCAAACCTTGGTAAGGTTCTTCGCGTTGCGTCGAATTAAGCAACATGCTCCGCCGCTTGTGCGGGCCCCCGTCAATTCCTTTGAGTTTTAGCCTTGCGGCCGTACTCCCCAGGCGGGGCGCTTAATGCGTTAGCTACGGCGCGGAAACCGTGGAAAGTCCCCACACCTAGCGCCCAACGTTTACGGCATGGACTACCAGGGTATCTAATCCTGTTCGCTCCCCATGCTTTCGCTCCTCAGCGTCAGGTAAGGCCCAGAGACCCGCCTTCGCCACCGGTGTTCCTCCTGATATCTGCGCATTTCACCGCTACACCAGGAATTCCAGTCTCCCCTACCTACCTCTAGCATGCCCGTATCCACTGCAGAACCGGAGTTAAGCCCCGGTCTTTCACAGCAGACGCGACACGCCGCCTACGAGCTCTTTACGCCCAATAATTCCGGACAACGCTCGGACCCTACGTATTACCGCGGCTGCTGGCACGTAGTTAGCCGGTCCTTATTCCCCACCTACCGTCAACCCCGAGAGAACCCGGAGCCTGCGTTGGTGGTAAAAGAGGTTTACAACCCGAAGGCCGTCATCCCCCACGCGGCGTCGCTGCGTCAGGCTTTCGCCCATTGCGCAATATTCCCCACTGCTGCCTCCCGCAGGAGTCTGGGCCGTGTCTCAGTCCCAGTGTGGCCGGTCGCCCTCTCAGGCCGGCTACCCGTAATCGCCTTGGTAGGCCGTTACCCCACCAACAAGCTGATAGGCCGCGAGCCCATCCCTGACCGAAAAAACTTTCCACCCTCCACCATGAGGCGGAAGGTCGTATCCGGTATTAGACGGCGTTTCCACCGCTTATCCCAGAGTCAGGGGCAGGTTGCTCACGTGTTACTCACCCGTTCGCCGCTCGTGTACCCCGAAGGGCCTTACCGCTCGACTTGCATGTGTTAAGCACGCCGCCAGCGTTCGTCCTGAGCCAGGATCAAACTCTCCATAAAGGTCACTCAACCCGACCCGGCGACCCGAAGATCAGCCTGGGAAGGGTAAACCTAGAAGAAATCCTGACCGGTCACTCTCGTGACCAATCAAAGGAACCCTCCACACCGAAGTGTGGTCGGGGCCAAAACAAACATGGCTTAAAGAAAATCAAACACGCGCTGTTGAGTTCTCAAGAAACAATCACGCTTCCCGTACAAGCTCCGGAACCAGTGTCCCGTTCTGCTCTTCCGTGGAAGGCTTTGTTCGCGTTCGCACCGTTTCCGGTGTTTCCCGCTGTGTTGTGTCTTTACTTTATCAGGT
>NZ_ANAC01000045.1 GCF_000341225.1 Nocardiopsis alba DSM 43377
CGGGCGTCGCGGCCCTCGCCGCCGGCGGAGGCGCCCTCTACCTGAGCCGCAAGCGCAAGGCTCCGACAGGTGAGGGCACGGACGTCTAGGTCGTGTTCTCTGGATCATTCCGCGCTCGCGTGGCCGGGCTTCCTCTCGCGGCGCCGACCTCGCTCGGACAGCCGAACCCGGGCTGACTCTCGCTCGTCGTCCGGCGAGAGATCGCCCGGCGGCCGCTCGCCACGAACCGGCTCCGCCGGTGCCCGGCGAAAGCATCCAGAGAACACTCCCTGACCCCGTTCCGGCCCAGGGCCCGCTCCGCGATCGACCGCGGAGCGGGCCCTTCGTCATGGAACCCACAGGTCAAGGGCGATCGGCCCCCGCCGGCTTGGAAGCGGACCGACAGATCGCTAATATCGGACAGGAACAAACGATCCGCTGTGCCCTCGGGCCCTTCAACGAGCGCCGATCCCCTTGTTCGGCCGCCCCTCGGGCCCGCCTCCCTCCCCGCTGTCGTAACGCCCCTCGGGGGCACGTGGCACAGCACCTCACGACAGGACACAACGTGAAGCTCTCCCCCTCCCCCCGCGCCTTCGCCCGCGCGGGCCTGGCCACCTCCGCCGCCGCTCTGCTGGCGTTCGGGATGGCCGCCCCGGCCGCCATGGCCGACGAGATCTACGAAGGCTCCGTGCGCGCCCAGTACGTGAGCAACCACCAGTCCGGCTCCTCCGTGCAGATGGACGGCCAGTCCATCAGCACCAGCCTGTTCACCCTCCGTCTGGAGGGTGGCGACGAGCTCATCGCCTACTGCATCGACATCAAGACGAGCATCCGGAGCCAGGCCTGGTACCGGGAAGGCTCCTGGAACAACTACGACGGTCAGGGCGAGTTCGCCGAGCCGGGCAAGATCCACTGGCTCCTCCAGAACGGCTACCCGGAGAAGAGCGCCCAGGAGCTGGCCGACGCCTCCGACGCCAACTCCGCCCGGGTGACCGAGGCCGAGGCCCTGGCCGCCACCCAGGCCGCCATCTGGCACTTCAGCAACGGCGCGAACCTGACCCGCGGCCCCGGCAACGTCCAGGCCATCTACGACCACCTCATCGAGGCCGCCGAGGACCTGCCCCAGGAGCCGGCCGCCGCTCTGAGCATCGACCCGAGCAGCGCCACCGGCACCGCCGGTGAGACCGTCGGCGAGTTCGAGATCTCCACCGAGGCCACCGAGATCCCGATCGACCTGACCGCCCCCGAGGGCGTCGAACTGGTCGACGTCGAGACCGGCGAGGCCGTCACCACCGTCAGCGGTGGCGACACGGTCGGCTTCTCCGTCCCCGAGGGCGCCGAGGCCGGCGAGGCCTCCTTCTCCCTGGAGACCGGTTCCACCGTCCGTCAGGGCCGTCTGTTCAAGGGCGAGGACGCGGACAACCCCACCCAGACCCTGATCACCGCCAAGAGCGACGAGGTCACGGTCTCCGCCTCCGCCTCGGCCTCCTGGGAGGCCTCGACCGGTGGTGACGACGGCGAGGGCGAGGAG
Source organism: Nocardiopsis alba DSM 43377 (assembly GCF_000341225.1). Lineage (GTDB taxonomy): Bacteria > Actinomycetota > Actinomycetes > Streptosporangiales > Streptosporangiaceae > Nocardiopsis > Nocardiopsis alba. The sequence goes on from NZ_ANAC01000045.1 coordinate 1,511, forward strand.
ACCCCGTCCCCGACCCCGTCGCCGAGCGAGGAGCCCACCGAGACCCCCGCTCCGACCCCGTCGCCGAGCGAGGAGCCCACGACGCCGGGTGACGACAAGCCCACCCCGCCCGCCGAGGACGACAAGCCCACCCTCCCCG
>NZ_ANAC01000046.1 GCF_000341225.1 Nocardiopsis alba DSM 43377
GTTCGGTGTGAGGTATCGGGGTTTGTGGTCGGTTGTTTGATTTGTGAATAGTGTGCGCGAGCATCTTATTATCTGTAGTGGCCAAGTGATAGTGGCACACGGTGGATGCCTTGGCATCAGGCGCCGATGAAGGACGTGGGAGGCCACGATAGGCCGCGGGGAGCTGTCAACCGAGCTTTGATCCGCGGGTGTCCGAATGGGGAAACCTAGCCCGAGTTGTGTCGGGTTGCCGCCATCTGAATGTATAGGGTGGTTGGTGGTGACGCGGGGAAGTGAAACATCTCAGTACCCGTAGGAAGAGTGAACAATAGTGATTCTCCTAGTAGTGGTGAGCGAACGGGGAAGAGGCTAAACCGTATGCGTGTGATAGACGGCAGTCGTTGCGTGTGCGGGGTTGTGGGATGCATCTTTTCAGGTCTGCCGATCTGGAGCGCTGATGATTCTTTTAGCCGAAGCCGTTGGGAAGCGGTGCCGGAGTGGGTGAGAGTCCCGTAGGTGAAGGAAGAGTCTAGGTGTTGGTGTTCTCCCGAGTAGCGCGGAGCCCGTGAAATTCCGTGTGAATCTGGCAGGACCACCTGCTAAGCCAAAATACGTCCTGATGACCGATAGTGCACTAGTACCGTGAGGGAAAGGTGAAAAGTGCCCCGGTGAGGGGTCGTGAAATAGTACCTGAAACCGTGTGCTGTCAAGCCGTCAGAGCTGAAGCTTGTCTTTGGTGATGGCGTGCCTTTTGAAGAATGAGCCTGCGAGTCATGGTGTGTGGCGAGGTTAACCCGGGTGGGGTAGCCGTAGGGAAACCGAGTCTGAATAGGGCGTTTGAGTCGCATGCTGTGGACCCGAAGCGGAGTGATCTACCCATGTCCAGGGTGAAGCGGGGGTAAGACCTCGTGGAGGCCCGAACCCACCAGAGTTGAAAATCTGGGGGATGAGGTGTGGGTAGGGGTGAAAGGCCAATCAAACTCCGTGATAGCTGGTTCTCCCCGAAATGCATTTAGGTGCAGCGTCGCGTGTTTCTTGCTGGAGGTAGAGCTACTGTTTGGCTGATGGGCCCGACAAGGTTACTGACGTCAGACAAACTCCGAATGCCGGTTAAGTGAAGCGTGGCAGTGAGACTGCGGGGGATAAGCTTCGTAGTCGAGAGGGAAACAGCCCAGATCATCAGCTAAGGCCCCTAAGCGTGTGCTAAGTGGGAAAGGTTGTGGAGTTGCCCAGACAACCAGGAGGTTGGCTTAGAAGCAGCCATCCTTTAAAGAGTGCGTAATAGCTCACTGGTCAAGTGGTTCTGCGCCGATAATGTAGCGGGGCTTAAGTACACCGCCGAAGCTGTGAAGC
>NZ_ANAC01000047.1 GCF_000341225.1 Nocardiopsis alba DSM 43377
TTCGAACAACTCCTCACCGACCAGCTACGCATCCTCGGCCCCGACCACCCCAACACCCTCACCACCCGAGGCAACCTCGCCTACTGGCGCGGAGAAACCGGAGACGCCGAAGGCGCCACCCACGCCTTCGAACAACTCCTCACCGACCAGCTACGCATCCTCGGCCCCGACCACCCCAACACCCTCATCACCCGAGGCAACCTCGTCGTGTGGAGCTATAAGTCCGGTGACACCTTTAATGCCATCCGTCTGTTGACCGCCCTGGTGACCGACCAAAAGCGAGTACTCGGCCCCAGCCACCCCGACACGCAGGACAGTGAACAGATCCTCCGGCTCTGGCAGGACGAATCATCCGAGAAATGACCTGGCCAGGTGCCCTTTGACTCCATGACCCGCAGGCCCGAACACGAGGAAACCCCCAGGCCAGGAGGAGTGCACCTTCGTTCTCACCTGAGGCCGGTGGCCCTGCGCTGCTCCGGATACGCCCCCCCTGAACCGACTACCGCACCAGAACCAGATTGCTCACCTCGGCCGGAGGCACCACAGCGCGGCGATCACCCCGACCTCCGCCGTCGCCCCATGCGGAAAACACGCCTCAGCAAGCAAGAACCCAGCAGATCAGGTGTCTGAGCATTCATCCACCTTGCACGCCAAGTGAAGGCCGTTGTGGATGCCAGAAAAACGGCCACCCATCGGGATCACCAGTGTCCGCAACCCCCCGACGTCCTTCGCACATCCACTCCACCTCAAACCAGAACGTGCACTCCTGTTCAATCACGAGGTCCTCCTCAGGATCGATCAACCCATCAAGGTAGACCAGGAAGGACTCGGCCTTCCCATCTGCCAAATCGAACTCAAAACGTGCCGAACCCGTATCAGGCTCCACACGTGGCCTGTCCGAGCTCAAATCAGCAATCCACATCTCATGCAGCGATATCTGAGAGCGGATAGGGCCAGGAGGCGGGGTGTAACAGGGACGAGCTGGAAGCCGTGACACGACGTTAAGGCGTGGACGCGTGATCACGGCCTCGGCTCCATGAACTCGTTGCACGACGACCTGTACACACTCAGCAACCGGAACAGACCTCCATGCCTTGTCCGGGCCTTGCACCGTTACGTTCTTCCACTTAACGAGTTCGGCTGATACAGCGATCGGCGTGTCAGGTTGTTCACGACCAGCGTTCACATGGATGCCTCCGTAAACGGTTCCAGCTTGCACCACGGACCTGGCCTTCCCATTGAACCGGTTTATCTGCACCCGCCATCGCTCCCTTAGAGCTCATCTCAAAAGCCCTGCGAGACGACTCTGAACCTGCCATGATCACGGACTGT
>NZ_ANAC01000048.1 GCF_000341225.1 Nocardiopsis alba DSM 43377
GGCGGATTCTAGGAGTCGTCGCAACACGTGAGGTCAGTTGCTCGCCGAGAGCAGCTTAGCCAGACGCTCGGCTGGGGTTTCCCAGCCGAGCGTTTTGCGTGGGCGGGAGTTGAGCTCGGCGGCCACCGCGTCCAGGTCCTCGCGGGAGTGGGCCGCCAGGTCCGTGCCCTTGGGGAAGTACTGGCGCAGCAGGCCGTTGGTGTTCTCGTTGGAGCCACGCTGCCAAGGGCTGGCCGGGTCGCAGAAATAGACCGGGATGTCGGTCGCGGTGGTGAACTCCGCGTGGCGGGCCATCTCCGAGCCCTGGTCCCAGGTCAGCGACCTGCGCAACTGAGCGGGCAGGTCGCTCACGACCTGGACCAGAGCGTCGCGGAACTGCTCGGGGTGGTAGCCCCGGGGCAGGTGGACCAGGGTGACGAACCTGGTGGAGCGCTCCACCAGGGTGCCGATCGCGGACTTGTGGGCCTTGCCGATGATCAGGTCCCCTTCCCAATGGCCGGGCACCGCCCGGTCGGCGGCCTCGGGCGGGCGCTCGCTGATCATCACCATCGGTGCGGTGAACCTCTTCTGGCGCCGGGTGGACTGGCGTTGGGGCCGGCGCATCGTGCGTCCGGTGCGCAGCAGCTTGGCCAGGTCGCGGCGCAGTTGGCCGCGGCCCTGGATGTAGAGGGCCTGGTAGATCGTCTCGTGGCTCACACGCATCTCCTGGTCGTCGGGGAAGTCCCGGCGGAGCAGGTGAACGATCTGTTCGGGGCTCCAGCGCTGTTGGAGGCGCTGTTGGACATACTCGCGCAGCCGCGGGTTGGCGTCGAGTTTGCGGGGCTTGGGTCGCCTCCTGCGCTTCTCGGCGCGGGTCTGGGCGGCGTGGGGACCGTACCGGTATTTCTTGGCGGTGGCGTAGTAGGAGCGGTTGCGGCGGACCTCGCGGCCGATCGTGGACGGGGCCCGGCCCAGCTCGGCGGCGATCGAGCGGATCGAGGACTTGGCCTGGAGCATGTCGGCGATCCGCACGCGGTCTTCCTCGTTCAGGAAACGCGAAGAGCCTGGCGAGGACCGTGGCCTCCGGATGGGAGGTACGGCCTTCGCCAGGCTTTTGTGCGGGTGGCGGCCATTGCGCCAGACCTTGCCGGTGCGCCGATTGATCCCGACGATCCGGCAGGCCTCTCTGCTGCTGTAGCCCTGTTCCATGAGCCGGAAGTATTCCTCCCGCTCACGGACGAGCTTTGTCCGGCCCTGGTTGACCGACCGGTCCCGGATCTGGAAGTCGTTCATCGCACCCCTTCAGAGATGGGGTGTTGCAACGACCGTTAGAACCTAAG
>NZ_ANAC01000049.1 GCF_000341225.1 Nocardiopsis alba DSM 43377
TGAGACGTGATGCCGAGCCGTTTTTGGTGAAGTGAGTGATCCCATGCTGTCGAGAAAAGCCTCTAGCGAGTTCGTGTGTGGCCAGTACCCTAAACCGACGCAGGTGGTCAGGTAGAGAATACCGAGGCGTTCGGGTGAACCATGGTTAAGGAACTCGGCAAATTGTCCCCGTAACTTTGGGAGAAGGGGAGCCCTGTCCGGTGATGAAGCGTGCCTTCTGAGCTGGGTGGGGTCGCAGATAGCGGGGGGAAGCGACTGTTTATTAAAAACACAGGTCCGTGCGAAGTCGTAAGACGCTGTATACGGACTGACGCCTGCCCGGTGCTGGAACGTTAAGAGGACTGGTTAGTGGGTTTCGGCCTGCGAAGCTGGGAATCTAAGCGCCAGTAAACGGCGGTGGTAACTATAACCATCCTAAGGTAGCGAAATTCCTTGTCGGGTAAGTTCCGACCTGCACGAATGGCGTAACGACTTCCCCACTGTCTCAACCATGGGCCCGGTGAAATTGCACTACGAGTAAAGATGCTCGTTTCGCGCAGCAGGACGGAAAGACCCCGGGACCTTCACTATAGCTTGACATTGGTGTTTGGGATGGTTTGTGTAGGATAGGTGGGAGCCTGTGAAGCTGTCACGCTAGTGGCGGTGGAGGCGTTGGTGAAATACCACTCTGACTGTTTCGGGCATCTAACTTTGGACCGTGATCCGGTTCGGGGACAGTGTCTGGTGGGTAGTTTAACTGGGGCGGTTGCCTCCTAAAGAGTAACGGAGGCGCCCAAAGGTTCCCTCAGCCTGGTTGGTAATCAGGTGTTGAGTGTAAGTGCACAAGGGAGCTTGACTGTGAGACGGACGTGTCGAGCAGGAGCGAAAGCTGGGACTAGTGATCCGGCACCGGCGTGTGGAAGCGGTGTCGCTCAACGGCTAAAAGGTACCCCGGGGATAACAGGCTGATCTTCCCCAAGAGTCCATATCGACGGGATGGTTTGGCACCTCGATGTCGGCTCGTCGCATCCTGGGGCTGGAGTTGGTCCCAAGGGTTGGGCTGTTCGCCCATTAAAGCGGCACGCGAGCTGGGTTTAGAACGTCGTGAGACAGTTCGGTCCCTATCCGCTGTGCGCGTTGGAGACTTGAGAAGGGCTGTCCCTAGTACGAGAGGACCGGGACGGACGAACCTCTGGTGTGCCAGTTGTCCTGCCAAGGGCATGGCTGGTTGGCTACGT
>NZ_ANAC01000050.1 GCF_000341225.1 Nocardiopsis alba DSM 43377
CAGTCCGTGATCATGGCAGGTTCAGAGTCGTCTCGCAGGGCTTTTGAGATGAGCTCTAAGAGAGGTCGTGCACTCGGGGGATGGGGTGTTCTCAGATCATGACTTCGGCTGAGATGATGCGGAGGTACGAAACTTCTCCTTCCCTTCAGAGCTGGGGAGTAGTCCTCGTTTCTTCTCGAACAGATATATCTCCCCTTGCGTTGATACGTATGGCGGTTACCCTAGGGGTGCACGAACACGACCGACCCCCGCCAACACACCTGGCGGGGGTCGGTTCACTTTCAGGTGTCAGCTCGTGCGGATCGCGTTGAGCAGGGCATTCCACTCGGGGAGCGGTACATCCAACTGGCCCAGATCGCGATTCTGGGTGTCTCGGATGCCAGTGGTCGAACCCTCGGAGACCTCGACGCAGTTTCCACCGCGCCCGTCGCTGTAGCTGCTCTTGTGCCACTGCTTGTTCATGATGTCAACAGTTCCTTCATCTTGCTGATCAGCTCGATCGTCGCCTGGGACGATAGCGCTTCGGCCTGCATCGCGCTGAAGAGGGTCAATGTCTCGTTGATGAGATCGGGAGACTCCAGGATCTCACCACCTACTGCGTGCTCTGCATAGAGCACCATCCGGCCCTTGGCCAGGGAGACCAGTCGGAAGGGCGCACACAAGCCCGGGTGGTTCTCCAAAGGGAGCACCTGCAACCGGATGCTGTTGTCTTCCACTAGATCCATGATCTTTTTGAGCTGGTCAGCGAGGATCTTCTCGGACCCGATCGGTCGACGTATCACGGCTTCGTCGACGACGAACCACAGCAGGCTTCCGCGATCCGTCAGGTCGCTGAGCCGAGCCATGCGAGCGGTGACAAGCTCCTCGACCTCCTCTTCGCTGGCCTGGGGCGTGCGTGCTTTGATCAGGACGCGGGCGTAGTCAGGAGTTTGGATCAGTCCTGGGAAGAGGATGGACTGATACTCCCGGATCTGCTCGGACTTGCGCTCAAGGGCTAAGAGCTCATCTCAAAAGCCCTGCGAGACGACTCTGAACCTGCCATGATCACGGACTGT
>NZ_ANAC01000051.1 GCF_000341225.1 Nocardiopsis alba DSM 43377
CACTGAGGTTTTCTCAACGAAGATCATTTCCATCGCCGGTTGAGGACCAGAGTCGCACGGGCGATATCGCCGATCCGGCAGGGGCTCAGCGTGACGTGTTTGAGCGCACGCCAGCGCTCCTTGAGTTCGGCTGCGGTGCGTTCACCGAGAGCACGGACGTGCCGCAACAGTGCGTTGTACATCCGCGTGTCCGTGTGCAGAGCTCCTTCGCTCTTTCCGGTGGGGCGTTTGATGGGGGTGTGCACGCCGATACCGGCGCCCTGGTAGCCCTTGTCGGCCAGAACCGGTAGGCCCTGGGCCGCTGCCTTGTACAGGGCCGGCAGGGCGTGGATACGGGCGGCGGTGATGTCGGGGGTGGAGCCGGGCTCGGCATCGGAGACCCACAGTGGGGTGCCATCCGGCGCGGACAGGAACTGGAGGTTACCGCCGAAGGCCTTGTGTTTTTGGCTGAACCACAGGTCGTTGCCGTTCTCACGGACGCCTGTGATGCGGTCGGTGGTGATCAGTGTGCCGTCGAGGATGGTGTGCGCTATGCCTTGGTGCAGGCAGCGGTCCAAGATCTGGTGCAGGTCGGGGGCCTGGTCGGCTAGGACGTCGATGCCTTCGTGTAGGTAGCGGTAGCCGGTGGCCTGGGAGATGTGGGCGTCACGGGCCAGGCAGTGCACGCAGCCGCGTTCACGGAACCAGCGCAGCACCAGGACCGCTTGGCGGAAGGGTCCCAGTGCCCGTGAGCCCTTGGGGGTGGCGATCCGTTGCCGGTGGGCGGCCAGGTGGCGGGCGAGGAACTCGACGAGGTGACGGGGAACATCGAGGGTGGCAGAATAGGTGACCAACGTGAAGCCTCTGGTGGTTGTGGACATGATCTTGTGGTGAGACCTGTCCTACCAGGGGCTTTACGTCTGTTCGCATCCAGGTGTCACTCGTCCTGCCTGCCAGGGATCGCGCGGATCAACTCACTTCACGACGACCATTTCACTGAGAAAACCTCA
>NZ_ANAC01000052.1 GCF_000341225.1 Nocardiopsis alba DSM 43377
AGAGCTCATCTCAAAAGCCCTGCGAGACGACTCTGAACCTGCCATGATCACGGACTGTGAGTGATGTGTTGCCCGATGGGCTCTGGGAGATCGTCCAGCCGCTACTGCCCTCGCCGCCGAAGACCGGCCGCCCCCGCGCTGACCAGAGAGCAGTGCTGACCACCGTGCTGTTCGTCCAGGCCTCGGGCTGTTCCTGGGAGAAGGCCGACGGCCTGTTCGGCATCACCCGCGCCACCGCCCACCGCTGGTTCCAGACCTGGACCGCGACAGGCCTGTGGCCCACGATCCACCGCGCGGTTCTGGACGAGCTGGGCAGAAGGGCCCTGCTGGACTGGTCCCGCGCCACCGTCGACTCCCAGTCGATCCGCGCCAAGAGAGGGGGAGAAGACAGGGCCAAACCCCACCGACCGGGGTAAACCCGGTTCCAAGCTCCATCTGCTGTGCGACAACCAAGGGCTGCCGCTGACCTGCGCGATCTCCGCGGCCAACGTCAACGACGGCGAAGCGCTCAAACCCCTGGTGCGAGGCATCCCCGCGGTGCGCTCACGCCGAGGACCCCGCAGGCGACGCCCCGCCAAGCTGCACGGCGACAAGGCCTACCACTCCCGCGACCGGCGCCGCTGGCTGCGCGAACGCCAGATCGGCGTGCGCATCGCCCGCCCCGGCGTCGAGTCGTCCCAGCGACTGGGCAGGCACCGGTACAAGGTCGAGCGCTCCATCGCCTGGCTGGGCTCTTACCGCAGACTGAACGTGCGCTGGGAACGCAAGGCCTCCAACTTCCTGGCCATGCTCGGCATCGCCTGCATCCTCATCTGCTACAAGCATCTGGCCAAGCACAGCGAGGACTTTTGAGATGAGCTCT
>NZ_ANAC01000053.1 GCF_000341225.1 Nocardiopsis alba DSM 43377
TTCACGCTGGTCTTCGTGGCGGTCGGTGGTTTCATCGGCTGGCTGGGCGATCTGCTCATGGCCTACACCGACCCGATCACGCGGGTGCTGGGCCTGCTCACGATCGTGCTCGGGCTGGCGTTCATGGGTGTCATGCCCGGCTTCGGCCGCGAGTTCCGCTTCCACCGCCTGCCCCGCGCCGGCCTGGCCGGAGCCCCTCTGCTGGGGGTGTTGTTCGGGCTGGGCTGGACCCCGTGCATCGGCCCGACCCTGGCCGCGGTGCAGACCCTGGCCTTCGTCGAGGGCGGCGCCGGCCGGGGCATGTTCCTGTCCTTGATCTACTGCGTCGGTCTGGGGCTGCCCTTCGTGCTGGCCTCGTTGCTCTACCGGCGCGCGCTCAACGCCTTCGGATGGCTCAAGCGCCACACCCGCACGGTCACGGTGGTCGGCGGGGTCATGCTCGTCCTGGTCGGTCTGGCCATGGTGAGCGGACTGTGGACCGAGATGACCATCGGGATGCAGCGTTGGGCCGCCGACTTCCAGACGGTGATCTGACATGACCACGACCACATCCGAAACCTCGGAGAACGCCCCGTCCGGGAAGCGGTCCGAACCGGGCCCCAAGGGCATCGGCGTCCTGGGATGGGCGCGTTGGATCTGGCGCACGCTCACCTCGATGCGTACCGCGCTGATCCTGCTGTTCCTGCTCGCGGTGGGCGCCATCCCGGGTTCGTTCCTGCCGCAGAACGTGGTCAGCGT
>NZ_ANAC01000054.1 GCF_000341225.1 Nocardiopsis alba DSM 43377
CGGGGTTGATGGCGGTGCCGCAGATGGAGGTGTTGGGTCGGCTGATCGCCAGAGACGGGGACGGTTTCAACGAGGCTCTGGTTCGGGCGTTGGAGGCGTATCGGGAGTACACGGCGGCGGATCTGGCCAAGGGGCAGTTGCGGGGGATCGTGCCGTTGGAGTTGTTGGGGATGGCCTGTCTGGTCCGGGATGGTCGGGTGGAGGGTGTCTCGTTGGAGGTCGAGAGCGATTACTTTCCCGAGGGGATCCTCGAGGGGCGTTGGCTCGACGCCTTCCCCGTTTGACCTTGTGTTTTTGCCTTCGGTTTGATGTTTGTTTGTCTTAATTGTGTGGAGTTGGAGAATGGGTATGCGTGTTGAGAGGCCTGAGATTGTTCGTGAGGTGAATGAGGAGGATCTCGAACTGATTTCGTATTACGCGAAGTCTGGAGTTGATTCTCTTGGTGATGGTGTCGGGGGTATGCATTGGCTCATAGACAGCTTTTGTGACAATGCCTTGGAGCTTTTGGTGGTGGATCCGGGGGTTGTTGAGCGGCGGACGTGGGAGGCGTGGGTTCTGGCGAT
>NZ_ANAC01000055.1 GCF_000341225.1 Nocardiopsis alba DSM 43377
CCCTTGTAGGTGTAGAACAGGGTCGGCTCATCACCCTCGGTCGGATAGATCGCCACCGTGATCTCACGCTTGGCCAACTCCGTGGCGTTCTCCGTGGACTCACCACGCTCCGCCACCTGCGCATAGTTCGCGGACACCGTCCGCTTCACCAGATCACCCGTACGAGTCTCGAACGCGATCTTGAACCGCGCCTGAAGATCCGGAACCCGAATCTCACCCTCGTAACCACCATCACCAGAGAAATCAACACCATGACCCGGATACATCAGGTCATAAACCGTCTTGTTGTCCTCGAACGGCAGGAACTTACGCGTCACCTTGAAATTGTTATGAGTCGAAGCCACCAGCACACCACCCCAGGCGTACAGATCCTCCGACTCCACCTCCACCGTCTCGGTGAAACCCTCCTCACCATCCAGAAGCCCCACCTGCTCCCACTCAGGACCGAACGGACGACCCCCCTCGGGAATCACCGCGTCCACAGGAGCGATGAACACATCCGCGTACGCCCACACACTCGCATTACTCGCATTACCCATG